>JAAXWO010000010.1 GCA_013334965.1 Chlorobiaceae bacterium | reverse complement strand
AAACTGGCTGGACTTGATTTAAGTGCCTCAAGAAGCGGCAAGACGGCCATGAAGGCGACGCCAGTGATATCGAAACGAGGCAATGCTGATCTGCGCTATGCACTTTGCCAGGCCGCCGTGGTTGCTTCGACGAAAAACAACTATTTCAGGTTATGGTTTGCCAAGCAACTAGAGGGCCGTGCACGGGAACAAGGAATCGTGGGAATTCTTCGGATTAAGCTTGCTGCAAAGCTGCTGGGTATCGCTTGGAGCCTAATGAAAAACAAGGAAATGTTTGCTTATGAAAAACTGAACTACAGCTGACAAACGGCTGACGGTGAAGTGATTCGGCGGAGAGGAGCCCGTTCAACGAACGTTGAGGCTTGACCTCGTGGGGGACATTTAGGGACTCTCACCCGAATCTTGGAACCTGGACAAAGGATGCTTGACAGCCGTTCATCAGCATGTCGCATACCAGATAACGATAAGGTACGAGATTCATTACAGGTGAGCAACCCGCCGCTCCAAATCGTGCTTTTTCAAGCACTTGGTGGGACTGTTATTGGTTAGAATAAATTGGTATTTGGAATATTCACTATAGGATGTCCCCGAAGAGATTGTGGAGTATTAATATACGCATTGGCGTATTAAGGGTGAGAAAAAAGAGATAAAAATGTGGTAAATAAATTTATTATCCCTATTATTACTTCTATGGCGTAAAGGCGGGTTGGCTGATTACTTGGCGGCTGCTGTTTGTTTGAGATTGAGTGGTGTAAATAAATACGCTTAGAGGGTGCTGATCGTTAGTTCGTATTCGCAAGGCGTAAAGAGTATTGGCGGATCACTCGCGACTTGATTTTGGTTCAAACGTGAGAGCATCCTCAAGGGTTTCAGGGGGCGGGGCGGAGTCGTTTTATCGGAAGTGTATTAACGTCAGCAGGGTGGGTGGCGGTCGCATGTTATCAGAGACAATCAGCAAATGAAGCAGGGACTGTTTGATTCGGAAAATGTATGCGACACTGTCGTCAACTGGTTGTTCCCGACATTTCTTTCGGAAAAGGTTATTAGAGGATTAAATCTAAATGCAGGAGGTTGATCATGAAAGGTATTTATTATCGAATCATCAGTTCGAAGTTCAGGAAACAGCGGATTGAAGTCTCCGTGAGGCCCAAGGACGGTTGCTGTCCGTTCATACTTGTTTCAGTAATGAGCCTGGTCGGAATGCTTGCCGCCACAGCGCCTGTTTTGGCTATCGATTCCGGAGCTTTGAGTGGTATGCGGCATATCGGGTATTTGCATAGCAGATACGCTGCGACAACGCTTCCGGGAATGCCGCCTCAGGTGAACCCGGCGGGGGGGATAAAGGCCGTTCCGGGCCGTGTCGTGGCGATGATCACCAATAATGGAAATGCGGCAGGGCAGGTGAACGTTGACTTCAATGGAGACGGATTGATCAGATATATGGTTGATCAGGGCCTGCTGGATCAACTTGCCGGTAACAATGGCCTGATAAGGACAGATGACGGGTTGCTGGTCATGACTCCTTCTTCTGCCAGAATGCTGACGCGTGCGCTGGTGAGCGATTGCGGAGAAGTTCGGGCTAACACCCTTGTGAACAAGAGTGGTCGGATTCTGCTGGTGTCGAAGCTGCCGTAAGGTACAAGCAAGGGGCGTCGAGGTGTGTCAATGCTGAACTGATTGACAAACAACCGCTCAGTTTCTCGAATTCAAAGCCCCCTTTCCCGTCGCAAAACGACCTTCGGGAATGGGGGCTTTGAACTGCGCTTTACTTCTTTTTGACGCTTCATGTGTGGCGTGCGTCCATAGCAGATCGTTCGCCAGGCGTTTTCAGGTGAACAGTCGCACATGAGTCACCTGTCGGTTTGACCTCATTTATCATGAGCGGATCGGCTGTGGCGCATGGATCGTGTGGCGTCTGGGGAAAGATCGAAGATCATGGCCTGTTATTGGTCTGCTCGATAGATGACAACGTGTCACCGTTGAAATGATAGACGGTGTAGAGTGACCCGGCGTTGCTCGTTATGTTGATGGTTTTTTCGTAGGCGTAGAGATCATTCTTGATGACAACTGCGGCATTGGGAGATTGGGCAACAGCTACGTCATGTTTCGTTGATTTTCCTACCTGCAAATCACTTACGCCGAACGCATAGGATGTTGAGCAAACCATCGCCATTGAAATTGTTAAAAGTAACTTTTTCATCTTTGTGTGATTGTTTTGTTTGTGAGTTCTGCACCATGCAGATCTTCTTATACATCTGGCATTCAAGTAGGCCTGCTGATCTCTCAGGCCATTATTCCTGTCTTGCCTGGGCAAACGACACGTCGGTTCTTGTCGTCGTCAAGTTTCGCACTGCTTTCCGCACACGCATCACCGCTCGAAAAAGAGCGCTTTTTGCTCAGGCATACAGACAGGAACATGAACATTGAAAGCACTTCAGAATGGAGGCAGTTGATCGAAAACGGGCATGTCAAGAGAACCTTAATGCTTGTAGCCTGTTTCTTCTGAAGTGATATTCAAATCATTAGTATTCTAATGAATAGAATGCGAAAGAGCAAATAAAAAAAAAGAGTACTGCCTCTCAGCATGATGCCAGGGGATTTGGGGTGTGCGCTGTCAGGGGAAATCACAAGCGGGCAGGGTGACTCGGGAACCTGCACGGTTTCTGTCGATGTGCAGGCGGTCTGGTGTTGGGGTGGCAAACGGTCGAATCGGTTCAGGGATAAGGTTTCATCTCCTGAACCTTCGGCGTAGGTACCACCTGATCATCGTCTGAGTTCCTGCCAAAAATTACGGACTTTCGATTCAAGCGTGAGGATGAATTTGCCGATGGTAGCTATGTCTTTGTCGCTGAAATCGCTGAGAAGCTGCTCTTGCAGCGGGTCGATGATTTTCCGAAGCCTTTCGACGGTAGATCGGCCCTCCTCTGTCAGGCTGATGAGATTTTTGCGACGATCAGAACTGTCTTCGGTACGTTGAATCAGTCCCTTGTCGACAAGGGTATCGATGAGACGTACGAGCGTGGCTCCTTCTATGCCGACCGATGCCGCCAGATCCTTCTGTTTGCTTTGGTTCCCGAGGACATGGAGATGCAGTAACGGACGCCAGGTTGCTTCCGTCAGGCCGGCATCCTGAAATTCATTGTCGATGATCTGGCGACAACGCCTTGTCAGGAGGGAGAGTCGGAAAACCAGGTTATCTCGATTGATGTCGGAATTGGATGGCATGATGGCAGGGTTTCAGTATTTCGAACTCTGATTTAAAAGTACGGTAACCTTTTATTAATGCAAAAAGCGGCATGGAGCAGGAATCAAAGAATGCCGTGGCGGTCTTGCAGGTTATCGGCTTACACTGAGTGATTTTCGGGACATTCGTTCGTTCGCTTAATGGTGTAAAGACGGGGTTGGCGATTTTAATGATAAGTCTCGGTGCCAGGGAACAGATGTACTGTATTGGCGCAACGACCTGCCGTTTTAGGCCTGATGATGAGGGGCATACTTACTGCGTGGATTTCAGAAGGTGTGCTGATGTTCCCCTCTCTTATCGACAGGAGTGATCCGTCGGCGTATATTGTTTTGAGAACATAACCTTTGTCAGAATGATGAAATTTATCGTCGGCCGGTGATGCGAAGCGTTGAAAACATCGGAGAGGTGAATCGTGGCAGATGGTTTTAAGCCGGTTGCGCGCGCAGATGCACGAGTGCTTGTGCTCGGTAGCATTCCGGGCGTGGCCTCCATCAGGCGACAGCGTTATTATGCTCATGACCGCAACGTCTTCTGGCCGCTGATGGAGGTGTTGCTCGGCGACGGTTCGTCGCTTGATTATCCCGCCAGGCTTGAGCTTGTCATGGATTCGGGTGTTGCTTTATGGGATGTTCTCGCCTCGGCGACGCGAAGTGGCAGCCTGGACTCCGCGATCATTGCCGGTTCGGAAGTCCCGAACGACATCATCGGATTTCTTCATTCGCACCCCGATATAACGCATATCTTCTTCAACGGCGCGAAGGCGATGTCGTTGTTTCATCGGCATTTCAGCAAACGAATCATTCCCGAAAGGGTAGAGCTTGTCCAACTGCCGTCTACCAGCCCGGCACACGCGGCAATGAACCTGAACGCGAAGTTGCAGGCATGGAGAGTTGTCGTAGAGGTTTTGCGGGAATAAGGGGATTTGCAGCAAGAAATGGACATATCAGAAAGCCTCGGTCGAGCATTCTGGCGAGAGCGTCCCGCCTGTTTCGGTACAAGTTGCTTTTGTGGTTCGGGGAGGATCAGGTTTGGCTTATGGTTATCAGGGCCACGAAGAGGGGGCGATGATCGTCGTATTAATTGATGAAGCTGTAGTGCAGATTGGGTGCTTCGGCTTGTTCATCTTTGACGTTGACGAGCAGTGCGAACATACCTATCCATGGATGAGGAGTGTCCGGGAGCTCAAGAGAGGCTGTTTTCGATGGCTGATGCTTGCTGGCAGCGTCAAGGCATCAGGCCGGAGATTCAGCAATCCCCGGCCTTCAGCATGGTAGTCGAAAGATCAGAAGGAGTACCTGATTCCTGCCATGACGCTGTGGTTTTCCCAGTTGACGTCAGCATCGTGATAGGCGCAGATGATGTTTTCCGGTTTTAGGTAACGATAACCAAGGTCGAGAACCACCGATTTCGAAAGGTCGATACCGACACCGGCACCGAGTTGCCAGGCGAAATAGGTCTCGTTTAACCAATAGGAGGTCGGCGGATCGTCATCAGCCTTCAGATCCATGACGCCAACGCCACCAAGGACGTATGCTTTTGCTCCCTTAACGATGGGGATGTCGTAACAGGCGTTCGCCATAAAGGAATAAAAGGAGGTCTGACCGCTTCCGGCGCTGGCAAAATCGGTCTCCTGGTAGCCGATGGCGGCTTCGACGCGAGGGCCGTTAAAGTCATAACCGACGGCTCCGTTCCATGAGACGCCCGAATTGACGCCCCAGGCATTTGACAATTCCTCGAAATCTCCCGGAAGTCCAAGGCCGGCTGATACGCTTACATAAGGAGCTGCGAGAGCTGGAGCTGCACCCAGACCGACAAACAGCATGATCAACGCACATGTTTTTTTCATGGCCGTATTCATTATGGGTTGAGGGTTGATTCTATATGCACGAAAAAAGAGAAGGGGGATCGGGTCGTAATGCGGGAATGCATACGGTTGATACGATAACACCGATAAATTTCCAGTGCGGTGCATTCAGTATCGGGAATGGTCGGATATCTATATCGCATGATCATTGTGAAACAGTGACGCGAGTTTGAGAAATCTGTTCCAATTAAACTAAGATAGTGAGATAAGGTCAGATTTGTCAATAAAGGATGATAATCGGCGATCACATCGGGTTTGCCGATGTTTCGAACCCTTTCATTTTCCTGACCAAAGACCTCACTGCATGGCGAACACTGAAAGCCTGACTTTCGGTTACGATACCGCGTCATGGAAACAATAAACGATTAAACCCCGAGTCTGAACCCGGGGTTCTTTGTTTACGGCATTTCGGCTGGTTGTTGTTGCGTCTGTGCAGCTATGGCGGGAACGGGGCGCCAGCCGGTCGGGGCTGATTCGATGGTGCATTCGACCAGGTTCAACTCGCTGATCATCAGGGTGCGGGAGGGGTAGTGGCGCACGAGTTCGTAGTCGTGGGTGCCGATGATGACGCTGATGCCTTTGGCGTTGATCTTCTTGAGGTATTCCAGGATCTCGATCGAGGTGTCGGGGTCGAGGTTGCCGGTCGGTTCGTCAGCAAGGATGGCGACCGGTTCGCCGACCAGAGCGCGGGCGATGGCGACGCGCTGCTGTTCGCCTCCGGAGAGGTTCAGGGGCATCTCTTTGGCTGCGTGTTCGAGGCCGACCTCCCGGAGGGCGTTCATCACCTTGTCTTTGATGAGCGCATTTTTTGTGCCGGTCACTTTCAGGACGAATGCGAGGTTGTCGTAGACGTTGCGGTCTTCGAGAAGCTTGAAGTCCTGGAATATGATGCCGAGCTTGCGCCTCAGCAGGGCGATCTGCCGTTTTTTAATGCTTCTTGAACTGACGCCGTTGACGACGATCTCGCCTTTCGAGGGTTTGACCTCCATGTACAGGGACTTGAGCAGCGTTGTTTTTCCGCTGCCGCTCCTTCCTGCGATATAGACCAGTTCGCCAGGCTGGATGGTGAGGTTCAGGTTCCTGAAAATGGGCTTTTTCCTGAGTTCGATGTCGGTATTGACGAATGTGATCATGGTTTTCTACCTGGTTGTCGTTCGGTTCTGTGCGATTTGGCCGGCAAGCAGCGCGGCCTCATAAAAACTGCGTTCAGATGCGATGCCTTTGCCTGCCTTGTCGAATCCGGTGCCGTGGTCGGGCGAGGTCCTGACGATCGGCAGTCCCAGCGTGACGTTGATGCCGGTGTCGAAGGCGAGCACTTTGAATGGCAGCAGACCCTGGTCGTGGTACATGGCGACGACGAGGTCATGGTTGCCGTATCGCTTTGCTCCGAAAAACCCGTCCGCAGGGAACGGACCTTCGATCCGGAGATTTGGCGAAAGGCGTTCAATGCATGGCTGGATGATCGTCGCCTCCTCGTCGCCCATGACGCCGCCGTCAGATGCGTGCGGGTTGAGGCCGAGCACGGCGATGGATGGGCGCTCAAGCCGGAAGTCCTTTCGCATCGATGCTGCGAGGGAAAGGAAGAACTTGTCGAGATCGATCGCCCTGATGAGCGAGGGGACTTTCGAAAGCGGCACGTGGATCGTGGCCAGCGCGACTTTCAGCCCTGAGACGGGGTCGACGAAGAGCATGATCGGCGACGGTACGCCGCAAAATGTCGCAAGGAAATCGGTGTGGCCGGTATTGCTGTAGCCGGCAAGGGATACTGCTTCCTTGTGGATCGGGGCGGTGACGAGGGCGTCACAGATGCCGTCCCTGCAGAGACCGGCAGCGGCTTCAAGGGAGCGCATGGCGATATCGCCGGCTGTTTTTGACACCGTGCCCGGATGGATGGAGTCGGGTTCGGCAACGCTCAGCACCGGAAGCACACCTTTATCTGGCGTGAGCCGGGAGATAGCTGAACGCTCTTCGACCGCCACCAGCCGAACCGGCAACTTGAGGAGGTCACGGTAGTATTCAAGGGCTTTGAGCGAGCCGGCAGCAAGAAACTCATGGCCTGAGTCCTGGAGGCGCATGAAGCTCTTCAGGAGGATTTCGGGGCCTATGCCATGGATGTCGCCTGTTGTAAGGACTAAGCGCATCTCAGAGCCTCTTGTACGCAGTCGCGATTTTCTCGTCCTTTTTCACCCCTGTCGAAGCCAGCCAGAAAAGAATGGGTTCTGGAAGCAGCATGAAAAATCCGTTCGAGGGGTGGTGCGTGACTGCGGTTCCGCCTGTGTGCAGGAACTCATTCAGGAAATGTGCGGCGATGAGGCCTGAAAAGATATCTCCGGCGAACAGGAGGATGCACAGCAGGATGAGCTGTAACTGCAGTTTCCGGTTGTTGAACAGGAAGATGGCTGCAATGGCGACAATTCCGGTGAGTGGAGAGAAGATGCCTCCGGCCATGCTGAATGCGGTGACGATGACGCTTGCGCCCTGGATCTGCGTAAAGTCGCCGAACAGGATGGTCTGGCTTGACTGGAAGAGCCAGAACGGCTGCGTCATGCTGCCGAAGGCGAGCAGGGCGGCCAGAAACAGGTAGAGGCTTTGGATTCTGGTGAGCATGGTGTTATGGGTTCGTTTATGTGTCGTTATGCCCTGAATATACGCAAATCAGTTTTTCGATCGACAACAGGGTTCCCCGATAAATCTGTTTGGTGCTTTGGAGACGTCGTTCGTCGCGGTGCGTTGGAGGTGAAATCCAAGAGAGATGCCATCTCAAAAGTCAGGATGCGAGCGTTTTTTGCGCCGTCGGGAGCTCGGCGTTTCCGGGATGTCGGCTTTCCCGTATTCTTTGGTGGCAGCTTCCTTTGGTAGCTTCATGCAGTGAATTATCGGGTAGCCGATAGCATCTGTTCAATTGCTTCGGTGATGATCTTTGTCGCCCCTAGGCGCGACTGGACGAAGGCGGCCGCTTTTGCTCCCTCACTTTTCATCTTATCCGGGTTTGTGACGAACTGTTCCAGAATGTGCCGAAGCTCCGGCTGACCGGTCACGACAGTCGCGGCTCCGGTTTCAATGAGCCCTGCGGCTTCAGGAGAGTTTCCGTGCCGTGGCCCGAAGAGCACAGGAATGCCGTGTGCGGCAGGTTCGATCGTGTTGTGCACGTTGACGCCGAACGCACCGCCGACATAGGCGACAGAGGCGATCGCATAGAGTTCCGCGAGGTAGCCTGTCTGGTCGACAACAAGCACCTGTTTGCCGGCGTCGAAGGTTGGGTCCATCGACGATATCTGCACGGCGTCAATCTCCTTTTGACTCAGGTATTCCATGATCCGGTCGATGTTCGGGCGATCGACTTTATGAGGAACAAGCACGAGGCTCAGTTGTTCACGCAGGGGCTGCCAGGCCGGTACGAGGATTGCTTCGTCGGGCTCCCAGGTGCTGCCGCCGACGAGAACGCTTCTGCCCTGGAACAGCGGCTTGAGTTTGGCGGCCCGATCGTCGCTCCTCTTTTGCCGTTCATACACCTGGTCGAATCGGGGATCGCCTGCTTTTACTGCTTGTGTGCAGCCGAAATCGTCGCGGAATGCGGTGACGTCTTGCCGGTCGATCGTGAAGATGGCGTCGAACAGTGAAAAAAGATCGCGGTAGAGTCCCCTGAGGCCCGGTTTGAGGTACGGGGAGCGTGGAGGCAGGGCCGCTGCTGCCAGGAGCATTTTCGCACCGCTCCTTTTGACGGCTTCGAGATGGTTCGGCCAGAAGTCGTATCGCATCAGCATGAAAATGTCCGGCTTGAGGAGCGAGACGAGCCGACGTGCGTTGTCCGGGGTGTCGAGCGGCAGGTAGAAGACTGCAGCTGCGTCCGGATAGTTTCTGCGGGCTTCGTATCCCGAGTCGGAGAAGAACGACACCACGACATCCAGCTCCGGTACCCGATGTTTCAGTTCGGTGATGACCGGTCGGGCCTGTTCGAATTCGCCGACCGAAGAGGCGTGCACCCATAGGCGGCAGGATGGTTTCGGAATGGCGCGAAGGCGTGTTTCCAGCTCCATAAAGAGATCGTGGCGGGCTTCGGCGAATATTTTCAGCTTCGGAATATGCGAAGAGAGCACGCGGAGAAGGCCCGGCAGAAGAGGGGAGAGGTTCCTGTATGCTTTGAGGGCGAATGATGCCATGGTTCTGCTGATGAATGGATCGTCTGCTAAAGGTAACAAAAAAAGAGACATGAGGCCTGATTGCGGCGTGAGTCGGGAATCGTTGCCGACGTTGCGTACATTTTCAATAAAGAGATACTTGCCCGGTTTATCCATTCCGGATGGAATCGATGCCCTACAGGATGCTTGAACATACAGCCGATCTCAGCATGGAGGTGACGGCGGGAAGCTTTGAGGAGCTTATCGGCGAAGCTTTGCGGGCCATAACCGAATGGGTCGGGCCGGAATGGGCTGAGAGACGTGCAGAAAGGAGTTTCCGCATAGAGGCTCCCGACAGGTCAATGCTGCTGGTCGATCTGCTCAATGAGTCGCTCAGCTTTGCCCAGATCCACCATGAGGCCTATGATGCGCTTGTGGTGAGTTCAATCGGTGATGAGTTTGTCGAAGGCTCTTTTACAGGCCGAGCCATAACAGGCGCCCGTGACGAGATCAAGGCTGTGACCTATCACGGCGCGAGTGTCGAACGGCTTGCTGATGGGAGGTGGAGGGCGATATTACTTATGGATATCTGATGGGGCCAATACGATTGCTTCGGCTATCAAAGCGTACAGGGCATTATTGAAGATGTTGGACTGAAGTCCGAAGGGTTTAATATTGTTTTATATCTCTTCTTCCCCCGGGTTGAACCCCGGGGCAACCGAATGTGGGATGTCAGAATGCCCGGAGTTTCAAAAAGTCGGAATGACGGGTGTTCATCTTCTCCCTTTTCAGTTGCCCCGGACTTCAGTCCGGGGATCGATGATCTGAAAAATAGTCCGGACTTTAGTCCAATATCTTCGACAATAAAGAGGTCCGATTTTCATAATGGAGGTGCCACGGTGAGCGGTAAGCTGGTTTTTATCGGGATGCCTGCCGGAGGTAGCCTGGTCGATGGCGCAGAGTCGTTCAGGAGGTCACATGCGGGCCTTAAGGTGAGGTGGGTGAAACCTGGGAACCTCCATCTTACGCTGGTGGCCCCGTGGGAGTGCCGCGATGTCGGGCCGGTGTGCAGGGCGATCAACGAAGCCGCCGTCGGGCTGGCTCCGGTAGAGGTTCTGTTCGACACGGTTTCGTTCGGGTCGGACCCTCGACGACCGAGGCTGATCTGGGCGACCGGACCTGCACCGGACCTGCTGAAGGAGCTTTCCTGGCTGCTTCAGGCAGTGCCGGGCGTGCAGGAGGAGCATCGGAGAGCGTTCCTGCTTCATCTGACCATCGCCCGTTTCAACGCTCACGACCTGCAGGCCATGGCTTCGAAAAAGCTTTGCACGCCGGTAGAATGGCGAGGCACCTTCGATACGATCTGCCTGTACGAGTCGTTCATGAAACCTGGCGGGGTTGAGTATGTCGAGCTCTGTCGAGCCCCATTTACTCCCTTTGAAAAATAAATTCGTCTTTGGCAGAATAAAATCGTACTATGGTGACGATTTATGGTGTGGTGAATATGCCAAGAAAGAGCCCGGGAGAACGGATGGCCCATAAAGCCTCGGTTTCCTGCTGATTGTGACGGATCGAAGGCGGACATCCAGTCTGCTGATCGACGGATTAACGGTTGATGACAACCCCTCTTCATTTCTCTTCTTTCCAGCATTGCTGCCACTTCGCCTCATTTCGAGGCATTTTTTCAATAATATTGGTCGCATCTTTTTACCGTTTTGAGCGGTTTGAACGTAACGCGGCCGGAGCGCAGAAACTGGGTTCATCCGTCAGGTTTTTCAGGCTGATGGAGATTTCAGGATCTATTTTCAGTTGCCATGTATTCAATATGTGGTTACGTGGGGATATCGGGCACCGGTAAACGTTTTCAGTTCAGATTGCACATCGGGTGAGATTACATGTGTCCATGGAAGGAACGATTAATGACAGAACTCAATGACACGCCGATGACTTTTCGCAACCTGAATCTATCGGAACCAATCCTCAGCGCTCTCGAAGCGGTTGGTTACGAAACTCCTACACCAATCCAGGCCCGGACCATTCCGCTGATCCTCGAAGGTCGCGACGTCCTCGGCCAGGCTCAGACCGGCACCGGTAAGACGGCAGCTTTCGCTTTGCCTATCCTTTCCAACATCGATCTCTCCCGCCCTGAGCCCCAGGCTCTTGTGCTTGCGCCGACAAGGGAACTCGCCATCCAGGTGGCGGAGGCTTTCCATACCTATGCCGAGCAGATGAAGGGCTTCAACGTGCTTCCCATCTACGGCGGACAGGATTACGGAGTGCAGCTCCGCTCGCTCAAACGAGGCGTCCATGTGGTCGTCGGTACTCCCGGCAGGGTGATGGACCATATGCGCAAGGGCACGCTGAACCTCGAAGGGTTGCAGTACCTTGTGCTCGACGAGGCTGACGAAATGCTTCGCATGGGCTTCATCGACGATGTCGAATGGATTCTCGACCAGACTCCGGACAGCAGGCAGGTCGCTCTTTTCTCGGCCACGATGCCAGCTCCGATCCTGCGTATCGCCCGCAAGCACCTGAAGGCTCCGGCTGAGATTACGATCGAGTCGAAGACCACGACGGTCGACACCATTCGCCAGCGTTACTGGATGGTCGGCGGTCACCACAAACTCGATGCCCTGACGCGCATCCTCGAGGCTGAACCGTTTGACGGCATCATCATCTTCGTACGCACCAAGACCGAGACCGTAGCGCTTGCCGAAAAGCTGCAGGCCAGGGGTTACTCCGCATCCGCACTGAACGGCGACATGGCCCAGGCCCAGCGTGAGCGTACCATCGAACAGCTCAAGGACGGCAACCTGAACATCGTTATCGCAACTGACGTTGCGGCAAGGGGTCTCGATGTGGACCGCATCAGCCACGTGATCAACTACGATATTCCGACCGACACCGAGTCCTATGTGCACCGTATCGGCAGGACTGGCCGTGCCGGACGCAGCGGCGAGGCGATCCTGTTCGTTTCCCCGAGGGAGCGAGGCATGCTTTTCGCTATCGAGCGTGCAACCCGCAAGCGCATCGACCAGATGGAGCTGCCTTCGACTGAAATCATCAACGACAAGCGTATCGCCCGCTTCAAGCAGCGCATCTCCGATGCTATCGCAGGCGAAGACCTTGAGTTTTACACCCGCCTGGTCGAGCAGTACTGCCTGGAACATGACGTGACGGAGCTTGAAGCCGCTGCTGCGCTTGCAAAGCTGCTGCAGGGCGACACGCCGTTCCTGCTTTCGGCAAAACCGGAAAAATCCTCTTACCAGAGCGACCGCGAACCGCGTCGCGAATCATCACGCGGCGACTCGTATCGTGGCGGTGATTCCTACCGCGACGAGAGCCGTCATCAGGATTCGAGGAAGCCGCGCGGCGGCAAAACGGGTCTCTATGCAGACGAGAAGAAAGAGACCTATCGCCTCGAAGTGGGCGGCGTCCATGATGTGAAGCCCGGCAACATCGCAGGTGCGATCATCAACGAGATCGGCCTTGATCCCGAAGCGATAGGTCGTATCACGATCAACGAGCAGTACAGCACCGTAGAACTTCCTGCCGGAATCCCCAACGACGTCTACCAGGAGCTCAAGAAGGTACGTGTTTGCGGCCGTCAGCTCAGGGCTTCGAAGATGGACGAACGCGAGGGTTCCTATGGTGATCGTGGTGGCGACCGCGGCGGAAACCGCAGTTATGGCGGAGGTGGTGACCGTGGCGGAAACCGCAGCTTCGGCAGCGATCGCGGCGGCGACCGCAGTGGTGACCGCGGTGGCGATCGCAGCTATGGTGGCGGCAGCTATGGCGGTGACAAGAAGAAGAGCTTCAAGAAAGGTCCCGGTGGCACCGGAAAGGCAAGGAAGGAGAGCCCATTCTTCACCGGCTTCAGCGCTACAAAGAAAAAGCGCATGAAAGATTGATCGCATTCATTACAACCGGCCTGACTTGTCAGGCCGGTTCCTTTTTCGGGCATCCGGTACAACGTGTTTCAGTGAAATCGGAACCTTCATTGCCTGTTTTGATGTATAATTACTTACAGGTTATACGTGAAGTTGGCCCAGGAAATACAAGCGATCAACATGGAACTTGAATTCTACGGAGCGACCCGGCGCGTGACCGGCTCCTGCCATATTCTCAGGGCGGGAGGATACACGATCATCCTTGACTGCGGACTTGTCCAGGGCAGTCGGGAGACAGAAGAGCTTAACCACGAGCCATTTCCCTTCAATCCTGCGGAAGTCGATGCTGTCGTGCTCAGCCACGGACATATCGACCATTCCGGCCGACTTCCCCTGCTGGTCAGCAGAGGCTTTCGAGGTCCTGTATACACCCATCATGCAACGATCGACCTGTGCAACGTCCTCCTGAAGGATTCGGCATCCCTTGCAGAGCATGACGCTCAATACCGTCGACGTCACGGGGATGGGGATGCTGCGCCGCTCTATACCGTCGAGGAGGCGATGCGCGCCATCGGGCATATGAAAGGACTCCGCTATGGCCAGAAGCAGCAGATCGTGCCGGGGATTTCGGTGCGGCTGCATGACGCCGGCCATATTCTCGGTTCCGCTTTTGTGGAGATTGAGGTCTCGGAGGGGGATGTTCACCGTACCTTCGTTTTCAGCGGCGACATGGGGCAGTACGATTCACCGATCCTCAACGACCCGGAGGCCATCGGGCAGGCTGACGTCGTGATCGTCGAAAGCACCTACGGCGACCGCCTGCACAAGAATTTCGACCTGACCGTGGCCGAGATCGGTGAGATCATCAGCACCGCCTGCCTTGAATGCGGCAATATCCTGATTCCCGCTTTTGCCGTCGGTCGAAGCCAGGAGCTGCTCTATCTTTTCGGGCAGCACTACCATGAATGGGATCTGGCCAAATGGGAGATATTCCTCGACAGTCCCATGGCGATTGAAGCCAGCCGTATCTACTGGAGCCACGAGGAGCTATGGGACGAAGAAGCAGCCCTTTTCCGACGTAACGTCCGCAGGATGCCGCCTGTCGGCAACCTGCACCTGACCGGAAAGATCGAAGAGTCCATGACAATCAACAGCATGAATGAAGGCGCCATCATTATCGCCGGCAGCGGAATGTGCAATGGTGGACGGATTATTCATCACTTGAAACACAACCTCGAAAGGCCGGACTGTCATATCCTGATAAGCGGATTTATGGCGGAGGGGACTCTTGGTCGCCAGCTGGTCGAAGGGCGGAAGGAGGTTTTTCTGCACGGAAGGCCCTACAGGGTTGAGGCAAGGGTGCATACCATCGGCGGCCTCTCTGCCCATGGGGATCGCAACGACCTCCTGCGCTGGCTCAGAACCGGCGAGGGGAGCCCGGCGGTGATGATCGTGCATGGTGAGGAGTCCGTAAAGGAGTCTTTCAAGGGGTTCCTGAAGGATGAACTTGCCGTTGACGCGATGATACCCCAGCCCGGCGACAGACTTGATCTTGCAACGGTCACACTTCACCGTGCCGTTGATGAAAATACCAATGAAAAACATAAAGAATGAGCATTAAAACCATCAGTGAACTTGTCCCTTTATTGCAGACCTCAATCGGGCCGGTTATCCTTATTTCGGGAATCGGCCTGCTTCTCCTGAGCATGACGAACCGCCTTGGCCGGACCATCGACCGCGCAAGGGCGTTGCTTGACGAATACGAATCGCTTTCCGCAGCTATAAGGTCGAAGGTCGACCGGGAGATCATGGTGCTCTGGAAACGTGCCCGTTATATCAGGACGGCGATTCTTCTTGCCACCTCAACATGCCTCGGAGCGGCCACGCTCATCATCCTGCTGTTCATGACCAGCCTTTTTCACATCGAAGTCCCGTTGCTCATCGAAACCGTCTTCATTTTCAGCATGCTCTGCCTTATCGTCGCGCTCGTTTTTTTCCTGCTCGACGTCAACATGACCCTTTCTGCGCTCCGGATTGAGCTGGAAGGTCATCGCAAACGCTGATTCTGCAGGAACCCCCGACTCATTCAGTTCAGGTGCCTTTGAGGATAAGCTCTTTCAGGACATGCCCCTGCATGGCAAGGGCTTCAGGGGCAGGAACGCTTACCTTTCTCCAATGGTTCTGACTGAAAAGGGCAGTCAGGAGCCGCAGGGTTAAACGGAGAGGACGTTGGACAGGTCGTCAATCAGGAAGCTATCGGGATGGTTGTGGGAGATTCCCCGGTCCTATCGTAGCGACATGCGGGTATCAGCGCGTTTTTACGCTTCAGAATCGATGCTCAAGCAGATTTTAGCAGACCATTCCCTTGATCAGCTCGTCAACGTATCGACGCTACCTGGTATCGTTGGCCATGCTATCGCCATGCCAGACATCCATGAAGGGTATGGTTTTCCTATCGGAGGTGTGGCGGCGTTCGATCTTGACGATGGCATAATCTCACCTGGTGGAATCGGTTACGACATCAACTGCGGCGTCAGGTTGCTCGCGACACGCGAATCCTTCGAACGCATTGGTGAAAAGATCCCGGCCATTGCCCGGGAGATCTATCGTCGCGTGCCTTCCGGCGTCGGAAAGGGTAACCTGATAACCTTTACCCTGAACCGGCTCGACAAGGTATTGCATGAAGGGGCGCCATGTATGGTTGAGTTCGGGTACGGAGAGAAGGAGGACCTGGACCATATCGAGTCAGGCGGAGTGCTTGAGGCTGCCAGTCCGGCCAAGGTTTCGCAACAGGCCAAGCAGCGGGGAATGGATCAGCTCGGCACCATGGGAGCCGGAAACCATTTTGTGGAAATTGACCGCGTGGCGGAGATTTTCGACCATGAGGCCGCTGAACGCATGGGCCTGTTCAAGGGGCAGGTCGTCATACAGCTTCATACCGGCTCAAGGGGCCTCGGCCACCAGATTGCCACTGATCATATACGCATCATGAACCGCGCGATGCCGGCCTACGGCATTACGGTGCCTGATCGCGAGCTCGGTTGTGCGCCGTTTCGCTCGCCCGAAGGGCAGGACTATTTCAGCGCCATGTCCGCCGGGGCGAACTTCGCCTGGGCAAATCGACAGTTGATCACCTGGGAAATCAGGCAGGCGTGGACGGCGGTCATTGGCCACAATCCTCTCCGAGTCGTCTACGATGTGGCGCACAACATCGCCAAACTCGAAACCCACGAGCTCGACGGCAAAACAAGGCAATTGCTGGTTCATCGCAAAGGCGCCACAAGGGCGTTTCCTGGCCAGCCGGTGATTATTCCGGGGAGCATGGGCACGGCGTCATTCGTGCTTGAAGGCGAGTCTGCCTCGATGCTGCAGAGTTTCGGTTCTTCATGCCACGGCGCCGGTCGAAGCATGTCGAGGAACCGGGCCAAGCAGATGGTGCAGGGCGGACGGCTCATGCAGGAGCTTGAGTCTATGGGCATTTCGGTTCAGGCCGGATCCCTGTCGGGACTGGCCGAAGAGGCTCCTGAAGCCTACAAGGACATCGCTGATGTGGTCGGCACGGTGGCCGCGGCCGGAATCGCGCGAAAGGTGGCGAAGCTGATTCCTGTAGGCATCATGAAGGGGTAGGAGGGGGGTTGAAGAATTCGGGCTGAAGTCCGAAGAGTGTTCATATACATTTTTCTCTCCCCGCCCTGAAGTCCGTCATCTTCGACTTATCCCCGCGGGTGGAAGGTGCGGTGAACCTCCTTGATGAAGGAGCGGTCGATGTGGGTGTAGATCTGTGTGGCGATGATCGAGCTGTGGCCGAGCATCTCCTGGACGGCGCGTAGGTCTGCGCCGCCTTCGAGCAGGTGGGTCGCGAAGGAGTGGCGGAAAGTGTGGGGGCTGATCGTTTTTTCGATACCGGCAAGCACCGCGTACTGCCTGACCATTGACCAGACGGCCATGCGGGAGAGCTTCCCGCCCCGCGAGTTCAGGAACACGACGTCCTGCGAGGCTGGTCCTGCCAGGCTTGGCCTCAGCTCTTCGAGGTAGCGTTTTACCCATGATGCGGCGGTCTCGCCGATCGGTACCAGGCGCTCTTTCGATCCCTTGCCCACGACTCTCACGAAACCGTCGTCGAGATGGAGGTTCTGCCGATAGACCCCGGTGAGTTCGCTGACCCTTACGCCGGTAGCATAGAGGAATTCGAGCATCGCCTTGTCGCGGAGCAGGAAATTGCCTGGAGGGTGCCGACGCAACGGGGCTTCGAGCAGGAGCATCATCTCTTCTACAGATAGGACGGATGGCAGGTATCGCGCCTGTTTCGGCTGCCGTATGTTCTCTGAAGGATTGTTTTCGGCCAGACGTTCCGTAACAAGGAATTTGTGGAACGAACGTATGGCGGAGATGTTGCGTGCCACCGAGCTTGCTTCAAGGCCGATGTCGTGCAACTCCTGGATGAACCTTCTGATGTCGCCCGGCGCTGCTTCGGCGGGGCTGACGCCCTCATCCTGCAACCTGGTGAGGTATCGGTTCAGGTCGTTGAGGTAGGAGACGCGCGTGTTTCCCGAAAAATTGCGCTCGAGCGTCAGGTAGTTGAGGAATGTTTCGAGCAGGGTGCGACAGTGTTCATCGAGGCCCTGCATCGTCATTTCCCGTTTTTGCTGAAACGCACGGCGAATCCGCCATCGAAGCCTTCCCGGGAACCGGGCAGCGTGAGTGTCTGGGTTTCGGCGATGAACTCCGGGTGGCGCTGAAGGAACGCTTCGACCTGCAGTTCGTTTTCTTCGGGTTCGACTGAACAGGTCGCATAGACCAGGATTCCTCCGGTACTGAGCAGTTGGGCAGCCCTGTCGAGCATTGCGGCCTGAAGACCTGCCAGTTCCTGAAGCTTCTCCGCGGTAGTTCTCCACCGCAGTTCGGCGCGACGGCCGACCACGCCGGTCCCTGTGCACGGGGCGTCGAGCAGGATGGTGTCAGGAACGCATCCCGGGTCGAAAGTCAGTGCGTCTCCTTCACGCGCTTCGATGATGGTGATTCCGAGGGCTTTGGCATTGGATTCCAGCCGTTCGATTTTACCCGCAGAGCGGTCGAGAGATATGATGCGTCCTGTATTGCCCATCAGTTCGGCCATGAAGGTCGATTTGCCGCCCGGCGCTGCGCACATGTCGTAGACGACGCTTCCCGGTTTCGGCGCGGCAAGGAGGCATGCGAGGCCCTGGGTAGGGTTCTGGACGCTGACCACTCCCTCTTTCAGCAACTGCTCGAAAGCGGCGAACTCTTTGGAAAAGAAAAAGTATTCAGGATCGTTTTCGAGTCGTCGTGCGCTTGAAAGGGTCGGCATGGCGAACAGCTTTTCCGGATCGGATTTCAGGCGGTTTATCCGGTATCCTGTCGCTGGCGGCAGGTTGCCGTGTGCGAGCATCGTTTCAGCCTGCCCGATGCCGTATCTCTCGATCCAGCGCCCAGTGAGCCATGCGGGGTATGAATGGATGATCGAGAGACGTTCTGCGTCCTGCATCTTCGCGGTCCATCGGTCGAGATGTACCGTTTCTGTGGAGATGTTGCGCAGAAGTCCGTTGACCAGTCGCGACAGATGGTCCCCCTTGTACTTTCTTGCCAGTTTGACGCTTTCGTTTACTGCCGCCGACCGGGGTACCCTGTCAAGATGCAGAAGCTGGTAGACGCCGAGTCTCAGGATGTTTTTCAGTACGGCGGCTGCCTTTGCGTAGTCGTGCCTGTAGAAATGGGCAATGATGAAATCGCACTGCAGGCGGTATTTCAGGGTGCCGCTCACCAGTTCCCTGACCAGCGCCCGGTCGTTACGCTCCAGTCCCGACTGCTCCAGCATCCGGTTGAGTACCTCTTCAGACTTGCGCAGGCTGTCGATTTCGAGGAGAACACGAAGCGCGGTTTCACGAGCGGTCATAGGAGGGGTGTCAGCCGGTAAAGTTGGGAAAAGTAAACAGCAATGTCTTGTAAAATACTATCATCTGTTGTAGATTCCTGAAATTTGAGTGTTCTTTTTCAGATTTCGAGCTATCATCCAGAAAGGCGGAGGGACTGGCCCTGCGAAGCCTTGGCAACCTTCATTCCATAATGAGCGGTGCCAAATCCATCCCGGAGGGAATTCGGGAAAGATGATGTATGCATTACCTGTTGATTTCATACCTCTCTTGATGCTTCACGTCAGGTTATCCTGACATCATTACCCTCTAACGATAGCTTTATTTACGCGCCGGCCACCGTTTGCCGACTGCGGTTTCGGGCATTCATGGAACGCTCGAAGCCTGCGTTCAGGCCTGTGCATTGGTACCCGGAAACATGATAATCGTTTCAGTCGATATCAAGTATCGGCGACTTCAAGGCTGATTTCAGCCGTGCATTCAAGAATTTACTGTGAGACACAGATGGATCATATACCGATCATTTCAGACCGCACCCTTTACCATGAGTCCCCCGAGCCGTTGAAGCTTGAAATGGGAGGCGAACTGCCGGAAGTGAAGATCGCATACAGAACATGGGGTACGCTCAACGAGACGAAAAGCAACGTCATTCTCATCTGCCATGCCCTGACCGGCAACGCCGACGCAGACGTCTGGTGGAGCGACATGTTCGCTGATGGAGGGGCTTTTGACGAAACCAGGGATTTCATCATCTGCAGCAACGTCATCGGGAGCTGCTATGGTACGACAGGGCCGCTGTCACTGAATCCGCTTACCGGACGGCACTACGGCCCAGATTTCCCGCGCATCACCATTCGGGACATGGTTCTCGTTCAGCACAGACTTCTCATGGCGCTCGGCATCGGGAAGGTCCAGCTCGTCGTCGGCGCATCGCTGGGCGGCATGCAGGTGCTCGAATGGGGGTACATGTATCCCGAAATGGTCCATGCTATCATGCCGATGGGCGTTTCCGGCAGGCATTCGGCGTGGTGTATCGCCCAGAGTGAGGCTCAACGCCAGGCTATTGCCGCCGACGGGGAGTGGAACGACGGGTGGTACGACCCTGCCCGGCAACCACAGAAAGGGCTTGCCGCGGCAAGAATGATGGCCATGTGCACCTACCGCTGCTTTGAAAATTTCCAGGCGCGATTCGGTCGGGAGTTGCAGGATAATGTGACCTTCAAGGCCGAGAGCTACATGCGTTACCAGGGGAAAAAGCTTGTAGGGCGTTTTGACGCCAACACCTACCTGACCCTGACAAGGGCCATGGACATGCACGATCTGGGACGGGGAAGGGGAGAGTACGAAGCGGTGCTCGGCTCGTTTCAGGTGCCGGTTGAAATCCTCTCGATCGATTCAGACATCCTCTACCCCAAAGAGGAGCAGGAAGAGCTTGCCCGCCTGATTCCCGATTCGAGGATCCTTTTTCTCGATGAACCTTACGGGCACGACGCATTCCTGATCGACATCGAAACGGTAAGCCGGATGGTCTGTGAGTTCAAGGCTGAAATCGCAAGGCGCGCACAGTCGGCTGCCTGAGCAGGGTGTGTGTTAGTTGACCGGAAATGAAAAGGGCATCATGGAGATCCATGACGCCCTTTTATGGTTTTCGACCGAACTTGCCGGTTTGACCACGCAATCGATTACGGGCAGGTGAAGGTGACGGTAATTCCACAGGAGTTGGCGCCATCCCTGATGTTGGGAATTACGCGGTAGCTGCCTGCAGGCAAGGAGTACCCCTGAGCCTCTGCAATCGAGTTGAAATTCCTGACCATCTCCCCTGAACTTCTTTCAATCCAGAAACCGCTGGCTCCGTTGCCTTCGATATTGCTGATCGTACCTGTGCCCGGCAGGGTAAAGAGCTGGCCGTTGATTTCCGCATTGTGACCGGCATAGCCGCGAGACTGTGAACCGCGTCCCGACACGTTGGTGGCGGCGAATGAGACTTCGGAGACCAGCAACAGGCCAAGTAAAGCCACTGACAGTGATTTCAGGCGTTTTTTCATCATTCTGTTACTCCATTTGATGGTTTGTTATGACATAAAACGAACGAAGGGACAAAATTATCCTCACCCGCAATGCATGCTGACGGTATGCAGCTGCTTTGCGGCGCTTCACAGTTTTGCTTGCCGGGTCTATTCGATGATGTCGAAGCCAGTGTACGGCTGCAGTACCTCCGGCACTTTTATCTTTCCTTCGGCGGTCTGGTAATGCTCCAGCAGGGATACCATGAGCCTTGATGTCGCGAGTCCCGATCCGTTCAGGGTATGCACGAACTCGGGTTTCGATTTGCCGTCGGGTTTAAAGCGGATGTTGGAGCGGCGAGCCTGGTAGTCCTCGAAGTTCGATACGCTCGAAGCTTCAAGATATTTATCTTCAGCCGGCGACCACACTTCGATGTCATAGCATTTGGCGGCATTCGCGCTGATGTCGCCGCCGCAGAGCGTGATGACCCGGTATGGAATTTTAAGTGCGCACAGAAGGTTCTCTGCATGACCGAGAATCTCCTCAAGAGCTTCGTAGGATTTTTCAGGACGGGTGAAACGTACCATCTCGACTTTGTTGAACTGGTGTGTTCTCAGGAACCCGCGGGTATCCTTTCCATAGCTGCCGGCTTCGCGCCTGAAACAGGCCGAATAAGCCGCATATGCGATCGGCAGGCTTGCGGCGTCGAGCATTTCACCGCGGTGAAGGTTGGTTACCGGTACCTCAGCAGTCGGAATGCAGTAGAGGCCGTCTTCAGCGATATGGTAGACCTGGTCGGCGAACTTCGGCCACTGGCCGGTGCCCCGGAGCGACTCCTGGTTGACCATGAACGGCGGGAACACCTCGGTATATCCGTGGTTGGAGGTATGGGTGTCGAGCATGAAATTGATGAGAGCCCGTTCAAGTCGGGCCCCTTTGCCGACATACACCGGGAATCCGGCGCCGCTGATCTTTGCGCCACGTTCGAAATCTAGGATGCCGAGGCTTTTGCCGAGGTCAAGGTGGTTCCTGACCGGGAAATCGAGCTGGTGAATGAACTCGACCGGTCCCTTGTAGAGCACGTTGTCGTCGGCGTTCCGCCCTGCAGGCACAGAGTCGTGGAGTCTGTTGGGCAGGCCGAGCAGGATCTCCTCCATTTCAGTTTCGAGCGTTGCGAGAGCGGCATCAAGGTCGGAGATCTGGTCGGAAACCGTTTTCATCTGCTGTATCAGCTCTTCGCCCGATCCCTGTCCGGTGCGCCTGATGTCGGCAATCTCCCTGGATACCCGGTTACGAAGCGCTTTTAGTTCGTCGGCGCGCTGGACCATCTGCTTCCTGTCGGAGTCGAGTTCGAGGAGCTTGTTTACCTTGGGCGTATCCTTACCCATCTGACGACGCTGCAGCATCGCAATTACTTCATCCGGGTTCTGGCGTACAAAATTGATGTCGAGCATGGCTGGCTGCAAATGGTTATGACAGGAGTGACTTGACGATGGCCTGAACTTTCGTGCCGTCGGTTTTTCCTTTAAGGGCTTTCATGGCTTCACCCATGACTTTGCCCATATCTTTCAAGGAGGTTGCACCTGATTTCGAAACGATATCGCGGATGATCGATTCGACCTCTTCGTCGGAAACCGGCGCTGGCAGGTATTCTTCGATCACTTTCAGCTCAATGGCTTCAGTTTCAGCAAGATCAGGGCGGTTTCCGGCATTAAACTGTTCAATGGCGTCCCGGCGTTTTTTCGCAAGGCTGACCAGAACTTCAAGCTCCTGGTCGTCATTGAGTGCGCCCACACCTCCAACCCTGATGGAGACCTCTTTTTCGAGAAAGGCCGCACGAATCGATCTGATCGTGTTGAGACGGTTTTTATCGCCGCTTTTCAGCGCATCTTTCATTTCCTGGTCTATTCTTTCCTTGAAGCTCATGATAGTGGTTCTGTTCCTGATTGACAATATGTTTCAAACCCTGAAGATACGAGAAAAAAGCGAGAATTATAACTCGTTAGGACGTGACGCGTGACACGTAACGCGTGACACGTAACGCGTAACTCGTAACTCTCGTCAAGCGTCGCGTCCCTCCCGTCCTCGTGTCACGCGTCACGCGTCACGAGTCACGTCTTCTCGCATGTCACGCGTCACGTGTCACGTCTTCTCGCATGTCACGCGTCACGCGTCACGTCTCCTCGCGTGTCACGCGTCACGCGTCACGTCTTCTCGCATGTCACGCGTCACGCGTCACGTCTCCTCGCGTGTCACGCGTCACGTCTTCTCGCATGTCACGCGTCACGAGTCACGTCTTCTCGCGTGTCACGTCTCTCAGCTATCCTGCAGATCGCCTCCTGTCGGCCTTAATACTATCTGTTCCACTGTCGTTCGTGAAGGTTGGAGATATGCCTGGACTACCGGAGCGGCGATGTCCTCAGGAGTCATCATGAGCGATTGAAAGTTTTCGCTTACCTCGCCCCACATTGGGGTGTGCACAGCTCCCGGCAGGACCTCGGTAATCCTGACATTGCATTCCCTCGCGTATAGACGCATAGTTTCCACAAGTCCTTTCTGGCCGAATTTCGACATGCAGTATAATGAGGAGTGTTTGAACGCTTTTTCAGCGGCTACTGAAGTGATGAAAAAGATGTGCCCGGAACGTTTGCGCTCCATGGCGGGGAAGAGTGCCTGGGTCAGGAAAAAGGTACCTTTAAGGTTGGTGTCCATCGTATGGTTGTAGTCGTCTTCCGTCATTTCTGCAAGCGGTTTGAACCGTCCGACTCCTGCGTTGTTCACGAGACAGTCAATGGTTCCATAACGCTTAAGAACGTTATCTGAAAGTCGTTTTACATCTGTCATGCTTGCAATGTCGGCTGCGACCGTATCGGTGACCGCTCCTTCAGCACGACATTCCAGCGAGATGGATTCGAGGTCTGCCGGCGTTCTTGAGGAGAGTATGAGCAGCGGATCAAAATCCGGATTATGTCTTCCTGCCTGAGCGAAAGCAAGGGCGATTGCCCTGCCGATACCTTTTCCGGCACCGGTGACAAGAATGATGTTTTGCATAATAAATGACGAAAAATGTTGATCTTCAATGAGTGTAATTAAACCGAAAATGCCCGCAGTTGTTGCTCTGACAGAGTAAAATATATATATTTGTTTTGTAGGGGTTTCTACGTAATGATTACTTTTTGTAACATAAGCCACGGATGTGCGATATGCCTAAAAGCAAAGTAAAGTGGTTCGATGGGAAAAAAGGGTATGGTTTTATCATCAACCCTGAGGGCGGAGAAGACATTTTTGTACATTTTTCGGCGATCTGTTCCGAGCAGACCTTCAAGGTTCTCAACCAGGATGCGGAAGTAGAGTTTGAACTTGACAAGACCCAGAAAGGTCTTCAGGCTAAAAATGTGCGTGAGTTCCCGGTTGAAGGCGGTCCCATGCCTTTACCCGATATGGAATCGGTAAAAAGCTCTGCCACCGGTAACGAGCTGTAACGCAGTGTTTTTACAGGCAGTTTCTCCAGACTGCCTATTTGAATCATCTTTTCCTGAACATCCGCTTCTGCGGGTTCCTTCAACAGGAAAAGCACGCCTGTCATGGTGCTAAGCGCGAACTTAACAAGGTCCTCAAAACATTAAAGCAGAGAGTGATCCCTGAAGCTGAACCAGTCTTCACTTCCCACGATCACATGGTCGAGCAGCTCGATCTGGAGAAGATTGCCTGCCTGTTTCAGGATGGTCGTGACCTGTTTGTCAGCGTTGCTTGGCTGGACATCGCCTGACGGATGGTTATGCACCAGGATGATGGAGTGAGCACTCTCACGGATTGCCGCCTTGAAGATCTCCCTCGGATGGATGAGTGACGCCGTCAGCGTTCCGACTGAAACGAACTCGTGTCGGATGATCTGGTTTCTCGTGTTGAGGAACAGGACGCAGAGATGTTCCCTGCTTTCATCGGGAATCCTGCCTGTCATGTACTCGAATACGTCACGTGCGCCATGGACTTTACGGTTCAGGTTTCGCGTGTGGTGCAGGCGTTTGTTCAATTCGAAGACTGCGGAGATCTGCATCGCCTTGGCCTCGCCTATGCCGGGCATTTTCTGAAGCTCCTTGAGCGAGAGATCGGCAAGCCGCTCCAGGCTGTGCTCTGCGATGATCCGGTTGCAGGTGTCGAGGATGTTCAGTTTGCGTGTGCCTGAGCGGAGGATGAGCGCGAGAAGTTCCGCCGGGCTGAGCGAAGATGGGCCTGAGCGGAGAAATCGCTCCCTCGGCCGATTGTCCGGGTCGATGTCGTGAATTCGCATAGTCCTGTAGGGGCAGGAGTTATGATTTTCGATAGATGCAATCAGTCGTTTTATCCGATGCAGGGAACTCCGGCATCGGATAAAACTCAGTATCAGGCATTAATGGCCGGTTCGGCAGGAGTTCCCGATGAAGCTCTCGATTTGGTATTGAACAGGTAGTAGTTGATGCTGTCGCTCAAGGCCTGAAGGCTCGCCTCGATGATATTTGTCGAAACGCCGACCGTGCCCCACGTTTTCTGCCCGTCGCTGCTTTCGATCAGCACCCTGACCTTGGCGCTCGTCCCCCGTTTTTCCTCAAGTACGCGAACCTTGTAGTCGATGAGGCGAATGGCGCGGATTTCCGGGTAAAACCCTATCAATGCCTTGCGTAGCGCCTTGTCGAGCGCATTGACCGGACCGTCGCCGTGCGCTACGGTAAGTTCGGTTTTTTCTCCTACGGCTACTTTCAATACGGCCTGGTCGACCGAACGGATATCCTTGCCGTTTTCGATGTTGATTTTGGATTCAAGAACCTCGAAGAACGGTGTGAACTGACCCATTTCGCGCCTGAGGATCAGTTCGAAAGAGGCTTCGGCTCCATCGAATTGCAGGCCCTGGTGTTCCAGCGTTTTGATGTTGTTGACCAGTCGTTTGAACAGTTCACCTTTATCCGGCAGGCTGATGCCGAGTTCCTGGGCTTTGTACCGGATATTGCTTTGACCGGCAAGTTCCGAAACAAGGACTCTCTGGCGGTTTCCCACCAGGGCAGGGTCGATATGCTCGTACAGTGAACTCTCCTTCATCACGGCGCTGACATGGATGCCGCCCTTGTGGGCAAACGCCGATTTGCCGACGAACGGAGCTTTGGTGTCGGGAGGAAGGTTGAGTATCTCGAACACGAATTTGGACATCGATGTCAGCTGTTTGAGGTCCCTTACGCTGCAGAACTCCCCGTCAAGCTTGAGCATGACGTTCGGGACGATGCTGATCAGGTTTGCATTGCCGCATCGCTCACCGATTCCGTTGATGGTGCCTTGCACCTGTGTGGCTCCGGCCCGTACCGCTTCGATTGAGTTGGCAACGGCCAGGTCGCCATCGTTGTGGGCGTGGATGCCTACAGGCACGGAGACGATTTCCAGTACCCTTTTGACAATCGCGGATACCTCATGAGGCAGCGATCCGCCGTTGGTGTCACAGAGTATCACTCTTTTTGCCCCGGCCTCAACGGCTGACCTGAGCATCTTTTCAGCGAATGCAGCGTTGTCTTTCCATCCGTCAAAGAAGTGTTCGGCGTCGAAAAACACCTCACGGCCCTGTTCTGAAAGGAAACGTACCGATCCGTGGATCAGCTCCGCATTCTCCTCGTCGGATATGCCGAGACCCTTGGAAGAGTGAGCTTTCCAGGTTTTGCCGAATATGGTGATGACCGGTGTTTCGGATTTCAGGAGCCCGACAAGGTTCGGGTCGTTCTCGATATTGGAGACCGTCCTTGCCGTTGAACCGAATGACGAGAGGCGAGCGTGCCTCAATGCCAGCGCCTTTGATTTCTGGAAGAACTCCTCGTCTTTCGGATTGCTGCTCGGCCATCCGCCTTCGATGTAGTCTACACCGAATTCGTCGAGTCGTTCGGCGATCAGAAGCTTGTCCTGGACCGAAAGATTGATGTGTTCACCCTGCGTGCCGTCACGCAGGGTCGTGTCATACAGTTCAATTGCCATACTTCTTGTTATGCTTTTATGCCTGGCTTGTGGCCATAAGGTCGTTTTTCCTGGCGTACTCGAAAATTCCTCCGGCCTGGACGATGTTGGCTACGTCTCCCAGCGGCTTGAGCTGGTAGGTGACGTTCTGGGTCAGATTCGTGAGCGTATTTGCCTGAATGTCGATCGACAGTTCATCGCCGGTCACGACCGACTTGTTCAACTGCTGTGCGGTTTCGTAAGGGATGACAAATCCGCCGTCTACACAGTTGCGGTAAAAGATCCTCGCATAGGACTCTGCGATGATGGCCTTCGCTCCTGCGACCTGAAGCGAGAAGGGGGCGTGTTCCCTCGAAGAACCGCAACCGAAATTAGGTCCTGCGATGATGATGGAGTATGGTGACGCGAAGCTTCCTTCCTGAACGAAGGGAATTCCCCCTTCAGGCAGGCCGCCCTGCTCGACCGGAACTCCGGATAGTGCGTATTTGCCGTACATCTTCACCTCTTCCGGGTCCGAGAGGCTGTAGACGAGGTGTTCGGCCGGAATGATCTGGTCAGTGTCGATATTCTTGCCGAGGACGTAGGCTTTTCCCTGAATGATGGTTTCCATGGTAGTTAGTTTTCCTTAGTCATATGCTTCATGCGATCAGAGGAAATCCCTCGGATCGGTAAGTTTTCCAGTTACGGCCGATGCTGCTGCTGTCAGCGGCGAGGCGAGATAAACGCCTGCGTGCTTGCTGCCCATGCGTCCGGGGAAGTTCCTGTTGGTCGTCGAAACCACGACGTCCTTGTCCACCGAACGACCGACGGTATCGGCAGGTCCGCCAAGGCATGCTGCGCATGACGGCAGTGCGATGCTGCATCCGGCCTCCTCGAAGATGGATCTGAGGGTCTGGCCTTCGTAGGTCTCCGTGGAGAGCTGTGAAGCAACAAGTACGGTCGCTGGCACGATGTTTGTCGTTACGGCAACCTTCTTGCCTTTCAGGATCTTTGCCGCGAGCATGAAGTCCGTTAGCTTGCCGCCGGTGCATGAGCCGATGTACGATTTGGTGATCGGCGTACCGGCAACGCTCCTGACGGTGGCGCGGTTGTCCGGGCTGTGCGGCTGGGCGACGACCGGTTCCATCTGGTCGACACGGTAGCGGTACATGCTGTGGTACGTGGCGTCCGGATCGCTTGCGAAGACTTCGTATGGCTTGCTGGAGCGAGCCTTGACGAAGGCTTCGGTCACTGCGTCGACGCCGATGATGCCGTTCATGCCGCCGGCTTCGATGGCCATGTTGCACAGGGTCATGCGTTCGTCCATCGACAGGGAGTAAACTGCTTCGCCATCGAACTCCATCGCGCGGTAGGTCGCACCGTCGGTGCCGATATCGCCGAGGATCTGAAGGATCAGGTCTTTTGCCGTCAGGTATTCCGGCATCTGGCCTTCGAAGGTGAACTTCATCGATTCCGGGACCTTCTCCCAGAGTTTGCCGGTGCCGAGAATGAACGCGGCGTCGGTGTTGCCGATGCCGGAGCCGAACATGCCGAATGCACCTGATGTGCAGGTGTGCGAGTCGGTACCGAAGAGCACGGTGCCGGGAAGGTTGAAGCCCTCTTCTGCCAACGCCACGTGGCAGACGCCGCGGTAGCGGTCGGTGCCTACGTCGTAGTAGTTGGGCAGGTGCTGCTCTGCCGCGAACTGCCTCAGGAGGTCGATGTTCCTGTGGGCGTGTTCGTTGCTGGTGAAGATGTAGTGGTCAGGAAGCACGACCACTTTCTCCGGATTCCAGACTTTGGCGTCCGGACCGAACTCATGCTTGAAGATATCGAAAGTCGGCGGTCCGCAGACGTCATGCGTCAGGAGGACGTCGACATTGAGCCATACGCTCTGACCCGCATCGACGAATTTGCGGTTGGCGGCTTTGGCGAAAATTTTCTGGGTTATCGTTTGTGCCATGGTGTATCAGATTCCGTTATCAGTGTACCCTTCATTGAACTTGTCGGGGAGGGGAGAATGCCATGTCTCTCCGTCCATGCCCCTGAAACCGAAAAGCCGGTGACTGACAGAGCCCCGGCTTCTTCGGCGGCGGTTGCCCGCCGCACTTGCTCTGTCGTGGTTCCTGCCATTGGCATTACTTGATCGGCAGGAGGGGTCGCCTCTCTTCAGATGCGGGCGACGATCGCAGCGGTCATTTCTGTAGTCGAAACGCTTTTCTCGCCGGGTTTTGCAATGTCGGCCGTGCGGATGCCTGTGGCAAGAGCCGCTTCGATCGCATCGTAAATCTCGGTCGCAACGTCTGGCATGCAGAAGCTGTTTTCGAACATCATGGCCACCGAGGCGATGGTTGCGATCGGGTTTGCCTTGTTCTGTCCTGCGATGTCAGGCGCGCTGCCGTGAATCGGTTCGTAGAGCGCATGCTTTGACCCGATGCTTGCAGACGGGAGCATACCGAGGCTTCCGGTGATCATTCCGGAAATGTCGCTCAGGATGTCGCCGAACAGGTTGCTCGTTACGATGACGTCAAACTGTTTCGGGTTGCGCACGATCTGCATGGCCGCGTTGTCGACGTACATATCCACAAGCTCGATCTCCGGGAAGTCCTTGTGTACTTCATGCACGACGTTCCGCCAGAACTGCGAAACTTCGAGAACGTTTGCCTTGTCGATCGAGGTGACCTTGACGTTGCCGCGTTTCTGCGCGGCCTCGAAAGCCAGACGTGCGATGCGCTCGACTTCGTAACGCTCGTACACCATCGTGTTCCAGCCCTTGTTCTCGTCGTAGCCCCTTGGCTGGCCGAAATAGATGCCGCCGGTAAGTTCCCTGAACACCATGAAATCTGTGCCCCTGACAACTTCGGCCTTGAGCGTCGATGCGTCGACCAGTGCGTCGTATACTTTCGCCGGGCGCAGGTTGGCGAACAGTCCAAGCTCCTTGCGGATCTTGAGCAGGGCCGCTTCCGGCTTTTCAGCATGGGGCAGGCTTTCCCATTTGGGGCCGCCTACCGCGCCGAGAAGGACGGCGTCGCAGTTCCTGCAGGCTTCCAGGGTTTCATCGGTCAGCATGCTGCCGTGAACGTCATACGAAGCGCCGCCGAACAGGTGCTCTTCAATGACGATGGTAAGTCCGTGTTTTTTCGCTATGGCGTTGATCACGTCAACGGCGCCGGCCACCACTTCGGGGCCGATGCCGTCACCGGGAATTGAAACAATCTTGTACATGGCTCTCCGCATTATTTCTTCTTGAGCCAGCTCATCATCTCACGAAGCTTCGCACCGACTTTTTCGATCGGGTGGTTGCGATTGCTCTCGCGGAGGCTGTTCAGGGAGTTGTATCCCGAATTGCACTCGTCGATGAACTCTTTTGCGAAGCGGCCGTCCTGGACCTCTTCGAGTATCTTTTTCATCTCGGCCTTGACGGCGGAGGTGATGAGGCGCGGGCCCCTGGTCATGCCGCCGTATTCGGCAGTGTCGCTGACCGAGTAGTTCATGCGTGACAGGCCGCCTTCATAGTACAGGTCCACGATGAGTTTCAGCTCGTGCATGCACTCGAAATAGGCGAGCTCAGCAGGGTAGCCTGCTTCGGTGAGGGTTTCGAAGCCAGCCTTGATCAGCTCGGCGGAACCGCCGCAGAGAACGGCCTGTTCGCCGAAGAGGTCGGTTTCGGTCTCATCCTTGAAGTTGGTCTCGATGACGCCGGCTTTTGTGCCGCCGATTCCCCTTGCCCAGGCAAGCGCCGTTTTCTTGGCTTCGCCGGTGAAGTCCTGGTGTACCGCGATCAGGCACGGGACGCCGTTGCCTTCGGTGTAAGTCCTGCGGACGAGGTGGCCGGGGCTCTTCGGTGCAATCATGATCACATCGACGTCAGCCGGAGGGACGATCTGCTTGTAGTGGATATTGAAGCCGTGTCCGAACGCGAGCGTGTTGCCAGGTTTCAGGTTCGGCAGGATTTCGCTTTCATAGACGCTTTTCTGGGTCTGGTCGGGCAGGAGCACCATGATGATGTCGGCCCACTTGACCGCTTCAGCGACCGTCTCGACCCTGAGGCCGGCTTCACGCGCCTTGGTGCATGATGAGCTGTCGGTGCGGAGACCGACGCAGACGTTCATGCCGCTGTCCTTCAGGTTCAGTGCATGGGCGTGACCCTGGCTTCCGTAGCCGAGGATAGCGATATTTTTGTTCTGCAGTACCGCGAGATCGGCATCCTGCTCGTAATAAACATTCATTGACATAAGCGTGTTGACTGGTTAGACATAAATAAAATCAGTTTTCACCGCGGTGAATGGCAACCGCGCCGGAACGCGCAAGTTCCCGGATGCCGAAAGGCCTGAAAAGGTCGATGGCCGTGTTGATTTTGTCCGGCGAACCGATGACCTCAATAGTAATGGATTTTTGCTTTATATCCACGACTTTTCCCTTAAAAACGTTGATCAGCTCGAAAATCTCGTGCTGTGCCGTTTTGGTCAGTTTCAGGCTCATCAGGAGCAGTTCCCGCTCGACGTGGGGCTGGTGGGTCAGATCGGTCACCTTGATAGTATCCACAAGCCTGTTGAGCTGTTTCAGCACCTGGCTTATGATGCGGTCTTCTCCGCGGGTGACGATGGTCATGCGTGAAACTTCAGCATCTTCGGTCTCGCCGATGGAGATGCTTTCGAGATTGAACCCGCGGGCGCTGAACATGGCAGCAACCCGGTTCAAGGTGCCGAATTTGTTTTCGACCAGTACAGATATTAGGTGTTTCATAGGTGCTTAAACCATGGTTTTGGGATTCAGCCTGGCGAGAAGCATGTCGGAGATCGAGCCGCCGGCAGGGACCATCGGGAAGACCATGTCCTTTCTGATGACTCGGAACTCGACAAACGTCGGCCCGTCGTTGTATGCGAGCGCTTCCCTTATGGCGATTCTTGCTTCATCGGGCGTACGTGCGCTGACTGCCCTGCAGCCGAACGCTTCTGCCAGCTTGACGAAATCGGGGTTGCTCTCCTCAAGGTCGGTGAAGGAGTATTTCTCCTTGTGGAAAAGCTCCTGCCACTGGCGGACCATGCCGAGATAACTGTTGTTGATCAGGAATATCTTGATCGGAACCTTGTTGTGCACGGCGGTCACCATCTCCTGGATGTTCATCATCAGGCCTCCGTCGCCGCAGAACAGGACCACCGGACGGTCGGTCACTCCGAACGCGGCTCCGATCGACGCAGGCAGGCCGAAGCCCATCGTGCCGAGGCCGCCGCTGGTGATGATCGAGCGTGGTTCCGTGAACTTGTAATACTGCGCAGTCCACATCTGGTGCTGGCCGACGTCGGTCACGACCACGGCGCGTCCTGCCGTCTGCTTCGAGACTTCGTCGATGACGAACTCGGTTTTCAGGGAGTCCCCCTCGTCGGCATAAGTCATCGGGCACTGCTCCTGCCACGCCATGATCTGGGCGATCCATGCGCTTCTGTCCTCATGGTTCTTCGGCAGTTCGGTCAGTATCGAGGCAAGGAAATCCTTTGCGTCGCCGACGACCGGCAGGTCGACCTTGATGTTCTTGTCGACGTTGGTCGGGTCGATGTCGTTATGGATCTTGAACGCCTGCGTCGCGAATGTGTCGATCTTGCCCGTGACTCGGTCGTCGAACCTTGCGCCGACGGCGATGAGCAGGTCGCAGTTGTTGACTGCCTGGTTCGCCCAGAAGGTGCCGTGCATGCCGAGCATGCCCATCGACAGCGGGTGGTCGCCCGGGAATGCGCCGAGCCCCTGAAGGGTCATGGTGACGGGGATGTTCTGTGCCATGGCAATCTGGCGCAGCTCTTCGGAGGCATCGGCCGTGATGACGCCGCCGCCGATGTAAAAGAGCGGGCGTTTGGCCTTGGCGATCATTTTCGCAGCCTTCTGGACCTGGTTCATGTGGCACTTCACGGTCGGCTTGTATCCGCGGATATCCACGCTGTCAGGCCACTCGAAGGAGCATTCGGCATTGAGCACGTCTTTCGGCATGTCGACAAGCACCGGTCCCGGCCTGCCGGTCGTGGCAAGAAAGAAGGCTTTGCGGATGGTGGCTGCAAGCTCCCTGACATCCTTCACCAGGAAGTTGTGCTTGGTGATCGGCCTGGTGATGCCGACGATGTCCGCTTCCTGGAACGCGTCGTTGCCGATCAGCGTGCTGGGCACCTGTCCGGTGAATACAACCATCGGCGTAGAATCCATGTAGGCGTTCGAAATGCCTGTGACCGTATTGGTGGCGCCAGGACCTGAAGTGACGAGCACGACGCCCGGTCTTCCGGTTGCGCGGGCATAGCCCTCGGCCATGTGGGTTGCGCCCTGCTCGTGACGCACCAGGATATGCTTGATATCCTTGACCTCATGGAGGGTTTCGTAAACTTTCAGCAGCGCCCCGCCGGGGTAGCCGAAAATATACTCGACGTTTTCACGTCGCAGACACTCGAAAAATATTTCGGATCCGTTCAGTTTCTGTCCTTGTTCATGCATGGTTCGAACAATTTGTTATTTATGCCTGGCTCAGGCGCTTGTATTAAAACTTCGTCTTGAGGATAGCTCCCGTATTTGCCGATGTGACCATCTGGGCATAGCGGGCAAGGTATCCTTTCTTTATTTTCGGCTCGAAATCAGCAAGGGCGGCAATTCTCTCCCTGATGGTCTCGTCGTCGAGGTTGACCGTCATGCTGCGCCCGGGGATGTCGATGGTGATCGTGTCGCCCGTTTGCAGTGCGGCAATGGGGCCCCTGTCAGCGGCTTCCGGCGATACATGTCCTATGCAGGCTCCTCTTGACCCTCCGGAAAAACGTCCGTCGGTAATAAGGGCAACCGAATCACCGAGACCGCGACCCATGATGGCGCTGGTTGGCGAAAGCATTTCCGGCATGCCGGGGCCTCCACGCGGACCTTCGTACCTGATGACCACGACATCGCCCGACTTCACGTCGCCGTTCATGATGCCGTCGATAGCGTCGTCCTGGCAGTCGTAAACCTTTGCCGGCCCAATGTGTTTCAGCATGGAGGGGCTCACGGCGCCCGTCTTGACAACAGCGCCGTTCGGGGCGAGGTTCCCGTAGAGCACGGCAAGACCGCCCGTCGCTGAGTACGGGTCGCTTATCGGGCGGATGACCTTGTTGTCGCGCACTTCGGCTCCAGCAATGTTCTCGCCAAGGGTTCTGCCTGTGACGGTCATGGCAGAGAGGTCGAGCAGCCCGTCGATTTTCGACAGCTCCTTCAGGATGGCTGATATCCCTCCTGCATGGTCCACATCTTCTATGTGCACCTCGGTCGTGGCAGGGCTCACCTTGCAGATGTATGGCGTTTTTGCCGAAAGGCCGTTCAGCTCGGAAAAATCGAAATCGAGTTCGGCTTCGTTGGCGATCGCCAGCGTATGCAGGATGGTGTTGGTGCTTCCACCCATGGCGAGGTCGAGGGCGAATGCGTTGAGCAGCGCCTGGCGAGTGAGGATCTGTCTCGGCCTGACATCGTTCCTGACAAGGTCGACGATTCTTTTCGAAGCGGTTTTGACCAGTTCCAGCCTTCTCGGGTCGACAGCGAGGATCGTGCCGTTGCCTGGCAGGGCAAATCCGAGCGCTTCGCAGAGGCAGTTCATGGAGTTTGCCGTGAACATGCCCGAACACGAACCGCAGCCGGGGCATCCGCAATCTTCGATGGTCTGGAGCTCCTCTTCGTTTATCTCACCGGTGCTGAACTTGCCGACGGCTTCGAAGACAGAGATCAGGTCAACACTCTTTCCTGATGGAGTGTGGCCTGCCTGCATCGGCCCGCCTGAAACGAAGATGACCGGGACGTTGGTCCTGAGGGCTCCCATCATCATTCCGGGGGTGATTTTATCGCAGTTCGGAATGCAGACCAGACCGTCAAGGCGGTGAGCCTCGACCATGGTCTCGACCGAGTCGGCAATGATTTCACGGCTGGCGAGGGAGTAGCGCATTCCGACATGGCCCATGGCAATGCCGTCGCACACTCCGATGGTGTTGAACTCGAACGGGACGCCTCCGGCTTCACGCACGGCCTCTTTGGCTATCCGGCCAAACTCCTGGAGATGTGCGTGGCCGGGGATCAGTTCGTTGAACGAGTTGCAGATGCCGATAAACGGCTTTGAGAAATCGCTTTGCGATTTAACGGCTCCGGTTGCCTTGAGCAGGCTGCGGTGAGGGGCCTTTTCGAACCCTTTCTTTATGGTGTCAGATCTCATCGATATAAGTGGTTAGCAATTAAAAAAACAAAATCCCTGGCCTGCCTGTCCCGAAGCCTTGGAGTCTGATGTATTGTCGTGGAAAATACGATGGACTTGGGAAAGGTCTGACGGGTCAGTGTACGATAATAAGTACCTGTACTACCGGTACAGCTACTACCTGACCGATGCCGGAGAAGGGGAGGTTCTGGAGGTGACGCACTGTCATGCATGAGGCTGCATAACCCGCTGGGCAGGATTTGCCCGGGCGTCCGGCGATTGTGGAATCAAGACGATTTTTGGTCGAAAACGGCATTGCAATAGATCGGTTGTCGCGCCAGTTTAAGAATGAAAACGCAAGCAAGTTACATTTTCCCTGCTATTAAGTCAAGGAGATGGGCGGCCAAAACTGTAGAAAAATAGAAATTATTTCCTGAAAGGCAGGTGGTGTAAAAAATTAAAAAATCATATTTTTACCAACTAAGGAATCAGACACATGCCGGTCATGTTTCAACCCTATAAACGTCAGTGCCATGTTGAGTATCCAGCCCCTATCCTCACAGGATTTTCCGTCGTTTTGCCTCCTCCTGACCCTCATCGGTTCTTTTCTGGTCCTTGGTGAGCTCCTGACCAGGAAATTCAGCGTAAGTCCTCTTGTCGTCCGAAAAGTGTTGCATCTGAGCATGGGTGTGGTGATTTTTTTCATCCCCTCATACTTCAAGTCAAACGCCTATCCTCTGCTGGCCTCGCTGCTCTTTTCCGGAATCGGTTTTTTGAGCCTGCGTGTCGGCTTTTTCAGGTCCCTGCACGGTGAACCCGGCAAATCAGGACCTGAAGAGACGGTTAACAGTTACGGGCCGGTCCTGTTCCCGCTGGCCCTGTTACTGCAATTACTGTTTCTGTGGGATTCCCACATCTGGATCCTTCAGACCTCCATGCTGGTTATGGGCATCAGCGACGCCCTGGCAGCGCTTGTCGGAACTGCTTTCGGCGGTCGCCATATAGAGCATATGACCCGTAGCAGAAAGACGGTCGAAGGTTCTCTGGCAATGTTCGTTTCAAGCCTGCTCATTCTTTCTGTCTCGCTCTTCGTGTTTCAGGCCTCCTTTACCGGGGGGCTCGCCGGAAAACCCATGTGGATGCTTCTCAGCCTTGCGCTTCTTCTCGCCCTTATTGCAACAGCCGTTGAGGCGTTGCTCTCCTACGGCCTCGACAACCTCTTCATTCCCGCCTCCATAGCTTACGTGCTTTACCTGATCGACGTAAATAAAATGGTGACGATCGAGGGATTCCTTCTCGGCGGGCTGTTCGCCCTTGCCGTAGCGCTGTTTTCGATCAAGGTCAAGTTTCTCAACAATAGTGGCGCCACAGCAACTTTTCTGCTCGGTTCCACCATTTTCGGCATCGGCGGACTTGTCTGGACGGTTCCGCTTCTGACATTTTACTTCCTCTCTTCCATCCTCTCGAAGCTCGGACACAAACGCAAGGCCAAATTTGATCTCGTCTTCGAAAAAGGTTCACAGCGGGATGCCGGCCAGGTATATGCCAACGGCGGTGTCGCGTGGATCATGATGGTGATCTATTCGCTGACTGCTGATCCCTTTATATTTTTTGCCTATCTTGGCACTCTGGCCGCAGTTCAGGCGGATACCTGGGCTACCGAAATCGGCACGATGTGGCCCAATCCCAAGGCCTGGCTCGTGACCACCTTCAAGGAGGTGCCGGTAGGGACTTCAGGCGGCGTATCAATCCCGGGAACTTCCGCCTCATTTCTCGGATCGCTTCTTATCTGTTCGAGCGCCATTTTCCTGAACGTGTCCTGGATCAATCAGGTCGGTATTCTTCAGTCCCTGCTGATCATCGGCATTGCCGGTCTTTTTTCCAGCCTTGTCGACAGCTTTTTTGGCGCTACGATTCAGGCGCAGTACTTTGACCCCATAAGGGAAAAGGTTACTGAACGTACCCACAGTATCGCTTCCGATGGAAGCAAGGTTGTAAACGAACTGATAAAGGGCTATCATTTTGTTAACAACGATCTAGTCAATACCTTATGTGCCATATCCGGTTCCGTGGTGGCTTACTTTGTCGTCCAGAACCTGGTCTCTTTTTAACGTGAAACTATCAGAGCGAGCTGAATATGAGTGAAAATGCAGGTGGCGGAATTGTTTCGATGCTTTCAGGAGCAGGACCGGTAGTAATACTGGTCCTCGTCGTGTTGATCATGTTTTCGATCATCTCATGGGCGATCATAGCATACAAGTTCGGATTTGTCAGGAAATCGATCAGCGAATCGCAGGATTTCCTCGATACGTTTTTTCAGGTGCAGAACGCCGACAAGCTTTTCGCTTCGAGTGAGAATTTCCGGAACGGTTCCTTGCCGAGGGTTTTTCGTGCCGGTTATGTCGAATACAGTTCGATGCGCGACAAGAGCACCGTCACCCAGTTGAGGGAGCGGATCACCCTTGCCGTCAAAAGGGAGGTCAACGCTGAAAGCAAACGTCTGACCCATCTGGTGCCATTTCTGGCCACTGTCGGCAACACGGCTCCGTTTATCGGTCTTTTCGGCACCGTTTGGGGCATCATGAGCTCGTTCCAGAACATCGGCCTCATGAAAACGGCGTCGCTCGTCGCAGTCGCCCCAGGTATTTCAGAGGCGCTTATTGCCACGGCAACCGGCCTGGTCGCCGCTATTCCTGCCGTTATGGGCTACAACTATTTCACCCAGCAGATTGGCCAGATCGAACGCGATCTTGAGGATTTTGTCCCTGACTTCATCGATTCCTACCTCAACCAGTAAACGGGGAGGCCCGAACGATGATGACCGGACAAAAAACAAGGCTCATGAGCGAGATCAACGTGACGCCTTTCGTGGACGTCATGCTGGTGCTGCTCGTCATATTCATGGTGACAGCCCCCATGATGACCAGCGGGGTCAAGGTGGACGTTCCCCAGACTACGCACGAAAAGATGGATGTCGATTCGAAGGGGCTGATCATCAGCATCGACGGATCACGGAAAGTGATGATCAACGATTACCAGCTCGAAGCCAGTGAGATAGCCGAACGGCTGCCCAGGATTCTTGAATCCAAAAAGGCCGAAGAGGTCTATCTGAAAGCTGATAAATCCCTTCCTTACGGATTCGTTATGTCGGTCATGGCTTCAATCAGGGAGGCCGGGGTCGAAAAAATCGGCATGGTCACCGAGCCAGCAGTCTCGGATGGCAGGAAACGCTGATTTGACAGACACTCTATGAACACAAGGGATGAACTCAGACAGGCGCAGAGGAAGTTTTCCGTCTGGTTAGGCATTGCGGCGGCGGCACACGTTGCCGTGATTATTGCCGTTATTGTTCTTCAGGTGTTTTACGTCCGGACTCACCCGCCAACAAAGATCGTCAGCGTCAGCCTCGTCTCTCTTCCTGGTCTTCCCGGTCCGGCAGGTGGGCCGAAAAGCCTTCCTGAACCCGCTCCTGTAGAAGTAAAGGAACCACCTGCGCCTGCTCCTGCACCGGTAGTAAAGAAGGTGCCAGAACCTGTCGCAGTAAAAAAGGTTCCAGCGCCGCCGGTTCCGCAACCAAAGAAGATGCCTGAGCCTGTCGTCGTCAAGAAGGTCCCGGATCCAGTCGTCGTCAAAAAGGTTCCGGAGCCCGTCGTCGCGCCGAAAAAGGAGCCGCCGGTCGATGCGGCAAAGCTGCGCCAGCAGAATATGAATAACGCCCTTGATCAGCTTGCGAAAAAAACGACGACACAGAAACCGCCTGCAAGCGCCGGAAGCGATGTCAGCGACATGAGCAGCGCCATGGCCAACCTTCAGAAAAAATTGAATGCACAGGGCGGAGGCGGACCGGCACCCGTCGGGAGTGGCCGCGGTGGTGGTGGCGGAGCGTATGGCACCGGTGGGGGAGCTGTTGATCCCTACAAGGCAAAAATTTTTGAGATCATTACAAACAATTGGACTCCTCCTCCAGCACCGATGCTTCGGAACATGAGCGCCATGGAGGTCACGGTAAGGGTCAGGATTCTTCCCGATGGAACGATCGGGGATCAGACATTTTTAAAGCGCGCCCCGAGTGAGTACATGAATAATTCAGTCCTCATTACCCTGCAGAAGTCAGTGCCATTTCCGCCTCCCCCAAGGGAATACGGTCCGAGAGGCATCATATACGATTTAAAGTTTACCCCGAAACAGGGTCTCGTCCAGGAAAGATGAAATTACTCTGGAATTAATGGCGACCAGAGAGTTGATCGTCAGGGAATTATTAAATTATATAAGTGTATTGTTTGAGATGATATGTTGTCGGAAGCTCAGGAACCACCAATTAGTTTAATCCCGTTTTTTTCACTGTCGCGATGAAGAGGCTTGCGTTAATATCACACCACTGAAAATATTATGACGTTCAGGAAAATACTTGTAGCTGGCTTGTCCATGATGCTCTGGTTTCAGTTGCTTATGCCTGTTCTGCTCAGGGCTGAAGAGATAATCGATGTGATCGAAATAAGCAAACAGGCATCCGGTCGTATCTCCGTTGTGCTCGACAAAACGATTGCCAAGGGAAGCAAGGAGGCTGAATGGGGTCAAACCATTGATGCAAACATCAAGGGCGGGCTTGATTTTACCGGACTTTTCAACATGATGCCGGCACCGCTGAACATAAGGAACGCCCAGAACGGAACTATCAATTTCGAGGCCATCGGTTCGGTGGGTAGCGATGTCTACGTAACCGGCACCCTTACCAGAAAGAAGGGTGAGCCATATCTTGATATGGAGGTTTACGATGTGACCGGCAAGCAGATGCTCAAGAAGTGGTACGCCGGCCAGGAGAAGCAACTCCGTCCGATGGCGTTGCAGTTCTGCGCCGATCTCATCGAGTTGCTGACTGGAAAACGTTCGGTTTTCGGTTCGAAAATAGTGTTTGTTTCTAATCGGTCAGGGGCAAAAGAGATCTACATGTGCGATTTCGATGGTTCGAACATCGAGCAGGTAACCAGCACGAGATCGATTTCCCTCACTCCGGCCGTGTCGCCTGACGGACGATATATTGCCTGGACCGATTATACCAGCGGTAAGCCAGACCTTTACATAAAGAATCTTTCAACCAAAACGACGGCCGCCGTAAGAAAAGCTGGGGTGTGTATCGATCCGGGATGGGTTCCGGGGACCGATGAGCTGGCGACGACGCTCTCCATTGACGGGGATCAGGAGATTTATCTCATCAAGTCAGACGGCACTGTTTCGAGGAGGTTGACCAGAAACAGGGGGATTGACGTTTCACCTACCTTTTCGCCAGACGGTTCCCGTATGGCTTTCGTATCCACGCGTGAAGGACGGCCTCAGATTTTTATCCAGGACATGAACAGTGGAGTCGCCCGCAGGTTGACCTTCAGCGGAAACTACAATACACAGCCTTCATGGTCCCCTGGTGGTGATAAAATTTCATACTCTTCCCTGCAAAAAAACGGTGAAATAAATATATTTACTATAGCTCCTGACGGATCAGGCATATCCCAGCTCACCAGCAGGTCAAGGGATAATGAATATCCGTCGTGGTCGCCGGATGGAAGTATGATTGTCTTCTCGTCTACTCGTCAGGGGAGAAGAAAGTTGTTCGTCATGAATGCCGATGGCACCAATCAAAGGCCATTGCTTCAGATGGAAGGAGAGCAGCAGCAACCATCCTGGTCTGTAATCAAATAGTCCGATCGCAAGGCAGAAATTTTTTTTTCGTCAACCAATCATGGAGGATATATGTCTAACGCCAAACCAATAGCAAGATTTCTTTACATTCCCGCCCTTATGTTGCTCGGCGCCTGCTGCTGCGATAAAGAAGTAATCGCTCCTCCTCCACCTCCGCCACCAGCTCCTGTGGCTCCTGTGGTCGCACCTCTCAACGACGTGTTCTTCAATTACGATCGTTCGGAGCTGACCCCGTCAACTACGGCACAGTTGAAGACAAATGCCAATTGGCTTGCTGCCAACCCTGGTCGTAAGGTCATTCTTGAAGGTCATTGCGATGAGCGTGGAACCAACGAGTACAACATGGCTCTCGGCGAGCGCAGGGTCATTTCAGCCAAAGAGTATCTCGTGAGCCTCGGTATCGATCCGTCCCGCATGAAAACCGTGACCTACGGCGAGGAGCGTCCTTTCGATGCAGGTCATAACGAAGAGGCATGGGCAAAGAACAGAAGAGTTCACTTTGTCGAGGAATAACAGAGAGTTATATTTACAGCTCTGAAATGATTATAGCCCGGGGAGCGGTAACGCTCTCCGGGTCTACTTTTGTAAACAGCTCAACGATAGAAACAGAATGAAAAATACTTTGCCTGGTATTGTCGGCCTGGCCATGATTCTTTTAGCCGGGTGTTCATCCAAAAGTGCAGTTTCGACAGGAGACTCAACCGGAGCCGGAGCCGGCTCGGGAACAGGATCCGGTATAGAATCCGGTTCAGGAACCGGTTCGGGAAGAGGCGTTGCCGGCCCTGTGCTTGGTGACATTTTCTATGATTTCGACAGCGCGGCCCTGAGTGCTGATGCCCAGGAACAGTTGAAGCAGAATGCTGCGTGGTTGCAGAAAAACAACGCATCTTCAGTAACCATAGAAGGTCACTGCGACGAGCGGGGAACTGACGAATACAATATCGCCCTTGGCGAACGGCGTGCAGTTTCCGCCAAAGAGTATCTGGGTTCACTCGGGGTCAAAGGTACCCGTTTGTCGACAGTCAGCTATGGTGAAGAGCGTCCATTCGATCAAGGCCATAACGAAGAGGCATGGGCGAAAAACAGACGGGCTCATTTCGTAACGAAATAAGAGCTTGTGGCAGGACTGCCTTGAATTCGTCTTTAATGATTTGAGTATAAGGCCGGGAGCATTTTACCCGGTTTTTCCGGCCGGTCTTAATCCCCGATGACATGCGGTCACATGATATTTTCAATAGCCTGACTTATTGACGTCGGGCTATTGAAATTTAAACAGCCGACAAAGACGCGATTTCAGCGTTCAACAGAATCCCGAGAAGACCTCTCTTCGACAGTTTTTATGCCTCTGACCAGGTCGGTTCCTGTCACAGGTATTGACACTAATGAACAAACAACAGGTCAAAGATGAAAACCAGACCACTGCTGTTTCTCCCTTTCGTGTTGCTTTCAGCATGTGCAACCCAGAACGACCTGACCTACGTCCAGGGCCAGGTAGCCCAGCTCAAGGAAGAGTCGCAGGTAATAAAGTCCCAATCGGCAGGCTCCTATTCGGAGATGACCCAGCAACGTGAGGAGTTGGCGTCGTTGCTCGGAGGTATCAGTGAATTGCGGCACGATTATAAGCAAACCATCAATCGTCAAGATGTAGAGGACTCACTCCTTGTCAGAAAAAGCATCGAGCTTGAGAAACGCCTCAAGAGAATAGAGCAGTATATCGGCATGGAAGATATGATGCAGAAGGCCGCAGCAGCAAAAGCGGCGAATCTTTCTTCCCCTTCTGCTATCAATGCGCCAGTTCCCGTCGCTGCTCCGGAACCCGCCCCTGCACCAGTTGCCGCACCAGTCAAGCCAAAAGTGACGCCTTCGGCAGTAGCGCCTGAGCCAGTGCCTGAACCGGTCAAGGTTAAGACGCCGGTCAAGGGCTCCATACAGAACACATCAGTCAAACCGGCCAAGCCAGGAACACCTGTTCCCTCCGCGATACCAGAACCAGCAGTCGCCCCGGCAGTAGTCAAAGCCCCTGCACCGGTTGAGATACCAGAACCAGCAGTCGCCCCGGCAGTAGTCAAAGCCCCTGCACCGGTTGAGATACCAGAACCAGCAGTCGCCCCGGCAGTAGTCAAAGCCCCTGCGCCGGTTGCGATACCAGAACCAGCAGTCGCCCCGGCGGTTGTCGAAGCCCCTGCGCCGGTTGCGATACCAGAACCAGCAGCCGCCCCGGCGGTTGTCGAAGCCCCTGCGCCGGTTGCGATACCAGAACCAGCAGCCGCCCCGGCGGTTGTCGAAGCCCCTGCGCCGGTTGCGATACCAGAACCAGCAGCCGCCCCGGCTGTTGTCGAAGCCCCTGCGCCGGTTACGATACCAGAACCAGCAGCCGCCCCGGCGGTTGTCGAAGCCCCTGCGCCGGTTGCGATACCAGAACCAGCAGCCGCCCCGGCAGTCTTCGAAGCTCCTGCGCCGGTTACCCTGTCAGAAAAGCCCGCATTTGCGCCAGTTAAGGTTTATACTCCGTTACTGAGTGCAGGTTCAGGATTGATTTCTGTTTCTGCTCCGGCATTATCCGAAACAGTTGCATTAACAGATGCCCCTGCTCCGGTTGCAGCACCAGCTGCAGGTATCCCTGCACGCAAGGACAAGGGCTCTAAAATGTTAGGGAAAAAGGCGGAGCCTCCTGTGTCTGCTTCTGTACCGTCACCAGTCGTATCACCTGTGCCGGCAGATGTTTCGGCGCCAGTCGTATCGTCTGCACCTGTCATACATCCTGAACAGTCGGTAACCCCTGCAGTAGTCGAGGCTCCTGCGCCGGTCGTCCAAATCCGCAAGGAGAGCGTTTCTGATTTGTCGGCAAAGCAGGTTGATGCTCTTCCTTCAAATTCTTCTCAGGCTCCTGTCGCATTGCCTGCCCCAGGAGAAGTACCTGTTCCTGCTGTGGTATCTGCACCTTTTGCTGCTCCTGCAGTAGCTGAAACTTCTACTCCGGTTTCCGCCACAACCCCGGCAGGGCGCAAGGATAAACGCTCCAGATGGGCGGCAAAGAAAGCCGACGCTCCTTTGTCATCGTCAGTTTCGTCTGCATCACCATCACCACTTGACGTTTCAGCTCCTGCAGTTGCCTCATCGTCGCTCTCCCCAAAACCGGAAGAAATGCCTGCATTGTCATTAGCTGCGGCTCCTCTCGCAGTTGCAAGCCCGGCAGGGCGCAAGGATAAGCGCACCGCGTTGGCAGCAAAGAAAGTCGATGCTCCTGCGTCATCGCCAGCTTCGGCAGCGTCACCATCGCCAGATGAAGTTTCAGCTCCTGCAGTAGCCTCATCGCCGCTCTCCCCAAAACCGGAAGAAAAGCCTGCATTATCGGTAGCTGTGGCTCCTCTCGCAGTTGCAAGCCCGGCAGGGCGCAAGGATAAACGCACCGCGTTGGCAGCAAAGAAAGCCGACGCTCCTTTGTCATCGCCAGTTTCGGCAGCGTCACCATCGCCAGATGAAGTTTCAGCTCCTGCAGTAGCCTCATCGCCGCTCTCCCCAAAACCGGAAGAAAAGCCTGCATTATCGGTAGCTGCGGCTCCTCTCGAAGTTGCAACTCCGGCAGGGCGCAAGAATAAGCGAACCTCGTGGGCAGCAAAGAAGGCCGATGCTTCAGTGTCAACGTCAGTTTCTGCAGCATCACCATCTCCAGTTGAAGTTTCAGCTCCTGCAGTTGCGTCATCGCTGCTCTCACCAAAACCGGAAGAAAAGCCAGCTTTGTCAGTAGTTGCGGCTCCTCTCGAAGTTGCTAGCCCGGCAGGACGCAAGGATAAGCGAACCGCGTTGGCAGCAAAGAAAGCCGATGCTCCTGTCTCATCGCCAGTTTCGGCAGCATCACCATCGCCAGTTGAAGTTTCAGCTCCTGCAGTTGCGTCAGCGTCGCTCTCCCCGAAAGTGGAAAAAACTCCTGCATCGATTGTCGCGCCTGTTTCGGCCGCGATACCAGCTCCAGTTGCCCAGGAACGCAAAGACTGGCGCTCAAAATGGACAGCAAAGCAGTCAGACGCTCCAGTAGCATCTCCTGCTCAGGCAGAGACTTCGGTTCCGACGATGGCGCCACCTCCTGTGTCAGCTCCTAAATATTTAGAAAAACCCGCAATAGCCGCGACACCAGCTCCAGCTGTCCAGGAGCGCAAAGACTGGCGCTCAAAATGGACAGCAAAGCAGTCAGACGCTCCAGTTGCATCTCCTGCTCAGGTAGAGACTTCGGCTCCGACAATGGCGCCATCTCCTGTGTCAGCTCCTAAATATTTAGAAAAACCCGCAATGGCAGCGGCGCCGGTATCAGCTGCCCAGGCACGCAAAGACTGGCGCTCCAGATGGGCCGCAAAACAGGCTGAGGCTTCTGTCAAGTCATCATCTTCTGCCCTTGCTTCGCCGAAACCGGCAGAATCATTGGCATCGGTTGACACACCTGTGCCGATAACAGCACCTGCTTCGGCTGAGCCTGTTCAGCGTTACAATGATCCGCGCTACAAAACAGCCCCAAAGGTTGTCGAACCATCTTTGCCGTATGCAGCTCCTGCGGTGTCTGTAATTGAGAAAACCTCTGCTCCAAAATCTGATCCTGTCGTATCCGACGCGGTAAATGATGCTTTCTTCAGGGCAGGTATGGATAAGCTGCAGAATGAAGATTATTCCGGTGCGCGTGACAACTTTATTGCGTTCATGGCGGCAAACCCCAAATCTCCACAGGTCGGTGATGCGCAGTTTTATATCGCTGAATCGTATTTCAACGAGAAATGGTATGAAAAGGCCATTCTTGAATATCAGGTGGTTATAGCGAAATACACAAAGCATGGCAAGCGTCCGGCAGCACTATACAAACAGGCGATTTCATTCGAAAAGATCGGTGATGCTGTCAATGCGAACTCACGGTACAAGGACGTTATCCATATCTACCCGTTGTCACCGGAAGCCAAACTCTCAAAATTGAGGATAAAGTAGTTCAGCAGACGTTCGATCTTGGAGCGTATGACTTATTAAAGCAATAACCCGGGAAATGCCCGGGTTATTGCTTTAATGGGGGAGGGGGATAATGGATAATGGATAATGGATAATGGATAATGGATAATGGATAATGGATAATGGATAATGGATAATGGATAATGGATAATGGATAATGGATAGTGGATAATGGATAGTGGATAATGGATAGTGGATAGTGGATAGTGGATAGTGGATAGTGGATAGTGGATAGTGGATAGTGGATAGTGGATAGTGGATAGTGGATAGTGGATAGTGGATAGTGGATAGTGGATAGTGGGGGTTTTATTGTTCACATTTATGTTCTTGCTGTCTCTTAAGTCCCTTTGTTCCATTTATCTAAAGGATAAAAAACGAAAGCCATGCGGTTAGGCATGGCTTTCGTTGAACAGATCTGTTTTGTAATGCTGCTGAAACAAGCCTGTTTATTTGAAGAACTCGTCTACGGTGTACGTTCTGCGATCGATCTCTACGCAAAGACCCTTGCCCATGTCGTAGAAAAGCGGAATATCTCTCATGGTCCATTTAATGCCACGCTTGTCGAAATCGATGACATACCGGTTTTCGTTGTCGAGCACCTTCTGTTCCAGATTGATGGCTATATCCGGCTGAGTCGTCATCACGTAGATTTCGATTTCGCCGTCGATGAGCTTCTGAATCATCTCTTTGGTGGGAGATAGTTTCCTGCGACCTGACGCAGGTACGATCTCAAGCTGAAGCTTGTCGTATCTATCCCTTTTTGCCGAGGTTATGAAATATTTCTCTGCCTTATGCACCGCATTGCCTGACCAGGGGCCGGAAACTTTTTTACGGACCTGATTGGATTCGGTGAATGGACGACTGAGCTGAGGTTGCATTGTTCTGCTCGGTTTAATTGGCTGACGGGGCATCAGTTAAGGTACAAACCTTAAACAGTTTTAAATTAGCAAAAGGTCAGCAAATAAAAAAGGGATTCATGTGAATCCCTTTTTTAGGTTTGGCTTTAAAGAAGCGTTATTTCTCCTTGTCGTCGATCACTTCGTACTCGGCATTTACTGCTCCGTCGTTCTTGCCGGCGTGGCTATCGGGTTCCGCACCCTGTGGCGCAGCCTCGGGGCCTCCGGCCGGTTGCTGGGAATAGAGGTCGGAAGCAGCCTCGCTCCATACTTTTGTCAGCTCGTCCATGGCAGGTTTGATTGCGTCGACGTTACTGCCTTTATGAGCCTCTTTCAGTTTTTCAAGGGCGCTCTCAATGGCAGATTTCTTGTCGGCGGGAATCTTGTCGCCAAGTTCACCGAGCTGTTTTTCAGTGCTGAAGATGAGCGAATCGGCGGAGTTCCTTACATCGATCTCCTCCTTGCGCTTCTGGTCCTCTGCTGCATGAGCTTTTGCGTCCTGCTTCATCTTTTCGATTTCAGCTTCGGTAAGTTTGCCGCTTGCCTCAATCTTGATGCTCTGCTCCTTGCCGGTCGCCTTGTCTTTGGCTGATACGTTCAGGATTCCGTTGGCATCGATGTCAAAGGTCACCTCAATCTGGGGAATACCCCTTTGTGCCGGCGGGATGTCGCCGAGGTGGAACCTGCCAAGGGTCTTGTTGTCCGCAGCCATCGGGCGCTCGCCCTGAAGAACATGCACTTCAACTGAAGTCTGGTTGTCGGCTGCAGTCGAAAAAACCTCCTGCTTGCGGGTTGGAATCGTGCTGTTGGACTCGATCAGACGTGTCATCACCCCGCCGAGCGTTTCGATGCCCAGTGACAGCGGGGTAACGTCAAGAAGGAGCACATCGGTGACGTCACCTTTCAGTACGCCGCCCTGGATCGCTGCACCGATGGCGACCACTTCGTCTGGATTGACGCTCTTGTTCGGCTCTTTACCAAAGAAATCCTTTACCAGGCTCTGGACTTTCGGGATTCTGGTGGATCCACCGACCAGCACCACTTCGTCAATCTCCTTCATTTCGAGCTTGGAGTTCTTGAGCGCACGGCGGCAGGGCTCGAGCAGATTGTCGAACAGGTTGGCACACATCGCCTCGAACTTGGCTCTCGTCAGGTTGATCACCAGGTGTTTCGGCCCTTCCTGCGTCGCCGTGATGAATGGAAGGTTGATCTCAGTATCTGTACGTGACGACAGCTCGATCTTGGCTTTTTCAGCAGCCTCTTTCAGTCGCTGAAGGGCGATCGCATCCTTGCGAAGGTCGATGCCTTCCTGTTTTTTGAACTCGTCTGCCAGATAGTCGATGATCTTCTGGTCGAAGTCGTCACCACCGAGGTGAGTATCGCCATCGGTTGACTTGACTTCAAATACTCCGTCGCCGAGCTCAAGAATCGAGATATCGAACGTACCGCCGCCGAGATCGAATACGGCGACTTTTTCGCTGTGGCCTTTCCTGTCGAGACCGTAAGCAAGGGCAGCAGCCGTCGGTTCGTTGATGATGCGCTTGACGTCGAGACCGGCGATTTTGCCTGCGTCCTTGGTCGCCTGGCGCTGGGCGTCATTGAAGTATGCCGGTACGGTGATGACCGCTTCGGTAACTTTTTCGCCGAGGAAATCCTCTGCAGTCTGTTTCATCTTCTGCAGGATCATGGCCGAAATCTCCTGGGGAGAGTAGGTCTTGTCGCCGATCTTGACCTTGGCGTCGCCGCTGTCGTTGACTACGTCGTACGATGCCAGCTTCTTTTCGTTCGGGACCTCTTCATATTTGCGGCCCATGAAGCGCTTGATCGAAAAGATGGTGTTCTTGGGGTTGGTTACAGCCTGGCGTTTTGCAGCCTGTCCAACCAGCCTTTCGCCTGTTTTCGTGAAAGCGACCATCGACGGCGTCGTGCGGTTGCCTTCAGAGTTTTCTATGACCGTCGGTTGGGTTCCCTGCATCACTGAGACGCATGAGTTGGTTGTGCCGAGGTCGATGCCGATAATTTTTCCCATAATTGACTATGTCCTTTTTAATTGATGGTTTGAACCGTGTTCTCTGTCGTTATTCAGAAATCTGTACTTTCGGGGGATCTGCGATCAGCTGATCGAGATCTCCTTTGTTTTCTTGACCGGTTTCGACTTCGGCAGGGTTACATGCAGTACTCCGTTGTCGAACGACGCACCGATATTCTCCTGGTCGATCAGCTCCCCGATGTTGAAACTCCTCGAAAAACCACCGTAGGTTCTCTCGATTCTGTGGTAGTCTTTTTTCTTCTGCTCTTCTTCCTGCGTCCGTTCGGCTTTGATGGTCAGCACGTCATCCTCAATGTGCAGCGTAATGTTCTCCTTGTTGATGCCAGGGAGTTCAGCCTCGAGATGAAAAGCGTGCTCATCTTCGGAAATATCCACCTTGAAGGATGGCGCTGAAGCAATCTGTGATCCGCTCCAGATGTCGTCGAAAAGTCTCATGGGGTCTTTTGCTATTTTCATCAGCATGATAATCTCCTTGATTGACTCTTTGTTTTTTGATGGTTCTTCCATGTTGAACGGTATGCTTTCGCACACCTATGCAGTAGATATTGCAAATACCGTGCCAATCATGAATCTTGACTGTTTGTGTGCTATGGTACGACAAAAATGATGTCAAGAAAGATGCGTGTGACAAAAGTGCGGCTGATCTGTCAGAGAGGTGTTGCAGGGAGTGACAAGGCGGACCGTGGCAGACGTACAAATAACGCTCTGATAGCGCCGGGAACGATGAGGGAGATGATTGACGAGGATTAATGCAAGGGGAGTTGTGTGGTGCGATCTGTCCATGGTCAATGGCTGGCTCTATCGCGAAGAGCGAACGATTGATCCATTCAGATGTGAACGGATCAATCGTCAATAACTCAGGCAGTCATGTTGGTGTTGACTTTCTGAATCCAGCTCAAACGGTCCTGGAGGTTTTCCACCACGCTTTTTGAAATGAGGAAGCATGCGTAAATAATGCTGTCATCCGTGATCCGGTAATAACATTTGAGACCTTCCTTTCTCCTGCTTACCACCCCGTTGTCATGCATCAGTGCGAGATGTTTGGAGATATTGGCCTGGCTGGCGCTTACTTCATTGACGATCTCCTGAACCGTCCGTTCTCCGTCACAAAGAGTTCTGAGGATTTTCAGGCGCATGGGCTCTGATAAAAGCTTGAATCGGTTCGACACGGCTTCCAGCATTTCGTCCGGCATATTGAAATGCCATTTTTTCACATCTTCTTCTGTTATGGTAATCGTTTTGCTCATGTCTAAGCCTGGTTAATACATCTTGTTGCCGGCCTGATAAGTAATCCTATAAGAATATATAGTTATTTAATCATATTAATCAAACCGAAAAAAGCTCATCCCTTCTCTGATTTTCGCTCCAATGTAATCAATAGTTTGGAATGAAAGCATTGGAATGCGATGAATCATGAAATCAAGATGGTCATGTTGGTTATTGATTCCAAAAGGGTTTGCGGCGCCTGCACGCGAACGATTCTGTTCTTGATGATGACCTTTGTTTTTTTTGCATCCTGAAACTCGCAGCGGCATTCAGGGCACTCTTCCAGATGGGCGAAAAGTTCCTCTTCCTCTTTTGAAGTCAGCTCCCCGTCGATAGCCGCACTCATGAGCACCATCGCTTTTGTACAAATCATTGTTTTGAACTGATTGGTTTGGTTATTCCAGCGGCTTACTCACCGGCTTCGGTGTCGTAGCCATGCTTTTTTGCGTAATCCTCAAGCTTGGCACGCAGGAGTTTCCTGCCTCTGTACAAACGTGATCTGACCGTTCCTATAGGGCTTTCCACCATATTAGCTATCTCTTCGTAGGTAAACCCTTCGATATCGCATAACTGAATGACCTCCCTGAACTCTTCCGGCAGTGATTGCAGCGCCTGATAAACCTCTTCATGCAGCAAGGAGTGGAAAAAATCCGATTCAGCCTCCGTTGTGTCGCTCTGAACGTCCTTGATCGTGTGGTAGAAATCCTTGATCAGGTCGTAATCAACTTTGCCGGGCTCTCTCGAGTTTTTTCGAAACTTGTTGATGTAGTTGTTTTTCAGGATTTTAAACAGCCACGCCTTGCAGTTTGTTCCCCGCTCGAAAGAATTGAAAAACTTGTAAGCCTTGAGATAGGTTTCCTGTACCAGATCTTCGGCGTCGCTGGGGTTCATCGTCAAATGCAGGGCGTAGTTGTACAGCGCATGGATGTGCGTTATCGCCTCCTGCTGAAACTCTTTCTGCTTGAGCTGTTCCTGTGTCGAGAGTATCTGCTTTTTCTCTTTCATAACGTTTATGCTGCCGGATATGTTGATCATGGACTGACGGAACAAAGCCGGGTACTCGATTTCCCATCATACTGCATCTGCCTACAAACAATATAAAAAATATATCCCGATAATAGGAGTTATCTGTATATATAAAAACGTGATACAGGTAATCCTCAGTGAGCGCGGTCCAAATACGGGACAATTTTCAACATTTGTCTTTTTTGCGTTCATATAATAAGATACGAATTTTCCCATCCGCCCGGAAGCATCTCGCCCCGCCCGCTCCGTTGCGCTCGCTTTGCTTCCTCGCGCACCGATCGCCTTGCGGTAGCCGTGTAGTGGCGGGCTTCGGGCAGCCGGTGGACGGATCCCGCCAGCGGGCGCCAACGCGACGCACCCGCTCGCCCTGCTTCGCGCGCGTGCGGACGCACCGCGTCGACCGCCCTAGTAGCTGCATAGCGGCCCAGCTGCAGGAAGTCATGGCCGGCTGTCGCCGGCATGAAGAGCGTCGCGCTCCGCTCGGGAGCAACAAGCGCGCCAAATGCAGGGCGCGCCTCTTGCTCCCGGCTCCGCTTGCCTCACTCGCTCAGTCACGCCTTTTGCCGCTGCCGCTTCGCTTTCGCATGCAAAAGCCGCGCCTTCGCTCGCTCGGGGGACCCGCTGCGTTCCCGGCCAGGGGGCGCAGGCTCCGGCTTCGCTCCGCCATCACCCCCTCGCCTCCACTCCGCGGACGGCCAGCTCCGTCACGCCGCTTGCGGCTCGCTTCGCTTGCATGCAACCGGCGCGCCCTCGCTGGCCGGGTTGCCGCAGCGCTGAATATGCCGAGCCCTGCCGGGCTCGATGGGGAGCGCACGCCATCGCAAGCGCAGGACGCGCCTGCTCAGGCTGGGTAAGTCATGCTGCCATTGCTTCGGCACGCCCTGTCACGGCTTACGCTCCGCTTCGCTGCGCTTTGCATGCAAAAGCAGCGCCAGGGCGCACCGGCAACGCCAATCAGGGTGGCGGCTGCCGCCGCATGCTACCAGACGTTTGGCGGCTGGGCGTCCCGGCATTGCATAACCAAAATTATGTACAAGGCCCCGCCAGGTCGGGGCAAGCTGAGTACAGCTTTACATAATTGGGGTTATGCAAGCGTCCGGGCTGCGGCGGGCAACGGGGGTGGGGTAGGGAGTCAAACGTTATGCTAACAGCAGGAATTTGATCAGTTAAGATTATTTTGTGAGTTATTATCTGAAATTTAACACTATTCGTCTGATTGGACAGGATCTCTAAAGAGGCTAGAAGCCGGAATATGTCTCGTATAAGATCTAAAAATACGAGCCCTGAATGTGTTGTCCGGTCAATGCTTCATAAAGCAGGGTATAGGTTTCGGCTTCATCGTAAAGATCTTCCTGGTAACCCTGATATTGTGCTCCCAAAGTTCAGATCAGTGATCTTTGTGCATGGTTGTTTCTGGCACCAGCACAAAGACTGTAGGTACGCAGTTCTTCCCAAAACAAATGAATACTACTGGGCCGAAAAGCTGAGAAGAAATCGTGAAAGAGATGATGCCTGTGTGGCAGTCTTAGAAGAAATGGGCTGGAAAGTTCTTGTAATTTGGGAGTGTGAACTCAGAATGCCTGAAAAGGCCGCTCAAAAATTGTCCGATTTTTTAATTGGAGTTATGGCTTGATTCAGGATACAAGAACCACTGAATTCGAAGAAAAATAATCAGTTACTGCTTCAGGATGGCCCTGATAGTCGGCAGTTTCTCTCATCCCGTTCAGACCGTACACAGAACAGAGAACTACAGGAATGCCTTTATTCTCATAGATTTGCTGTGCTCTGCTGACAGCCTCATCTTTCACAAGATGACTGATATAGGCGACGAATTTAAGCTCAACGTTCTCTCGGTTACCGTATAGTTCCTGGACATTGGGTATATATGTTTGCACCATTTTTGCATAATCATCATGAGGTAGGTTATATCGATCCGTTGCTTTAGCATCAATGATTCCGCAACAGTTTCGATCAAATTCAACTACAAAAACATCACAGTAGCCGCCAATTCTGCCTGCTGGGCGCACGCGTTGACCTGTGTGTTCTGCTTGGTATCCAAACTCATTGCTGAATACACGAGTTATGGCGTGCTCAAATTCATTGGCATGTTGTGTGCCACCTCTTGAAAGTTCTATTAGTCTTCCGCCTGCATATTGAGTGGTATTGCTCAGTATGGGTTGAAGCGTACTGAAAACAGTATCTCTTCTTAAATGATATTCTCTGGTCATCCTTGAAATAAACTCATCAATTTCAGCATGACTGGCTGGTAAAGCAACCTGCTGAATAAAGTTTTGCATGATCACTTCCTGAATCGTCAGGAGTTCCGGAGCTGACTGAAGAATATTCGTGCGTCTGTTGTCACGTCTTGCGCCACGGCGTCTGCCATAATGCCGGATAGCCTGCATACCAGGTAGACTGAGAAAATCAGTCATCGGTGTTAGAGACACTTCACGGATGAGGTCGTACAATGCTGAACGCGGGAAGAGTCTTGTTTCTCCGTTTATGTCCCTGCGATTTGCTATTCCAGAACCAATAAGGACATTGTTGAATGTATTGGCAATATCCTTGAGGTCCTTAAGGCGCTCCTCAAATGTGTTGTTGATCGTTTTTGCTGTTCTGATTGAGCTGTCATCAGGTATGACAGATGCAATCCCCTGTGTCCTTGCATCAAGAATTTTATTCTTGCAGTTTTGAAATGACCTTTCTGTTTTGCCGAACACGATTGGAACAATGGTATCTTTGTCAGATAGACCATTAATGTCGGGGTCCGACGCCAGTCGCATGAGAAAGAGAAATGGCTTGATTTGTATGGATCTGTCTATGTCAACGTTTCTGCCCATTGAATACTGGGAAGGATACTGGTATTTCAACACCTGAAATTGAAAGGTTTCAGCGACGTTGGTCAAACTGACCATATCTTCTCCGGCTTGAGTCAGTTCAAGATTTCCGGCATCGTTTTTATAGATAAGTCCAAGACCTCTTAACTGAGCTTCATAAGTTCTCGGTCCGCCACTGTTTAGATCAATAAGGCCATTTTCGCTACTGTCTTTCAGCCCATATTCTTCAAGTAGCCTGGCAAATTCATTTTGGCTACCCTGTTGGCCTTCCCATGAGCGTCCTAGCTCAGATGCGACTATCATTGCTCTCATAATAAGAGCTGTATCAAGCGGCATCATTCGCCTCTTGTTTCTAGGGAACATCCAGATTTGTCTCATGAAGCTACAGGTTATTTTGAACAGAGGAATAAGGTATTCCCAAAAGAGTTTTTATGATTGATTCAAAGATGACTTTGGCTCCTTCTGGAGGAACTGCCATTCCAATTTGACGTCTGATGCTTTCCTTTGTTCCATGAAAGATGAAGCTGTCAGGAAAAGTCTGAAGCCTGGCTCTTTCTCTGTTAGTAAGTGCTCTTGGTTCAGACCAGTGGTATACATGCGTGCCGCCGCCACCTGATCCGGTAATTGTGTATGCCGGCTTGGTTGAGTCAAGTCTTTTATAAATCTGACTCAGCTGTGCACTTGTGACATTAAGCCGTAGTTGATCAGGAATATTTGCTGTCCAAGCATTTTCTCCTGGCTTGATGTATTGAAGTCGAGCAATTACTCTCGGATGTTGTTTGGTCAGGTCATGGTTGTGAGCGTTTTTCCTGATGGGCGGGTTGCTTAATGCTTCACCACATGTCTTAGGATTATCTGCGTGCGTCGGTGCTGGTGGCAGAAAAATTTTGCCCAGATCTTTTCTGATGCCGATAATAATCACTCTATGTCTTGACTGAGGAACGCCGTATTCTTCAAATCGGTATAGGTGCGGTGTCAAGTTGTAACCTGGTCCGGCGTGCTCAAGATCGTGCATGATCTGCTTAAAGGCTTGCCCTTCGTTTGCACTTCGTAATCCTCCAACGTTTTCTGCCACAAAGAATTTTGGACGAAAAAGCTCAAGAATCGGAAGCCCATATGTATAAAGGGGCCCAAAATCTCCTGTAAATCCCTTTCTTTCACCAACTAAGCTAAAGTCATTGCATGGAAACCCATAGGCAAAACCATCAATGTCAGAAATGTTTTTTAAGTGTTCTATGTCTAATTCCCTGACATCAGCGCAGATAGCGGAATCGTCAGTTGCTCCCTCAATATTTCGTTTGTAGGTCTCTACAGTGTCTTTATGATTGTCTACAGCCCAAGCATGATCGATCTTTGCACCATAGGTCTCAATAAGCTCATTTGCTAGCTCGGCGCCCAAAGCTATCCCGCCTGGCCCACAAAAGAGCTCGCCTAATTTTATACGCATTATATACTTCAATAAGTCTGATTGATTTGATACTGATTTGTCTTGCCAATTTAGCTGAACATTTCTCATTCGAGAAAAAGATTTGAGTAGGATTGATTTATCTTATACTGCAAAAATACAGTTATTTTTAATAACTTGATTAGGCTTTGCGTTTACTATGCATTATTAATTATTGGATTTCAGAAAATTTGATATCGTTATAATGTGTTATATTAAAGCTATTTAAATGCTGTTAACATATCGCTGATAAAAGATGGATACGAATTTGCTTGCGAACGCTCTTGCTGATTTAATGGAGCGTTTTGACAATGAAGTGGCAATGACCATTCCTGAGGTGGTTGACGAAGTAGAGAGGATCGCTGAAAAAGCGAAAAGTCAGGTTCTGTTGCGAGCTATAGCAAAATATCGAGTTCAAGAGCGCGAGGAACTAACGAAATGGGGAATTCGTGGTGATATGGAGTCTGTTGAAGATGAATTTATTGAAACGGTAAGGTCGATGGCCGGCAAGCGCGAAGCGAACATTAATGAGTCAGAACAAAAGACTATCTCTTGGAATTATTCCCTAATAAATGATGTCATCAAGCATAAACGACCATACCCAGCTGTACTGATTGACAAGGTTATTGGCGCAAAGGAGCACGAACTTCCAGTCCTTTTGCAAGCAGGTTATAAACTTGATGGCGATAATTATACTCCTGAGGAGGGCGATTCATCAGCCCTCAAATAATTGCCCTCACGCCGCCGCGCCTGCCGCCGCCGCAGGAGCCGGACTCGGAGCTACCTGGTAGCTCGCCTTCTGAATTTCCCCCTGGATCTGCTCGAGCTGCGCATCATCCTCAAGCGTAATGCTCGCGATCAGTTTATCAACCTCCTTCTGGTAAGTCTCGCTCTGCACATTGAGCGCCTTTGCCTCTTTCAGCAGCTCGATATCGCTTTTCGAGTCCCGAAGCTCGAACTTCTGGGGGTAGATGATGACGATGCTGTAAAACGCGCTCGGCTTTCTGAGCCATTTGCACAAGATCGAGAAGAGCTTCACTTCAGTCGTCTGCAGTGTCGCGGCCATTTCATTCAGCAATGCGTTCAGGAGCTGGAACTCAGTCTTCAGCGCTTCGCCGCTGAATGTCTGGTTGCGCTGGTTGCGCACCGGCGCCAGGTGCGTCATGCGGTTAATCATGTCATCTTTCTTGTTAATGCAATTGATAAGCCCTTCGAGCTGGAATATCTGCGATTGAAGCAGATAAGGCTTTTTGTTGGCGTCAGTCTGATCGGCCATGATAATGACACCTCCTGCGCCCGAGGTGGCTTCATCATCGGCATTTTTCACGAGGGTGTTATGGTTCACATTTCGGACGCTCTGGTGCATCTCTGACAGGTCGTTGTAGATGCTTTGCTGCATCTTGGCAACATCAGCAATCTCACTCGCTCCGACGCCTTGCGCCGTCTTGGTGCGGCTGTAGTGGCAGACTGCCGGAATGATTCCCAGGCGGTTGGCTGTCGTAAGCGTTGGTTCAAGCTCGGCATTCGTTTCACCTGGTCCGAAAGTATAAACCTCAATCTTCTCTTTTGTCCAGATCCGGATGGTCGTTTTTTCGTTACCCATATAATCCGTCTCGATCTCGGCCACTTTCAGGTAATTCAGTTCGAGCTCTCCGGAACTCGAACGGCTGATTTCCCAATTCCAGACAGACGGCGGATCGTAACGGACCATGTACGGCCGCACCCCTGCGCGCCGCTCCTGCGCGAGCGTGCGAAACTGCGCCGGCGATTTGTCCATGACAATCCAGGTATGGCCATAAACATGCGCCATAAGCTCAACATGCCGCATAAACTCGTTAATCGATGTCCCTTCGAGGTCTGCGTCCGCAAGCAATTTCAGAGCCTCAAGATTGTCTGCGAGATGTCCCAGGTCCCGCTGCGGCTTGCGCCTCCACAGGTACGATGAATAGGTATGCAGCGACGATTTGCACTGGTTATCGAGAGGCGTTTGCTCGAGGCGAGTGTTGTACTTATTGGCGCTTCCTGCATCGCTTGCCGCTTCATAAGCATACTGGTAGAGCAGCGCCGCCTTTTCGTAAGCTGTTCCGCCCTCATAGGAGTCCCTGTAATAATTCCAGGTCTTGATATTTGCATCATAAAGCGGGTGCTTTCTGAGCAGTTCGGTCATGTTCATCTTATACGCTCCAGTGGGAAGGTTGTTCGTATGATTTATCAATCTTTACAGGGTGCAAAAAGCTGACCGGGTAGCCGGCCGCATCGCTCGCGTGCGTGAGCGACTTGTCTGTCAGCTTGTCGATCTCGCCGTTTTTCCAGACGACGCGCTCGAAATCCTTGATGAGGAACGGGCAGTTGCCGATGGTGATTTCATCAGCCCTGAGCATGCGCTGAACGGCGTTCACGCGGTCCTTGACCGCCGGATTCTTCGACGGCGCGACGACCTTGAAGCCCTTGTCCCTGAGTATGGTGTGATCAGATTTCTTGCTCGAGGTTTTTCTGCTGTCGCCACTGGCATCGGGGTAAACGGTGATTCCCGGGAAGCGCTCATGCAGCATGTTGGCCAGAGCGAAGGTGTCAGAATCCGACATGCGGATTTCATCAAAAAAGTGAATCCTTTTCCCATCGTCGATGAAGAGTTCTGCGGTCATGTAGTCCACGTTGAAATCAATCCCGGCGCATACCTTGCGATCGGAACCTATTTCCTGCCGGTCGATGTGTTTGTGTCGATTGAAATAGCCGTAAACACGGCCTTTCGTGAGGTTCACGAAAATCCCGTTCATGTAGGCTGCACGCTGGTTCTCGTCATAAGCGTCATGCAGCATCTGGATGAATTGATCCGTCAAGTGCGTGTTGTCCTGGGTGCGGCCGTAAATCAGTGACAGATCATATTTCTTCTCATCGTTCATGGCCACATCGTAGCCCCAATTGAGCTGCTCCGGCGTGCCGGTCAGGAAGATTTCGTTCAGCTTCGCTTTGCTCTCGCGAACGCGCGAAAGCACGACATCGAAGGTCTCTTTCCGCTGGATGAACGGCTCATCGATGCCGGCTGCAGCGACGTTCGGTCCCTTCAAGCTGTTCGGAATTTCGCCGGAAGCGATCCAGATCAGGCCACCCCATCCCGGGATCAGGAATTCATGATATGTCCGGTTGTAATCGTACCTGATGCGGCTGTTATGCAGCATCGCTTCGAGCGTGAAAATGATCGTCCGGCGCGCCTGGGGATAGGTCGGGCTCACGTAAAGCACCGGGTAAGGTCTGTTGATGTAGCTGAGGAAAAGCATGCGCAGCGCGCCGATATGGGTTTTACCGCAACCGTAACCGCCGACAAGCAGCTTCATGAACGACGGCGCGTCCCAGAAGGCCCGCTGATGGGGAAGCATGCGCGCCTTGTCGATGCCGAATTTCATGCACGGGCGTTCTGCTGCATGAGAGCTGCGAACTGCTGATCATTCTTCTCCTTGCTTCCGTAGCTCGATCCAACCCAGAATGCGTTCACGTTTTTCAGCTCGCTGGCCATGACGCCCAGGAGAAAAATCAAGGTGTCCTTGATGGACGCATTGATCTGCAGAACATTGCCCATCGAAGCGATAAGCGCCCATAGAACGCCAAAGAACCCGAGATTATAGATGATGGCAAGAATCATTTGAGGCCACATGTTCTTTGCAGCCACGGCCATCTCTCGTGCTCCCTGGCGGTCTTTAATCTCAAGTTCGAATACATTGATGCCCTGCTGAAGCATGGCGAGGTTGTAATCATGATCGAGCCGGGTCAGTTCGAGCCTTTGCTCTGGACTCCACTCCTGCACCATTTGCGCCACTTCTTCCGCAGTGCCATCAGGTTTGCCGAGGATCCTGGAAGAAAGGAATTTCACAGCGTCCAGCGCCAGCGCCGGAGCGCCAAGCGCAGCCGCCAGCGCCGGGGCAGCCGTGCCGATCAGCGTTTTCAGAATGTTCATGTTTACGGCTTTGCATAGTTGACGATCGCGGCGAGCAGTCCAATGCCCTCGATCAGGAGCGCAATGGCTGTCAGTATCTGGCTTATCTGCCATTTCCGGTTTGCTTCCAGTCGGTCAAATATTTTTTCCAACGTGGTCTCCGTTTTTGTTTGGCGGTCCTCAAGAGCATGAATCCTTTCTCCATGCTCGATGACCTGGGTGCAGCATACCTCTTCAGTCATTTGGCAATCATCTGATGAGCCGTTGAGATTCGGCGATGCTGATGGATTCAATCCACACAAGGCCGTTGCCGGTATTGTAGAACACGCCATCAGTGATGACGTTGTCAAGTTCTTCCCTGTAGTTGGCCTTATAGGTGTTGATCAGCGTCTTGAAATCGGGAGTTGTGTCTGTCGGTGCAACTTCAAGCACCAGGCGCGGCAATACATGATATGCAAGCACGCGCAGGCAAGATGCTCGAACCCACTGATTCGAATCGAGTTTGTCTTTATTGAAATCCTTGAACAGAACGGTCGATTGCCTTGGAATCCAGTAGCGGCGGATATCGCGTATCAACTCAGCCGCGGCGGTCGCATGGTATTGAGCGTAGCTGGTAATGCCATAGCTGAAGATGCCAGGCAGGATATTTTGCAGATCGGTGTCAGATGAGAAGGTCATGAGTATGAACGGTTAAGCATAGAAAATGTTACCGACCACATCACCGGCGGCAATGGGGGTGTTGTCCGTTACGGCAGAACCCGCAAGAATGGCGCACGATATGCCAATAGAAAACGCCAGGCCACCTTCAGCCATGAAATCCGAGATCTGGCCGGGCGGAATGGCAATGGTCATAATGACGGTTGTCGTTCCCGGAGTAGGTGCCACGTTGGTATTGTAGATCTTCAGGTAGCGCCAGCTTGCAGTTGTGTTGGTCATCTGCCAGCCAAGCAATCGCCCGGCAGAATTTTTCACGACCTGGGCGTTTGTTCCTGCAATAGAAACGATATGTTTGATTGACGCCCCGCCGGAAGCCCCTGCCCGATATTGCATGCTGATATCGCCGATCAGCGCTGAGCCTGCGACAAGTGCAGGCATCGGCGCGGCAATGGATACCGGCAGAGAGTCGGCGACGTCGCTGGTGCGTCCCATATGGCGCGCCATATCGACGGTGATTTGCGTTGCATTGACCACACGCACGAAATGCAGGCGCACATCCGTTGAGGAGGCCGGTGATGATGCGAGGTTCCGCACCCTGATCCGCACCTTGTATCGCTTGCTCGTGTCGGGCAGGTTTTGCGTGCGTTTTGCAGCAAGCGTCATTCCGGCAAGGGAATCAATTGCGCGGGCACCGAAAACCACCTCTTCAGAATCGGCATTGATCTCGAAGACCGTCGCCGGGAAAAAGTTTGGCGGAGCTCCGGAGGCAGCCGTAGTCAGGAACGCTAACGATCCGGATGCGAGTTCAGACACCCCATATCCACGGATTATATTGATCGCGTTTGCTGTCGTTGCTCCATCGAATTTTATAGACGCGGCATTTGCAGCGTTATTGAGATTCGAGGAGGGGAACAGGGTACTTGTCTCAACAGCGCCTGAGCTATCAATACTGACCAGCTCAACGAAAACCTCCTGATCGGCGATCCGTTGAGACATCGATAAGCCAAAAGAGAGCTTGCAGGGGAGCATGAACGATGCTTTCGTCTGCAAAATTGTCTCGGAATTTGCGGTCATCCCCGTAGATATTGCGAGATATCTTGACCCCGAGGCGTTGCCTCCAAGATTCAAGGCCATCCCTGCCCCTGTCTGAACCAGGTCCCAGACGTTGGCCGTATCAAACGAAAAGAACTCATCGCGGAACTGAGCGCGATTGTTGCCGACAATGCCCATGCCGTAGGTTGAGCTATAAGCGGCGTCCTGTGTCGGCATCCGTCCAGAAATCAGCTCGGGTAACCGGGAAAGGATGGATACTGTTTTTTCCGTGAGAGACTGGAGAGACGATTCTCGCGCGAGTTTTTCAAAGGGAGTCATGAGCGTGAAATACTGTGATTTTGATAAGAACCCCCGGCCAATACAGAACCGGGGGAACCCGCTGAACAAAAACTCGTCAGACCGGCTCGCTGCAGTCGCCGAACATCCCGACGCCCCACAGCGGGTTGATGGCCTTCGCGCCCCACATGCCATGCGCGAGGATGTGCGTCACGCGCTTTTTGCCCGAGCGCTCATACTCAAGCTCGAACAGCTTTTTGATGTTCGCGCCGATCGCGCGCGGTGTCCAGACCGCACCGTATGCATCAGCGTTCGCATCCGGGAGGATGGCTGCAGTTTCGAGGAAGTTTGCGCCGCTCAGAGACCCGATGTAGTACTGATACAGGATCTCATTGGCCTTCATTTCTGAAGGCGGGGTCTTGGTACCTTCGCCGTACAGGTTGGTCAGCGACTCCTTGATATCGAGCGCCTGATAAGGGTGCAACGCGCCGAACATGGTGCCTGGCGCTTCCTGGGTGACCAGGTAGGTGACAGCCTTTGCCGGCGTTCCTGGTGTCAGCGCGTTACCAGCAGTTCCGAATTTCTTGGTGAACTGGCTGAACGTCGCCGCAATATCCCTGTCGAACTTGCGAGCCATGCCGGCGCCAAGCAGCTCGCCGACCATCTTGATAAGCTCATCAGGTCCGACAGCTTCGAGCCCCATGTCAGTGATCGGAACATTCAGCTCCTTTTCACTCACACGGATTTCCTCATCATCAGGATTCAGTTCGGTTTCAGGAGTTTCATCGGTTTCAGCGACATCAGCGGCAATCATGTTTCCGAGTTTCGGGAATGTGGTGGTCAGGCCGGGAATGCCGCTCGTGTTTTTGCTCATGATGAGCGGCAGGAACAGGGATTGACGGTACAGCACATACTGCGCCTCAACCCTGATCTCGGGTTCCAGCTCGGTGAGCATGGAAGAAAAATTGATACCCATCGTTCAAAGGTTTTGTGTTGGTGATCATCCTGATTTTCCGGCCTTACAGTTTGCCTTGACCTGATTTGACGGCCTTTCAGTTTGCCGTTACTTCTTGCGCTCTTGCCCGCGGTAATGCTCTTCGTAATACTTCCGGTCTTCCGGCTTGCTCATGTCGAGCTCGCCAATCTTGCGCGCAGGCGCGCTCTTGCCGCCCTTGTCGCCATCAGCGCCACCGCCTGGCGGGTTCGCGCTCACGAAATGCGTGTTCTCCTTCAGGAACCCTGCAACCAGGTCGGCAACCGTGACCGGTTTGCCCTCCCTGAAGGCGGGCTTTCCTTCAGCATCGAGAACTTCGATTCCCCCTGCCTCAGTCGTGCGAACATGGCTCTTCAGCAGCTCTTTCACCTGCGCCGGGCTGATGGCACTCTGTGCAGCCGCCTCGCGCACAAGCGCGCCATCGATCCGCTCTGCCGCAAGCTGCGCTTTGAGCGAACCGATTTCCTTGTCGGAGTCGGTTTTCTGCTGAGCGATGATCTTTTCATACTCTCCCTTCTTTTCCGCCTCCTTCTGCTGGCGTGCCTGCTCTTCATCCTTCAGCCGCGCGAACTCCTTGGGATCGATGCCGCTGAATGGTTGAGTTGCACGTGCGACGCGCTCGCTAACAATGCGGTCGACATCAGCCTGCGAAAAGCTCTTTTCACCAGCAGGCGCGCCGCTTCCACCGCCCGCGGGGTCATCGAGAAAGGAGATGGAGGATAAAAAAATTCGGTAAAAAGGGGAGAGGATGCGTCGCATGGTCAGGGGGTTTTCTTTAAAGATATTACTGCTTATTATCGTAAATATATTTAAAGAAAATTAAATATTCTGAAAGTCCAAAAGGGGGATTATAGGGGATTCCTCTTTCTGGTTTCTTCTGTTCTCCTTAGTAGCGAACCATGATCTGCTCCTGATCTGTTCTCAATCTGTTCAGGTGTATTCGTATTGTAATATTTTGTAATATCTTGATCTGTTCCATATCTGTAACCTCATCTGTCTCTGATCTGTACCATTCTTAACGGTGTTACTTCTGGATTTACGATGTGAAAAAAATCTTCATCACATCCCAATATCGACGATACAGGTTTTGTGCCTGTGTTCTGATCCTGTGTCTCTTCTCATTTCAGCTCTCTTTTGCGCAGGCGATCAGCGGGAAATGCGTAGGCGTGAGTGACGGCGATACGATAACGATGCTTATCGAAGGCCACACAGAAAAAATCCGACTTTACGGCATCGACTGCCCTGAAAAGAATCAGCCATTCGGCCAGCGAGCAAAGCAGCTTGCAAGTAATCTTGTGTTCGGAAAGGATGTCAACCTTGACCGGGTAGGTATTGACCGCTATGGCAGAACCATCGGGCGGGTTTATATCGAAGGGAAGTCGCTAAACGAAGAACTGATTCGCGCAGGCCTCGCTTGGCATTACAAGCAGTACTCTTCAGATAGCAATCTTGCGGTTCTGGAAAGGGAAGCGCGGCTGCAGAAAAAGGGCCTGTGGGTTGATCCGCAGCCGTTGCCGCCATGGGAGTTCCGGAAGGCAAAGCGCGGGGCTTCATCATCAGGGGGAGATCCTCAGTTTTCTCTTAATGCATTACGTTCAGCTGAAGCAGTAGCATTTCGAGGCAATACGAAGAGTAAGGTATTTCATCGCGCAGGTTGCAAGCAGTTCAACTGCCGTAACTGCACAGCGGAGTTTGCAAGCAGAGAGGCGGCGATCAGCGTAGGGTATCGGGTGTGCGGTGTGTGTAGGCCATAAAATCAATCTGAAATGATAAAGATTTCAGAAGTATATGAGAATATTTATAAAGAAAGGCGAGTGTTTTATTTATTTCTAAAAAAGGAGATAGTGTAATGAAGCCGTTAACATTTATTTCGCTATGCACGATACTTATTTTGTCGGGTTGTGCGTCATTAGAAAATAGTCCACAGCGCTCTGATAATGTAAATACTGAATTACATGCCTTAAAGCCATATTTTTCAGCAAATGTTATCAAAGATTATAACGATAAAAAAGGGGCTGCTAAACAAGAATACAGAGACAATGTAGTTTTTGGACGCATTCGAGCGATTGACCTAAATTACACTAAGTTTGTCAATGATATTACAATGGAAAGTAAGGGGTTGAGCATTGGCACTGACTCCGCTGTATTGCTATTAAGTGCCGGTGGAGCACTATCCAAGGTGTCAAGCACTCAGGCAATATTTTCTCAAGCTACAGGTGCTTTGACAGGTATTAAAACATCATTTGATAAAAACGCATATTATGATCAAACATTGTTTGCAGTGATTTCACAGATGCAAGCAAGCCGTGCAGAGATTCTTGCTACTATATATAATGGTCTTGGGGGTAATGTGATTCAATATTCGCTTTTGAAAGCATTGATAGACGTGGAGGACTATTATCAGGCAGGAACGATATCGCATGCTATTATGGAAATAACAAAAACTACTGGGTCTAAAAAGACAGCGGCAGACATTGAACTTAAGAATAGTGCATATATAAAACTTGCAGTTCCTGAAAAAAAATGAAAATGCTGCAATCATTTTAGGCGAAGATCTATCCATCTACCTACTCTCCGCGCTTTTCGCGTAATTCGGAGTCGGGTTTCAGTCCTTGGTCGCTGAAAGCTTAGATTGGCAAGCGTGTTGACCGCGTCTGCTTTGCGCTCTCCACTTCGTTCGTCGTCTTCGCGTCCGGGCTTCGCTCGCAAGCTCGCTCAGCCTCTCCCGCTTCGCTCCTCTCTGCGCTACGGTGCGCAGCACGCGCATATTTGGCGATGATGTCCAAAAAATAGCTGGAGGGCGATGTAATAATGATGGAAAAATGTAAATTCAAATGGTGTACAACAGAAGGCGCAAGTTTTCTGCCACACTTAGAAAGCCGCAAAACCGTAGGGGCGCAGCGGCTTTCGCTATTTATGCCATGCCCGGCGCGGCTCGCGCGTCCTCGCTCCTTCGTCGCATCGCCCGCCCTCCCCGTTCGCCGCTGCCAGTGCCGCCGCTTCCGCCGCAGCTCCTGCGCAGCGGCTCACTGCCACGCCGGCCCGCAGGCGAAGTTCACGCCATCCGCCCACCTTTCGCAACGGCTGACACCCGCCGCGCGCTGTTCGCGCAATGCTGCGTCGGGCGCCAGCCATTGCTTGCTTCCGGCGAGGATCGCGCTCGGGGCATGGCGTAAGCCGTGCTCGCCGATAGCCTGCGGGCACTCCATCCGCTCGCGCTCCGGCAAGCCGGAACTGCTCGCTCCTGTCGCCACGCCCTTCGGCTACCGGCTCCGCGCGCTCACGCACTGAAAACGCGTCGCGCTCCACGCCTATGGCGCTCCGCTTGGGCTCCGCATCAAGGCGCGGCGGCGGACAGCATCCGCGTGCAGGACCGCCCGCTCGATCGCGTGCGGCGCGGCTGCTGTCCGCCTTCCTTCCGCGCCTTCATGCTCCGCCAATCCCCGGCGGCTCGCCGGGGCCCAAACCGCCAGCGCACAACAGCCTCCGCTCCCTTCGCCTCTTCGCTTCCGCTGCGCACGCTCCCTCGGCTCACTCCGCTGCGGCAATTGCGCTCAGGCGATGAAGAGCGTCGCCGGCGCGGGGACTCGCGCGGCGCTCCATCCCACCCGCCCACGCGCCGCAAAAACGCTCCGGCAGGAGCGCCGGCAAAGCCAAGCCCGGCCAGGCGCGCCGCGAGGAGCAAGCCGGAATGGAAATCTCGTCGGGAGGCTGTCAAGGTTCTATCTCGATCCGTTACAGGCAAAAGCCTTGCGCGTCCTCACTCCGCTCTCTCATTGCGCCTTCGGGCTCCGTTCGTTCCTCTCTATGCCCTACGGACTGCATTCGCCCCGCTACGTTGCGGTTCGCGGCCTTTGCCTTATCTGTGGTTCACGTGGCACTGTCTCGGTATTCATGCCGGCAGAGCGTCAATCCATTCCGCTCCACTTGCCGCGCCCGTCCGCTTTGCTACCGAGGCGCGCCGCTGCGCTCCATGAATTGCCGTACAGCCGGAAAGGAAATCTCGTCGGGAGGTCGGCGAGGTTCAATCTTGCTCCGTTACGCGCCTCATGCCTTCCTGTCATGCCGCTTGCCGAACGCCACGCAAGCGGCCCGCCAGGGGCATCAGGCGCTAATATCAGCGGTTGAGGGTTGTTTGGCCAATATCATGCCGCCACACGGCCGCGCAGGCGCGTCCGCAAGGCGGTCGTCAATCCCGTCACGCTGGCGCGCGCGCAAACGGCCGCTGGCGCGCACAAGCCAGCTTTCTCCGTGCTACTCGTCGTCATGCTGTTGATCCGTCTCCCCGCACCCGCCGCTATTCTGTCACGCTTGTTGCAAAAACTCAGGCAACAAGCGCGCCAGGCGGCCGGTGCTCGTGCTGTTTTGTGGCTGTGCCAGCGGTGGCGCTATGGCGCTCAGCAGGCGCGCAACAGGGAAAGAGCGCGCCAGCTCAGCGCATGGGGAGCGTCGGGGGGCGATATGGCCGGCAAGCCGGCATGGGGAGCGCTCGGGCGCGCTGTCACGCTTTGTGCGGTGGGGAAAGCAAAAAGACGCGCCAGCGCGCGGGAGCTTCGGGTTTGTCATGCCGCTTGCAGGAACTGCAGGCAAGCGGCCCGCCAAACCCTCCACGATTGCCTCCGGCGGTAAGCGATAAAGTTGATGAAGAGCGTTCCGCTGCGCTGGCATAAGTCATACCCGCTTCGCGGACTTGAACCACTTTCCCCGGTGGCCCGGCCAAAGATATGCCGGTTTGCCTCTCATGTAAAGGGTAAAGGCTTCGCCCGCTGCGCGCCCTTGACATGAGAGTTTGCCCGTCATGGGGAGGCCTCTATCCCCCCGGGGAAAGGTTTTAAACGGCAACATCAAAACAAAGAGGTGGTTTATGGTCGGGTTCACAGGTTCACGGCGGCCGTCTGGCGCGCAGGTAGCAGCAGCTCAACGGGCAGCGCTCATTATCGCGGGGTACGGCATACCGGTGGCGGTCGGCTGCGCTTCCGGCATCGATGCGGCCGTTCGTAACGTTGTGCCAGGGGCAGAGGTTTTCAGGGTCGAGGGCAGCGGGCCGGGGGCCTTTGCGCTCCGCTCCGTGGCCATGGTCAAGGCTTGCAAGGAGTCGCGCGGCTGGGTTGCGCTCGCCGCCTATCCATCTGCTCCTTGTCCTGCTCGCCTTGTGCCTTCCGGCAGCTCAAGCGCTTGCTTCAATGGATCCGGCTCGGGCACCTGGGCAACGGCGGCTTATGCTGTCGGCATCGGTGTGCCGATCGTCGTGTTCGGGCAGGTGGAGCTGCCGGAATGGGGTGGCAAGTGGGAGCCGGTGAGGCTCGGTCCGCTCGTCGGCGGGTGGCGGTTTGTCTCCAATCAACTATCTTTCATCTGAAACAAAAGTCCCGGCACTCCCGGGACTTTTCACTTATCCAATGATAACCAGCTCGTCCGTCTGCTCCGCCTCCGGTGAGACAACGCGCCGCGCATACCGCTCCGGCCGCGTCCGCTCTAGGAACCAGGCGGAGGCCTTCCAATCGTCTTTTCCCGCAGTTCTGATGTTCTTCAGGTGGGTCGCCTCGCTCCTCGCCTGCGCCTCCGGTACGCCTTCGAGCAGTTGCATCTGCAGCGTCGGGAGCTCCGGCTTGATCTGATCTTCCGGCGTGCCGGCATCGATGAGCGCCTGAATGCGCCGTTCGGCATCCTCGGCATGCTTGCGCCCTTCATCGAGCCAGCGGTAATAGGTCGCGCGATGCACCCCGGCCAGAATGCAGGCGTTGCCGATCGTGTTACCATCGGCAATCAGGCGCAGGACCTTTTTTATGCGGGTGTTATCGAGCTTCATGTATTAAATTTCCTGAAAGATACAGGAAGAATCAGTAAAATTAAAGCCCGGCACTGGACCGGGCTTTGTGATGATTGTTTTCTCAACGGATGTTGAATGTCTTTTCTTCCTGTTTGAGAAACGGCGGCAGGTTTCGGTTTCCCTGCAGCCATCTGTTTGCCATTGCATCAAGGTCATATTCCGGATCCGAAACGCGCCATGAACTTCCGGGCACCGCGGTTGTCAATTGTTCTGCGAGCTTTTCGTATTCACCGTCAAGCGTTGAGGGGAAGGTGATGATGACCGAGTGTTTTTTCATGTCAAGCCGTTTCAGGGCAGCATCATATTTCGCGGTAATGAGCTCAGGTATGAGCTTCAACGGTTTTAATGGATCCTTGAAAAAATAGGTGCCTTCGACCGTCTTGATCTTCTGCTTTCCAGTGCATAACATGGCAACCCTCATGGTTCCTCTCAGCCACTCGATACCGTTTTTGATGCTGACTTTACGGTTCTTGTAGGTCTTTTCCTTTTCGTCCAGGTACGCAATCTGGCCTTTCCAGTAATCAATCAGCCCTTTATAATTGTCGAGCTTCTGCTCGATCTTGTCATCAGCAATGGCCATCTGATCACCATATTCGGCCAGTCCGCCAGACTGTATAAGCGCCTCTTCGATTTCCTGATAAAGCTGTATGAGCTTCGGTAGGGAATAGCTGCCATTGCCGCTTACAAGCTCTTTCAAGGGATTGTTTGTTTCAGTAGCGGAAAGGGTTTCGCTGTCAGCTTGAGGGGCGCTGATCACAGGATCAGCAGCAAGGGGCGCAGCGTCAGTTGTCATGATACATCTCCGATTTTTTTGCAGGGGTTTGATTTGAGTAGCGAATATCGACGAACAATTCAGTTGTGTTGGTCATGGCGGATCAGTAACTTTATTCGACCGTCATGGTCAATGCTTTAGGATTCCCCCGGTCTGGTCGCCGGGGGTTTCTGCTTTTCAGCCTGTCAGGCTCATACAATACTTTTCATACGCAGCCTCTTCGAGGTCTGAAATCCGTTGCTGCAGGTATTGCACTTGGGCGCGCAGCGCTTTGGCATCATCGCAGGCGGGGCAGTGCGGTTGCTCGTAGGGCATGGTAAGCGTGATGGTGCCGGGTATGAAATAGGTTGATTTTACTGGCTCTTCCCCGTTGCTCACGATAGGGTCGGTGACGCGGCTGATAATACCTGCATCTACAAGATTCTTCAATAGCTCACCATCTGCGGGTGATGGATCTGTGATTTCGCCTTCACTGCGAAGTCGATCGACCAGAGGGCGGTATACAGAAGGTGCTTTCGGTAAGATGGCGCGCACATAAGCGCGGATGATATAATCGAAGATGGTCATGGCGATTCTCCGTTTCATTATATTATAACCTTGATCCTTCTTTATGTTACTGAATATTTCACATTATTCATAATATTATTTCTTAATATTTCTGTATTTTTCTTGCTTTTTGATATAAAAAGCCGGGTATTGAACCCGGCATTTTTATTCAATTGCTTCTAGCTCAGATTCATGGAGCAGCCCAATCGATAGCCCTGTCATGTGTCACGTCGTCGAGCAGGCGCATGGCCCCTTTTTGGCTAAGGCGCCAAGGTTTTGATTTCAACTGCGGCCTATTCCCGCGCGGCGGTGCCAGATTGTTAAGCGCCTACGTAAATGTTGACTGGCCATTCCAGCGACCATCAGTCATGACGAGCTGATAATCGGGTCCCAGGTCTCTTCTGTCCATGAAATTTTACTTGCCATTGAACACCTCCCGGATCAGCAAGCCGTGAAGCAACCGCGCCGCGTGAACGTCGCTCAGCGCATCATGTGCCTGAAGCTCAATGCCGAAATGCGCGCATGCGGTGCCGAGTTTGTAATCCAGCAGGCTCAGGCGGCCAGTATAATCGAGCAAGCGTAACAGCGCCAAGGGATCCTGAAATTTCCAGTTCTGGTAACTGCCGGTTCCATAGTTGTTACCGAGAAGCCGGAACCATGCTTCCAGGAATTGAAAATCGAAATGGGCATTGAAAGCGGCAGGGTATGCCTTATCCATGCGGTCATATTTATTGATGTGCTTTCCGAGCCAGCGTACAAACTCGAAATAGGCATCAACACTTGTGCCGCGCGTCGCCAGCTCTTCCGGCTCGGTGCCGGTGACGGCCAGCGCCTCCAGATTGATTTCCGCGCCAGGGTGCGGCTGGAATTTCAGCTCGAACTCGTCGACCACTTCGCCGGCGATATCTATCAGGGCGGCAAGCTGAATGATGCCATGTTTGCCGGGTTCTATGCCCGTTGTCTCGGTGTCGATCCAGAGGGTTTTCTTATTCATGCTCACGGTCGTTCTCCTTTTTTATCATGTCTTGATTGTCGTAATGCAGCTTGAAAAGCTCTCGCGTTCTCGCTTCCCGCTCGTCCGGCGTCGCCAGATGCAGAATGCGCGCCCGCTCGTCCCGCGGTAAGCTCTTGAAATAGTCCCACTTCGCCGCGTGCGTCAGCTCATCCCACCGCAAGAGCATCCACACCGCCTGCCGCTGCTCCGGGAACATGAGCGACCACAACCCGAGCTCGAGTGATGTACGAAGACCCGAAATTGAAAGCTGCACTTTTTCAGGCTTTTCCTGGCTTTTTTGATGCATTTCGAGCAGGTTTTCAGCAGTCATTCTGCGGCTCACGTTGGCCGCGCGAATCTCGTCAAGGAGCGCCCGCGCGTCAGCCTTCTCAGGCAGGGGGGCGTAGATGGTGAATTGATATTTCGTGGTTTCAGCGCTCTTGTACCATGCATCAAGTTCTGCATGGGTGATCTGCATGGCAAGCAGCATGGCGGTAATGCCAATGTCGGCTAGGCCCTCCGGTACTCTGCCGGTCTCTTTTTCGATCGCCTTGGCGTAGGTTTTGCCTTTGGTGACTTGCAGCGTCCTAACAGCGCGTTCAACTTCCGCCGAGCCTGCCGGTTCAGTAATGCGGCGGGCCGTCAGCAGAGCTGTCTGCAACGTGCCCCCGAGCTGCCTGATGCAGATCTCCATAGTAGAGGTTTTCGAGACTGTCGAGGTTCCGTGCACCATGGCTTGGGCAGCCGGAAGGAGCGCCTGGGTAAGTTTTGTTGTCATGGTCTTTTCTTGTCTGGTCGTTTTGGAAAACCCACTTGAAAGATTGCCATCCGGCCCGGAAGGCCTCCTTCAACGCCTCCATTGCTTTCCGCTCATCCCCTGCGCTCAGCTCATAGAGGTATTCGAGTTGTTTCTGTGCCGCCTCTTTGTTGCGATATGGCCCGCCTTTTTTCGTCCGGCACCACTCAGCCCAGGGGCCTGCCTGGAAGTCAGGCGAAAATGCCGGCGGCGGATCCTGCGTGTCTTCGTTCAGAAAAAGAGGGGGATTACAGGGAGTGTTCTTTCTTCTTGTTCTTCGCTTTTCTTTAGTGTCCTCTGATCTGCTTCTTTTCTGTCCCTGTTCGTTGTACGATCTGTCCCTGTAATCCGTTATATCTTTATTATCTATAAACTTGATCTGTCCTTCGTCTATCTCTGATCTGCTCGGTATCTGTATCCTGATCTGTCCCCGTTGATTCTGTTTCCGGTCTGTCGCCTCCGGGTATTCGATTTCAATTCCAAGTTCGGAAAGGAACCCGGCCACCTTCTTGCGGCTCCATCCCCACCGCGCTGCCATGCCTGCGACCGTCACGCTTTCGTTTCGATCATAATCGAGCTGCAGCGAGAACGCGGCTTCGACGCGGCTGAAAGCGCGGCTATGCGGCAGGGCTGAGGCAAGCGCCTTCGATATGGGTACCCAGAAACCTTTCACAGCATGGCGAGTTCTGTCCGGGGGTTATCCCGGTCGATTTTATACGGTTCATAGACTGGTAACAGGGTATCTGCATTGTCGTCGGGTAGGTAGCCGGCTTTTACGAGGCAATCGAACAGGTTCTGGCAGATGTTTGCATAATCGAACCGACCGCGTGTTTTCCTGTATATCAGGATCTGCAAACGAATCGGCAGTGTTCGGCCATTGAATTCTTTCAGCCAGGCATGGTAAAAAGCCGGGTTCCGGTTCAGATACATCATGAGTTCAGCCTCATGCCTTCGCGCGGCAGCAGACTTCACCACCGCGCGAATTTGCTTTCCCGCTTTCGTTCGCTTGACAATCGGCTCACGGCTGTTCTTCGAGCTGTAGAGCTCACCTGCAATAATGAACGTCACGGGTTCGCTCATGAGTTAGAATGGCAAATCGTCTTTGACTTGAGCCTGTCCGGAGTGCTGCTGGCTCGGTACGAAAGTTTCGTTAAGCGTGCCGTTCATGTGCGCCTGTGCACGGTCAATCAAGCCGCTGCACTGCTCGCGCGATAGGCCCTGAGAAATGGCCCATTCGATATACTGGCGGTCGACATCCTCGAACGCGTCGCGTCTCACGATGTCGCGAAGATAATCGAGCTGCTTTCCGGAAGCACCGCCGCCGTTGTAACCTTGATTCTGGTTGCCCTGTGTCGCGCGAGGGGGAGTCGGCTGCTGCGTTTGCTGTGCTGCCTGGGGCTGGTATACCGGAGCTGGTGGTGGCGGGGGAGCAGGCGGGAGCGGTATGTTCTGGCCGTTGGGCTGGTTGAAGCGTTCCTGGGGGTCAGGAGTGTTGGCATCGGCATCAGGTGTGTCCACTGTCGGAATCATGAATATCTGGAGGAGAGCAGTTTTGTGGCTCATGGTCATAGCCTTGTTACTTGCCTTGTCTGCCGAATCCATGGCTTGTCCCATGGTTTCTGAATGCACACAACTCCCATCAGAGGCCCAGAATGTCCACCGGACACGCAACGCAAATTCAATGAGCTTGCCGCCAGACTTTGAGATCCATTCATTGCGCTGGATGTCTAAAACTTCTGATGTTGTGAAAACACAGTGCCTTGTCATCAGATCATGGAGACTGTTGTAAATCTTTTCAATACCGCGAAACTTGAAACCTTGGTCTTTGTTCGTTTCAGTTTTAGCGATGGCAGGAACTTCCGCCATGATGGCGGCGATGCGGCCAAAGATGAGCGGGGCCGTGCCGGCTGTTGCTGGCTGTGTCATGGTCGTGCTTTTTTTATGTTAGATGGCGATTGCCTTCCGCGTCTCGTCCTGGTCGACGATCGCAGGAGGTGTTGGAATTGCAGTGCTGTTCTTGATGGCCAAGAGAATTTCACTGCGGTAGAAATAGAGTTTTGAGCCGTTTTTCCTGAAGGGTAGCTTATGGCACGCCACGCGGTTATAAATGGCCGGGGGGCGAACTGTTTTGCCTTCGATGTTCGACAGGAACTCCGCGCAGGCTTCAACGGACATCGGGAGTTCTTCTTCGGCTGGCATATGGGTGCTGCAGATTCGTTCTTCAAGTGCTCCGATTCTTTCGCCGAGTGCCTGCACAAGCTCGGGGAGCTGCTCAAAACTTGGCTTTTTCGTTTCCATTTCTTTATCTATCTTATTATATGTTGTTGTTATTGTTCATTTCTGGATATTCCATATTCTTATAGATATTTTAATGAAAATATCGTGAAATATCAAGTAATATTTTAGGGGGCGAGATGAAAAATTTAGGGGATATACAGGTAGGTGCGCGCTTGAATGAAGAGATTACCCGGGTGTTTGGTAGTAAAACGGCTGCCGCTGATGCGATGGGGATCGCGCAGGGGAGCTATTTTAGTCCTTACATCACAGGTCGAAACAAGATTGGCGGCATTTTACAGCAGCGCCTGCTGAAGTCTGGTATTGATCTTCAGTATGTTCTTGAAGGGGTCAGAGATCAAATGAGACAGTCGGCACAAGGTGACGTGGTTGAGTGCTCGATAGAGCTGCAGCGCCTCAAGAGGCGAATGGACATGATAACTGATGAGCTGAAAGACATGGCGAAGGTTATGGATAAGCTCTCGCGTAGGAATTCATTATAACTGTTTGGAGGAGCATTAATGAGCCGATACGATCGAGTGTCGCGCGATATGACTCCACGATTGCAGCCGCTTCCTGGCTGGTTTTTCCTATGGTCTGTACGGCGCTAAACACATCCTCTGCGCGCTCCGGATTCTTCGAAATATAGACCTCAATAACCTCTTCTAATATTAATCCTGCCTCTTCGATATCCATGATTTCCGGTGAGGGGGTTTGCGGAAATATTACTGCATATTTATGGTATCATTTTTTTGAGGATATTCCTTAATATTTAAAGGTATTTTAATTTTTTCGATCGCATCCCGTTTCGCCTGGTCTACGACATGCGCATAGACAATTGTAGAGTTGATGGTTTTGTGCCCAAGCAGTGCCTGTATCGTGCGGAGATTGACATTGTTTGAGACAAGGGTTACTGCACAGGTGTGACGGGCTTTGTGGAAAGAGAATTTTTTTGTGATGCCTGCTGTTTCGACCCATTTTTTTAGCGTACCATCGTACGCGTGAGTTCGGATGCGACTAAACACCAGTCCTGTTTCTGGTGGATCGATGTAACGGTAGAGATCCCATGTGATTGGGATAGTCAGTAGATCCTTGGTCTTTTTCTGCCGTATCCGGATTTCAGGCCCCTCTACCGTGATAAAGAAATTCTCACCTTTTAGAATTTCGACATCGCACAGTCTAAGTCCGGTTGAGATCGACAAAACAACGGCATTTTTCAGGTCATTATCTGAGCAAGGTGTTTCCAGCAGTTTCTTTATATCGTCAGCTTCGAGGTAAGTAACTTCACCTCGCTTGGTAGGGATGTGCCGCACTTTTCTGACGGGATCATCGGCCAAGATATTTTCATCATAGGCGCACTTCAAGACGTGCATAATGCGCGCAAAGTATACCGATGCGGAATTTTGAGCAAATCTTTCCAGCAACCAAAAGCGAAAATCATTCAGCACCTGTGGGGTCATAAATTGCATTGAGAGATCTTCACCGTACCGCTCGACGAGCAACTCTTTGCATCTGTCATATTGCTTCTTGTTGGACTTGGCCCGGTCGGCGATTTTATCGATGTAAGGGAACAACGCCACTTTATTATCACGCAGGAAAAAGCCGTAATCATGAGCCTGGAGTCTCAACTGGATTTTAGCTTGAACTGACCGGGCAAGAGCCATTGTCTGCTTGTTTTCCTGTCGCTCACTCTCCGTACGAGGTTTTTCATGGATCGACATCCCAAGGGCATATTTCCTTGTTAGCCTGCCTGTAATGGGATGTGGGGCGGGTGGGTAAATGTCGAGGTAGAGCGCCAGTTTCCCGCCTGATGCCGTACGCTTTCTTAGGGTCGCTTTCATTTTTGGTCGTTGTCGATGGTCAAAAACTGCGGAACAAATACGGAACAAAAAACACCGTATTCAATCAACAATGTTTAGGAATAAAATACGACATTAATACGACAATTAAGCTGTAAAGCTCCTATTTACGGGCCTCTATTTTCTCAATTTTTCTTTTAGTTCCTGCCTGTTTCTGCACCCTGACTATAAAAAATATATCTTTAGAGATTTCAGGGGCAAATGGTAAATCAACTGTTGCCAGGGAAATCCCGATTGTCAGCGAGCCGTAACGACGCATGACGTGCTGATTTCCTGGTTATCCGGATAATGAATAAAACAGAGCGGGCATCATGGCTGAAAAGGCGGATGTTATTGTAATCGGAGCGGGTATCGGCGGCCTGACAGCCGCAGCATTGCTGCAGGAGCGGGGAGTGTCGACTATCGTTTTGGAGAAAAATTCATTTCCAGGAGGAAGCTGTTCCTCGTTCAGGAAAGGGGGTTACACGTTCGATGCCGGCGCATCGGTTTTTTATGGTTTCAACGATGATGATCGCGGAACGCTCAACCTCCACTCGCGAATTTTCAGGAAGCTCGGAATTCCCGTAACAACCATTCCCGATCCGGTTCAGATACATTACCACATGCCTGCTGGTTTCAATGTGCCGGTGCATTATGACCGTAATCGTTTTCTTGAATGCCTTTATCGACGTTTTCCCCACGAAAGGGAGGGGATCCGTCGTTTTTATGACGAACTGGAGTCGGTTTACGATATCCTGAATTCTTTACCGGCCGGCTCTCTTGAAGATCCCTTGCATATCGCGGCAGTCGGCGCCAGCAACCTGCTCAAAGCGGTTGCCCTGGGCTACAAGACCCTGTTTTCGATGGGCGGTACCGCTCGCCGCTTTATCCATGACCAGGAGCTTCTGCGGTTCATCGATCTCGAATCGTATTCCTGGGCTGTGCAGGATGCCATATCTACCCCGCTGGTCAATGCCGGGATATGCCTGGCAGACAGGCATCATGGCGGCATCAACTACCCGGTAGGCGGTTCCGGGGTCATCCCTGACGCATTGGTCAAAGGGATCGAAAAGTTCGGTGGCTCGGTCCGGTTCAGATGCGAGGTTGAGCAGGTGGTTATAGAAAACGGTGTCGCGGTGGGAGTGAGGCTTAAGGGAGGGGAAGAACTCCGCGCCCGGGCCGTCGTCAGCAACGCTACCGTATGGGATACCTTCAACAGGCTTGTGGCGGATTCGCGGCTGAAGGTTCCGGAAGACCGGTTCATCAAGGCTCCGAGCTGGTTCCAGATTTATCTCGGCGTCGATGGTTCTGTTATTCCCGAAGGCTTCGACATGCATCACATCATCGTTGACGATTGGTCGAAGTACGATCAGTACGGGGGGACGATCTATTTTTCGGCCCCGACGGTGCTGGACCCAGCCCTTGCTCCTGCCGGTAAGCACGCATTGCACGTGTTTGTGACGGCCGAAACGTGGCAATGGGAAAAATATGACCGCCAGGGCGATGATTACCGCAGGGCCAAGGAAGAGTATGCACGTTCAATTATCGCAAGGTGTGAAAAAATCCTGCCGGGACTGCAGGATGCCGTCGAGCTCATGGTGACGGCAACTCCCCAGACCCACGAGCGATATCTCAACCGGTGGGACGGCTCTTACGGGCCTCTTCTCAAACCTGGCCAGAACGTTCTTCGCAAGCCACAGAACAGGACGCCGGTCAGGAATCTTTTTGCTGCCGGAGACAGCACATTTCCGGGGCAGGGGGTTATTGCGGTTACCTATTCCGGGGTGTCATGCGCATCCTATATCGCCAGGCAATTGGGCAAGCCGCTCGATTACCTGTGACGCACGAACCGGCTCCTGTTGCCTGCTCCAGGGGATGAGATGACCGGCTTCAGGTTAATCTGTCATGACGGTTACCCTGACGACTCCTTTACGGCGAAAAAAAGATGACGCCGCCTTCAGATTGCCATTGCTGCAGGATGCTGCGACCGGGGGTTATGGTCACCGGGAGGGGGCGATCTTTGACCTGTTGCTGAATTTCGAACGATCCGCTTCCCGTTGAAACGGTTGGTCGGCATCTCATTACCATCGAATTATCCGTACTTTTTGATGATCAGCCGATTCTGGGCCTCACCTATTTTTACGTCGAACATGGCCTGCATTTCCTGGATAATGTCCCGCCCCGCAAGATCGCTGTCTTCAACCTGCCGCATCAGACGATAGATATCGGTATTCATGATCCGGGATATCTCCTGTTCGATTCCCGACATGCTTTTTTTCAGCTGGACGATCAGCTTGTCGAATTTCTGCATTTCAGCCTCAGGGCCCTCGCCGGTCACTGCATCGGGGCTTTCCTGCCATCGTTCCAGGACGCTCTGCATTTTGATGATGTCCTTTCGTGCATAAGCTTCGTTCAACTCGCTCATCAGCCTCGTCCGGAGCGGATTTGATTCTCCGTTTTTCGCCTTGTCGGGGTGAATGATCGATGCGATGCGCCGGTACAGTTTTTTTGCATCTGCGGAAGTTTGGTTCGGGACCACTTTTTTTTGCTGCCCCAACGGTATCAGCGAAAATTCAATGGAGGGCTCCAGGTCATCCTTATGGCCGTGATCATGATTTAAGAACAACGAGGCATTCTTTTCCCTGACTGCGGCTGCAATAAGGGCGTTGAGCCGGTTTAACTCATCGACCCTTTCCCTGACTGCGGAAGCGTATCGCTGTTGAAACCGGCTGACGTCGAGTTTCAGCGCGTCGAGATCGCGTACATGCTCTGCATATTCATGGAACAGCCGGTCGCATAGCGCTGTTTTTTCTGAAAAGCTGAATATCGCCGGTATGCTCATGTTAAGCGTGTTCGTCGAAAGTTGGCAGGTACATGACGGATTATCAGGATATGCACATGATGAAACCCAGCCCAAAACATAAGGCCGCCCGGTTATTGCGACCTTATCTTCCGGAACGGTCCGTTGTCGAATCAGGAAAAAGTACAGATTCCCGTGATCGCATAAAAGCTGAAGAGTTTAGAAGCATGGCAACATGCAGGAACCTCGGATAGATTTCGGGCTGTCATTAGTTTTGGTTGGACGAGAAACGCTGAGTTGAACTCGACTGTTCTCGATCCCGCTGTCTTTATTTCCAGTTGGATGCTGAAAATGGAAGATATTGGGTTAATGCCGGGGCAACTGAAATGTATAAGGTCCGGGTCTCTTCAGGGTTGAACCCCTTGTGGTTATGGGAGCCGGAAAGCGGGCAAATCAATCATGCTGATAACAGAGCAACCACTCCGTCCTGCGCTCTTGTCGGCCATGATGGATTGCAACACCGCTGTTCTCACGCTGTGGCAAGCAGCATGTCGATCTCGCGGTAGGGGAAGTCGGTAAGTTCGGCGAGGATCTTTTTGGTGACGTATCCCTTGTAAAGGTAGGTGCCCTTTCTCAGGCTGTGGCTTTTCCAGAGCATGTCCGGAATGGTTTCGTGTGCGGTCAGTTTTTGAAGGAAGGGCAGGAGCGTGTTGGTCAGTGCATAAGAGGCTGTTTTGGCTACTGCAGATGGAATGTTCGGTACGCAGTAATGGGTCACGCCGTGTTTTACGTAGATCGGATTGGTGTGGGTCGTATGCCTGCTTGTTGCAAAGCATGCTCCCTGGTCGATCGAAACGTCGATAATGACCGAGCCGGGCTTCATGGTCTTCACTACCAGCTCGCTTACCAGCGGTTTGGAGAGCTTCTGTTTCGGGCTCAGGGCTCCGATCATGACGTCGGAAATACGGGCGAGCTGCGCGATGTAATGATCGTTCGCAATGGCGGTCACCAGGTGACGGTTGAAGAATGCCTCGAATCGCCTGAGCCGGTTGATCTCCTTGTCGATGACCGTAACCTGCGCTCCCAGGCCGAGAGCGTCCTGTGCCGCGAAGAGCCCCACCGTTCCTGCTCCGATGATGGTGACGTGCGCCGGGGGCACGCCGGCGATTCCTCCGAGAAGGATTCCGCTGCCGCCGTATCCGGTTTCAAGGTATTTCGCCGCAGTCTGGATTGCCAGAGAGCCAGCAATTTCGCTCAGGGTCCTGACGATAGGGAGTTCGCCGTCCCGGGTCTCGATGAACTCGAACCCGAGCGCCGTGATGTTTTTTTCGCTCAGCGTCTTGATCATCTGGCGGCTTACCGTGCCGAGGTGCAGGGCGGAAATCAGCATCTGTCCTGGGAGAAACAGCGGCAACTCTTCAAGCTGGGGAGGGGAGACCTTCACGATGACATTCGCCTGCTGGAACAATTCTGTCGGGCTGAAGGCGATCGTTGCGCCCGCTGCGGCGTAGGCGTCATCATCAAAATTGCAGAACATTCCCGCATTGTTCTCTACGACGACCCTGATACCCTGTTCCGAAAGAATCTGCACGCCAGCTGGGCATAGCGCCACCCTTCTCTCATCCTGCGCCCTCTCCCTGGGGATGGCGATAGCGATGTTCATCTTTTTTTCAGGCTTCAGCAGCCATCGCTCGAGTGTCTTGACCCCAAGATCGAATTCAATACTGTCAAGGTCGGATGAGTAGCCCATCGTAGTTAAGGATCGTCAGGATTTCACGAAATAAACAGGCAGAAAGAGGAGGCTCGGGAGATGACTCCAGAAGCCTCCTTCAAAGATGCTTTCGGTAACTTACTTCGAGGTTATGGTGACGCGCTCGATACTGGCGGCTGGTCCGTCATTTTTCTGGCAGCACAATCCCGGCAACTGGAGTTTGCCGCCGGTTACCGAGCAAAGCACTCCCGACGCAGTGTCGAGAACGCTTTTGGCTCCGCCGGTGACCATGCTGACCGGGCCCTGCATGAACGAGAAAGTTTCCACGAAAGTATTTACAGCAAGAAGAGAGGCGGGGCCGATGCCGCTGGCGATCTTGGCGAGCGAGTCGACGGGGTTGAGGCGACCGGCCCTTGCCCTCGATACGAGGTTGGTCGCGCCGGACGGCAATTTGTTGACCACGTTGTACCCTATGGTCTGGGCATAGGTGATGAATCCAGGAACGTTTAGGCCGAGAACGATTCTCCTTAAGTGCTCAGCCCTCGAAAGCACACGGATCGAGCCCTCTTTGACGATGACAGTCTGGCAGGCAAGTCGTCCGCCCTCCTGGAAAAGCTTGTCGGAGATAAAGGCTTTTTCCTCGTCGCTGGGCTGCGACAGGCATTCGGCGCCTTCACGTACATAAACAAAGCAGCTCTGGCATATACCGTTGCCTCCGCATATATAGCCGATATGGGCCTTGTTGTTTTTGGCGGTTCCGAGCAGCAGATCCCCGACCTGCGCTTCACATGGTCTGTCGTTGATGTAGATGATCATGGCGGTGATGTTTGCATTGGTAAACCGGGTATACAGCGGTTGACGGCGTATACTGATTGCCTGGCGCCCGATATGACTTGATACGCATTTCTAAAGGTTCGTCGCAGTATGCACTGTCAAGTATATAGAATAAAATATAACTAAAATCCGTTCCGGCTCAACGGTAATCAACGGATATCAACGGCGAACAATTCCATGCCTGAGGCTGGCTGTCCTGATGTTTATTGAGACAGGCTCGTGCAATTTCGGCAACAATAGAAAAGGCTGCCTCAGTTTTGATCCTGAGGCAGCCTTTATTGTGACAGCTATTATCTGTGATTTTCAGTTACAGGTGACCGTACTTTGCTGGTGGAGGCGGACGAGCTCCGGTGAAGCCGTCTTTTCATTGCTGCCACATCCGCAGGAGTGAGTTGTCATGGTATTTGCGCCGCAACATGACTCGAGTTTTGCCGCTGGTACCTTTACGGCAGGTGTCTCCGGACGTGGTGCAAAAACGGACTGCACCGCTTCGACAACCAGCTGGATGGCTTCGCCTATCCCCGCTACGACATCGGTCAGCAGCTGCCAGAGTCCGAGTTTGTACTCGCCCTGTTCACGTCTTGCCTGGAAGGCGATGGTATCGGTAAACTTGACAGCCGATTCCCAACCCATCTTGCCCATGTAGGCCGGAGCTTCGAGAGGGTTGGATTCCACCATTCGCTTGACTGCCTCGACTTCCGTCAGGATTCTCACCGTTCCAGGTTTTTCGATGGTTGTCTGGCAAGCCATTCTTATACCTTCACCGATCAGCTTGTCGGAAAGCATCGACTTCTCTGCATCACTCAAGGGAGAGAGCAGATCCTGCCCTTCGAGAACCTTGACATAGCAGGTCTGGCAGATGGCGTTTCCTCCGCAGAAATACCCTATATGGCTATGATTTGCGCGTGCTGCATCGAGTAATCTATCCCCTGTTTTTGCTTCGCACTCGCGGTCGTTTATTCTGATGCTCATGACTGTATGACTTGATGTTTATAAAGATATTCTCTTCATACAGGCAATAACCATTCCGGTTTAGGAAAAAGTTGCATCAGAAAAGAAGATATTGACGCTGTTTCAAAATGAGAGTCAGGAATGCGAACTGGCCGCCAGAAACGGCAGCCAGTTCGCAGTAACGCGCTTATGTCGACGCAGGGAACGCCATCTGGCGATCAGCGCTTGTGGCAAGGCTATTGGGAGAGCTTGACCTGTTCACCGGTGTTCGCCAGTTTCGTGAGCATGGCAGAGTAGAGGTCGATCAGGGCGATGGGCTCGGCATCGGCATCTGCGGGGTGGTTGAAGACGAGTTTCATTTTTTTCTCATGCTTGAACTGCGGGCGATAGGCGTGCAGTGAACTGTCCTGCAGGGAGGTGATCAGCGTTTTGAAAAACTCGCCGTCGTAAAACTCCTTGTCGTCGTCAGACGGCAGGAAGATGGTGGTCGTCGAAGGTTGTATGTCGATTTTTTCGAGTCCGATCGATGAACCCAGGTTCTTGAGGCGGGCAAGGGCAAGAAGGTTCTGGACTTCGACAGGCATTGCCCCGAACCGGTCGCTCATCTCCTGGGAGAGATTGTCGAGGATGCTGTCGTCGGTGGCTTTCGATATCCTGTCGTAACACGAGAAACGCTCCTGAGTGGCCGTGATATAATAGTCGGGAATGAGCGCGTCGAAAAAGAATACCATGTCGCATGGTCTGACGATTTTCAGCGCGGCTTTTTCACTGTCGCTGAAGATATGGCTGAACTCGGTGAGCTTGAGTTCCGCGACCGTCTCCTCGACCATTTTCTGGTAAAGGTCGAACCCTATTTCGTGGATGAAGCCTGACTGTTCAGCTCCGAGCAGGTTTCCAGCACCCCTGATGTCGAGATCCCTGAGGGCGACGTTGATGCCGGAACCGAGCTCCGTAAAGCTTTCGATCACCGCGATGCGCTGGATCGCTTCACGCTTCAGGGTGTGCAGCGGCGGGGTGACGAGGTAACAGTAAGCTTTTCGCTCGCTTCGCCCGACACGGCCCCTCAGCTGGTAAAGATCGGACAGACCGAACATGTCAGCCCTGTTGATGATGATCGTATTGGCGTTGGAGATGTCAAGCCCCGAACCGATGATCGATGTCGATATCAGCACATCGAGCTCTTTCTGCATGAAATCCATCATCACGTTCTCCAGCTCCCGCGCAGGCATCTGTCCGTGCGCGATGGCTATCCGGGCGTACGGCACCAGCTCCCTGATCTTGCGCTCGGTCTCTTCAAGGCTTGCGATACGGTTGTGCAGGAAGAAGACCTGTCCTTCGCGCTGGATCTCCTGCCTGATGGCCGACTGGATCACCCCGGGATCGTACTCCGTGATGACCGTCTCGACCGGTTGCCGGTTTTTCGGCGGCGTGGATACGATGGAGATGTCACGTGCGCCGAGCATGGAGAACTGCATGGTACGGGGAATCGGCGTGGCCGACATGGTCAGGGTATCGACGCCGGGGAAGTTCTGGCGGAGCTTCTCCTTGATCTCGACGCCGAAATGCTGCTCTTCATCGATGACCAGCAATCCAAGATCCTTGAACAGGACGTCGTTGGATACCATCCGGTGGGTGCCGATCACAATGTCGATAGCCCCTGCGGCGATCCGCGCGATGATCTCCTGCTGCTCCTTTTTCGGTACGAACCTGCTGAGGACGGCGATGTTGACCGGGAAGTTCTGGAAGCGTCGGCCAAAAGAGTCCCCGTGCTGGTGCGCAAGGATGGTCGTCGGGGTGAGGATGGCGACCTGTTTTTTCGACTCGACCGCCTTGAACGCGGCGCGCATGGCGATTTCGGTCTTGCCGAACCCGGCGTCGCCGCAGATGAGCCTGTCCATCGGCGACGGGGACTGCATATCCTTCTTGACCTCCTCGATCGCCTTGAACTGGTCCGGAGTCTCCTCGAACATGAACGAAGCCTCGAACTCACGCTGGAAGATCGAATCCGGAGCGAATGAAAACCCGGGGGTCATCTTGCGCTCGGCGTAGATCCTGATCAGCTTGGCGGCAATGTCGCGCAGCTTTTTTCGAACCTTCTCCTTTTTCGCGGCCCATTTGGAACTGCCGAGTTTAGAAAGGTTCGGCAGGGAGCCTTCCGAAGCCGTGTATTTCGAAAGCAGGTTGATGTTCTGGACGTTGACGTAGAGCTGGTCGCCCCCTTCGTACTCGACAAGCACGCACTCCTGCTCCGAGTTGCCGACCTGGATCGTTTCGAGCGACCTGAAGACGCCGATTCCGTAATCGGCATGGACAACGTAATCTCCGACCTTCAGTCGCTGGAGATCTTTCAGCGATATGCCCTTGACCTTGCGGCGGCGATGTCCGCGATGGGTATGGAACTTGCCGAAGATGTCCGACTCAGTGTAAAGGTCCATGCCGTCGAATTCGAATCCGGTATGCAGGTTCGCCGGTATCCACCCGATCCCGGATGTATTTTCCCCGAAGCTCCCGTCAGGACTCTCTTCAGAAAGGAACTCGGCAAGCTCCTCGATTTCGCGGCGCGAACTGCACGAGAAAAGCGTCGTCAGACCCTTTGAGGCCTCACGCTCAAGACGCCCTGCCAGCAACCGGAAATTGCCCTGGAGTTTCTCCTGGGCGCCCGACATGAAATCGATTCCCTTTTTTTCGAGGCGGTGCATGAGAATATGCCTGAACCCCGGCAGGGTGGTTGTAAGCATCGCACTGCTGTCTGCCCTTGCCATCTCCGTCGCATCGTCGATGATGATGATCGCCGAGTCGGGCAGGTAGTCCAGAATACCCGAAGAGCTGGCCGCCGTTGCCCCGCCGTCGGTGAAACTGCCGAAGATATCGACCGAACCGATGGTGACGGAGGAGAGCTGGCTATCGATGTCGAAGCTTCTGAGCGAACTGACCGTATCACCGAAAAACTCGATGCGCACAGGCTCCTTGCTGCCGTAGCTGAACACGTCGACGATCGATCCACGGACAGAATACTCGCCCTCGTCTTCGACGAAATCCGTTTTGTCAAAACCGTTAGCGCCGAGAAACGTCATCAGCGCAGCGTACCCGGCATCCTGACCTGTGCTGAGGGAAAACATCTTTCCGGCAGACTCGCCAGCATTGCAGACAGCGGTTTCAAGATCGTCGAAATCGGCCAGCACGATCAGTGCGTCGCCGCGCGAAAGCATGCCGAGGGCCGGCGATAGCTCATCGGTCGTGTTGTAGACCGGCTTGCCGGGCAGGATGATCGGAAGGTCGTTGTCGTAAAGCTCCTGGTTCTCGGAGCTGCAGAAAAGGATCACCGGGGCATTGAAATCACGGAAAAGCTGGGCGGCTATCAGCGGGGCGAGCGACCCTTTTACACCGCAGATTGACGCAGTTTCATGCCGATCACCCGGCCTTGAAGAGGAGAGTGCATCGTGCAGCGAACGGTAAGGCGCCGAAGAGTTCAGCGCATCCTGTATAAAGGCAACCGGTCTTTTGACGATACTTGCGAACTGATGTGCAGAATCGGCAGAAAATTTCATGTAACGAGGTCAATACGGATTTTCAGTCAAACTGGGAAAGGCTTCCGGGATCTTTTCTCCGGAAGCTATCCTGTGCCATGAACGCAGGCTCCTGTCAAACGGCAGGATATTCTGTTCATCGATTTTTATCAATATAACAAAGAGGCGCTATTCCCATCGGAAGATGGAAAAGGCAAAGGAGGGAAGGCACTCTGCCGGGGTTGGAAATTGATTAAATTGAAAAGATGATGAAGCTTTTTCATGGATGTCCAGAACTCTCTTTTTCTTTGTCGCATCACTATTCGCTTTGTGAATTTTTTGCAAATTGCACTCTTCCTGCCGCTGTTCGGCGGGGTTATCCAGTTCGACTATTGTAACTTCACCGAGAGCTGAAGCTTCGGTGCCTGATGACTGGCGACAGGGTCTGGATCTCAGGAACCGACAAGCCTTTAAGGCACAACGACCACTTATGGAGCATATTCTCGAAGTCAGGGATCTCAAGACCTGGTACAACACCGACAACGGCATCGCGAAAGCGGTAGACGGGGTCTCCTTTTCCCTGTCCAGAAACCGCACCCTCGGCATCATCGGAGAGTCGGGTTGCGGTAAATCGGTAACGGCGCTCTCGATCATGCGCCTGGTGCCCATGCCCCCCGGATATTTCGCCGGAGGCGACATTCTCTGGAAAGGGAACAGCATCGTCAAGGCTTCCGAAGAGCAGATGCGCAAAATCAGGGGCAACGAGATCGCCATGATTTTCCAGGAGCCGATGAGCTCCCTCAACCCGGTCTACACCTGCGGCGACCAGATTATGGAGCAGATCCTCAACCACCGCAACGTCGGCAAGGGAGAGGCTCGAAAGCAGGCGGTCGATCTGCTGAACCTGGTCGGCATTCCAAACCCTTCCGACAGGATCAATGCATACCCGCATGAACTTTCTGGCGGCATGCGCCAGCGCGTGATGATCGCCATGGCCCTCTCCTGCGGTCCCGAGCTGTTGATCGCCGACGAACCGACGACGGCGCTCGACGTCACCGTACAGGCCCAGATCCTCGAACTCATCGGGAGGTTGCGCCAGGAGACCGGCATGAGCGTCATGCTGATCACGCACGATTTCGGGGTAGTCGCCGAACTCTGCGAAGAGGTTGTGGTGATGTATGCGTCGAGGATCGTCGAGAGCGGCTCTGTCAGGCATATTTTCGAAAACCCACTGCATCCCTACACCAGGGGGCTCCTGAAATCGATACCCAGGCTCGGCGCGAAGAAAGAGCGCCTGAACGTGATCGAAGGCAACGTGCCGAGCGCCACCAGGCTGCCCGACGGATGCCGGTTCGCCGGACGCTGCCCGCAGGCCGACGCCCATTGCCGTCAGGCCCAGCCCCCACTTGTCACCTATGAGGCAGGCCATCAGGCGGCCTGCTGGAAAATAACCTGATCAGGATAAACCAAGCAAACCTATGCCGGAAGCCTCCATTTTGATCGTAGAAGATGACCGGAACCTCGCCGGCCTCCTGAAATACAACCTCGAAAAATCAGGCTACAGCTGTCTGCATGCTCCGAGCGGCGAAGATGCCCTTCAGGAGCTCCGGCGCCACTCCGTCAACCTGGTATTGCTCGACATCATGCTGCCCGGCATCGACGGATTCGAAGTCTGCCGCAGGATCCGGCAGGATGTCCAGTGGAGCGATCTGCCCATCATCATGCTGACCGCCAAGGGCGAGGAGATCGACAAGGTGCTCGGCTTCGAACTCGGCATAGACGATTACGTCGTCAAACCATTCAGCCCGAGAGAGCTGAACCTGAGGATCAGGGCCATACTGAAGCGTGACCGCCGCAACAGGGCCGATGTCCAGGAGGTGCTTCGCTCCAACGGCATTGAAATCGATCTCGGCCGCCACACGGCGACGCTCGACGGCCAGCCTCTCACGCTGACCCTCATGGAGTTCAAGCTCCTCACCCTGCTGTTGAAGCGCAAGGGGCAGGCGCAGACCCGTGAAGTACTCCTGAGCGATGTGTGGGACGTCGACAAGAACATCAACACCAGGACGATCGACACCCACGTCACCCGCCTCAGGGAAAAGCTCGGCGACACCGGCCGGTTGATCAGGACCGTGCGCGGCCTGGGCTACAAGTTCGACGAAACCGGAGACGAGGGCCATGAAGGCTAAGCTCTCCTTCAGGCTTGGATTGGTCTTCGGACTGATTCTCTTTTTTTCGCTCGCATTCAGCTATGTCTATCAGGGACGCCAGCTGAGCGGACTTCTTGTGAAGAGCCTCCACGACGATCTGCTCCGCGAACTGAAGCTTAACAGCCAGATGCTGGATCAGAAGCCTCCAGCATGGAAGGATCTTGAGCAATCTGACCAGTGGGCCGACCGGGTCGGCCAGGCGCTCAATGTCCGCGTCACCCTTATCGATATCAACGGCACGGTGATCGGGGACTCTTACGTCGAAACCGGTAAGCTTGGTTTCATGCAGAACCATCTCGATCGCGTCGAGGTTCGGGCAGCCCTGTCGAACGGGCATGGAGAATCAACACGCTACAGTTCGACTACCCGCGAGAACATGCTATACATGGCAGTGCCGGTCGGTACCGTCAAAACATGGGGCGTGCTCAGGTTTGCCAAACCGCTGAGTGATATCCGCCTGCTGGAGGCCGAGGTTAACCGTGGCATTGAAGGTGGGCTTTTCTGGGCTCTGCTGATCGCCTTGACAGCAGGGACACTATCAGCCATCTACTTGTCCCGCCCGCTCGAAAGCATCGCCGATGCCGCCGACCGCTTCCTGCATGGCGAAACCGGCTTCAGGATCACAGTCGGCAGAGAGGACGAGATCGGGCGCCTGTCGAGGGCCTTCAATTACATGTCGGACGAAATCGTCAGGATGAGCCGACAGGAGGAGTGGCTCAGGGAGGTGCTTTCCAGTATCCGCGAAGCGATCATCGTCACCAATGCGGACGGGGAGATCGTTCTGGTCAACCCGGCAGCCTCCAGGCTATTCGTCATCGAAGGCGCCATGAACCGTTCGATGCCGGTCAAGCAGATTGCCGACAAAACCATGCGTGATCTTTTCGACCGGGTCAAGGCCAAGGGGACGGGGATCTACAACGAAGAGCTCAAAGCCATGACCCCGAAAGGGGAGCGCGTGCTCAAGATCACCGCCGTACCGGTCATGCGGGGCTCACGCTTCGACGGCACGGTGCTGGTCATCAACGACATCACCCGCCTGCGCAACCTCGAAAAAATGCGGCGCGATTTCGTGTCGAGCGTATCGCATGAACTCCGCACGCCGCTGGCCAGCATCAAAGGGTACACCGAAACCCTGCTCGAAGGGGCCATGAACGACCCCGAACACGCCGAGGCGTTCCTCCGCATCATCCTGCAGGAGAGCGAACAGCTCACGGTGCTGGTCAATGACGTGCTCGACCTTTCACGCATCGAATCCGGCAAAATCGTTTACGTTTTCACGCCACTCGACATCAAGCCCCAGCTTGAAAAAACCGTTGCCATGTTCGAACAGGCTGCCGCCAAAAAAGGAGTGCGCATCGAGCTCGCCATTCCAAAAGGGTTTCCGTCGGTACTGGCCGACAGCAGTTATTTCGATATCGTCATGCGCAACCTGATCGACAACGCCATCAAATATGTCGATGAAAAGAGCGGGCGGATAAGGATAGGGGCCTACAGCAGCCATGACGGAGTCAGCATAGAGGTTGAGGACAACGGCATCGGCATTCCCCAGTCAGACCTCGACAGGATCTTCGAGAGGTTCTACCGGGTCGACAAGGCCCGCTCCCGGCAGCTCGGCGGCACAGGGCTCGGCCTGTCGATCGTCAAGCACATCGTTCTCGCGCACAAAGGCCGTATCGAAGTGCGTTCGAGGGTCAACCTCGGCTCGGTATTCACCGTAACCCTGCCGTTTGCCCCGAGGCAGCAGGCGTAGAATTTTATCCGGATGCTCACACCCTCGGCCAGCGGCTTTCATCGATGATCTGCCGGTGCAGGGGGATCCTGACATCAGGCAGCCGGTCATGAGGATAGAAGCCTGCTTCGAACACCTCATGGTTGATGGATATGTTCTCGTGGGCAGCAACTACCTTGTAAGCCACCACGACAAGCGATCCGTACATTTCCGATTCGCGATGATACACGCCGATCAGCCCATCCACCGATCCTTCAAGCGAGGTCTCTTCGAACAGCTCCCGGAGGCACCCCTCCTCGGGATGCTCACCGGCTTCCAGAAAACCGCCCGGCAGCGCCCATTCGTTGAATGCCGGTTCGTGCGCCCTCCGGATGACAAGGAGCTCGTTGTTGCGGTTAACCGTAAAGGCCAACGCCACCGGCAGGGGATTGACATAATGAATCCAGCCGCAATTCGGGCAGATCATCCGGTCACGTCCGTCAACGAAGGTCTCGTTAAGGGGAGTTGCACAAAGGGGGCAGAACGAAAAAGGCTTCATAACAGAGTATCTATCGGTTTCGATCGCGTCTCCTGACCACGATTCCGGTGTAATTTACTTCGGAAACGCATCGGTATTGCAAATAATTCAGCCGTGCGACCCATTCCATGGGATTTGCGGCAGGGGCATGGCTCACGGAATGCAAGGTATCGACGGATTTTGAAAACTTCCCGAAACTTTTTAGGGTCGGATCGGTTTTTGTTCTGCGGAATAACATTATGACGACAAAACAAAAATAACGTACCATGGCATTATTGCAGGCAGGCCAGAAGGCCCCGGAATTCACGGCCAGGGATCAGGACGGCAACACCGTGACGCTCAACGAGTATAAGGGCAGGAAGGTTATCCTCTACTTCTACCCGAAGGACGACACCCCGGGCTGTACCAAAGAGGCTTGTGCTTTTCGTGACAATTTGCCAAATTTTAAAGAGGTGGACGCAGAAGTGCTCGGCGTGAGTGTCGATAGCCAGAAGGCTCACCGCAAATTCGCCGACAAATATGAACTACCCTTCAGGCTTGTGGTCGATGAGGACAAAACCATTGTCGAAGCCTACGGGGTCTGGGGTCTGAAAAAGTTTATGGGACGGGAATACATGGGAACGAACCGTGTAACCTACCTGATTGATGAAAAAGGTGATATCGAAAAGGTCTGGCCGAAAGTAAAGCCCGAAACGCATGCTTCGGAAGTGCTCGAATGGCTGCGCCAAAAAACGTAACGTATGGTCAACGAATTCGAAATACTCAAACCAGGCAAGCTTCTGCTTGCTTCAGCCAATCTGCTTGAATCCAACTTCAAGCGAACGGTGCTCCTTATGTGCGAACACAACGAAGAGGGCTCCATAGGTTTTATCCTGAACAAACCGATGGAGTTCAAGGTGTGTGAAGCCATTACCGGATTCGACGAAGTCGAAGAGCCGCTGCACATGGGCGGCCCAGTCCAGGTCGATACGGTCCACTTCCTGCACACGCGCGGCGACGTTGTCGACAACGCCCTTGAGGTGCTTCCCGGACTATTCTGGGGCGGCGACAAGGATCAGCTGAGCTACCTCATCAATACGGGAGTGATCAAGCCTTCCGAGGTACGTTTCTTTCTCGGGTATGCCGGGTGGAGCTCAGGACAGCTTCAGGAAGAGTTCGAGGAAGGATCCTGGTACACTGCCGAGGCGTCGAGCGAAGTGATCTTCACCGACGAATACGAACGGATGTGGAGCCGCTCCGTCCGCTCAAAGGGCGGCGAGTACTACTATATCGCCAACTCGCCCGAACTCCCGGGTATGAACTGACGGGCCGGTGTGCGGAACGAAATAAGGCCGTTTCATTGTTCTTTTGATAATGTGACAGTTAAAGGTTATCTATAGTCACTTCGTGCATGGGCACGGTTCTTTGAATTTGCGGGGATGACAGGCTTTCGACAGGATAGGTGTGAGATGTTGTTGCACTCCGAGTTTCAGCATGGATGGACTCGTTAAAGAAGTCTATGTAACAAACAGATGCAGACGATTATTCGTATGCAATGGCTGCCTAATTAGCACAAGTTAATCTAGACGCCATCGTCCAGCGGTGGAGGCGCTTACTCTGAAGGCGCTGGATGGCATAACCCGCGCTTGAGCTTCGGTTCGCGCAAGTAAGCTTCATGTGTTTTTGCCTTGGGGGGCGCATGAATACATTCCAGGGATAAGAGACTGTACGTTGTTGGCGATGTAACAGTCTACGAAAAAACAATCACCAGAGATGAGTGTGGTGACTGCATCGATCAGTGTTCTGGACGCGGGTTCGAGTCCCGCCATCTCCACTTCAGGCAGGCGTTTAGTATTAGCGTCTGCCTTTTTTTATGCCCATTTCCGACTCTTGCGTCTGATTCCTGAAGTCCATGAATTCAGGGACGTCCTCCTTCCAGCCGGGCGTTGACCAGAAGCCCCTTACAAACGAAGGGGCTTCTGATATCCTGTTTTTGACTTGTCGCCATAGGATGTTTCTCAAGTTCTTGGCGGCGGGAAATACTGCGGATCTTGAGGTCAGCAGCTTAGTGTGCAGCAGAGTGGGATTTCGGCACCTATGGCTTCAATCGATAGTCATACCATCATGCGGAGGTCAGCACTTTATCAATAGCTTTCATAAAATCATTGATGCTGAAAGGGGTCCGGATAATCTCGACGCCATCTTCAGGGGGTATGACAAGCGAAATTTTATCAGGGACGTATCCCGATAAAAAAAGAACTTTCATGGCGGGGTTGTCTCTCTGCAACACCAGGCTCAGGTTCACTCCATTCATCATCGTAAGCAAAACATCGGTCACTAACAGATCAATCTGACTTTTGTGGGTCTCGGCCAAATAAATGCTTTCTTCAGCATTGTTTGCTGTAAGCACGACAAATCCACGGTGTTCAAGAATACCCCGGATGAGATTAAGAATGGCGGATTCGCTTGAAACGACAAGTATCAAGCCCTTTCCTTCAGGGAGGATGTGTTCGTTTGCTTCCGACTTATTGTGTTGCTCATCCCCCTTGTATTGAGGCAAATATATATCGAATGTAGTTCCTGTACCCGGTTCTGTCCTGCACTCTATGTTTCCATTATTCTGCGTTACTATTCCGTAAACCGTCGATAGACCGAGACCGGTTCCTTTACCTATTTCCTTGGTGGTAAAGAATGGTTCGAAAATATGCGGGTAAATTCTGGCGTCAATGCCGTAACCCGTATCACTGACCGAAAACTTGACATAGTCGCCGGGAGAAATACCCGCAAGTCGTTCATTGCAAGCGTCTTTTTCAAAGTGAACAAGATCGCATTCGATGAGAATCTTGCCGGAATCAGTAATGGCATCCCGGGCGTTTAAAATCAGGTTTGTCAGGATTTGATCGAGCTGATCACGATCAATGAAAGTAAATAACTCTGTATTACCTGGCCGGAACTCGAACTGGATATTTTGCCTGATTGATGAGTAGTGTAAAGGCAGAAACTCTGAGATGGCACTGTTCAGCTCGATAATTTCCGGGTATGTCAAATCCTTTCGTGCAAACGTAAGAAGCTGGTTCGTCAACTTCGCTGAATGAGTGGCGAGCTGGTGGATATCTTGTATCTGTTCGATTATCGGACTGGTAGCCCCAACCTGATCAAGAAGTATTTCCGTATTGCCGAGAATCCCGAACAGAATATTGTTGAAGTCATGGGCAATGCCTTCGGCAAACTGGCCGATCAGCTGCATTTTATGGTGCTGCCGAAGCTGCATCTGCAGTTTCTCTTGCTCAGCTTCAGCTTCTTTCAGTTCGGTTATTTCCGTAACTACCGCGACTACGTATGGCTGGTCGTCGATGAGCGCTTTTTTTGCTCGCATTGTCGCCCATTTGTAAGGCGGTCCATCTCCATGGTACATCCTGAACTGGGCGGTTTCTTCGATATCCTGCTCAAGTACCTTGTAGCCTTTTTTGAGAAGTTCGGGAAGGTCATCAGGGTGGACTCGATCCATAGGATTGATTCCCAGCATTTCACTTTCGTCCCGGGCGTTGATTCTATCGCGCGAAAACCGGTTCCATCCCATAAGACGCTCATGAGGGTCGATAATCAGGATCGACGCTGGTATGGCATCATAAAGAGAGGTGATTGTGGCCAGATTTTTGTCAATCCTGAAAGGCTTTTCAGCAGCAGGGGATTCAGTATGCAGTTCTGTCATAGGAAGCCGATAAGTGCAATAGTGATGTTGTTATTTCAGGCTCCCGACAGGGAGAATTCATGAAGTTTCGACAATTTAAAAATAAACCAGACAAGTTGCAGTGTAAGCGTACTACGCAGAGAAACGGACGTAAATGACGAAGGGATGGAAATGATAATCCTGGTGGTGAGATGCCGGATTGTCGTTTTTCAGGAAAGCTTGATGTTTGGTCAGAAAAGCCACGTTCAAACGTAGGGACTTTTCATTTACTGGGATGAAAGGGGGACGCAGGCATTATATTCATGCTGTACTCATGCACAGGTTAACTACTCGTTGCAATACGCTTTATCAATGCGGCAGATCCAATCTTCAGGAAGGCGTTTAGTATTAGCGTCTGCCTTTTTTTATGCCCATTTCCGACTCTTGCGTCTGATTCCTGAAGTCCATGAATTCAGGGACGTCCCCCTTCCTGCCCTTCTTCGTGAACCGCCCAGCCGACGATGGACTTGTCGAAGATATCCTTGACAACGTAAGCGTAATAGAATAGGCCTCTTATCGTACGTCCCATGTAGGTTATGTCCCACGTGTACACCTGATTCGGTCCAGTAGCCTTGCGTTCCGGCGGCTTGGCATGACGGTGACCTATGCGCAGTTCGCTCCGATGGTGGACTTGATCCGCTTCTCTCAGGATACGGTAGACCGTGCTCTCAGAAGCCAGATAGCGGCCTTCTGTCAAGAGCTGAGGAATGATCTCATACGGCGTTAGGTCACGGAACCGCGGCTCATTGCAGGTGCTGATGATTTCTTCTCTGGTTTCCTGTGGCACTTTTCTTGTCACCGCTTTACTTGAGCCTTTTCGCCGATCTTTCAGCCACCCTTGCTTCCAGCGCTGGAGGGTCCGAAGAGAGATCCCGACGACCTCACATGCTTTACCGTATCGGGCTCCATTTTCACGCGCTTCTTCAATCAGCATAATGACTTCGGCCTTGTGATCCTCAAGGATCAGTCGTCCTCGTGCTCCCTGGTAAGGGTATCGAGTTTTTTTTTGAGTATGAGGAGCGCGGCGGCTTCGGCAAGGGCTTTTTCCTTGCGTTGCAGTTCCTTCTCCAACTCCTTGTTTTTCTTCTTGAGCTCCTTGAGCTCTTGATCCTTCGGATCGTTTTTCTTGTCGATCATGTCGCGAAGCTCCTGGTCCCAGATGGTGATGTGTTCTGAATGCAGTCCTCTTTCCCTGAGAAATTCACCCAGTTTTTCATTTTCAATACCAGCAGCCTCTACGACCAACTGGTACTTCTCTCTGGGGGTCAGGAAACGGGGACAACTGTCTTGATTTCCATCATCAAAGATACCCGATTCACTTCGCTTGATCCAATTCCTGATGGTTTGCTCATTGACACCGGTTTCCCGGCTGACTTCCACAATGCTCCGACCTTCAGGCCGCAGCACTTTCTTCAGAAGACTCTGCCTTACGGCATGTGAATAACCCATCGTTCGCCTCCTTGTTGCGCACGACATCTATGTTAACACATAGGGCGGAACGTACCTCTGGCGAAGTGGGCGGGCGCTATCTGCAAGTGTGCTTAGTCCTGGGCGTCCCCTAAGCTTCGTTGTTTCCCGAGGAGTGGTGTGATGAAGTAATATCTGGAAAAAATGGATGAGTTGCTGGATTTAAAACGTAAAAATAGTTAATGTAAAGTAGGCGAGTTAATTGAGGCGGAGGTTTTATTGCTTGCTGGTTTTACTTGCGATGCTTGATGGTGAGGAGTAGTACAGTTTTTATCTCATGCCATGATATATTCTATTACGTATCCTACTGACGTGAAGAACCATTACGCAATCATGACCAAATTACAATATCGTTGATTTTCCTGATGAAAAATTAACTCTACATGAAGCAATATGATTGTGCCATGGGGGATTACTTTGGTGATCAATTGAGTATTCCAATTAAGCAATACTTTTAGTTTTTCAGGTTCGGTTGACCTATAAGGGAATTTATGCTGAGGTTCTTAATCAGTAGGATTAGTACAAAGTCGATTTTGATGTAAAGCCAAATCGTTCCAAGGCTTATTCTTGAATTTCTATGATCAATGTGATTGGAAATGGGGATTCCCCAGAATACCAAGCAGCGGCCAAAATCTCGTTTTTGGCCCGGCGAGCTTGGCCATGGCTTGTGGATGACGATGAAAGTTATTTGTGGATAGTCCCAGGGGTCCAATGTCATGGTCAATTGCCAAGGGATATTGACATCGTCGTATTCGGTTATTTTTCTCACAGCAAGGATTACTCATTTCGACCTGCAGGTCTGCTCACTTTGTCGAATGGGGTCAAGGTCGAACCGAGCCTGGTTAGGGTTGACTCGTTGTGTTTGACAATTGAAGTTAAAGACCATGGACAGGGGCACGTAAGGTTCCTCGGTACCAAGGTCGAGGTCCAATACTCTTCTGGATGGCATGACGCATCTGATCAAAGCTCACGACAGCTCTATTCGCTCAAGAATTACTTAGAGACGCGAAATGCAAGGGTCATTCCCCGCATAACAAACCTTATTTGGTTGAGGAATGTAGCTCCGCATCAACTCCCATCTCCGCCACATAATATCCTCCATGGCAATGTTACATGGAATGGATTGCTTTATCAGGCCGCATCAACTTCCCAAATTATAAAGGTCGACAACCTTCATGTTTTTTCAGCCCTTAATAAGCAAAGATATGAAGAAGGTGTTGATGTGTTGGACAAAGTCATTGATGCATTGGTACTCAAACTCACACCTACCGAACTTGATCGCCAGAAGATGGATGCTATGTCGCGGGTCCAATATGACGATCGCCTTCATGCAGTCATAGGGGAGAAGATGATTTTAATGCGTGGTCATGGCGGAACGGGCAAGACTATGTTTTTGCTCCAGATTGCCTACAGGCGTTCCACTGAGGGGAATAATGCGCTCATCCTCACATATAATAAAGCTTTAGTGGCGGATATACGACGAACCATGGCATTGGCACGTGTGTCTGATGAGTTTAGTTACGGTTCGATCCAGGTAATGACTGTCCAGTCTTTTTTTCATGGGATGCTCCGCGCATACGGGGCAATCGGTATAGATGAGGATGGGTTCCTTGATAATTACTTGACCTATCTTGAAGCTTTTGCTGCTTCCATCGAAGAGGCTCTCGTGACAAATCTCCAGCAATGGGACCTATTACTGATTGATGAGGGCCAAGACTGGCCAGAGATAGAGCGCAGCTTAATTTTCGATGTGTATGGGTCAAACCGCTTAGTCGTTGCGGATGGGATGCAGCAATTAGTCAGAGGCCAAAAACCTTGTAACTGGTCGAAGGACCTTTCAAAAGAACAATATGAAGAGGTGAGGCTTTTAAAGGGATGGCGTATGAAGCGGAACCTTGCGAATTTTTCGAACAGAATTGCCGAATTGCTTGGACTTGGCGAATGGCATGTTGATGAGAATGGTGAGGCCTTTGGGGGGCGCATCATCGTTGTCGAGGGCCGTTACATGGATAGGCCCCAACTTCATGCATCCCTCATCGATGCAGCACGTTCCATGAAGAATTGTCCGGTTGACTTACTCGCCTGTGTTCCTCCACGGCATGGGGCCTCCATTTTCGAGATTCTTGGTCAAGAGGTTTGGGACGGGACTTCATCATTAGTGAGGGGCGGGTACCCTACAAGCGTGGAGCAACTTCGAGTAGTCCAGTATGAATCTTGCCGCGGGCTGGAAGGGTGGTCTGTTATTAATCTGGGTTTTGATGTTTTCCATAAGTGGAAATTGGATAGTTGGGGCATGCAAGTAGATGCTGTGCCAGGGGAATTTGAAGATGATGAGATTGCTAAGAATCGTTTTGCTGCAAGATGGGTAATGATTGCCCTTACCCGTGCTATTGACACAATAGTTATAGAGGTATCCAAGCAGCCATCATCTATAAAAAAACATTTGAAAAGCCTTCATGCAGGTCCCTGCAAGGATTTTATGGAATGGATCCATGCTTAACAATGGAGGGCGTTATGCCGAGCTATGAGGAATGGAATGAAGCAATAATCCGGTTCCATACCAGAAACGTACCTAAGGGATCCCCCGTTTACCTCACAGTTAACGATGAAGCTGTCAGGCAAGTTGGCAGGTCCGTTTTAGGGCTTGCTGAATGGGATGTGGCCTATGAGGATTTCATCATTGCCGTCCGCGGAAAATGCACGAATGGGCGCGAGGAGCATCTGGAGGTGTGTCTGGATGGCCTTGGCGGTATCAATGAGGAGTCCGGTTTGCCTAATGGTATCGCGTTTTTAGCCATAACGGTCCTTGCCGCCCATAAGATGGCCAATGCGGAAGGCATCGACCATACCAACTACTTCCGCCGACTGAGGCAAGTCCTTGGGTTCAGCGCAGGAGGGGTGGGCCGCCCTCCAGGCTTGGATGTAGGCCAAGAGGAGCCGCTTTGGCGCAGTTGGGGGATGTGGCTTGATTCCAACGGGTGGGCGGCCACTGCTGAACGTGGGCCGGAAGGGCCGATGAGGTACATCAATTACCCAATAGGTCAAGCCCTCCTCCGTAATGACGATGTTCAATATCTTGAGAGGAAGTATTTGGAGGGGTTGAGGGAGCCAAAAGCGTTAAGGGCCCTTGACCAATCGCAGTTGGGCGGTTGGTTGTTGCGTCAGCGATTAGACCGTAGTCATTTGAGGGAAGGGTTTGAAGGCACCGACTTGGATAGGGTTTCCGCCTTCTTTGACGAGGCTTACAAGGTGTATCAAAGCATGGCTTGGGAGCAAACTGAAGAATCTGTAGGGACCGGTCTTGGGTTGGCGAAGTCTACAAAAGTCATCGCAGGTCTCCTTCGCCAGCCATCCATGAGGGGTGGGGCCTTTTATAAACTGTTTCCGAGAGTTCCTGCTCACTGGCAAGGGGAAGAAATGGTTGCAGTAGGATCTAATGGCGAGGAATCGCCATTGGACCAATACCGGCCTGGGTTATTTAGGCCCCTATGGTCGGTTGACCCTATTGCTTGCGAATCACGGACTTTTAAGGTGAATGGTTCTACCGACTGGGATGAAATCGTTCTTCCTGCTAGGCGATTCTGGATTCTGACCCCAGACCCGGAAGACATGCATGGTGCGTTCGCAACTTGGGAAAAGTATCCATCGCTGTTGGGGAAGAAATTCCTCCTAATCGTTGAAGGGGGCAAGGATGATGTGTTGTCGACCCAAATGCTTCGTTTCAAGGAGCATGGGAAAACCGAAAATGGGGTGGGGCTTATCGATTGGGAGTGTGGCCCTGTTGAGGTAGGGGGGAGGACGGAGTTCCATGGCTGTATGGTACTTTCTGCTGCATGGGAATCCATTATACCTGTCGACGAGGCAATTGAATTGTACGAGGCTCTTAAGCCAGTAATGAAGGCAACCATTGCGCTAACAGGGGGGCTTAAGGCCTCAGGGCAGGCGGCCTGGATCGAGGGCTATCCTCCAATCGCCAGCATTTACGGATTTGAAAAGGTGTTAAAGTTTAGGGTCGTTAAAGGGGAGCGAGTGCTTTACGATGGAAACAAAAGCGTGCAAACACCATTCGACTTGAACTATTGTAAAGATCCCGGGCTTTACCGCTTGGAGGTACTTTGGAAGCATAGCGTTATTGCCGGAAAAGCGTTGCGGGTTTTACCATGGGATGCCTTGGAAATGAACCTAATTGATGAGGGAAAATGGATTGATATCGGAACGTCTTTGTTGTCGGGTGTTCGAGTAGATAGAAAGACGGAGGGGGTGAAATGGTAAAATATTTGTTGTTTCGTGGGGCCGGGGATCCTCGTACACTTAGGTGCAGGATATGGAATATCATTAGGAATTCTGGGCTTGGCATGCACGTGGAATCACTAAAATTCCAAAGAGGCGCAATAGGGGCTGGTGACTACTATTATGGAATAGGCGTGAATGTTGATGACCCTGCGCAAACACAAGCAACAAGGGAACAACTAAGACTTATTGATGATATAGGGCATCGGTGTTTTATACAAAATGGTAGGTCATCTTTTTTTGAGGAAAAGGACGTAACGTTTCTGACTGCTAATTTCGAATATGATTCCTTTCTTGTACCGATTAGGTTTGATCCGGCAGATGCTCCCGAAATGGATAGCCTCGATGGCATCGAGAGCATAGAGCTAGAATGTGGTCTATGCACGGATGATGCGTTGGCCATGGACAAGCTTCTTTGGTGGATGTCGGCAAAGGGGGAGGGTTCATGGTCAGCGTTCCGGGACGCGGTATCCTTGCTTTGGATGGGCAGGCCCGAGGGACAGACCAACTCGTGGCCAAAGATGCGCAAGTTCCTGTTGCTAGGCGATGTTGAAATGGAGGCCGATGGCCGTTGGGGGTGCACCCCTACGACGATTGTCCAGACCGAATCTGCCGGGGCCTATCTTGCTGGGAAGTCCACACCTGTGGTGTTGCGTGGGTTCAATTCATATGAAAAAAACCAGAACAACGGCGGGCCGACGCGCATAGGTTTGGATCATTGTTCGGTTCCTGTCGACATCCCCGTCATCCATAATCCCGCCTTGGCGATTTCTAGTATATTGCCTGCTTGGAGTGAATGGATGGGTTTTTTGCAAGGGAAGCCTGACATAGCGCCGCACCGATACACATTGAGACTCTATGATGGTCATGGATTCAATGTATACGAAGAAGGCAATGTACGCCCTGGGTTTTACGAAGTCGAAAAGATTGAAGGCAGTCACAGTGTCAAGCAGGCCTTGTACGATGGGCAGCGTTGGCTGGGAGGTGCCTTTTATGACCTGCGTTGGCTAGCCAAGAAAATCGGGGGAGCAGACTTGGAAGTTCGTATCAGTCGAGAGGGATCTCTCCTTATCCCTGAAGCTGAGAGGTGGCCCTTGTTGTATGAACGGCCCCTTGTGTTGTCATCCGGTAGGTTGCCTGCCTTACAAGAGGTTGGAGAACACAGGATACTTGCCTATACAGCTGTAGGTGGAGAGGTTGCCGGCATCCTTGCCGGAAAGCTTGGAATTAAACTTAAGGAAACTTGAGTCATGAAAGACCTGATTGGTTCCTACGAGCGCCTCAGGCGCTTCTACCAGATGTACATTGAAAGCGCGTTTCCGTTTAAGGATGAGTCTTTGCAGGCTGAACGAAGGGAGATGTTGGACAATGGCGTCTTGCTTGCACAGGAACCACTAGTGGAACCGGCCCCCCAATACCCATCCTCAGGGATGACCCTCGAACAGGTAGCCCTCGAATTAGGGGAAGGCTACCAAGGACTTGCTGAATTGGCCAAGCCCATCATGGGTGATTTTGAGCTCTACGAGCACCAGTATAGTAGCTTGGTGGCGGCGCTGAGGGATAAAAAGGATATTGTCGTCACAACTGGTACGGGTTCCGGTAAGACGGAATGCTTTATGCTTCCTTTGTTGGCTGAGATCGCGAAGGATTCTTGTTCATGGCCACCTTCCCCTAAGCCTGATGCGGGACGTCGTTGGTGGCGTACGCAGCCTTACAGGTGGCAAGCCCAATGGGGGCATACTGGCAGGGCCGGGCACGGGCTTCACGCTGTTCGCGCGATGATCCTTTACCCGTTGAACGCCCTTGTTGAAGACCAGTTGCGGAGGCTTCGTATCGCGTTGGATTCACCTTCCACTCATTCCTGGTTGGATATAAATCGTGGGGAGAATAGGGTCCTATTCGGCCGCTATACAGGTAGTACCCCGGTTTCAGGCCCCAGTCCCGAGTTGGACGGCACGAATGGGTCAATTTCGCGTTTGGCTAAATACATGAAGATTGCAGAAGCGGAAGATGCCAAGGTGGCTGTTGCGGCGGCAGCGGATAAGCAACTCAGGTATCATTTTCAAAACCTTGAAGGGGGAGAGATGTGGTCGAGGTGGGATATGCAACTTACGCCCCCGGACATTTTGATCACTAACTATTCAATGTTGAACATCATGCTCATGCGGGATGCTGAGGCGGTGATGTTCGAGCGCACAAGGGAATGGCTTGCTCGTGACCCTTCGAATATTTTTTCATTTGTTGTTGACGAGCTTCATTCTTACAGGGGTACTGCAGGCACTGAAGTGGCTTATATACTCAGGTTGTTCCTTGATCGTATAGGGCTTTCGCCTGATTCGCCGCAATTGAGGATCATGGCCACCTCTGCCAGTTTCGATGATGGCTCCAGCTCATTCCTTGAGGAGTTTTTTGGACGGCGAAAGGATGCCTTCCAGATCATCAATGGCATTCAACGGCCGTTAGCCATGGATGGCACAAAGGAGATCTCGAAATATGCAGGGATTTTTTCTGCATTCGCAAGGGACTTGCAACCCGACCCCGTTGCCTCTATGCAGCCTCCTGATGATGGTTCCATGGAAAAGGCTGCGCGGAAATTCCTAGATCAATTCGACGTGGACGCTGCCGCATATACTTGCAATGGCTTGGCAGAAGCAATGGATCGGGTTATGGGAAGCATTGGCGCGATTGACGCCTTGAGGAGGGCTTGCGTCGGGTTGGATGGCATATCCAGGGCGACAAGGTTATCGGCTATCGAAGCCGCATTATTCCCGAATTTAGGGAATGGCGGAGGCCGGGTGGCATCGGAAGCCATGAGGGGCATTTTACTCGCGCTGGCCTGCGGGAAGCAGCCGAACGGCGTCGCTTCCCTTCCGATGAGGAGCCATCTCTTTTTCCATAATTTGCAGAACATATGGGCATGCTCCAACCCGGGGTGCAGCCAGTCGAAACCACCGGAAGGCGGCGGAATCAGGACAATTGGGGCATTGCATGGCTACCATAGGGTTTCTTGTTCATGTGGAGGAAAGGTCCTTGACCTGCTAGTATGCTCTGTATGTGGTGAAGTTTTCCTTGGTGGGTATCGAACCGATGGTGGTGAACGGGGGATGGAGTTCTTGACATCCGACATGCCTGGCATCGAAAAGATGCCTGATGCTGTAGACACCTACCAAAACCATGCCGAATATGCGGTTTTTTTCCCAAAGGTGGATGTACCTGTAGGGGAGAATGGTGCTGATGGGCGGCGGTATACTTGGCGAAAGTCGCAATGCTCATGGCAAGAGGCTTCATTGGAGGTATATACCGGATTGTTATGCAGGCCACGCTCGCAAGAAGGACGCATTGTAAATGGGTGGGTTTATGCCATCAGCGATGCGGATCGGCAAGCCTTGCCGCCCATATGCCCGAGCTGTGGGGCCGACCAACGCAGGGCGTCAAGCTTCCCCACTCCGCTCAGGCCACACCGTACGGGTTTCCAGCGGACAAGCCAAGTCCTTGCGGCGTCGCTTATCCGTGAAATAAATGCCGGTAAGGGCACTCGAAAAGGCAAGCTGGTCCTGTTTTCGGACAGCAGGCAGGACGCTGCGAAGCTTTCGGCTGGCATGGAGCTAGACCATTACAGGGACATGGTTCGTGCTGCTGTGGTGCACTCGCATCAGGCATTCGTGGAAAACCTATGCACGGTAGTCGCCTATTTTGCCAGAAAGTATGGCATAGAAGGGTTGCAGGCGTTCATTGGGCAGTCGAACCCTACCTTCCCAATCATTCCACTGTATGATCAAGACGATGTGGCTCGAAGCAAGGTTCGTGAATTCAGGGAGCCCCATAAGGAATATTATCAGGCAATTAGGGATATTTCCTTGGGGGAGTTGGATGAAGTCGACCAAGGGGTCGTTAATGAAATCCAATGGTTGCTTAGCCAATATCCGCATGTGGTGCCGTTTAAGGCGATAAGGAATGACGTTTTCATGCGCTTGGCTCGCATCGGGATATGCCCAGGCGGCCCCCGTGCAACCTACGTAAGGTATCGCGAGGGAAACTCATGGCATGATTGGTGGGAATGCTTCGACTGGAGTAGCCCGGGGAAAGTCCTTGCACAATCAACCCCTGCGCAACGCGAGCATATAACACGGTTGGAGGAATCGTTGATGCGCGAGATCGTCCTTTCCGTCTTCTCGAATGCGGTGAGGACATTCGAAAGCCTTGGATTAGGCTATGCGACATACCGCCCAGTAGGTTCGCCTGACAAGACGGTAGTGGAATGCACCAATGCCATCATACGCAATATGTGCCTGAAGAGGAACTTTATGTATTGGCCGAATTTTGCGCAGGCTGACGGCGAGGCGGAACTTTGGAAGCGACACCTCAGGTATTGCGATGTGAGCGGTGTCGAACCCAATTTGATCGTAGCCGAGCTAAGGTCCGGAAAATTTGGGATTAGGGGTGAGCACTCCGATATCGGCATCGATCCAAACAAACTTTGGCTATACCTGCCGGGGCAACATGCAAAGGAAGGGTATCGTTGCACGAAATGTGGGGCATTCTACCTTGGGCAGGCCGGTGGGTATTGCATTGAATGCTTAGATGCGCCGCTTGAGATGAGCGAAGTTGATGCGTCACTTGATTATTACCGCTTCCTATCTGGGGGGGGCGGAGGGATGTTCCGATTGCATTGTGAGGAGCTTACCGGTCAAACGGACGTTTCAGACAAAGGAGACCGCCAAAGGTGGTTCCAGGGTGTCTTTTTGGACGGTGAAATCAAGGAGGCAAGGGAGGTCGATCTATTGAGTGTCACGACGACGATGGAGGCGGGTGTCGATATTGGCTCCCTGCTTGCCGTTGAGATGGCGAATATGCCTCCGAGGAGGTTTAATTACCAGCAAAGGGTGGGTCGGGCAGGGCGAAGGGGTGATCCCTTATCGATTGCCCTGACAATATGTAGGGGAAGGAGCCATGATGATTTCTATTACCAACGTCCAGAAAAGATAACTGGGGATCCTTCTCCGCCACCCTACTTGGATACAGCAAGGGAGGAGATCATAAAACGGGTCATAGCGAAGGAATGTCTTAGGAGGGCCTTTGCCTCATTGCCTGATGTCATCCGAACCCAGATGGAAGGGCTAGATGGGGGAAAGTTGGGGCAAGAGAGTGTCCATGGCGCATTTGGGCCTGTGGCGGGTTGGAGCTTGTCCCGAGTACATATCTCAAATTTTTTGAAAGGCATGCATGATGGAGAAATCAGTGACCTTGCCAGTTGTTGTGCGACGGGGACGGCTTGGTATGGCGATCCGGATTTCCTCGTTTGGGTAAATGAGTTTGTTCGAGAGGGGCTTGTTCAGGTAATTGACGAAAAGGTCGCCCGAGCGGCATACGGATCAAAGCCCATGGCCGAACTTCTCGCATCTCAAGGGATACTTCCTATGTTCGGGTTCCCAACGAACACTCGGCTCATGTTCACGAGGGTGCCGACCCGTGGCTTCCCGTGGCCCCCGGAACATGGCACGATTGATAGGCAGCTAGAGATGGCGATTAGTCAATTTGCCCCTGGTTCTGAGACGGTCAAGGATAAAATGGTGCATAAATCCATGGGCGTCGTCGACCTACTTCCAGGAGAGGAGAGAGTGATGGTTCGCAATGGATTCAAGCCCCCATTGGACGAAGGCAATGTGAAATTGGGTCTATGTTCGTCGTGCTTCGCCGTTATCCCTATGCAAGGTGCGACGGTGTCCATTCCTGCTTGTGGGGATCCGGTCATGGAGGTTTGCGAGGTGTGCGGTGAGGAGACCTTGCGGTTAGTAGACGCGAGGGAGCCAACCGGTTTTTTCTCAGATGGCCATCCAAAGGAGTTTGAGGGGGTGTTCGAATACGTTCCAAGCGCCAGTCGGCCCAAGGTATATATGGATCAAGCGGAATTGTTGCCAGTTAGTGGCACCAACGCTAAAATCATAGGTAAGCAATGCAGGCTTGCTGCTGTCAATGATAATGCAGGGCAGGGTGGGTTTGATTTTGTTGAGTACCAGTTGGAGCGGGCAACGGGGTCAGGGGCTTATAAGGTCAAGGGGGATGGCGATGATGGCAGGCCCTCATACCGCGTTGCATTGTTATCCCAGAAAACAACTGACGTCTTCTTGTTCGACATGCAGGTCTGGCCGCTGGGGGTGTTTGCCGACCCAATGACTGTCGAGGGAAGGGCTGCATGGTACTCGTATTCATTCATGTTACGGACAGCTGTTTCGAGCATGCTCGACATAGATCCTCAGGAGTTGTCTGCAGGGTTCCGGACTGTGCGTCGAAATGGTAGGGCTTCGGGGCAAGGATTCCTCAGCGATACGCTTGATAATGGCGCAGGTTATTGTCGGTGGCTTGAAAAGGACGGGAATTTCATGGAAGCTATCAGCTTATGTGCCCCGGAAACAGGGGGGAGCATCGCAAGCAAATGGCTCGAAGGGTCACATGCAGATGGGTGCGACACATCGTGCAATAGGTGCCTTCGTGACTATTACAACCTTCCATACCATGGTTTGCTGGACTGGCGGATTGCCCTTGACATGTTCCGAATTGCAATTCAGCCAGATGCCGTGGTTGACCTCTATAGCCCATGGCAAGGGGTTGAAAATCCATGGAAACAAGTATTTTTCGGGGATAACCCACTGGCAGTTAAAGTGCTTCAGGAATTTGGCTTTGAACACGATCAATCAGGAAATGGGCTGCCCATATTTGTGTCTCATGCGCGGCGGAAAATATTAGTGGCAGCACATCCTCTTTGGGAGCTAAATGCCAACCAACAATACCTTTCAGCAAAGGAAGATGCTATTTCTAAGCATAATATCAGTAATGTTGGCCCAGTTAATCCATTTCTCTTGCTTCGAAGGCCCGTGGATTTATTGTAGATAGAAAAAATGGATTAAGTCTAGGTTTGGAAGGAACATAGGGGTTATGATGGATCCTTTATCAGCAGGTCAGCGATCCGCATTTATGCGTAATATCCGGGGAAAGCATACGACACCTGAGTTGATTGTGCGAAAACTTTGCCGAGACCTTGGGTATTTCGGGTATCGTTTGCATCGAAAGGATCTCCCGGGGCGCCCGGACATCGCATGGGTTGGTAAGAAAGTGGCAATTTTTGTGAATGGTTGTTTTTGGCACTACCATAATTGTGGCCAAGGTAGTCGGGTTCCTGATAGCAATAGCGGATTTTGGGCTGAAAAATTCCAAAAAAATAGAGCGCGGGATGCCAAGAACATTAAAGCATTGAGGGCAAATGGATGGCGTGTAGCAATAATCTGGGAATGCGAATTGGCAAACGTCGAATCCCTTTCCTGTAAAATCAAGGCACTTTTGCAACGTGATGCTCATAACGATTTAAAATCAGGTCTGTTGAAGTAACCTTCAGTTGATTAAATGTTAATCAATGTGGTTTAGAGAGGGGTGAACTTTTCTTATCCAGCTCCGCCATATGCCGAATCGCTAGTAATCCTAAATCAGTAGAATTTTTACAGTATTAAATGCAAAACATTACTATTGAACCCGAAGAAAGTTGCTCATTGAATAATCCTGAAGCCGCAAAAATTAGTGAAGCTATACCAAGGGTTTATACTATTGTTGACCTTTTCGCGGGTTGTGGAGGCCTCTCATTGGGATTTGAAAACTCCGGGTTTACCTCAGTATTCGTAAATGAGCTTAATGATGATGCTTTAAGCACATATCTACTCAATAGGCATCATTATTTGGGTGGGTTGAAGTTTTCTGACAACCCAAGCCTGAGATGTAATGATGCCCATGAACTTGATGCCAAAAGGTTGGTACAATTAAAATCCGACTTATCTGTTATCCCGGAAATTGACCTTAAGTTTGAAAAACCACAAAATTCCCAAAATGGGGGCGGGAGTACGCTTGATGTAATTGCTGGTGGGCCTCCATGCCAAGGGTTTTCAGGAATTGGACATCGCCGCTCTTATGCCGTTGACAAGGAAATGCTCCCATCGAACCACTTATATCAACGGATGGCTTCGATTATCAGGGATTTGCGTCCTAGAATTTTTTTGTTTGAGAATGTTCGTGGGCTTTTGAACGCAAAATGGACGAAGGATGGTGGGGAACCGATTTGGCCTGACGTTCTAAAAGAGTTTCGGAATATAGCTGGCTACGAGGTCCGTTGGAGACTGGTGTATGCTAAGGATTATGGTGTTCCACAAAATAGGCCGAGGGTGTTGATGGTCGGGATACGAAAGGACATTGTTAATGGTAACCCGATGTTAGATCCTAAAGCTGACCCAGACGATGCTATTAAATGTGGGTTCTTGCCACAATCAGGTGAACAGACACCTCCTGATATGGTAGATCTCCTTGATGATCTCGTCGATCCTGCCATTTTGGAAGTGCTTCTAAGTGGGAATTATCCGCTCGGTAGGTTTGCAAATGACCAGTATCCCAGCAAGCCAAAAACCAGGATCCAGAAAATGATGCGTCGAACCCCTCACTTCATGAAAAAGAACGCCTCTGTTGAATTGACGGAACAGGAATACAGTAAGCATGCGCCTTTGATTGTCGAGAAATTTGCCCATATGCTTGCCAACGAAGGGCATATCCCTGAGTTTTTCAAGACTAAAAAGTTTGCCCAGCGCGTACTCCCTGCCAGATGGGATGCGCAAGGCCCTACCATTACTGCCACATCAATGCCGGATGATAATGTCCATTATTCACAGCCTAGAGTATTAACAGTTAGGGAATGGGCACGCCTGCAATTGTTTCCTGACTGGTACCAATTTGCTGGAAAGAGAACGACAGGAGGGATCCGTCGAGCTGGTAATCCCTTGGCTGGACTATTTGAAAGAGAAGTTCCAAAATATACCCAGATAGGAAATGCCGTCCCTGTTGGTCTCGCGGAAAGTGTCGGTAAGCATTTCATTAAGATCCTCAATTCTTATCTTGGTTAATGCTTGAGAAAAACGATAAATCTTTGGTAAGATTATAGGGACATCCTGTAGTGAAAAGTCCAAACACAAAGGTTTTCAGTTAAAGAACAACCCCGCCAAGTGCTTGAAAAAGGACGAATTGAAGTGGCGGGTTGCTCACCGAAAATGAATCTCGTACGGATCAAGTTCCTTGAGCCGCTGTGCTTCACTGACCGACAGGCTGCCGTATTTCGATTTTCAGGGACAGATTTAGAATCAACTTTTAGACGGACTTTGCGAATTTGACGGACGTGCCCCCGTTTATCAGACCACTTGTTTTTGGAAACCTTCCGATTCTGCGTCAACCCCGTTTATTAGACCAGCAAAAGTAGAGTTTCCGGGCTTATTTCATTGTGCAGCAATGAATTCCATAGGCGTCATCTGACTCAAGGAATAGTGCGGCCGGAGTTCGTTGTACTCCTGCCGCCAGACTTCAATTTTCTGTCTCGCATCTTCCAGATCAAGGAACCAGTTCACCGAAAGGCACTCATCCCGAAACTTCCCGTTGAATGATTCAATATACGGGTTATCGGTCGGCTTGCCTGGTCTGGAGAAATCCAAGACGACCTGATTCTCATAGGCCCAGCGATCCATTTCCTTCGAGATAAATTCACTGCCGTTATCGACCTGTATACGCTCGGGTGTGCAGCCCTCAGCGGCCTTCAACTGGTTTAAGAAGTCAACTACATTTGCGCCTTTGATTTGCCGATCAACCAGCAGTCCTGGACTTTTCTTGCTGTAATTGTCCACGACAGTCAGGATGCGGAACCGGCTGCCGTTGAAAAACTGATCGGCCACGAAATCCATGCTCCAGACCTGATGCACTCGTGCTATATCCACCCGTTCGAGTCGCTGGGCTCCCATACGGCTTCGGCGAGGACGTTTCATGCGTAAGTTCAAGCCTTCTTGCTGATAGATCCGGTACACCCGTTTGTGATTGTCTTTGAATCCTTCACGGCGTAGCAGGGTTAAAATCCTGCGGTAACCGTATCGAACACGGGTGAAGGCAATTTCCTTCATTCGCATCGTCAACAATCGGGAATCACGGCGATGTGACCGATAAAACCAGCTTGCTCGTGAAGTGGACCCGCCTCAGTGGACAAAAAACAGGCGAATTTAAGCTAATAACTCACGGCTTATGCAGCTGAATGGCGCTGCCCCAATTCAATGAATTTATTGACGATCCTGGCTCCACCACCTGTTG
>JAAXWO010000009.1 GCA_013334965.1 Chlorobiaceae bacterium | reverse complement strand
GGTAGATCGCCACCTTTTCATTCGTCGTCGGGTCGACGATCGTGATGCCGGCAGGCATGACCGGGGCTTTCAGCTTGGCGTCACCGCTTTCGACGCCGACCTTGACCTGGTCGCGATAGAGCTTGTAGCCTTTGGCAATCTGCCACTGAACGGCTACCGAGTTGTTGCCGCCCAGTTTCGCACTGACCCTGAACGCCTGTTCGGGATCCAGAAACTCTCCGGCGCAGGCGCTGCTGAAGCCGAAGCAGAAGGAGATTAATAGCGTTAAAAGAGCAAGGCTCCGCCGAAGTGATACGTGTATCATAAAATTCTGATTTATGTCTCTTGTTAAGGGTCAGTTCCTTTGATAAATCTGTCCTGACTGGTCAACAGCCAGATACATCAAGCCTGAAGCTGCAAGGTAATCCAGACCATCGGGCCCTTTGAGCATGGCGATGGTCGTGTGACTGCCGGCAGCAATCGCAGTTGGAGCCACAACCGTGATGGAACGCCAATAGTCTACGGGATAACCTGTGCGCGGATCAAGGATATGGCAATAACGACGGCCGTCAACCTCGACATACTGTTCATAATCGCCGCTTGTCGCCAACGCTCCCGATGTCAGGGGAAAAGATGCAAAGATCTTTTCGGGACTTCGAGGCTCACGAACACCGACTGCCCAGGGCTCACCGTCAGGTTTTGCTCCAACGACCCTGATATCGCCAGCAAGGTTCACATAACCGTACCGTATACCCTTTCCATGCATGACTCCCGCTGCCCGATCAGCCGCGTACTCCTTTCCGATTCCACCCATGTCGATCTCCATACCTTTCTTCGTAAGTCTCACGGAGTCGAGGTCGAATTCGACTTTTTCCCAACCGACGAGTTCCAGAGCCTCATCAAGCTCTGCGTCTCCGGGCAGTTGAGGTTTGTTGAAATCCCATACCCGACGCAAAACCCCCGAAGTGACATCAAACAATCCATTACTCTGCTCGTAAAGAGTCGCCGCATAACGCAACAGGTCAGTCGTCTCCTTGTCGCATACGACGCTTTCGCTTCCGGCCTGTTCGTTGATCCTGGACACCACACTATCGGTACGATAGCGGGAATACTTATGCTCAATCCTCATGATCTCCTGTATGGCCGCCTCAGCTGCCGACAAAGCCACACCCTTTTCCGAACAGACGGCAACAACCTCACAACCGCAGCCCATAGCCTCAAAACCAAATCGAAACGAATTCATCATATCATTGACTGCTGGTCGGTTAAAGGCTGCTGCCGAACTATCCGGATATGTACGTGACGCATGCAAAAAAGCCAGGCACATCTTTCACAAGCGGATCGAAAAGCGAAACTATCAGGTGATCCTTAAAACTCCTTCGACAAACCAACCTGGATGAAATCCATGTTGAATGGCGCCAGGCCGGAATCTCCTTTCCCACTGATAGCCCAGTGATCACGCTGCATGCAATGATCATAACGGACATCGACAAGCCATTCGTCGGCAAACTTCTTGGATACCTTGAGGCCAAGAGTCACTGCGCCAAAGGCTGACAGGCGTTGATCCAGAGTGTAATATCCGTCGAAATTCACTTCCGGCGGTTCAGGGGCATACAACGGATCGACCGGGACATAAAAATCGGCGGCCGTCTGGGAATAGAGCCTCACGGACGGCATGAGCTTGAAATCGTTGGGAAGGGGCTGAACGTACTCCGCACTGAAAGTGTGGGACCTGATGCCGAAGGTGTCCGCATAGTAGCGGTAAGCAAGCCTTGATGCACCTTCAGTCGATTCAAAATAGTGGTTCCATTTGGTCATGACGGTCGTATAGTTACGATGCCGAGGCCGATTGTCGATCGGCCTGTATGGATCAGTATAATAACCCTCACCGACTGATCGACTGAGGTTCACCTGCACAATATCATTCTTGGACATGACCTGAGTGACTCCAAGCAGAGCAGAATATATTTTTTTACGATCGACAAGTTCGATATTGTTTGGAGTAATGGTATCCGTGGTAACACTGCCGCCAAGGGTCACCGTGGTGTTCTTGCTTGGACTGGCGACACTTCCCTGAAGCGAAATACTCCTCGATATGTAATCCGATTCCTCTGAATAGCTGGTACCGGCGGTCAGGCTGCCTGTTGGAAAATAGCGGGTCACGCTCAGATCCAATGCTTTGCGGGTATCCGCCTTCAATTTCGAGGCACCGCTTACCGTATCGAAAAATGAATAGTAATGTGGTGATGCACCGGTAACTGAATCTAAAACGCCTGTAACATCGATCGCCCATTTGCCGGCAATAGGCGTCATGGCCCTTACCGAATAAGCGTTAATGTTTATACGGTCAACGTCAGGCTGACTGTCGCGGTAACTGAGGTATTTGAATGCGACGATTCCGCGTTCAGGCGCCGCATCGGCAAATGCCGGTTTGGCTGAAGGCAGGAACATTGCTGCCGCAGTAAGGGCTGCACCGATAACTTTCGTGCTCTTTATTGAGGAGGCCGGTTTCATAGATTTATCCTGATGATTATGAGTTACCCTTAATTGCAGCCGCAACCGCCGCCGCCAACGCCAGATCCGCCGGAGGCCGCTTCTTTGCTGCTGTAGATATGTTCGGTATACCCGGTATCAAGCTTGTCGCCCTCGAAGGTCATCTCAGGCTTGGCGAGATTCTGCTTTTCCCAGGGCTGAACCGTAGCGCAACCGGACATTGTCGTTATACTTGTCAGGCAACCGAACGCGGCCACCACTCTTATAAGGATCTTTTTCATTTACTTGCCTCCAGTGCAGCCTTGATGTCGTTTTCGATTTTATCCTTGTCAGCAGCATTAAATCCGAGATGCCTGAAAATGACCTTTCCGTCACGTCCCACAAGAAAACTCGTCGGCATGCCCTTCACCCCATAACTTGAAGGTGTGACCCCTTTCGGATCGAACGCGACAGTGAACCCTGCCGGATTCTGTGCGAGAAACTTTTTGGCATCCTCACTTTTGGCGTCCACATTGACCGCGATGATCTTCAGGCCGCTGGCCCGATACTTTTCCTGCAACTGGTTCATCCATGGAAACGATTGACGGCATGGCCCACACCATGAGGCCCAGAAATCGACATAAACCACAGAACCTGCCGCTTCAGCAAGAGTCACATTTCCCTGCTGACCAGGAAGTTCAAATCCCGGAGCCTTATCTCCAGGTTCTACGGCCAATGCCATCGAGGAAGCCCCGACGCACAGCATCATCGTAAGGAGAAATCCCCTGATGATTTTGCGATTTCGAATAATCATGCTTTCTGATTTTTGATGTTATGATGAAAGTCGAAAATCGGACCGGTGCTTAACAATTGTTAATCCGGAACAAAAGAGAGAAAAACAAGGATTCATTCATATCCCCCCCAGACTTAACTCATCAAGGCACTAACGAACATGGGATGCACCTCATCGTTCATTTCGATGCGATTATTCAACAACTGAGTGCAAAAGGATGACGGGGGTACTTATCAGTAATGACTCTTACTACATAGAGAAAAGGTAAGTAAGAATACATTAAAACGTTCTTTATTTAAACTTAAAAAACGCTTAAAAATGATCTGCAACTGGAAATGATGAGAAAAAAGATAAGAAAAAGGCGACTACAGTACATGCTGTAACCGCCTTTCTGTCGGGGTGGCGGGACTCGAACCCACGACCTCTGCGTCCCGAACGCAGCACTCTACCAGCTGAGCCACACCCCGAAAACGCCTTTTTGAATCTTGTGCCCTTGGACAGATTCGAACTGCCGACCTTCAGTTCCGGAAACTGCTGCTCTATCCACTGAGCTACAAGGGCCTGTAAACCCTGGGGTCCATCATTCAATCAGGTGAGCAAAAATAAGAATTTAATCGATAAAAAGAACAATTTTTCTGCTTGCGAAAAAGTTTCCCGGGCCGCGTCCCCGTTTATCGATCTGCTTTCGAAGCTTCCCTGACGAGCGCATCCACAGCAAGGTTTGCGCTCATTACCGCTCCACCCATGGAATCATAATAGAGCTGCTGCGAAAAACCGCCGGAGATGAAAAGGTTGCTGACCGGCGTGACCTGTGTGGGACGATACTGTTCCATGCCCGGCAGCGGAGCATAAACCGACTGCGGGATCTTGACCAGAGTCGCCTTAAGGATCTTCGCCCCCCGGGACTCTATGGGATAATTCGCCCTGACGCTCCTGTCAACCCTCTGGATGATCTCTTCCCTTGTAAGCCCCATAAGCTCTTTTGCCGGAGCGACGCAGAATTCGAAACGGGTTTTACCCTCAAACCGCTCCCCTCTCAGTGTTCTGTAATCCGGCGTCGTCCTCGCAAGGTTGGCATAGACAGGAATGATGCCGTCCGGGCTGAACAGTACGTTGTCGATGGGGCTGATCTCACGGTCGTACCATATCTGAACCGATATGACCGGCACCCCTTCAAGCCTTTCAAGGTCGCCAAAAAATCGATCGTGCTTCTTGAGCGTCGAGGGAAGCACTTTGCACAGGTTATGGATCGGAAGTGCGGAGAGGTAGTAATCCGCATCGAGAATCTCCCCGTTTCTCAGCTGCACTCCCCTGATGCTTTTGCCGTCGAACAGCAGTTCATCGACCGGCGAATGGTTCTGGAATAGAGCGCCCTTCTGTTGGGAGTAGTCAAGGAGCGGCTGGTGCAGGTACTCCTGGGGAGATCCCTTCAGAAACCCCATGCACGATGAGTTCGGAAGCCGGTAAAAGGTTTCGGTGACATCGAGAATAATCTTTGCCGAGATCTCTTCGGGTGGAATGAACTTGAGGGCCAGGGCCATCGGCCTGAACATCTTGTCCATCAGACGGTACCCGAACCGGCGCTGCTCGGCCCACTGGGCGAAGGTCAGATGATCCTGGGTTGGCGCGTATTTATCCTTTTTAAGGGCCAGCGGTATCAGCGACTTCGAAAACGCAGCCATCTCACCAACCGTGAAGTAACCGTTCTTCACGATCGCCGGCAACAGGTGGAGAGGGCTCGGGAGGTCCCATGTTCCAAAGGTGAAACTCTTTCCTCCCTCCAGGGTGTAGGTCAGCTGGTGCTCCTTCCACAGGACTGCGTGATAGGTCTTTATCTCCTTCATCAGGTCGTACAGGACGCCGTATGCCCCGAAAAAGCAGTGGGTGCCTGATTCGATCCAATCCCCTTCATCGTCTTTCCACGCTGAAACCTTCCCGCCATATATAGGGCGTTTTTCGAGGACCCGAACCTGGAATCCCCTGTCTACGAGTCTTTTCGCGGCAGTCAGGCCGGCAAGGCCGCCACCGATGATCAGCACTTTTTTCTTCTCTCCGTTCATCAGTAAATAATGATGTTCTGTATCGATTCTTCTGTTGCCATCAACGAATTCACATCGCCGACCGGCCTTCCATGGCCCGGGAGAGTGTCGCTTCGTCTATAAACTCGAGTTCGGCGCCCACGGGGATCCCTCTTGCTATCCTGGTCACGTTGATACCAAGAGGTTTGAGCAACTTACTGATATAGAGTGATGTGGTCTCGCCTTCAACTGTGGGATTGAGCGCAAGAACCACTTCTCGGACCTCTCCTGCAGAATCGGGATTCAGTCGCAAAAGCAGTTCACGCACCTTGATGTCGTCAGGGCCGACGCCGTCAAGAGGCGAAATGACACCGTGAAGTACGTGATATTGACCCTTGTAATGGCCGGTTTTTTCAAATGCGAGCACCTCTGTGGGTGATTCGACGACGCAGATGACCGTGCGGTCACGTCCGGTGGAGGTGCACACCAGACAGGGATCGGTGCCCAGGTCGGTGATATTCTGGCAGACCGAACAGCGGGTCACCTTCTCCTTGACGTCGACAAGCGCCGTAGCCAGCTTTTCGACTTCGGCGCGTCTCTCCTGCAAAATGTGCATGGCGAGACGCTGTGCCGTCTTTCTGCCGATACCGGGCAGTTTGGAAAACTCTTCTATCAACGCCTCGACGGCGCCTGAGGTATATCGCATGGAGGGGCGTTAAGTTCCCTGGCCGAAATGCTTCATCAGATCGGCAGGATTGATCATCCCGCCTGCAGCTTTCGATATCTCGTTCTGAGCGAGCTGGGCCGAGGCGTCCAGTGCGTTGTTCACAGCTGCAACGACAAGGTCCTGGACCATATCGGCGTCATCCATGATCTCCGGGTCGATGTACAGTTCGATAAGCTTCTGCCGCCCGTTGACCTTCGCCTTGACCATGCCGCCACCGGCTTCTCCTTCTGAAACAAGCTTTTCAAGCTGTTTCTGCACATCCTGCATCTTTTCGCCAGCTTCCTTGAGCTGCTTCATCATATCACCCAAATTAGGCATCGACATCGTATGGACTCCTTTTCGTTCTCTTATTTCTTGACGGTTTTACCAGGAAGTAAATTCAGGTGGTCGATCAGCCGTCGTGAACGACCGTAGGGTCGGACCTGTGTGTCCGCCTTTTTTCAGATTTCGATCCCGACGTGTCGGGACAACGATGCGATCTCATCGCGCAACAGGTTGATAGCGGTTACCTTCAGCATTTTCTGCGCAGCGCCAGGTATATCTTTTCGAGAATATCCTCTGTGGTCAGCTTGTACTTCCTGAGGAGATCGTCCGGCTTGCCGGATTCACCGAAAGTGTCCTCAACGGCAACCATTTCAATCGGCACAGGAATGTTCCGGGCACAGACATTTGCAACGGCCTCACCAAGGCCGGTATACATCTGGTGCTCTTCGGCTGTCACAATTGCGCCGGTGTCGTTCGCAGCCCTCACGATGGCAAGGGTATCGATCGGCTTGATGGTATGCATGTTGATCACGCGGACCGTAACCCCTTCCTTCTCAAGGATCCTTGCCGCCTCAAGCGCTTTCCAGACCATAAGTCCGCACGCGATCACGGTGACGTCCTTGCCTGGATTCAGCTCTATGGATTTTCCGATCTCGAATCCGTCCTCGTCAGTCGTAAAATCGGGAATGTTGGGACGACCGAACCGAAGATAGACGGGCCCAACATGTTCGAGGATAGCCTTCGTGGCCCGTTTGGTCTCGCTGTAGTCGCAGGGAACCACAACCGTCATTCTCGGCAGGCTGCGCATCAGACCTATGTCCTCGAGGATCTGGTGAGTGGCGCCGTCTTCACCGAGCGTCAGGCCCGCGTGCGATGCGCATATCTTTACATTAAGGTTGGAATAGCATACCGACTGGCGTATCTGGTCGAAAACACGGCCGGTAGCGAAAACAGCAAAGCTCGATGCGACAGGGATCTTCCCGGTGGTCGCAAGGCCAGCTGCCATTGAGATCATGTTGGCTTCTGCTATTCCAGTCTGGATGAATCGCTCAGGAAACGCTTCACGAAAGAGGTTCATGTTCAGGGACCCGGTGAGATCTGCGCAGAGTGCGACAATCGAAGGGTTTTCACGCCCTGCTTCAAGCAGCGCTTCGCCGAAACCTGTACGGGTAGCCTTGTTGCCCCGGGAAGCGTACTTCACGGTCTCCTCGATGGTATTTTTCTCTCCCATTAATGACAGAATAACTTAAATTGTGAAAAGTACTTCCACCCGGATCAGCAGTTCCCATACCCAGGCCGATGACAAGAGTTGAATATAAGCATACGCATATAGCGGCAAAAAAAAAATTGGGCCAAAACTTCCTGACCGACAAGAACATAACCAGGAAGATCGTCAGGGAGTCCGGCGTTACGGCAGATGACCGGGTGTTGGAGATAGGGCCAGGATTCGGCGCTCTCAGTTCAGCCATTCTTGAAGTCGTACCATCTTTCACCGCTGTGGAGCGAGACCCTGAGCTTGCCCGATTCATCAGGCAGGAGCACCCGCAGATCGAACTCATCGAAGGAGATTTCCTCAAGGTGCCCCTCGAACCCGTTGCCGGCGACGGTAAATTGGCCGTACTCGGTAACATCCCATACTCCATCACCAGCCCCATCCTCTTCAGGTTGCTCGAAAACCGCCACCTGCTCTCCTCGGCGACACTCATGATGCAGCATGAAGTAGCGTTGCGCATCGCTGCCGTACCGGGCACGAAGGAGTACGGCATCCTGGCCGTACAGATGCAGGCATTCTGCGATGTGACATACCTGTTCAAGGTCGGCCGGGCGGTTTTCAAGCCCCGGCCGGAGGTTGACAGCGCAGTCATCCGGATGGTACCGAAACCGGTGGACCCCGTTGCGGACAGCGATGGGTTCAGGGCATTCGTCCGTTGTATTTTTCATCAGCGCAGAAAAACGATCCTGAACAACCTGAAAGAGAGCTACGACGTATCCTCGGTACCCGAAGAGACGCTCAAGCTCAGGGCGGAGGCTTTACGTATAGGGGAGCTTATAGAACTGTTCGGCCTCCTGAGGCCTTTGGGCCATTCGGAAATACATGGATAAAAAAAAGAAATACAGGCGACACTGACAGCTGTTTAAAGATCAATCATTGTGCAGATGTTAATTTTTGTTAACATTGGTTTTTCTTCAAAAACCAGTCCTTGTCAGGGTATGCGGGATTTACATCAGCATCACTTCTTCGCACCGCCTTCAGCACCGCTTTCGTCTTACAGTCCGTCTCTCCCTTCCTATAAATAAAATCACATTCCAAGGGGGCTTGCAAGCATGTCACTATCTTACAGCGCCGTTCACAGGCAATCGATTGAAAATCCGGAACAGTTCTGGGGTGAAATTGGGGATAAACTCCATTGGTACACCAAATGGGACAAAGTGCTCGACGACTCGAATCCACCTTTTTACCGGTGGTTCCCCGGTGGCATAACAAACACCTGCTACAACGCCCTTGACCGTCATGTCGATGAGGGACGCGGAAACCAGACCGCAGTCATTTTTGACAGCCCCGTGACCGGTACGATCGAGAAATACACCTACCGCGAGTTCCGCGACCGTGTTGCGCTCTTTGCCGGTGCGCTTCAGGCCCGTGGAGTCAGGAAAGGCGACCGTGTCATCATTTATATGCCGATGATCCCTGAAGCCGTGGTCGCAATGCTGGCCTGTGCAAGGCTCGGCGCCATCCATTCTGTCGTCTTCGGAGGATTCGCCTCGCATGAACTCGCCGTCCGCATCGACGACTGCAAACCTAAAGTGATCGTTTCGGCCTCATGTGGCATCGAGCACGGTAAACTCATTGACTACAAGCGCCTGCTCGACTTCGCCATCGAACTCGCCCACTTCAAGCCTGAGATCTGCATCATCTTTCAGCGCGAGCAGCTCAAGGCGCCCCTCAACGAAGATCGCGACATGACCTGGAAACAGGCCCTTCTCGGCGTCGCCCCGGCACAGTGCGTGCCCGTGGAATCGACAGACCCCCTCTACATTCTTTACACCTCCGGCACCACCGGTCAGCCAAAAGGCATCGTTCGCGACAACGGCGGCCACATGGCAGCCCTGAAATGGACGATGGAAAGCGTCTACAACGTCAAGCCTGGCGAGGTATTCTGGGCAGCCAGCGACGTAGGCTGGGTGGTCGGCCACTCCTATATCGTCTATGCCCCGCTGCTCCACGGCTGCACCACCGTCATCTTCGAGGGCAAACCGGTAGGAACTCCAGATCCAGGTACGTTCTGGAGGATCATCAGCGAACATGACGTCTCGGTGCTCTTCACCGCCCCTACCGCATTCCGTGCCATCAAGAAGGAGGATCCCCAGGGCAACTATATCCGCCGTTACAACTTCTCGAATTTCAGGGCACTCTTCCTGGCCGGCGAACGAGCCGATCCGGATACGGTCAAATGGGCCGAGAAACAGCTCAACGTGCCGGTGATCGACCACTGGTGGCAGACCGAAACCGGATGGGCCATCGCGGCGAACTGCCAGGGTATCGAACCCGGCCCGATCAAATACGGCTCGGCATCAAGGGCTGTGCCCGGCTACGACGTCAAGGTCGTCAACGCTGAACTTGAAGAACTTCCCGCAGGCCAGATGGGTGATATCGTGGTGAAGCTGCCGCTTCCTCCGGGCACCATGATGACCTTGTGGAAGTCGGACAACCGCTTCAATGACAGCTACATGAAGACCTATCCCGGCTACTACCAGACCAGTGATGCGGGGTATATCGATGAAGACGGCTACATCTACATCATGTCGAGGACCGATGACATCATCAACGTTGCCGGGCATCGCCTGTCAACAGGAGCCATTGAAGCTGAGCTCTGCGAACACCCGGACGTTGCTGAAAGCGCAGTCATCGGCGTGGCGGACGACCTGAAGGGTGAGATCCCCATGGGCTTCCTCGTGCTCAAGAACGGCGTGGATACCGCTCCTGAACTCATCATCAAGCATGTTGTCGAGTATGTGCGTGAGAATATCGGGCCAGTCGCCTCGTTCAAGCAGGCAGTCATCGTCAACAGGTTGCCGAAAACCCGTTCAGGAAAAATCCTGAGGTCGACCATGCGCAAGATCGCAAACGGCGAAGAGTACACCGTACCGCCGACGATCGACGACCCGGCGATCCTCGAAGAGATCAAGGAGGCGCTGCAGACCATCGGCTATGCGAAAAAACGCTCATAAAACACTGAACCAGCATTACCATGATCAACAGGATCGACCATATCGCCATTGCTGTTCAGGATCTTGATGCCGCACTCGGGACGTTTCTCAACGTCCTCGGGTGCGACCCGGGTTCGGTCGTCATCGAAGAGGTGCCGGCCGAAAAGGTTCGTGTTGCATTCCTTACCATCGGGGAGAGCCATATAGAACTGCTCGAGCCAATCGGCGAGGATGGCCCGGTATCAAAATTCATTGCAAAAAACGGGGAAGGGATGCACCATATCGCCCTTGCAACCGATGACCTCCGCAATGAAACGGAACGGGTAACTGCCCATGGCATCAATCCCCTCGGGGAGCCGTCTACAGGAGCGGGAGGCAAGAAAATCGTCTTCCTCCACCCTCGTCAGACCAACCGTGTTCTTCTTGAGTTGGTGGAACCAAATCATCTTTCACACTAAGAACTTACGTACCATTACCGTGAAACACACCGTAAAACAATTTTTCCTGCCTTTCGAGAAAAAAGAGCATTTCAGTTATTCTCCCGAGACAATCGAACAACTGTCCGAATACGAAAAATATCAGCTCTCATTCCACCCGGAACGCCCCAAGTACCTTGACTACCTCCCCGCTTTCGACAATGTCTCAGAGTGCCTCCAGAACGATCTCCACGGCAGTTGCCTGATACAGACCCACAGGGCAGAAATGACCGTCGGCGGAAAAACATGGCCGGTCATGCTCATAGGCCAGCAGTCAGGACCCACCTCCAATTTTGAAGAGTTGAAGTGGGTCATGAAGGACCACCATCAGGTCGTCAGGTGGAATCATGGCATGCCGACTCCACACGCATTTGAAAAAGCCATCGAGGCCATTGAGATTGCGGAACTCGAGAACCGCATTGTCATCACCGTGATCGATACTGCCGGAGCAGATCCGACCGAAGAGTCCGAATCCGGCGGAATTGCATGGAAAATCGGCCGATGCATGCAGGCTCTGGCGGAATCGAAAGTGCCGACGATTTCAGTGATCATTAATCGAGGCTGCAGCGGTGGAGCCATCGCCCTGACCGGTTGTGATTTGGTGCTCGCCATGGAAAATTCAACCTATCTGGTCATATCCCCCGAAGCCTGCTCCTCCATCCTCTTCAGGACAAGGGAAAAGGCCAATTTTGCAGCCGAAATTTCGCAGATCACTGCAAAGGAGGGCCTGAAAAATGGCATAATAGACGAAATCATTCCTGAGTCTGCGGGGCCGGCGCACCGGTTCCCACAGGAAGCTCGCGAATCCTTCGGAACAGTTGTCGGACGATGTATCGAACAACTCGGAAGCCTACCTCAGGAAACGGTATTCGAACGGCGCATCGAACGCTGGAAAAATATCGGCCAGTGGAACGCGACCACTGAAGAGGCCATAGGCAGTTACGAAAAAACGGTCTACAATTTCCTTCATAAACCGCCGAAGAACCGCTTCGTCACCCGACACAAGCGATGCCGCAACGAGCACAACCGCCATGTCGCCGATCCGGTGCTCTACAGCAGGCTGCTGGCTGACAACTTCGTCTGCGGCACCTGCGGCCATCGTTACGTAAGGCTCACCGCTCACGACTATATCGGCCTGATCGCTGACGAAAACACCTTCTCCGAGCATCCGGAAACACGCTATATCGTTGACCGCGACATCCTTGATTTCCCTGATTACAGCGAAAAGATCCTCGAGGCTCGCGAAAAGAACGGAATGTCCTCGGCCATCATCACGGGAAACGGCCAGGTCGATGGACATGATGTCGTGCTTTGTACGACCAGCTTCGGATTCCTTGGCGGGTCATTCTGCATGTCGACCGGCGAAAAAATCTGGCAGGCATGCCAGATAGCCATTGACAGGAAAATACCCCTTATCATCCAGGCTGCCGGTGGAGGCGCACGTATGCACGAAGGCTGTTCATCGATGGTCAGCCTTCCCAAGATCCATCTGGCTATTTCAAGGGTTCAGAAAGCGGGCCTCCCTGTCATCACTATCGTCACCGATCCGACGCTCGGCGGTGTGGCCATCGGGTTCGGGTCGCGTGGCATCAGGATTTTCGAGCATAAAGCGGGAAATATCGGATTTTCGGGCAAACGGGTTATCGAGCAATACACCGGGAAAAATACCTCGAAGGATTTCCAGACTACCGAATGGCTTGAAGCCAAGGGATTCGCCAATATTGTCGCACATCCGCTTGAACTGAAGGCGCGGATCAGGGAGATCATCGAAGCCTACCCGACCCATTGAACACCAGGGTATCTGTGCTGTCCTCATCGGTCGGGCCTTTTAGCTCGCCTGCAAAGCTGGACAGCACAGATGCATGAACGCATGAACCAGCAGAACATCATTATCAATGTCCCAGGCTGAACCTCTTTATTCAGGATTTCCCGCCATCGACAGCAGCAAGTGGAAATCCAGAGTTCTGGAAGAACTCAAAGGCGCAGACTATTCGAAAATCGTATGGAAAACACCGGATGGCTTCGCCATGGAACCATGGTACAACCGCCATACCGCCCTGCCATCGCCTGCAGTACCTTTCAATCGCTCCTCAAACGTATGGAGAATCTGCCAGCAGATCGCAGTGGCCGACCCAACGGCCGCATCGGCAGCCGCAGAAGCCGCGCTTACTGGCGGTGCCGACTCCATCGAGTTCCTGCTCGACGGAAACATCGATACTGACGGCCTTGCGCTCCTTATGCAGCATGTTGACCTTGCGAAAGTACCGGTCTACTTCTCCGGTGCGATCGGCGATGCCTCATCGCTCCTCGACGACCTCATGAAGCTTCCTGGATTCACATCGAACACTGGAGCGATCCTTCTGGATGCGCTCGACGCATCCAGGTCGACCATTCCCTTCAAGGCAGCCGACCTGAGGCCGGCGGGGTTCCGAACGCTTGCCGTCGACACGATACCCTTCCACAAGGCCGGAGCGACCATTAGCCAGGAGATCGCCATTACGCTTGCCGGAGTGAGCGAATACCTCAGTCGATTGACGGACGAAGGAATTGATGCCAGCGAAGCCGCGGCATCGATCGAGATCATCGTCGCGGCAGGGACCAGCCATTTTCCTGAACTCTCCAGACTGAGGGCTCTCCGGGCAATGTGGCCGCAGCTGCTCGATGCCTACGGAGTCTCCCCGTCGAATCGCCCTGAGCCAAGAATCTTCGTCCGCACCTCGCACCGGACCGCATCGGCGCTTGATCCGTATACAAACATCCTTCGCCTTTCTACAGAAGCGACCTCATCAATCCTCGGAGGATGCGACACACTCCAGCTTGACGCTTTCGATCCTGCCGGATCGGTATCAACGGAGCTGACAGACCGAATCACCAGAAACATCCACCTGCTGCTGAAAGAGGAGTCCGGGCTTGACCGCGTAGTCGATCCCGCAGCGGGGTCCTGGTACATCGAAACCATGACCGCGTCACTCTGTCGTGAAGCCTGGAAGATTTTCCAGGAAATCGAAGCTGCCGGAGGACTTCTTCGGGCAGAATCGAACGGCATGATCGCCGCCATGATCGCCCCGGCTGCCGAAGCGCTGAAAAAGGATATCCATACCCGCAAACGCTCGCTCATCGGAATCAACCGCTTTACGGTTCAACCCTCCGCTGAAGTCGTGGCTGCTGCCGTCAAAGCCGCTGGAGAAACCGGCGAAGCCCTCTCGTTCGAACAACTCCGGTTACGTATGCTTACCCATGCAGGAAAAACCGGTTCAACACCCCGTGCGTCACTCTGGCTGCATGGCGATGCCACTAAATACCTGCGGGTCGCGGCTTTCGCAGAAGATTTCCTGCGTTGCGGCGGATTCGAGGTTGAACAGGGCTTACCACTGGACCTCAGCACAAAGTCATGCCGGGCCATTCTCCAGAATGAGCCGGACATCGTCGTTTTCTGCTGGACTGGCGAGGACGACCTCATCTCGGTACCTGCCATCTGCGCGACAATCCAGGAACTTCGCAAGGAGACCGTTGTCATCATGGCCGCCAAACCTCCGGAAAACGCCGGAGAACTGATCAAGGCGGGTCTGGACAAGTTCATTTACACAGGCTGCGACGCTTACGCCTCCCTGCTATCATTGCAACACAAAACCGGTGTGTTATGAGACCCGATTTTTCGACCATAGACCCATACAAGACAGAAACATCCAGCAACCAAAAAGGGGCGGATACTTCATGGATGACCCTCGAAGGGATACCGGTTTACGCCCATTACGACAGTTCAGCGCTTGAGGGCGTCGAACATCTTGATTTCGCGCCCGGGTTTCCGCCGTTCACGGCCGGCCCCTATGCGACCATGTACAGCACAAAACCATGGACGATTCGCCAGTACGCAGGATTTTCGACGGCCGAGGAGTCGAACCGGTTCTACCGCCAGAACCTTGCGGCCGGCCAGAAAGGGCTCTCGGTGGCCTTCGACCTCCCTACCCACCGCGGTTACGACTCAGACCATCCGCGCGTCGTCGGTGACGTAGGCAAGGCCGGTGTGGCCATCGACACGGTCGAGGATATGAAAATCCTGTTCGACCAGATCCCGCTTGGCGACATCTCGGTATCGATGACCATGAACGGAGCGGTTCTTCCCGTCATGGCCTTCTATATCGTGGCCGCCGAAGAGCAGGGCGTACCACCGGAGAAGCTGAGCGGCACCATCCAGAACGACATCCTCAAGGAGTTCATGGTGCGCAACACCTACATCTACCCGCCGGAACCGTCGATGAAGATCATTGCCGACATCTTCAGGTACACGAGCGAAAAGATGCCGAAGTTCAATTCGATCAGCATTTCGGGTTACCACATGCAGGAGGCTGGCGCCACGGCCGACCTCGAACTGGCCTTTACGCTCGCCGACGGACTCGAATACATCCGTACCGGCCTGAAAGCCGGGCTGGACATCGACGCTTTCGCTCCGCGCCTCTCCTTCTTCTGGGGCATCGGCATGAACTACTTCATGGAGATCGCCAAACTACGCGCGGCCAGGATGCTCTGGGCGAAAATCGTCAGGCAGTTCAATCCGAAAAACGCGAAATCACTGATGCTCCGTTCGCATTGCCAGACCTCCGGATGGAGCCTGACCGAGCAGGACCCCTTCAACAACGTCACCAGAACCTGCATTGAAGCGTTGGCAGCTGCGCTCGGCCATACCCAGTCGCTGCATACCAACGCGCTTGACGAAGCGATTGCCCTTCCATCAGTTTTTTCTGCCCGTATTGCAAGGAACACCCAGATTTACCTGCAGGAAGAGACCGACATCACCCGCGCCATCGACCCCTGGAGCGGCTCTTTCTATGTTGAGGAGCTCACGCACCAGCTTGCTGAAAAAGCCTGGACGATCATCAGCGAAATTGAGGCCAACGGCGGCATGGTGAAAGCGATCGAGCAGGGACTTCCCAAAATGCAGATCGAGGAAGCCGCCACACGCAAACAGGCCAGGATCGACAGCGGCAAGGAGATCATCGTCGGGGTAAACGCCTTCAGGACAGAGAGCCGCACCGAAATCGACCTCCTTGAGGTAGACAACACCGCAGTGCTGAACCAGCAGCTCGAACTCCTCAGACAGGTCAAGGAAAAACGGGACAGCGCCGCCGTCAAGGCCGCACTCGAAGCCATCGAACAGTGCGCGTCGACCGGCGTCGGCAACCTGCTCGAACTCTCTGTCGACGCAGCCCGCAAACGGGCGACCCTTGGAGAGATCTCGTCTGCACTGGAAACCGTATACGGACGATACCGCGCATCGGTCAAACTCAACACCACCATCTATCTGTCGCAGATGCAGGACAACAGCCTCTTCCAGCAAGCCAGGCAGCTTGCCGACAGCTTTGCAGAACTCGAAGGACGCCGTCCCAGGATCCTCGTGGCAAAGGTCGGCCAGGACGGCCATGACCGCGGCGCAAAAGTTATCGCTGCGGCGTTTGCCGACATCGGCTTTGACGTCGACATCAGCCCGCTCTTCCAGACACCTGACGAGATCGTGCGCCAGGCGCTCGACAACGACGTGCATATCGTCGGCATCTCAAGCCTCGCCGGTGGCCACAAAACGCTGATCCCGCAGATCGTTGAAGAGCTGCGCGAAATGAACCGGGAGGATATCCTCGTCATAGCGGGAGGAGTGATCCCTGAACGTGACTATGATTATCTTTACGAACGTGGAGTCGCAGGCGTTTTCGGACCAGGCACCGTGATTGCCGAAGCGGCCATCAAGCTGCTTGCCCTGTTGCTTCAAAAGCACGAACAGTAACACGGAACCGGAAGGATGACGCATAAACGCCGGCATGAACTTACCGTCGACGAGTTCGTCGAGGGCATCAGGGGCGGGAACCGCAACATCCTGAGCCGTGCGATCACCATGGTCGAATCCAGCCGTCCCGACCACGAACTGACCGCACACGCCATCCTCGACCGATGCCTCGCCACAAGGCGCCGGTCGATCCGTCTCGGCATCACCGGAGCGCCCGGAGCAGGGAAAAGCACCTTCATCGAATCCCTCGGCCTCAAAATCGTGCAGGAAGGCCTTCGGGTTGCCGTACTGGCCATCGACCCGAGCAGCGTGCGATCCGGCGGAAGCATCCTTGGCGACAAGGCCCGCATGGAGAAGCTCTCTGTTGAACCGGCGGTCTTCATTCGCCCGACAGCATCCTCCGGATACCTGGGTGGCACCTCCCCGCGGACCCATGAAACCATCCTGCTCTGCGAAGCCGCAGGCTACGATGTGATCATCGTCGAAACGGTCGGTGTCGGTCAGTCAGAAATCGTGGTCAACTCGATGGTCGATTTTATCCTCCTGCTTATGCTGCCCGGCTCGGGCGACGAGCTCCAGGGGATCAAACGAGGCATCATGGAGATAGCCGACGCAGTCGCCATCACCAAGGCCGATGGCGACCGCAGCGGAATCGCACAGGTTTCGAGGGCGGATTTTGAGGCTGGACTCAGGTTGATCCCGGAAAAACATCCAGGCTGGGAACGGAAAGTCATGCTTACCTCGGCACTCGAAGGTGCCGGCATCACCGAGGTATGGCACAACATCGTCGAGTTCTCTGAAACCATGAGGGAGAACGGGACATGGGACGAACAGAGGAAACAACAGTTGCGCCTGCTACTCTACACGATCGCAGAAGACCGCCTGAAACGTGAGTTTTTCAACCGCCCTGCCGTAGCCGCAATCAGGGATTCCGTCGAACAGAAGGTCCTCTCCGGATCCATAAGCCCCTTCAGCGGAGCGCTTGCCCTGCTCGAAGCATTCAGGGCACAGTGATCATCTCCATCCGCAGACCCCTCTTTTGCATTGCCTGGCGGGAGTTCGGCGCTCCCGGAATTTCATCGTTTCTGGTTTTTCCTTTGCTGCTGCCTCATCTACATGCTCAACGATCTGCCTGCCGAACCTACGAGATAAACTCCTTTTCCTCTGCCTTGACGATCAGGACAGGAATCTTCGCCTTCCTTACAACCGCCTCGGCAACGCTGCCCATAAGCAGCCTGCTCAAGCCGGTCTTGCCGTGCGAACCCATGATGATCAGGCTCGCATCCGAATCGACTGCCTGCTGAAGGATCAGGTCGGCAGGGATACCGATAATCACGTCGGAGTGCACGGAGATCCCCTTTGCTTTTGCCTCATTCACCAGAGGCTCCAGATCCGCCGTCGCTGCATTGGCGAGATCCTCTTCGAGCGGAATGTAGTTCAGCGTCATGTCCGCGGCCATGGGGCGAGGCTCAATGACATTCAGCAACATGATCGAGGACCCCATCGACCTGGCGAATTCGCAGGCGTATCGATAGGCATTGGTTGAGGCTTCGGAAAAATCAATGGGACAAAGAATCGACTTGATGGTAATCATGGCCGTAACTTTTATTGATTAAGAAAGCGAACTCACGATTTTTTATCGAAAAACGCCTTGAACAGATCGATGGGCACCGGGAAAATGGTGGTAGAATTGTTTTCGGTGGCGATATCCTGCAACGTCTGCAGATAACGCAACTGCAATGCTGCGGGGTTGACTGCGATGATCGCCGCTGCCTCCGACAGGCGCTGGGCGGCCTGGAACTCTCCCTCTGCGTTGATGATCTTCGATCGACGCTCGCGCTCGGCTTCTGCCTGCTTTGCCATTGCCCGTCGCATCTCCTCCGGCAGATCGATCTCCTTCACCTCTACCTTGGCGACTTTCACGCCCCACGGTTCAGTATCCTTGTCGAGAATGGTCTGGATCCGGTCGTTGATCTCTTCCCGGTCGGCAAGCAGATTATCCATATCCCCCTGACCGCATACGCTACGCAACGTCGTCTGGGCAAGCTGGGAAGTAGCGAAATGAAAATCGGCCACATCGATGATCGCCTTGATCGGATCGAGCACCCTGAAATAGACCACGGCGCTAACCTTGACGGAAACGTTGTCTCGTGTGATGATATCCTGGGGCGGCACATCGAGCGTAACCGTCCTGAGATCCACCCTGACCATCCGGTCTATGTAGGGAATCAGGATGATCAGCCCCGGCCCTTTTGCCCCGATGATCCTGCCAAGCCGGAAAATGACAGCCCGCTCGTACTCCGTCATGATCTTGACTGAAGAAACTAAAAATGCGATCACCAGTATCAGCAGCACCACAAAATTTATCTCCAGCATCTCACAACTCCTTGATGTTTTGTTTTACCTTCAACCGCATGCCATCGGCTCCCGTAACCGTCACCGCCGTTCCCGGAGGAAAAGAGCCGTTCCCTTCAGCATCCCAAAGCTCACCGTGCACAAACACCTTTCCCGGCCGTCCCTCTTCGATCGCTCGCTCGACCCTGCCCGTCTCGCCGACAAGCCCCTCCATGCCAGAGAGCGCCTTGCGCTTCGTCGAACGGACTACCACAAAAACAAGTAACAGTACTATGGCGGAAAATGAAAGAAAAAGGGGAAGAAAAACCCACCAGTTGATCGAAAGGCCGATTTCAGGGGCATTGAAAACCATGATCGAACCAATAAACAGGGCAATAAGACCGGCGATGGCAAGGACTCCGCTGCTTACCACGAAGATTTCCAGCGTAAAAAAGATGAGTGCGAGCAAAACAAGCAGAAGCCCCGTAGCGTTGACAGACAGGAGTTGCATGGCATAGGCGCCGAGGAGAAGCGAAATCGCCCCGGCGACGCCAGGAAAAACCGCACCGGGAGTCGAGAGTTCGAAATAGAGTCCGGCAATGCCAAGCAGCAGCAGGAACAGTGCGATGTTCGGATCGGCGATGGTCATCATCACCTGTTCGCCGAACGAAGGCATGACCTCCCTTACCGGCACACCTTTCGTGCGAATGGTCACGTCTCCCGATGCTGTCGATACCCTTCGACCGTCGATAAACCTCAAAAGCTCTGTTCTCCCTGCGACAACCGTATCAATGATGCCAGCCGTCAAGGATTCGGTCGCCGTCGATGCGATGCTTTCGCGTACGGCACGCTCTGCCCATTCAGGATTACGGCCACGTTTCTGTGCGAGGCTGCGCGCAAAAGCCGCCAGGTCGTTCTCGACCTTCGTACCCATCACGCTCCCCTTCTCGCTTAAACGACCAATACCGACGGGATGGGCCGCACCTGTTTCAGTGCCCGGAGCCATCGCCGCAACATGAGCAGAGAGCAGCAGCAGGGCCCCGGCAGATGCCGCCTGCGCTCCCGATGGCGAAACATACACCACGACCGGCACCCGGGAGGCCAGTACACCCTGCACCATCGATCTCAGCGAACTCACCAGGCCACCGGGCGTATCGAGTTGCACCAGCAACAGTTGGTCACCATCGCGGTTCGCCTCGTCAAGAACCCGCAATAAATATACTGAGCTGCCAGGATTGACGCTCCCCTTCAGATACATGCTCCTGATAGCCGCAGATGCACTGCAAACCGGGAGCGATGACATGCACATGGCCAGCGCCATCACCGGTATCATCCTGAGCAGGCAGAAACTGTGCATTCTTGACTTCATCGTCTGTCGAGCATAAGTTCTCAAATCCGCGACCTTTAACAATATAATGAACCATGTGGCCCCGATGCTTCCCGAGAGCCTCGAATCCACAATATCCGTCTACCGGCACATGACCCGGTAATCGTGGAGTTCCAGATGTATCAGTACCGGTCCGCGTAACGGATTTCCTTTGGGACTTCTCGGCGTCACCAGACGTTCTGAAGGATACACAAGTCCGCTGCTGTTTGCAGCATGCTTCAATACGACATTGGATGCCTTTGCAAGCGGACTGATGATATCGGCAGTATAGTCGTGCTGGATCAACAGACCGGTCCGAAGATCGAAGCGAAATTCCTGTTCCCTGCTGTGCGTGGGGATAGCATCAGGAAAGCGCGCCAGCAGCAGACCAGGTCCGGATTCGCGCCACTCTATCCCTTCGTTCATGAGCAGGGCCGGCAACGTGAAATAGTTCCATGACGCATAGTTTGCGAAATAGCTCATGTCGAGGTCATCCCAGACGAACAGGCGACGTCCGGGCTTAAAATAGCTCCGGGCATTCCGTCGCTCCGAAACGACCTGTCCTCGTTCATTTTCCAACCTGACATCCCCACCGTCAAGCACTCCGGTGATACCCGGCCGGTTACCGATCGGAGAAAACCTGCAAAAAGGCCTGTGAGCATCCATGGTCATCCTGGAATGACGGAAATATGGTCTCCTCTTCAGTATGAACGCCAAACCGGAGGCGCTCACCTCGGTTTCAACCGATGCGGCATTCTTCCAAAGATCCTGTCCGCCATAAGCGGCAATGGCTTTTTCAGCCGTTTCTGAAAGAGTCATAGTGATTTCGGTTAACGGTTCGACGGTTTGCGTGATAACAGTTTCTCGCTCACATCAACCTGAATTCGAGGACAACGCCAGTAAATTCTCCCTGTACCCAATACAACAACAGCAGTCGCTCGATAAGTGCGCCGTTAATTCGTTAAAATATCTCAACGATTATAAGTTGTATATTTAAACGTTGTTTTCACATCATCCATAGAGAAAAACCATAACAGTGACCCTCCATGAAATCTGAGCTGATCAAAAAAACGATTGTTGCTGCTGCACTTTTTCTTTGCGCAACCCCTTCGGCATTCGCAGGTACCGGCGATGTCGCAATCGGCATCAAAGGCGGTACGCTTGGCATCGGCGGCGAAGTGACCATGAACCTCGTCCCCAATCTCAACATCAGGTCCGGTTATAATGCATTCAACTATTCCGGCAATGCAAGCAAAAGCGATATCGATTACGATTATGAGCTGAAACTCCAGACCATACCCGTTCTTGTCGACCTGTATCCTTTCAGTGATTCCGGCTTCAGGATCTCTTCAGGAATTCTGGTCAACAACAACGAAGTAACAGCCACGGCAAAACCACAAAGCTCCTACAAAATCGGCGACCTCTCCTACAACCCCGCACAGCTGGGTATCCTCACCGGAAAAATCGACTTCAATAATGTCGCACCTTATGCCGGTATCGGATGGGGAAATGCCGTAGGCAAAAACAGCTCCCTTTCGCTCACATGTGATCTTGGCGTCATGTTCCAGGGCACCCCGAAAGTATCCCTGCTCGCCAGCGGCCCGATCGCCTCAGACCCGACATTCCAGAGCGAACTTGCCAAGGAGGTTACCAAAGTGAAGGATTCGACGGACAACATCAACTATTACCCCGTCATCTCCATCGGATTGGCCTACGCATTCTGACCGCTACCGCCATGACGAGACCTGCAGCAATAAACGAGGTGCACTTATTTTAAAGTATTTGCATCGTTTATTAGGAAAGCTCACCAATTGGCTTAGCTTGTATCCGTGGGGTAGAGCAATTGGTAGCTCGTCGGGCTCATAACCCGGAGGCTGCAGGTTCAAGTCCTGTCCCCACCACAAGGTAAAGCCGCTCTGAACGAGCGGTTTTGTCGTTTCAGGCCGCCCGTCTCCCCGTCATCCCCTTGCAACTCCCCCTGCCTTGCGCAGGAAATCGAACCGATAATCGTCAAACGATAGCAAACCGTATACCGTAAGGGCTAAGGCTGTTTTGTTACGCCGTATCCGGCGTGTATTCATCGAAACTTATGGTATCGTTTCATTGTTTTTTCATAAGTTAGTTCTTTCGTATCGCGAAACTTTAATTTCAGACAATCATGTTTTTTCTGGATCCAGCATATCTTCTTTTTGCAGGCCCGCCTCTTCTGCTCGGTCTCTGGGCACAGTTCAAGGTGAAATCGGCCTTCAAAAAATATTCCCAGGTTCCTACCCAGAGCGGAATCACCGGCGCTGAAGCTGCAACCCGCCTGCTCAATCGCGGTGGTCTGAGCAATGTAGGCGTCGAAATGACCAGCGGCATGCTTTCGGACCACTATGATCCAAGAAGCAAAACCCTGCGCCTGAGCGAAGAGGTTTACAGCATTCCAAGCATCGCTTCAGTCGGCGTCGCCGCCCATGAGGCCGGTCATGCACTGCAGGACAAGACAGGATACTCCCCTCTTTCGATCAGGTCTGCCATGGTGCCTGTAGTCTCCATCGGCAGTAGCCTGGGGCCGATCATCTTTATGATAGGGCTGTTCATGTCGGGCACGCTCGGCAGTTCTCTCGCATGGGTTGGACTCCTGTTGTTCGCCGGTACGGCACTGTTCGCACTGGTGACGCTTCCCGTCGAATTCGACGCCAGCCGCAGGGCTAAGGAGTTGCTGGTTTCCCAGGGTATCGTTTCACAGGCGGAGATGCAGGGGGTCAACGCCGTCCTTGACGCAGCGGCATTGACTTATGTTGCTGCGGCCGCTCAGGCGATCATGCAGTTGCTGTACTATGTGACGCTGATGAACCGCCGGAACGATTGATCTTTGCAGTTCAGCGCGGTCTCGAAAGAGCCGTCAAATGCAAAAAGGGCTACCTGAAAAGGTGGCCCTTTTTCATTGTCATTCCGATTCTGGTCGATAACGCATCAGCGGAACGATAAAAACAGCCCTGAACCATTTAGCGTTTCATTTCCAGTTGCGAGTTTTTTATTGTTCACTCACAAATACAGACACGCAAATAATCTCAGGCCATCACCGTGCTGAAACTTATAGACCCGATGCAAGGTATTCCATATCAGTAACATCCACTCTCAGACGTGACTGCCGTCCGAGGCAGGAAAAATCGTAATGGTGCCTATGAACGATATACTCGAAAAACCCAGAAAGATATACGTAACCCGCAAAATCGAGTTCAATGCGGCGCACAGGTTATTCAATCCGGAGCTTTCCGACGATGATAACCTGAGGATATATGGCAAGTGCAGCGGCGAACATGGTCACGGGCACAACTATCTGCTGGAAATCACCCTTTCCGGCACCATCGACAGGAGAACGGGATACCTGTTCGACCTTAAGGAGCTGAAAACGATCCTCGAAGAGGAGATCGTGGCAAGGTTCGACCACAGACATCTCAACTTCGACGTCAGGGAGCTTGACGGCAACGTCCCGACGACCGAAATTCTTGCCGTGACGGTCTGGGATATTCTCGAATCACGATTACGGACAATCGACAACAAGGAGGTCTTCCTCCATGAAGTTATCATTCATGAAACAGGAAAAAACAGTGTCAGATATCTTGGTGAATAGCGGAATTAAAACGACAAAAATGGAACAGTGCGACCTGGACGAATGCTTCGACGAATCGCATGACCACGACGATACGACCATGGGCGGCATGACTGATGCCGTACACCGCCTGCTGATCGGTGTTGGTGAAGACCCTGACCGGGAGGGGCTGCTTCTGACGCCGGAACGTGTAGCAAAATCCCTGCGGTTCCTGACCAAGGGATATCGCCAGGACCCCGAACAGCTGCTCAAAAAAGCGGTGTTCACCGAGTCATATGACGAAATGGTGCTGGTGAAGGATATTGACATCTATTCGATGTGCGAACACCACATGCTGCCCTTTTTCGGCAAGGCTCACGTAGCCTATATCCCTGACGGCAAAATCGTCGGACTCTCCAAGATCCCGAGGGTAGTCGAAGTGTTTGCACGGCGGTTGCAGGTACAGGAACGTCTGACCCAGCAGATCCGCGATGCCATCCAGAACGTCCTGGCTCCTCGTGGGGTTGCCGTGGTGATCGAAGCTACCCACATGTGCATGGTGATGCGTGGCGTCGAAAAGCAGAATTCGGTGACAACCACCTCTGCCATGTCCGGAGACTTCATGAACAATCAGTCGACGCGAAGCGAGTTCCTGCGACTTATAGGATCTAGATGATCGCGCGTCATCTTCGGATGTTTTATAAGGCTTCTTGACAAAAACTGTTTTATGTCCAGTCAGGACTTTTGTCCGGGGAAAAAAGAAAATCAAAAGAGCTGCCTGAAAAAGCGGCTCTTTTGATTTTCTGGAAGGGCTGAACTACACACCGGTATTCTGGCGGGTAAGGAAAGGTTCTGGATATAAGCGCCAATCAAAACTCTACACCTTCATTCCTCAAACCGAAACTCGCCCATGTATTGCAGAACTGTAGCTCGCGCTTCAGGGATTTGCGTTCCTGAAGAATGTGGCTAACCCGCACCCAACCAACCATCGAGGACCTTACGGGCCATCCCGACTGCTGTATCGACGTGGCTTTTCATGACCTCGGTCAATCCGCCTCCCAACTCAAGGTCAAGCGGAGGAGCACCTATGAGTACGATCTCCCCCGGCACCTTGCCATGAAGCTTCGCAACACAGAGCAGTTCGCTCAAACCCATCTGATGTGAAGACATTTTGCGATGGATGAACGCCGGGAGTTCTTCATTACGGTAGATGTAAACCTTTTGCTCAAACTCTTTGGGAATGATCGAGTCAAAAACGAGAAGCGCATCGCACGACTCGAAATAGTCGAGCAGATATATTCCCTGGGTACCTCCGTCGATGAAGTTTACCGATTCAGGATACTCCCCTGACGCTTCCAAAGCCCTGACCGCCTCGACACCGAATCCTTCGTCACCGAATAGAATATTGCCGAGCCCGACAACGTTGATTTTTTCCAATGGTGTAAATCGCTTGTTTTGACAAAAACAAAGCCCGTCAGCATGACTCCATCTGACGGGCTTTTCCACTCAAAGAACGATGTACTGCTTATCCACGATACTTTATGCCGATGCCTCGTCCTCAACCTTGTGCTTGTAGCCTGTGATGATCGATGAGGTCACGCTGGTCCTGTCGACGACATCGTGGCGGAAAACCGCATACAGGTGGACAATCACATAAAACGGAAAGATCCATGCGACAAGGTGGTGTGCATAACGCAGACCGTAACTGCCACCCATAAGCGGTAGCATCCATCCGAAAAAGGTGGACGTAAAGCCGCCAGGGTTGTTCTCCCCATACATTGCCAGACCGGTAAAAATCATGAATACCGACCCGCAAAAGATGAAGATGAAGTGAGCCAGCGCGGCAACCGGGTTGTGGCCGACATAGTTTGGCTCGTCATCTCTCAGGAATAGGTAGGAAGCGACCTGTTCCTTGAACGGATTTCCCCACCATGCGGGTGACCACGGCCTGAATCCGCCGAATCGTGCATACTGGTCATCTTTGACAAGCAGCGCATAATACATGCGGTAGAGGAAGTTGCCGATGAAAATAAATGCGACCACATAGTGGAAATAACGCCACAGTGCCATGCTGTGATGCAGTGCTGCCTCCCCTGTCGGAGCGCTCATTACCGGCCATGCGATGTACATCCCGGTAGTCGAAAGGACAACGATGCACAGGGCGTTTATCCAGTGATACAGCCTTACTGGCAGCCGCCACACGTAGATTTCTTCGATTATCCTGCTCATGGCGTTCTCCGTTTAAACGATGGTTACCTTGGTGATCTCTTCACCGTTCATGTCGAAGACATGCGAAGCGCAAGCAAGGCAAGGATCGAACGAATGGATGGTTCTGATGATTTCGAGCGGCTTTGCCGGATCTGCCATCGGCGTACCCTTCAGCGCCGACTCGTAGGCGCCTGAATTGCCCTTGCCGTCTCTTGGCGAGGCGTTCCATGTCGACGGAACAACGATCTGGTACTCGTCGATCTTCTCGTTCTTGATCCGGATCCAGTGTCCAAGTGCGCCTCTGGGAGCCTCGGTATATCCGAATCCCTTGCACTCTTTCGGCCAGCTGGACGGTTCCCAGCGTTCGCTGTTGAAGGTTTTGTAGTCTCCTGCCTTGACGTTCGCGATGAGCTGATCGTAGAAGTGACCCATGAAACCAGCCGTCTGCTTGCACTCGATGCCACGTGCCGCCGTTCTGCCGAGGGTCGAGAAGAGCGCTTCCGGACCGACGCCGAGTTTTCCGAGCACCATTCCGACGGTATCCTTGATCATCGGATCGCCTTTGGCATAGGCGACCAGCACACGCGCCAACGGACCGACCTCAACCGGATTATCCTTCCAGCGCGGGGTTTTCAGCCAGCTGTACTGTTTGTCGGTATCCAGGAACTGGAACGGAGGCTTTGGACCCGTATAGTTCGGCTTGGTTTCGCCCTGCCATGGATGCAGGCCCTTGTCTGAACCGTTCGAGTAGGTGTACCAGCTGTGACTGATCTCCTCCTTGATCTGGTTCGGGTCCCTTGGATCGACATCGATGACCGTAGACAGGTCTTTGTTCATGATGACACCCCTTGGCCACAGCAGCGACTTGAAGTCGTTGACGTTCGTTTCGGGAAAATCACCATAGCTCATGAAGTTGCCGAGTCCTCCGCCGTAGAGCCAGCCCTTGTAGTAGCCTGCAATGGCCAGAAGATCAGGGATATAAACCTGGTCGATGAAGGTCTGCGTCTGATCGATGATCTGTTTGACCATGTTCAGGCGCTCGATGTTGATCGCCGTGTCGCTGTTGATATCGATGGCGCAGGCCATGCCGCCTACCAGGTAGTTCGGATGCGGGTTCTTGCCACCGAAAATCGTCTGGATCTTGACGATCTCTTTCTGGAAATCGAGAGCCTCAAGGTAATGGGCAACAGCGATAAGATTGACCTCCGGCGGCAGCTTGTAGGCCGGATGGCCCCAGTAACCGTTCGCGAAGATACCAAGCTGTCCGCTCTCTACGAACGAGACGAGGCGCTGTTGCAGATCCTTGAAGTAACCGACCGAGGATTTCGGCCATGGAGAGATGCTCTGGGCGATTTCTGACGCCTGTTTGGGGTCAGCCTTGAGGGCGCTCACGACATCTACCCAGTCAAGGGCGTGAAGATGATAGAAATGGACGAGGTGGTCCTGGGTGGTCTGGGTCGCCTCCATCAGGTTTCTGATGATCCTCGCATTCGGAGGGATCTGGATACCGAGGGCATCTTCGACGCAACGGACGGAAGCAAGCGCATGTACGGTGGTACAAACACCGCAGATACGTTCGGCAAATGCCCACGCGTCACGAGGATCGCGATCCTTCAGGATCACCTCTATGCCTCGCCACATGGTGCCTGTGCTGTAGGCATCCTCGATAACGTTGGCATCGTTCACCTTCGCCTCTATTCTCAAATGTCCCTCGATACGGGGAATCGGGTCGACAACTATTTTTTTGGCCATGCCTTATGCTCCGTTTATTTACTTATCGTCATTTCCAGCTTTCTGCTTCTTCACGGCGGTAACAGCCGCATGGGCTGCCGCTCCGGCTGCAGCGGCGCCTACGGCCACCACACCGATCTTGTCAGCCGTCGTATCGGTTCCGAGGAACGAGACCTCGGCAAGCCGCGTGTAGAATGGACCCTTGTCCCAGAAGCCCGGTTCGGAACAACCGATACACGGGTGTCCAGATCCGATCGGGAAGCTGGTTCCTGCATTCCACTGGATTTTCGAGCAGGAGTTGTATGTCGTCGGCCCTTTGCAACCCATCTTGTAGAGGCACCACCCCTTGCGGGTCGACTCCTCGTCGAAGCCGTGCACGAACATGCCAGCATCGTAGAATGCGCGTCGATAGCACTTGTCATGGATCCTTGTGCCGTAGAAAGCTTTGGGCCTTCCAAGGCTGTCCAGATCAGGCAGCTTTCCGAATGTGTGGAAATGGGTGATCACGCCGGTCATAACCTCTGCGATCGGAGGGCAACCAGGTACCTTGACGATCGGCTTGTCCTTGATGACATCTGAAATAGGCACGGCTCCTGTCGGGTTCGGCTTTGCGTTCTGGACGCAGCCGAACGATGCACAAGCGCCCCATGCGATCACAGCTGCCGCACCGGCAGCAGTCTCCTTTACCACATTCAGGAACGAGTCACCGCCGATCATGCAGTAAACGCCATCATCCTTGGTCGGGATGTTGCCCTCGACGGCAAGGATGTATTTGCCGTGGTAATCCTTCATGATCTTCTTCCTGATCTCTTCGAGCTGATGACCGGCCGCTGCGTTGAGCGTGTCGTCATAGTCGAGCGAGATCATGTTCAGGACGAGATCAGCCGTCATGGGATGTGACGAACGGATGAATGACTCTGTACAACAGGTACATTCGAGACCGTGCAACCAGATGACAGGCAAGCGAGGTTTAGTCTCCATTGCATGGACGACCTTCGGAAGTAGCGAGGGGGCCAGACCGAGGGAGACAGAGGTTAGACTGCAGAATCTGAGAAAATCCCTTCGTGAAATACCACGGGATTCAAACACTTCCGCAAACGTTTGTGTGGTGGGCATTAACACCTCCTAAGATATGGGTACAGATTCAACAAAATACACTTCTGTGAAACTGCTCCTTGATTACAGGAATGCGTCGAGGATAAAAAAACGTGTTATAACGGTAATATACTTAACAATCGTTATCAATAAAACATCCATACGATTGATTTTCTGGTGGCTGATCAATTTTAATTATAATAAAAAAAACCCGGCATCTTGTCTCGTCAAGGCCGGGTTTTTTTATGCTGATCATCTGTTTCTGATTAATTCAGTACAGCACCGAACATTGATGCCGAATATTTCGCAAACTCTGCGATCGGCTGGAAAAAGAGTCCAAGGTAAAGCGTAGCCACCATCAGCACTGTTGTAACTACCTGCGACCACATGCCGAGCTTGACATCCTGCTGGTCCTGCCTGTCGGATTCCCTCAGGAACATGTTGAGCGGGATCAGCATGTAATAGTAGAGCGAGATGACGCTGGTCATGATACCGATGAGCGCCAGCCACATGTACAGATCTCCCTTGCCGATAAGGGCAGTGAAGATCATCAGTTTACCGATGAAGCCGAAGGTCGGGGGAAGTCCGACGAGGGATACGAGAAACACGGTCAGTGCTGCACCGGCAAGAGGCATCTTCTTTCCAAGACCTTTATAGTCCTCAAGGTTTTCGCTGCCGATCTTGTTGGATATGAGCACGATGACGTAGAAGGCACCGATATTCATAAGCAGGTATGCTGACAGGTAAACCAGGGTTGCCTGAGTACCGATCTTGTCCATCGTGATGATGCCGAGCAGAAGGTATCCGGCATGGGCGATGGAGGAATAGGCAAGAAGACGCTTGACGTTTTTCTGCCAGATGGCCACGACGTTGCCATAGATCATCGAAGCGGCGGAGATGATCATCAGGATCGCAAGCCAGTCGATGTTGAGCATGTCTTCAACACCAGCCTTGCCGTGTGGCACGGCAACGAAGAAGAAACGCATCAGCATCGCGAAACCGGCCGCCTTGGATCCGACGGAGAGATATGCGGTAACCGGGGTCGGCGCACCTTCGTAAACGTCGGGGCTCCAGAAATGGAACGGTACGGCACCCATCTTGTAACCGAGACCTGCGAGCACGAGCAGGGAAGCGAATATCATCACCAGCGGATCGTATCCGTGAGAGGACAGCTCCATACTGATCTTCGTGATGTTGGTCTGGGCCGTCATTCCGTAAATCAGTGAAAAGCCGTAAAGAAGCATACCCGAAGAAACCGCTCCGTAAATAAGATATTTAAGGGCAGCTTCCGATGAACGGGGCTGGCGTTTCAGATAACCGGTCAGGACGTATGCTGAGAGGCCGACAAGCTCCATTGCGAGGAACATCATCGCAAGGTCGGTCGAAGAAGCCATCAGCATCATACCTATGACCATGGCCACGATCAGCGCATAATATTCTCCGATGCCAGACTCCTGGCGGTTCAGCTCCTCGTCCTCCATCGATATGACGACGGAAAGGATACCTGAAAGCACGAAGAAGTACTTGAAAAAGATGCCGAACCTGTCCAGCGCATACATGCCGAAAAAGATCTCGGCGTCAGGAATTGCATGCTGCTGAAAAACGAAGAACAGGCTGCCGAGAAGGCCGACGATCGTAGCAGATGCAAGAATCCTGTTTTTCCTGTGACCAAGCACGAGGTCCAGAATGATCAGCACCATGAACAGGGCTGACAGATAGATTTCAGGGATAAAATATCCGGCACCTGCCCTTAGGGTCGATATGATGCTCTGTATTTCAGCGCCTGATGGCATTTCGAACATATTTCTCCAACGTTTATTCTTTTACACAGAGATACCGGATCATTTCACTGCCGACATGGCAACGGGCGCAAGAACCTGGACAAGCTTGTTGATGCTTGTGGTAAGCATACCCATAACCGGCATGGGATAGATGCCGAGCGCTATGACGATGATCGCAAGCGGTACGAGCATGGTCAATTCCCTTGCATCGAGATCCAGTTTTCCGTTCCAGTCATGGAAGTGAATGTGCTCGTGGCCATGTCCATCAGATTCAAGTTCATACGCAGCATCCGGTTTGCGTTTGCCGAGGAACATCCTCTGCAGTGACCAGAGCAGGTAGGCGGCACCGAATACGATACCGAGCACAGAGACGATGGCGATAGGGCGTGTGATTGGTGCAGAGAATGCGCCGACGAACACGAATGCTTCAGAGATAAAGCCGCTGAGGCCCGGAAGTCCGAGAGAAGCGAACCATGCGATCATCACCACGCCGAAATAAACCGGCATGTATGATGCAAGGCCGCCGAACTTGTCGATTGCACGGGTATGAGCCCTGTCATAGATGACGCCGACCAGAAGGAAGAGCATTGCCGTGATCGTTCCATGGTTGAACATCTGGTAAAGTGCGCCGAGCATGCCTTCGCTGTTTGCGGCGGCAAGGCCGAGCAGCACATAACCCATGTGGCTGATGGAGGAGTAGGCAACCATCTTCTTGAGATCCTGCTGGGCAAGTGCGCAGAAGGCGCCGTAGATGATGTTGATGGCACCGAAGACGCCGATAATATAAAGGCCTGCCTGGTATACCTCAGGGAAAAGCGGGAAGTTGATCCTCATCATGCCGTAGGTGCCGAGCTTAAGAAGCACGCCGGCCAGGATAACAGAGATCGGTGTCGGTGCCTCGACGTGTGCGTCAGGCAACCAGGTGTGGAACGGGAACATCGGAACCTTGATTGCGAAACCGACAAAGAGAACGATAAATGCAATGTAGCGCCAGGTTGTGCTGTCAGGACCCAGAATAGAACCCTTGACATAGTTGGCCTGATCGGCCATGGCGACGAGGCTGAACGTGTGGTTTCCGGTCATCGGATCGACGACGCTGAAATAGAGGCCGATCATGACAAGCAGCATGAATACCGAGCCAAAAAGCGTATAGAGGAAGAACTTGATGGCAGCATATTCCCTGTTCGGGCCACCCCAGATACCGATGAGGAAGTACATCGGCAGGAGCATGAGTTCCCAGAACACGTAGAAGAGGAAAAAGTCGAGGGCGACGAAACAGCCCATCATGGCCGTGCTGAGCAGGTTGAACAGAATGAAATATCCCTTGACCTGTTTCTGGATGGTCCAGCTCGAAAGAACGCCGATGATCGAAATAAGGGCTGTCAGGATGACCATGGTGATCGAAATGCCGTCAACGCCGATGAAATATTCGATAGTCATCGGGCCGAACGAACCGAGATTAAGAGAAATCCACGGAATGCGTTCGATCAACTGGAACGACCCGAAGGGAGAGCCTCCCGGTGCGGCCACAATGCCCGCCATGGTGGGATCGTAATGACGCCATATAAGCACGGCGATCACACCCTGCGCTATTGCGGCAAGCAGCGACACTATCCTGATGATCTGCTTCTGCGACGCAGGCACAGCCAAAATAATGAGTCCGGCAATGATCGGCAGAAATACAATTAAGCTCAGCATGTTCAGTACCTGTTATGTTCGGAGATAAAAATTAATTCGTTCGGTTATTTCATGAGTTGGACGAGGTAGTAGGCAAAATAGCCCAGTACCGCCAGGAGAACCATGACAAGGTAGGTCTGAACCTTGCCTGTCTGGATCTTCCTCATGACTGCACCTGAAGTCTGCACAAAGAACGCCGTGAAGTTGACAAATCCGTCTACGACATACTTGTCGAAACTTCCGTTGGCAAAAGCGACCTTCCTGTACACTGTCGCAATTCCATTGACAAAGCCGTCAATGATGTTCGTGTCGAACCATGCGCAGCTCTTCGACAGCAGCATGGAACCCTTGATGAACGTCGCATTGTATATCTCGTCCCAATACCACTTGTTGAACGAGTAAAGATAAAGGGGCCTGATCGCCTGGGCTGTCTTCTCTGGATCGATGGCACCGAATTTATAAACAACCAGCGCAAGGCTTAAGCCAAGGGCGAGCATTCCCGACGAGAGATAAATGGCCGTGTAGTGATTGGCATGGGTCGCATGTAAAAGTTCGGCCTGCCTGGCATCAGTGAATACCGGACCATGACCTTCACCTGCAGCTGCGACGTGCTCTCCGGCAACTGCGGCAACAGCGTGTTCACCGGTCGTTGCCTGAACGGCGTTCTCTGGTGCCGCGTGTTCAGGTGCTTTAACTGCCTCGGCAGACGGCTGTTCTCCATGTGCGGCAAGTGCGCCCTCATGGGCAATAGCCGAAGACTTGACGACCGTAGAAGGAGTGGGAACCAGATGCATGAACCATCCTTTGCCGCCGTCGAGCGGGTCAGGAGAGAATACGATGAAGATCGACAGGGTCGCAAGAATGACGAGCGGAAGCCTCATCACCCAGCCAACCTCGTGAACGCCGTGAGGCGCATCATGACCGTGGCCGGAGGAGTGATCGAACGCATCGTTTCCGTGTGCGTCGTGCCCGTGTGCGGCATGATCGTCATGGTGCTCTTCTGCCGGTTTGAGGTGGGTGCGGCTCTCACCGAAGAAGACGAGCCAGACCTGGCGCCCCATGTAGAACGCAGTCATAAGGGCCGAAGCGAAACCGAGAACCGGTATGATATAATAAATGCCGCCACCTTCGGTTGCCGCGAAGCCGAGGGCACCGGCTAGGATGGCATCCTTGCTCATAAAGCCGCTGGTGAGCGGAAGACCGGCAAGGGCTAGTGTGGCGATGCTGAAGGTTGCGAATGTCCATGGCATGTTCTTGCGAAGTCCGCCCATCCAGCGCATGTCCTGTTCGTGGTGCATGGCATGGATAATGGCGCCTGAACCGAGGAAGAGACAGGCCTTGAAAAACGCGTGTGTCAGGAGATGGAAAAGCGCTGCCGAATAGGCTCCGACACCGAGACCCATGACCATGTAACCGAGCTGTGAAACCGTCGAGTATGCGAGCACACGCTTGATATCATGCTGGGTGATGGCGATTGTGGCGGACATGAAGGCGGTCACCGCACCGATGAGTGCGATATAATGCAACGCATCCACCGACAGGATAACGAATATACGACCGACGAAATAGACGCCGGCGGCAACCATCGTGGCCGCATGGATAAGGGCGGACACCGGAGTCGGGCCTTCCATGGCGTCAGGAAGCCAGATATGAAGCGGGAACTGTGCTGATTTGCCGACGCAACCGAAGAAGAGCAGGATGCCGGCGGCGGTCAGCCATCCGTTTGAAAGGTTGAATTTTCCGGCGGCGATGTTCTGGAAAATCTCATCGTAGCTGAAGGTGTGGAACTGGGAATAGAGAATAAGGATACCGAGCCACATGCCGATATCGCCCACACGGTTGGTGAGGAACGCTTTCTTCTGTGCGTCAGCGGCACTGTCTTTCTCGAAGTAGAAACCGATCAGGAGGTAAGACGAAAGACCGACGAGCTCCCAGAACATATAGATCGAGAAGAGGTTGTCGGAAAGCACGATTCCAAGCATCGAGAAGGTAAAGATACCGAGGTAGGCGAAGAATCGTCCGTAGTTCTTGTCGCCGGCCATGTAACCGGTCGAATACAGGTGCACCAGAAGGCTGATCAGCGTCACCATGGCCAGCATGATGGCCGTCAGGTTATCGATCACAATACCCATCTTGACCTGAAGCGGACCTACTCCGGGAACGTTTCCGAAATCGAGCCAGGTGAAGTTCCATGCGACTTTAAAGGCAGGATCGTACTGCTGGACGATGACTGACCAGAAAATATAAAGCGCCAGGGCAAAGGCCGTTCCGAGCATGCCGACGCCCACGAAATCACCCATGCGCGGAAGCTTGCGGTTGAAGAATATCAATACCACAAACGACAGCAGCGGCAAGAGCAGAACGACGATCGATAACTGGATTAAACTGTGCATCATGTTTCGTTTTACAGAGTATTTGCAGCTGAAAGACTAATATCGGAACGGGTCACTCCTTCATGGTGTCCACGCTGGATACATCAACCGTTTTGAATGTTTTGAAAATATTGATCACGATCGCCAGCGCGACGGCTGCTTCTGCGGCCGCGAGCACGATCACGAAAAGACTGATCATGACTCCTTCCATCCCGCCGTTATACTTCGAAAAGGCCAGAAAGTTTATGTTGGCGGCGTTCAGGATAAGCTCGACACCCATCAGGATCACGATTGCATTTTTCCTGGTCATGACGGCAAACATGCCGAAACCGAAAAGCAGTGCCGATATCGTCAGAAAGTGGTTCAGACCTATTGCGGTAAACATTTCCATGTAGGTATTCCCTTAGTGTTCATTTTTGTGAGCCTTGTCGTAGCGGGCCAGGAAGGCGGCACCGATCAGGGCGACAAGCAGTACTATCGAAGCCATTTCGAACGGGAGCATGTATCGTGACATCGTCTCAATGCCGATACGCTCAACAACGCTTCCTGAAAGCTGAATATGACCAGGCATCCAGTCGCCGGTCGTATAGAACGTATAAAGCATTCCAACGATCAGCAGCAGGGTCAGCAGTACGCCCGGGACAAAATGAAGCACGTCGGCCTTCAGTTCGGTCTGCATGATCGTGTTGGTGAACATGACGCCGAACAGCAGCAGGACGAGAATGCCGCCGACGTAGACGACGATCTGTGTCACTGCGATGAAGTCAGCGCTGAGGAATACATACAGGGCAGCCACGCCGAAAAAGGTGAAGAGAAGCGCGAAGGCCGAGTAGATGACGTTTTTCGAAAACACGACAAACGCCGCCGACAGAACCGTCACGGCTGCGAAAATGTAAAAAATGATAGCGATGGTCAGTTCGTTCATTGTTGTCACTTGTTGGTATTCAGTACCCGGTTACTCACCAGCTTCGTTGCCTGCCGGTTTCGGGGCAGGTTTTGGAGCCGGTTTCGGTGCAGGAGCAGCACCGGATGCCGCCGCTTCTGCTGCAGCTTTCTCCTTGGCAGCCTTTTCAAGTTCGAGCTTTTTCCTCTTGGCCTCAGCCTCGATCTTCGATAGGTTACCGTAATGATAGAGCATGTTGCTTAAGTCGAACTCCGAAAAGTCGGCTACCGGAGTATGCACGAGGCACTCGGTCGGGCAGACGCTGACGCAGATTCCGCAGGTCATGCACTTCGCGACGTCGATATCGAAAACAGGCACCCACATTCTTTTCTGCTGTCCACCGGAGGTCTTGCCGCAAACGGCCAGGTCATCAGCGGTCACCTTGATGGTCTCAATCGTGATGCACTCTACCGGGCAGGCGCGATCGCACTGATTACAGCCGATACAGTCATCAATATTGTTATACAGGCGATAGCGTGCGTTGACCGGCGTAGGGATTACCTCGCGAGGATACTGCAGGGTGCACAGACCGTCAACCTGCTTGAAATAGTCGGCATCGTCGATACCGGCATCGCCTTTCCTGTTGACCGCATTGAAAAAATGGCGGAGGGTGATGGCCATACCAGTCGCAATGGTCGTCGCGCTGGTCTTTATATTGCTGAAGTACTCACTCATAATTGATGTTTCGTCTTTCTTGCCAGTAGTCTCGATGATGCTCCGCACGAATTACATATAAATTTCCCATATGGCCGTCAGCACGAATGCTATGAAGGCGAACGGGGTCAGAACTTTCCAGCAGAGGTACATCAGCTGATCAACCCTGAGCCTGGGCAGAGTCCAGCGCAGCCACATCTGCACGAAGATGAAGAAGAAGCCCTTGATGACGATCCAGAAGGCGCCCCAAACCGGGCCGTTTGTCATGGCGTTCAGTTCCAGACCGCCGATATTCGGCAGAGGTGAGTTCCAGCCGCCGAGGAATACGATCGAAATCACTGCGGAAACCATGAACATGCTGCCATACTCGGCAAGGAAGAACATGGCGAACTTCATTCCGGTATACTCGGTGAAAAAGCCAGCGACCAGCTCAGATTCTGCTTCAGGAATATCAAAGGGAGCGCGGTTGGTTTCGGCGAGCGACGCGATAAAATAGATGATAAAGGCAAGCCAGGCGATCGGGTTCTGGAACAGGAAGAAATGAAGGAAACCGTAAGGGCCTGCCTGTACTACGTTGAAATGTTGCATGCTCAGCGAACCGGCCATCATGGCGCCGCAAAGCAACGCGATGGATGCGGGGATTTCATAGCTGACGATCTGGGCGACGCTCCTGACTGCGCCATAGAGCGCCCACTTGTTGTTGGAGCCCCAGCCGGAAGCCAGGATACCCACGACTTCGAGCGCCACGATGCCGACAGCGTAGAAAAGGCCTACGTTAAGATCGGCGCCGATGAATGCCGGACCGAACGGCAGGACGACAAATGCCAGGAAGGAACCGACGAACATAACCAGGGGACCGATGACGAAAAGGAACTTGTCTGCATCGGAAGGAACGATGTCCTCTTTCTGGAGAAGCTTGAGGATGTCGGCCAGCGTCTGCAGGATACCCCAGGGGCCAACCTCCATGGGACCGAGCCTGTCCTGCATGAACGCGGAGATCTTGCGCTCGCCGTACACACCGTAGGTCAGCGCATAGAGCGCGATGAACACAAGCGGAATGGCAGCGACGATGATCAACCCCAGCGGAAATCCGCCGATGGTGAATCCCGAAAGGGCGTCAGACCAGGCATTGAGAGATGTTGATGAACTCATATCAATAAGGCGAACCTGCTTAGAGAATAAAAGTGTTGTCTATGATAAAACGGTCAACGGTCAACTTCACCCAGCACGATATCGATGCTGCCGATGATTGCCACAAGGTCAGGAATCAACTGACCCTTCGAAAGATCCTTCATTGCCGAAAGGTTCACAAAGCACGAAGAACGGGCCTTGCAACGAAGCGGCTTGGTCGATTTACCGTCACTCTGGATGTAAAAACCAAGTTCGCCCCTGGGGTTTTCGGCACGCCCGTAAACTTCACCCGCTTTCGGTCTGATTCTCTTTGGAATGAGCGCACGTGAATTGAATCCATCGACTTCAGGCATTTTGTCGAGGCACTGCTCGATGATCTTGAGGCTCTCATCCATTTCAAGGGCGCGGACAAGATGCCTGGAGAGACAGTCGCCGACATCGGAGAACTTGCCGTCCGGAACAGGAACGTCGAACTGGAGTTCAGGATAGATGGAATAAGGATCGTCACGCCTCAGGTCCCACTTGACACCGGAACCACGGAGCATCGGGCCTGACCAACCATAGTTGATGGCCACATCGGCAGGCATGATGCCAACACCTTTGGTTCGCTTGACAAAGATTTCGTTTTCTGTGAGAAGCTGGCGCAGCTCCACGACCTTCGGCTTGAAATAGGATACGAACTCGGAAACACGTTTCCTGAAATCTGCAGGAACATCGTAGGAGAGTCCGCCAATCCACACATAATGATAAAGCATACGTGCACCCGAGATCCATTCGAGCAGACCGAGGATAATCTCGCGATCACGGAAACAGAAGAGGAACGGAGTGAAAGCACCGAGATCGATGCCATAGGTACCGATGGCGACCAGGTGGGAGGCGATCCTGTTCAGCTCTGCGGTGATAACCCTGATAAACTCGACGCGACGGGGAATTTCGATATCAAGCAGCTTCTCGACGGTGATGCAGTAGGCCAGTTCGTTATTGATGCCGGCCAGGTAGTCCAACCTGTCGGTATAGGGAACGATGCCCGGATAGTCGACATTTTCGCAGTACTTCTCGAAGCAGCGGTGCAGATAGCCGAGATAGGGCTCGGCCTCAACGACAACTTCACCGTCGGTAACGCACTCGAGACGAAGCACTCCGTGCGTTGACGGGTGCTGCGGTCCCATGCTGAGGACCATATATTCGGTATCGAGATCCTTTTCAATGATAACCCGGTTGTCGTCCTGGCGGGTGATCCTTGTAGAATTCACTTCAGCTTTTCCTAATTCCTGCATGCTCGGAATGCTTGTTTACTTGTTATGGCGTCAGTAAGGAACCTTGATGCCGTGATAGGTTTCCTGTACCTGGTAATCCTTGCGAAGGGGAAAACCGGTCCAGTCTTCCGGACAGAGTATCCTCCTGAGGTCCGGGTGTCCATCGAATACCATGCCGTACATGTCGTAGGCTTCCCTCTCGTGCCAGTTGGCCGTATGCCAAACGCATGATACCGAAGGAATGGATCCGCCATCCCTCTGGCACTTCACCTTTACGGCAATCCTGTGGGTAAAGTTGCCGATCGACTCAAAATTGCAGACGATGCCCAGCTTGCCTTCGGCAAGATAGTCCACTCCGGAAAGGCACGCCATGTAGTTGAATTTCAGACGGGGGTTGTCACGCATGAACAGCGCGATATCGCCCCACCTTGCGTTATCGATCACCTCGAAAAACGGCATGGTGGGATTGGCATCGAACTCCGACACCGCCTCACCAAAACGCTCCCTGATGATATCATATGCGGCCTTGCTCTCCTGAACCATCGCCGACATGAGGTTTCCTGCTTCTTCCATTCCCTTGTCCATTGAATAGATAATAGTATTAAGCCGTTGCCGCCCTACGAGCCTGATCGAGCACCTGCTGGGTATCAACGCTCTTTTCGGCAAGCCTTTTCAGTGCATCCTGACGGGTAAGTCCGAGACCTTCCATACGGACCAGCTCCTGGATTTTCATCAGGCCGCCGATCAGGGCCTCGGGCCTTGGCGGGCAGCCGGGAACGTAAACATCGACAGGAATCACCCTGTCGACACCCTTGAGAACATGATATCCGTGGTTCCAGTAAGGCCCACCGCAGTTCGAGCAGCTTCCCATGGAAAGGACGTAACGGGGTTCCGGCATCTGCTCGTAGAGCGTCACGACCCTCTCGGCCATCTTCATCGTCACCGTTCCGGCAACGATCATAAGGTCAGACTGGCGTGGAGACGAACGAGGGAAGATACCGAAGCGCTCGAGATCGTAGTTCGAAGCGTTGGTGGCCATCATCTCGATAGCGCAGCATGCAAGACCGAAGCCCATTGGCCACAGGGAAGAAAGGCGGGCCCAGTTCATCACATTGTCGACCGATGTCACAAGGACGTTGTTCCGGTTCGTTATCCTGGCATCTAGCAAACCCATAGCGTGTAATCGATGATGATTGTAAGATTATCCGTTTGCCCTGCCGGAATCTCGAGTCGGCATTTCAGGCATTTTCGGTATGGTCGGAGTCGGGCGAACCCAGTCGAGGTCACCCTTGACCCAGGCGTATACGAGACCGAGAATAAGAATGACTGCGAAAATCAGGACCTCAACGAGGGCGAAAGCGCCAAGAGGCTTGAATACTGTGGCCCAGGGATAGAGGAAGACGACTTCGACGTCGAAGATGATGAAGATAAGGGCTACTACATAAAAGCGGATATTGAACTTGACCCATGCGCTGCCGACTGCCGGCTCACCGCACTCGTAGGTCGAATTTTTCTCAGGGTTAGGTCTGCTTGGACGTAGCAGCCTTGCCGTAAGGAACCCGGCGACCACGAAAAAGATACCGAGAGCAAGAAAAACGAAAACGGTACCGAAACCACTCAACGTCTGATCCATGTGCTGTTATTTGACGTTATATAAAGGGATTACGAGCATCCCTCCTTAAAGGCTTGCAGCCTATTTATCAAGTGCCGCAAATATAAGAAAAAATCCATTATACCGCAGATAAAAAGCTGATTTTTTCAGGCTGTCTGACGGTTCTGCCACAGCCAGAGAGCGCCCTGCATACCAGTCATATAAAATAACGAACTTCGACGTATACTTGTCTACTTATTACTCAACCTTATCGAAACTCCTTAAACCGATCCGCTGGAAAAGACGAACCAGTCCGACCATGACCACGAATGTCACGACAGCCAGAATTGCTACGACGGGCTGCCACGAACCCAGCATCCTCTGCATCGGAGGCCCGAACAAAGCTGCCGTCAACATCCAGACGACAGGAGTCCAGGCAACGGCAAAAATCAGCGGCAACCCTGCTTTCATGTATTTCTTTATCTTTTCCCTATCCGGAAACAGCCCCATCTCGTCCTCTCTGGTTTTATCGTGACATCCCTTTTCGATCCGCGTCAGTGTGGATCAGGGAAGAAGTTCTGCAATTTGCTCGGCCACCGAGGGATCCAGCTCTTTCAGCACCTCGAATTCTGCCCTCAAACCGGCCATGTCGCCGCGAGACATATAATACATCGCAAGTTTGCAATGCGGTTCAGGATTGCCGGGATCAAGCCGCAGCGCCGTCTCGAAAGCCTCAAGGGACTTCTCGCTTTTACCGAGGTCCATATACACATCGCCGAGCACGCACCACGCCTCAAGAAAATCCGGATCGAGTCGAAGGGCGGCTTCGAGAATCCTGACCGCAGACTCCTCCCTGCCCATGGTCAGGAACACGTAACCAAGATGCCTGTATGCCGGAAGGAACGACCTGTCCAGCACGACGGTAAAAAGCAGATCGGTTCCTGCCTTGCGATACTCGCCGATGGATAGGTTGGCCACCGCACGTGCATATCGGATGCGGGAATCCCGTGATGACGGTCCGGCCAGCATATCGAGAATAGCCAGCGCTTTTTCGTATTCACCGTTTTCGATAAGCTCAAGGGCCTGCAGGTACTCACCTTCGGGTTCGGAATGGGTTCCTGAGCCCGCCGGCTGTATCATTATTCTTTCGGTCATTGTTCCTTGCAGTTTGTTGGTTTCAGCTATTTATCCGTCCCGAATACCTGCTGCTGCAGTTCAAGGAGCGAAATTTCGCTGGCGATCCTGGATGAGAGCCACCGGGCGAAGCCGGGCGACTCGTTGATGCAGGGAATATATTGTTTATGGACGATCCCCGAATGGTCGAGCAGTTTTTTGGCTTCGTAATCAGTTTCGCTGTTGTCGGCAAAATATCCGAACGGAAACATTGCTACCGCTTCGAACCCATCACCCTGGAACTCTTCGAGAGCCAGTTCAACCGTCTCGGACGTCCACTCGCCACCTGAACGATGGTTGAGGCATCCCAGCTTCACTTCGCCGAATACGTTCCGCGGATCTGAAAGGATCTTTTCCCGCATCAACCTGAAAAACTCCATGGTTTCCTCCAGGCCGGTGAAAACGGATGGAGTGTTGCCTTTACGGTTCTTGACGATCGTGCCGTGGATGACAAGCACGAGTCCTGCGCGCTTACCTGCACTCGACCGGAGCTGCGCTGACAACGAACTGAAAAGGTAGTCGAGGTAGAGACGATGAAGCTCCAGGTCTTTCCACAGGCCGCGAACAACCCTCACGACCCCCAGATGCCCCTCGCCGTAAACATCGATTGCCATCTGGCAGGCCGGACCGCATGAAAAGGCGGACTCTACAGGGATCATCGGCACAACGATAATCCCGTCTGAAACGGTGCGGGACTTTTCAAGGACATCTTCAAGGTATGGAGGAACGAAGTAATAGGCCTCTTCAACATCAACGGCAATGCCGGCTTCAGCGAGACGTTCGTCCTTTTGCAGTTCTATGGCTACGCCCCTTGTCTGGGCGCGGTTAATCTCAACGAGGCGTGAGCGGTATCGGTTAAGCTTCCAGTCTATGTAATGCTTCGTCGAACGGAAATCGCCAAGGGCATAAATCATCACCTTCGGAAGGCTCACGATCTGCCGGGTGACGACCTGGACGATCTTTCTTGAACTCGGCCAGAGTGAACGCGCGGTAAGATGCTCCACCTCGCCATATGTTACCAGCACCACGCTGTAGCGCTTATTCTTCACAGTGATATCCACCATTTAAATTCGCCGTACATCAACAGGAAGCCGATGAGGCCGCCGACCAGGGTCTGCATGAAATTATGCGCCTTGAGGTATATCCTGGACCACATCAGCAACGGCATAAATACCAGCAGCCAAAGGGCAGGACTCCCTGACTGCAGCACCACGAGCGCAATTGACGACGTAAGGGAAAAAAGGTGGATGCTGATCTTCCATTGAAGGGTAACCAGCAGAATGAATACCGTATTGACCGCGTTGAAAAACAGTATGCCCGACAGGAACCGTGGGGCTCCGAGCTGCTTCATCAGCTCGTAGCCCAGAAGGTTGACTCCGACGAGGACAAGGAGGGGCAGGAAGCGCTGCTCCCTGAAGGTGATGTTATAGTCGGATATCTTGCCGATCTTCTTCAGGCCGAAGATGAGTGACATCGGCGCAACCGTCACAGACAGGAAAAGGACGAAAAACCAGGAAAGATGACGAGGCTCTGAAGAGTAGCCGTAAAGCACAATAAAAAGGTATGCTGCCGGTCCGACGACGACAGGACTGACGACCCAGGAGATCAGAGATGCGAACCGGCGTAGATCAAACTGCATTGAAAGCCAAAAAGGATGAACATAAATAATTTCAGGCCTGACGCTTTTCTGCAGGCGTATTAAAAGATAACCCTTTAAAGCAAAAACAGAAAAGCCTTAATCCGGCCCCATGACCGGGTTCAGGTCAAGGCTGACAAGCGCTTTCATCCTAATAAATAAAAAACCCGACTCGACCATCACACCCTCCAGCGAAGGAAACGATGCTTCGCCCTGATTGTAATACTACCCGAAATGGGCAAACCGACAGATGGAGTTGCAATAAAAAAGTGGACACCTCAAGAAGCGATAGCCTTTGATTGTTGGAAAAGCCATAAAAACTCAACCGGAGCCAGATTGTCTAAAGTTGAGTGAGCCCGTTTGCGGTTGTAGAAAATTTCGATGTACTCAAACAGGCTTTGTCATAAATCCTGTTGGTTTTTGAAGCGTTTCCCATAGACCCGGTCGGTTTTCAGGCTCTTGAAAAAGGTCTCGGTGAAAGCCTTGACGGTTGAATGGCTCCATAATTACGGTCAGGTACTGCCAACCGCTCCTGGTTCGTAAATCCTTGATGTCGCTGGTCCAGACGGCATTCGGGGCTTTAGCCGAGAAATCCTGATTCATCAGATTCGGAGCTATCGGTTCCTGATGTTTCGAATCCGTGGGGATTTTGAATTTCCTGGCGCTCTGGGACTTGATGCTCATGATCCGCATCAGTCGAGCTACTCGACACCGGCTGCATTTGAGTCCCAGTTTCCATAAGGTTGGAGCAATGCGAGGACTCCCATAGGTCAGGTGGCTGTTGTAGAAAATCTCCCTGATGTGACGCATCAGGCTCATGTCCCCTTTGGTCCGTTTGCTTTCGGGGCGCTGTGTCCAGGCATAATAGCTGCTGACGGAGACCTCGAGCACTCGGCACATGGTCCTGATCGCAAACAACTGCTGATGATCCTTGATGAACAGGTATTTCAGGGCTTTTTCATGAATACGGCGCAGGCTTTATTCAAGATTTCACGCTCATCAGTGACCAGCCGGAGCTGGCGTTCAAGCTGTCGGATTCGCTCCGATTCGGCATCCTTGGGATTGCCGGTTCCAGGAAACGCTTGCTCTTTGGTCGCGTGATATTTTTCTCGCCATCGATACAACAACGTTGCTCTGATGCCCAGGTCGTCGGCGATCTCCTTGATAGTCTTTTCCTCTTTCAGCGTCAGTTCAACCGTATCAATTTTGAACTGCTGGCTGAACTGACGACGCAGCATTGACGATGACATGAGCCATACATCCTTTTCTTGTAAGGTATGCCTTCTTGGCATGTGTATGACAACGTAGCAACTCCAGGAGGGCGGAACCAATCCCCATGGGCAGCCGGAGGCGGAAAGGGTGAAAGGGGAAGGAAAAATCAACTAAATTATTTTTATCAAAAAAACCTCTTATATTAGCGATTCATGAAGCGAGAGTGGTGAAATTGGTATACACGCTAGTCTTAGGAACTAGTGCCGTGAGGCGTAAGGGTTCGAGTCCCTTCTCTCGCACATGTAAACATGCCAAAGTGGCGGAACTGGTAGACGCGCTGGACTCAAAATCCAGTGGGTGCAAACTCGTGTGGGTTCGAGTCCCACCTTTGGTACACAATTGAACATTACTTGCAAGGCGCCTCGGATTGCTCCACGACGGTACCTTGTTATCCTTTTCACTCAAGGCATTCGCTGCACCATGCAAAGAATGTACTCTCCATGGCGTGAAGTCTACATGCAGTCCTTCAAGGATGAAAAAACTTCGGCGAAGGACGAAGGCAAATCGATCTTCGCGGACATCCCTCCTGAAGAGGATGAAGAGCGTTACGTGCTCCACAGGGCCGAACGCTGCTTTGCGATCATGAACCTCTACCCGTATAATTGCGGGCATCTCATGGTCATCCCTTACCGCCAGACTCCCGAGTTCACCGATCTCGATGACGAGACAAAGCTTGAAATCATGCAGGTCTCCGATCTCTGCATGCGCGCGATGAAAACCACGCTGAATCCCCAGGGGTTCAATCTCGGCGCGAATCTCGGCAAGGTGGCCGGCGGCAGCGTCGACACGCATATCCATTTCCATATCGTTCCGCGCTGGGAAGGCGACACCAACTTCATGCCGGTACTCGGCGATACCAAAGTGCTCAGCAACGACCTCCGCAGAATCTACATCCAGCTAAGGGAGGCGATCGCTGACCTCCAAAGCGGTAACGCCCGGTAAAAACCTTTTCATGGAACTGATCCCCTGCCCCATCTCAGGTGATCGTGATTTCACCCCACTGCTCGAAGCACCAGACAGATTCGCGCTTTCAGGGCCAAAATGGAAGCTTGTACGCTCATCCTCATCCGGGCTGGTGATGCTCAACCCCAGGCCAGATGCATCGGAATCCTCGAAACACTATCCCGAGCATTCATACGACCCATTCCTGCACAGCGGCAACTGCAATAACCCCAGGGACCGAGCCTATCTTTCTATCAGTTCGCTTCTGCTTGGCCTGAAAGCCAGAATCGTGATGAATGGGCTCTGCAAACCGGCAGAATCAGTTCGCATCCTCGAAACCGGCTGCTCTTCCGGAAGGTTGCTCATGCGCCTGCACAAGGGTTTCGGGATCCCGCTGGATAACCTCTGCGGCATCGAACCTGACCAACAAGCCGCTGCGGCCGCAAAAGCAGCGGGACTCACCCGCATAACTTCGACCGAACTGGCCAAAACCTCATTCGAAACCCGTTTCGACCGCATCGTATTCTGGCACGTATTCGAACATCTTCACCATATCGAAGAAACGCTCGACAAGACTCGTGACCTGCTCGAAAAGGAGGGTATGCTGGTCATCGCCCTGCCGAACATCGACAGCGAGGATGCAAAGCGTTACGGATCGCGCTGGATAGCGCTCGATGCGCCGCGCCACCTTTACCACTTCACGCCGAAAACCCTGACGCTTCTTCTGGAAAAGCATGGATTTTCAGTCATTGACGTCACCCCCTACGTCCCTGATGCGATATACAATGTATGGCACAGCGAAAAGCTCGACTGCACGCTCTCAGGACGGAGCTTCAGCATCCGTTCGGCGGCAAGGGCTGCCGCGTGCACAGTCTCATCAGTCATGGCAGGTATCGATCCCGGCAGATCCTCAGGAATCGTTTGCCGGGCGGTCAGGTCAAGTCAGGATTTGAGATCCGGAGGCACAACCCGGCCAAGCGATTTTTCAAGCTCCGCATAGGCCACGAGGTAATCGTAGACCGACTGCAGGTAGTTCGTTTTTGCGGTATTGAGCTGAAGTTCGGAATCGGTCAGTTCGAGACGTGATCCTATCCCCTCCCGGAGGCGAAGTCTGGTGATCCTGTAACTGCGTTCAGCCACGCTGATCGTCTTGGATTGCAGGTCTATCCTCTTGCGGGCCTCGATGAGGTTCGTCAACCGCACCTCGACATCTGCCCTGACCTGGGATTTGAGATCCTCAAACCTCGTACGGGTCTGCATTCTCGTTATCTTTGCCTGCTCTATCCTTGCGCTGGTGCCGAACCCTGAAAAAATAGGCAGTGAAAACTGCAACCCGACGGACGATGAAACCGGCCAGCGAGTCTGGTCGAGCGGTTGACTGTCGTTGAACTGCGTCTGGGCGTCAAGCGCGCCGAACGCGCTGAGCGAAGGCATCCCTTCAGAGCGGGCAGCGGTCACCTTGTGCTTTTCGGCATCGAGCTGAAGGGAGAGGCTGCGAACGTCCGGCCTTTTTTCGATGGCTTCCCGATAAGCGACCGCGATATCCTTCGGGAACTCGGCCTCATGGAAAACAAGCGAATCGGAGAGGGCTATCGGAGTATCCTGATCGACGCCCATGACCATTTTGAGCCTTGTGGAAGCGATAGCCACGCTACTCTGCGCACGAACAAGATCCGGCTTCAGGTTCTCTACCGAAAGCCAGGACTTCAGGGTATCGATATCGGCGGCGACCCCCTGCCTGAAAAGTGCATTCGTATCCGTCCTCGACTGCTCCCACCTCGCTATGCTCTGTTCGACAAGTTTGCATTTTTCGGAAGCTATGAGAGCGTCATAGTATGCACGACGGATCGAGGTCACCACCTCGGCGTTGGTCTGGCGAAACGATTCGTCGCTGATCTTCCTGACCAGGGACGAAGCCTTGATCCCGGCAATGGCCGACAGCTTGAAAATGTTCTGGCTGAGGTTGAGCGAAACCATGGACGAATTATCCTGGCTTACCTCAATGGCACGGCTTCCTGCGTCAGGCATGCCGAAAATGCTCCCCGGAAGAAACATCACCGTCGGTTTGAGCGAGCGGGTATAGGTCATACCGGAAGTCAGGTGGGGCAATACTTCTGCCCAGGACTCCCGAACCTTCTGGCCTGCCATCTGCCTGTCAAGCCTGGCAATCTCAATATCCCTGTTCTGTTTCATGCCGATCCGTATGGCATCCTCAATGCTGATCGTCATCGGAGGCTTTTCAGCAGGCAGAGGCTCAGCTTCAGCCCTTACAGAACATGCGAAAACGAGGGCGGCGGCGAATACTGTAAACAATCGATGCAGACTCATGGCTTGATGTTGATCGTTGAATGTTCTTCTAATATATCAACTGATGCCGATTCCCGGCAATCAGCTGCCATATCTCTCTTTCCAGAGCGCTTCGAGCCGCTCCCTGATGAACCTCTCCCGCCCTTCGCTGGAAGGGCGATAATAGGCTTTTGGCTCCATCTGATCCGGAAAATAGCGCTCTTCGACGAAATGCCCCGGATAACTGTGCGGATAGCGGTACCCTTGGCCATACCCGATCTCCTTCATGAAGGATGTCGGCGCGTTGCGCAGGTATAGCGGAATCGAAACCGGACCGCCCGCCCTGACATCTGCCGAGGCTTCATTGAGCGCCTGATAGCTCGCGTTCGACTTCGGGCAACCGGCAAGGTAGGTGACTCCCTGGGCGATATTGATCCGCGCTTCGGGCAAACCGATCATTTCGACGGCATGGAAGACGGAGACGGCAAGGGTGAGCGCATAGGGGTCGGCGTTACCGACGTCTTCACTCGCAAAGATCACCATTCGCCTTGCGATGAACTTCGGATCCTCGCCCCCCTCGATCATTTTCGCAACCCAGAACAGGGCCGCATCGGGATCGGAACCACGCAAGGACTTGATGAACGCAGAGACCGTGTCATAATGTGACTCTCCGCCCTTGTCATATTCAGGTGCCCGGTGCTGAAGCGCTTTCTCGAGCATTGCCCTGTCGATGACCGCGGGTCGCATCCCGGAAGGCAGGAGTGACATGGCTGCTTCAAGAGCGTTGAGCGCCTTGCGCGCATCGCCGCCGGCATACTGCAGAAGAAAATCCATCTCTTCTACCGTCACGCCGGCAGAGGCAAACATGCTGTCGCTCGCCATGGCCCTGTCGATGACTTTTCGAACCTCTTCGTCGCTCAGGGGTTGGAGAATGTATACCTGCATGCGGCTCAGCAGCGCACGATTGACCTCGAAAGATGGATTTTCGGTCGTCGCGCCGATGAGCACGATCAACCCGTCTTCGATGGCATGAAGCAGCGTATCCTGCTGGGCCTTGTTGAATCGATGGATCTCGTCGATGAACAGCAGGGTCTGGCGCCCTTCTATCCTGCGGGTCTTTTCAGCAGTTTCAAGCACACGACGGACATCCTTCACTCCCGAATCGGTGGCGGAGAGCTGCTCGAACCTGTAGTTGAGCGATCCGGCGCAGATTTCAGCCAGCGTCGTCTTTCCTGATCCCGGAGGTCCCCAGAAGATCATGGAGGGAATCCTGCCCTGTTCGATATAACTCCTGATCGGGCCATCAGGTCCAACCAGGTGCTCCTGGCCGAACAGATCGCCGATACAGTGCGGGCGAACCCTTTCGGCAAGAGGCTGGAACCGGTCTGAAGAGGCGTCCGTGCCTGAGTTACCGAACAGGTCCGGTTGAGGCGTATCTCCGGATTTCATGAGAATCCCTGTTCGCTGAGCCATGATTCACTGATGCGGCTCCCGGCTGCGGTTCGTGCTGCCGACAGCTGCCTGGCGACATATTTGCCGAGAATATCGAACTCAAGATTCACCTCGCTGCCCTTGCGCAGGTCGGCGATGGTCGTATGTCCGAAAGTATAGGGAATGATCGCAACTGAGAAGAGAGACGATTCGGTGTGTGCGACCGTCAGGCTGACGCCGTCTATCGCTATGGAGCCGACAGGCACGATCCATGGATCGAATGATGGAGGAAAAGATACGCTGATGGTCCGGCTCTGGCCGGACTCCTCGATAACGGCGACCTTGCCGACGCAATCCACATGACCCAGCACAAAATGTCCGCCGAGCCGGTCCATGGGACGCACCGCACGTTCAAGGTTAACCTTCGTGCCCGGACGGAATGAGCCAAGGGTAGTTTTTTTAAGGGTCTCGGCGACCGTATCGACTTCGAACCACCCCTTGCCTGCCGAAACAACCGTCTGGCAAGCGCCGTTCACGCTGACGCTCTCATCGACCGACAAATCGCCGAAAGCCTCAAAAGAGGTATAGTTCACCCTGAGCCGCAATCCCCCGTCACGGGGAGCAATGGCCCCGACAGCGCCGACATCCTTGACTATTCCTGTAAACATGCAATGTTGAATCGATTACCTTCTGAAAAACCTCAGTAACCAAAGGTAACAAAAAAATGAAAACAGCCCCGTACTCATGAATCCGGGCCGTTTTCATTCCTGGCACACTGAAGGGTGTTAACATCAGAAAATCATTAATATCCGTCGTACCGCCCGGCCAGGTTCTCCTCGACATGAAAACTGAATTCATGGGCGCCCGAAAAAAAAGGGAAACCGATAATTCGATCTCCCTTCCTTGAACATTTTCAGACGACCTGACAAAAACGGTTTATGCGAGCGCCGCAAGCGCTTTTGCGTAATCGGGCTCCTGGACGATCTCCGGCACCTGTTCGGAGTAGAGCACCTTGCCGTTCTCATCGACGACGATGACCGCCCTCGAGAGCAGGCCTTTCAGCGGACCATCGACGATGGTCAAGCCATAACTCTCTCCGAATTCAGGAGAACGGAAAACCGAAAGCGGCACGACGCGATCAAGCCCCTCTGCCACGCAGAATCTGCTGTGTGCAAAAGGAAGATCTGCGGAAATACAGAGGACGACGGTATCTCCGAGCGATGCTGCCTCCTGGTTGAACTTTCTGACAGATGTCGCACAAACCGCCGTATCGAGGCTCGGAAAGATATTGAGCACAAGCTTTTTGCCGGCAAAATCTGAAAGAGAGGCTTCTGAAAGATCGGTCTTGACGAGAGTGAACGGCAGAAGCTCGCTGCCTGCAGCAGGAAGGTGCCCGACAGTATTGATTGCGTTACCCTTGAGGGTGATGGTTGCCATGGTAGAAATTGATTTAAAAGTATGTAAAACAAGCCTTCTTGAAGTCCGCGCCACATCCAACCCGCCAACAGGCACCGAAGTTCCTTGACGGGCAAAAGAATTGCCGGATCAAGGACCGAATGGACCCAATGGACCCAATGGACAATATACGCACCCAGGATCATCCATCTTTCTCTTGTCCATAACGTCCATGATTTCTTCGTCCATTCCGTCCATTAAGTCCATTTTCCTTTTCTTCCCCGTTCCCAACTCCTTCACTCCCCTGGTACCGCCTGGTAAAACCCGTTGCGTTCAACGACCTCAACGGGACAGTCGAACAGTGCTGAAACCCTTACCGAAGTGAGCAGGGCCGACTTTTCGCCCTCGGCCACAATGCGGCCGTCACGGATAAACACCACCCTCGATATTTCCGGGGGTATCTCATGGAGGTGATGCGTGACGAGAATGAGCTGAGTCCCCGACTGCATCAGCCGCCTGACGGTATCGATATACTGAAAAGTCGCCGACAGGTCGAGGCCGCTGGTCGGTTCGTCGAGCAGCAGGGCTTCGGGAGCGTGCACCAGGGCGCGCCCGAGAAGGAACCGGCGCTGCTGTCCGGTCGACATCTTTCCATACTTTCGCTCAGCAAGGTCGGCAATTCCCAGCTCCTGCATCAACGCTTCAGCCTGGGCAAGCTCAACCGGCGTGAACTGCTGGTGAGGCCAAATGTCGATGCTCGAATAATATCCGGACAAAATCACCTCCCTTCCCCTGGCATGGCGACCGTAATCCTGTTGCAGGTCATTGGATACAATCCCCATTCGTGAACGCAGCTCCTCGACATTCCAGCGGTCGCGGCCATATACCAGCAGAGAGCTCTCCGGAGAGTGGACGGAATAGATTTCACGTGTCAGCAGCTTGATCAGGGTCGATTTCCCGGAACCGTTCGGACCGAGAATGGCCGTGTTCGCCCCCCGCTCGATGCAGAGATCGATACCGTCGAACACCTTCGTCCCTCCACGGTATGCGCTCACCTTCCTGAACTCGAAAACAGGGGTTCCGGAATTCATATTCATCATACAGACTGAATTATCGTTGCGTTCAGTTCCACTGTCCGACGCCTCTCGACATGCTGTAACGGCCTGCTCCCAGGAAAAAAACCGCAAGTGAGCCAAGAAAATAGAATGCCTGAAGCTCAAGAGCGTAACCGCCCTGCTCGGTGAGCGCCGTAAGCTGGCCCATGTGGACGAGCCAGACAGCCATGGCCATGAGAACCGCCTCAATCAGGGCTGCCGGGCGGGTGTACAGACCCAGCACGATAAGCATCGGAGCCACGACTTCACCGATGGGAACGCCTGCGACAAGCAGTTCTGGCAGACCGGCGGCCTTGAGCTTCGCCCCGATGAACCCGTAACCGTGAATCAGCTTGTGTACTCCGTGAAACATCATCAACCCCCCGACACACAGTCGAAGCAGAAGTTTGCCAAGGTCGTTATTGTTCATGAACCCCCCGGAAAAAGAGTGTTTGCTTTTAGTGCCGTACCCTTTCCTGAATAACGGTGACATATGGATACAGATTATCTATTGTGAATTTCGACTGGTACGTCAGATGGAATATGCTTCCACCATGAGATCCTCCCCGAACATGGTACAACCGGCGAACCTCATCCTGACCGGCTGGCCGGGATGGACTACATCAAGCGAAGCGAAGGGTGCCAGCCCATCGCCGCCGAACAGTTTCGGCGCGATGAACACATAATATTTATCGACGAGGCCAGCCCTCACCAGCGAAGCCGAAAGACGGCTCCCGCCCTCCACCATCACTGAGAGCACCTGCCGCCGGTGGAGTTCGGCAAACACTTCGCCGAGATCGAGGCTGCCGCCGGACTCCCCAACCGTCACGACCTCGACGCCCCGCTCCTCGAACCTGTTGACCAGGCAAGGGTCCGCCTCACTCCGTGCCGCGAAAACGATGGTCTTCGCTTCACCATTGTATATCCTTGACTCAATCGGCACCTGCAGCCTGCGATCAAGGAGAACCCTGAGAGGCTGCCTGCCTTCGCAGTGACGCACCGTAAGTTCGGCGTCGTCAGCCATAACCGTCGACGCACCGCACATAACGGCATCGTAACGGCTCCGAAGCCGATGCACCTCCCTCCTCGACTCCTGGCCGGTAATCCATTTCGACAAACCCATCACCGTGGCGATGCGGCCATCGAGGGTCTGGGCTGTCTTGAGGGCCACAAACGGCCTTCCTTTGCGATGGCTGGTCATGAACGCTTCGTTGAGCTTCTCCGAGTCGGCGCCGAGCACGCCAATCGTCACCCTGACACCTGCCTCTTCGAGCCTGGCGATCCCTCGTCCGGAAACCTTCTCATTCGGGTCAAGGCATCCGACGACCACCCTGGGAATGTTCCTTGAAACGATCAGGTCGGCGCACGGTGGGGTCTTGCCGAAATGAGAACAGGGTTCGAGGTTCACGTAGAGCGTCGATTCCGGCAGAAGCTCCGTCTCCAGGACAGACCCGATGGCATTGACCTCTGCGTGCGGCCCTCCGTAACGCTCATGCCACCCCTCGCCTATGATCCGGCCCCGGTGAACGACCACCGAACCGACCATAGGGTTGGGAGCGACCCGTCCTTCACCTTTCAGGCCAAGCTCAAGGCAGCGTTTCATGAACGCTTCATCGTCCGGTCTTAACAGGTCAGTCGAATTGGAGGTCATGAAGCTGCCCGTTCAGGATTTTTCGGCGGTAACATGCACGAGCTGAACTCCCGACAACCTCAGCAGCTCTGAAATATGTTCGATCTTGTAAGGCTTGTCGTAATAGATCGTCCTGATACCGACGTTGATCAGCACCTTCAGGCAGTGGATACAGGGACTCGCCGTAATGTAGATGTCGGCGTCCTTGATCGACACGCCGTGCTTGGCCGCCTGTGCGATGGCGTTGATCTCGGCGTGGATGGTGTTGACGCAGTTCTCCTCTACCGTACCGTCGGGATGGGTGCTCCTGAATATTCTGCAGTTGGTCTCGTTGCAGTGCGGCAGGCCCGATGGGGCCCCGTTGTAACCGGTCGAAAGGATGTTGTGGTCGCGAACGATCACCGCGCCGATATGCCCCCTCGTGCAGGTCGCCCGGCGCGAGATGAGATGGGCGACGCTCATGAAATATTCGTGCCATCCAAGCCGCTGCTCCTGCCCTGCGGAGTCTCCGTTCCCGGATGGACCGCAACAGCAGGAGTGATTGCCCTCTTCATGCATAGCCATGTTTTTTTATACATTGAACCAATACGGCGATCACCCTATCGATGTCGATACGATAAAATAGAGGAAAGATCGCCCCGACGCAACCCTTCCGGCCCATGCTCCGAAATTACTTTACGCTATACCACGCTGCCAGGGAACTGGACGAACAGCTCGCAGGCGGATACCTTTTCGAAATTCATTCGCAGGACAGGAACGAGATAACCCTCGGCTTCGTCACCTTCGACGGACGGCACATTCAACTGATCGTCACCGTCCGCTCCCAGCAGTTCTCGCTTTCGACAAGGGAAGGGCTCAACAGGAAACGCCGGAACTCGGCAGGCATCATGACCCATGTCTTCGAACAGCAGGTCATGGGCGTCGTCATGGCTCCCAACGACCGGGAGATCAGGTTTTCGCTTGAAGACGGCCATTTGATCGTGCTCAGGCTTTTCAGCGCGGACACCAACGTAATGCTGGTCCGGGAAGGACGAATCATCGAAGCGTTCAAGGACGGGAAGGAGCTTGAAGGCAAAGCGTTCGACGGGGATGCAGATCGTATTCCGGTGTTCAGGGCGCTTGAATCCCTCACACTCTCAGAATCCCTGTTCCTTGAAGAGCTGCACGCCGCCGGCGACGATGAGCCGCTCGAAAAAAGGCTGTCGACAATCCTGCCGGGCTTCGACCGTAGGCTGGCCCGCCAGCTTATCGCACGAGCAGGCGGCGAAAAACCGGAAAAACTCTTCTCTGCCTTCTGCGCGCTCTTTTACGAGCTGGCATCCCCCTCTCCCTGCGTTATCGAAAACGCCGACCGTCCTCCGGTGTTCTCGATCATCGAACCTTTCGACGGAGACACGGTGAGCATGTTCGACACGGTGCTCGACGCCATGAGCCAATACTCCCGCAAGATGCACAGTTACATGCACCTGCATGACAGGGCCGACGAGATGCGGAGGGATCTGGTCAAAAAGATCGGCAAAATAGAAAAAGAGCTTGCCAGCGCAGATTTCCCAGAGATGGAAGCTTCCGCCCGGCGTTTCGAAACCTTCGGTCACCTGCTCACCGGAGCAATCGGAAAAATCGAATCGGTAGCCTGCCAGGTGACGGTCCCCGATATCTTCGACCCCGCGGTTCCACCGGTAACCATAAAGGTAAAACCTGAGCTGAACATCCAGGAAAACGCCGCATGGTATTTCGGACAGGCCTCGAAAAGCCGCAAAAAAATCCAGGGAATCAGGACCCGGCATACGACACTCGTCCGGGAACTCAACGCACTGCAGCACAGGATCGGAGAACTCAACGCGGCAGAGACACCGGAGGAGATCCGGGAACTGCTCGATGCCAAACCGTCGGAAGCGCGCAAATCCAGCCTTCATGGCAAAAGGAATGAGGAAAAGAGAAGTCCATTCAGGACCATTCCCCTCACCCGGTCGATCACCCTGTACGTCGGCCGCAATGCTGAAAACAACGAGCTGCTCACCTTCAACCACGCACGTCCGGACGACATCTGGCTCCACGCCAGGGGCGCCTCCGGCTCACACTGCCTTCTCAAGGGCGCCGGCATGCACAACATGTCTGAGATCCGGCGTGCCGCTGAAATCGCCGCATGGTACTCTTCAGCGAAGCATTCAGGGCTGGTACCGGTGATCTACACGCAGAAAAAATATGTCAGAAAATCCAAAGGCGCCATGGGAAGCGTGATCGTAGAAAGGGAAAAAGTGATCATGGTAACACCGAGAGAACCGTGACGCGTGACGCGTGACTCGTAACGCGTGACTCGTAACGCGTTACGCGTAACACGGAAAACGGGACTTGGGACGAGGGACTCGGGACAGGTGACGAGTCAGTGCAGTGCCAGTATCCGACGTAACCTGCATCATTTCACGTTTCGCGTCACGCGTCACGGTTTCCGCGTTACGTCTTCCAATAAAATCCTTTCATTATCTTGTTTCGTCTTTTATCACCAACTTCTCACTACGTACATGGAAACACATAAACTTGTAATGCCTGAACACCTGAACCATTTCGGGTTCCTCTTTGGAGGCAACCTGCTCAAATGGATCGATGAAGTGAGTTACATAGCCGTCACTCTTGATTTCCCCGGCTGCAACTTCGTCACTGTGGGCATGGATAAAATCGAGTTCAGGAAAAGCATCCGGCAGGGCACCATACTCTGCTTCGAATCCAAACAGAACCGCATCGGCACCACATCGGTCGAGTACATCGTGGACGTCACACGCGAAGAGATCTCCACGGGAGTGAAGGAGCTGGTCTTCACGACCCGCATCACCTTCGTCAGCGTGGACGCGAATGGAAAGAAAAGACCGGTTTGCGCATTCAAGGCACGGTGAATCGATTTAGCCGGGAACGCCTGGCTCCGGTTCTGCAGTTCATTCGTAAACTCCGTTGTGAGCACTGGCAAAATGAGTCTGCCCATGTATTGCACCCTGGGCAGACCTTTTTTTGATGTTGTCTGCCATGGAGTTAAAAGGAGGTCGGGTTTTCCAGCCCACCATGAGAATCGGCTGTTAACGTTTGAGGGTGATTCCCCGGCCGGTGAGGCAGAATGGCGGACAGGAGTGACCGTCTCCCTTTGATAAAAACCGTTCAGCGCGATGATGCGTTTACCGAACGGGTCAGGCGGAACAGCATGAACAGACCGGTGACCGAAAGGATCACATTGGGCATCCATACGGAGACTGCAGGAGAGAGCAATCCCCTGTCGGCGATCTTCTCCCCGCCGATCATAAGCGCCCAGTACATCACGAAAAAGAGCAGGGAAAGGGCTGCTCCGACGCCGAACCCTCCTCTTCGGGCCATCACTCCGAGTGGAGCGCCGACCAGGGCGAAAACCACGCAGGCAAACGCCAGCGAATATTTTTTATGGTACTCGACCATGTACTTCCTGTACTCGGTCCTCTGCTTTTCGATATCTGCGATCAGGGTCGCCACTTCATTGAGACTGGCATCCGCAGACTCGACTGCCCGGTCAGGCGACGCAACAGGAAGAGCCTTCGATTCATGTCCCCTGTTCTTCCTGATCAGGTCGACGGCTCCTTTCAGATCGTTGAGCCCGCAATCTACCGAACGCTCCGACATGTCCGCTTTCGAGAGCAACTCCTGGCCGACCGCAAGAAGATCTGTCGCTGAAAGCTCACGACCGCCACGCCGACGCCCGTTGGCATCGCTGCGCTCGAAAACGTATCCCGCCGCTTCAAACACATAGCGGTTCCTGGCGAAGAGCACTTTTCTGTACTTCTCCATACCCGGAAGGCTCAGTTGATGGATCTCGCCGTCATCGAGAGTCAGTATGAGCGAGCGATAATCGGACGAAAACTCTATCCGCCCCCTTGCAGCTGTAATGACCATGCTCACATCAGGCCGTTCGCGATCGTACAGAACGACATCGAAAAGCTCTCCTGTCTTGTTGTCGACCTTTCGGGCCATGATCGAATAGCCCTTGATGACATCTGAGAAAGAGTTCTGGTCAATACCGAAACCGGGCTTCATGCGCGAAATATCGGACAAAAGCACGTTGGCCCTGTAATTGGCTTCCGGCATCAGAACATTGTTGAAGCGCTCAACGAGAAGAGAGAGGCAAAGGCTAGCGACCAGCACGGGGGCGACAAGCCGATAAATGGAGATTCCACCGGAACGCATAACCGTCAGTTCTGAACTGTTGGTCAGCGCGCCAAAAGACATGACCGTCGAAACCAGCACGGCCATAGGTACAGCGAAACCCACCATCCAGGCAGACTGAAGCATCACCATCTCGATCACTATGCCGATATCCAGACCCTTGCCGAGCAGACGATCGAGAAACTTCGTGAGGAACGAGAGCATCAGCACGAACAGGATCGTCACAAACGCAAAGAAAAAGGTCCCTGCATGCGCTTTGAGAATGTATCGATCGAGAATTTTCATCAAAAATCTGTTAATCCCTGAATGTCCGGAAGCTTCTTTCCTGAACACGCAGGCACATTGCCGGAAGGACACAATATACGGCAGAACCCTGTGAGTGCAATAATGCTGCTGGCGATGACCGGTCAAGGCCGACAGGCCAGCCATAAAGCCACTGATTTCCGAGGGTAGAATTTGGCCCGTATCGGCGTCGCTGTTATTATTGAGAAAAGAATAGCCGGGCATCAGGAAATAAACAGCGATATGCGACCTCAAACCGTTGCCGTCATAGAGTTCAAGGAAACCAGGCTCGCCATCATGGAGCATCGCGGCGATCCGCTGATGCTGGATGAGTCGATAAGGCGTTTCATCGAATGGCGAAGGAAGAACCATCTCTCTCCATCCGTCAGCGCCACGTTCAATATCCTGTATGGCGACCCGAGAGAGACGCCGCCTGAAAATTTCCGCATCGATATCTGCGCAGCTGTGACTCAAGAGATGAGCGATCCGGAATATGGCATAGTGACTGGAATCATCCCGTCAGGACGTTGCGCAGTGCTTCGCCACCTGGGCACCGACGAAAGTCTCGGCGAAAGCATACAACAGCTCTGCACAGAATGGCTTCCGCTCAGCGGAGAGCAGAGAAGGGAGTTCCCGGTCTTCCTGCAACGAGTCCACTTCTCGCCTGAAGCGGGTGAAACCGAATCCGTTACCGACATCTACCTCCCGATCGCCTGACGCCCCATCCAAATACACGATCCGGCCAATGCTCCATGGAGCCTGGAATAACAGGGCGTCGTTGCCGCTTCGGATAAACTTCCCTGATGAATTTAACGCAATCGGATTGAGAGTCGATCAAGCTTCCCGCTCGTTGAATTGAATGACGTTCATCCCGGCACCAGGAGATCATTATTCCTGATAAAGCTCTTTTGTTACCATTGTGTTTCCGGAAACGGCTTTATTCCGGTTAATGACTATTTTACCTGCAATGAGCTGATTTTTCACCACCCAAGTTTTTAAACAATGGCAGACACCATCAACCTTCATGAAGACGCCAGATTCGCCGGCGTTCTTGTCGATCTTGAAAACATCGAAAACAAACTTCTCGAAACGGGCAAACTGGTCGCCCTCACGGGAACGGTAGCATGTAACGTCGATATCGAATTCGGCACCTACGGCGAGGGAGATGAGGCCGAACCGAGCATCCTGATCAAGGTCACCTCACCTGAAGAGGTCGATGTGGAGGATGAAATCCTGGAAGATTTCGAAGATTTCATCATTGCAGAGCTTGAAGACGCATCCCTTGAATGGTCGCAGGAGGTAAAGGAGGCGCTGGGCGACAATCGTATGGTGGTGCTGCTGATCAACGGCGAAGAGTACTGAACGGAATAACAGGTTCATCAGGGCCGGCGACGGAGGCGCTATGGATAAATCATTCGGAATCAGGATACTGATCCTTGCTGCATTCATTACCGGCATCAGCCTGTTTCACTACATGACCCCGCTTCATGTAGCCTACATTCACGATATCTTCCAGCGGCTGTATTATCTGCCGATCATTCTTGCCGCCCTATGGTTCGGCCTTCATGGCGGGTTGCTCTGTTCCGTGATCGTCAGCCTGGTCTATGCGCCCCACATCCTTTTCCAGTGGGGCGGCCACTTCGACATGGAAGCGGAAAAATATCTTGAGATCATCCTCTACAATACGGTCGGAGGTGTCACCGGGCTCCTGTCGCAGCGGGAACGTGAACGAACAGTTGAACTTCAGCAGAGCGCAAGGGTACTGGAGGAGTCTTACGGGAAGTTGAGGGCGCAGTCAGAACGGATTATCACCATCGAAGAGCAGCTGAGACGATCGGAGAGGCTTTCTACCATGGGAGAGTTCGCTGCGGTTCTGGCTCACGAGATCCGCAACCCGCTTGGGTCAATCCGGGGTACGGCGGAAATACTGAAGGACGATTACCGGCCCGGCGATCCGAAGTATGAGTTCATCGAAATACAGATCAGGGAAACCGAACGGCTTAACCGGGTCGTCGAAGAGTTTCTTCACATGGTAAAGCCGCAACCATCAGATATACAGCCGTGTAACGTGCAGGATGAACTGGAAACCATCGTAACCCTCGTGTCCGGCGATGCCGGAAAAAGGCAGATCGAACTGGTGCTTCAGCCCTCTCCCCAACCGGTAATAATCCGGGCCGAAGGGGAAAAGCTGCGCCAGGCATTCCTGAACATCGTCCTCAACGCATTGCAGGCCACCCCTCCCGGAGGCCGAGTGATGATCTCCACATCAGTCACAGGCAACGGCTTCTGTGAAATCGGTTTCCGGGATAGCGGCTCAGGAATAAGTGCAGATGACCTCAACCGGATTTACGAGCCGTTTTTCACCACCAAACAAGACGGAACGGGTCTCGGGCTTTCGATCACCAGAAAGATCGTCGAAAGCCACAAGGGAACGATGCGAATCGAAAGCCGTCAGGGCAAAGGCACAACGGTCATTATCAGCCTGCCTATGCAGGAATGCGTGAACGGAGAGGTATCATGAAAGCGAAAATCCTGCTCATTGACGACGACACATCGTTGCGCCGGGTCATAGAGTACAACCTTCAGGAGGAGGGATACGAAGTATTTGAAGCCTCATCTGGAGAGGACGGACTCAAACTTTTCCGGGAAGTCCGGGCAGACATTGTCATCACCGACATGAAAATGTCCGGTATTGACGGCCTTTCGGTGCTCAGGGCCATCAAGGAGCTGTCGTCCGAAACCCTCGTCATCATCATAACCGCATTCGGACAGGTCGACGTAGCCGTCGAAGCGATGAAAGCGGGAGCCTTCGACTACATCCTGAAACCCTTCAGCCGCGATGCACTTCGCCTGACCGTCACAAAAGCGGTTACCTTCTGCGGCCTGGCCGAAGAGAACCGGCGGCTGAGAAGCGAATTGGCCGACAAAGCCGATTTCCACACCATCATCGGCTCGTCGAAAGAGATGGAGAAGGTCTTCGGCATGATCCGTAAAGTCGCCGATACGGAGGCTGCGGTGCTCATAACCGGTGAATCCGGCACCGGCAAGGAGCTTGTCGCCCGCGCCATCCACGCCAACAGCTCGCGACGCGATGGGCCCTTCGTCACGATAAACTGCGCAGCGATTCCCCGCGACCTTCTCGAAAGCGAGCTCTTCGGCCATACACGGGGAGCGTTTACCGGGGCGATTAAAGAGAAGGCCGGAAAATTCCAGCTCGCCGACGGCGGAACCATATTTCTGGACGAGGTGGGAGAACTGCTCCCCGAACTTCAGCCCAAACTGCTCAGGGTGCTTCAGGAAAAGGAGGTCGACCCGATCGGTGCTTCAAAAGCGCAAAAGGTCGACGTACGTGTGGTATCCGCAACCAACCGCGACATCGAAACCGCCGTGTCGGACGGCAGGTTTCGTGAAGACCTCTTTTACAGGCTCGCGGTGATCGAAATCAATCTTCCCCCGCTCCGGCAGCGGCGTGCGGACATTCCGCTCCTCATCCGTTACTTCTGCTCCAAATATGGAAAAGACGGAATCAGCTTTGAAAAGGAAGCCCTCGATATGCTCAGCGGGTACCCATGGCCGGGAAACGTCCGCGAACTTCAGAATACCGTCGAACGCCTGATCATCATGCGCAACGGCGATTCGATAGGTTCAGGCGATCTTCCGGACAAATTCCGCCAGGGCGGCACACCGAAAAAAACCATCGTCAACCTTCCGGACGAAGGTTGTTCGCTCGAAGAGCTGGAACGTGAGATTGTCGTCGAAGCCCTTGAGCGAAACGGGTGGAACCAGACCGCTGCCGCCCGATTCCTGCGAATCCCCCGCCATGTCCTCATCTATCGCCTCGAAAAATATGGTATAGGGCTGCCTGACAGGTAATTGCTCGTAAACCTCATATGCAGAATATTCTACAATGACCGGGGAATATTCTGCAATTATTACGCAGGAAATAACATTTCTCTCGATAACGACCGCATCAATTCGATTGGCACGATATTTGTAAATACAGATGTATTGGAGACATAACGTCTAAAATACCATGAAAAAACATTGCGCACTTGCCTTGCTGATCCTCTCTGCCCTATCCCCTTTGACGGCAAGGACAGGGGAGCTTGCTCCGCCGGTTGAAAACCTGCCGTCGCTTATAGCCACGGCCGTCGCAAAAAACCCGGAACTCAAATCTTCGGAATCCCGCTGGCAGATGTTCACCAGCAAGCCCAGGCAGGCCTCGTCGCCTGACGATCCGATGCTCATGGTCAAGCTGCAGAACATGCCCGTGCGTGAGCCGCTGGTTTTCAACAAGGACACCCAGTCAGGCGTGGTCATCGGCATGTCACAACAGCTGCCATTCTGGGGCAAACGGGATCTGCGCAAAAAAATCGCACTGTATGAGGCCGATTCATACAAATGGGCATTCGAGGAGCGTAGGCGCGATCTTGCCCGCATGGTCAAGGAGAGTTACTACAAGCTCTGGACCGTGGACAGGGAGCTGGAAGTCGTCGACCGGAACCTTGCGCTGCTGGGAGATTTCGTGAAGCTGACCGGCCTGAAATACTCAGTAGGCCAGGGAACGCAGGCCGACATCTACAAGGCAGGGCTGGAAAAATCAAAAATGGTTGAGATGCAGATCACGCTGCAGCAGCAGCGAAAAAGCCTTGAGGCCACCCTCAACTATCTGCTCTATCGTCCGTCATCAACCCCGATAGGCGCCATTGCAAGCTTCACGTTGCCTGAGGTTGCGCTCAGCCCAGCCAAACTCAATGAAATCGCCCTTGAGCACCGACCTCAGCTCAAAAGCCTTGCGAGCCTCGTGGATAAGGGCGCTGCATCCAGACGCCTGGCGGGAAAGGAGAACTATCCTGACCTCAATCTCTCCGTCGAATATATGGTGCGGCAACCCGTATCGACCGAAATGGCGACCGATCCCGGTGACAACATGTTTTCAGTAGGCGTATCGTTCAACCTTCCCGTCTGGCGGGAAAAACGACAGGCGATGGTTTCGGAATCGATGGCGGAAACCGCCATGGCGACCGATGAGCTCGACGCGCTGAAAAACAGCATCTCCCTTTCCATCAACCAGGCCCTCTCTGAGCTGGAACGCATCCGCAAGACGGTCACGCTTTACCGGGAAGGAATAATTCCGCAAGCAAGGCAATCCCTCGAATCAGCGCTCGTCGGCTATCGGGTCAACAAGGTGGATTTCATGACGGTACTCGACGGAAGGATGAGCCTCTTCAACTATCAACGTCAGCTTTACCAGTCTGAGGCCGAGTACATGATCAGGATAGCGGAACTCGAAACGGCTATCGGCGCCGAACTGCCATCCCCTTCAGACTCTGGGCGGACCAACGCACAGGCAGACAGGAGAGGGAGTGCCCCTGGCAACAACGAACAACTTTAATGATCACTTCGAATCACCACCATGCCCATGAACAGGAAAACGACACTCCCACTGCTCATCGTCGTGCTCGCGCTCGTCGCCGGGTCAGGCTGGTTCATCTGGCAGAACACCCTGCATAACAGGAATACGGCAGAGAAGACGGTCAACAGCAGGCAGCTCTATACCTGCACCATGCATCCCCAGGTTATCAAGGACAAGCCGGGCGCATGCCCGATCTGCGGCATGGAACTGGTCAAGAAAATCACCGCACTCCCTGATACCGGAGCCCCGACATCAAACGCCCGGGAGGCTGCAGCCCCTGTAAACGTGTCGCTCTCGCCCGCCCAGCTGGTCACGGCCAACGTCGCCACCCTGGAAGTGAAGAGTGAACCGCTCTCCAGAGAGATCGCCGCCGTGGGCATCGTACAATATGACCAGTCCCGCCAGGCAAAAGTCACCGCATGGACCGCCGGGCGCATCGACAGACTGCATGTTACCTCGGTGGGCTCGGCAGTAAGCAGGGAACGACCTGTCGCCGAGATCTACTCCCCCGATCTCGTCGCTTCCCAGCAGGAGTACCTGATGGCCTTGAAGAGCCGGAACCAGCTCCGGAACTCAACGCTCTCCTCCGTCGTCGAGACAGGGGAAACCGTGGTAGCGTCGTCCAGACAGAGACTCCGGCTTTTCGGGCTCAAGGAGAGCCAGATCGCCGAGCTCGAAAAAAGCGGCAAGCCTTCGACGCAAGTGGCCATCTACTCCCCTTTTTCAGGCATCGTGATCGAAAAGATGGTTCAGCAGGGGCAGTATGTCAACACGGGTGAAGTGCTCTTCAACATCGCCGACCTTTCAAGCGTCTGGGTGGAACTTGAGGTCTACGAAAACGAATTCAGGAACATCCGCATCGGCCAGCAGGTGCAGATACGAGCCCAATCCCTTCCCGGAGTTTCGCTCACCGGTCGGGTTGCGCTCGTCTACCCTTTCCTCGACCCAAAAACCAGGACAGTCAAGGCGAGAGTCGAACTGCCCAACCCCGGGATGAAGCTCAAGCCTGAGATGTTCGTCAACGCCATCATCAGGGTGCCGCTCGCCGACGGCATCAGCGTGCCGGTAACCGCGGTCATGGACTCCGGCAAAAGACAGCTCGTCTGGGTAGAAATGGCTCCCGGAAAGTTTGAACCCCGGACCGTGGTGGTCGGGGAGAGGATCGGCGACAGGCTCCAGATCCTTTCGGGCATCGCCCAGGGAGACCGGGTGGTTATCTCGGGCGGCTACCTCATCGACTCTGAATCGCAGTTGAACGGCAGCAGCACCCCGAAAACGAACGGAAATTAAACGAACCGATGACCTCTAACGCAATCTGCCAAGAAGTATCGTCATGATCGAAAAAATCATCGAATATTCCGTCCGCAACCGTGCAATAGTCCTGATGGTGTTCGGCCTGATCATCGGCCTCGGCATCTGGTCGGTCTACAAAACGCCGGTGGATGCCATTCCCGACCTCTCCGACAACCAGGTGATCGTCTTTACCGATTATCCCGGCCGATCCCCCCAGGTAGTCGAAGACCAGGTGACCTACCCGCTCGCCTCAAACCTGCAGGGGCTGCCGGAAGTAAAGGCCGTACGGGCATCTTCAGCCTTCGGATTCTCCATGATCTATGTGATTTTCGACGACAAGGCAGACATCTACTGGGCACGGACCCGCGTGCTCGAACGCCTGAACTACGCCGCATCGCTCCTGCCCCAGGGGGTGGTTCCAACCCTCGGCCCGGACGGCACCGGGGTCGGCCATGTGTTCTGGTACACGATCGAGGGAAAAGGGTATGACCTGGAACAGCTCCGGACGCTGCAGGACTGGTTCGTCCGCTACCAGCTCAATACAGTGCCGGGAGTATCCGAAGTCGCCTCCATCGGCGGCCTGGTGCGCGAATACCAGATCGACCTCGACCCGAACAAGCTCTTCGCATACAACATCAAGGTCGGCAAAGTCATGGAGGCCGTCAAGGCGTCGAACAGGGACGTAGGCGGGCGACTGCTCGAACAGGCTGACGCCGAGTACCTGATCCGCGGCAGAGGATACGTAAAGTCAAGGGAGGACATCGAAAACATCGTCGTCGGCGCCGACATGCGGGGTACGCCGATCTACGTAAGGAACCTGGGCGCAGTGCAGATCGGGAGCGCCATCCGGCGGGGCATGCTCGACCTGAACGGCCAGGGCGAGGCTGTCGGCGGCATCGTCGTCATGCGATACGGAGAGAACGCCAAGGATGTCATCGACCGTGTAAAACTGAAGATTGCAGAGCTGCAGAAAGGGTTGCCGCCCGGAGTCAGCATCAGGGTCGCCTACGACCGTTCAGACCTGATCTCGCGGGCCATTGAAACCCTGAAAAAGAACCTTCTGGAGGAGTCGATCATCGTCTCAATCGTCATTCTCATCTTCCTGCTCCACTACCGGAGCGCCCTGGTCATCGTGCTCACGCTGCCGGTATCGGTACTGATCGCCTTCATCACAATGAAATTCATGGGGGTCACCTCAAACATCATGTCCCTCGGGGGCATCGCCATCGCCATCGGCGTTCTCGTGGACGCAGGGGTGATCATGGTCGAGAACTGCTACCGGCACCTATCGGAACTACCTGTTGAAGAACGGGAAGCAAAACGTCTGGAGGTGGTCATCTCTTCAGCCAGACAGGTCGGTCGCGCGATCTTCTTCTCGCTGGCCATTATCGTGCTCTCCTTCATACCGGTCTTCATGCTCGAAGGACAGGAGGGCAAGCTGTTCCATCCCCTGGCGTTCACCAAGACCTTCTCCATCGTCGGATCGGCCCTGATCGCCATCACGCTGGTTCCTGTGCTGATGTACCTTTTCATGCGGGGCAAGATGCCTCCAGAGAGCTCCAACAGGGTCTCCGCCTTTTTCATCAGGCTTTACTCTCCGGTCATCCGCAAAGTGCTGATATGGAGAAAGAGCACCATCGCGCTCAACATCCTTGCCCTTGTCATTGCCATTCCGCTATTCATGAACCTCGGCTCGGAGTTCATGCCGCCGCTCGACGAAGGCTCCCTGCTCTACATGCCGGTAACGCTGCCCAACATTTCGATAACCGAAGCCAAACGGATCATACAGGGTCAGGACAGGGTCATCAAAAGCGTACCTGAGGTCGAACAGGTCCTCGGCAAGGTCGGACGCGCCGAAACGTCGACCGATCCGGCTCCTGTATCGATGTTCGAGAGCATCATCATCCTCAAACCGAAAGAGCAGTGGCGAGCAGGGCTCACCAAAGCGGACATCGTGGCCGAACTCGACTCGAAGCTGCAGCAGACCGGCGTTCGGAACGGATGGACCCAGCCGATCATCAACCGCATCAACATGCTCTCCACCGGCGTACGTACCGATCTCGGGGTCAAGATATTCGGAAGCGACCTGAACGTGCTCAGGGATCTGGCGATAAAGGCCGAAGAGATCCTCAAACCGGTAAAGGGAGCCGCAGACGTCGTGGCTGAACGGGTTACCGGCGGCAACTATATCAATATCGACATCGACCGCCAGGCTGCGGCTCGTTACGGCGTCAGTGTGGGCGACATCCAGGAGGTCATCGAAACAGCGCTTGGCGGCGAAATGCTCTCTACCTCGGTCGAAGGACGCAACCGGTTCCCGATCCGCGTGCGCTATATGCGCGACTACCGCGACAACATACCCGCGATCGGCAACATCCTGGTCAGCGGCATGGATGGCGCCCAGGTGCCTCTTTCACTGGTGACAAAGCTGAAAATATCCACCGGTGCTCCGGAGATCAACAGCGAAGGCGGCCTGTTGCGTTCGCTGGTCTACCTGAACGTCCGCGGTCGCGACATGGGAAGCTTCGTGACCGAGGCAAAACAGAAACTCGAACAGAACCTCAGGCTGCCCCCCGGCTACTACGTGACCTGGTCCGGGCAGTGGGAGAACCAGATTCGGGCGAAAGCGCGTCTCCAGATCCTGGTACCGCTCGGCTTGATCATCATCTTCATCCTGCTCTATTTCACGTTCCACTCGGCCCTTGAAGCATCCATGGTGATGCTCTCGGTTCCTTTCGCGCTGGTCGGGGGCATCTACATGGTTTCAGCGTTGGGATACAACCTGTCTGTAGCGGTATGGGTCGGATTCATCGCCCTCTACGGCATCGCCGTAGAAACCGGCGTAGTCATGGTCATCTACCTGCACGAAGCCCTTGACAAAAAGCTGGTCGACGGAACCTGCACCGAACAGGATATTATAGACGCCACCTTCGAAGGTGCGGTACTTCGACTGCGCCCGAAGCTCATGACGGTTGCCGTGGCCCTTCTCGGCCTGATCCCGATCATGTGGTCCTCCGGCACCGGAGCGGATGTCATGAAACCCATCGCCGCACCGATGATCGGCGGAATGATCTCATCTGCCGTTCACGTCCTCATCATGACGCCGGTTATCTTTGTCATCATGAAAACAAGAGACCTCAGAAATGGCCGCCTGCGCCACTCCGGCATGAAACATTGACTTCAAACACAACCGAAAGATTACCATGAAACGCACGAAACTTTACATCGCTGCCCTTTTCGCCCTTGTTCTGCCCGGCAATGCGCTGGCCTCCGGAACCACACAGCCAGTAACGATCACGACGGTGTATACCAGGGCTGGAGACATCAACCCTAAATCGTTTACCGTAACCTCCGGCCAGAAGGTGCGCTTCCAGGTAAATCCTCAGGAGACCGGATCAGGCTGCATGAAAGATATCATGATCCAGGGGCTCTGGAACAAGCCTGAACCGCTCGTAAAAGGCCGTCCGGTTGTGATGGATTTTGTACCGCAGAAACCGGGCATCTACAGAATCACCTGCGCCATGGGGGTAAACAGGGGCGTCATAACGGTCAAATAGAGCTATTCATGGACGCTATGCAGGGTTGAGGATAGAGTAGACGATCTTCATCATCGATTTGGGGTTGAACGGTTTCTGGATGAAGTTGATGCCACTGTCAAGTACCGTGTTGTGGGAGATAATGTCGGCAGTGTAACCTGAGACAAAGAGTATTTTCAGCTCAGGTCGTTTAGCGAGAAGCATTTTGGAAAGCTCTGACCCATTCATTTCCGGCATCATAACGTCAGTCATCAACAGGTCGATGGTTCCGTTGTAACTCTCAGCACATTCGAGCGCATCCATGGCCGTGCAGAAAGAAAGCACTTTATAGCCGTTACGCTCCAGTATCAGCTTGCAGAGTTTCATAATACTCGGTTCATCCTCCACGAGCAGGATTGTCTGATCCCCCCGCTGCGTCGATTGATCCTGCCGCAATGAGTCCTCTTCGGTTTTTACTGGTGCCTTGTGCTGTGGCAGATTAATATTGAAGGTTGTTCCTTTGCCGGACTGGCTCTTGCAGTCAATGCTTCCATTGTTCTGTTTAACAATTCCGTAAACGGTTGAAAGACCGAGCCCGGTGCCTTTCCCATGTTCTTTTGTGGTGTAGAAGGGCTCGAAAATATGATAAAGATCGCGTTGATCAATACCATGACCATCGTCGCTTACAGAGAGCGTTACGCTGTTGATGCGATTGACTTCCGGTTTACCGGCTTTTGAGACGATAGTTTCATCATCCTGAACGCTGGTTCCGATGGTGATCCTGCCATTGCCGGTTATTGCATCGCGGGCATTGACACAGAGATTGACGAGTATCTGGTCGAGCTGTGATGGATCGATTTTGATATGGGTGTCTTTACTTCCGGGGATCCATATCAGCGTGATGTTTTCCCCTATGAGACGGCCAAGCATGGGAAGCATGTCTGCGACCGCAGTGTTGAGTTCAATGATTTTTGGAATGATGATCTGCTTCCTGGCAAACGCAAGAAGTTGCGAGGTCAGATCGGCAGAACGGGTCGCGGCCTGACGGATGGCATCAAAACTTGCATATGCCGGTTGGGATGGGTCGATATCCTCCAGGACCATATCGGTATGACCGAGAATGACCGTGAGCATATTGTTAAAATCATGGGCTATACCTCCGGCCAACCGACCGACCATCTCCATTTTCTGGGATTGCTGAAGCTGAACCTCAAGCTTGGCCCTCTCCTCTTCGATCTGCCTGCGTTCCGTGATGTTTATACTGGTACCTATAATTCTGAAAATGCTGCCCCCTTCATTGCGTACCGGATTCAGCACCGTCTCCCACAAAGAGTCTTCGCCCTTGAACGGCAGAGACTCTTCATATTCAATTGACCTCCCCGCCTCAATGCATTCGTCATAATGACGGGTAACCGATTCAGCAACATCAGCAGGAAGAAATTGCTCCGGTTTTTTCCCGGCAACCTCATTGTTCCTGATACCGGTCAGCTCTTCATGACGCGGGTTGATGCCTTTAAACTGGTAGGAACCGTCAGGCATGACATCGACAACAAAAATAGAGTAGTTGACCTCATCATAGATATTCTTGAGGAACTGTTTGCTTTCGATCAGCTCCTGCTCATAATTTTTCCGGGCGGTTATATCCCTGATCAATCCAGCATATCCGACAAATGCATCATCCTCGTAGTACTGCACATGAATTTCCGCAAAAAAAATCGAACCGTCTTTTTTATTGTAGCGGAGTTCAAGCATATCATCGCGATGTTCAGGGACCCCATTGCTCTTGGGATTGTTAAAGCCGGCATTGAATGAGCTGACGGCATATTCAATATCCTCTTCAAAAATGAATTCGATAAAGGGGTGACCGATCACCTCATCAGCCCTGTAGCCGGAAATCGTTTCAACAGCGGGAGATACATACGATATGACTCCGTTCTGGGCCGTAATGAAAACCATCTCGGATATTTGCTCTGCTATTGAACGAAACTTTTTCTCGCTCGAAACCAGCGCCTGCTCGGCCAACTTGCGTTCAGTGATGTCTTGTACGATGCCGGATATAATGCAGGGCCTGCCTTGTCGATCAAGCCGAAAAGCCCCGACGACTAAAATCCACCGAACCTCGCCATCGACACGACAGATTCGACATTCGAACGTATAGCTTTCACGCTTTTCAATCGAATTCCTGATAAGCCGTTCAATTCTGGCGCGATCATCTTCAATGATGTGACTTAAAAACCTATCCAGTGACCAGTCTGACCGGATTGCTTCATACCCGAAAATGCGGGAATGTTCGGGGGTACATAGTGCTGTATTTTCCGACAGATTCAACTCCCACAAACCAACATGACTGTTGTCGAGAATGAAATTCATCCGCGTACGGCTCACCCGTAGGTCATCTTCTATCAATTTGCGTTCAGTGATATCGATAATGGTCCCGATATAACGGACTGCCCTGCCGTCATGGTCGAACAAAGGCTTGCCGCGGGACATGAGCCAGTGGGTGGAGCCGTCGGAGTAACAGACACGATATTCGATGTTCAGCTGCGTTTCACCTTGTCTGGCCTCATTAACAGCGATGATCGCAGATTCCCGATCATCCGGGTGAATAGAGCGGACCCACAATTCAAAACTGGGCTTTTCATCGCTTGACTTTAGCCCATATAATGGCCATATCTCGTCAGACCAGAAATTTTCATTCGTTATCAAATCCCACTCCCATACACCGGCACGCGCAGCTTCCAATGCCTGGCTGAGCCTTTTCTTGCTCTCCTGAAGCTCAACGTCGATCTCGTTGTGAGAAGGTACACTGTTACCCGTGACTGCCAAAGATGACTCTTTCGTTTGAGTCTCCTGACCTGACAGGTTTTCCGCTCCGATATCCCGGATGGTAACGAACATACCGGTGATCTCCCCTTTCGCAGAACGGACAGGATTTATGGCAATCCTGCAGGCCATACCATCCATTTCATCATCAAACACGATTCGCTTCCCGGTCAGGAAAGCCCTCTCCCACATCGTTTTCCCGCGAGCGGCAAGTTCCGGAGCGTGCAGATTGACGGCAATCTTGTCATGGGCATCGGCTCCGATGATCATCTCCGGAGAAAGCCCTGACCGCTCGGAGAACAAGCTGTTGGCACAGAGAACCCGGCCTTTGGGATCGATGATAAAGGCATCGTCAGGAAGGGATTCCATCAGGGCAGAAACCGGATCATCGGCCAGATTGTTCTCAGACTGGAAATTGATCGTGGACATCGCTGTTTGGAGAATCGTTTACGTTACCATCATATCGCCAAGTATCGTATCAACGGAAGAATGCCTTATTGCCCTCTACGTTCATGACCAAAGCTGGTTGCTCCATCGAGATCAAAATCGTTATCGCAATCGAACTCCTGTTATGGCAACGGCGTCTACCAGCTCCGGGCATTGCAACCGTCATTGGCAACACCTCAATTTACAGCCTGAATTACTCAGGGACAGGCTCCCGGCGCTGTCGGATAAATCGATTTCCAACCCGATTGCGATTTCGATCCGGACAGCACACGTGACAGGACCGATCACCTCACTTCCAGACATATCTGTCAGCTCAGCGGCTGCACGCCACCAATATCATTTTACATAATAAGTAATTATCAGGAAAACATCTTTCCTGTCCGGCAGCCGGTACTGAAAAGGGCTCTCCTGCCCGCTGTTATTGGATCATCCCGTTGAAGAGCGGCCGAGATTGCGGAGGGTGATGAAATCCCGTAACTTGTTGAATTATTTTCCTGAAACGCGAATATGATTTCTGCGGCGACAGGATGGTTCTGGATTTCAACGAAATGCCGGAACAGGTCATTATTGGTTTTCCATGATACTGAAGCGTCACTCATGCCTTATCTGTCTAAAAACACCACATCAGATGCAAATCTGATAGAGAATACGGTTTCAGCACTGTTCAGATCATTTCAGGAGCCCGTCTATGTCATCGATCCGGAAGGCACGGTACTTGATGCGAATATCAAGGTTGCTGAACGGTTCGGCATGGAGCTCTCAATGTGTATCGGCTCCAACATCTATGACTTGATCGATTCCTGCGACATCTATCCTGAAGGCAGCGGTAACCGGCGTAAAGCCCAGGTGCAGACCGTCCTTGGCACAGGAAAACCGATCTCCTTTGATGAGGAGCTGAATGCCAGATCATTTAAATACGACATCTATCCGGTCTATTCCCCCGAAGGTACGATCACACGGCTTTTCATCATTTCCCAGGACGTCACTCAGCAAAAAACCGATCTGCAGACGTACAAGGATATCCGTAACCAGTGGGAATTTACTCTCGAAAAGTGCCAACTGGGCGGGTGGGGAATCGACCTGCTTGACGGAAAGGCTTATCTCACGCCTGAACATGCACGCCTTTTCGACTATGAAGGTTCTCCGACAGAATGGAAATACGAACTGTTTCGTGAAGCTGTCATTCCTGAAGACAGGGAAAGAATTGACCGGTTGTTCCATGAAATAACGACAAACCCCCATGACTGGAGCGTCGAGTACCGTATTCGTAAAAAAAATGGAGAACTACGATGGGTTCTGGATATCGGAGGCGTTGAGCGAAACGACAACGGGGAGCCCCTTCGACTCCTGGGCGTATCAAGGGATATCACGTTTCAAAAACTGACGGAGAAAACCAATGAGGATTTTCAGGCCAAAATGAATTTTGCCCTGCAAAGCGCTCAAGTGGCGGTATGGGAGCAGAACCTTCTGGATGGCACGGTTTCGCGCACTCATGAACATGACCGTCTGTTCGGGTATGACTCTCAACTTCCGGACTGGACATTCGAAACGTTTATGGAGCACATACACGAAGAGGACCGTGCCGGGATCATTCAGAATTTTCATGAGCGGACTGCGAATCCCCAGAGCCATTGGATGGATGAATTTCGAATTCGCAAGGTAGATGGTGAAGTACGCTGGCTTTCCATAATCGGATCAACCAGGTTCGATGACCATGGAAAACCGGAAAGCATGACCGGCATCGTGCAGGACATAACCGATCGAAAGCAGGCAGAGATCAATCAACAGAACCTGCAGAACCAGCTTCAGCAATCCCAGAAAATGGAGCTCGTAGGGCAATTGGCTGGCGGGGTCGCCCACGACTTCAACAACGTCCTTGCCGCAATTCTCGGTCATTCTGAACTTCTCCTTGCCAAAATCGACAGAAACCACCCATTCTTTGACAGCCTTGATGTCATCAAGCAAGCTGCGAACCGTTCTGCGGATATCGTCCGACAGCTTCTCGGCTTCGCCAGAAAACAGCATGTTCAACCGACGCACCTGCTGCTCGACGAAGAGATCGGCACACTGCTTAATATGCTCGGTCGTTTGATCAGGGAAAACATACAGTTGGACTGGAAACCGGAAAATCTCCATTCGCAGATCTACATCGACCCGGCACAGCTCGTCCAGATCATTACCAATCTTGTCGTCAACGCACAGGACGCCATAGCCGACCGGGGAACGATCCGCCTGGCGACAAGCACCATCCATGTCGTCCAGTCTGACTGCGATGCGGGACATGCCTGTTCATTGCCGGGCGATTACGTCATGCTTTCCGTATCCGATACCGGAACTGGTATCGACAGAACGACGCTTCCCCATATTTTCGAGCCGTTTTTCACGACCAAAGAGGTGGGCAAAGGAACCGGACTTGGGCTGGCGACCGTCTACGGCATCATAAAGCAGAATGACGGCTACATCGAATGCCAGACTGAAGAGGGCAAGGGAACGACATTCAACATCTATCTGCCGCTTTGTCAGGATGCCACCATACTGAATGAACATTCGAGCAATCAGCATCCTGGTGAAAAAGATGCACAAGGGCTGATTCTGCTCGTTGACGACAAACCGGAAATACTCAACATCATTAAAAAGGTACTGGTAGCCCAACACTACACGATACTGACTGCTCCCGATGCAAAAGAGGCTATTCGAATTGCCGGTAACCATGCGAAAAATATCAAACTGCTGATCTCTGACATCATTCTGCCCGACATGAATGGCATCGTCCTGAGCAAAACACTTCTGTTACGCAATCCTGACCTGAAAAGCATCCTGATGTCAAGCTACTCTGCCGAGTCTCACGATCATTACGCAGCATCGGATGACGATATCACCTTCATATCGAAACCATTCACCATCAGAGGGCTTATCGGCACCGTGTCCAAAGTGCTTTCATCACCTTAACAAAACACAATTCTCGCAACAGCGAAATCCCCCCCTGCCACGAAGAATAAACATCCGGCTTTTTCCATTTTCGACGTACAATCCGATCGGACAAAAACCGTGCTGTCCCGGTGGCAAAGTGTCCCCGGGTCGCCATTGACTTCAGCACAATCCCAAAACATCAGCCGGGTCGCTGCAAAGTTCGCCGAGTCTCCCGAAGAAATCACCGATATGGATACCGTCAACCAAAGCATGGTGGCATTGAAGGCCGATCGGGATCAACACCCGATCACCGTGCAGGCAAAACCGTCCCACTGAAATAATCGGGATCGAAGCATATTTTCGGTTGAACGGATGGGTGATCGAGGTAAAATTCAGCCACGGCAAGTTCGTAATGAAAAACGAGTTGTGCTTCTCCTTGTCATCACAGACCGGATGCTCACGTGCTGCCTGGATCTGGCGTTGAGCATGGTCTCGATACTCAACGAATGCATCGAAATGCCTGGAATCGCAGAACGAGAAGGTTCTGTCGTCCTGAAGTACCGTATAACTCGGGTCGATACGTTCAAACTCATAGATGTCGCCGTCAATGAGCCGATGACGAAACTCCGGAACAGCGTTGATCGCTCTCGACAGGAGATAGCTGAACGGGACGAAAAAACCGCAATCCAGTGTTGCCTGAATAGTCCTGAATGAGGTTATATCTACCTGACAGGTAATGGAATAGGTAGGAATATCGAGCGAAATAAATGCATCAAACAACGCCCGTCTCGGGTAGGTATCAAGGTCTATTTTCTTCATACACGCTCCATCTTGCTGGTGAAAGCATGAATATTCAATAATTTGGCCGTTCGTCGAATTCATGACGAGCGGTTTGCACAACCATTGGGAAACCGAACCGTATTTTAGTTAATAAATGCCAATGTAGTGCTCCCGAATCTGGAAGTGATCAATCAAATCATGGATATACCGGGACAAAAGGCTTTGTAATGACAGAAAGAGGAATGGATGGAGGCGACCCTGTCGACACGCCATGCGGATTTCTGAAATCAGTACTGTTGTCGTCAGCGGCGACGTTGACCAATGACATCCCTGCCGAACAATAAAGGCCGGAACAGAAATAACTTCCGGCCTTTTTAATTCAATGGTACATCTGATCAGAACTCGTACCTGACTCCGGCCATAAGGTTATGGCTGCCAAGAGTAATATCACCGATCTGGCCGCCAAAAGGCCTCAGTATCTCTGAATTTGACGGTTTGAAATAGCGATAGCCGACATCAAACCTCAGGTTGTCAGTAACCCTTGCGCCTACGCCAAGACCAAGCTGCCAGGCAAAGGAGGTCGTATCAGATGAAATGCTGATATCCATGCTCTCTTCGAGGTTGTTAAGGTTCGCTTCCCACTTGGTGGTCACGGCGCCGATTCCACCCATGAGATACGGCTTGAGAGGCGACTTTATGTTAAAATCGTAATATGCGTTGGCCATATAGGAAAGCAGTGAGAAGTTTACATTCACATCGCTCCCGGGAGTCAGTACAAATTCGGCAGGTATGCCGGTGAACCTGTCGACGCCATTTTTTTGATATCCGACGGCACCCTCAAGGCGGACCTTGCCGAAATTATAACCAACCGCGCAGTTCACGGCATAGCCGGTTTTGAAGGCAACTGCATTCTGGACACCATCAACATCAGCATCGCCCAGCATTGCCACCCCGGCGGAACCGCTGACATAAGGCTTTGCAAAAGCTGAAGTTGCTCCAAGACCTGCAAAAAGCATGACCAGAAGAAGTGTCTTTTTCATTTTTTCGCTATTTGGTTGTTCAAAAAAATATGCCCGCATGAAAAACAGGACAAACGCATCGTCAAAACTGCCAGAATAAATCAGGGCAAAACCGAAAACAGCAAGAGGCGGTGCATCAAAACACCACCTCTTGCTGTTTTCAGGGTACACCATATGCGCCTTGAGCCTGAAGGATCAGAAATAATCCCGACCGGCAAGAGGCTGTGAACGTATTTCAAAACAGATCCAATCTTATTGCAGATAGGTGAATATGCCCCTAAATGACACTGGCGACTAATCTACGCCAATATTAACACTTTATTCCCAACAACAAAACACTTATTTTGTACTCCAGCTATTGACGTCCAATCACAAGTGATTATTTTGGAAGTTGTTAATGGTTTTTGCAATCACTACATTTTTTTGATGGTGGAGTAATAAACCATTAAATACATAATAAGCATGACAACAGAAGAACTTGGAGCACTTGATACGGTCAAACAGTATCTGAGCGGCTATTCGAATGGAAATGTAGAGGAGTGCATGTCGGTAATAGCTACGGCAAAGCCTATACTGCTGTTCGGGACAAATGTCGACGAAGTCCTCAAAAGCGCCGATGAAGTCCGGGCCACCCTCCAGAGAGACAAAGAGAGCATGGCCAATATTAACTTCGGAGATTTTCGCAGTTTGCACGTCGACGCCTCTCCCACGCTGGCTGTCGCAGTACTGGAAATCCCAATTTCGTATGAAGCAGACGGATTGAAAAACAACACCCTCATGCGAATTGCATTCTCACTCATCAAAGAGGATGATCGCTGGAAGATAAGTTCCGGAATGGTGAGCGTACCGTTTGACGCCGGCACATACTCTTTTTCAGAGAGTTGAACCTACCTCTCTGAGGTCGTGATCCAGACAAGTTCCGGACACCTGCTTATCGAGTTGCCATGACATGCCCACGGAAGCAGAACATTTTCGGCCTCGGGTTGACACAAGACCCCTGTTCGAAGCCTCCGCTAAAGCACCCCGCACAGGCATAAAACAAAAAAGACTTACAAGCCGAAACCTGTAAGTCTTTATATGTTTTGGTGCGCTCGGGAGGAATCGAACCTCCAACCCGCTGATTAAGAGTCAGCTGCTCTGCCAATTGAGCTACGAACGCATGATATTCTATTTTACAGGAGCCGCAGGCACTGGGTTGACCGGTGCGGGAACGGTTCCGGGCTGGGGCAGAGACTTCGGAAAGCTGTTTGCCGGAAGCGAAGCCGGAACATCTTTCTGGAGTAAGCTCTTGCCGGCGTCAGGGTTGTGACGTGCCGGAAGCGTGAACTGGGCCGCAAAGCAAAGAGCCATGACAAGACCGGCAAGAATTGCCGTGGTCTTGCTCAGGAAGTCACCGGTCCGCCTGACACCAAGGGTCTGCACGGTACCGAGGCTGGAGATTCCGCCCGTAAGTCCGCTGCCGGCCTTTGGGCTCTGCAGCAAAACCGACGCGACCAGCAGGATGGAGGCAAGCAAGGCAAGTATGACTACGAAACCGTGAAGCATGTCCTGACACCTGATGAATTTCCCGAATACAATCGTATTTTACGATGTTGTGGCCATAATTTAGCAACTTTTTGAGAATATGCAAGACGAGTTTTCTTCTATCGGAAAAATGCTGATTTTTATTGGTGCGTCAATCGCCATACTCGGTTTTCTTATCGTGTTTGCACAGAAATCGGGAGGAAACGGCCTGTTCGGCTGGTTCGGCAACCTCCCACTCGACATCCGGATCAACAGGGAAAATTTCCGTTTATATTTTCCGATAGGCAGTTCCATAATACTTTCAATCATCCTGAGCGTCATTATAGGGATCATCAATAAATTCATCAGGTAACACAATCCTCCATGACAGAACAATCAGCCGCTTTAGGGCGACGTGTCGCATCACACACGAGAAAAACAAGCGAAACCGATATTTCCGCAACCGTTAATCTCGATGGCTCCGGAGTATCGGCAATCTCGACCGGCGTTGTCTTCCTGGATCACATGCTGACCAGCTTCAGCCGCCACTCCGGCATCGACGTGCAGCTCGACTGCCGGGGCGACCTGGACGTAGACGATCATCACACGGTCGAAGATGTCGCCCTCGTGCTGGGTAAAGCCATCGTAGACGCCCTTGGCGACAAAAAAGGGATCGAAAGATATGGATGGGCCATCATCCCCATGGATGAAGCTCTGGCGCAATGTTCGATCGATCTTGGAGGACGGAGCTACAGTGTGTTCAAGGCAGAATTCAAGCGACCCGTGATCCAGGGTCTTTCGACAGAAATGGTCGAACATTTCTTCGTCTCGCTCTCAAGGACCATGAATGCGAACATCCATCTCGCGATTCTCGAAGGACAGAACACGCACCACATGATCGAGGCGCTCTTCAAGTCGCTGGCCTATGCGATGAAGCAGGCAGTAAGGATAAGCGGCACACAGATCCTGTCGACGAAGGGGTCGCTGTAAGAGAAGGAAATCTCTGTTTTGTTTTTTGTATTAAAAGGATTGCGGGCGTCAGCCCGCAATCCTTTTTTTTGTGTGGGGACCCCCTATCCCCCCGGGTTGAAACCCGGGGCTACTGAATGTAAGAGCGCTGAATGTCCGGAAGACTCAAGTCTTCCTGAATATGGGAGGTTGAAACCCGGGGCTACTGAATGCAAGAGCGCTGAATGTCCGGAAGACTGAAGTTTTCCTGATTATGGGAGGTTGAAACCCGGGGTTGCTGGAATGTAAATGGTCTGAATGTCAGGGGGGTTGAAACGCTCTGAAAATGAACAACCGATGTCCGGATCAACGGTTTTTTTGATCTCTTGATATTTGGACCGTGGTCAAGTTCAATAGTGCGAATCCATTATTGGAAAAACACGGCATGCACTACGCGAAATCAATACTATTTCTTCAGTTGCCCCGGACTTTAGTCCGGGGTGAGATCTCCGAAATAATCATGGACTTTAGTCCAATATCTCCTTGCCACGCTTTTTCGAACATATCCATATTCACCTTTTCCTCCTCCAATCGATGTCCATAGCCTGATTCAAACCAGATGTAAGGATGCTGGACTGAAGTACGGATTTTTATTGATTCTGTATCCCCCCGGGTTGAAACCCGGGGCAACTGAATGTAAGAGCGCTGAATGTCCGGAAGACTGAAGTCTTCCTGATTATGGGAGGTTGAATCCCGGGGCTACTGAATGCAAGAGCGCTGAATGTCCGGAAGACTGAAGTCTTCCGGATTATGGGAGGTTGAATCCCGGGGCTACTGAATGCAAGAGCGCTGAATGTCCGGGAGACTGAACTCTTCCAGAATTTGGGTGGTTGAATCCCAGGGCAACGGGAATGTAAAATGTCTGGATGTCTGGTGGGTTGAAACACTCCGGATATGAAATCCTGAACCGAGGAGGAAAAAATCAATAAACACAAAGGGCGCCGTTTCCGGGCGCCCTTTGTGTTGGGTCTGTCTTGGTCCCCTTTTCAGGTGAACATCTCTCTTATTTCGCGAAGGCGACTGAGCGTTTCTCGCGGACGATGGTGACTTTGATCTGGCCTGGATACTGAGCCTCCGATTCGATTTTGCTCGCGATATCGTGAGCAAGCACGTCGGCCTGGGAATCGCTCACGTTGTCCCCTTCCACTATCACCCGGATCTCACGGCCAGCCTGCAAAGCGTACGTCTTGATCACGCCGGGGAAACCCTTGGCGATCTCTTCAAGGCTTTCGAGCCTTTTGACGTTGCCTTCGGCAGTCACGGCGCCACGGGCGCCGGGCCTTGAGAGCGAAATGACGTTGGCCGCATCGACCAGGTCGGCAATGGCTGACTCTTTATCGACATCGCCATGATGGGCGGCAATGGCGTTAAGCACGACCGATGTCTCCTTGAAGTTCGACAGGAACTTGACTCCTGCAAGCGCATGGGGCCCTTCCGTCTCAGGCAGCACCAGGCCGATGTCGTGCAGAAGGCCTGCGCGCTTGGCTTGCCTGGCGTCGAGCTTGAGCTCGGCAGCCATCAGTCCGGCGAGCATGGCAACCTCGCGGCTGTGCTGGAGAAGGTTCTGGCCATAAACGGTATGGAATCTCATCTTGCCGATCAATGCGACGATTTCTGCCGGCATGTCGGGGATCTGAAGCGACGAGAGCGCCTCCTCACCGGATGTCATGATGACGTCGTCGATCTCTTTCTTTGCGTCCTGATAGGCTTTTTCGATGGCTACCGGATGGATTACTCCGTCGACAAGCAGTTTCTGCAGCGTCAGCTTGGCCATCTCCCTGCGAAGCGGATCGAAGCAGGAGAGAATAACCACCTCTGGAGTGTCGTCGACGATGATGTCGACGCCAGTGGCGTTCTCGAAAGCCTTGATGTTGCGTCCTTCACGACCGATGATGCGTCCCTTGAGTTCGTCGCTCTGGATGTGGACGACCGACAGTGCACTCTCGGTAGCCTGCTCGAACGAGATGCGCTGGATAGCGGTGAGCATGATCTTTTCAGAGACCTTGTCAGCCTTCTGTGCGGCGTCTTCATGAATGCGGTGGATGGTCTCGGTCGCCTCTTCCCTGGCTTTGGATACCATGTTGTCGATGAGCATCTGACGAGCATCTTCTGCGGTCAGGTTGGATATGCTCTCGAGGCGTGCGTTCTGTTCGAGGATGACCCTTTCGAGCTCTGCCGAGCGGTTCTGGACATTTGAAAGCTGATGCCTGAGCTCATCTTTCTGCTCCTGCACTTTTTTCTCTGCGTCCCTTACGTCACGTGTCTGGTTGTTAAGGGTAACCTCTTTCTGGCGTATCTGTTTCTGTAGCTGGACGAACTTGTTGTTCTTGATGGTCACCTCGGCGTCGAACTCGCGTTTCCGCTTCTTCCACTCCTGGTTTACCTCATTGACCTTGAGTTCCTTGTAATCGTTGGCCTCTTTCTGGGCCTCCTGAACTACCTGAACTGCACGCTCTTCGGCTTCAAGGACTTTGGTAGTGCCGATATTTTCAAGAAAAAAGCGACCGATGAAGAACCCTACCACAAAACAGATCACGGACGCCGCAATAATGAGAAACAGATTTATTACAATCCCCATTAAAAAACCTCCTTTTTCAACCGGCCGACAACGGCCGGCCCTTCAAATTGACAAAAAAAAACCCGCACCATCACGAGATGTGTAAGATTCAAGAACCCGTATAATCACGGTGGGCGCCTCCTCCAGGTTTTTTGCTTCCAATGCGGCGCTTCGTAAAACGCCGAGCCTCTGGTTCGTCACCGAAAGGCGTTAAGGCCTGCAATCAAAATGAAGAGTTGGGCTCCCTGTTCTGTCGTGTTAGTTCTTTTACTTACAATACACCTCGACTCGTGGTGCGGATGTTTCGTCTACTTTCAATGTAACGCTTCAGTGCAAATTCTGCTCGATAAATTCATTGACTCGAGCCATTTTCTGCCTGAGTTGCGACAGCTCTTCCTCAAGTTCGTTCTTTTTTTCAGCAAACTGCACCGCTGCAAGAACGGCAAGCTTTTTCGGTTCGAGATCCGGGGCTTTTTCGGCGAAACGCCTCATGACGCCATCGACCTCTTTTGCCGCCTTACCGGTCAGTTCGCTGTTCTCTACCCTTAAGGGATAGTTGTCGCCGTAAACATTGACGTTAATCTTTTCCATGGACATCAAAATCTGGCCTGATCACCCCTGAGCTCCCTCTCTATCTTCTGCAGGACCAGGGCAAGTTTCTGCTTGACCTGAAGCTTCTCGGCATATGAAAAACCATCACCTGAAGCGCCCGGCACTGTTCCGGTCGAACCTTCGGTACCCGGCAGTTTGAAGGACCTCAATATGTTCTGCAGGCTTGTGATCTCAGATTTCAATAACTCATTTTCTTTCCGACATTCGGACAGTTGCTCAACGAGCCTGACGACATTCTCTTCCAGGCCGGTCAGTATCATCTGACCGTTATGCTCGTCTGCTGCATCCATAATTTACGATGGACTCATACTTGCCGAATTTCCGCACCAAGTTCACTCCTGGCATTGTCGCTCACTTTCGAGACAACGGCGCTGATAAGCTCCTCGTTCATTGTCCCCGACCTGTCGGCAAGCTCCAGCGAAATTGCTACGCTGCGTGTTCCACTATCTCCTGTGCCGGCGTCGCTACGCTCGAACACATCGAAAACACGCACAGACCTGACCAGAGAATCGCTCTTTCGTGCCAGATCGACAAGCCGCTGTACCGGGATATGGCGGGGCAAAACAAATGAAAGGTCTCTTTCGACAACAGGAAACTTCGACGGCGGTTCATACACGACGCCGGATTCAAAACAACGCTCCAGCACAGCGACATCTATTTCGGCAAGAAAAACATCCTGATCAAGAGCGAATGCCTCAACCATATCCTTACCGATCTGTTGAACCGTACCGGCTTTCAATACAATGGGTTTCCCGTTTTCGGCCGATGAGAATTCAATACCAATCGTAGTTTCATTATAAATATTAAGTGCTGATTTATCAAGTAAATTCAGCTTCTCAAGCAACATCTCGACAGCCCCCTTGAGGTCGAAGAAATCGACGGCTTCATCTCGCTGGTTCCAGCTCCGGGGGGCGCGCTGACCGGTGATGACAAACGCGAGCAACTCCGTTTCGCGATAAGCTGATAGCGGCCCCTGACCGGTGCGTTCGCTTTCAGGAAGCATCGAGAACCCGTGAGCCACCTCGAAAAGACGAAGGTCACGGTTGCCGTGGCGAATGTTATGGGCCACAACCTTGAGCAACGATGCCGCCAGGCTCGGCCTGAGGACTTCAAGCTCTTCGCTGATGGGGTTCAATGCCCTGACATGCACTCCTCCGAAACGCTCCGCCTCCTCTTTCCTGATGAGCGGATTGGTGAGGGCTTCCCTGAAATTCAGCCCTATCATGATGTTTCGCAGGTAATCGGGAAAATATTCCGGCACCTTGCGCGAAACAGGATAGCTGGAAACCATCGCTGTCGAGGGCTCCAGGTTGTTGTAACCGTAAAGGCGCGCAACCTCTTCAATGAGGTCGATCTCGCTTTCGATGTCGACCCTGAAGGACGGAACAGAAAAAGAGATGGAATCGGCATCCTGCGATACTGCGCCCTGTGACACTGCCTTTATGCAGATTTTACCGAGAAGGTTCACCATTTCCGAGGCGCTGATCGTGCTGCCGAGAATGGCGTTCACCCGCTCGGGCCTCAGGGAAACGATCTTCAGGGAGTCGGGCATGCTCCCGGACTCTTCGGCTGTCTCGATTTTGCCCCCTGCGATGTCGAGAATCAGGGCTATTGCATATTCTGCGGCACGTTTGACGTTGCGCGGATCGATACCGCGTTCGTAGCGATAGGAGGAGTCGGATGAGAGCTGGAGCTGTTTTGCCGTCTTCCTGATCGAGGCCGGGCTGAAGTAGGCGGCTTCAAGCAGGATGTCGGTCGTCTGGTCGGTGACAGCAGAATGGAGGCCACCCATGACCCCTGCGATAGCCACGGGCTCTTTTGCGTCGCAAATGGCAGTCATGCCTGTCCTGAGGGTGTACTCCGCCTGGTTGAGCGCCATGATCCTGCTGTCGGCGCTGTTGCGTACGACGATACGGTTGCCGCCAAGGCGGTTGTAGTCGAATGCGTGAAGCGGCTGGCCGAAGGAGTGCAGGATATAGTTCGTGACATCGACGATGTTGTTCCTCGGGCGGAGACCGATCTGCTCGAGCTTACGGGCGAGCCAGCGCGGTGAGGGACCTACGGTCACGCCCTTGATGACCGTTCCTGAGTAATAAGGGCATGCTTCGGTATCCTGAACCTCGACAAGCCCTCCTCCCCTGCTGAATTCGACGACGGGCGCTTCAGGATAGACGATTTCGCTGCAATCCGCAAGCTCCCGCGCCACGCCGAGATGCGAAAGGGCGTCCGGGCGGTTGGGGGTCACGGCTATGTCGAGAACCGTGTCGACGTCCAGATAGGAAGCCAGAGGCTCGCCGACGACGCATCCTTCATCGAGCACCATGACTCCGTCGTGGTCGTCCGACAGGCCGAGTTCGTCAGCTGCGCAGATCATGCCTGAAGAGTGCTCGCCGCGAATTTTGGCCGGTTTGATGGTAAAGCTCTCACCGGAAGCCGGCCTCAGCACTGCGCCAATGCCTGCAACAGGAACGAGCATGCCGCTCTCTACGTTCGGCGCGCCGCAAACGATCTGGCGAAGCTCGCCCTCACCGGTATCGACCATGCAGATGCGCAGCCTGTCGGCATTGGGATGGGGACGGACCTCGGCGATCCTGCCGACGACGACTTTCAGGTCGGGCAGCTTCTGCTCGACGACATCTTCGACCTCAAGGCCGAGAAAGGTCAGGCGATCGACAAGTTCGGGGATATCGGGTGAAAATGCGGGAATGAACTCTTTGAGCCAGTTGACGGAGATTTTCATGGAAGGAATCCGCTGCGTTCATAAACGGGAACCCTGAAAAATCGTCGGAAGCGGGTTAAAAAGCAACGAGGACAGAATACCGTCCGGCCGAAGCTTCGAATCGCGGAACAGATTTTCAGTGATGCCCAGACCTAATAAAAAAAGCCCTGAACTTTAAGAAGAACAGAGCTTACCTAACCACACTTTTCAATTAACCACTCTTCGGCTTCCGGAAATATACCGCTGCTGGCAAACGGCTTCCGGATCTTCCAGGTTATTGTGTGACCCCAACGGGATTCGAACCCGTGCTACCACCTTGAAAGGGTGATGACCTAACCACTAGTCGATGGGGCCAAAATATTGGGGTGAATGAGGGGACTCGAACCCCCGACCTCCAGGGCCACAACCTGGCGCTCTAACCAGCTGAGCTACAATCACCATAGAAACTCTACAGTCGCCTTCCTGTGTATGCCCGACTGGACTCGAACCAGTAACCCTCAGCTTAGAAGGCTGATGCTCTATCCATTGAGCTACGGGCACATCAACCCTGTCGCTGCATTCATGGTCGGGGCACCGAGACTCGAACTCGGGACCTCCTGCTCCCAAAGCAGGCACGCTACCAGCTGCGCCATGCCCCGTCTGAACGGAAGGCTCATAATATACGACAACAGCTAAAAATACCAAATACTTTTTTAGGGAATTCGTCTCTAAAATGGCGTTCCGTTAAGACTTCCGAAAACCGGCTCAATACTCGAGACGCAGGGCGAAATATTCAGCGACAAGCCTTCTGAGACCTTCATGGGAAATCAGCCGTACAGCTTCCAAAGGAGTGACCACCGTGCGTCGCCGAACATGCATCTCCTGCCATTCGTCGCGAATTTCCAGAACCTCAAGCGGAAACACCTGAACGGCAAAAACTCCTGAAGGCCGGCTGAAACGATAGGTACCTATATCTTTCTCCAAAACCTTCCCGGTTACTCCGGCTTCTTCCCATGCCTCCTTGGCTGCGGATTCTGCAGGCGACATCCCCTTTTCGACATAACCTTTCGGAATGATCCATTTACCAGACCGACGCCCTGTGACCAATACGATCATGTCGCCTGCGATCGGGAGCACGCCGGACTGATATGATATCTTTTCCTCTCCGTTGAGCATGGATGGTATTGATATATATGAGGGTTCTGTTGAACTGAAGGGCAACATGCCGGATCGAATGCACTGAGTCCCAATCAACCGTTATGTAAAGATACGCGATTTTCGATGTTTTTCACGTTTACGGATACATGCACGTACAAGCCTATACCCGGCTAACCCCTGCATGAAACACGGCAACGATCGCACCTCAAAACAGGTTCCATTGCCATGCGTTGGTGATAAATTCCGAAATTTGAAGTATGTTGATGATATATATTCATTTAACCTACACTTCGACAGGACCATGAAAGCCATCATTCCCGTCGCCGGCCTTGGAAGCAGGCTCCGCCCGCATACATTTTCACAGCCGAAGGTACTGCTGAACGTCGCCGGCAAGCCGATCATAGGCCATATCATGGACAAGCTTATTGAATCGGGAATCGACGAAGCAATTATCATCGTCGGCTATCTTGGAGAGATGATCGAAGAGTATCTGACGGCAAAATACTCGATCCGCCTTACCTTCGTCACGCAATCCGAACAGCTCGGCCTCGCCCACGCCATCCATATGTGCCGTTCCCACGTATCAGAGGACGAACCGCTTTTCATCATCCTCGGAGACACCATTTTCGACGTGGACCTCATGCCGGTGCTGAGAGGCAGGACATCGACCATCGGAGTCAAGGAGGTCGCCGATCCAAGGCGATTCGGCGTTGCGGTTACCGAAGGCGACCATATCTCAAGGCTCGTGGAGAAACCCGACTATCCGGTCAGCAACATGGCGATCGTCGGTCTCTATTTCCTCCGCCAGGCCGGCCCGCTTTTCAGGAGCATCAGCTACATCATCGAAAACGACATCACCACGAAAGGCGAATACCAGCTCACCGACGCCTTGCAATACATGATCGAAAACGGAGAGGAGTTCACCACGTTTCCTGTGCAGGGGTGGTACGACTGCGGGAAACCCGAAACCCTCCTTTCGACCAACGAAGTGCTCCTGCTCAGGGAGCACAAGGTGAAATCGCTGCCCGGTTGCATCATCAACCCCCCGGTATTCATCGCCGACAGCGCCTTCATCTCCAACGCCATCATCGGGCCGAACACCACGATTGCAGAGCACGCCGTGATAACCGACGCGATCATCCGGAACTCCATTATCGGTGAAAAAGCACAGGTCAGCGACATCATGATGGACAGGTCGATCGTCGGCAATCATGCTTCTGTTTCCGGCATGGGTCACCAGATGAACATCGGCGACTACTCCGAGATCCGCATGGGGTGAGCAGAGAACGTCATGCTGAAGTTTTTCGGAATCGATGAGGACAGCCTAAACCACGGCGAATCAATGGTTTAATCGAAAACCGGCACCACGTCCTTCAACTCATGAAAAGGTAAGGCTTCCATTCGTCTGAAACCGGCTGGAAATGCTGTCTCATCAACATGATCTGAGTCGGTCGGGCTGGCTTGCTCAACGTCGGCATTCCTGCTTCGAGCGGGGTACGGTTTCCCTTGATGGTATTGCAAGACTTGCACGCCGTGATAAGATTATCCCAGCTATCCTCACCTCCTCGGGATCTGGGTAACACATGATCGATCGTCAGTTGAACGTCCTTGCGGCCGCAATACTGACATTTGAACCCGTCTCTCCTGAACAGGTTCTTTCTGTTAAGAAGCGCAGTACTGTATCGAAGACGGATAAAAGCGGTAAGTCGCACGATGCTCGGCATTGGAAAACTTTCACAGATCGTGCGAATACGATGTTCGGGATGGTTTGCCACCGTCACGGCTTTTCCGCCGAACAGCAGCATAATTGCATTCCTTGCGTCCAATATGCTCAGCGGCTCATAACTGGCATTCAGCACAAGGACTTTCGATTTCAGCAGGGGCATGTTTATTGGATTTCCGGGTTAGTACCACGAGCAGAAACAGAAGGCGCAGGACGTTGACTCAATGATCCGTTATCAATCCCCTTGATCTGCCGGCAAATCCGGCAACCGCATAGTCACCATTAGAGTTAATTACCGCCCAGACAATTTTTTTATTGGAGTCGATACCATAAGAGCCCAGTGCGTACCCTTTTACCCATGGCCCTTTGACAAATCTCCTGACACCGCCGAAATTTTTATCTACAGCGTTGATCCATGTTCCGTCACTGTTTTTCACGACCAACCCGAACAGACCTTTTTTCACGTCATCATGACTGAATCTGGCTGGATCGTAACTCATTGCAAGCACATAAACGTCAGCCTCCTCCCGGCCAAAATCGGCCATACCTCGCAGCGTAAAAATGTTGCTTGCCAGACCTCTTTTCCTGTCTGATTTCGGAGATACTGATCTACCGTTCATGAAATCGATCTCAAACCAGCCGGTATCGACCGCTTTAGTCAGAGGGCGACCTTCCCCGCCAGTTGTATTGTAGCTTGCGTCCCTCGCCAGGCTGTTATTGGTACCATCAAGAATGCGGGCGACAGTGCCTTTGAAGCGTTCCCTTACCATCCCATAGCTTGCGCCCTGGGAAACAAGGTACTCCCTGCCGTTCAGGTTGTAGCTCCAGCTCTCTTTTTTCACAAAATGCAACATGGGTGTCATACCGGTATTCTCCATGCCGGCCCCTTGCGGATAATTTGCATCAGACTGCCAGTTCCCGTGATCGTCGGAATAGTAATCGACGGTCACTCCGGGGCCGTCTACCGTATAGATATAGTAACCTACCGTATTCCGCTCCTGGGAGATCGACGTCTCACGGACTTTCTGTCCAAACCACTTTGGGTCATCGAGAGGTTTGGGAGTGTAGAACTTGCTGCTGTTGGACGCTGATATGATCTCCTGAACCCGGGATTTACCATCTGGGCTTGTTATTATGGAGCGCTGATGAATGTGGTCATGTCCGCACCCGAAATACCGCACGCCGTTATCCTGCAGGCTCGCAAAAAACCTGTTCTGCCATTCGGGATGGGCGTTCGCATATCCGCTGAACATGGTATCCTGATGTCCTTCAGCAATCAACGGCTGATGTGAAAAGACAAAGGCATGCCTTGTGCCGCGTTTCTTCCTGTCAAGCCTGCTGCTGATCCAGCCCTGTTGGTCGTCGACAGTGTAACCATACATATAGCCGTCTGGATTTTTATCCAGCTTGCCCGTCGTGGCCCATGTATCGATGATCACCATGCGGGCGCTGTCATCCTTGTCACCATAATCAAACGAATAGCTCATCCCGGCCAGCTCAGGGCTGACGTCAGTCGGGCTGCTGAACCCTGAACCTATACTGTACTGATCATGGCCACTGTTGGTGAAGATACCGGTTCTGGTCTGGGGGTAATTCGACTGAAAGCCGGGAATGCCATATGCGTTGTTTGCTCCGTTGGTTTCATGATTACCGCGAAACGGAAAGAATCCTATACCGGCATCGATCAATGGCTGGGCAGCTGCAGCCCTCGCGGCTTCAGAAATATCGTTGCCACTGTCGGTCAAATCTCCGACCTGAATGACGAATTTAACACCGGCCTTGATAAACTGCCTGTTTACCTGATCGATAATGGAAACTGGAACCGTGGCCGGATTTGCCATGGCCGGATCGGATGTAGTCCACTGGGTGTCGCCCATTACCCCGAACTTCCAGGCTTCAGCCGAAGCCGCTCCACCCAACTGGATGAGTGCGACTACCAGAACACAGACTCTCGTCAGTACGCGATAAATCCTCATTTCAATGGATGTTTACAGTCATGACAGAGCGGGAATACCTCGTTTTACTTTCATAAAAAATATGACTTTATGAATATCGATGCATTCCTCGGTTTGTAAACTTCCTGCGAACTTTGAAGAGGAAAACGTGCCACCCGCCCGACCAGTCATGCCCTCATCCGCATGACCTGGAATCAAAGGGATGGCAGACTACTGGAAGGACCTGATCCGTATGGTTAAGTATCCTGTGAAGACTCAGGAAAACAGATTATTCCATTTTGGTTTCACAGAGTTCGCGAACCACGGAATGGAGCGATATTTCATCAAGCTCGTCAATCGGAAGACTCAGCAACAGCCTTATCTGGTTGGAAATCTGAAGCAAGATGTGCTTTAAGGCGTCACTTTTTTCCTCCGGAGTAACGGCAGCCTGAACCGGATCCGGAAAGCTCCAGTGCCCACTGATCGGTTGACCAGGCCATATTGGGCACTGTTCACCCGCGGCGCGGTCGCAAACCGTAAAGATGAAATCCATCTGCGGGGCATCCGCCACGGCAAATTCATGCCAGCTTTTACTGCGAAGTCCACTGGTATCAAACCCCAGACTGCCGAGCAATTCAAGCACCACTGGTTCGACCTCTCCCCGGGGACGACTTCCGGCACTGTAAGCCTTGAAGCGATCGTGTCCGCGATCATTAAGGATAGCTTCAGCCATGATGCTCCGGGCTGAATTTCCGGAGCAGATGAAAAGGACGTTGTATATTCTGTTTGACATGTCATCCATTATCTGGCAGTTGATAAAAAAAAGCCGGCTATTGGAGCCGGCTTGAGATCTTCACAGGGTTACTGAGTGATATTGTCAGTATTTGTTGACAAAGCCAAGCTCGGAAATGATACTCTTGCCTTCCTTCGTTTTAGGAAGATCGATCATCTGCTTTACAGAACCGGTCGGCTTGCCGTTGGTATACATGAACAGCGGTCTTGAAATCGGGTAGGTCCCTGCCTTGATCGTCTTTACCGTGGAAGCGATGCCATCAATAGCGACAGGTTTTACCGACTTGTCCACAAAGCCGTGACCGACGAAAGCAATGGCATTCGGCGTCGTGCTCACCCGGCTCTTCACTGCACCGTTGCTCGCCTGGGTTTCAGCCTGTGTGATAATCTTGTTTTCCTTGCCTACGACCATTTCATGAAAGGTTTCCTGTGTGCCGCTGTTGGATTCCCTCTGAATAACAACAATCGGCACATTACGACCGCCAACCTGGCTCCAATTGGTGTACTTGCCGGTGTAGACACCTGCGAGTTGCTCTTTTGTCAGGCCTTTAACCTGGTTTGATGGGTGTACGATAACAGCGATACCGTCCAGCGCGATGATATTCGCTACGGGAGTCACGCCGCTGGCTTTAGCCGCCGCCAATTCGTTGTCCTTCATCGGACGTGACATGTTGGCGATGTCGCAGGTCTTGTTGATAAGGCTTTTTGCGCCGTTTCCGGAACCCGACTCACTGACCGTGACTTCGATACCGGTTTTTTTGGTGAAGTAGGACGCAAATGACTTTGCGATCGGACCAACGGTTGTGGATCCATCCATCACGATCTTGTTTGCTGCCATGGCACCGGAAGTCGTAAATCCGGAAATTGCAGCGATCATCAATGCTGATTTGAAAAACTTCATAAGCGCTGATTGTTCTATATTGTTTTAAACGAGAATCGAAAATAAATTCGCACGATTACATAATTAATTTGTAAAATTTTTTACTGCGATATTGTTACAATATCGTTAAAAAGCCCGCCGGGCATTCCTGCTGTTCCGGATCATTTCATCAGCACAACGCTGTGCAGGGTTCTGGGTTGCCATAAGGTCTTGCGTGACCTCCTGCATGGAAACGCCCTTACAATAAAGGCCTCATATTTGGTTTGCATAGCTTTTACCGATTGCGTACATTTTGTCGTTGATTTTACCCGGCACTCCCATTACCTATGGACACGGTGCCAAAAGCTCTCTGCAGGAGTAATCCCTGGAGCTTGCCGAAAGGCTACCCGTGTCCCGTCTGTCCCCACTGACATACACAAACACGAAAAAGCCTTTCCGCAACAAACGGGACAGGTCTTGCCGTTTTTTTCGTTTGATTAACCAAAACCGTATTGAAACCATGTCACATTCAAGGTATTTCTTTACCTCAGAATCTGTTTCCGAAGGCCATCCGGACAAGGTTGCCGACCAGATTTCCGACGCGATGCTTGATGAGTTCATCAAACAGGACCCCAATTCACGCGTTGCCTGCGAAACCTTCGTTACCACCGGTCAGGTGATCGTCGGCGGCGAAGTCACCACCAAGGGCATCGTCGATGTCCAGAAAATTGCCCGCGAAGTCATCACCGCCATCGGCTACACCAAAGGCGAATACATGTTCGAGGCCAATTCATGCGGCGTCCTTTCGGCACTGCACAGCCAGTCGCCTGACATCAACCGCGGCGTCGACCGTAAAGAAGAGATCGCTGACGAGTTCGATCGCGTCGGTGCCGGCGACCAGGGCATGATGTTCGGTTACGCCTGCAACGAAACCCCGGAACTCATGCCGGCAGCCATCCAGTTCGCCCAGCGCCTGGTAAAGGTTCTTGCCGACATCCGCAAGGCCGGAAAAATCATGACCTACCTCCGCCCTGACGCGAAGAGCCAGGTCACGCTCGAATACGAAGGTGACAAGGTCATCAGGGTTGACGCCGTCGTCGTCTCCACCCAGCACGATCCTGAACCGGCAGGCATGAGCGAAGCCGAGTTCCAGGCAGTCATCAAGAAAGACATCATCGAAAACGTCATCAAGGTTGTCATCCCGGCTGCCCTGCTCGACGAAAAGACCAAAATGCACATCAACCCGACCGGTCGTTTTGAAATCGGCGGGCCTCACGGCGATACCGGTCTGACAGGCCGCAAAATCATCGTCGACACCTACGGCGGCGCAGCTCCCCACGGCGGTGGCGCATTCAGCGGCAAAGACCCCTCGAAGGTCGACCGCAGCGCAGCCTACGCAGCTCGCCACGTTGCCAAGAACATCGTTGCCGCCGGCCTGGCCGACAAGTGCACCGTTCAGGTCTCCTATGCCATCGGCGTCGCACGCCCGGTTTCGATCTACATCAACACCCACGGCACAGGCAAGCATGGTTTCACCGACGCCCAGATCCAGGAGAAGGCAGAACAGATCTTCGATCTCAGGCCCCTTGCGATCATCAGGCGCTTCAACCTCGACAGGCCGCACGGCTGGTGCTACCGCGAAACGGCTGCCTACGGCCACTTCGGTCGCGAGAACTTCCCCTGGGAGAAGACCGAAAAAGTCGAAGAGCTGAAAAAAGCCCTGGGCATCTGAGATAAACAAACGACTGGAAACGGCCATCGATCGATAAACGGATTGATGGCTGTTACCGTTAACGCAACTGTATAAACACGCTGATATCATGACAACAGAAGCAGCAGTGCTCGATTACAAAGTAGCTGACATTTCGCTTGCCGAATGGGGCCGCAAAGAGATCGATATCGCTGAAAAAGAGATGCCGGGCCTTATGGCCACGCGCAAAAAATATGAAGGGCAGAAACCGCTGAAAGGCGCCCGTATCACCGGCTCCCTGCACATGACCATCCAGACCGCCGTGCTCATCGAGACGCTGGTCGACCTCGGAGCAGAAGTCCGCTGGGCGAGCTGCAACATCTTCTCGACCCAGGATCATGCAGCTGCAGCAATCGCAGCTGCCGGTATCCCGGTGTTCGCATGGAAGGGCGAAACCCTCGACGAATACTGGTGGTGCACCCGCCAGATCCTTGAGTTCGAAGGCGGCAAAGGCCCGAACCTCATCGTCGACGACGGCGGTGACGCTACCCTGATGATCCACCTCGGCTACAAGATCGAAGAGAACCCCTCCCTGCTCGACAAAACCCCCGGTAACGCCGAGGAGAAAGCGCTCTACCAGCAGCTGAAGGATGTCTTCGCTGAAGACACCAACCGCTGGCACAAGGTCGCCGCCGAAATGAAGGGCGTCTCTGAAGAGACCACCACCGGCGTGCACAGGCTCTACCAGATGATGGAAAAGGGCGAACTGCTCTTCCCTGCCATCAACGTCAACGACTCGGTCACCAAATCGAAATTCGACAACCTGTACGGCTGCCGCGAATCGCTGGCTGACGGCATCAAGCGCGCGACCGACGTCATGGTCGCAGGCAAGGTGGTCGTCGTTCTCGGTTACGGAGACGTAGGCAAGGGTTCCGCACGCTCCATGAGGGCATACGGCGCCAGGGTTATCGTCACTGAAATCGATCCGATCTGCGCACTGCAGGCCGCCATGGAAGGCTACGAAGTCTCAACCATCGAAGATGCGCTCGCCGAAGGCAACATCTATGTCACCACCACCGGCAACAAGGATGTCATCACCCTTGAGCACATGAAGCAGATGAAAGACGAAGCCATCGTCTGCAACATCGGCCACTTCGACAACGAAATCCAGGTCGACAGGCTCTACGAAGACAAGACGGTCACAAGGCTCAACATCAAGCCACAGGTCGACAAGTACACCTTCGAAGACGGCCACTGCATCTACCTGCTCGCCGAAGGCCGCCTGGTTAACCTCGGTTGCGCCACCGGCCACCCGTCGTTCGTCATGAGCAACTCGTTCACCAACCAGACGCTCGCCCAGATCGAACTCTGGAAGAACAACTACGACATCGATGTCTACCGTCTGCCGAAACACCTGGACGAAGAGGTCGCACGCCTGCACCTCGAACAGCTCGGTGTCAGGCTGACAACCCTGACCACCGAACAGGCCGACTACATCGGCGTACCGGTATCAGGACCCTACAAACCGGAACACTACCGCTATTAATCGACCGGTTTAAGGTTACAAGCGACGAAAAAAGGCAACCCGCAAAGGTTGCCTTTTTTCGTTTCAGGGATTTTGAAACAAAATGAAATAATACTCTTCGGACTTCAGCCCGACATCTCCAACAGCCCATTTGCTGAGTCCTGTTGCCTGGATACCATGATCTCCGGGGAGTAACGATCGATAAAAAAGGCTGTTGGGCAGGTAAAAGCCAGTACTGGGGAGAAGCGTTCCTGCTCTGGAAGAAGATTTGCTGGGGCGGCAGGATTCGAACCTGCGGATGTCGGCTCCAAAGGCCGATGCCTTACCACTTGGCGACGCCCCATCGTACCTGCGTGATGCCGGAAATCAGGGCTCCAAGTATACGGATAAATACGTTAAATCACAAAACCGGATCCTTGGACAAAAGCCCTGTTCGACGATCTTGAACAACACCGTGCAGATCGAAATCGCAGTTTTTCCGCCTCTTTGCTTACCTTTGGTTTAAGCGTTTCCCGAACCATCTTTTCGACCATGACGAAAATCAAAATTTGCGGCATAACCCGTACTGAAGATGCGCTTTTTGCATGCCTGTCCGGGGCCGACGCCCTCGGCTTCAATTTCAGCCAGTCAAGTCCAAGGTTCGTGACGCCTGATGCTGCACGAAAAATCATTGCAGAAATGCCGCCGCTCGTCACGACTGCAGGCATCTTTGTTGAGCAGACGCCGGACGAAATCAGCGACCTTTGCAGCTACTGCGGTTTGCAGGTCGCCCAGCTCCATTCGGACGCCTATACGCCGGAACATGCGCTACGGGTAAGAGGTGCTAAAGTGATAAGAGTGTTCAGGCCGAGGCCGGAGTTCCGGTTGGAAGAGGTCAGGGAGTTTGCCGACGCAACCGGATGCAACGCATTCCTGTTCGATGCCTACAGTCCCGTGATGGCAGGAGGCACAGGAGAAAGCATCGGGCATTCGACGGCGATCGGCCTTTTCGATCGAACCCGCGATTTCGCATGGGCGTTGCTGGCCGGAGGACTTACTCCCGGCAATGTGGGCGAAGCTGTCAGGCTCGTGCGCCCCTGGGGGGTGGATACCGCAAGCGGGGTCGAATCGGCGCCGGGCATCAAGGATCCGCTGAAAACAAAAGCTTTCATCGAAGCCGTGCGCGACGCCGACCGCGCGCTCAGGAGTTGCGTCTGATGTGCTGAAGCACTATTGCCGATGCGGTTTCGGGTAGTTCGAGTGTTATGAGATGGCCGCAATTCGGTACGCAGATATAGCTTCCGGTATCGGTCAGCTCCTGAAGTTTCCTGGCATTCTCACAAGTCATGATCGAATCTCCCTCTCCGGCGACAAACAGGATCGGGACTTTCACCGCTTTTACCTTTTCAGGAAGCGCGTTGGTGGTCTCCATCGAGGAGATCTGTTCCGTCGTCTGCTCGATGGCGTCAGGAGCGCATAGCCCAAGGCTTTCAAAGGCGATCAGGACGTCGTGCTTCATGACCGAGTTTTTGGCCAGCACGAGCCTCGCGAATATATAGGCCGGAAGCCACCAGGTCAATCCCCTGAGCATGTTGTTGAAAAGGAAATTGATGGTGGCAGGAGCTACTTTCGAGATGACCTCGTTGTTCGGCAGGTACCCGAAATTAAAGAAAAGCAGCGATTTGACGCTGTTCTTGAACCTGGTGACGTAATCGATGGCGACGAAAGGACCGAACGAGAACCCCGCCACATGGAAATTCTCCAGGCCCAGTTTCGTAACCATTTCATCAAGATCCCTTGCGAAATGGTCGATATGGTAATGGTTAGCGGGATCGTTTTCAGACCAGCCATGTCCCTTCATGTCATAGGCAACGGTCCTGATCCCCTGCGCGTTCAAGGCCTTGATGACATGATGCCACCACATCCACCAGCAATCCCAACCGTGGATCAGCAGAATGGTCTCCTTTGCGTCCCGGGGGCCCGAATCGTGATAGTGGTGCAGAAGACCGCCGACTTCAATGAAATGACTCTTCTCCATCAGCGACAGCTCGTACTCCGCACCGCGCCTTTCGGACGTGTTGATGGATTGCTGTTTGATCAGGAGTTTGTCGCGGTATGCTCGAAATTTTTCCGAGGAGGAATTTGGCATGGTTCCCATGGTTTGTGATGATGTAATGCATGAGAATGGACTCACAAATTTACAAAATATTCCTCCATACACGCCGTTTTTTCTTCATCCCCCGACCAGAATCGGACCATTATGAAACAATTACTGAACAATACGTTGTGAGGCCTCTTTCTCACCGGGCTCTGACGGAGGCTCGATGAAAATCAGGCTGCCCTCACGCCTGATGATCTCCTGTTGCTCGATGATCGTTTCCTGATCGATCATGAAACGCTTCAGCAGTTCCGAGAAGATCTGGATCGATGTCTCGATTTTCTCGGTCACGACAGTATCCGCCCCTGCACGATAAAGCTGGTCGACAGGTTCAAGCGTCCGGGAACGCACAATGATGAACGCATCCCGGTTGAGCTCCCGCACCATTCGAATACACCGGATTGAGGCCTCGACATCGGGAATGCAGATCACAACGGCACGCGAATGATCGATGCCCACCCTGAGCAGCGATTTGCGCTCCGTGCAGTCACCGTAAAACAGGGGTTCGCCCTTGCGACGCATTGTCCTGACGACCCTGCGGTCGATATCGAGCGCAGTATACGCCAGATTGGTCGCATTGAGCACCGCGGCGACATTCATTCCGCTGAGTCCGAACCCGATAATTGCTGCGTGGATCTCTCCCCTGCAGACGATGGGACCGGGGGCTGAACGATCCTGGTGTTTTGGTTCCGGATGAGGTGCCAGGGGCATAAAACTGAATACAGGAGCCATCTGGGCTGCAAATTTCGGGGCGGCTGCAATGAGCGCAGGCGTCATGATCATGGTGGCCACAATAACTGTCAGCATCGACTGGAACATGCGCTGGTCGAGCAGGCCGATGTTCAAGGCCGTACCGGCAAGGACAAATGAAAATTCACCGATCTGGGCAAGGGCCATGCCAGCCATGACGCTCACCCGTGCTGAAAAACCGAGCGTCATGGAGATGGCGGTCATGATCACCGCTTTCACGACAAGCACAACGACGGCCACGAGCACCAGCCAGGGAAGATCGATCAGATTCACGTCGAGCAGCAGACCGACCGACACGAAAAAGATGCTGGTCATCGCCTCCCTGAAAGGATCGATGGTTCTGCTGATACGGTGGCTCTCGTCTGTACTCGCAATCACCATACCAGCGAGGAATGCCCCGAGAGCCAGCGAAAGGCCGATGAGGGAAGCCAGATAGGCTGCCCCGAAACAGAGCACAAGGGCGCCGAGCACCAGCACCTCACTGGCATGAAGCGAGGTGATCACCCGGACGACCTTCGGCATGAACAGCCGGAACCCGCCGAACATGGCGATGCCAAAAAGCGCAATAAGCGCGACCTCCTCCAGCGCAGACTCGAGCGATTGGGTACGCCCGGGCGCCATGTAGGTCAACCCGAACATCAGGGGGACGATAGCCATGTCCTGGAATATCAGGACCCCAACGGCGATCTTGCCGTGTTCGAGGCCGAGTTCCTCCCGGTCGGAAAGGATTTTAAGGCACAGGGCCGTACTGCTCACGGAAAATGAAAAACCGAGAACGAGCGCCTCCTGCATGCCTATACGCTTCCCGATGGCATCCATCAGCCAGAACGATAACATCGCGATAACCAACCCGGTCAGAATGATCTGGGCAGTGCCCCCGAACACGACGATCTTCTGGAGTTTTTTCATGTCGTCGATGGAAAACTCCAGGCCGATGGTGAACAGCAGCAGCACGACGCCCATTTCGGCAAGCGTCGAGATCATCCCGCTGTCCCGGACCACATGGAATCCGGACGGCCCAAGCATGATACCGGTAACGATCAGTCCGATGACCGGAGGTATGCGGATCTTCTGGAAAACAAGGATGTTGACGATGGCAAGCGCCCCGATCAGGATCATCTGCCCGAGAAATTCATACTGATGCATTCGGCACCTCTACGTAAACGCAATACTAAAATGTTATAAATAAAATCAGCACCCGCTGATCCGTAATTCCATAAACAGCGAGGGGCCGTTCATTTACCGGCCCCTCGCTGCTGATATGAACAGAAACCGCCGGTCAGACCTGAACGTAAACTGAAGATTTGGCCCCGCAGATCGGACAGTTATCCGGTGGGGTTACCAGCTCAATATGACCACAGACGGGGCAGAGCCAGACTTCCTGTGAAGCGAGATCCTGGCCGTTGCGGACAGCTTCGAGAGCCTCCCTGTAAAGGACGGCATGCACCTTTTCTGCCTCAAGAGCATAGGCGAACATGCGTTTTGCGGCATGACCCTCGGCTTCAGCCTGCTCAAGCATCGGCGGATACATCTCGTTGTGCTCATAGGTTTCACCTCCAATGGCCGCAGTCAGGTTGAAGGCAGTAGAGCCGACACCTCCGAGAGCCTCAAAATGACCGGCGGCATGAATGCGTTCTGCCATGGCGGTAGTCCTGAAAAGTTTTGCGACGTTGCCAAAGCCCTCTTTTTCTGCAGCTTTGGCAAAAGCCAGATATTTCTGGTTCGCCTGGCTTTCACCGGCAAAAGCGGTCTTGAGATTGTCGTTGGTGGTAGGCATATGATTTGTCTCCTGTTCTGGTTGACTGGTTTGATCTGAAAAAATCAGGAATGATTACGAATAACATTGTAGCATCCGGACACGAAACGAACAAACTGTTCCTAAAGGATTATGCACAAAGTCATTGATAATTCGCTAAAAACGATACATTGCTAATCAGTTGACAGTTCCCTCGAAGTTATAAAAGGCGACAAGACGGAGAACTGCCGTTCCTTCACTCCATGTTCTGCAGCTATGTTCAAACCAAAACTTTTTACCCTTCTTCCCGAGCTTAACAAAGAGCAGCTTATTCGGGACATCTCTTCCGGTATACTGGTCGGCATCGTAGCGCTTCCCCTTGCCATTGCGTTCGCCATCGCCTCTGGGGTTTCACCCGAAAAAGGGCTGATCAGCGCCGTAATCGGAGGATTCCTGATCTCTTTCCTCGGCGGAAGCCGGGTACAGATCGGAGGCCCGACAGGAGCCTTCATCGTGATCCTTTACGGGATTGTCGAAAAATACGGAGTCAACGGACTCATGATCGCCACAATCATGGCCGGAATCATCCTGATCATCATGGGCCTCGCCCAGTTCGGCTCCCTTATCAAATTCATTCCATACCCGGTAGTCGTCGGCTTCACCAGCGGCATCGCCATCATCATCTTTTCGAGCCAGATCAAGGATTTCCTGGGACTTGCCATCCCGAAGGTGCCAGCGGAGTTTATCGACAAATGGGTAGCGTATGCAAACGCCCTTCCCACCTTCGGACCAAACAGCCTGCTGATCGGCATGACGGCCCTGCTGATCATCGTATTCTGGCCAAAGGTATCCAAAAAAATTCCAGGACCCCTGGTGGCGATCCTGGTCACAACCGCAGCCGTCCAGCTTCTGCACCTGAACGTCGACACCATCGCGACGAGGTTCGGCGAGATCCCGTCGACCATCCCCTCCCCCTCGTTCCCATCGGTCGACCTTGCGACAGTGAAAAACCTCATCATGCCCGCGACGACCATCGCCATGCTCGGAGCAATCGAAGCCCTGCTCTCCGCTGTTGTGGCCGACGGCATGATCGGCAGCAGGCACAAATCGAACATGGAGCTCATCGCCCAGGGGGTAGCCAATATCGCCTCACCGATTTTCGGCGGCATTCCCGTCACAGGAGCCATCGCCCGAACCGCCACCAACATCAAGAACGGCGGCAGGACGCCCATCGCCGGCATTGTGCATGCCGTCACCCTCCTGTTCATCATGCTGGTCTTCGGTTCATGGGCCAAACTCATCCCGATGCCGACGCTGGCCGCGATCCTGATCGTCGTCGCGTGGAACATGAGCGAACACCATGTTTTCCGACAACTCCTGAAAAGTCCCCGGAGCGACGTTATCGTGCTTCTCACCACCTTCGGGCTTACCGTGATGTTCGACCTGACCATCGCCATCGAAGTCGGCATGCTGCTCGCTGTGATCCTGTTCATGCAGCGCATGGCCGGACTGACCAACGTCGGCGTCATCACCGGCGAACTGAAGGACGAGGATGAACAGGACGACCCCAACGCCATCGTATCCAGAAGCATACCGGCTGGTGTGGAGGTTTTTGAGATCAGCGGACCGTTTTTCTTCGGGGCAGCGTCGAAATTCAAGGATGCGGTCCACATTGTCGGAAAATCACCGGCTATCCGCATCATCAGGATGCGCAAGGTGCTGAGCATCGACGCCACGGGGTTGAACATGATGAAAGAGCTGCTGACCGACTGCAAAAAATCGGGAACCACGCTCATCCTCTCCGGCGTTCATGTCCAGCCGCTCTTTGCCTTGCAACAATACGGACTGGCCGACGATATCGGTGAAGAGAACATCTTCGGCAACATCGACGATGCGCTCGACCGCTCCAGGGAGCTGCTCGGCATTCCCCGAATCGGTCGTCCCACAAACTTCGTACCGACCGTAAAAAGGGATTCCGGACAGTAATAAAAAAACAGCCGGAGACTCCATCCCCGACTGGAGTCTCCGGCTGCCCGCGCAACTTTTCTATCGCCCTGACCCATCAGGAAACCGGGGCTCCCGTTTCACTTGTCATAGATGCTGTGCCCCGGAGTTCGGATGTTACTCCTTGACGCTGTATGTACGGATGCTCGCTATGGAATCGATATCATAGTAGGTATTGATGGCTGTCCCATCCGAATCCTCGGTAACCCGAAGGAACAGATCGCTTATGAAAAGCACGGCCTCTTCATAAATTTTTCCTTCATTGATCTGCATCTTCACACCTTTCCTGATTTTTCTCGACATCGTTCCGTGAAGCGGGACCGAAGCGTACTCAAGAACCTTTTCCCATGTCTGCAAGGCGCTTATAGCCATACGACCTCCTTTTTCTATGTTTATAAATTCACCGGTATGCCTTATTTATTTAGGCATTATATTAAATTATACTTATTTTTTTATATTGAAAACGCATTCAAGGAGATCCGGGAAAAATATGTCCCGAAAACCAAACAGCTGGATCTTATGGCACACATAACGTTCTACGAAAAACCTGGGTGTGAAAACAACCGGAGACAGAAAGAGTGGCTTGAACTTGCAGGACATACGCTTGACGTAGTCGATATTCTCAGCCATCCATGGGAGAAAGAGGAACTGCGCGCATTCCTTGGCGAAAAAACGGTATACGAATGCTTCAACCCGGCAGCTCCCGACATAAAGAACGGACGGATCGACCCGGGCATATTGTCGAAGGAGGAAGCCATCGACATGATGGTAAAAAACCCTCTGCTGATAAGAAGACCGCTCATGAAGATCGGAGTGCGACGCATCCAGGGTTTCGACCCGGCACAGCTCAGGTCGATCATCTACCTCGAACCGGTAAAAGGAGCTGAATCGCTGGTCCAGTCCTTCAAGATGCTCGACATGAACTCATGTACGCTCTCATGCTCACACTCATCCAACAACACCTGAACCATAAAGGACAACTGAACCATGGAAACACCGTTAAGACCTCTGGGAATCGTCATGGAGCTTGTCAAGGGACTTGGCCATGAGATCACTTATGCATACGACGACCTCGTTTTCGTCGACCACAACGACTTCCTGCTCCAGTTCAATGACGAATCGAACTCTCTTGACCTGTTTTTCAACACCGAGTGCCCTGCGGATGAGGCCGACGAAATCGCCGGCAAAATTATGCCTGAAGCCATGAATATGGGTCTTGTCGTCAATCGTAAAGGCACGTATGAGATGACTGAAGCTTCCGACAGCACACTGCAGATCGCTTTTAATCCCTGAATATGGCAGGCGTCTGTCGCCCTTTTCCCTGCGTACTGTTTCCGGGTTCCCTTGGGAATGGCTACCTTATGGAAAGCGGAGTTCTCAATGACGACATGGTATGACGGGCTTTCAAAGCCAGCGATGACACCCCCTAAAAAGATATTCGGCCCTGTCTGGGCAGGGCTGTATCTGCTCATCGCCATATCCCTGACCATCTATTTCCTCACACCCGCCAAACCATACTTCATTCCGGTCCTCATCCTGCTCGCCATTCATTTCACGGCAGGATTTTCATGGACCTCGATCTTTTTCGGCAGGAAACGACTGCTTGCAGCCCTGCTTGACCTGCTGTTCATGGATGCGACGCTCGCCCTGATCATGGTCGCATTCATCCAGACCAACCATACCGCCGCACTTCTGCTCATCCCATATTGCTGCTGGTGCATGTTTGCCACCTACCTCAACTGGGGAATCCTGCGACTCAACCCGAAGAATGATCCTCAGGCATAAAGCCGGGCTCCCGATCAGATTCACAGGTTCGACATTGAGAGAAACGACCGAATCGCTAAATTGCGGAATGAGCATTCGGGGTTTCGGCAAATGCAGGGCAGAACCGAACGGGCATATCGATCAGAGACGACATTGAAGTCAAACTGAACCACAACAGCCAGCCAGGCAAGGCGCGCAAACGCCTCGAGCCCGGCCAGCCATTGAACAACAGAGCATGAAGTATTCGGAAGCAACACAGGGCAGGATTTTCATCATCAGGCTCGAAGACGGCGAAATTTTTCACGAACAGATAGAGCGATTCGCAAAAGAGCAAGGAATCGAAAGGGCCTATCTCAATGTCGTAGGAGGAGCCGATAAAGGCAGCCGTCTGGTGGTAGGACCGGAGGAGAGCCGGAGTTTGCCCATCAACCCCATGATTCACGAGCTATACGATGCCCATGAGGTCACCGGCACCGGAACGCTCTTCCCCGACGAGCTCGGCAATCCTGTCGTTCACCTGCACATGGCCTGCGGCCGCGAGGAGAACACCGTAACCGGTTGCGTACGCAGCGGAGTAAGGGTATGGCAGGTCATGGAGGTCGTCCTCATCGAACTTCTCGGCACCAACGCCGCCAGATTGCCCGACAAGGCAACAGGATTCAAGCTGCTCATTCCCTGAGACCCGATTGGTAACCTCCGGTCACGACGAATTCGGCATCGAAATCCCCAAAAGGGCGGACACTCAGGTCCGCCCCTATGGGAAAACAGTAACGCAGAAAACCGCTTATAACCGTCGTGAGCGAATTGAGTGCAAGGCGGACGGAGCGCAGAAAGCGGCATCCCGACTCGTCGGGACACGCAGCACTCGGTTGGCGTAACAGGATAAAAGCGGCTTACTCATGCGAACGGGTTTTCATGGTACGGCATCCCGAGAGAGTGAGCAACCGCTTCCTGGGTGACGGTGCCGTTCCAGGTATTGAGGCCGCCGGCAAATCCAGGCATGACCACCATCGCGCTTTCAAGCCCAAGGTCGGCAAGGCGCCTCACATAGGGCAGCGTGACCCCCGTCAGCGCTTCGGTCGAGGTGCCGGGGTAAGCGGCAGGCATGTTCGTCACGCAGTAATGCACCACCCCCTCTTCTATATATATCGGATCGATATGGGTCGTGGGGCGGGAGGTTTCAATACATCCTCCCTGATCGATCGCTATGTCGACAATCACCGAACCCTTCTTCATCAACTGCACCATCCTCCTCGTCACGAGCTTCGGAGCGGTGGCACCGGCAACGAGTACAGCGCCGACCAGCAGATCGGTTTCAGGAAGCAACTCCTCAAGATGCTGCTCGTTCGAGTAGATCGTATGCACCTGCGAAGGAAGGGTCGCTTCAAGCTCCCGCATCCTGTCCTGGTCGGTTTCCATGATCGTCACTTCGGCGCCGAGGCCGGCGGCGGAACGTGCGGCGTTCATCCCTGCCGTACCGCCGCCCAGGACAAGCACCCTGCCGGGCAGCACACCGGGAACTCCGCCAAGCAGTTTTCCCTCTCCCCCATGATGCTTCGAAAGGTAAAAACCGCCCATGAGCACACTCATTTTTCCGGCGATTTCGCTCATCGGAGCGAGCAGCGGCAATCGTCCTCCGACCTCGACAGTCTCATAGCCGATAGCCGTCGTACCGGCATCGACAAGAGCCCTGGTAAGATCACGCACGCCTGCGAGGTGCAGAAAGGTGAACAGGATCAGCTCCTTCCTGAAAAACCGGAACTCCTGCTCAAGGGGCTCCTTGACCTTAACCACCAGTTCGGACTTCCAGACATCTTCAGGAGTAGCGGCAAGTACGGCTCCGGCAAGCCGATATTTTTCGTCACTGTACCCGCTTCCGACACCGGCGCCGCACTCTACGACGACCCGGTGCCCGGCCCCGACAAGATGCCTGACTCCGGCAGGTGTGCAGCCCACCCGGGTTTCACGGGTCTTGATCTCTTTCGGAATTCCTATATTCATGCCAGAGGAATTTTGTTGATTGAAAGCCTGTAGCAGTAATGTAGCAATACTGCATCGTCCCCGAAATCCTTCAACGCCACAAAGCACAGGCAATGAACCAGGAAAAGAGTTGATGAGCCTTATGCACGAACCGGTATTCTGGATTCTCACGGCGGCATGCATGGCGATATCTTCGATACCGTCAATGATGCGCACGATCAGGAAAATGAGGATCATTCTTATCGCAATGCTCTGGCTGGGCATCTGCGGCGCCACATACATGCTGTTCGGAGCGCTCCCGGCCATCATTTCAGCGGTGGCGTCAGTCGTCTGGGGCACACTGCTTCTGATCGCATCCCTTATCCTGTCCGGCCTGAAGTCGATGCCGAACAACCGCTTCGAAAACCGTTAGGCAAATGTCCGGACAGACTCAATCAGGCCTGGAGACCCAGGCCGGCACGAAACGCCATGCATGTCGCATCTCCCGGTCATGAACAGCGAAATCGGGGTCGTAGCGTGCCACCGACTTCCAGTAGCGAACGGAATGGTTCATGTGAAGCGTATGGCAAAGCTCATGAATCATGATATAACGTACGAGCAGCGGGGGTAAAAACAGCAGCTTGAGATTGAGGCTGATCGTGCCGCGTGAAGAGCAACTCCCCCATCGACTCTTTTGCTTCCTGATCGAAACTGCCGATACCTTGAAGTCGTGGATTGAAGCCAACCGCATGAGTTGAGGTTCAAGCTTCGCCCTGGCCCGCCGTTTCAGCCATCCCTCGAGTGCGGAACGACAGAGCGCATGGTCATGCACCGCTCCGGCCAGCACCAGCTCCTCACCTCCCGATTCTCTGACCGACACTCCGGGCCGGGGTTCGTTTCTGTATGACACCCGCCACGATTCGCCGATGCCGGCAAGATCGATGGACGATGGAAGCTCAGCGCCTGTATCCGAGACGCCGCTGACACGACGGCGATCGAACGACAGCCGGACCTTCGTAATCCAGGCTCTCCTGCTCTCGACAATACCTGGAATAAGCTTTCTGTCAAATCCTTCCGGAACGACAATGACAAGACCCTCGTGGGGAGAGATCTTCAGACGCGCATAACGGGCGCGACGACTCACCCTTACGGTATATGAGATGTCTTGAAGAGTTTGTCCCGGGCCGTCTTTCGACATTACAGCGCTCTCCTGATCGGATTGTACTCATGGCATTACCCTTCAGTATAGGCTGTCGCCGGATATAAAAAAAACGGTTATCCCCTTGCTCTCCGGCTCCTGCCCGGTTGTGCGGCAGGAACCTGAGAGTCCTGCGTTGCACAGGAACCGGACAAGACGGGAATATCCCGGGGTTCGTCAGCCAAGCGCCTGTTTCAGGTCGGCGACCAGATCGTCCGGGTCTTCGATGCCAACCGAAAGACGGATCACCGTGTCGGTAATGCCAACTTCCTGCCGGTGCTCTGCGCCCATTGAGGCATGGCTCATCGTCGCCGGGTGCTCGATGAGCGACTCTACTCCGCCGAGGCTCTCTGCCAAAGCAAAGATTCTGGTGGCGCGAAGCAAGTTCTCGACCTCCGAAATCCCCCCTTCGAGCTCGAACGAAACCATGCCGCCGAATCCTCGCTGCTGGCGCCTGGCAAGCTCATGCTGGGGATGGCTCTCAAGTCCCGGATAGTAGACGTGCTTCACCCTTGGATGGGCATCGAGGAACTCCGCGACGATGCGGGCGTTACGCTCGTGCTCCTTCATCCTCGGCACCAGGGTTTTAATGCCGCGCAGCACAAGCCAGCAATCGAAAGGCTGGGCGCAGGTTCCGAGCGTGTTGACCAGATACTTCACCCTCTCGTCGAGGTCGGGCCTGTTGGACAGCACCGCACCGCCGACCACATCCGAATGGCCGTTCAGGTACTTGGTGGTCGAATGCACAACGATGTCCGCCCCAAGGGTGAACGGCTGCTGCAGATATGGCGAAAGAAAGGTGTTGTCGACGATCGACAGCAATTCGTGCTTGCGGGCGATAGCCGTAACTGCAGCGATATCGATCAGGTTCAGCAGCGGATTGGAGGGAGTTTCAATCCATATCGCCTTTGTCTTTTCGGTGACATGCGCCTCAATCCCGGCGGGCTCCCTCAGGCTGACGAACCTGACGCGGATGTTGAAATGCTCATTGATGGTCTTGAGCAGCCTGGCCGTACCGCCGTAACAGTCGTCGGTCGCGATGATCTCGTCCCCAGCGTTGAAAAGGTGCAGCACGGTGGCCACGGCAGCCATGCCCGTCGTTACGGCCACGGCGCACGAGCACCCTTCAAGGGCGGCAAGGCTGTCCTCGAGCGCCTTGCGCGTCGGGTTGCCGCTCCTGGTGTAATCGAAGCCGCGATGCTTGCCGATATCCTCGAAAACGAAAGTCGAGCTCTGGTATATCGGGGTCATGATTGCGCCATATGCCTTGTCGGGAGCAACTCCCGCATGGATGGTGTCTGTCTGAAAACTCATGGGTTCACTCCGTTCATGGTTAAAAAAACTGCGTCTGCAAACGGAAGAGGAAAAAGAAAAAACCTCTTCCCTGACGAGCAAGGAAGAGGTTTTCAGAACTCTTGTCAGGCGGCGCCCCCATGGAGGGTTCCGCCGTTTTTGAAAAGAGAAGCTGTCGGGCTCTTTTTCACTCATCTTTCTTCCGCGCCGTGAAGCTTTTGGCTTCCAGGAAAATCAGCGGAAGTAGAATGCGGCACCGTGTCCCGGTATTCGGGATCGGTTGTCAAGGCGTCTCAGGGTCTATTCCCTCAGCCTTTCTTGATGACCAGCAAAAAATCAAAAGAACTATTAACAATTGTTAATGTACGCGGAAAAAGGATACCGGTCAAGAGCTGTCGCCATTTTTTCCTGGAGTAAAAAAAATAAAACAGGACAAAAAAAGACTTTTGAGATCAGCGAAAAAATCGATAATCTTAACAATTGTTAACAGCGGCATTACAACGTTACGACTCATGAGTCCAGATACTGCCCAATATACCTCAACAGCCATATGTAGCACCTGCATGCCGATCCACGGAAGCATGATGAACCCTGGCGCCCCGGACTGATGTCGACAGCAACGAAGTAGACAGCATGTTCTGGAGCCGGTTCTGATTGTCAGTGCCGGCTTTTTTCGTTTCATTCAGATAATACAATATACCTGAACACAACCTTATTGACTGCCATGACGTCAACAAACCAGGTACAAGGCATTCCGATGCCGATAGTCAAACTCAACCGCATCGTGCTTCTTGCCGGAATCACCGTCGCCATTATCCTGCAGAAGCCGCTGATCACCACAGCGCTCTTCCTGATTATCCTTCCTGCAGTGCTGTGGGGTCAGAAAGCCAGCCTTGTTTACCTGATCGGCTCGAAGCTGTTCAGTAAACAGAACGGTACTGCAGCGTCGGAAAGTCCGAAACTCATGCGCTTCAACAACTCGATAGCCGTCATCCTGCTCGGCCTGGCCCAGATAGCGTTTGTTCTGGAGGCTGCCCTTGCCGGATGGATCCTTTCGGGCATCGTTGCCGTTGCCGCTCTGGTAGCGCTCTGCGGTTTCTGCTTCGGCTGCTTCCTTTTCTACCAGTTCAATCTGCAACGTTACAAACTGTTCGGCAAATGAGAGCTGATAAGTGTCAGCCGGATGCCGTAAACATCAATACCGATCGGTCAGAAAAACCATAAAAGAGAGAAACACAATGAGTCACACCTCCTATCGTCCTGAAACCGTAGCCCTTCATGCCGGACAGCCGGTCGACGGCACCATGTCTCGCGGAGTACCTGTCTACCGCACCAGCTCCTACCTGTTCAGGAACACCGAGCATGCCGCAAACCTGTTCGCCCTGAAGGAGCTCGGCAATATCTATACCCGGTTGATGAACCCGACCACCGACGTCCTCGAACAGCGTATAACCCAACTCGAAGGCGGAGCCGCATCGGTCGCCCTCGCATCGGGCACCTCGGCCATCTTTTATACCATCATCACCCTTGCCGAAGCGGGCGACAACATCGTATCGGCCAACAACCTCTACGGCGGCACCTACACGCAGTTCGACTCAATCCTGCCGAAACTCGGCATCAACGTCACCTTCGTCGATCCGAAGGATCCATCCAACTTTGAAAAAGCGATCAACGACAAGACCAGGGCGCTCTATATCGAAACCATCGGTAACCCGGTGCTCGACTACACCGATGTCAGGGCCATCGCAGAAGTGGCTCACCGCAACGGCCTGCCGCTCATCGTCGACGCCACATTCACTACGCCTTACCTGCTCAACACGATCGAGCTGGGAGCCGACATCGTCATCAACTCGCTCACCAAATGGATCGGGGGACATGGCGCAGCTATCGGCGGCATCATTACCGATGCAGGTCGATTCGACTGGAAAGCAGGAAAGCATCCGCTCTTCACCGAACCCGACAGCAACTACCACGGCTTGCGCTGGGCCATCGACCTTCCCGAACCGCTCGCACCAATCGCTTTCGCACTGAGGGTTCGCACGGTGCCATTGAGGAACCTCGGCGCCTGCATTTCGCCAGACAATTCATGGATGTTCATCCAGGGCATCGAGACCCTGCCGGTGCGAATGATCCGCCACTCCGAAAACGCCCTGAAAGTTGCCGAACACCTTAAAAACCACCCGAAAGTGGCATGGGTTCGCTACCCCGGATTGAAGGAGGACCCTTCATACGCGCTGGCATCACGGGACCTGAAAAACGGTTTCGGCGGCATGGTCGTCTTTGGCGTCAAGGGCGGTTATGAAGCATCCGTAAAGATCATCGACACGATCAGGCTTTTCTCGCATGTGGCTAACGTGGGTGACGCAAAAAGCCTCATCCTGCATCCGGCAAGCACCTCGCACAGCCAGCTGACCGAAGAGCAGCGTCTGCAAAGCGCGCTCTCTTCAGACCTGATCAGGCTTTCGATAGGGCTCGAACATATTGACGACCTTATCGAAGCGCTCGACGAAGCGCTTGCCGGGGTATAGTCGTACATTCGTCACATTTTTCAATTGAGGGCAGCCCTGTATCACTGACACGATCATCGAAACAGGGCTGCCCGGAAGAAGGCATAAAGAGATCATGGAAAGCAGCAGCAAGAGGGGCACGATCCTCATCGCGGACACGCAGTACCTCACCACCGAGGCGCTGAAATCGCTCCTTTCCGAGACAGGCTACCGAATCGAAGCGGTATCGTCGAGAAACGAATTGATCGAATACCTGAAACAGAACGAAGTCTCGCTGATCGTCACTGATTATGTGCTGCTGGATTTCAGGTCGATCAACGATCTCAAGGAGATTGGGGAGCACAATCCGGGCTCCCATCTCCTGATCCTCAGCAACTCGATCAACCAGATGCAGATCAAGGAGTTCAACAACGCCGGCATCAGGAACATAGCCCTGAAGACAGACGACAGGACGGAGCTGCTCCATGCGGTCACATCTGCGATGAAAGGGAAAAAAGCCTATTCGGGAAGCGTGCTCGACATCCTCCTGAAACAGGACGGGCCGATCGAAGACGCATGCCTGCTCACCTCGTCCGAAATCGAGATTGTACGACTTATTTCGTCAGGCCTCTCCACCAAGGAGATTGCGACAAAAAAGCACATCAGCTTCCATACGGTGATGACCCATCGCAAAAACATCTTCCGGAAACTCGGCGTCACGAGCAGCCCGGAGCTGATGATGTTCGCCATCAAGGCCGGACTTATCGACAACATCGAATACCATATCTGAGCTAACCCGCCATACCCTTTTTACGGTATGAAAAATACCGTTTCAAGGGGATTTCAGGTCCGGTCGGCAATTGAGATCTTGAAGGGATTCGAGATTTCAGCATAACCCATGTGCGTTATGCAACATCAGACCAAACCAGTGAATGAGCATAAGGCCAAAATTCCCCGAAAAAAAAGATGTTATCGAAAGAACTCCTGACACATCGGTCAGGGAGATGCTCATCCATATGGAAAAAATGGGCATTGAAACCGCTTTCGACAGATTCGACGCCCAGAAGCCACTCTGCGGGTTCGGTCTTGACGGCACCTGCTGCAAAAACTGCCATATGGGCCCATGCAAGGTCACGCAGAAAAGCCCCCGCGGAGTCTGCGGCGCCGATGCGCACCTCATTGTAGCACGCAATATCCTTCGCTGGACTGCAGCCGGCGTGGCCGCTCATGGCGCAAGGGGCCGAGAGGTAATGCTCGCACTGAAAAAAGCGGCTGACGGCGACATCAATCTCGAAATCCTCGGACCTGAAAAGGTCATAGCCACCGCAAAGTCTTTCGGGATCCATGAACCTGGGAAACCGATCCCGGCGCTTGCAGGCGAGATCGCAATGATCCTGCTGGACGATCTCTGCAGAACGATTCCCGGTCCCTACAAAACCCTTGAAGCCCTCGCGCCGAAAGAGCGCCTTGAGGTATGGAAAGCACTGGACATCATGCCGATCGGAGCCTACCACGAGGTCTTTGAAGCGCTTCACCGGACATCGGTCGGGACCGACGGCGACTGGTACAACGTTTCGCTCCAGTTGCTGCGGTGCGGGCTTGCCTTCGCATGGAGCAGCGTCGTTGGCTCATCGATCGCCATGGACTGCCTGTACGGACTGCCGAAACGGAGCCGAATCACGACCAACCTCGGTTCCATCAGGCTCGAAACGCTCAACATAGCGGTGCACGGCCACTCCCCTGTCCTTGTCGCCGCAATCGTGAAGGCCGCCCGGAGCGAAAAGCTCATCAATGAGGCAAAGGCTGTCGGGGCTGAAGGAATACGGCTCTACGGCATCTGCTGTTCCGGCCACTCTGCACTGGCGAAGTTCGGCGACATCCATCCGCTGACCAACGCGGTCGGAGCTGAACTTGCCCTCGCCACCGGGGCTCTCGATCTCTGGGTCGCCGACGTGCAGGATGTGTTTCCAGGAATCATGGACGTCGCGGCCTGCTTCCATACCCGCGTGGTCACGACCAGCGACTCCGCTCGCCTGCCGGGAGCCGAACACATCGCGTTCGACCACCACCACGCGAACCTCGGTGAGGCAGATGCCCTGGCAGAGCGCATCATCCGGCGCGGCATCGACGGGTTCAGGCAGCGTAACAGCGGCCAGGTCTTCATCCCCCAGGCCCGCATGGATGCCGAAGTCGGCTTTTCCGTAGAGAACCTCACCGAAACCTTCGGCGGAATGGACAAGATCGTCGAGCACCTGAAATCGGGAAAAATCAGGGGAATCGTCAATCTGGTCGGTTGCAACAATCCGAAAGTGGTCTTCGAGGAGGCCATCGTCAAGGTCGCTGACGAACTGATCGCGCATGACGTGATCGCCCTGACCAACGGCTGTGCCGCCTATGCGCTCCTCAAACTCGGTTTCTGCATCCCGGAAGGGCTCGAAGGAGCCGGAAAAGGCCTCCGCGACCTTCTGTCTCCCCTGAAGCTCCCACCGGTCTGGCATATGGGCGAATGCCTCGACAATGCAAGGGCATCGGCACTGTTCAGGGCGATAGCGACGGCATCCGACCTTCCGCTCACAGGGTTGCCGCTTGCATTCTCCAGCCCTGAATGGTCGAATGAAAAAGGGATAGGCGCGGCACTCGGCTTCAGGCTTCTCGGCCTCAACTCATACCACTGCGTACCGCCGCCGATCGCCGGTTCGGACAAGGTCTCACGCTTCTTTTACGAAGACACCGCAGGAATGCTCGGCGGCGTCATGGTCGTCGATCCCGATCCGGTTTCTCTCGCCCGCCAACTCATCGCCCATTTCGATCAGCGCCGTGCGGCTCTCGGCTGGACGACGTGCGCGACGGCTTCCGAAACAAGACTCTCCGTGATTCAGCACGAAGCTGAACACGCCGGCAATCATCATAACCACCATCATCATAACCACGATTAAACCATTATGAACAGACGCGATTTTCTTCTCAAAACAGGACTTATTGCACTGGGAGCCCAGCTTCCGGCAGCTGTTGCCGGGAACTTTGCCACAGCAATTGCAGGGACAGGCAAAGTGAACCTCAAGATCGGCTATCTCCCGATCACCGACCACCTGCTGCTGATCGCCGCATTCCGGGAGCAGTTCAAGAACCTGACCATTCAGCCGGTCCGCTTCTCTTCCTGGCCGGAGAACGCAGAAGCGCTCAAATCCGGCGCGATTGACGGATCGTTCCTGCTCACCCCGATGAGCCTTGCCCTGCGCGAAAAGGGCATACCGATCAGGGTCGTGTTGCTCGGTCACAGGAACGGCAGCGCGATCACGGTCAAGAACAGCGGTGAAATCAACAGGATCGAAGACCTCAAGGGCAAAACCATTGCCGTTCCGAGCCAGTTTTCGACCCACAACATCCTCCTTCGCAAAATCCTTGCAGAAAGGGGGCTCGATGCGGCCCGTGACGTCAGAATCATCGACATGCCTCCGCCGGAAATGGTTATCGCCCTGGCTTCCGGAAGAATCAACGGATACATTGTTGCCGAACCATTCGGCGCACAGGCTGAAGCCCAGCATGTAGGCAAGGTGCTCATGCTGTCGAAAGATATCTGGCCGAACCACATCTGCTGCGTACTGAACCTCCGGGAGAATGTGATCCGCTCATACCCGGAAGCAGTCCAGGAGCTGGTTGGCGGGCTGTCAAGAACCGCTTCATTCATCGAAGCAAACCCTGTACAGGCAGCGACAGAATCACAGCGCCTGCTCGGCCAGAAACCACAAATCGTGGAGACAGTGCTGACTTCGCCCAAAGACCGCCTGACCTTCAACAATCTCGCCCCGGATCTGGCAGATTTCTCGGCAACCCGTAACCTTATGGTCAAATTCGGGCTTCCCGGCTCGAAAGCCGATCTTGGCGGCTATATCGACGACTCGTTTGCAAAAAGGGTGTTACGGCATGGCTGATAAACTCATCAAAATCGTCGTTCCAACCGCAGTAGTCGCCGCGTTCCTGCTCATCTGGCACGCGGCGGCCTCTTTTTACCCGGAGGAGCTCTTCCCCAGACCGCTCAACATCGGTCTGGCGATTATAGAACTGGTCAACGCAGGCCGGTTATGGAGCGATATCGGCATCAGCCTGTTCCGGCTCGGCATCGCCTATTCGGCAGCCGTATGCTGCGCCGTCCCACTGGGAATCCTGCTCGGCCGATGCCCGTTATGCCTCCGCGGAATCGACCCTCTGGTGCAGCTTATCCGACCGATTTCGCCCATCGCCTGGTTCCCGCTTGCCGTACTCTGGTTCGGCATCGGCAATGCCCCGGCGATTTTCATCATCTTCATCGCGTCATTTTTCCCGGTGCTGATGGCCACGATCGGAGCGATCCGGACAATCCCCCAAAGCTACTACAAGGTCTCCCGGAACTTCGGAGCCAAACCATCCCTGGTGTTCATTTCGATCATCATCCCGGCTGCGTTTCCCGGCATCATGACCGGCCTGCACATTGCGCTCGGCACCGCATGGATTCACCTCGTCGCAGGCGAGATGCTCGGCGCGGACTCAGGACTCGGGTTCCTGATCATCGACGCGAGGAACTTCCTCCGTACCGACCTGATCATGGCAGGAATGATCCTGGTTGGCCTGCTCGGACTTATCCTCAATTCGCTCATCACCCTCGCAGAACATGTCATCAACCGGCGTTGGGGAAAATCTGGCGTACCATCATAATGCAATCATCACAAGGCTACCGTGACACCATGAACAACAGACGCACACCGAAAATATCGCTCGTCAATGCCGAAAAAACATATCGTTCGTCATCGGGCGAAACGCAGACCGCCCTTGCCAAAGCGAGCCTCGACATCAATGAAGGAGAGTTCGTCTGCCTCGTAGGCCCGAGCGGTTGCGGCAAATCGACGGTGATCAACCTGATGGCCGGGTTCGAAAAGCCGAACGGCGGCACGGTCACGATAGACGGCAAGCCTGTCACAGAACCCGATCCGGACCATATCATGCTCTTCCAGGACTACGGGCTGTTTCCATGGAAATCAGCGCTCGACAATGTCCTTTTCGGCCTGAAGTGCCGGGGCATCAGGGATCAGGAAGCAAAACAGAAAGCATTGGCCGCCCTCGACAGCGTCGGGCTTGCGACCTACGCCCAGCGTCACCCTCACGAGCTTTCGGGAGGCATGAAGCAGCGTGTTTCCCTGGCCCGGGCCCTTGCCGTCGAGCCCAGCGTGCTCTTCATGGACGAACCGTTCGCCGCTCTCGACGCATTCACGAAACTGCACCTCCAGGACGAGCTGCTCGAACTTCGAAAAAAAAGGCGGCTGACAGTGGTTTTCGTCACTCATGACCTTGAAGAGGCCATCTATCTGGGGGACCGCGTCGTGCTCATGGCCCCGAACCCAGGCAGATTCGTCAACATCATGGATATCGACCTGGCTTCACCGAGAAACCGGACCGATGATCGTTTCGACCATTACCGCAAACAGCTCTTCACCGCGTTCGATCTGGTACACAGGGAAAGCAGCCAGATGAACAGGGCCCTTGTCACGGAAAGCATCCAGCAGGGCGGAAGCGGAATCTGACCAATAACAGCGAAACGAAAGGTCCGCTCCCGTTTCCCGGCGGAAACAGGGGGCGGATAGCGTTCTGCAGCAAGCCCATCCCGCCCGCGTACCCTATTTGCGGTATAAAAAATACCGTTTCAACGGGATTTCCCATACCGCATCGAGTACCGATCTTACAGGTAGTCAAGCAACAAACCCAAAACTACCTGTACCCATGGCACGTATCGCAAAAAAACTCACTGACCTTATCGGCAACACCCCGCTGCTG
>JAAXWO010000018.1 GCA_013334965.1 Chlorobiaceae bacterium | reverse complement strand
TCCAATGCCACCTTGGCCTTGAAGTCGGCACTGAAGCTTTTCCGCTTCTTTTCACTCATACTTGCTCCTTCATTTTGAGCAAGTTACCAACTTAAATCACTGTCTAATAATCGGGGTCCATCTCATCGTGCCAATTGCAACGCGTTGCATGCCCGTCGGGCCGATACCCGGTAAGCATCCAGGAGATACACGACCAGTTCCCGTTTCTTTCGAGGCCTTACAACTTTTTTTTTATCACATCCTGCAGCATCTGCTTATCCAGACTCAAGTCGGCAACCAGCTTTTTGAGTTGGGAATTTTCTTCTTCAAGCTGATGCAGGCGACGCAGTTCGGGGACACCAAGTCCGCTATATTTCTTCTTCCAGTTGAAAAAGGTCGCCTGTGAAATGCCCAATTGTCGACAGACCTCTTCAACTCGGGTTCCTGTCTCGGCCTGACGAAGGGCAAAGGCAATCTGCTCTTCGGTAAATTTGGTCTTCTTCATGGCAATTTTCCCTTGTTTGGTTCAAGTTACTCATTGCCCGAAAACTCTACTTTAGATCGGTCTAGTTTTCTGGGAAGGGGTCAATTTAATTCTGGATTGAAAAAACGGGGAATTTGCGGGTTCCGGAATCCCGGAAAGTATTTCTTGTCCTGTTACTACTGGTTAAGATGCTCTGGATTGAAGAGCACCTTTGTCGTGAAACTCCTGTCAATCAGATCATCAACCACCTTGTCCAGATCGGTATCCGGACTTACCAACTGTTCTTGCTTCAGAATGGAAGAGGCATCCTTTACCATCGCGATATCATTTCTGTCGATAACCGGGTTAAAGAAGTCAAGCCTGCTCAACACTTTTCGAGCTACCAGTAAAGGAAGTTTCTTTTCATCGGCGTAAAGATTTTCAAGATCATCCGGATGTCTGAGTGCCCATTTCCTGGCTCGTTCATAGACCTTGATGACTCTTGTGACGACATCAGGATATTTCCGGGCAAAGTCTTCTGATACGATCAATGTGGCGTTGGTATTAAATCGAGGGTTTCGGTAAATCTCACGAGAACCGGCTTCCAATTGGCTCAAACTTGTATGGGGCTGGATACTTGACCACGCGTCAACTTCGTTCTTTTCAAGGGCGACCCTTCCTTCCGCATGTTCCAAAGGGACAATCACGACATCATCCTTGTGCAAGCCGACTTCATTCATTGCTCGCAACAGGAAAAAGTGACTCGAGTTTCCCGGTGGAGTGGCAATCCTCTTTCCCTTAAATTCTGATACCGAGTTGATCGGTGAATTACGGCAAACAAGGATGGAGCTGAACTCAGTGCGTGCAAAAATATAAACAGCCTTTACCTTCTTGCCGTCAGCACGGTTCAATGCAGCAGAGACGATCGCACTGGATGCCATGTCAAGGTTATTGGTATTTAAATTGTTCAAGGCAATCACGCTTGACGGGCTAAACAGCCATCGAATCTTCATGTTATCTGCCTGGAACTCTTTTTCGAGCCAGTTGAATTTCTTTATGACGATGCTCAATGGATTGTAATCAGCATAATCAACGCTTAATTCTGTCGGCAGTGAAGCGGCAGAAACATCTTTGGCCAGGATGAAGGTAATCCCGATTACCGTGCAGATGCTGATGACAACCCTTTTAAAAAAACAATGCATGCCCTGTCTGATTTAACTGTTGCCTATCACAACACATGGTTGAATGAGCGTTAACCCGATTCTCTGATCAGCCCCGTAACTATCTGTAGCGTCCGAAACTATCCGGGTAATCGGGTACATGTGGTTCTCAGGCGCACTATTTCACTTCGGAGCCGGTGTCGATGCTTTTTTCAGTTTTTGATATTCCGGTGAGCACGCCGTCTGTTCCGATATCCAGTACGATTACCTTTGATTGGACGCTTTCCCCGCCGGATTGCTTTTTTTGACGTTTTTCTTCTGAGTATACCAGTGTTTTGGTGCCATCTGCATTAATCGTAGCAGATGTCGGATTCCCAATACTTTTCAGGATTTCCGCTTCTGTCGATCTGCCGATGGCGAGGGAGTGCAATTTGTCATTGGTAACCTGAGAAGTATCCTTTGAGCATCCTGCGAGCGTCAGAATGAGTAATGTTGTGAAAAGCGCTTTTCCTATGTTCATACTGGTTCTTATTGTCTGAATTTTGATGATACTGCCTTGCCTGTTCATCAGATCAGCGGTTCATCTGCTGTTCCTGATTATCCAGGAGGCACCCCGGCTTTCGGAACTCCATTTCTCCAATGATCTGCGTCATCGTGCACTTGCGGTTTGAGGCAGGGAGAGCGAGGGTTTTCACGGCGCCGGGCAACCCCCTCACCGTTTGCGCTCCGATCATACATTTTAAATATACGGCGTGATTTTTTTAGTGTTTATCTTCTGAGTGTCTTTTATGGGTTCCTCGCCATTACTTGATGTGCCCTTATTGTTCAACAGGTCTGAACCCATTGCAAACTTTCCATTCTTTTCAGGCATGACATTCCATATCGGAGACGTGGTCTGCGCCATCATTGAGTGTGACGGGCGATTCCTTATTGCCCGGAGGACCGAGGGGCGGCATCTGGCTTTGAAATGGGAGTTTCCCGGGGGGAAGGTCGAGCCCGGGGAATCTGAGGTCGAAGCGCTCCGGAGGGAGCTGTTCGAGGAGCTTCAGGTCGGGGTTGACGTCATTGAGCGGTTGACGCCGGTCGAGTACAGTTACCCGGATCGATCGCTTCGGCTTATCGCGTTCCGTTGCCGTATCGTCGAGGGCTCTCCGGTTGCCACTGATCATGAGGAGCTTCGCTGGATCGGCATCGACGAAGCGTCCTCTTATGACTTTCCTGAGGCCGATCTGCCATTACTTTCCGAATACAGCACAAAAATTTCAAAAACCTTCTAATCTGCGCCTGTCAAGGTTCCCCAAGCTCTTGTGTTTTTGTCGCCGGGTTCATGGACGATTGGTGCTTAATTTTTGTGCTCACGATTGTTACATTAATACTTCAAAACGCATGGCCGGATTTATCGGCTTGTGCACTGGCATTTGAAATTTATTCCGGACTTTTCAAGTGACAACATCCATGATGTCGCAGTACAAACGCAATTCGTATCTCTACGGCGGAAACGCTCCCTACATCGAAGAACTCTACGAGTCCTACCTGAACGACCCCTCTTCAATTCCCGATAACTGGCGAAGCTGGTTCGACGCGATGCAGAATGTGCCCGCGGTCGACGGCAGCGATTCCCGAGATGTGGCGCACGCTCCTGTCGTGGCTTCGTTCGCCGAACGGGCGAAGAACGGGCCGATCCGCCAGGTGCTGGCCTATGGGGCCGATACCGACCTGGGCCGTAAACGGGTGGCCGTACAGAAACTCATCGCTTCTTACCGTTCGCTCGGTACGCACTGGGCTGATCTCGACCCGCTGAAGCGCCAGCAGCGTCCGCAGCTTCCCGATCTCGAACCGTCGTTCTACGGGTTGACCGACGCCGATATGGACACCATGTTCAATACGAGCGACACCGGGTTCGGCAAAGAGTCGATGAGTCTTCGCGAACTTCTTCAGAACCTTCGCGAGACCTATTGCGGCACGATCGGCGTCGAGTATATGTATATCACCGATGGGAACCGCAAACGCTGGTGGCAGCAGAAGCTCGAATCGAGACGTTCGAAGCCTGCGTTTTCGGACGAAGAGAAAACGCATATCCTTGAACGCCTCACGGCTGCCGAAGGGTTTGAGCGCTTCCTCCACACCCGGTATGTCGGCCAGAAGCGTTTTTCGCTTGAGGGTGGTGAGAGCTTCATCGCTTCGCTCGATGAGATCATCCAGTCGGCAAGGGCTTACGGGGTTGAAGAGGTGGTCATCGGCATGGCCCATCGCGGTCGGCTGAACGTGCTGGTCAACATTCTTGGAAAGAGTCCTGCGGACCTGTTCGCTGAGTTCGAAGGCAAGCACGGCGATGAGTTGCCCTCCGGCGACGTCAAGTACCATCTGGGTTTTTCGAGCGATGTCTCGACGCCAAACGGCCCGGTCAACCTGTCGCTCGCGTTCAATCCGTCGCACCTTGAGATCGTCGATCCTGTTGTCGAAGGTTCGGTGAAAGCCCGCCAGGAGAACAGGGGCGACGTCGACGGCCATCAGGTGCTGCCGATCCTTGTGCATGGCGACGCGGCATTCGCCGGACAGGGCGTGGTGATGGAGACCTTGAACCTCTCCCAGACCCGCGGTTACGGTACGGGCGGTACGGTTCACATCGTCATTAACAACCAGATCGGTTTTACCACCTCCGACCCGCGTGATGCGCGTTCGTCGATCTATTGCACCGATGCGGTCAAGATCATCAAGTCTCCGGTGCTGCACGTCAACGGCGACGATCCGGAAGCGGTGATCCTCGCCACGCGTCTCGCGCTCGAGTATCGCCAGACCTTCCGCCACGATGTGGCCATCGATATCATCTGCTTCCGTAAACATGGGCACAACGAGCAGGATACCCCTTCGATCACCCAGCCGCTCATGTACAAGAAGATCGGTCAGCATCCCGGCACGCGCCAGCTCTATGCTGATCGCCTGAAGGCCCAGGGTGTCGTGGCAGAGGGTTTTGCGGAAGGGCTCGGCAAGGAGTATCGCAAGGCCATGGATGCCGGACGGCACAAGGTCGATCCGGTGCTTTCCAACGCGAAGAACAAGTATGCAGTCGACTGGATGCCGTTCCGCAACCGGGCCTGGACCGACCAGGCTGAAACCGGTGTGCCTGTCGCTGAGCTGAAGAGGCTTGCTGAGCGCATCACCTCGATTCCGCTCAACATGAAGCTGCATCCGCTGGTCGAAAAAGTGGTGCGTGATCGTGCTTCCATGGGCGAGGGGCAACTGCCGCTCGACTGGGGCATGGGCGAGCACCTCGCGTTCGCTTCGCTCGTTTCCGGGGGGTATGCGGTGCGCATCACCGGTCAGGATTCCGGCCGCGGCACCTTCTCGCATCGCCAGGCGGTGCTGCACGACCAGAATCGTGAGCGCTGGGATATGGGCGCATACATCCCGCTGCAGAACGTCGCCGACAACCAGGCTCCGTTTACGGTCATCGATTCGGTGCTCTCCGAGGAGGCTGTGCTCGGTTTCGAATATGGTTACTCGATCGCCGAGCCCAACACGCTCGTCATCTGGGAAGCGCAGTTCGGTGACTTCGTCAATGGCGCGCAGGTGGTGATCGACCAGTTCATCACCTCAGCCGAAGTCAAGTGGGGGCTTTCTTCAGGTCTGGTGATGATGCTGCCGCACGGTTATGAAGGGCAGGGACCGGAACACTCTTCGGCCCGTCCGGAGCGCTTCCTGCAGCTCTGCGTGGACGACAACATCCAGGTCTGCCAGCCGACCACGCCGGCCCAGATTTTCCATCTCATCCGGCGCCAGATGATCCGCACGATCCGCAAGCCGCTCGTGATTCTCACCCCGAAATCGGTGCTTCGCCACAAGGAGGCCATTTCGCCGCTCGAAGACCTCACGACAGGCACCTTCAGGACGGTCATCGGCGACGATTCGCCGAAGCCGGAGAAGGTAACCCGCGTCGTGCTCTGTTCAGGCAAGGTTTACTACGACCTGATCAATCGTCGCAGGGAGAACGGCAAGAAGGATGTGGCGATCATCAGGATGGAGCAGCTCTATCCCTTCCCCGAGGAGGCCCTCAAGGCGGAGCTCGGTCGTTATCCGACCCTCAAAGAGATCGTCTGGTCTCAGGACGAGCCCCAGAACCAGGGATACTGGATGTTCATGCTGCAGTACCTCATGGACCTCATGCAACCGGGGCAGAAGCTTGGATATGCAGGGCGTCCGGCATCGGCTTCACCCGCCGTGGGATACTTCAGCAAGCATACCGAGCAGCTGAAAGCACTGCTTGACGCAGCTTTCGGAAAGCTTCAGGGAACCGTCATCAGCAAATAACCAAAACTCAAGGCATCAAGGATCTGGTATGGCAATCGTCGATGTAACAATACCCCCGTTATCGGAGTCAGTAGCCGAAGCCACCATGCTCGGCTGGAGAAAAAAACCCGGTGACCCGGTCTCTCAGGATGAAACCCTTTTCGAAATCGAGACAGACAAGGTCGTCTTCGAGGTGCCGTCTCCCGCATCGGGAGTCCTGACGGCAATAACCGCCGGTGACGGCGATATCGTCGTCGCAGGCCAGAGCGTGGCTTCAATAGACACCGAAGCTGCGGCAGGAGAGGTTTCTGATGCGCCACAGGCGGTTCAGGAACCGGTTGCCGCACCGTCAGAGGCGCCAGCTCCCGCTCCGGTGCCCGCTTCGGTTCATGCGCCGATACAGACGCCGCAGTTCCAGGCGCAGCCCGCCTATCCGCTGGCGTCCGGCCCTGCTCATGCTCCCATGCCTTCGGCGGCCAAGCTCATCGATGAGAACAATCTCGTCGCAGGCGCCATCACTGGTACCGGACGTGGTGGGCGAGTCACCAAGGGCGATGTGATTTCGGCGATTTCAGGCAGCGCCCCGTCCGCGCCGGCAGCGGTGCCTTCAGCGGCTCCTGCCCCGGCAGTCGTGGCCACTTCGCCATCCTGGACGCCGATGGCTCCCGAAGCCTCGATGCGGCAGGTGCTGTTGCCTGTGGATGCGGTCATGGACACCTCGCAGCTCAACAACCGGCCGGAAGAGCGTGTGCCGATGTCGCGCCTTCGCGCCAGGATCGCCGAACGCCTCCTGCAGTCTCAGCAGTCGAACGCCATTCTCACCACCTTCAACGAGGTGAACATGCAGGCGGTCATCGACCTGCGCAACAAGTACAAGGACAAGTTCGAGAAGGAGCATGGCGTCAAGCTCGGCTTCATGTCGTTCTTCGTCAAGGCCGTGGTCCACGCCCTCAGGAAGTATCCTGTGCTGAACTCCTCGGTGGATGGTACGGACATCATCTACCACGGCTATTTCGACATCGGCATCGCCGTCGGATCGCCTCGCGGCCTGGTCGTGCCGGTGCTGCGCAACGTCGACCAGATGAGCTTTCCCGACATCGAAAAGCAGATCACCGAATATGGCGTGAAAGCCAGGGACGGCAAGCTCTCGCTCGAAGAGCTCACCGGCGGAACATTTTCCATCTCGAACGGCGGCACGTTCGGCTCTATGCTCTCGACCCCGATCATCAATCCGCCGCAGTCGGCGATCCTCGGCATCCATGCCACCAAGGAGAGGCCTGTCGTGGAGAACGGCCAGATCGTCATCAGGCCCATGAACTATTTCGCGCTGTCGTATGACCATCGCATCATCGACGGTCGTGAAGCCGTGCTTGGCCTGGTGGCCATGAAAGAGGCCATCGAAGACCCGTCACGTTTACTGTTCGACCTTTAATCCATTAAGAGACCATGATCAAGAAATTTGATGTGCTTGTCATCGGTGCCGGACCCGGCGGATACATCGCCGCCATCCGCGCCTCCCAGCTCGGTTTCACGGTAGCCTGCTGCGAATCCAAATCATATGACGATCCGAACGGCGAACCCCGTCTCGGTGGCACCTGCCTCAATGCGGGATGCATTCCCCTCAAGGCGCTTGTCGCCTCCTCGGAAGCCTTCGAACGGGTGAATCACCAGTATGCCGAACACGGTATATCGGCCACAGAGGTCAAAATGGACGTAAAGCAGATGATCAAGCGCAAGGCTGACATCGTTACCCGCATGACCGGCGGCATTCAGCTTCTGTTCCGCAAAAACCGCATCACGCTGCTCAAGGGACATGGCTCCTTTGTCGGAAAGACCGACGACGGCTACCAGGTCGTCATCAGCACGCCGACGGGCGACGAGGAGGTGGTCGCGCAGAACGTCATTATCGCCACCGGTTCGAAGGCGAGGCATCTGCCCGACGTCGAGGTGGACAACGTCACCATCTGCGACAACGAAGGCGGGCTCAAATTCGAAACCGTGCCCAAAAAGCTCTGCGTCATCGGTGCGGGTGTGATCGGCCTTGAACTCGGCTCGGTCTGGCGTCGTCTCGGTGCAGAAGTCACCGTGCTCGAATCGATGCCCACGTTCCTTGCCGCCAGCGACGAGAGCATCGCCAAGGAGGCCGGCAAGCTTTTCCCGAAACAGGGGATCGATATCGTGCTCGGCGTTCGGATCGACGAGGTGAAAAAAGGGCGCAACGGTCTTACCGTGAGCTATACCGACGCCCAGGGCGCGGGCCAGAAGCTCGAGTGCGAGAAGATGATCGTCTCAATCGGCCGCATTCCCAACACCGACAAGCTCAATCTTGAAGCCATCGGCCTCAGTACCGACGAGCGCGGCTTCATTCCGGTCAACGCACAGTGCAGTACGATTGCTCCCGGCGTTTATGCCATCGGCGACGTGGTGCGCGGGCCGATGCTTGCCCACAAGGCTGAAGACGAAGGGGTCATGGTGGCTGAAGAGATCGCAGGCCAGAAGCCGCACATCGATTACAACTGCATGCCGTGGGTCATCTACACTTCGCCCGAAATCGCCTGGGTCGGCAAGACCGAACAGCAGCTCAAGGCTGAAGGCCGGGCATACAAGGCGGGCAAATTCCCGTTCATCGCCAACGGCAGGGCCCTCGGACTCGGCAACGTCGACGGATTCGTCAAGATGCTGGTCGATGCCCGCACCGATGAAATCCTCGGTGTGCACATCATCGGCAACGAGGCATCAGATCTCATCGCAGAGGCGGCCCTTGCCATGGAGTTCCATGCATCGGCTGAAGACGTCGCCCGCACCTGCCATCCGCATCCGAGTCTCTCCGAAGTGATCAGGGAAGCCGCCCTCGCCACCGCTGATCGCGCGTTGAACATGTGAAATGCCATGTCCCCCTCCTCCCTGCAGCATATGAGGAGGGGGATGCATCCGGCTCACCTGTTGATGAGGATGAAATAACATAGAAATCCAGGCCGTCGCCATCTGATGGTCAACCATCATACTGGGCAAGACCTGAATACCTCTGCATGACACCCATTCCCACTACCATCGCCTCTGACGCAATGCATGAAGCCCTTCATCGCGTATTCGGCTTCAGGTCGTTCCGTCCGAACCAGCGGGAGATTGTGGAAGCGCTGCTTTCCGGTCGCGACCTTTTTGCCGTCATGCCGACCGGCGGCGGCAAATCGCTCTGTTACCAGCTTCCGGCAGTGCTGCTTCCCGGCACGGCGCTGGTGGTGAGCCCGCTCATTTCGCTCATGAAGGATCAGGTCGACGGTGCGGTATCGAACGGCATCAAGGCAGCATTCCTCAACAGTTCACTCGACCCGGCAGAGCAGTCGAGGGTTATGCAGGCGTTGCTTTTGGGATCGCTGGACCTCCTGTATGTCGCTCCTGAACGTCTCGCGCTCGACTATTTCCGAGACCAGCTCATCCGTGCATCGATCAGCATGGCCGTTATCGACGAGGCCCACTGCATCTCGGAGTGGGGGCACGATTTCCGTCCGGATTACCTTTCGCTCTCTTCGATCGTCGACCTCCTGCCCGACATCCCTGTCGCGGCCTTCACGGCTACGGCAACTCACCTCGTGCAGCGGGACATCATGGTGAAGCTCAGGCTGCGCGACCCGTTCGTCGTCAGGGCCTCGTTCGACCGTCCGAACCTTTCGTACGAGGTGCGTTTCAAGGAGCATGGCGATGCGCAGCTCACCTCGATCCTCAGGAAGTTTTCTGGGCAGGCGGGCATCGTTTACCGCACGAGCCGCAAGAGCGTGAACGATACCGCCGCAATGCTGCAGAAGAAGGGTTTTCGGGCTCTTCCCTACCATGCAGGATTGAGCGACCAGGAGCGGCAGGAGAACCAGGAAGCCTTCATCCGCGATGAAACGGATATCATCGTCGCCACCGTGGCGTTCGGCATGGGAATCGACAAGTCAAACGTCCGGTTCGTCATCCACGCCGATCTTCCCAAAAGCATCGAAAGCTATTACCAGGAGACCGGCCGTGCGGGCAGGGACGGTGAAGAGGCGCAGTGCATCATGCTGTTTTCGCAGGCTGACATTCCCAAAGTCCGCTTTTTCATCGATGCGATGCTCGATCAGGAGGAGCGCTCAAGAGCCCTCGACGCGTTGTCGAAAGTCGTGGCCTTCGCTTCTGCCAACGTCTGCAGGAGAAAGACGCTGCTCGGCCATTTCGGGCAGTCCTATCCCAAAGACAATTGCGGGTCGTGCGACGTCTGCCTCGGCCTGCATGAGGTGGTCGACTGCACGACTGAAGCCCAGATGCTGCTCTCAGCCATCGTCAGGACCGATTCACGGTTCGGCGCGGCACATCTCGTTGAGATCCTTACCGGCAGCGATACGAAGAAGATCAGGGAGTTCGGCCATGACCGCCTGAACGTGTTCGGTGCCGGCAAGGGGCACGGGAAGAAGTTCTGGCGCCAGTTGATCGACGATCTTCTCGCCCGGAAAGCGATCGGCAGGTCGGAGGGGCTCTATCCGGTCATCTACCTGCTTGAGGGAGGCGTCGGGATACTCAAGAACGGTGAGCGGGTCGAGATAACCAGGGTCGTTGAACAGAAGGTCGAAAAGCCCTCCCGTAAAAGCGCAGGCCCGGCAGCCTCTCCGGCTGATGCACCGCTTTTCGAAAAGCTCAGGGCCTTGCGCAAGAGGCTTGCCGACGAACAGGGGGTGCCGCCCTATGTCGTCTTTTCGGATCGGACCCTGCACGAAATGGCTGCGCTGAAACCTCGAACCCCCGATGAGATGCTGACCATTTCAGGCGTCGGCGAGGTCAAGCTCGCCCGGTATGCCGCGCATTTCCTTGATCTGATCGGCGCCGGGGGCAAGTAGGCCGGGAAGCTTTCCATAGGGTTCGGAGTTCACTTGTCAGCCACGCTGTTACGTTCAAGCAGGTGCTGCCAGTGGCGCTTTTCAAGAAAACTTCCCTTCACGTTCGATTCCATCTCCATGAACAGTTTCCAGGGCATCGCGAACGAGAGTATCTCTTTCGGGAACATCTTTCGCACCGTCACGTCGGTAAGCCCGAGGACCGCCCTCGGCTGATCTGACGTGGCTTCCCTGAAGGGGATGATGCCGACGTTCTGGCACGCTGAGGCGAACGGCGTTATGACGTTATCCGAAGTGTGGCGGTCGTAGTTTGCCATGACGACAAGAGCGGAAAGCTGGTCCGGATTCACCAGGAAGACAACGACTTTCGGGCTCTCTGTCGTTTCGACTTCATCCAGGGGCTTGAACAGGATGTATTCCGTAGGAATCTCCGTCATCGGAAGGGCTTTGACGAAGCTTCCGGCGATATCAGGGCTTTTGAAATAGCGTTCCCCATCCTCGATGTCGGGCATGCTTTTCGATATGGCCTTACCGAATCCGGTCTGGCAGAATTCGGGATTGCCGGTCGACAGGAACTGCTCTATCCCTCCGGGGAAGTTGACGTAGCAGTCGCCGAACCCCAGTCCGACGCCAGCCCCCGGACAACCGAACGTGGTACGGCTGAAGGCAGCTGTCTTTCCGTTGGAGGCGCTTTTCAGGAACGCGATGACACAGCCGAATACTCCTTCCTTGAACTGCAGGGCTCCGTCAGGCAGTGAGTCTGATTCGATGACGGCGACCGGGAAGGTCGAAAGTCCTATGGATTGGGCGAGAGCACTTTTCATTGCAGCTTCCTCTTGATGGGTTTGATTTGCGCAGGTTCGTTTCCTTGTCGTCCAGGGTTTTAACCCTCCGGATATTCAGACATCTTACATTCCAGTTGCCCTGGACTTCAGACCGGGGGAGAAAAACTCCTCTATAGATTATTATGGCTTCAGCCCGATATCTGATGCTATGCTATCCTGCAAACCGGCTTATCGAAGATGTTGGACTGAAGTCCAAACTCTTTAGGGAGATCAGCGATCCCCGGACTGAAGTCCGGGGCAACTGAAGAAAATACAGGATGTTAAAGGATTTCATCCTGACGGATATTCAGATCTTCTCCCTCTTCTGTTCCTCCTGACTTCAACCTTCCATTTTCAGGAGGGTTTTAACCCTCCGGATATTCAGACATCTTACATTCCAGTTGCCCCGGACTTTAGTCCGGGGGAGAAAAACTCCTCTATAGATTATTATGGCTTCAGACCGATATCTGATGCTATGCTATCCTGCAAACCGGCTTATCGAAGATGTTGGACTGAAGTCCAAACTCTTTAGGGAGATCAGCGATCCCCGGACTGAAGTCCGGGGCAACTGAAGAAAATACAGGATGTTAAAGGATTTTATCCTGACGGATATTGAGATCTCTCCCTCTTCTGTTCCTCCTGACTTCAACCTTCCACATTCAAGAGGGTTTTAACCCTCCGGATATTCAGACATCTTACATTCCAGTTGCCCCGGACTTCAGTCCGGGGGAGAAAAACTCCTCTATAGATTTATCGGGCTTCAGCCCAATATCTGATGCTATGCTATCCTGCAAACCGGCTTATCGAAGATGTTGGACTGAAGTCCAAACTCTTTAGGGAGATCAGCGATCCCCGGACTGAAGTCCGGGGCAACTGAAGAAAATACAGGATGTTAAAGGATTTTATCCTGACGGATATTCAGATCTTCTCCCTCTTCTGTTCCTCCTGACTTCAACCTTCCATTTTCAGGAGGGTTTTAACCCTCCGGATATTCAGACATTTTACATTCCAGTTGCCCCGGACTTCAGTCCGGGGGAGAAAAACTCCTCTATAGATTATTATGGCTTCAGCCCGATATCTGATGCTATGCTACCCTGCAAACCGGCTTATCGAAGATGTTGGACTGAAGTCCAAACTCTTTAGGGAGATCAGCGATCCCCGGACTGAAGTCCTGGGCAACTGAAGAAAATACAGGATGTTAAAGGATTTCATCCTGACGGATATTCAGATCTCTCCCTCTTCTGTTCCTCCTGACTTCAACTTTCCACATTCAGGAGGGTTTTAACCCTCCGGATATTCAGACATCTTACATTCCAGTTGCCCTGGACTTCAGTCCGGGGGAGAAAAACTCCTCTATAGATTTATCGGGCTTCAGCCCAATATCTGATGCTATGCTATCCTGCAAACCGGCTTATCGAAGATGTTGGACTGAAGTCCGGGTCAACTGAAGAAAATACAGGATGTTAATGTACGCCATCCCGACGGGCGTCAAGTGAATGGTAGAAAGATTATTCCTGTGATTTCACTTTCGGGCTTTTGTGCCAGTACCATCTGAAGCGTACTTAAAGAAGGATACGATACTCAGGCGATCCATCAAAGCCGGATGATTATCGCATTTGATGGGATTCAGTCAAGCCAGATGAGTCGATATTCAGGAGCAGAAGGGGCACTCCGGATCGCGACGGACAGGCACTTTCCGGAACGACATGGCGAGCGCGTCGAAGGTGAGGAGCGCGTCGGTGAGCGGAGTCCCGATGCTGAGCAGGTGCTTGATGGCTTCGATCGCCTGGATGGAGCCGATCACGCCGGGAAGCGCTCCGAGCGGTCCCTGGGGAAGGCCGGATTTCGGTGCTCCGTCTTCATGGAAGAGGCAGCGGTAGCAGGCGGTCTGGCCGGGGACAACGGTCATCGTCTGGCCGTGGAAGTTCCGGATGCCTGCATGTGAGTATGGCTTTCCTGCCTTATGGCACTCCAGTGCGATCAGGAACTTGGAATCGAAGTTGTCCGTGGCGTCGATGACGAACTCATATCCCGAAAGGATTCCGGGGGCGTTTGCGGCGGTGAACCTTTCCGGGTGCGGTACGATGTTGATCGACGGGTCGAGGGCGGCGATCCGTTCCCTCGCCGAATCGGTCTTCTTCATGCCGAGCGAGGCTGTCGTATGCAGGATCTGGCGCTGAAGGTTCGACAGGTCGACGGTGTCGCCGTCCATGATGCCTATGGTGCCTACGCCTGCGGCGGCGAGGTAGAACGCGACAGGCGAACCGAGCCCTCCGGCGCCGATGACGAGCACCTTCGAGCGGAGGAGCTTTTCCTGGCCCTTTTCGCCGATTTCCGGCAGGACAAGGTGTCGCGCATAGCGCAGGCTCTGTGAGTCGTTCAGCGGCATAGGCTCTCTTTTTCGCTTATGGGGCCGTTGTATGCAGCGTCCCAGTTCTTGAAAACAGGTTCGAGGTTTTTTGCGCGCAGGGCGGCGCAGAAGGCTTCGGCGCTGCGGTCGTCGGAGACTTCGAACTGGGTCGCTCCGGCGCTGTCTGCATCGTGGTAGCCCCCGACGGTGGTGCGGCTGGCGATGCTCATCCGGGTGATGCCGAGCCCGGCCATGCCGTCGCGGAAGGCCGGGCTTTCACGGGTGGAGAGCACCAGGTCCACATCCGGCATGCCGATGCGGAACGCGAAGATCATACGGGCGAGGAAGCGGTCGTCGACGGTAAAGGCTGGTTGATAACCGCCCTCCTGCGGGCGGATACGAGGGAACGAGACCGATACCCCCGCTTTCCAGTAGGTGCGGCAGAGGTGCCTGACGTGGCGTGCCAGGGCCAGCGCTTCTCCGACAGGTTCCGACAGCCCCAGTAATGCTCCGATTCCGACGCTCCTGATGCCGCCCTGAAGCGCGCGTTCCGGTGTCTCGAGGCGTTCAAGGAAGTCACGTTTCGGCCCCCAGCGGTGCAGTTTGGCGTAATTTTCAGGATCGTAGGTCTCCTGGTAGATGGTAATGCCGGTGCATCCGGCTTCAGCGAGTGCGCGGTACTCGGCAACCGTCATCGGAAACGCTTCCACGGCCACGCGAGGCATGACTTTGGCGGCGATTTCGACAGCGCGTCGCAGGTAGTCGAACCCGACAGCGCTGGTTCGCTCTCCGGTCAGCAGCAGAGCGTCGCCGATACCGAGGGCTTTCATGGCCGTGAGCTCCTTTTCGATCTCGTCGAATTCGAGTCGGCGTCGCGGTGCAGTGCGGTCGGAGGCGAAGCCGCAATAGGCGCAACCGCTCGAACAGAAGTTGGAGAGGTAGAGCGGTGCGTAGAGCGAGATGATGCGCCCGAAGCGTCGCAGGGTGATCGCCTGCGCTTCGGCGGCAAGCATTTCGAGCGAACCATCGTCCGTGGGCGCAAGCAGCGGTTCCAGATCTTCAGAGAGTCGCTTGTCGGTCAGCCATGAAGGCAGTGCGTTCATGAGGCGGTCCCGAGGAAAGAGGTCAGGGGACTCGTGGCGACGGCAGAACCGGATTTTGGCATGATGCCCGCGATCCTTGCCTGGCGTCCGGCCTCGACGGCGCGGGCGAAGGCCGCAGCCATGGCGGCAGGGTCCTGAGCGACCGCGATGGCGCTGTTGACGAGCACCGCTTCACAACCCATCTCCATCGCTGCACAGGCTTCTGACGGCGACCGAAGTCCGGCGTCGACGATGACCGGGATGCCGCTTTCACGGATGATGATTTTCACCATCTCTGCGGTCGAAAGTCCCTGTCCGCTGCCGATGGCTGAGCCGAGGGGCATGACCGAGGCGCAGCCGACATCCTCAAGGCGTTTGGCGAGCACCGGGTCGGCCGGGATGTAGGGCATGACGAGGAACCCTTCGGCGGCGAGCACCTTGCAGGCTTCGTACGTTTCGATCGGGTCCGGCATCAGGTGGTGCGGGTTGGGATGGATCTCGACCTTGACGAAGGGGCTGCCGGAAAGTTCGCGCGAGATGTGCGCGGCCCGGATGGCCTCTTTTGCCGTGGCGGCTCCGGAGGTGTTGGGCATCAGGGTGATCCCCCCCATTTCCGAAAGGGGTCCGAACAGGTCGTCTTCCGCCTGTTCACGGTTGAATCGCCTGAGCGCTACGGTCACCAGCTGCGTGCCGGAAGAACGCACGGCTTCAAGCATCGCACGGGTGCTGCTGAACTTGCCTGTTCCGAGGATCAGGCGTGACGAGAAGGTATATGAGCCTAACTGAAGTGAATCCATGGTCGGTCTTTACTGAGAACTGTCGGTTTGGAGGCGGTTATCCGCCACCAGCGAATACAAGCACGTCGATCTGATCGTGTTCCTTCAGGATGCATGACCTGCGGTCTTCCGGCCGGACGATCCGCTCGTTGACCACGACGGCCACCTGCTGCCTGTCGGCGCCGGTAACGGCGAGGAGGTCGGTGACCGACGATCCTTCCGGGATATCCCGGTGCTCCCCGTTCAGGGTGATCTGGATCAAAGGCATGAAGCGCTCCTGTCCGGAAAATTGTTCAAGGTTCGAATGTGCGCAGGACAATATACATGTTCCCTGCAATACCGCATTTTATTGCCATCAAAATTATGATGCGCTTCGTTCTGCTGCAAGTACCGCAATAATGGTATCCCGCCAGCCCCGTGGGGAGGTGTGGCGGGATGACCGGAACTCATGAGGTTCAGCCTTCGATTCCGAGGAAGAGGTCGGTGCTCAGGTAGCGTTCACCTGTGCTCGGGATGACGGCGACGATGGTTTTGCCGCGGGACTCAGGACGCCTTGCGATCTGGAGTGCCGCAAAGAGGGCCGCGCCTGATGAGATGCCGCAGAGAACCCCCTCTTTCAACGCGAGGTCGCGTGCCGTCGAGATCGCATCTTCGTTGGTGACCGTAACGACTTCGTCGATGAGCGACACGTCGAGCACGGCAGGTATGAAGCCCGCACCGATTCCCTGGATTTTGTGCGGACCAGGTTCACCGCCCGAAAGCACAGGGGATGATGCAGGTTCGACGGCGACCGTCCTGAATCCCGGTTTGAGCGGTTTGATGAATCGGGAAATGCCGGTGATGGTGCCGCCGGTTCCGACGCCTGAGACCAGGATGTCCGCCTTGCCTTCGGTGTCGTTCCATATCTCCGGGCCTGTCGTCTCCTGGTGGACCCTCGGGTTCGCCGGATTCTGGAACTGTCCGGGCAGGAAACTGTTCTTTTCCATTTCGACGATCCTGTCCGCCTCCTCGATCGCACCTTTCATGCCTCTCGGGCCGGGGGTGAGCACCAGTTCGGCGCCGAGGTAGCGAAGCAGTTTGCGACGCTCGATGCTCATCGTTTCAGGCATGGTCAGCAGCAGTCTGTAGCCTCGCTCGGCGCACACGAAGGCCAGTGCGATGCCCGTGTTGCCGCTGGTCGGCTCCACGATGAGCGTTTTCGGGCCGATTATGCCCTCTGCTTCCGCGGCTTCGATCATGGCCCTTCCGATCCTGTCCTTGACGCTGCCGAGCGGGTTGAAGAATTCGAGCTTGAGAAGAATGTCGGCTTCAAGCCCCTCTGCGAGCCTGTTGAGCTTCACCAGAGGCGTTCTGCCAACGGTGCTTGTGATATTGGCGAAGGTAGCCATGGCGTTCCGGGTTTATATGGTTGCAAGGGCGTTAAAGAGGTCCTCTTCAAGGTCTTCGGCGTTTTCGAGGCCAACCGACATGCGTACCAGTCCGTCGGTGCAGCCGCGCCTGAGGCGTTGTTCCTGGGTAAGGGCGCCGAGGGTCATTTTTGCCGGGGAAGCGATGAGCGACTCCACACCGCCGAGGCTGTCGGCAAGGATGAAGAGCTTCGTTCCGGCGATCAGTTTGCGGACCGCAGGGAGACCACCTTTCAAGTCGATGGTAAGCATCCCTCCGTAGCCGCTCATCTGGCTTCCTGCCAGGGCGTGATGCGGATGCGACGGAAGGCCGGGGTAGAACACCCGTTCAACTGCCGGATGACGCTCAAGCGACCTGGCCAGATGCATGGCGTTTTTCTGGTGCTCCTCCATCCTGATCTTGAGCGTCTTCAGGCCGCGAAGCAGAAGCCAGCAGTCCCATGGGCCGGGGACTGCGCCTGCCGCCCCCTGGTAGTTCCTGATCGCGTGGTGGAGGTGTTCGTCGGAGGTGACTACCGCGCCGCCGATGACATCGCTGTGCCCGCCGATGTACTTGGTTGTGCTGTGCACGACGATGTGCGCTCCCAGCTCAAGCGGACGCTGGAAGTAGGGGCTCGAAAAGGTGTTGTCGACTGCCACCACGATGTTCCGTTCATTGGCAATTTCGGCAAGCGCACGGATATCAGAGAGCTGCAAGAGGGGGTTCGACGGGGTTTCGAGCCAGATCATCCGGGTTTCCGGACGGATGCACTCCAGGTAGCTCCCTGTCTCTTCGCTTGCGGCATAGGTCGTCTCGACTCCCCATGGGCGCATGAGCTGTTCGAAGATGCGGACAGTGCCGCCGTAGATATCGCATCCTGCCACGATGTGGTCGCCGGGTTTCAGTACCTGCATGGCGGCGGTCATGGCGGCAACGCCGGAGGCGAAAGCGAGACCGTGCTTGCCGTTTTCGAGCAGCGCCAGTGTCGATTCGAGAGCCGATCGGGTCGGGTTGCCGGCCCTTGAGTAAAAGTATTCGCGGCGATGGTCGAGATCTTCCCGTTCGAAGGTGGATGTCTGGAAGATCGGCACGGTTACCGATCCTGTTTGCGGATCAGGAGCCTGTCCGTCGTGGATCGCGAGAGTTTCGAAATGCATGGGTTTCTTGCAGCTTTGATTCGTTTTCGATGTATAAGGTAAGGTAACGAGAATCACCTTCTCATCCTTGAGTCACCTCGTCGGGTTTTCAATTAACGATTGTTACCATTCCGGGGGCTCATTTCCAAACATCTTCACTACCAGTTCCGGGCATTCTTCATGCACGTCTGATCCAGGATACCGCATTTACGGTATTTATATGGTAGAAAGTTGCTCGGCAGGCTTTTCCGGGGTTTTTTGTCACCAGTACTCTCAAGAGAGTGTCGGTAACAGCATCGATTTCTGTCGACATCCGTGCGGTACGATATCCGGCGACGTGGGTGAGCGGTTAAAACCAGGGTCTGCAAAACCTTTTTTCAGCGCAAGTTCGAATCTTGCCGTCGCCGCTTGATGGGATGATGAAGCCAATCCCGGGTTACCTGAAGAGAACAACTATCGATCAATATGTCAGACAACAAGCTGGATCAGGCGGCTCTGGGCAGGGTGGGAATGATGCGCCAGACGCAGCAGGAATATTATGTGATGCGCCTCAAGGCGCTCGCAGGCGACCTTACCTCCAGGCAGCTTGCCTGCATTTCAAGCGTTGCGGAGCAGTACGGACGGGGAGTCGTCCATCTGTCGACCCGTCAGGGAGTCGAAATTCATTATGTCCACCAGGATAACCTGGAGAGGGCAAAACAGGTACTTGCGGAGGCAGGAATCGAGATGGGGGCGTGCGGACCTCGCGTGCGGGTGATCGTCGCCTGCCCCGGCAATGAAACCTGCCGCTGGGGAGTGATCGACACCAAGGAGATGACCCGTGAGCTTGATGCACGTCATTTCAAGGCGGAGACGCCATCGAAATTCAAGCTATCCGTCACCGGTTGCTCGCACAACTGCACCAAGGCGAACGAAAACGACATCGGCATCCGTGGAGCCATTGAACCCAGGTGGGAACGCGAATCCTGCACCGATTGCGGCCTTTGCCTCTCTTTCTGCCCGCTGAAGGCCATAGGGCGTGAGGAGACGAATGACGGACATGGGTTTCATTATGCGGTTGATGAAGAGGCCTGCATCAATTGCAGCATCTGCACCTCGCTCTGCCCGACCAGTGCCTGGGTTGTCGGCAGGAAAGGATATACCGTCTTCATCGGCGGTACCATGGGCAAGGTGCCTCGGTTCGCTTCGATCCTGAAGCGTATCGTCGAAACCGAAGAAGAGGTCTACGAGCTTGTCGACAGGGCGATCGCCAGCTATCGTAAACATGGGCTGAAGAAGGAGCGGTTCGGCCACACGATCGACCGTATCGGGCTCGAAAACATAATGGAGGAGATTCTTGAGCCAGAGCTACAGCATATCCGGCAGCATTGATGTCACGGGCGTATCGTGTCCGGCCAACGCGCTTCGCGTCAAACAGGCGGTATCCGGCCTTTCCGGGGAAGAGCTGATCGAAGTGGTCGTCGATGAAGGGCAGTCCCTCATCAATGTCGTACGGTCGATCAACGATGCCGGGTTCAGGATTTTCAAAAGCGAGCAGCGTGAAAACTCGGTTGCAATCATCGTCGGAAGACGAAAACAGAACAGATAATTATCGAAACAGAATCAGCAGCCATGGGAAAAGAGAGAGCCCGACAACTGAGCCTTGAGTGGTCTTCAAAAGCACCGGAAACGGTGCTTCGGCTTGCCGGGGAGACTTTCGGCGTCGGAGAGGTCGCTTTTGCGACGAGCCTCGGAGCTGAAGACCAGGTCATTACCGATCTTCTCCACAAGGAAGGAGTCCGGATACCGATCTTCACGCTCGACACCGGCCGTTTGCCGGAGGAGACCTACGAAGTGCTCGATGCCACAAGAAGGCGATACGGCCAGGACATTGAAGTGCTCTTTCCCCAGACTTCTGCAGTCGAAAACATGCTGTCGCTCTATGGACCCAACTTTTTTTACGAGAGCATCGAGAACCGCAAGCAGTGCTGTCGCATAAGGAAAGTAGAACCGCTCTCGCGGAGACTCTCCACGCTCAAGGCCTGGATATGCGGGCTGCGCAGGGAGCAGTCGGTAACCAGGCAGGGACTCGACCTGGTCGAATGGGACGAAAGTTTCGGGCTTTTCAAGATAAATCCGCTTGCCGATGTGAGCGAAACGTGGGTCTGGGAGTACATCAGGTCGAACAGCATTCCCTACAACAGGCTTCATGACAACGGCTACCCGAGCATCGGTTGCGCACCATGCACCAGAGCCGTCAGGCCGGGCGACGATATACGCTCAGGACGCTGGTGGTGGGAGTCGCCGGAACACAAGGAGTGCGGGCTGCACAAGCGACCCGTTTAACAACGTTAACGATTTCATCATGAACCATCTCGACAGGCTCGAAGCGCAGAGCGTCTATATTCTCAGGGAGGCATACAGGGAGTTCAAAAGCCTCTGCATGCTCTGGTCGATCGGCAAGGACAGCACGGTGCTGCTCTGGCTTGCACGCAAGGCGTTTTTCGGACATGTGCCGATTCCGCTCGTCCATATCGATACGCACTACAAGATTCCCGAGATGATCGAGTACCGCGATCGTATCGCACTCGAATGGAACCTGAACATGATCTACGGTGAGAACAAGGCCGCCCTTGACGACAAACAGACCTTTCCAGACGGAAACGTCGACCGGATCGCCTGCTGCCGCCACCTGAAAAGCGAGGCGCTGAAGCGTACGCTTTCCGGCGAGTGGCCGCGTTACCGTATGAACCATGATTTGAAACGATATGTGGCCGACGACCGGAAGAAGGAGCCTTACACGGGCGTCATCGTCGGCGTTCGTGCGGACGAAGAGGGGAGCCGTTCGAAGGAGCGCTATTTCTCTCCGCGTGACAGCGGAAACTCCTGGGACGTGGGTGATCAGCCACCCGAGTTCTGGAACCAGTTCAAGACCGATTTTGCGCCGGGAACCCATGTAAGGATCCATCCCCTTCTCGACTGGACCGAGTTGAACATCTGGGAGTATATCGAGCGGGAGAACATCCCGATCGTACCGCTCTATTTCAATCAGGGAGGAGGCACCCGGTACCGTTCCCTCGGCTGCGCCCCCTGCACCAACCCGATCGAATCGGAGTCCCGGACAATCGAAGAGATCATCGAAGAGTTGAGGAACGGCAGCCTGTCGAACGTCGCCGAACGCTCGGGCCGTGCGCAGGACAAGGAGGATGGAGGAGGTTTGGAGACGCTGCGCCGCGACGGATATATGTGACACTGCCATAAATCCGTTCCGCGATTCGATTGCGGCGTCGTCCCGACAAGGTAGGGATGGAATTACAACGGGCGGACACAGGGGTCCGGCCCCTACGGGATCCTCCCGCGCCTGCATGTGGTGGTTCGCGGACCGCCCCAGCAACCGGGTTATAACGGTGTCCGTGAGGTGTTGAGGCAAACAGGGCAGCATCGGCACAAATGCAATTCAAAAAGATAAAGTGAAAATACTGGCAAGATGTCCGCAAGAACACATATGAACATCGTTATCGTCGGTCATGTAGACCACGGTAAGAGCACGGTTATCGGGCGACTTCTGGCTGACACGGGTTCGCTGCCGGAAGGGCGCCTGGAGTCGGTCAAAGAGTCTTGCCGGAAAAATTCAAAACCATTCGAGTACGCCTTTCTGCTCGACGCGCTGAAGGACGAACAGGCCCAGGGCATCACCATCGATACGGCGCGCTGCTTTTTCAAAACCGACGCCCGGGATTACATCATCATCGACGCCCCCGGCCATATCGAGTTCCTCAAGAACATGATCAGCGGAGCTTCGCGGGCTGAGGCCGCATTGCTGGTCATCGACGCCCAAGAGGGAATCAGGGAAAACTCGAAACGGCACGGACACATGGTTTCGATGCTCGGCGTCAGGCAGGTGACCGTACTGGTCAACAAGATGGACCTCGTCGGATATCGTGAAGCGGATTTCGAGGCGCTGAAGGCCGAGTATACTGAATATCTCAGGCAGATCGACGTCGAGCCGGTCAGCTTCATCCCCGTCAGCGCCAGGGAGGGCGACAACATAGCCGATGCTTCGGAACATATGCCATGGTACAGCGGACCTACCGTGCTCGAGCAGCTCGACCGTTTTTCGAGCGGCGGCCGGCTCCATGAAAAGCCGTTCAGGTTTCCGGTGCAGGATATCTACAAATTCACCCAATCGGGCGACGACCGCAGGATTGTGGCCGGTACGATAGCAGCCGGCAAGGTGCTGATCGGTGAAGAGGTGCTTTTCCTGCCTTCGGGCAAACGCTCGGTCATCGAATCGATAGAGTCGTTCAATACCCTGCCGAAAGGTTCTGCTGTCGCGGGCGAGGCAACCGGGTTCACCCTGTCTACGCAGATCTACATCCGGCCGGGAGAGATCATGGTGAGACCCTCCGATCCGCAGCCGGAAGTGGGTACCCGATTCAGGGCGAACATCTTCTGGGTCGGGCGCGTGCCGATGTCGATGGAGAAGGAGTACAAGCTGAAGCTGGGAACGGCTCGGGCCACGGTTAAACTAGCGGAGATCGTCAGCACTCTCGACGCTTCTGATCTCCGCTACAGCCGTACGAAGCGTCAGCTCGACAACCGCGACGTCGGCGAGTGCATCTTCGAAACGACCCGTCCGATCGCTTTCGACCTGGCTTCTGAAAGCGAAACGACGGGGCGGTTCGTCATCGTCGACAACTACGAGATCGCCGGAGGCGGGATCATCCTGGAGAACCTTTCAGGAGGCGAAAGCATCCTCGAACGCCATATCAGGGAGCGGGAAAGCCACTGGGAAACCGGTGTCGTGCTCACTTCAGACCGTGAGCGTGCCAATCGACACCGGTCGAAGTTCATCGTTATCACCGGCAGGCCGGGGATAGGTAAACGGGCGCTCGCCAGGGAGCTTGAGAGCATGCTGTTCAGGAACCGCTGCAGCACCTATTACCTCGGGATGGCCGCCATAGAACACGGCCTTGATGCCGATCTTCGGCTGCACGAGAAAAATGTGGAGGAGCGGTTACGGAGAATAGGGGAACTCGCCCGCATCATGACCGATGCAGGCATGATTTTCATTACTGCCGTCGACGATGCCGACGATTACGACATCGAGGCCCTCAAGCTCCTTAATGCACCGAACGAGATTCTCGTCGTCAACGTCGGCCAGAGCGACTTTTACAGAACCCGTCCGGACCTCCATCTGGAAGCGCTGGAAGACATTGCCGAAACCATCGACATCATCGCCGACCTTCTGATTTCAAGGGAGATCATTGTCGATTACCAGATCTGAGCATGGATGCAACCACAAACGCAAAAGGCCGGGGCATCAATGATGTCGTCGGCCTTTTGCGTTTTGATTTCCATGCGCCGCCCTCACGCGGAAGGCAGACGCCAGCCCTCCCGTTTTATTTCGCTTCCTTCAAGTCGTGTCTTCGAAGATTCAGAACCTTTTGAATCGCAGTTGCCCCGGGCTTGAACCTCCCTTGCTCAGGAGCCCCGACTTGTCGGGACACCGGACATTCAGAGATCTTACATTCCAGTTGCCCCGGGCTTCAGCCCAATATCCTGCAACAACTTCCAGCAGAATAATCAACGAAGAAATTGGACTGAAGTCCGGGGCAACTGACGGGAGCGAATGCCTGAATGTCCGTCGCCACCGACGAGTCACGATCTCCTGAATCAAAAAAGAGTGAAGCCCGGGGAGCGATATACATCCACAGATCAGATTTCGTAATCGCCGGTGAACACCTTGACCTTGTTCAGCGTAACGAACACCTCGTCTCCACGGTTCAGTTGCAGGTTACGCCAGGTATCCCTCGGGATTTCGGCTTCGATCAGTTTTTCGAATCCGGTGGTTTCCAGCTCAAGTCCGATCTGGCTTCCCATGATCCTGATATCGCGGATTTTGCCGACCAGGTCGCTTTCGCTGCTGCGGATCCTGCTTACTCCTATCTCGTGGGGACGGATGAAGGCCTGACCGTTCTTTTCTTCGTGGCCGTCGAGGAGGTGGGGGGTGTCTACAGGATGGTCTCCGATCACCACCTTTCCGTTTCTTATGCGGCCTTGAAAAACGTTGACGTTGCCGAGGAAGTTGTAGACGAACGCGTTGGCCGGATGGTCGTAAACCTCCTGCGGTGAGCCCAGCTGTTCGATCTTTCCTTTGTTGATCACTACGATCCTGTCGGCGAGTTCAAGAGCCTCCTCCTGGTCGTGCGTGACGAAAATGCTGGTGACATGGATGTCTTCGTGCAGCTTTCTCAGCCAGCGGCGAAGCTCCAGGCGCACCTTGGCGTCGAGGGCTGAGAACGGCTCGTCGAGGAGAAGCACCTTCGGGTTAACGGCAAGCGCCCTGGCAAGGGCGATGCGCTGCCTCTGGCCGCCGGAGAGCTGCGACGGATAGCGTTTGACCGCCCACTCCATCTGCACCAGCTGCAGGAGGTGCATGACGCGGTCACGGATTTCGCTTTTCGACTGACGCTGGCTCGACGGGCGGACGTTGAGGCCGAAGGCGACGTTGTCGAACACGTTCAGCCGACGGAACAGGGCATAGTGCTGAAATACGAAGCCGACGTTTTTTTCGCGCGCAGGAAGGTTCGTCGTGTCCTTGTCTTCGAGGATGATGCTTCCCTTGTCGGCGGTTTCCAGTCCGGCGATGATCCTCAGCAGGGTGGTCTTGCCGCATCCGGAGGGGCCGAGGAGTGCGATGAGTTCACCGGTGCGGATGCTCAGGCTGATGTCGTCCAGGGCGGTGTATCCGGGATAGCTTTTGGTGATGTTCCTGATCTCTATGCTCATGTGAGGCTTTGATGCTATTGATTGTTATGGACATGTTTTTCGACGGCGCCCTTGATGGCAACGGTTGTCAGCGCGAGGAAAACCAGTATCGAGGCGACGGCGAAGGATGCGGTATAGTTGTATTCGCTGTAGAGGATCTCCACATGCAGCGGTATGGTGTTGGTCATGCCCCGGATGTGTCCCGAAACGACCGAAACCGCACCGAATTCGCCGATGGAACGTGCCGTGCAGAGAATCATGCCGTACATCAGTCCCCAGCGTATGTTCGGAAGGGTGATGATCCTGAACACCTGCCATCCTCTCGCGCCAAGGGTGATGGCCGCCTCCTCCTCCTCACGTCCCTGTGACTCCATGAGCGGAATGAGCTCCCTTGCCACGAAAGGAAAGGTGACGAAGAGCGTGGCGATGACGATACCCGGCGTGGAGAAGATGATTTTGATGCCGTGTTCGCCGAGCCAGGAGCCGAAAGGGGTGCGGCTTCCCACGAGAAGCACGAAGATCAGTCCGGCGATGACAGGAGAGACCGCGAATGGCAGGTCGAGCAGGCTTACGAGCAGGGTTTTGCCCTTGAACGAAAATTTCGAGATGGCCCATGCGGCCGTGACGCCGAAAACGGCGTTCAGCGGCACCACGATGGCGGCGGTTATCAGCGTAAGCTTGACCGCTTCCAGGGCGTAAGGTTCCCTGATGGAGTCCAGGTAGAGCTGCACGCCTTTCTGCAGCGCCTGTGAAAAGACGAGCGCAAGCGGCATGAAGATGAAGCCTGCAAAGAAAAGGAAGGTCAGCGCGATGAGAAGCAGCTGCACTGCGATCGGGTCTTTGCTTCGTGATCCGGTTATGGTTGCGGTTTGTCGTGTGGTACTGGTCTGCATGGTTCTGTCTGGAATTTACTGGTAAGCCTTCTGCTGCCAACGCTGGACGCCATTGAGCAGGATGAGCATCGTAAAGGAGATCAGCAGTAGAACGAACGCGACTGCCGATGCCCCGTTGTAGTCGAACTGGTCGAGCTTGGTCATGATCATCAGCGGGGCGATTTCTGTTTTGAACGGCAGGTTGCCGGCGATGAAGATGACCGATCCATACTCTCCGATGCCGCGCGCAAAGGCGAGTGTGATTCCGGTCAGGAGGGCTGGGAACAGATGCGGAAGCAATATTTTGCGGAACGTCTGCCAACGGTTTGCGCCAAGGCTTTGCGCCGATTCCTCGATTTCAGGTTCGAGTTCTGCGATTACCGGTTGTACCGTGCGGACTACGAATGGAAAACCTATGAAGATCAAGGCGATAACAATGCCCGAAGGCTTGTTGATGAGTTCCATGTTGATTTTTGCCAGGAACTGGCCCAGCCAGCCGACAGGGGAGTATAGCGTGGCGAAGCAGATGCCCGCCACGGCAGTGGGAAGTGCGAATGGCAGGTCGACGAGGGCGTCGAGGATCCTGCGTCCGGGGAAGCGGTACCTGACGAGCGTCCAGGCTGTGAGAAATCCGGCCACCGCATCGAAGAGCGAGGCCAACAGTGCAGTTGAAACGCTGAGCCTGTAGGATGCGAGCACTCTCGGAGAACTGATCGCTCCGAAGAACGTCTCCGGGTTCATGCCGAAGGCGCTTATGACGATGGTGCTCAACGGTACGAGTACGATCGCCGACAGGTAGAAAACCGTGTAACCCATCGAAAGACCGAAGCCCGGGAGGATTTTTCGTTGTTTCCCTTTGAAAAGAGTCATGTTCATTGATTGAAGGTGGCCGCAGCCGAAAACGGGATAAGGAGGTAGCTCCCGTTTTCGGAAAATGGTTCAGGGTTACTGCGGCCGGTCGTTGAATCGTATCAGGGGTTATAAATCTGGTCGAAGGTGCCGCCGTCGCTGAAGTGCGTTTTCTGGGCCTGGCGCCAGGTGCCGAAGTAGTCCTTCACCGTGAAGAGCTTAATCTTCGGGAAGTTGGCTGCATATTTATTGAACGTTGCGGCGTTACGGGGCCTGTAGGAGTTTTTGGCGATGATCTCCTGTGCTTCAGGCGTGTAGAGGTAGGTCAGGTAGCCTTCTGCAACTTTCCTGGTGCCGTGCTTGTCGACGTTTTTGTCGACAATGGCGACCGGGGGTTCAGCCAGGATGCTCACCGGAGGGGCAACGATTTCGTACTTGTCTGAGCCGAACTCCTTGAGGATGAGGTGCGCTTCGTTCTCCCATGCGATCAGCACATCACCGAGTCCGCGCTGGGTGAAGGTAAGGGTTGAGCCGCGGGCACCCGTATCGAGGACCGGTACGTTTTTATACAGCGCCTTTACGAAGCTTTTCGCCTGTTCGGCAGATTTGGTCTGCTGCTGTTTGTATCCCCATGCAGCAAGGTAGTTCCAGCGTGCTCCGCCCGAGGTTTTCGGGTTCGGCGTGATCACCGAAATGCCGGGCTTGACAAGGTCATCCCAGTTTTTGATCGCTTTCGGGTTTCCTTTCCTTACGACGAATACGATGGTCGAGGTGTAGGGCGTGCTGTTCTGCGGAAGACGCTGCTGCCAGGTTTCGGGGAGCAGTTTGCTGTCGGCGAGGGCATCGATGTCGTAAGCGAGCGCAAGCGTGACGACGTCGGCTTCAAGCCCGTCAATGACGGCGCGAGCCTGTTTGCCGGAACCGCCGTGCGATTGGTTGATCGTGAGCGTCTGTCCTGTTTTCTTTTTCCAGTAACTGGCAAAGGAGGCGTTTTCGCTCTGGTAAAGTTCCCTGGTCGGATCATAGGAGACGTTCAGCAGGGTGACGTTTCCCGGTGCTGTCGGTGCCGCATGGGCAGCTGTGCCAATCAGGCTTGACAGAAGGAGCACTCCTGCGGTAAATCGGGATGTTCTGTTCAGAAGGTGTGTCATGATGGTATTCTTTTCGATTGATATGGTTGAATGGGTAAAAAAAAAGCCGGTTCACTGACAATGGCAGGAACCGGCCGGAGCAAAAGCCATTTTGGGGCTTTACTGGCAAATGCCGGATTTTCCAGAGTCATTGTCGCATCCTCGACAGCTTTTGTCGCAACAGCAGCGTGTACGTGGTTCAGTCCTCATTTTCAAACTCCTTGTGTCTGGTTGACTTGCATCAAAAAAGCGTTCTTCCGGCTCAACTCCACTATCCATACCACAAAAATACCTTAAACAGGGTACGGCGTCATACCGCACCTGAACACGGTAAAGCGCCGGTTGGCAGGCTCAAATGATCACGACAGAAAAATGGACGAGTGCTGCTCGGCCAGGCCTGCGATGATCTGCTCTTCCTCGGTGAGCGGTTTGCGGGTTGCCGGTGAATGCAAAAGCCGGTTAATCATTTTTTTCACCCTTTCCTGAAATAGGTTTGGCCATCGACCAGGTGATCGCGGGGCGTTGAGCGTACCGCAATCTATAAGTTCCGTTGTCATAGCTTCGATCTGTTTCGTGTTCGATGATCCTTGTTCCGGGTTCGGCATGCCTGAATTCATGATCTCCCCTGTTCCTGTTTACGGAGGGTTTTGACGCCATCATGGTACAGCGTTGATTTCCTGCCGATACATTTTTCAGATTGAGACCGGCTCGTTCTCGAACTGGTAGAGCAGGGTCGAGAGGTAACGCTCGCCGGTATCCGGCAGGATCACCACGATGCGCTTGCCTTCGTTCTCCGGACGCTGGGCGAGCTGCAGTGCGGCGTAGGCGGCAGCGCCGGACGAGATGCCGATGACCAGGCCTTCGGTACGGGCCAGCTTCTGGCCGGTACGGAACGCGTCCTCGTTCTTCACGGTGATGATCTCGTCGATGACGTTCGTGTTCAGGATGTCGGGAATGAATCCGGCGCCGATGCCCTGGATCTTGTGCGGGCCGGGTTTGCCGCCTGAAATGACCGGGGAATCGAACGGCTCGACCGCCACGATC
>JAAXWO010000017.1 GCA_013334965.1 Chlorobiaceae bacterium | reverse complement strand
ATAGGCTACAGGTGTACGCACAGTAATGTGTTTAGCCGAGTAGTACTAATAAGTCGATTGGCTTAATCATTTTTTATTATTGTTGGGTACTCACATACCAGGAAAGTTTATAGGTTTACAGAGAACACTCGCTTCTCTAATGCTTCAGGTTTTACGGCGACTATTTCCCTGGTGATCACCTCTTCCCATTCCGAACAGAGTAGTTAAGCCCAGGAGAGCCGATGGTACTGCTTCATTGCGGGAGAGTAGGTCGTCGCCGAGTTTTTAATACAAAAAGCCCACAGTAGTTCCGTGGGCTTTTTGTTTTTCTACCCCTTCCCCCCTCTCCCACCCACTCACTCCAGCTACCTTCTTCACCCTTTCGACTTCGCTCTCGACACCACCATTTCCGACCCTTCTTTTCATCAGTAACGCCTCTCCAAGTTCTGCTTGATGTTCCCGGGAACCCGGAAATTCATATTCACGCCCATTCCCACTATATTGCCGAAGGTACGGTGTGGTTATCTATACCATGAGGCCCGTCACCATTTATAACCTTTTTGTACTGTTGACGCTGTATGGAAGCAAGTCGCGAGATATTCTGGAACGTCGGTCATGGGGGTGTTCCCGTCATGTACCTGCTCGCGTTTGCCGCAATTTTCCTGATGCTGCTGGGGGCTCGTCAGCGAGTGAGGATCTGGCGCAAGGGAAAACCTCTTGACCGTTACGACATGCCGTTACAACGGTTTGGTCGTTTTCTGGCAGACACATTTTCGCAGCGCAAGGTTATACGGGTCCGTGACGGAGGTGTGCCCCATGCGTATTTATTCTGGGCATTCATGCTTCTTTTTGCCGGCACCCTGCTGGTGATGGTTCAGGTCGATCTGCTTTCCCCCATGTTTCAGGTCAACATGCTTTCCGGCTCCTTTTACAGGTTATTTTCCCTTGTGCTTGACCTTGCCGGGTTTGTTGCAATTCTGACGTTGTCATCCCTGTTCATTCGGAGGTTCCTGACCAGGCCGCAAGGTCTTGAAACGACTGCCGAAGATTTGCGTATCCATGCGTTGCTTTTCGGTATTCTTATCACAGGGTTTCTGGTCGAGGGGAGTCGCATGGCCGTCACGGAACTTGTCCAGAAATCTGATCTCGCTTTCTGGTCACCGGTCGGCTACCTGCTTGCACAACTGATTGCACCCCTTGGAGACGGAGCGATCCGAACCATGCATAAAGGGCTATGGTGGTTTCATCTGTTGCTTGGTTTAGGGTTCGTGGTTGCCATTCCCCGCACCAAGCTTCGACATATCGCTACATCCAGCGGCAACAGCTATATGGAATCCCACAAGCCAAAAGGCTCCCTTGCCGCCATCGACCTCGACGATGATGCACTCCAGAGGTACGGCGCTTCAGTAGTCAGCGATCTTACCTGGAAGGACATCTTCGACGCGGATGCCTGTACGTTATGCAAACGCTGTCAGGACAGGTGTCCGGCATATGCCACCGGAAAGCCGTTGTCGCCAATGAAGGTCGTCAGGCAGATAGGAGCTCTTGCAGAGTCATCGTCACCTACAAGCCTGATCGATGCCGTCACGCGCGATGCCCTATGGTCGTGCACGACATGCGGAGCCTGCGAGGATATCTGCCCGGCTGGTATCGAACCTGTCGTAAAGATCCTCGAAATGAGGCGAAGCCTTATGCTCATGGATGGGGAGTTTCCCGGAGATGAGGCAAGACGGGCTTCCGACGGAATTGAGGTGAACGGCAACCCTTTCGGCATGGCATACTCTTCGAGGGCCGATTGGGCAGAGGGACTTCCGGTCAGTATCATGGCGGAAGATGTCAACGTAGATGTTCTCTATTTCGCAGGGTGTTACGCTTCCTTCGACCCCAGAAATCGCCAGGTCGCAGCCAGTTTCGTACGAATATGTGCAGCGGCAGGAGTGAGGGTGGGGATCCTCGGCAGTGAGGAGCGGTGCTGCGGGGAGCCGGTCAGGATGCTCGGCAATGAGTATCTCTACAGGATGACGGCGGAGCACAATATCGGTGCGATTCGTGCATACAGGGTGAAAAAGATTGTGACAACTTGCCCGCATTGCTTCAATACCCTTGCCAGGGATTACAAGGAGCTTGGGCTTGATGTGCCTGTAGAACATCATACATCCTTCATAAAGAGCCTGATCGACTCGGGACGGTTGAAAATATACAGGGACCCGTTTACTTTTACCTATCACGACTCCTGTTATCTCGGACGTTACCAGGATATTTACGACGAACCGCGTTCAGTGCTCACGGCTTCGGGCGGCGCACTTGCAGAAATGGAGCGATCAGGTCGTGACAGCTTCTGCTGTGGAGCCGGTGGCGGACGAATCCTTTCGGATGAAAGAGCGGGTCGACGGATCAACTCGGAGCGTGTGAGGATGGCAAAAGAGACCGGTTCGTCGACGCTGGTTTCGGCCTGTCCATTCTGTCTTTCAATGTTCGAAGAGGGTATTGCAGCCGGAGGTAAAGCGGAACTGCAGGCTCTTGACCTTGCCGAGATTGTTGACAGGAGGCTGCTGAAATAGGGCTTTCCGGTTGAACGTGTGACAACGTTTTCATTTATTCCGGCTTCAAGGTCGGAAGAGAGGGATGTATATGGATATTTTTGAAGTCATCGATAATCGACGCAGCATCCGCAAGTATACCGACCGGCCTGTGGAGCAGGAGAAAATCCTCAGGATGCTTGATGCTGCGAGGCTTGCACCGTCATGGAAAAACATGCAATGCTGGCGGTTCCTGGTACTGACCGATCCGGAGCGGAAACGGCTTCTTCTCGATGCCTTTCCGGATGGAAACCCCGGCAAGAACGCTATTTCGACAGCTCCGGTTTCGATCGTCGTGTGTGCCGATCCATCTGAATCGGGGGTGGAAAACGGCATTGAGTACTACATTGCCGATACGGCTATCGCCTTTGAACACCTCTGCCTTGCAGCCCAGGCTTTGGGACTGGGGACCTGCTGGATGGGCTGGTACGATGAGGCTATGCTCAAGAGCGCCCTTGGCCTGCCTCGACATATCAGGGTTATCGGCATTACTCCGCTTGGTTACCCGGACCAGTCTCCGAAGCAACGCCCCAGAAAGCCATTGTCAGACATAGTATTTTTTAACGAATGGATAACTGAATAATGCTGTCAGCAAATGAATTACAGCTAAGGATTTTTCGACTGCAGGAGATGCTCAGCGAAAAGGGAGTGCATGCGGCGCTGTTGCTCATGCCGGTCGACATCTACTATTTCACCGGCACACGCCAGAATGCGGCCCTGTGGATTCCTGCCGACGGCCAGCCGATCCTGCTGGTCAGGAAAAGCCTGTCGCGAGCAAGGGAGGAGAGCCCCATCGCCGATATCCGTCCGTTTCCTTCCAGCAAGGAGATTTCGGCAATCCTTGGACAGGAGCATGCGACGGTCGGAATGACCTTTGATGCCGTCCCTGTACAGCAACATGCGTATTACTCAAAAGTCCTCCCGGGACGGAGCTTCGTAGATATCTCCATGATCGTGCGTGAACTGAGGTCGGTCAAATCACCTTATGAGGTAGGGCAGATCCGGAACAGCGCCGCTAAACTATCTTCGGTGTTTGCCGAAGTGCCTCAGTTCCTTAAGGCAGGCATGCGCGAACTCGACCTGGCTTCTGAAATGGAGTTCCGTCTGCGCAGGATTGGCCATGAAGGGTATGTGCGAATGAGAGCATTCAACCAGGAGCTTTTCGGCGGGATGGCCGTTTCGTCCGGTGCGACAAGCTACGGTTTTTTCGATGGCGCAGTGACTGGCAAGGGGCTTTCGAGCGCTTCACCACAAGGCGCTTCGCTTGACGAAATCAGGATGAACGAACCCATACTGGTCGATTTCGCAGGTGTTTTCAATGGTTATATCAGCGATATGACACGCATGTTCGTTATCGGCTCGCTTGATCCTGAACTGGAGCGCGCTTTCGACGTCGCGCTTGAAATCCAGGAAGCGGTCAGGGTTGCGATGGTGCCGGGTGCGATCTGTGAAGATATCTATCAGCAGGCAGCATCGATGGCCGGCGAGGCCGGGATTGGCGGAAACTTCATGGGAATGCCGGGTGAGCAGTCCCGATTCGTCGGACACGGTGTCGGTCTTGAACTTGATGAACTGCCGGTGCTCGCGCAGGGCTTCTCCATGCCATTGATGGCGGGACATGTCGTTGCCGTCGAACCCAAGTTCGTTCTGCCCGGAAAGGGGGTCATCGGGATCGAAAACACGTTTGTCGTCACGGAGCACGGCGGAGAGCGGCTGAGTGACTTGCCGGATGCGATCGTTTCGATATAAGGTAACGTAGCAAAACAAAAAGGCCCCGGTAACACGGAGCCTTTTTGTTGATCATGACTGACATCGATTCCCTAGAAGGCGTATCTGAGCCCGCCCATGATGTTGTGGCTGCTGAGGGAGACTGTGGCCCCGTCAAAATGGCCGTCAGAAGGTGAAAGATATCGGTATCCGATGTCGATGGTGACTTTGTCCGATGCCTTGATTCCGAAACCGCCACCGACCTGCCAGGTGAACTGGTTGCTGCTCTGGGAGCCCACATTGCCATCACTCAAGGTCGCATCGCTCATACCGAGACCAGCCATGATGTAAGGGGTAACGCTGGGGTTGTTCATGGCGATGTCGTAATAGCCGTTGGCCATGTAAGTCCATATCGCAAGCTTGGCGTCCCCGATGTTGATCAACGCGTTATCAACGATGGTGCTGTGATAGCCGACCTCGGCTTCGAGCCTCACATTGTTGTCTCTCAGTCCCAAAGCACCGCTGGTGACGAATCCGGCCTTGTAAACTATGGCATCATCGATATTGTTGACGTTCGAGTGATTCTGCAATCCAAGACCCCCGGATGCGCTTATATAAGGATTGGACGATGCTTGTGCGAGCGAAGGCATCGCAAACACTCCGGCAGCAAACAAAGGCAAGAGAATCTTTTTCATGGTAGTGCGCGTTTATATTGAATACTACTGATGTATATGTTCACCTGTAAAGTTATAAAAAAACATTCATTAATAATGAAATGAATGAGGTGGCGTATTCGTGGCGAAATACATCATGGGAATGATGTTGAATTTATTTTTATAAATAATAACAGAGGCAGGTCGGAACGGACAGGATTCGTGGTTGCTGGTATTAACGCGATCATGCGCCCGACGTCAGCGCCACATTAAGAAACTTCAGGCAGATGGGAGCCGTTGCGTTTCGATCTCCTTTATGGGTATTGATACATCTTATGGTCATTAATGGTAGATGCAACAATGAATATACTGGTCTGCGTCAAACAGGTTCCTGATATGGCAGGTCGCTTCAGTCCTAATGCTGCTGGCACTTGGTATGACGAAGCAGCTCTTGTCTTCAGGATGAACGAGCGTGATGAAAATGCCGTCGAAGAGGCGGTCCGGTTCAAGGAGCAGCTTGGCGGGACACCGGAGGTGACGGTGCTCTCGATCGGACCGGGCAGGGTGGTCGAGACGATCCGCAAAGCGTTGGCCATGGGTTGCGACCGGGGAGTTCATATCGACGATCCTTTGGCCTCGGAGCGAGACCCATGGCAGATCGCATCGATGATCGCAGGTCATGCAAGGGGTTGCCGTTACGACATTATTTTTACCGGCATGCAGTCCGATGACCGGGGCTCGGCACAGGTCGGAGTACTGACGGCCGAAATGCTCTGCGTTTCCTGCGTGACCGGAGTGGTAGGGTTTGGATGGCAGGATGGAGCCGCGACGGCCGACAGGGAGCTTGAAGGTGGGCGGCGGGGCATGACGCGGCTCAAGCCTCCCATGCTGCTGACCTGTCAGCAGGGCCTCAATTCCCCGCGTTATCCGACGTTGCCCAACATCATGAAATCAAGGAAGAAAGAGATATCCGTTCTATTGCCGGACGAGGTCGGTCTTGGCGAACCTCTCTCATCGGTAACCGGATTCCGCCATCATGAGCGACAAACCGCCGGGCTCTTCCTCGAGGGTGACGTCGACGATCTGGCCGGACGGGTTGCCACTCTGCTCGATGCAAAAAGGGGGATTTTCCGCCGGGGAGGTGCTGTATGAAGGCTTTGCTTGTGGGTGAGTGCCGTGACGGGCGGCTTGCCGGGGAAGTGGCTGAGCTTTTCGGGTTTGCCGCCGTTTCGGGCGCAGAGGCATCCTTAGTGCTCGTCGGGAATCCCGACGGAGTTCCCGCGTTCGGCGGCCGCCTCTATTTTGCTGATGCCCGGGAGTACGGCGAGTACAATCCTGATGTGCACAAGCGTCTGGTGATGCAGGCCGTGGAACGGGAATGTCCGGATGTCGTCGTGTTCCTCCAGTCGTCGTATGGCTGGGACCTGGCTCCGAGGCTGGCCGCCGCCATGAACGTTGCCCAGGTTTCCGGTGTGACCGGCATCGACGACGGGGGGTATGCCGTGGACAGCTGCAACGGCAAAATGCGTCGGACGGTCAAACCGTTGACGTCATCGGCCGTCCTGACGCTTCAGCCGGGAGCTTTTCCGGCTCCGGCTGAACAGGGTGTGCCCGAGCTGATAAGGCTCGATGCCGATCGGTCGTCGGGGATCGAGTTCCTTGGTTCCTCGCAACCTGAGACAGGAGCGGACCTTTCCCGTGCATCGGCGATCGTCAGCGCAGGGCGCGGAGTCGGCTCGGAAAAGCATGTCGATCTCGTTCGGGGCCTGGCCGAAGCCCTTGGGGGCGAAGTCGGCGCGAGCCGTCCGGTTATTGACGCGGGGTGGCTCGAGCGCAGTCGTCAGGTCGGGAGCAGCGGCCAGACTGTATCGCCGGCCCTCTATGTGGCGTGCGGAATATCAGGTTCCATCCAGCATCTTGCAGGCATGAAGGGTGCCGGTTACATCCTCGCAGTCAATACCGACAGGGATGCTCCAATAGGTGATGTTGCCGATGTTTTTGTGGTTGCAGACCTCGTACAGTTCCTGCCTGCGCTGACGGCGAGGCTCAGGGTCGGGCAGTGAGGCAGTTTCTGATTCCGGCGCCATATGTTATTTTGTGCAGCATGAATAAGACACAAACCACTGGGAGCCGAAGATGAAACAGGAACCATACGCCTTTACCATCGAGATGGATGTGCGCGACTACGAGTGCGACATGCAGGGCATCGTCAACAACAGCGTCTACCAGAATTACCTTGAGCATGCTCGTCATGTATACCTGAAAACGGTCGGCATTGACTTCAAGGCATTCACTGAAAAGGGGATCAACCTGGTGGTCATCCGTGCTGAACTGGACTACAAATCGCCACTGAAGAGTGGTGACCGGTTTGCCGTGGGGCTGAACATGGTGCGCGAATCTCCCCTGAGGTTCGCCTTTTACCAGGACATCCTCCGCCTGCCGGACTGGAAGCCTGTCGTTAAGGCCAGAATCGTCGGTACCTCGCTTAACGGGCGCGGAAGACCGGAGATTCCAGAGGAACTCGACCGGCTGATGGTGAATCCCTGGTGAGCACAGAGACGTCCATATCGAGGTAAGCGGATGCTTGTGTACGGTTTTGAGTTACTTTAATTCTTATTGCTCTCTTACATGAAACCACTCAAAGAGGTCGCAGGGGCATATATGGCCCTTTCTGATGCTCAGCGGCAGCTTCTGGCAGGCTCGTACGAAGAGGCGGCGTCGAACTGTCGCAAGGCCATGGAGATTTCCCGGACGATGCCTCCTGAAGAGGCATTCGATCACGCAGGGTTCGACGCGTTCTGTCACGCAGGCCTCGCTGAAGCTCAGGCCCGGCTCAGGATGTTCGACGACGCCCTCCGCTCGGCCGACGTAGCGCTTCGTCATTTCAATCGCCGCGGGGAGCTTAACCAGGACGAGGGAAAGCTCTGGATAGCATCGGTATTCAGTCGCGCGCTGGCCCTTGATGGGCTTGGGCGTGGCGCGGAGGCTCTCTCCGAGTTCCGGAAGGCTTCTGAAATGATCGCCGAGCGTAAGGGCGAAATGCCCGGAAGAGATGCATTGCTGGCCGAAGCAACCCAACGAATGGCAGAACTCGGTAAATCGGCAAAATCTGGAAAGCCTGAAGGATACAAGGCCTGGTGGGAGTTCTGGTCGTGACGGAGATCGATATTCGCTACATCCTTGTCGTCCGGTTGAGTTCGATCGGCGACATCGTCCTGACGACGCCGTTGCTCGGCGAGCTTCGCCGACGGTTTCCCCATGCACGGATCGATTACTGCACCAAAGCGCCCTTCATGCCGTTGCTTGCATCCAATCCGGCTCTATCCTCGGTCTGCACTCCCGAAAGCATTCCCTCCGCAGCTTATGACCTTGTGGTCGATCTTCAGAACAACGCCCGTTCAAGGGCCATGGTCAAAGGACTCAAGGCCGGCAGGGCTTGCCGATACAGGAAGCGGAACTGGAAGAAGCTCCTGCTGGTACGTTTCAAGGCGAACCTTTACGGCCAGGAGTACCGCTCTGTCGTCGAACGTTACGGGGCCGCGCTCGGCGGGCTCATGGGGCCCGTCGATGCGCCGTGTTCACTTCATCCGTCCGCTGACGATCACGCTTTTGCGGCAGCAGCTGCAGGCGGGGGAGCGCCTGTTCTGGCTATCTGTTTCGGAGCCAACCATTTCACCAAACGATATCCTGCACAGAGCTTCGCCGCAGTGATTGCCGCCGCTGCCGCCCGGCTTCCACTCCGGGTGATCCTGCTCGGAGGCAAAGAGGATATTCCAGAGGCTGAAAAGATCATGGCCGCGCTTCCCGATTCCATCCGCAATCAGGTATGCCAGATGGCCGGCTCAGCCACCCTGATGCAGTCCGCGGCACTACTTGCGGCATCCGACCTCGTACTCTGCAACGATACCGGACTTATGCACATGGCTTCGGCTTTCGGGCGCAAGCTGTTCGTCATCTTCGGTTCCTCGGTCAGGGAGTTCGGCTTTCTTCCCTGGCGCACCCCTTATGAACTGTTTGAAGTCAAAGGACTTGACTGCCGTCCGTGCTCGCACATAGGTCGCAGCAGTTGCCCGAAAGGACACTTCCGCTGCATGCGGGAGATCCCTGCGGAACGCATTGCGGCAAGGGTCGTCGAAACGCTAAGCCATCATGGCGCATGAACATATCAACGTGGAACATCAACGGAATCCGGGCAAGACAGGAGGCGCTCGGCGAATGGATCGAGCGCCGTCAGCCGGATATCGTCGTCCTTCAGGAGGTCAAGGCGCTCGAATCGGAGATTCCTGAGAGCATATCCGGACTGCCCGGATACACGAAATTCTGGAACGGCTCCTCGTTCAGGAAGGGGTACAGCGGAGTAGGTATCCTTGTCGGGGAAGGGTGTTGCGCGGAGCTTGATCGGGAACTGCCTGCGTTCGACGTCGAGAACCGGACGATAGTGCTGCACTTTCGTGATTTTACCCTCATCGGAACCTATGTGCCGAGAGGGGACGGCCCTGGGCATTATGCCGTCAAGCTTCAATACCTCGAGGGGTTGAACCGATACATGGCGGATCTTCTTGCAGGAGGCAGGGAGATCATCCTGGCCGGTGACATGAACGTCGCGCATCGTGAGATCGATGTGCACCGTTCCCAGAACAAGGCCGGCGCGACAGGACTTCGCCCGGAAGAGCGGGCGGCCATCGACGCCCATCTCTCGCTTGGCCTGAAGGATATCGTCAGGGACCTTAATCCGGAAAAGAGGGATCTGTTCACCTGGTGGCCCAACTGGAAGTTCGCCCGTGAGCGGAACCTCGGCTGGAGGATCGACTGTATCTACCTTTCTGCCGGGCTTGCCGAAAAAGTTTCAACCGTCGCCGTAGACCTTGACGAGCGCAGTTCCGACCACGCTCCGGTATCGGTAGAAATCACCTGTTGACGCGGTTTTCCGGGCTTTGCAGTCCTGCACTTTTTCGTGTGTCAGAACCGTTGGAAAACAAAAGAAAATAGCGTACCTTTGAGGTTCAAAAACGCAAATGGTGTTCATGGCATACATGAAGCCGCGGGGCAGAGATTGCGCAATACCTGTTTCCCGCCATTTGCACTATACTGTCATCACATAACAGACCCATTGCGCTATGAATAAATTGAAACAATACGAATGTACCGTCATCATTGACGGCGGCCTTCAGGACGATGCCATTGCTGCTGCAATGGAGCTTGTGAACAAGACGATCGCCGACAAGGGCGGCGTGATCCACAATGTCCTGGACGTCGGAAGAAGGAAAATGGCCTACCTCATCCGCAAATCATCCATCGGCTCTTACGCACACATCGATTTCGAAGCTGAAGCATCGGCTATCGCTGAGATCGAGCGTGTTTTCCGTTACGAAGAGAGCATCCTGCGGTTCCTCATCATCCAGCTCAGCTCCCCGCTGCTCGAAATGCGCGCACGCGTCGAGAAGTACAGCGTCATGCTCGGCAGCCCTGAAGACCAGGTAGAAAGCGAGCCTGCGGCCGACAAGAAATGATGATAGATTACGCGCGATTGTGTACGAATGATGAAATGATCCCATTTGAGAACAAAAAGGAGAAGATGTCATGGCGGAACTGAAAATGCCTGAAATCAATAGTGTCATTATAGCAGGGAACCTGACAAAGGATCCGGTGTTCAGACAGACGAATTCAGGCGGGACGCCAGTCGTCAATTTTTCCATCGCGTGCAATCGCCGGTTTCGTGACAGCAATCACCAGTGGCAGGAGGATGTCTGCTATGTAGGCGTCGTCGCATGGAACAAGCTTGCCGAAAGCTGCAGGGACAACCTGAAAAAGAGCTCGGCTGTGCTTGTCGACGGTGAGTTGCAGAGTCGCACCTGGAAAGCCCAGGACGGCACATCAAGAACCGTGGTCGAAATCAAGGCCAGGAGGATTCAGTTCCTCAACAAGAGGAAGAAAAACGGAGAGGAGGACGAGGAAGGGTTTATCGAGGATGATACGCATGATACGCATCACGGCCCAGTCGATGATGACGGGCAGATGTATGAGTATAAATACCTCTCTTCCGACTGATAAGAACATGCAAGCTAAATTCTGAACAAGACCTATGAGACAAAAACCATCACAGGCTCAGGGCAGCAAGTCATTCGGCAATGCTCTGGCATCGAAAAAGAAAGTGTCGAAAAACCAGGTGGTCTTTTTTGACTACCGTGACGAAAGGAAGCTGAAGCGCTTTATCAACGACCAGGGCAAAATCATCCCCCGTCGTATTACAGGGCTGTCGGCAAAAGAGCAGAGTCTCCTGACCCACTCGATCAAGTGGGCAAGGTTCCTTGCTATTATCCCCTACGTCGCCGACGAATACAAATAAGTGGTCGTCCACAATTGTTTAATTATTCAGAACGAGGAAACAGGCCGTGAAAATAATTTTAAGAAAAGATGTGGCAACCCTTGGCGACGCTGGTGAAGTCGTGAACGTCAAGAACGGTTATGCCAATAACTATCTGATCCCCCAGGGATATGCCATCCGGGCAACCGAAGGCACCATTAAAGCTCTCGAAACCGAGAAGAAACAGCAGGCACGCAAGATCGAACTGCAGCGCAAGAGCGCCAGGGATCTGGCCGCAAAGCTTGAGCAGATGACCCTGAAGGTCAATGCAAAAGCCGGTGAGTCGGGCAAGCTGTTCGGAACGGTTACCGCTTCGGACATCGCTGACGCACTCAAGCTGCAGGGCTTTGAGATCGACCGCAGGAAGATCACGCTCGAAGCACCGATCAAGTCTCTCGGAAAGTATGAAGCCGATGCAAAGATCTTCATGGACATCACCGTGAAGCTCAACATCGAAGTGGAAGCCGAAGGCGCAGGGGAGTAAACTCCCTTTAGCAACCGTTCGGGTTCAGTATATCCCCGACGGTTCATTGAATCAAGCCTCATGACTTTTTGGGTCATGAGGCTTTTTTTATGCCCTGTTGTTGCAAATTCAGAAGGTCTGGCGTACAATTCATTGACGGCATCTCTTCCGCTCCAGCCGTGCACTGTGTGTAGTATCCAGTCAAACAAACAAGGGAGAGCCTTATGAATCAAACTCTTCTTCAAGAGAAATATCCTGTTTACATTCTCGAGCTTGACAAAGAAGAGACGAGCTGCAAGAGTGTTGATGAGATTATCGGCTATTACCGTAAGAAGATAGATGACAATCCGGTTGCGGTATACATCGGTGAATTCGACCATTACGGGCACACCGCAGCATTGGCAGAAGGCAGTATCAGCGACGAAATCAAGGGCGCGAAGAACATCGTCTTCTGTTTCGGAAAGGAGCTTATGAACCCCATATCGCTTGCAATCAGGCCAAAGTCGATAGGGGTGGCGGAGCTTGTCGACAGGTTTATCATCAGTTTCCTTGAAGCCCCCAACCCGATGGCTAACGAAGCCATGGAGGGATGGACGCTGGCCCTGAAGGACAAATAAGCGTTTCGTCGTCAGTATAGCGATCATTTCAGCCTCATGAGCCTCCCTCATGAGGCTTTTTGTTGTTGGGTGAAATCTGTTGTAGCTTTCTATCCGGGTATATGGTTTTTGCCGGCAACGAAACGAGGCTTCGCAATAATTATCATCATCCCCTTTGGAGGTGCGCATGAGACGACATGAGCGTTTACCTGTTGTCGGGTTTCTGCTGCTTCTGGCATTCACCGTTGGCTGTGCCGGCACAAAACAGTATGCGACCCTTGCCGAAGCCGGTTCGACCTATACCGGTGCAGTTGTCGCGCTGGCAGAGCGAGCCAGTGCCATAAAAACCGAAACGACCTCCTACAGGTTACTTGATGCCAGACGCAAATTGATGGCAAGGCGTCATGCTCTTACCCCGGCGGAATCCCTGACCCTTGCCGGGAAGCTCAGCGATGCCGACTTCTCTGACGGTCAAATCGTCGCTCTAAACCGGTCATCGATCATGAGAGCCCGGAATCTGCATGATTATTTCGCCGCCTTGCAGGTGTTGGCCGCATCCTCAGCTCCAGCGGATATCGGGGCCAAAACCTCAAGTATCATCAAACTTCTCAACACCTCGATAAACTTGGCTGACGGGAGTGCCTCCGCAGCTATACCTGACAATTCGGCGGTCGTCACCAGAGTGATGACCCATGTCAATGAAGCGGTACTGAAAAAAGAGCTGACCGAAAGAAAGGGGACGTTACTGCCGGCATTGACCATGCTGGACAACATCACGGCCTCCATAAAGGGCGGGATGGCCAAAGATTTGAAAAAGCTCAGGATGCAGCGATACCTGATGCGGGTGGAGACACCGTTTGTGCAGGTGCAATCGACTTCGCTTCGCTCTGCAGGCGACGACGAACAGTGGGTCAGCTACAGGGTGAAGCATTTGTCGGGACCAGATGAAGATGCAGCGGTAACGCAACTGATCTCGGCAGCCGAACGCAGCTCCGCTCAGTTCAGGAAAGTGTTTGACAAAATGACCTCCGACAGCGAAGAGGGGTATTCGATCGAAGAGCTTGAGTCGGTCGTCGAAGAGGTGAATCAGTTTTCAACGATTGTAAAATCCTTTTCGAAAGGAGAGTGAGCGATGAACGACGACAGAGATAGAGCGGACCCCTTGAAGATCGTTTCGGACTTTGCCGATGCCATGTCAATTGCTGTGGTCGATGATTTGTTGGGAGCGTCAGGCAAAAAAGAGGAGGAAAAGGCTGCTGTGCGTAAACAGCATCAGGAGATGAGGGTACGCATTGAGGTTATGCGTAAGGCATACCAGGAGTACCAAAAAGCCGGAAGGGCAAAGATTGAGGCTGCGTTTTCAGATTTCTCGGATTTGCTCAGGAAAGGGCCCGAATCCAGGAGTCAGTTGATCGCGCAGTATGCCGCGGTCTGCACACAGGCCCAATCGATCAGTTGCCTTGATCGTCAGATGCTTGATTCGCTCAGGAGCCTCTGCGACGCAATAATTGACCTTCGTATCATACCGGCGTTTAAGGCGGGCGGCCTGCCCGGTGAAGATGAGTGGGCGGAATATGGATTGTCGGATGTTTTCGACAAGAAAAATTCGGAAGCGCAGGCGTTCTGGAACAACGCCTATGTGCTGGTCTTGCCCGATATGGAGCAAGCTACGGATGCCCTGAAAAAGAAGGTGGCGCAACTGGATGCGATTGCGAAGACCATGAACGACTGCATTGGAGTGCTGACGCTGATGAACAAGGCTTTTGGGCTTGTCGTTTCCGTCGCTTAGCTGGTCGTCGGATTAAGCGGAAAACTGGCTGAGCATGCGGACATCATTCTCGAAAAGGAGTCTGATGTCGTCGATTTTGTAGCGGAGCAGCGTTGTGCGGTCGACGCCCATGCCGAATGCGTACCCGGTCCATTTCTCCGGGTCGATGCCGCAGTTGCGCATCACGTTGGGATGGACCATGCCACATCCCATGATTTCGAGCCAGCCCGATTTCTTGCAGACACGGCAACCCTTGCCGCCACACAGGTAACAGGTGACATCGACTTCGGCTGACGGTTCGGTGAACGGGAAAAAGCTCGGCCTGAACCGGAGCTTCACATCGGAGCCGAACATCTGGCGTGCAAAAGAGTAGATCGTCGCTTTCAGGTCTGCGAACGACACGTTTTTGTCGATATAGAGCCCCTCAAGCTGATGGAAGACGCAATAGCTTCGAGCGCTGATGGCTTCGTTCCGGTAAACCTTGCCAGGACAGATGACCCTTATCGGAGGCTCCTGGTCAAGCATCACCCTCACCTGTACCGGCGAGGTATGCGTCCGGAGAAGTATGTCGCCTTCGCTCTGGCCGCGAGTAACGAAAAAGGTGTCCTGCATGTCGCGGGCAGGGTGGTTCGGGGGGAAATTCAGCAGGTCGAAGTTGTACTCGTCGAGTTCAAGCTCCGGGCCTGTTGCAATACCGAATCCCATTGCGGTAAAGATGCGTTTCATGTCGCCGAGCACCTTCTGGACAGGGTGCTCCGAACCGCAGTAGGTGCGACGTCCGGGCATCGAGATGTCGATGGTCGGCTGAGAAGCAGGCGTGGCTTCCGCCAGCCGCTCTTCTGCTTCGACTACCTTTCCGTCTGCAGACTGTTTGAGTGTGTTCAGCAGCTGCCCTATGCGAGGCCTGTCGGCAGGATCGACGTTTTTCAGCTGGGCGAAAAGCCCGGCGATACGTCCTTTGCGAACGGTAAACTCAAGCTTGAAGGCTTCGAGTTCCTGTGCATTGCTTATGACGAAAAGGTCGATTTCCTGCTGCAGTTGTATAATGCTCGTCTCCATAGGGCCGCTCTGTAACTGAATATTAATCGAGAGCTGTCTTGACGATCAGCGAGAAGGCTTCCGGATCCTTGACAGCGATCTCAGCAAGCGCCTTGCGGTCGATTTCGATGTTCTTCTTGTGGATGCCGTCCATAAGCCTGGAATAGGAGACTCCGTTCAGGCGTGCGGCTGCGTTGATGCGCATGATCCACAGCGAGCGGAAGTTTCTTTTCTTGACGCGGCGGTCGCGGTATGCGTACTGTTCGGCTTTGTCGACCGCGTGTTTGACGACGGTGAGGACGTTTCCGCGTGAACCCCAGTAACCTTTCGCTTTATTGAGAATCCTTTTTCTTCTGGCCTTTGAGGCTACTGAATTAGTTGATTTAGGCATCGTTTTGTCGAATTAGTGTTAATAACAAGCTTAGGCCAGGATCATCCTTTTGATCTGGCTCTCACGGGTCGAATCGACCAGGGTTGACTGGTGGAGGCGACGTGTACGTTTCCTGTTCTTGTGCTCAAGGTTGTGTGAGCCGTTCATACGCTCGCGCTTGACTTTTCCTGATGCGGTGGCTTTAAACCTTTTTTTTGCCCCGCGATGTGATTTCATTTTAGGCATAATCGTCGGTTTTAATGATAAAAATCGCTTCTCTGTGTTGTTTTCTATTCGTCGTCGAACTCGTCGTCCGGTTCATCCGGAAGAGGAGCCAATACCGGCAGGGGAGCTATTAATCCCTGCTTGGCCCGCCTCTTTTCGAACTGTTCGATTTTCTTCTTGTCAGGCTCGAAATAAACGAAAAGCTTCTTGCCCTCGAATTTTGGGTCTCCGTCACGCGTGCCGACCGTGCTGAGCCTTTCTGTCAGGCGATTTGCAAGATCGAGTCCCTTGTCCTTGTAAATGATCGAACGTCCGAGGAACACGATGGTCGCCCTGACGCGGTTCCCCTTGCGGAGAAACTCCTCGAGGTGCGCGCACTTGAAATCGAAATCGTGCTTGTCGGTATTCGGATGAAACCTCAGCTCTTTCAGGGAGGTCGTCTTCTGCTTTTTCTTGAGGTCCTTGTCCTTCTGGGCCATCTTGTAGATCAGCTTTCCGTAATTCTCAAGTTTGCATACGGGAGGCTGGGCATTCGGCTGAACTTCGATAAGGTCGAGCTCGCGCTCTTCGGCAAGCCTTTTTGCGTCCAAGGTTCTCATGACCTGCATGGAACCGTCTGGAAACACGACCCTTACTTCCGGTACGCGGATCTGTTCATTGATCCTGTAAGTGAGCTTCGGTTTCTGGCCGGATGTCTTCTGTTTTTTCATTCGATCGTTGTTGGTTTATAGAACCAGGATGCTAATTGCATTGCTGATCAGGATCGTTGATCAATTTCCTCACGCAGTTTCGCGATGAGGTCATTGACGCCGATGCGTCCTTCGTCTCCCTTGCGATGGCGGCGCAGCGAGACCTCTCCGGCCTCCTGCTCATTCTTGCCGATCACCAGCATGCACGGGATTTTCGAGAGTTCGGCTTCACGAATCTTCTTTCCGATCTTTTCGCTGCGGAGATCGATATCCGTGCGGATGCCGGCGGCAAACAGGGCCTGCCGTACCTCCTGCGCGTATTCGTGTACATCCTCGGCTATCGGCAGCACGATCGCCTGAACCGGAGCGAGCCAGAGCGGGAAATTGCCTGCGGTGTGCTCAATCAGTACGCCGATGAAGCGCTCCATTGAACCGAACGGGGCGCGATGGATCACCACCGGGCGGTGTTTCTGACCGTCACAGCCGATATAGTTCAGGTCGAACCGCTCAGGCATGACATAATCGACCTGCACGGTGCCGAGCTGCCATTTGCGGCCAATGGCGTCCCTGACGATGAAGTCGATCTTCGGGCCGTAGAAACTGGCTTCGCCGATACCGACGAAATATTTGATTCCCATCCTGTCGGCAGCCTCACGGACATCTTTTTCAGCCTGTTCCCAGACCTCAGCCGTTCCGCCGTATTTCGCCTGGTTGGCAGGATCGTGCAGCGAGAGTCTCGTTTCGACGTCATCAAACCCGAGGGTGTTGAATACGAAGCGAGTGAGGTCAATCGCGTTGCAGATCTCGTCGACCAGCTGGTCCGGGCGGCAGTAGATATGGGAATCGTCCTGGGTGAAGCCCCTTGCGCGAACAAGGCCGTTCAGTTCGCCAGACTGCTCGTGGCGATATACGGTTCCGAATTCGCTCAGGCGGATCGGCAGGTCGCGATAGCTGCGGAGCGAAGAGCTGTAGATCAGGTGATGGTGCGGGCAGTTCATCGGCTTCAGGAGATACTGCTCCTCCCTGCCGGTTTCGTCTTTGTATGTCAACGGCGGGAACTGCGAGTCGCTGTAATATGGATAGTGTCCCGAGCGTTTGTAGAGTTCGATATTGCCGATGTGCGGAGTATAGACCGGCACGTAACCGCGCTTGCGCTGTTCGGCTTTCAGGAACGTTTCGAGCTCATTGCGCACGATGGCTCCTTTCGGCAACCATATCGGCAGGCCGCTGCCGACCTCGGGGGTCAGCATGAACAGGCCCAGTTCAGAGCCGAGCTTGCGATGGTCACGTCTGCGCGCCTCTTCCATTCTGTTCACATGCTCTTTCAGGAGCTTGTCGGAAGGGAAGCTGATGCCGTAGATACGCTGCATGGATTCGCGTGACGAGTCGCCTCTCCAGTAGGAGGATGAGACGTTGGTCAGGAGAACCGCCTTTACTTTACCGGTCGCAGGAAGGTGGGGACCGCTGCAGAGGTCGGCAAAGCCGTCCTGATGATAGACGGAAACCGTCTCCACATCCTTGAGCGTCTCTTCGAGGATCTCGACCTTGTACGGATCCTGGCGAGTGTTCCTGAAATAGTCCACAGCCTGGAGCCGAGGCATCTCCTCGCGCGTGATGGTGATGTCCCTGGCGCTGATCTCGAGCATTTTCGCCTCAATGCTGCGAAGATCCTCCTCTTTAAAGCGTTCCGGATAGGAGATGTCGTAATAGAACCCCTGTTCGATTGCAGGCCCGGCACCGAATTTCGCTCCCGGGAAGAGCTCCTCGATGGCCTGGGCCATCAGGTGGCTTGAACTGTGCCAGAAGATCTCTTTTCCTGCCGGGCTGTCGAAGGTTACTATCGAGATGGCTGCATTTCGGGTGATCGGTGCGTCAAGGTCGCACAGCTTGCCGTCGACGGTTACGCCGAGAGCATCCTGGGCGAGCTTTTTGCCGATGGAGGTTGCGATGGCCAAGCCAGTTACGCCAGCTGAAAAGGTTCTTTCAGAACCGTCAGGCAGAGTGATGACCACCGGGTCCCGGTAATCCGTTGTTTCAGACATTGAATATTCTGTCCATAATCGTGTTTTCAGGGGAGAGCCCAAGCCCCGCCACCCGCTCCCTCGTGGGGAGAAATCTCAAAACAGCCTCTTTACGTCAGTATTCGCCGGCCGGGAGGGCTGTGTTTCAATTGTTCTGATGCCCCGAACCGATAAGAAGTTTTGCATAATGCGAAAAATATTCAACTTCTCCAAATCAGGAGATCGCCCCCGGTAAACAGGGTGACAGGCACTCTTGCCGATGAGCGCCAAACGGGAGGGCGGGCATTCCTGTCCGCCATTCAAGGCTTGCCATCCGAGGGGCCACCATGCGAGTTCGTGCCGTTCGAGGATAATGGCGGGGGAAAACCCGCCCTCCTTTGTTAGGAGATTTGCTTGAGGATGTCAGGCGTTACGGTGTCCTTCCCCATTTTTGCGGCATGGGATTCGGCTTTGCGTTTCAGCTCCCTGCCGAACGAAATCTGGCTGATGAACGGAGCTCTCCTGACGATCTCTTCCAGAATGGCGTTGGCTTCAGGCGTCCAGCTGACTGCAGGTGGCGGTGGCGCATCTCCCTTCTGACGGCGGGTGATGGGCAGGAAGTTGAAGAGCATGTCGTAGAGCGCGTTGACGATCTCCTGGATCATCCAAACTGCGCCGCTGTGCCCCATGAACGGAGTGCCGAGAGCCCTGCGTACGATCGGTCCGGGAAAACCGGCCGGGAAGAAGCGGGTTTTCGCATCAATTTCGGCCAGGTATATCTTGTCGGGCATTCTGCCGAAAAGGAATTGCGGCTGTTTCTGCATGATCTCCTCACGAACAAGCGAATTGTCGGCCTCGGCTGAATCGTGGCTGAACAGGCACTGCATGCCCATCTCTCCGCTGAGGAAACGCTCTATGCCCCGTGCATAGCTTCTGCCGGCAGCAACGCCGAACCTGATGGTAGGGAACCACTCCGACTGCGGACCTCGCCAAAGGTCCCATAGGGGCTGCAGTGTGGTGCGTTTTTCTTCGCTGAGGAACGCAGCAGCCTTTTCCGGAGTCCCGGCCAGGCGTCCGATCTCCATGATGAAATCCCTGGTCTCATCAAGCCCGAAGGGCGCATGAACCACCGGACGGCCTAACCTTGCTGCAAGCTGGCCACCGAATTCGTGGTACATGACGACGACTGCCGCTGAATTTTTCAGCGCGGCGACATCCTCAATTCGGGACTCGAAAGGGTAGACATGGCGGACCATGCCTCCTGCCCCGGTGATGAGGCGTTTTATTTCAGCCAGGTCGGATGGGCTGTTGAAGCAACCGTAGGTCGGGCCGATGATGCTTACCGTACCAGCTTCTACTGCCGCAGGCCGTCCATCGTCGAACTGGTCGAAGAGCCACGTCAGGGCGCGATCCCTGCCCAGCCACTCGTTCTCTCCAAGCGAGTTCGACGGGAAAAAGCGCACGTCCGGGTACTTCATCCGAAGCATACCCTCATGGTCGCCTCCGATCATTTCGCTCTCGGCGCTCGATATGAGGATAAGCTGCTTGCCGGAATCCTTGAGCTTCTCTATGGTTTCCTGTACTATTTCCGAACTTCCCGACGAGGCGATTTCCCGTTCGGTCAGGCTTGTCGGCGTGAGGTTCTCGAGGTAAGGGACAGCATCGGTATAATCCATGACGGCAACGCCGACGAGATTGTAGCAACCGACAGGGGCATCGGCGATGACATGTACGTTTTCAAGGGCGCAAAAGGTATTGACCGCGGCCCAGTAAGCGCTTGCGGTTGATTCGTCCCGGACGGTTCTTCCCATGATCGGTATGAAGGGGTAAACTGGTTTGAGTGAACTGCGTTCCGCCGTGGCGGATAAACCCAAATGTAAACAATAATTGGCCCAAAGGTCAAGGCAGTCCGCCGTTGAGCGATACAGGCAAAGAGCCTTTCGGGACGAGTTCGCCCTTCATCACCTGGATGACCGACTTTTCAGAAAACTCGTTTTCGCTGTAAGCACACAAGGCGGTTCCGATTTCAGGAAAGGCTTCGAGGATGTAGGGGGTGCCGAACGAGACAAACACTATCGGGGTGCCTGGGGCAACCATGGATGGCAGGTCGCGGACGAAATTTATCTGGCGGGCGCTGAGTTTCGAGGGCACGGAACGTGAAAAGGCCTGGATTCCAGTGGTCAGGATGATAGCTGAGGCTCCCCTGGTCATTTCAGCGGCACTCTTGAATACGGCCTCTTTGCTCGATGGGTCCAGGCGGAGATGGATGAGGGCATAATCCATGCCGAGCCTCTCGGCGAACCGTTTGCCGATCTCTTCGCCAGGTTTGTCGTTGAGGATGATGTCGACTATCGGCCCGTTCATGGGTATGCGGAACGGCAGGACGCGATCCCGGTCCCTGATCAGTGTCACGGCGTCCGCTGCGATTTTTTCAGCGATTTCGCTGGCTTCCTGGCTGGCGACATGATCCTGTAGCTGGGCAAGGTCGACCAATTTTTTCCGGTCCAGCCCCAGCCAGCGTTTCACCTGCAGAATCCTTCTTACGGAATCGTCGATACGGCTCAAAGGGATTGTGCCGCACTCAACTGCAGCGGTGACCGCCTTGTGCGCGCCCTCCGGGTCGACAGGGAAGAGCAGTATGTCATTGCCGGCCTCAACTGCCTTGACGCATATATCCTGCAGGGATCGCCCGTCGTTCAGCGCTTTCATGTTCAGCGCGTCGGTGATGATCAGCCCCTTGAAGCCGAACTCATCGCGAAGGAGATCGGTGACGATGGTTTTAGACAGTGATGCAGGTTCGAGCGTCCCGGTGAGCTTCGGTACGGCAAGATGGCCGACCATCACGCTCATGATCCCCTGCGAAATGGCTGCCCTGAAGGGTTTCAGTTCATAGTCGTCCAGTCGCTGACGATCTCCCTCAAGCACCGGCAGGGCAAAGTGGCTGTCTACGGTCACATCTCCGTGGCCTGGAAAATGCTTGGCGGTCGCTACAACGCCGTTGGACTGCAGGCCTTCGATGATCGCTGCGGACATTGAGATGACAAGGGGAATCCGGTCCCCGAACGACCGGGTGTTGATGACCGGGTTCGCGGGATTGATGTTCAGGTCGACTGTCGGTGCGTAGTTCTGGTGAATGCCGACGGCACGGGCTTCATCGGCGATGATTTTCGCCATGCTCGCCGCGAGCGTCGGATCGCCCGAGGCGGCGATGGCCATTGCCGGCGAAAATGTCGTCGCTCCGTCAAGCCTCATGGCCAGGCCTCGTTCCATATCGGCACTGACCAGAAGGGGAACCGTTGAAACCGACTGGAAGTGGTTGGCAAGCATTCCTGCACTGACCACATCCCCCTTCAGGAACATGATGCCGCCGATCTTGCCTTCAGTTGCAAGGCGCGACATGAGCACATACTCCTTGTCGGTGTTGCTTTTATACTGTGCGTCGATGCTGGCGACGATCATCTGGCCGACCTTTTCCGACACGCTCAGCCTACCGAGGGTTTCATCGACCCAGGAATCTTTTTTTTCGAATATGCTGGTGGCGGGAGCTTTTTTCAGCGGAATGCGATCGCGCGCAGATGCCTGCTGCAATACTGGGGAGAGCAGGAAGAGTATGAGGAGCGATACTGGAGATAGTATGTTTCGGACAATCATGGGCATTACTTCACAAGAACAGTCTATTCAGATTGGTCAGAGGAAAAGAACGTAATCTATGAAACATATTTCTGAGACATAAACATTAATGGGCATAGCCCTCTATTTGTTCCTCAGGGCGGCGTCAGCGCATCAACGTCACGGTCCTGTTTCTTGCCCAGGTTAGAGGAGGTGCGGTGCAAAGTGTGAACACAACGAGATATGCCGGTGCGTCCCGTCCAGTCGATATCGGGCCTTGATGACGCGGGATGCGGTGCCGGAAGAGCCCCTGCAGCGCTCAGCCGCAGGGGTTCAAAAAGGTGACGGATATCAGATGGGGCAGCAGATGTTGAGCTGGCGCGATGCCTGGGCTTCGTCAAGTCTCTTCACCGGAGTCGTCTGGGGTGCTGAGGTAACCATGTCCTGATTTGATGCGGCCTCCTCTGCGATGGCGATCATGGCGTCCGCGAACACGTCGAGCGTCTCTTTGGCCTCGGTTTCGGTCGGTTCGATCATCAGCGCTTCGCTTACGATGAGCGGGAAGTAGATCGTCGGCGCATGGAACCCGTAATCGAGCAGCCTTTTGGCTATGTCGAGGGTCTTGACGCCATGCTCTTTTTTCTGGCGGTCGCCGGAGAGACAGAACTCGTGCATGACCGGTTTCGGGTATGGCAGCGAGTAGTGGCCCAGTAGTCGCCCGAGCAGATAATTGGCGTTGATGATGGCGTTTTCGGAGACCCTGCGGAGGCCATCTGCGCCAAGCATGCGGATATAGGTGTAGGCCCTGACCAGTACCGAGAAGTTTCCATAGAAATTCATCATGCGTCCGATGCTGTCCGGCTTTTCCGCGTTCAGGCGGTAGCATGTCCGGCCCTCGTGCTCATATTTTTCGACCGTCGGAACAGGCAGGAACTCCACGAGCCGCTGGCTGACGCCGACGGGGCCGCTTCCCGGACCGCCGCCGCCGTGAGGCGTCGAGAATGTCTTGTGAAGGTTGTAGTGCATGACGTCGAAGCCCATGTCACCCGGTCTGGTGATGCCGAGCAGCGCGTTCATGTTTGCGCCGTCCATGTAGAGCAGGCTGCCGTTGTCGTGAACCATTTTCGCGATCTGCGGGATCTGCTTTTCGAAGAGTCCGACGGTGTTCGGGTTGGTCAGCATCAGGGCGGCCACATCGTCGTCAAGCTTGGCGCGGAGGTCTTCGAGATCGGTGCATCCGGCGGCGTCGATCGCCACCGAAACGGTATGGTAACCGCCGAGGGCTGCCGAGGCAGGGTTGGTGCCGTGGGCCGAATCGACAACGAGCAGTTTGTGGCGGGGTTTCCCGAGTTTTTCGTGGTACTTCTTGATCATCAGGATGCCGGTCAACTCGCCGTGCGCGCCTGCCGCTGGCTGCAGGGATACGGCTGCCATGCCTGCGATCTCCCTGAGCATCTCCTCAAGTTCGTACATCAGCTTCAATGCGCCCTGGACGGTGGATTCCGGCTGCATGGGGTGCAGCGCGGCGAACCCTGGCAGTTCGCAGGTATAATCGTTGATCTTGGGGTTGTACTTCATGGTACAGCTCCCGAGGGGGTACATGTTCTTGTCGACGTGGTAGTTGAGGTTCGACAGCCTCACGAAATGCCGCACCACTTCGCTTTCCGGAATTTCAGGCAGCTCGGCAGCCTCTTTTCTCAGAAACCTTGCAGGAAGGAGCGATTCTGCCGGACGTTCAGGGATGTCAAGCGGCGAAAACCGGTAGCCTTTACGCCCGCTGTGGGAGAGGTCGAAAATCAGTTTTTCTTTCATTGATCCATTCGGAAGGGTACATGTTACGGCAAATGAGAAATCAATATAGAGCGAAGCTGAGAAATGCTCAAACCACACGGGAAAAAAGCGCAAATCTTTTCGACTTACGGAGCGGGATCCGTGTTGAATGGATTCGTGGTTTCAAGGATTGCCATTGCCTCCCGGGCTGCGATCTGCTCGGCATCCTTCTTCCTCGGCGCGACTCCCCGGCCCAGGACGATGCCTGAACAGGAGACCTCGATCGTAAAGGTCTTTTCGTGTTCGGCACCCTCTTCAGAGGTCACGGTGTAGAGCGGTGGCGGCAGCTGACGGGACTGGGTGAATTCGATCAGGCGGCTCTTGTAGTTGTACTCCTCATCGACGATCTTTTTCAGGTCGACTTTCGAAATCACATGACTCATGATGAATCGTTCCGCTCCGGCAAGGCCCTGGTCAAGGTAGATTGCGCCAACCAGCGATTCAAAGGCGTCGGCAAGTGCTGATTCGCTCGTCCGGATCTTATGCTTGTCTGCTGATTCGCCGACGATGAGGTGCTCTCCCAGCTTAAGCTCCAGGGCGAATCCGGCAAGTGATTTGCGGTTCACGATCTTGGAGCGGTTGCTCGAAAGGTGGCCTTCGTCGGATGAGGGGAACTGCTTGAAGAGATATTCAGATATCAGGAGGTCGAGCACGGCGTCACCGAGAAATTCGAGTCGCTGGTTCGAATCCGGTTTGGCGTCGTCAGTGGTATGGTCGTGAAGCACTGAACGGTGGGTCAGCGCCGTCCTGTAAATCATTCGACGGTTGCATGGTCGACCGGTCAGGTGTTCGAGGTGTTCTGCCGTACGCGGGTCAAGAAGCAGGTCTGCACTTCCGGAACTGTTGTGGCCGCCGAGATCGCTATCCGTAGCTTCAGTACGAAGAAATGGGAGTGACGTCAGCTTTTGCCACAGGTGTGCCATCGGTGCGGCTTTGCCTGTCAGGCGGCGGAACCTTTCCTGAAGATGAGGCATCCGTTGTGGCCGCCGAACCCGAATCCGTTGTTCAGCGCGTATTCGATCTCTCGCTGTTTCGGTTTGTTCGGCGTGACATCGAGGTCAATCTCCGGATCCTGATTGTCGCAGTTGATCGTCGGAGGAACCGTCTGGTTCTGCAACGCAAGAATGCACGCGATCGACTCAACCACACCGGCAGCGCCGAGAAGGTGGCCTGTCATCGATTTGGTCGAGCTGATGTTCAGCTTGTATGCATGGTCGCCGAAAACCTTTTTGATCGCCTTGACTTCAGCGATATCGCCCAGCGGAGTTGATGTCCCGTGGGTGTTGATATAATCGATTTTATCCGGGGTGATTCCTGCCATCTTCATGGCATTGTTCATGGCGCTGACTGCGCCGAGACCCTCCGGATGCGGTGCCGTCAGGTGGTGGGCATCGGCAGATGCTGCCACGCCGACAAGTTCCGCATAAATTTTTGCGCCGCGTTTGATTGCTGATTCGTAGGTTTCGAGCACCAGCGAACCTGCGCCTTCACCCATGACGAACCCATCCCGGCCTACGTCGTAAGGACGCGATGCCTTTTCAGGGCGGTCGTTTGCCGTCGAGAGTGCACGTGCCGCATTGAATCCGGCCACGCTCATCTGCGTGATCGGCGCTTCCGAGCCTCCGCACACCATATAGTCCGCCATGCCCATCTGAAGGATCATGAACGCATCCATGACAGAGTGAAGCGATGTTGCGCAAGCCGAAGCAGTTGCGTAATTCGGGCCCATAAGGCCGTTTCTGATTGAAATCTGTCCGGCGGCGATGTCGGGAATCAGCATCGGGATGAAGAACGGGCTGATCCTGCGGGGGCCCCTCTCCATATATGTCCTGAACTGCTGATCGTAGATTGTCATGCCCCCGATACCGGAGCCGTGAACGACTCCGATTCTGGTCGGGTCAATCGCAGTCATGTCAAGCCCGGAATCTTTCAGGGCCTGCTCTGCAGTGATGACGCCATACTGGCAGTAAGGGTCCATGCGATCCGCGGATTTCCTGTCGATGTAGTCATCGGCCTTGAAATTCTTGAGCTCGCATGCAAAAGTGGTGACAAAGTCCGTCGTGTCGAAATAGGTGATCGGCGCAGCGCCGCTTTTGCCGTTCATGAGGGATTTCCAGAAATCCCCTGCCGAAAGACCGATTGGCGATAAGACACCGATACCGGTGACGACGACTTTTTTGAGTTCCAGACCCATCTGCAATAATTTAGGGTTGTTTCAGGCAGGGCTGAGCCCTGCCCGTTGTCTCGTAATTACTTCTTGACGATATAGTCGATCGCCTGCTGAACGGTGCCGATCTTTTCGGCATCTTCGTCAGGGATCTGGACGCCGAACTCGTTCTCGAGTTCCATGATCAGTTCGACAGTGTCGAGTGAATCTGCACCGAGGTCATCGGCAAACTTCGATTCAGGTTTGATCTGATCCTTGTTGACACCCATCTTGCTGACGATGATATCGTATACCTTATCTCTGATTTCATCTGCACTCATGGCACTGTTCTCCGGGTTTGTTAATGGAATACAAAAAATTAAAATGTGCGTTTGCGAATATACAAAGAAAAAACAGCGGGGCAAATTCGCCCATTCCCACCGTTACCTGATTCCGTCATCGAGTGTTGAGAGTGGTTCGAGTGGCGGTGTTCATCAGCAGGGGTTTAATCCTGCTGACATTCAGTTCCTTCATTTTCTTCAGTTGCCCCGGTTTTCAAGCCGGGGGTCATAAAGAATAAATTACATGACCATGCCGCCATTGACGCTCAATACCTGGCCGGTGATGTACGACGACTGGTCGCCGGCAAGGAATGCCACCGCATTGGCGACGTCCTGAGGCGTGCCGAAACTGTTCAGTGGAATGGCGTCGAGCATTTTCTGCCTGACGTCGTCGGAAAGGGCATCGGTCATTTTCGATGAGATGAAGCCCGGTGCGACGGCATTGGCCCTGATATTGCGTGAAGCAAGCTCCTTTGCGACAGACTTGGTGAACGCGATCACGCCGCCTTTCGATGCGGCATAGTTCGCCTGCCCGGCGTTGCCCATGAGGCCTACGACCGATGCGATGTTGATGATCGAACCGGAACGCTGCTTCATCATGGTGCGACTCACCGCCTTGGTGCAGTTGAAGGTACCCTTGAGGTTGACCGTCAGCACTGCATCCCAGTCTTCGTCGCTCATTTTCATCAGCAGGCCGTCGCGGGTGATGCCTGCGTTGTTGACGAGGATGTCGATCCTGCCGTTCTCCTCGGCAATCTCGTTGAAAACCTTCTGGCATGCTTCGGAACTGGTGACGTCGAGCTCTTTGCAGGTGACCTTGGCGCCAAGCTGCTTCAGGGCGGCTTCGGTTTCGGTCAACCATTCAGCCTTTACGTCGCAGATGACAAGGTCAGCGCCTTTGGACGCGAGGTCCAGTGCTATCGACTGACCGATTCCTCTTGCCGAACCGGTTACGATTGCGGTTTTTCCTTTGAACATGTGTAATGTGATTTTCTTTCTGTTGGCTATGGTTACGCAGGATTGAGCATGGCTGCGACCTGTTCGGCGGTATCCACCCCGGCGGTCTGGGCGGCCTTGCTGATCCTCTTGATGAGCCCCTGAAGAACCTTTTGGGGCCCGACTTCGACGAACTCGGTGATGCCGCTGTCAACCATTGCCTGCACCGATTGGCTCCAGAGTACGGAGCTTGTCAGCTGGCTGATGAGGTTGGCGCGGATTTCGGAAGCCGAGGTTACCGGTTTGGCGACGACGTTCATGCAGACGGGGATTTCAGCGTCCCTGATCGTCATGGTGTTGAGCGTTTCGGCAAGCTCTTTTTCGGCTGGCTTCATCAGCGGAGAGTGGAACGCACCGGAAACAACGAGTTCTTTTGCCATCCGGGCTCCTTTCGACGGAGCAAGTTCAACGGCTTTGCGTACGGCGGCGATATCGCCCGAAAGTACGATCTGGCCCGGCGAGTTGAAATTGGCAGCCTGCACGATACCGCATGCTCCGGCCTCCTCCAGCAGTCCGTCTATGGCAGAATCGTCCATTCCGATGATGGCTGCCATGGTACCGGGATTGACCTGGCCGGCATTCTGCATCAGTTCTCCGCGTTTTGCCACGAGCCTTACGGCGTCTTCGAAGCTGATCGCTCCGGCAAAGCAGAGTGCGGTGTATTCGCCGAGGCTGTGGCCGGCCGCCATCGAAACGCCTTCGCGTCCGAGCAGCATGGCTGCAGCATAGCTGTGCAGGAAGATGGCGAGCTGGGTGTAGCGGGTCTGTTTCAGATCATCCTCGCTGCCGGTGAACATGATGTCGGTGATGGAATAACCAAGGATCTCATTGGCCCTGTCCATCAGCGCCTTGGCTTCAGGGAACTGATCGTAGATGTCGCGGCCCATGCCGCAATACTGTGAGCCCTGTCCGGGAAAAACGAATGCTTTCATATCCTGTGGTTGCAATGGGTAATATGATGTGCTGTTACTGCCATTTAATGTAGATGGCGCCCCAGGTGTAGCCTGCCCCGAAGCTGGCCAGCACGATGTTCGAGCCTTTATGGAGCTTGTTCTGCTCGTCGAGCTCGGCAAGGCATATCGGCACGGTCGCCGCCGTCGTGTTGCCGTAGTACTCGATGTTCATCATCACCTTCTCCTCGGTGATGCCCATCCGTTCGGCCGTCGCATGGATGATGCGCTGGTTTGCCTGGTGGGGGACGAGGTAATCGATGTTGTCTGCAGTAAGGTTGTTACGCTGCATGATCTCCTCGGAAACGTCGGCCATCGCCATGACCGCAGCCTTGAATACCTGCTTGCCGTCCTGCTTGATGAAGTGCATGTGGTTGTCGACCGTTTCGTGAGACGCCGGATGCCTGCTGCCGCCGGCTGGCATCAGGAGGTGGTTCTGGCCGTTGGCGCCGTCAGAATAGAGCCTGGCGTCGAGAACACCGTATCCCTCTTCCGTGGCGGGTTCGAGAATGACTCCCGCAGCTCCGTCGCCGAAGAGAATCGCAGTGGAACGGTCGGTATAGTCGAGGATTGAGGACATTTTGTCCGCCCCGATGACCATGACCTTCTTGCAATTGCCCGATTCGATGAACTGGGCTCCGGTATACAGTCCGTAGAGGAAGCCTGAGCAGGCGGCAGAAAGATCGAATCCCCAGGCATTGTTTGCCTTGATGTTTCCCTGCACGAGGCATGCCGTGGAGGGGAAGATCATGTCTGGTGACATGGTGGCGACGATGATCAGGTCGATCTCGTCAGCGGAAATGCCCCTTTTTTCGAGCAGTTTCGTGGCGACTTCGGTACACATGTATGACGTCGCCTTTTCCGGATCCCTGAGGATCCTGCGTTCCCTGATTCCCGTACGGGTTCTTATCCACTCATCATTGGTGTCGAGAATGCGTTCCAGGTCGAGATTGGACATCACCTCTTCAGGCAGGTACTTGGCGGTCGTCGTTATGGCAGCTTTCATGATATGGTTTCCATTGGTAAAAGTCGAACGGGAAAAGCAGATTCGGACGGATCTGGCGTTTGAGCCAGGAGCACCAGGCTGGATTCGGCATTCCGGGCGATTGACTGCCCGGAACATAACCTTTTGTCAGGACAATACTTCAGCGATATGCTCGTTGACGCGCTTCTCAATCATGTGCTCTGCCATATAGATCATGTTCTTGATGGCTCGTGATGAGGAACGGCCATGGCCGACAATCGAGATGCCGTCGACGCCGAGGAACGGAACGCCGCCGAACTTTTCGACATCGAACGGCTCGAAGATCTCCTTGAATGCCTTGCCTGCAAGGGCGGCAGCGTTTTTGTCAAGCTGTCCCGAAAGGACAAGTTTTTCAAGAGATGGCTTGAACAGCGAGCCAAGGAAGTGGGGGATGCTCTCCCCGAACTTGAGGATGGTATTGCCAACAAGGCCGTCGCAAACGACGATGGTCGCTTTTCCTGAAAGGATATCGTGGCCTTCGATGTTGCCGATGAAATTGATTTTCTGCTCACGGGCGGCTTCCTGCAGCATCCTGTAGGTCTGCTTGAGGAATTCAGGGCCCTTGCCCTCCTCTTCGCCGATGTTCAGCAATCCCACTGTCGGGGTTTCGATCTGGGCGGCGTAACGCTGATATATAGTGAGCATCTCCGCGAACTGCACCAGGTTTTCAGGTTTGCAGTCAACGTTTGCCCCCACATCCACTATGTTGGTCAGCCCCTCGCCGATTCTTGGGAAATATGCGTAAATGGTAGGTCGCAGCACGCCGGGAAGGCGGCCGAGAACGAAGAGCGATGCCGCCATCTGAGCGCCGGTATTGCCTGCGCTGACGTATGCATCAGCCTCCTTCGCCTTGCAGAGCTTCAGCCCTTTGACGAGGGATGACTCCTGCTTCGTCTTTACAGCTATGGCAGGGATATCTTCCATGGTGACGACCTCCGGAGCATGCATGAATCGGAGGTTGAGGTCGCTGATATCCTGCTGCTGAAGAAGAGGGGTGACCTTATCCTCCTGACCTATCAGCAGGATTTCGAAACGGTTGCCGCTTTCCCTCAGCGCCTCAATCGTACCCTCGACAACGCACGCTGGTGCATTGTCGCCACCCATAGCATCTACGACAATGGTCAACATGGCGGTGCAGTCTTGTTGGTTCTTACTTATTTGGAGCTCTTCAGGCGATGCCGACTTTTCCGGTTACCTGACGACCGCGGTAGTGGCCGCAGTGACGGCAGGCGCGATGCGGAAGCGTAGGCTCGCCGCAGTTAGGGCAAAGGACCGTAACAGCAGCTTTTGTGCGGGCATTGAACTGTGCGCGCCTCTTGTCCCTTCTGGACTTGGACATTTTGGCTTTTGGATTGGCCATAATCTATTCAGTTTAGAATCAACGGTTAACGATACTTGTTTTTCAGCTTTTCGAGCGAATCCTGCAAAGAACCGGCAGGTGGCGTCATGTCTTCATCTGTCTCTGCCTCGTCTTCCTGATGGTACACGTGGCACTCCGGATTGTCGGTGCACGTGACTTTCATCGGAACAGAGAGCAACAGCGTTTCGCGGGCATCTTCGGTAAGATCGATCGAGAGCGTATTGCTGTCGATCACGCGATACTCTTCATCGCGGTCCTCATCCTGTCCCCCGGTCTGCTCGTAACTATAATATATACGGTACGACCCATTCAGGTCCAGGGTGATCGGCGCCAGGCAAAGATCGCAAGTCAGTTCGGCCGTCGCAGCCGTTGTCAGGGTGACAGTCATTTCACTGTCAGTCCTGTCGACGATGACCTTGACCGAGATTGCCTTTGAGAACCCGGCGTCAACAAGGGCAGCATCGTCGAAATCACCGGCATTGCAAGTGAAATCGAATTCATGTTTTCCTTCCGACAGGCCGGCAAGGCGAATCTCAATTAGTGCTCTTTCCTTAGACATAACCACCGTTTTTCCATAAAAGACCAACAATGTACAAAAATAAAAATCGAAAATGAAAAATGCTCAGGCTTGATCTTGATGAAAAATGAACAAAAAAACTGTTTTCGCATTTGGAATTTTCCGCGACGGTCGTATATTTGTAACCGTTTCAGTAATGAACGCGTTTTATTCCGCGATAGCTCAATGGTAGAGCATTCGGCTGTTAACCGAAGGGTTGTAGGTTCGAATCCTACTCGCGGAGCCAAGAGAGAGAGCATTCGGCTGTTATCCCGACGTGTCGGGTTGTAGGTTCGAATCCTACTCGCGGAGCCAAGAGAGAGAGCATTCGGCTGTTATCCCGACGTGTCGGGATGCAGGTTCGAATCCTACTCGCGGAGCCAAGAGAGAGAGCATTCGGCTGTTATCCCGACGTGTCGGGATGTAGG
>JAAXWO010000008.1 GCA_013334965.1 Chlorobiaceae bacterium | reverse complement strand
GGATGTCTATGTATCGGCAACAGGTGGTGGAGCCAGGATCGTCGATAAATTCATTGAATTGGGGCAGCGCCATTCAGCTGCATAAGCCGTGAGTTATTAGCTTAAATTCGCCTGTTTTTTGTCCACTTAGGCGGGTCCACTTCACGGAGTGGAGTCTTCCCCACGAGCGTGGGGGTGTTTCTATATCAGGGCACCGGCGCGGGTCTGTGATTTGGTCTTCCCCACGAGCGTGGGGGTGTTTCTTGCCTTGCACAAAAACCATTGCGTCATACTCGGTCTTCCCCACGAGCGTGGGGGTGTTTCCAGACTGGGACTTTATCGGCAGGACGATCGTCTGTCTTCCCCACGAGCGTGGGGGTGTTTCTGACGGCGAAGCAATCGTAAGGAGCACGGTAACGTCTTCCCCACGAGCGTGTGGGTGTTTCCAAGCTGGCCGCGAAGGCAGACGAGCGGATTGCGTCTTCCCCACGAGCGTGGGGGTGTTTCTGGGTGTCAGGCACGAGTTACGCCGAAGGGCAGGTCTTCCCCACGAGCGTGGGGGTGTTTCCATCTCGATCATGTCTTTTGTCGAACCGGGAAGGTCTTCCCCACGAGCGTGGGGGTGTTTCTATCGACAAGAGCAGATTTGACTGAAGATAGCGGTCTTCCCCACGAGCGTGGGGGTGTTTCTACGTCGTTCGATTTGCGAGCTGCTGTGCCTGCGTCTTCCCCACGAGCGTGGGGGTGTTTCCTGTATCCGGATCGATTGCCATTGAAGGTCGAAGTCTTCCCCACGAGCGTGGGGGTGTTTCCCGATGAGCTGGTGAAATTGCGAGGGGCAAGGGGTCTTCCCCACGAGCGTGGGGGTGTTTCTAGACGTACCGCCGTATACCGACGGAGTCATAAGTCTTCCCCACGAGCGTGGGGGTGTTTCTCAAGGATGTCCTGTGAGGCTCGATCAAACGTCGTCTTCCCCACGAGCGTGGGGGTGTTTCCGAGGGAGCTTTCCGCACTCTCACGAGCATCACGTCTTCCCCACGAGCGTGGGGGTGTTTCTGTGATGGTGTCTTTCATGCGTCACCATCCCCGGTCTTCCCCACGAGCGTGGGGGTGTTTCTTCAGAACCGAGTCGAAAAGTCTTCCAGAAGACGTCTTCCCCACGAGCGTGGGGGTGTTTCTGTGTTGCCTGGGCGATCGAAAGGGAAAGCGGGGTCTTCCCCACGAGCGTGGGGGTGTTTCTCAATCATGGTTTGTCCTGGTTAAAATGGGCAAGTCTTCCCCACGAGCGTGGGGGTGTTTCCGCATGATTAAGTTTGTGCTCGGCCATGATGCTGTCTTCCCCACGAGCGTGGGGGTGTTTCCCCAAGCAAGACCGCGAATCTTCTTCTCGACCGGTCTTCCCCACGAGCGTGGGGGTGTTTCCGCCACATTCCCGCCTCAGCGGATCCTCCTGTAGTCTTCCCCACGAGCGTGGGGGTGTTTCTGGAGCTGGAACTCGATCAGCTCATTGCGAAATGTCTTCCCCACGAGCGTGGGGGTGTTTCCGACGCCAGCCCTCAGGCCACGGCAGCTCGACAGTCTTCCCCACGAGCGTGGGGGTGTTTCTCAGTGGGTGAGGGTAACAAAACAACAGCAACGGTCTTCCCCACGAGCGTGGGGGTGTTTCCGGCTTAACTTTGTGGGTACATGATGGGTATACGTCTTCCCCACGAGCGTGGGGGTGTTTCCCCGACAGCCGAAACAACTTTGGTGCTTTATTAGGACTTTCCCATTTGGGTAGGGTATCTGTGTTCTGGATTGATCCCGGAAATAATGTTACTGTGCGGCGCGATAGCGTGGATTGAAACTTGTGTTGCCAGAGTTATGCGATGTTCGTTTAATCCTCTTGCGGTTTGGCTGGGTTAACGAGTAATGCCGACCTGGCCGGGGCAAATGCTCCTGTCTGAATATTCTGGACCATACTGTACCACTCGTTCTGGAGTAAACTGTGCCACTTATTCTGGACTATAGTGTACCAGCTGTTCCGGACCAAAGTGTACCAGGCATTCTGGAGTAAAGTGTACCACCCCGGCCGGGCGGATTTGTAACATCAGCAACCGTACCTTCTGAGTAAAAACAGGAGGGTACATGGCAAACAAGGCACTGACTATGTTACAAATTCGACGATGCATCGTGCTCCTCCAGGAAGCACAATCAATCAGGGAAATCCACCGGCTCACCGGTATCCACCGCACCACCATCAAAAGCTACCAGGATCGGTGTAGTAACAGCGGCAAAGCTTATGATGAGTTGCTGGCCCTGCCGGATCATGAGCTCTCCAATCTTCTTCATCCGCCGAGGAGCACACAGCAACCCGATGAACGCCACAAGCATCTTGCTGATCGGTTGGAGTATTACGCACGGGAGCTGAAGCGGCGCCATGTCACCAAGCTCATCCTCTGGGAAGAGTACCTGCTGGAGCAACCGAACGGCTATCGATATGCCCAGTTCTGCGTGCATCTGGACCGGTATGTCCTGCAGCATGATCCAAGCATGCCGCAAATCCATCTTCCCGGCAACAAGCTCCAAATCGACTTCGCCGGCGATACGCTCCAGTATTACGACCAGGTCCAAAAGGAGTGGATCGACTGCCTGGTGCTACTCTGCACGCTGCCGTACAGTTCGCTGTTCTATGGCGAACCTCTGACCTCAAGCCGTCAGGAGCACCTCATCCCCGGCCTCAACAACGCCATGCGTTATCTCGGTGGCGTGCCGAAAAACATCCTGAGCGACAACATGGCCCAGGTGGTGACCAAACCGTCTCGCTACGAACCGGTGTTCACCAAGCTCATGGAACAGTGGGCGCTGCATTACCGCACCAACCTGCAGGCCACACGTCTGGCCAAGCCGAAGGACAAGTCGTCGGTCGAAAAAAGCGTCCATATCGCCTACCAGCAGATCTATGCACGCATGCGCAATGAGCACCATACCTCGCTCAAGTCCCTGAAGTGCAGCTTCAATAAACTGCTGGAGAAGGTCAACAACCGTGTGATGGCCTCCTATGGAAAGAGCCGCTTCGAGCGGTTCAGTGAAGCGGAGTAGATGCTGCTGATGCCGTTGCCGCAAGATGCGTTTGTTTACAAGCACCAGACCATGGCCAAGGTCAAAAAGAACTACCATGTCATCCTTGGAGAGGACTGGCACCAGTACAGCGTGCCGCACGAGTATATCGGCAAGGAGGTCAAACTGATCTATGACGACGATGTCGTCGAGGTGTTCCACGAATACCAGCGCATTTCCGTGCACCGCCGTAACCCGGTTCGCAACGGCTACACGACCATCGAAGCCCATATGCCGGAATCGCACCGTTCCTACCTGCTCCAGCAAGGCTGGACTCCGGACGACCTCATTGAACACGGTCGCAAGATCGGCCCAAATACCGAGGAGGTGCTCTACCGTCTTCTTAATGCCAAATCGTTTCCCGAGCAGGCCTACGACGGTTGTATCGGCTTGTTGCGCCTGATAAAAGGGTTTGGAGGCAAGCGTCTGGAAGACGCCTGCGGCCTGGCGCTCCAGGGCCCGAAAGTCAGTTATCGTATCGTCAAGACGATCCTGGAAAACAACCGCGACAAAATCATGGTCCCGAAACAGGAGCATGCACCCATGCTGCCCTTCCATGAAAACATCCGCGGCAGACTCGCCTACAACTAACCAGGAGCGTACTGAAAATGAACACCCAGCTTACTCTCGACCAGCTTCGCAGCATGAAGCTCAACGGCAGGGCCAACGCCTACGAAACCTTGCTCACTCTGCCGATCCATGATCAACCGACGCCCGATCTGCTGATCGGCAAAATGGTAGATGAGGAACTCAGTTACCGCAAGGAACAAACCACGCGGAGAAATCTGCAACGCAGCAGAATCAGATACCCTGCGGTGCTTGAGCAGGTTCACTGCAGCGCAGATCGAAACCTGAATCGTCAGCAACTGCTCACCCTTGCCGACTGCCGCTTTATCGACCGGGGCGAAAACGTCCTGATCACCGGTGCCACAGGATGCGGAAAAAGCTACCTCGCCTCAGCTTTGGGCCGTCAGGCCTGCTCGCTCGGCTACAGTACGCTCTATCTCGGCATGAACCGCTTGATGGAAGAACTGGCCCAGGTAAAGCTTGATGGTACCTACATGAAGTGGCTCAACAAGCTTGAAAAGACCCGATTGCTCATCATCGACGACTTCGGCTTGCAGGAGCTTGATGCCATCACCCGGTTAGCTTTGCTCCAGATCCTCGAGGATCGCTACGGAAGACAGGCGGTTATTATCACGGCACAACTGCCCGTGAACAAATGGCATGATGTTATCGGAGAACCGACGGTAGCCGACAGCATCCTCGATCGCCTTTTGAGCAACGCTCACCGACTGGAGTTGAAAGGCCCGTCGCTACGACGTCAAAAAGAGGGAAAAAACATGTAACTTTCTCACAGCAAATCCGCCCGTGCCAAGGTGGTACACTTTCGAGCAGAATCACTGGTACACTTTACTCCGGAATGGGTGGTACACTTTCCCCAGAATACTCAAAATGCTTCTGTCTTCCCCACATCGCATTTTTATTTCCGTCCTCTCTGCAGCTTTTCCTGTACAATTCTCATCGCATAGATTTCTTACTCTTCTTGGATTTTGTGGTGTTTCACCACCGTCCAGAAGATCTGAATATTTTTGCCAGTCTATCCCCTAAAAGAGGTCGGGCGTGAGAGATGGCGAGGTATGAGCGCAAGTATTGGCAACTTGGCAATAAGCTTCCGGTTGATGGAACTGCCTCTTGAGAAAAAACGTAATTATTTTTACTTGTTGTGCTTGCGGATTGTTTGAGTTGCTGCATAATTATATATCTTGAATCTGCCGCGAAGCAGGCCAGACCCTTTCCCACAGGTCAATTAGCGGCGCAGCAACACTCTTGTCATTTTATCAGAAAAGTAACCTGGATTGAACCATGGATTCCGGAAAAGGTACGTATGTCGCATTCGATGAACTCTGCCAGAAAGATGCGGATCAGTCCGATTTCAGGTTCTGTCTGCCCATCCTGCGTTGGGCGGCTGAACGACCGGCTCTCCATATGGTCTATGAAGAGCGTCATGACAAGGTTTACGCGGTCAGGAAATCGAGCTTGCGCGCTTCGCTGACGACGAGGATCAAGGAGCGTCTTGCAACCTGCCACAACGTCGTGGTTGTCCTGAGCAGTGAGACCCGAAAAAGCGGGAGCATTCTTTCCTACGAGATTGAGGAGGCTGTCGATTCATTCGGATTGCCTCTTATCATAACCTATGTGGATTTCAAGGCGATCGCCGAGCCTTTGGAGCTGGAGGCCTACTGGCCGAACGCCCTGAGTCAGAGGATCAAAAGCGGTGCGGCCAGGGCGATTCACATTCCCTTCAACAAGCATGCGATCCTTGACGCAGTATCGCAGTTCACATCGGCCAACCGGCCGTTGACGGGTGTAAACCATTACACCGAGTACGCACACAGGAAATTCAAATGCATTACTGATGCAGTCCCATTCGGCAATTGTAAGCGTGAATCGGCACGGATGGCGGGGCATTGACCCGCTGAGGAATTTCATCAGACCCCATAACTCCTTTCAACCACGGTTTGCCTTGCAATGAGGCAAGTCTCGGCTGTGCGTTCAGCGTTTGTCCATAAGTGCATTTCCCCCTTTCAGTATCGCATGATCTCACCTCTGAGTTCCAGGATGTTGCATGGAGCATTGTCCTGTTACTGATCTATTTCAGCACTTGTGTTTGTGTGTTGCGTTTAATATATTTATGTAATTGAACAACAATATGGTTATATAGTGCCTGTTGTTCGACTTCCTGAGATAACATTGAATTTCCCGTTCGAAGCACAACCCGGTGTGTGAGGTGGGTGTGTTCGGCCTTCGGGATTCCTGCCTTTGTCGTCGGGCAGGGTGCGTCCGAGAGAGACCCGTAGCCTGCAGTTTTACGATTTTGATCCGTTAAAGATTTACAACCCATAACAGTACAGCACTGGAGGCTGGAATATGTCAAAAAAAATAGTCGTATTGGGGGCTGGTACAGGCGGGACGATTGTCTCGAACAACCTGAGGCGTCATCTTCCTCCTGATTGGGAAATCACGGTTATCGATCGTGACGACCAGCATATCTATCAGCCAGGCCTGCTTTTTGTACCGTTTGGGCTGCAGAAGTCGAGCACTCTCGTGAAATCGAGGAAGAAGTTCATCATTCCCGGTATCAATTTCGTCCTGGATGAAATCACCAATATCGATCCGGAAAAGAAAGAGGTCAAGACCAAAAACCATACGTTCAGCTATGACTTCCTTGTCATCAGCACCGGATGCCGGATTGCGCCTGAAGAGAATGACGGCCTGATGGATGCATGGGGCAAGAATGCCTTCTCGTTCTACTTCCTTAAGGCGGCGGAAGAGCTCAAGCTGCGTCTGAAAGAGTTCGATGGCGGCAGGCTGGTTATGGATATCGCAGAGTTGCCGTTCAAGTGCCCGGTTGCTCCTATCGAGTTTGTGTTTCTGGCTGACTGGTACCTCAAGAGCAGAGGCATCAGGCACAAGTCTGAGATCGAACTGGTGACTCCGTTACCGATGGCGTTCACCAAGCCTAAGGCTGCTGCGGTTTTCACCGAGTCTGCAAAGGAAAAGAACATCAAGATCACGACGAGCTTCGAGCTCAATATGGTCAACGGCAAAGAGAAGTACATCGAGTCGGTTCAAGGCGACAAGGTCAAGTATGATACGCTGGTCATCGTTCCGAGCACTATCGGCGAAACCGTCATCAGCAAATCAGGAATGGACGATGGCATCGGTTATGTGCCGACGCATCACAACACGCTCAAGGCACTGAAGCACGAAGGTGTTTACGTGATCGGCGACGCCACCAACGTTCCTACCTCCAAGGCTGGTTCTGTGGCCCATTACGAAGCTGACGTCGTTGTGTTCAACATCATGGCCGAGATTCATGGTGTCAAGCCGGAAGAGATTTACGACGGTCACTCGACCTGCTTCATCGTTTACTCGAAGGGCACCTCTTCGCTCATCGATTTCAACTATAAGATCGAGCCGCTGCCGGGCCAGTTCCCGATGCCTAAGCTTGGGCCATTCAGCCTGCTGAAAGAGACCAAGATGAACTGGTATGGAAAACTCGGTTTCGAGGCGCTTTACTGGAACGTCCTGCTCGCAGGAAGGCACCTTGGTGCGCCGCCGACCCTCGTTATGGCTGGTAAGCATGTCGGGTAAGGGTTGACGCATAAGCGCTGTTGGTCCGGGATATGACTGCGTGTTCCGTGACGATACGATAAACAATAAAGCCGGGAGATGGTCGGGTATAACCGATTTCTCCCGGCTTTATTGTTTATGTGCCGAACCTTCTTTCGTTTCGAAAGTATCGCGCAGATCGGTGCGGGTATGTTGTCTCAACGGAATAAAAGGGGAGGAGTCAATATCCGCAGACCCTATAGATCGGATCTGCGGAACGGAAAAGCGGTACGCACGAAGGGGAGGCTGTATACCCCGTGGGTTGTGGATTACCTTGATTTGCCGGGCTTGCGGTTCCAGCGTTTGGCCCCGGTATTGCCCTGTTGCCTCGGGCCGGGATGTCCGCCGTTGCCTTTTGAAGAAGATGATGTCGCAGATTTTTCCGGATTATGGTTCATCATCGGGAAGGGGTGTCCGTCAATGACGGGAATCGATTTTGCGATGAGCTTTTCAATGTCGCGGAGGAACTCTTTTTCTTCTGCGTTGCAGAAAGAGTAGGCGGTGCCTTTCGCCCCGGCCCGTCCGGTACGCCCGATGCGGTGTACATAGGTCTCCGGGATGTTGGGCATGTCGACGTTGATGACATATTCGAGTTCGTCGACGTCGATACCCCTGGCTGCGATGTCTGTGGCGACGAGTACCCGGGTTTCCTGAGCCTTGAAGTTGTTCAGGGCTCGCTGGCGGGCGTTCTGGGATTTGTTTCCGTGAATGGCTTCAGCTTTGACCGAGTGGCTTATAAGGAATTTCGCGACTTTGTCCGCGCCGTGTTTAGTGCGGGTGAATACCAGGGCGTTTTTTATCTCTTTGTTCTGAAGCAGGTGGGCCAGCAGGCTATTCTTGTTCTCCTTGTCGACGAACAGGATGTGCTGGTTGATGATTTCGACGGTGGAGGATACTGGAGTGACCGACACCTTGCTTGGGTTGTGCAGGATGGCTGCGGCAAGCTTGACGATTTCCGGCGGCATGGTTGCCGAGAAAAACAGTGACTGCTTCTTTTTCGGAAGGGCGGCAAGGATTCGTTTGACGTCGTGCATGAACCCCATGTCGAGCATCCTGTCGGCTTCGTCGAGCACGAAATACTCTACATCGCGCAGGTTAAGAAAGCCTTGCCCCATGAGGTCGAGCAGTCGGCCGGGGGTCGCCACGACGATGTCTACGCCGCGCACAAGTCTTGCCGTCTGCGGGTTCTGGTTGACGCCTCCGAACAGGACGGTGTTGGTCAGGCCGGTGTGACGACCGTATGCCTCAAAACTTTCTGCGATCTGGACGGCCAGTTCACGGGTCGGAGTGAGCACCAGGCACCTGATCCGGCGCTTTTCTCCGTGCATGCGGCTTCCATAGAGATGCTGAAGTACCGGAATTGCGAATGCCGCGGTTTTTCCGGTGCCGGTCTGGGCACATGCGAGCAGGTCGTTTCCTTCGAGTACGAGAGGAATGGCTTCAGCCTGTATTGGGGTAGGGTTTGTGTAGCCTTCTTCCGTGAGGGCCTTGAGAATTGGATCGATGATTTCGAGGGAGCTGAACTGCATATGGTAACGGGACGGATATTAAAATACTTTACTGACTGAATGTAGCACCTTGCGGCATAATGGCCGCTGGTTTTTTTTCAATAGATTACGTTCGCGTCAGTTGTTTGGGAAAGCTTTAATTATCCGGGTTTCCTGCCGGTAAGAGAACCTTCCAGCTAAAAGAACAGCTTTACCTCCTATTTGGTGCCATTGCATCAGATTTTCTTATTTTATCGAAAGAAATCAATATCACGTTAAATCGTTTGATGCATGAAACAAATGTCGTTATGGGGTCTTTTGCCGGTGGCTGTCATGTTTGTGGTCTTCGGGGTTTTCTATGCATTGTTTTCCAATAAGCTGCTTGACGAAGGTATGCTCTACTCTTCGGTAGCTCTTTTGGGTCTTGCTGCCGGTTCAGCATCCTATATGATCGCCAAAGGGCTCAGCCAGGGGTGGAATGGATCGAACGGAGTCGCGGCAGTGCTCTCGGGATTGCTGCTTCTTGTCACGGGAGCCGGCGTCGCCCTGGCGATTAACGACATGCCGCTTGAATCAATGGTGACCGGCCTGGTTACGGTAGTCGGTTTTGCGATTCTTCTGGTTACGGTCAGTTCGAACGAGACGATGTCGATCGGGACGCTGTGGGTCAGATCAGGCGCGAAAGGCAGCCCTACGGCATGGGCCGACAGGATTGAGGCTATAGGCAGGCGTTGCACACGTCCGGAACTCAAGACAAAAGTACTGCGCCTTGGTGGGGAAACGAGATTCCTTTCCGTAGACGCAGGTCCTGGAAATCCGGAAATCAATCAGGGGATCGGCAGGGCTATTGATGAGCTGTCAGAAGTTGTGAGGCGAGGCGACGAGTTGAGCTCCATGTCACAGTTATCAAGAATCAGGAGCATGTTCGCCGAGCGGGAAAACAGTATGAAGAACTTCAGGAGCCCGCTGTAAGCCGGGTTTCTTTTACGCTGGTTCCTTGTACTTTGCTGCAAGGTCAAACTACCATTCTTGTGCAGCTGACGTATAGAATCAGAGCCGAAACTTCCACGTCTCACCGATGATGCAGGGTGCCTGATGTTTCATGATCAGTCTCGCTTTCCCTCAGATTTGTGATTTACGTCGGGCACCCATCGGGCCTCGGCAGAGGCAGCAGAACACTTCGCGACCTGTCCGCTCAACAAGGAGGGTCAACATTACCCCCTTTAGGTCAGTATCCACCAGCCAGCAAATTCTTGGCGACTGAAGCGATAAGTTTATTCATGTAAAACTTGTGTCGCCTCAGATGTTGAAACTCTTGTGGCTATCTACGGTGATGATTGGAGGTGGTCTGAACCATTGAAATCGTCAACGCAATCGACGTTCATTGATGGCAACAGCGTCAAACTTTGGGTATTCTGCCTGAGTGTTCCAACACCAGTATGTACAGCCGGAATTACTCAGGGAAAGGTTCCCCGTTCTATCAGAAGAATCGATTTCGAATCCGATTGCGATGAGGACAATGTATCGTCATGGTTTTTCCTGGTCACCTCGCTCTCAGAGATATCAGTAAGTTCAATGGTGGCGTGCCACAGGATGTTTTCTGCCGATCTGAATGCCATGACTACATCCGGGGTTTTCGGCGTTGCGCTCCTGTTGGTTATTCAGGAATGACCTGGCTGTAAAGGGTGTAGCGATTGATGATGTTTCGTGTGTAGAGGACGGCCATCTTGCCGTTGCAGTACCCAAGGAGTGATGCCTTGTCGTTGTAGAAGCCGGGTTCGGCCTTGAGTTCAAGGTAACGCTCCACGTTTCCTTCCCAGACGTAAGGGTTTGCTCCATATTTCGTCGCAAGTTTCTGTGCGTCACGAACGTGCCCTGGGCCCACGTTGTATGATGCGAGGATGAATTTCAGGCGTGTCGCCTGATCCTGTATCTCTTCCCACTCTTTTTCGAGCGATACGAGGTAGGCGGTGCCGGCCTTGATGTTGTCGGCGGGGTTCGAAAGGTCGCCCGGTTTGAACGCGGCAGCCGTAGAGGGCATAAGCTGCATCAGGCCGATCGCTCCCGCCCATGATATGGCTTCCGGGTCGAACTGTGACTCTTCGTAAATGAGGGCCGAGAGCAGTCGCCAATCCCAATCGATTGTTTTAGCCCCTTTCCTGACCAGTTCGTCATAAGGGGATATCCTGCCTGCATGGCTTGAATAGAACGCATGTGCGGCGTGTTTTCTGAACTGATACTGGCGGTTGTAATATTTATCATGTATGACCGCAAGGCGTCCGCTTTTTTTCTCCTTTTCGAGCCAGAGGTTCAATGCTTGAAGCAGTTGCGGAGAGTTTTTCCTTACTGCCCAGGCAAGCGGTTGTGTAGGACTGAGTGGGGTCGCAAAATCGATATTCGGATACAGTGCGCTGTGGGTCGACGCGATATTGTCGTCAGCCACCGTATAGTCGATCGAACCGTCATTGACTTTACTGATGAGCTCGCTGGTGGTCAGGGTGCCTTGAACGTCGACTATGTTGATCAGAATGTCCTTGTCCTTCATGATCTCCTTAAGCCTTGTGAAATAGGCTGAGTTCGTGCGCACATGGAGGTTTTTACCGTCCAGCTCTTCTATTTTCCTGACAAGGCGGGTCGAGTCGTTTTTTCCGGGTTTGCGCTGAATCAGCACCTGTCGGGTGGAGTCGAGCGGGGAGGAGAAATCAACGATTCCGGAACGGGGTCCGGTTATCGTTAAAAAATGGGAAACGATGTCGCACTCTCCTTTCCTGAGCATGGCGAGCTGCTGGTTCAAGTCTCTGACGACGACCACTTCAAGCGGAATCCCCAACTCTTTGGCAAAACTTTCTGCAAGTTCATAACTGTAACCCATCGGAGTGCCGCTGTATATGAAATAGTTGATGGGGTCATATGAAAGGAGTACCTTCAGCTTCTTTGAATTACGTATTACGTTGAGGTCACGCTTTATGGCGACTGAATCGCGGTTATGCCACCACAATCCGCCAAGAACCAGGCTGGCCACAGTTACAGCCATGATGATGAGAAGCACGAATCGATTCGGGAGCCGATCAGGAATCGAGTTATCTCCTTTGTTGGCGGTAGTCATGGGATACTGTATTAATCGTTTCCTGATACTGCGTGCCTTGAGCGAAATACATCAAGATGCGGTCGATTATACTTCGCATCTCAACGCTGTTATCGATTTGTGAATCGCTTATAGCGTTAAATTCGTCACTTTTTCATCAATTTACTTAAATAAAAGCCTGCTTTTTATTAGCTTCTGTTCATTTGTTCCATGAATTAACCTTGTAATGCAAGATATGGCACAACGGTATGGTTCAGCCGGTTCACTCAAGGTATCAGTCCTGCTGATGCTTCTTGTCATGCTGGTTTCAGGATGTTCAGACAAAAAGTCAAAACAGGATTCTCCCGGAGCATACAAGGTTGGCCTTGCTTTTGACGTCGGCGGCAGGGGAGACAAATCGTTCAACGATGCTGCCTATAATGGTCTGGAACTGGCCAGGAAGAACCTTGGAATCAAGTTCGAATATATCGAACCTCAAGGTGAAGGGGCCGACAGGGAGGCTGCACTGAGGCAGCTGGCGTCAGATCCCGATACAAAACTCATCATCGGGGTGGGTCTTCTGTTCACGGACGACATTACGGCCATTGCAAAAGAGTTCCCGGACAAAAAGTTTGCCTGCATCGATTATAATCCTCAGCCTGGAGCGAAGATTCCTGCCAATCTGTCCGGAATCGTCTTCGAAGAGAAAAAGGGTTCGTTTCTTGCCGGAGCTATCGCGGCGCTGAAATCGAGCACCGGTACCATCGGCTTTATCGGCGGAATGGATTCGAACATCATCAGGAAGTTCGAGTCAGGGTTTGCAGAGGGGGCGCGTTATGTGAAGCCGGACATCAAGGTCATTTCCGGGTTTGTCGGGATGACCGGCAGTGCGTTCAACGATCCAGCCAAGGGTAAAGAGCTGGCACTCGGCCAGTACAGCCGCGGCGCCGACATCATTTATCAGGCGGCAGGGGCGAGCGGATTGGGGGTTATTGAGGCTGCGAGGGAGACCGGCAAGCTTGTGATCTGCACCGATATGGATCAGGAATATCTTGCTCCAGGCAGGGTGCTGACCAGTATGACCAAGGCAGTTGACAAATCCGTGCTGGCGACCATCGATGATGCCATGAACAACAGGTTCCAGGGCGGCAAGCAAAGAATATTCGGGCTGGATGGACGTTATACGGATTATGTCTACAACAGCAGCAATTCATCGTTGATAGACCAGAGCGCACACGAGCGGGTCGAAAAGATCCGCAATGGTATCCTGGGTGGAGAGATCAAGGTTCAGGAGTGAGCTGGAACAGGAAGTACAGCATTTCAGATCATTAAAATAGAGTCGTGGGTAAAAAAATAGTAGTAACCGGGGGAACCGGGTTTATTGGTTCCCGTCTTGTGTGCCGACTTGCAGAAGGGGAAGGCAATGAAATCCATGCAGTCGTTCGCAAGAGTTCAGATCTCACATCGCTCAAGGAATGCATTGACCGGATAACCCTTGTCTATGGAGACGTGACTGACGCAGCATCGCTGTCGGGTTTATTCGATGGGGCTGATGAAGTGTATCACTGTGCAGGGCTGACCTACATGGGGAACAGGAAAAATGAACTGCTCGAAAAGATCAATATCAACGGTACGAAGAATGTCCTTGAGGCCAGTCGAAAGGCAGGCGTTCGTCGGGTTGTACATGTTAGCTCCATAACGGCAGTCGGTTTCAGCACTACCAAAAAACCGCTCAACGAGAAGAGTCCCTGGAATTTCGACCAGATGACGCTTGAGTATGCCAGGACAAAGCATGTCGCTGAACAGATCGTAGCTGATGAGGTCCGCAAGGGGCTTGATTGCGTTATCGTTGTCCCGGCGTTCGTTTTCGGAGCCGGAGACATCAATTTCAATGCCGGTCGAATCATCATCGATGTTTACAAGCGCAAGATGCCGTTTTTCCCTCTCGGCGGGGTTTGTGTCGTTGACGTTGAAATTGTGGTGGACACTCTCATCGAAGCCATGAAGAAAGGAAAGACCGGCGATCGATACATCATCGGCGGAGACAATGTTTCGTTCAGGGAGCTTCTGAAAACCATCATGAATGTGACGGGCGTTCACCAGCTCTCGCTTCCGCTTCCGCTCTGGGGGGCCAAAGTGATAAGTTATTTCCTGAAGTTCAGCAAGGACAGAAGCAAGATTTCAAAGCTGTTCAACATGAGCATGTTTGCCGTGGCCTCGGAATTCCTCTATTTTGACTCTTCAAAGGCAAGCCGTGAGCTGGGTATGCGTTACGAACCCCATGAAAAAACCGTCAGGCGGACCTTTGAATGGTATCGCGACAATAAACTGCTGCACTGATTGTTGCTGCGCACAGGAGGGCCAACAAGCTGGCCTCTCTGATCTTCAAGGGCCTCGAACGTATTGCTAAAGCACGTTTGGGGCCTTTCTCTTTTTGCGGGTAAACAGAATCATTCTCGGCGACGTGTTCTCCTGGAATTCGTGCCCCCTGTAATCCCCGGCAATGAATTTTACCTCCAGGTTCTCACTTTCCAGCAACGTTGATATTTCGGCAGGGGAGAATAGCCTCATCGATTCACTGTAAGAGCATTCATCACCGTTCACGTCCTTGATGGTGATTGTTTTACAGACGTTCCTGTCCGTCAGTTCCCGCTCTTCGGTGATCGAGAGAGTGTCGACCGATTTTTCGGTGCGGAGGACAATGTGCTTTTTGAGGTATTGGGGATTGATGAGATCGAGCACATACCAGCCTTCAGGACTGAGCATTTCGGCAACGTTTCTTATAACGGCCTGATCCTCTTCATCGGTTTCGAAGTATCCGAAGCTTGAGAAAAGCTGCACAATGAGGTCGAATTCACGCTCAAGGCTGATGCTCCGCATATCGGAACAGGTGAATTCGATATCGAGTCCTCTGTTTTCGGCCTCTTTCTCTGCAAGGCCAAGGAGGAAGGCGGAAAGGTCATTGGCCGTTACCTGTAATCCGAGGTGAGCCATTGCTATGGCGTGACGACCCGCACCGCAGGCGATGTCAAGCACCGGGCGGAGGCTATTGGTCGGTGTGCCGGTGATTCTCAGAATGGTCTCTACACAAAGTTCCGCCTCCGCGCTGTCGCGGTGATGGTAGACTTTCAGGTAGAGTGGATTGCTGAACCAGTCTTCGAACCATTCCCGGGAGGCGTTGTCCCGGGAAGGATATCGGTGATCGGTCATGCGTGGAAGATGAACGATAAGCGGTGGAGCAGAAGGCTGTTCACACAGCAATTATTTGCCGTGTTCGCTGATGGCTTTCTTGATGATGTCCTGCTCATTTTCTCCGTTTGGAATGCGGACATTCTTCTCTACGAACTTCCATGCGTTGGTTTTTTCAGACTTTACTGAATAGACCAGTTTTGCAACTTTGAAATCAGCAGTGCCTTTTTTTGCCTTGTCGCCGAACGATTGTTTCTTGGCCATGTCGTGTCAGAAATACTTTGGGTTGAAGCTATGCTATAAATCCAGCTAAAAGATATGGAAAGTAACAAAAAAAGGGCAAAGAACAAACTCACTTGCCCTTTAGTTGCTTCCTGATCATGCGTTTAGTTCATCATGAGTTTCCCGTTGTGAAAAACGCCCATGGATTTGCCTTTAAGCGTGCGGCCCATGAAAGGAGTGTTTCTTGATTTTGATCGGAACGACTCTTCGTTTACCGTCCATGAGCACTCTGTATCGATGATGCACAGGTTTGCTTTTTCCCCGGCCTTGAACAGGATCTTTTCCAGCCCGAGAATTCGCCTCGGGTTTGTTGACAGCAGCTCGACTGCGCGAAACAGGGAAACCACCTTTTTTTCCACCAGCTCGCTTATGGTAAGGCCAAGAGCTGTTTCGAGCCCGATGATGCCGAACGACGCCTGGTCAGGCGGGCACTCTTTTTCATGTTTGGCATGAGGTGCATGATCGGTTGCGATTGCGTCGATGGTGCCGTCCCTGAGTCCTTCGATGAGCGCAGCCTGGTTCTCCCTCGATACGAGCGGGGGTTTCATGATGTAGTTCCCCTTGTCTGTCGCGTTGGCAAGGTCTTCATCGGACAGGGTGAAATGATGAGGGGTGACTTCACAGGTGACCTTGAGGCCGGATGCTTTCGCATGACGGACCAGTTCGACTGATGCTGCGGTGCTTATATGGGCGACATGGTAGCGGGGTTCCGGCATGGCGCCGTTCAACTTGTGCTTTTTCAGCCAGGAGAGCAACTGGAGGTCGCGGGCGATCATGATCGGTTCGGCAACTTCCGGGATGCCCTTGAGCCCGAGAATGGCTGAATAAGTGCCCTCATTCATTATGCCGCCGGCGGTAAGATCCTTGTCTTCGGCATGCTGGATCAGGAGCAGGTCGAAATTGGCCGCATATTCGATTGCAAGCCTCATGATCTGAGTGTTCTGGACGGCTGTCCCGTCGTCCGAAACAGCCTTGACTCCGTAAGAGCAGTATTTGCCGTAAGGCGCGAGCGTTTCGCCACGGCTTTCCACGGTCATCGCTCCGATGACCTCCAGATCGACCGGCAGTCCGGCGCTGTGGTGACGGATGTATGCCACGCCCAGCGGACTGTCGATGACAGGTTTGGTGTTCGGCATGAGTGCAACGCCGGTGAACCCTCCGGCTGCGGCTGCGGCCGCTCCGGATTCAAGGGTCTCCTTGTATTCCTGTCCCGGTTCCCTGAAATGGCAATGCATGTCGAACAATCCTGGCGCAAGGATCTTTCCGTCCAGATTGATGACGGTATCCTCTTCTCGGGCAGTGATCGTATCGGGCCCGATTGCGATCTTCTCGATGACGCCATCGTCACCGATTTTCATCGATCCTATGGTGTCCAGGTTTTCAGCCGGGTTCAATAACCTTGCGTTCTGGAAAATAGTGCTCATGTTTTATGGAAAAATGGTTCAGGAGACGATAGCTTCGAGTGTTACGAGTGCGATCGGAGGCGAGTCATGTTTGCCTCGGGTTTCAATTGATGCTTCGAGCCGGTTGCCGGGGCTCACGCTTCCAACTCCTGCAGGGGTTCCGGTGAAGATGAGGTCGCCTGCGCGCAGTCCGTAAATATAAGACAAATAGTGCACCAGATAGGCCGGTGAAAAGGTCATTTTTGAAACCGGGGAGCTCTGGACAAGCGCGCCGTCAAGGCGCAACGATATCGACAGGTCGCTCCACGATCCTGCGGAATCAGGAGTCATGAATTTCGAGACGAGCGCACTCCGACGGAACCCTTTGCTTTTAAGCCATGGGTTGCCGGCCTTTTTTGCCTGTAGCTGCACGTCCCTCAGCGTCATGTCAAGGCCGGCGGCATAGCCGCTGATCAAGCCGGGCGCGTCTTCAATGCTTGTCTGTTCAGCGTCGGTTCCGATCTGAAGCACCAACTCCGCCTCATAGTGCAGGCAGGAACTGACAGGCTGACCCTCGAACACTGGAATCGATGTCGTACCGTCGTTCGAGAGCGCCGAGGCAGGCTTCATGAAAATGATCGGTTCCTGTTGATGCGATTCAGGTTTGCCGCCATTTTTTCCACTCTCCCAGGACTCCATTTCGCGTGCATGGTCGGGATAGTTCTTGCCGACGCAGAAGATCGAAAACGGGGCGATGGCAGTTCGATTGAGAGATACAGGCATAATCGGTAGGGCGGGGGGAGTTTTACAGTTCCGGTAAACCATTAAATCTAAGGCTCTGCATCAACCTATCCAACCATCTGACGCCCAGTATCGCCAGGGAGGATCTTTTGTGTATCCAGTTGCATCAAGGTTTTTTTTGTTGACTGGTGCTTGTGATATAAAGAGCTTTAAATAGCAAAGAGATTGTTTTGAGCGACCTCATTGTTGAAACATCGATTGAATCCTGGGAATGAAAGAGTCAGGTTTCAACGGTGCCTTTGCCGGGAGTGAAGCGTTTCGGAGCCTTTAATGTTTACGATCCGCAACCAGTGTCTGTAAATCCTCGTGTGAAGGAATCCTGAGGTGATGGGGGGGAGGCTGATGGTTTTCAGGTCGATGAATTTACAGCCGGACAATAATTTTGTGTTGACGGCACGTTTGCTTATCTTCAAGCAACAATAAAATATTAACCCTTAACGGGATACATGGCCATGAACGGAGCATCGGGAGCGTTTGTACAGGGAGCTGAAGCCTACGGTAGGTTTCTCGAGGTTTTTATCGATGGTCACTGGTGGGTAGTCGGTGATGCCCTGGAAAACATCGGGAAGACCACAAAACGGCTTGGCGCCAATGCCTATCCTTATCTTTATGGCGGAAGCGCAGGCGGAAGCCTCAGGGGAAGTTCTCCGAAGGTTTCAGGTTACGCTGCTCCGACCAAGGAGATCACGAGCCGCTTTGACTCCTGATACTGCCTGATAGCAGACTGTAGACACATTGATATCTGCGCTGTTTATTCGGCGTAATCTTTAAAAACTGCATGAAATCTTCATGCAGTTTTTTTTTGCCCCCGATCATGAGATAGCGCTATCCTGTCCTGATCAACTTCATCTATTTCGTCTGACTCCTTTTCCATACGGTTCAGCAAGGAAGCTCCCGGTTCGCGTATCGGAACGAGTCTATAAAAAAAAAGCGCTTTTGGCCGGAGCCTAAAGCGCTTCATGAGAATCGAAGGGATTCTTACTGTTTCGGAGCAAGTGCCGTCGTGATGCTCTGGGTGACGCTCTGGATAAGCTGGGTCGCAGAGTTGATCGTGGTGGTGCAGAGCTGGACTGATGCGTTTCCAATCGGAGTTACTGCATCTGAAACTGTCTTGACGCCGCTACCGACGATGTCGGTTGCCTGCTGGGCGAGGTCTCCAACTGCTACAAAAAGATCGGAAAAGACGCCGTTGCTGCCTGCTGATTCGTTTGCCATGGTTTTCTATGGTTATGATTTAATAAAACAATAAACAAAAATGTAAAAAATCACGGTGGCGTTAAAATGGCGCCAGAGGGTTGAGCCGTAAGATTTCAATAAAACAACCTGAGCCCTGCGCATGGGCGGAACTCCTTTATCATGTAATGTAATACAATCCATACTATTTAACATAAGGGGGCGTCTATTTGTTATCAGATCCGGCTCATGGTTGTACGTAGTCAGGTCGCTTCGGGAAGCCCTGAATCGCTGGGATTGCACTCTGATTGTACCCCTGGTTGATATACGGTCGCAATCGGCCGTTTTGAATCCAATTGGCGCAGCACTGCGTTATCGCGTTATGTTTTATTATTTTGTATCATTCGGTCACGGCAACAGCGACCTGCTGTATTGCGTCGTTAACCAGGGTTTCAGGTAATGATCTCTTCACAACATTCGAAAAGCAAGGGTGCGATCAGAACGGAACTTCTCCAGAAGCGTAAAGATATGGATGGGGATGAGTGGCTCCGGATGAGCGGGGAAATCAAACGACGACTGGAAACGATGACGGAGATACACAAGGCGGTGAGGATTCACTGCTATGTTTCAATTGAGCGGGCCCGTGAAGTTTCCACGAGGGAGCTTCTTGAATGGTTTTGTCTTGAGCGGAAAGAGGTGTACTTGCCTTATATTGATCGAGATCGGATGGTTGCTGCCAGATATGCCGCAGGACAGGGCTTCAAGGCATCCGCGCCAGGCTCGCCGGTGCCGGAACCGCTTCTTCTTTCGGATGAGGATCGTTTCGATGCCGTGATCGTGCCTCTTGTTGGATTTGACAGACGGGGTGGACGTATCGGGTATGGAAAGGGCTGGTATGACCGCTTTTTCGGGACACTTTCCGCCTGTGGCATCCATCCGTTAAGGATTGGGTTGGCTTTTGATTTGCAGGAGGTTCCATCGGTTCCCTGCGACCCCTGGGACGAGCTCCTTGATGTGGTGGTAACTGAAAAAGAAATTGTCAATTGCTTGATCAAGAGGGCATGAAGAACGGTGAATCCAGGACCTTGGCGGTTGCAACTGTCGTGCCAGCCATGCATGACCCTTCCCACTATGTGAACAGGGAGCTCAGTTGGATGGACTTCAACCAACGTGTGCTTCAGGAGGCAATCGATGATGGCTCCCATCCTCTGCTTGAACGGGTAAAGTTCGTTTCCATATTCAGTTCGAATCTCGATGAGTTTTTCATGATCAGGGTCGCCGGTCTCGACGAGCAGTGCGCCGCCGGCATCATGGATCGTACGGTTGACGGCCTGACCCCTCTGGAAACGGTCGAGAAAATTCGGCAACGGGTGATCGAACATCTACAGCAGCGTAATGACTGCTTTTTCCAGGATATCTGTCCTGAACTCGAGAAGAGGGGCATCGAGTTCATCAGCGCCTCCATGCTCTCTCCATCGCAGCAGTCGATTCTCCAGGACTATTTCAGGGAGGAGATCTATCCGGTGCTGACGCCGCTTGCCTTCGATACGGGGCATCCGTTCCCGTTCATGTCAAACCTGTCGCTGAATCTGGCCATCGAACTCAAGGACGAAGAGAGCGGTACGGAAAAATTCGCCCGTGTCAAGGTGCCGGGAATCCTTCCGAGGATACTCAGGCTGGATGAAGTCCAGGGGCTTGATTTCGAAGATGACCGTATTCGCCTGATGTGGCTGGAGGAGCTGATCGAGCACAACCTGTCACAGCTTTTCCCGAAGATGAGGATCATGCAGTGCCATCCGTTCCGGATCATTCGCGATGCGGATATCGAGATTGAGGAGGACGAGGCGGGCGACCTGCTGGAAAGCATCGAACAGGGAATCAGGTCACGTCGCTACGGCAAGGTCGTGCGGCTCGACATCACACCCGATATGCCCGTTTCGATCCGGAAGCTGCTCATGAACAACCTGGAGGTTTATGAGCGGAATGTCTATGAGATCGGAGGCGTGCTTGGAATGAGCTCCGTCATCGAGCTTCTGAAGATCGACCGGCCCGAGCTGAAGGACGAGCCGTTCGTGCCCAGCAATCCTATGGAAGCCAGGCCGAACATTTTTTCTGCGCTTCGAGCGCAAGACGTGCTGCTGCACCATCCTTACGATTCGTTCAATCCGGTCGTCGATCTTGTCTGGCAGGCAGCCAGGGATCCCGATGTCCTGTCGATCAAGCAGACCCTCTACAGGATCGGAAGCAACTCGCCGGTTGTTGAGGCGTTGATGTTCGCTGTCGAGCAGGGAAAGCAGGTCGCAGTGCTCGTCGAACTCAAGGCCCGGTTTGACGAAGAGAACAACATCGTTTGGGCAAGGGCGCTCGAAGATGTCGGCGCACACGTCGTCTATGGTTTGCCGGGCCTGAAGACCCATGCGAAGCTTACATTGATCGTCCGTCGGGAGCATGGCAGGCTTTGCCACTACCTGCATCTCGGTACCGGAAACTACAATCCGGTTACAGCCAAGATATATACCGATTACAGTTACTTTACGACCAACCGGGCACTTGCCGACGATGTTTCCGAACTCTTCAACTCCCTTACCGGATATTCCAAGAACAGGAAATACAGGTCGCTGATCGTCTCGCCAGTCAATACCCGGAAACGGATTATGGAGATGATCCAGCGTGAGGTGGACTGGCAGAAACGGGAAGGCTGCGGTCGAATCGTGCTCAAGATGAATGCCCTTGTTGACGAAGAGATCATCAGTGCGTTGTATGGCGCTTCCGTCGCCGGGGTCAGGATCGACCTGATTATCCGCGGCATCTGCTGCCTGAAGCCCGGGATGCCCGGCGTCAGCGAGAACATACGGGTGATAAGTGTCATCGGAAGGTTCCTCGAACACAGCAGGGTTTATTGCTTTAACAATGGCGGCACGGCAGAGCTGTTTCTCGGAAGCGCGGATTTCATGCCGCGAAACCTCGACAAGCGCGTAGAGACGATTTTTCCGGTCGTCGACAGACGCCTGGTAGAGTCGGTGAAGGCAGATCTCGAGATGATCCTGAGCGATAATGTCAAATCGTGGGAGATGAACGCGGACGGGACATTTTCAAGACGGAAACGGCATGGCCGCACTGGAATCGACAGCCAGCGTTATTTTATGCGGCAATCTCCTCGTAGGAAAAAAAACATCAAAACAAAAGTCAACGGATTATGAACATTGCAGTAGCGAGCGACCACGCAGGGTATGAAATGAAGAAAAACGTCCTCTCATGGCTTGACGGCCACGGGCATACCTTCGAGGATATGGGGCCATATTCGGAAGACTCTGTCGATTACCCAGATTATGCACGGAAGGTGGCTGAAGCCGTATCCAAAGGCCAGGTCGATCAGGGGATCCTTATGTGCGGCACGGGCATCGGGGTTTCCATCGCGGCCAACAAAGTCAACGGCGTAAGGGCAGCGCTTGTCTGCGGACCGGAATTTGCCGCTCTCGCAAGACAGCATAACAATGCCAACGTGCTTTGCTTTTCGGCCCGTTACAACGATATGGATGCAATAGGGAAAATTCTTGAAAGCTGGTTTTCCGCAGAGTTTGAGGGCGGTCGCCACCAGCGCCGGATAGATAAAATCGAACCTTGCTGCTGAGTGGGCATGACGTTTGCATCCCTGATCGAGAAAAACCACCCGGTGGTTTCACTCGATGAACCTGCCGCTCAGGTAGCCAGAAGGCTGGTTGAGGGGGGCATGGCTTTTGCTCCGGTTATCGATGCTGACCAACGTTATGTCGGCATGGTATCCCTTGCCGGGCTGATGACCGGCAGGAAAGGGTGGCCTTCAGCCAAATCGGCGCTTGATCCCGCCGAACTCGATGTCGTTCCTGTATTCGCCCCTGATGAGCAGCTTTTTGAAAAGCTCCGGGCATTGGCGGAAATCAAAAGCGATATCGTGCCGATTGTCGATGACCAGGGGCGTTATGCCGGAGTGGTTTCCCAAAGGGGGATCCTTGGTTTTCTTGCTGCCCGTTTTCATTCCGGGGACGGCAGCTCGACTCTCGAAATCGAGGTGCCTCCGATAGGAGCAAAACTATCCGAACTCATCGATACGATCGAAAAGAACGACGCATCGATCATCAGTTTCACCGCATGGCCTTCCGGAGTTGACGGTGAAGGCCAGATTCTCTTTTTCAGGGTTGTTACCCATGATTTTTTCCGGTTGATCAGGAACATGGAGAAGTACGGTTACCTTATCAGATACCACTCACCGTTTCCGGATTCAGGATATGACGAGCTTCGCGAAAAAGCGCTCGAGTTCCTTCGGTACATGGATATGTGACCGCGTATAACAAAATGGTATGGATTATGAGAAATGCCGCAGTTTTCCTGTTGGTCGCGATTGGATGTATGGCTTCAAGCAGCGCCCTGGCTGAAGACCAGTCTGCACTGGCTGATTCCAAAGGATGTTTTGCCTGTCACCAGGTAAGCGGAGTCAAGGTGGTTGGTCCCGCGTTTAATACGATCGCCAGGAAGTACGCAGGGGATACAGCCGTAGAAAGCAAATTGGTAGACAAGGTTATAAACGGCGGGGTAGGGGTTTGGGGTTCCATGCCCATGCATGCCGGTAACGTGAACGATGAAGACGCGCTGGCTCTTGTTCAATGGATTCTCAGTTTGAAATGATTCCCGACCGGTCCACGGTGTTGTTCGACATTTTTCAAAATCGGTGAACCAAAGATCTGCACGATCGATAATCCGGACACCTGTATTCGTGTTCTCTTTTCAGGAAAGGTCGTGGAAGATGATCTCCTCGGCGCTTTCAGGGAGAAGGCCTCCCTGGCAGATTACCCTGTAAAGAACGATCTGTGGGTATTTGTCGGATGCGAGTGTGATTTCTCTCACTCCGGTATTAAACCCCTGGTCAGTTTTATCCGCACCCATTATCCGTTAAAAGCAACAAGGGCCAAAACCGCCATGCTGACTGCTGACTACCTGCATAATGCCATGGGGGTGATGTTTTCATCCGAAGCAGAACGTCTTCCTTATCCGATCAGGATATTCCAGGACTTTTCTGAAGCTACCGCCTGGTTGCTGTGACGGTGACTAGATTCTGCCAATGACGAAAAAGAGAGGCCTGGCCGTTTCGTAAACATCTGCAAGAACCCGGTGTCGTCGTTTGCCGCCCCGGTAATTCAGGAGTCGTTACGGCAAGATAACCCAGGTGATCCGGGTTTTTTTCTTTTAGTGCCTTCTGGGTTGATTGCACTACTCCGCACAAGGCGACCTCATGACCTGAACCAGAAAAACAGTATCACCCTGAACCGGCATTATCCTTCAGATGATATCGCGATCCAGGCGAGGAGTCGAGCATGACGCAGCATCATACTCGCAATGCCGAAGCGGGTTCTGTAATCCGTTTCCAGTGCGAACGATGGTATCGGGATATCGTGATGCCCATGGGGCCTTCATCCGGCTGGCATGTTCATTGCCGGTGGCTTTTTGCGCGATTTACGGTATATTTTTACTCGATAACAATTTAACGGGGATTTGTGAGATTATTTGTGCCGTGCGGATGACCTGTTTTTTATAAGTTGTTTTGTAATTATGCGATGTCGAGACGGGTCATCACTATTTACATGATCTTCAACGGGCGCCTCAGACCTCCGCAGGCCCATAAGACAGACATATTTTATGCAGAGAGAAGTATTCAGTGACATTGCAGCCAGAGTCCGACAGGCTGCGCAGGAGTTGTATCCGGAAGTCGTAAGGCTCCGGCGTCATATTCATCAGCATCCGGAACTCGCTTACCAGGAGTTTCATACCACCGAATTCGTCAGGGACTATCTCGCAGGTCTCGGCATAGAAGCCGAACCGCAGCTTCTGGAAACCGGTATCGTAGCAATCCTGCGAGGAACCGGTGCCCCGAAAGGAGGAGAACGGAAGATGGTGGCCTTGAGAGCCGATATCGATGCGTTGCAGCTTCAGGAGGAGAATTCGCATGATTACTGCTCTACCCAGGAGGGGTGTATGCACGCGTGCGGACACGACATGCATACGGCAATGCTGCTCGGTACAGCCGCAATTCTCTCACGGATGCGTGATGAACTGAAGGGAGACGTACTCCTGATTTTCCAGCCTGCCGAAGAAAAAGCCCCCGGCGGGGCAAAGCCGATGATCGAAGCCGGTCTTCTGGAAAAGTACAAACCCGTTGCAATCTTCGGTCAACACTGTTTTCCAAGCGTCGAAAGCGGCAGCATCGCTTTGTGCAAGGGCAGTTTCATGGCGGCGGCAGATGAACTCAACATCATGGTAAAAGGTCAGGGTGGTCATGCGTCTGCGCCACACAAGACCCGTGACCCCATCGTCGCATCGGCTCATATCATTACCGCCCTTCAGCATCTGGTCAGCCGGGTCGCTCCTCCACACGAGTCCGCAGTGGTCTCGATCGCATCGATCAACGGCGGGCACACGACGAACGTCATTCCCGGCAAGGTGACCATGGCAGGTACCATGAGGACCATGAACGAAGATCTTCGTTCACTTCTGCACGAGAGGCTGGAAAGAACTGTCAGTCAGGTTGCGGATGCTTTCGATGTCGAAGCTGAAGTCAATATCAAGACAGGCTATCCTGTGCTGTTCAACGATCCGGAGATGACCGACCTGGCATGGAAAGCGGGAAAAGAGTTTCTTGGAGAAGCTCATGTGCTTAAATCCGAACCGTTGATGACCGCCGAGGATTTTGCTTACTATCTGAAAGAGTGTCCGGGAAGCTTCTGGCAGATCGGTACCGGAATGAAGAGTGACACAACAGGCAACAACCTTCACTCTTCGACATTCGATCCTGATGAAAAGGCCCTCCAGACCGGTATGGGGATGATGAGCTATCTCGCGTTGCGTTATTTTCTTTGAACGCGAACGTTGTTGACCCATTGAGTTCAGCGGCGGTAGCGCCGGGGTTCATTCCGACAAGTTCGGCGCGCACAGATCGTAAAACTGACGTATTCTCCGTCTGACAAAGCAAAAGGCCACCTTTTCAGGTAGCCATTTTGCTTTGTCAGATGACGCGGAGAGGCGCTCTACAGTGCTCTCAGTTCAGATTCTCAGGCTTTGCCGTTGGAGCCAAGCACGTTTACGATCTTGTGGATGTAAAGCTGCTTGAGTGAGTCACGGGCCGGACCCAGATATTTTCTCGGGTCGAACTCTTCCGGCTTTTCGTCCAGCACCTTGCGGATCGCAGCAGTCATGGCGAGCCTGCCGTCGGAATCGATGTTGATTTTGCAGACGGCCGAGCGTGCAGCAGCCCTCAGCTGCTCTTCGCTGATGCCTACAGCGTCCTTGAGTTTGCCGCCATGGGCGTTGATCATCTGGACGAGCTCCTGCGGAACCGAGGATGCGCCGTGCAGGACGATCGGGAAGCCGGGAATACGCTTTTCGATTTCAGCAAGGATGTCGAGCCTGATCTCATGCTCTTCGCCGGGTTTGAACTTGAATGCGCCGTGCGAGGTGCCGATTGCGATAGCGAGGCTGTCAACGCCGGTCTTGCTGACGAAATCCTCGACCTGGTCCGGTTCGGTGTAGGTGTGGTGGGCGGCATGGACATCGTCTTCGATGCCTGCCAGCACGCCGAGTTCACCTTCGACCGTCACGTCATGCTGATGTGCGTATTCGACAACCTGGCGGGTAAGTTTCACGTTCTCTTCATAGCTGAGGTGCGAGCCGTCGATCATGACTGAGGAAAAACCGGTTTCGATGCAGTCCTTGCAGAGTTCGAAGCTGTCGCCATGATCGAGGTGAAGTACGATCGGCACTGATTTGCCGAGTTCGGCGGCATATTCGACTGCTCCGGCGGCCAGATGGCGCAGGAGGGTCTGGTTTGCATAGCTGCGGGCGCCTTTGGATACCTGCAGGATTACCGGCGAAGAGGTCTCCACGCAAGCCATGATGATTGCCTGGAGCTGTTCGAGATTATTGAAATTGTATGCAGGTATTGCGTAACCGCCCGTAACAGCCTTTGCAAACATATCACGGCTGTTGACCAGTCCCAGCTCTTTGTAACTGGTGAAATTCTTCATAAATAGCTCTCCATTTGACTTTGTTAGGGAATAAAGGCCATCGCTACCTGTTTTTGTTGCGTTTGATCGAGTCTTCATCCGGAGGTTGTAATCCCCAGTCCTCTGCACTGATCCTACCAAATCGAAACGCTTACGACAAAATAGCGGTGTCCAAAAGCAAGAAGCAGTGACTTTTTTGACAATCACACAGAAACATGTTATGCAGATAGCATGTTTTGTAATATAATATATTGAACTAGTAATCGGTTATAGAGATGCGAATTCAAAGTAACCTGAATCCTCAAAAGCGTCATCTTTCTCCCATGAAACAAACTCGTGCAGCACTCTACCCGGTTCTGTTCTTCTTCCTTTTGATCCTAATCGCGGGGAGTCAGTCAGGTGAACTTTTCGCAAAAAGCGAATCGAAGGCCCTGAAACCAACTCCCACACAAGAGGAGGCCTCTCGATATATCGCCCAATACCTTACCCAGAACCATTACAGGAAGGTACCTGCCAACGATTCGCTTTCACAGCAGATATTCAATCGGTATCTCGATAATCTCGACAATACCCGAAGCTATTTCACAGCCACTGAGGTCGATCGTCTCAGAAAGGATGTCGGCGTCCATATAGACGATGACCTGATCGCCGGAAGGCCTGCGGGCGGATTCACGATCTACAACCTTTTTCTTGATCGTGCCAGGGAGAAGCTGCAGTTCATGATCACCACCCTGAAAACCGCCAAATTCAATTTCAAGGTACAGGAGACCCTGGAGCTTGATCGCAAGAAATCTCCCTGGCCAGCTGACCGCGCAGAGTTGCAGGAACTTTGGCGCAAAGAGCTGAAATACCAGTACCTGAACATGAAGTTTTCCGGGGAGAAGGGCAAGAACATTGAGACGAACCTGTTAAAGAGCTACACCAACCGTCTGAAGCTGCTTGACCAGCAGAAGCCTGATGATGCATTCCAGGCTTACATGTATGCCGTTACGACATCGTTTGATCCACATACGAGCTATTTTTCGCCGGACGAATACGAAAATTTCCAGATCGACATGAGCCGTTCCCTCGAAGGGATCGGGGCAAAGCTGCAGATGGAGAACGAATTCACCGTCGTGAACGAGATCATTCCCGGCGGCCCGGCGTTCAGGAGCAATCAGCTGAAAAAGGGAGACCGGATCGTCGGCGTCGGACAGGGAAGTTCCGGGGAGATCATCGATGTGATCGGATGGCGCATCAACGATGTCGTGAAGAAGATAAGAGGGCGTAAGGGAACGGTTGTAAGACTGAAGATCCTGCCTGCCAGCCAGGCGAACAAGGGGCCTGCCCGTGTGATTACACTGGTGAGGGCCAAGGTTGATCTCCAGGAACAGGCCGCGCAGAAAAAGATCGTTTTCCAGAACGGACACAAGATCGGCGTGATCGTGATACCTTCGTTCTATCTCGATTTTGAAGGCGAGAAGCTGCAGAAAAAGGACTATAACAGCACATCGAAGGACGTCACGAAAATTCTCAATGAACTCAATCGCGAGCGTGTCGAGGGAATCATCATCGACCTTCGGGAAAACGGCGGCGGCTCCCTTGAAGAGGCGGTCAACGTGACTGGACTGTTTATAGGCGAAGGACCGGTCGTACAGGTCAGCAATGCGCTCGGAGGAAAGACGGTGCTGAAGGATGACGACAACCGGGTCCTCTACAGCGGTCCGCTGACTGTACTTGTCAATCGTTACAGCGCCTCGGCATCAGAAATCTTTGCCGCGGCGATCCAGGATTATGGCCGGGGCCTCATCGTCGGTGACCGTACTTTCGGCAAGGGCACGGTCCAAAGCATCGTCACGATCCAGAGGCCTTTCAGCCTGTTCATGAAGCAACCCGATCTCGGTCAGCTTAAACTTACCATCGCCAAGTTTTATCGTATTTCCGGTGGAAGTACCCAGCATATCGGTGTGCTGCCCGATATCGTACTGCCTTCCATGATTGATCCCGAGGTTGTCGGCGAGGATACCTATACGAGCAGTTTGCCCTGGACCACCATTTCAAAGGCAAACTATACCGTTCCCCCGAACTCGATCACCAGGGAGGATATCGCTGCGATGAAGAAGGATTTCGAGGAGCGGTCTTCACAGGACAAACTTTACCAGTCATACCTCAGCGACTTGACGACCCTGAACCACATCCGGCAAAAAAAGAGCGTTTCGTTGGCCGAGACAACGTTCAAGACTGAAAACCAGACACTGAAGCGAATCCAGGAGAGTTGGGGAGACAGTAACATCAAGACCGGTAAAAAGAAGAAGACAGACTTCATCCTTGAACAGGCCGCAGGCATTATGGCTGATCTTGTGGTGCGCGAAGCCCATCCTCCTGCAGCGCCAGTTCCGCAACTCGTGAAGCCTGCGGCACCAGCCGCGCAACCGGCGAAGCCGGCTGCACAAATCAGGTAGGCTGTTGGTGGAAAATAATCCGAAAGGGCACTCAGGGATGGGTGCCCTTATTTGTTTACGGCGTTCTTGGCGCTGGCGATCTGTTCCTCGACAGAACGGAATGAACAGCTTCCTGCGGTTTTCTTGGAGTTGACGCTCGCATCGGGTTTCAGGTCGTCATAGATATCCTGGCCGAAAGCGTCGGAGAAGGTGAGGTACTCATCGAGGCTGATGGTCGGAAGGGTTTTACCCTGCTCAAGCGCATAGGCTACGATTTTGCCGGTTATCCTGTGTGCATCGCGGAACGGTATCTGTTTTTTTACCAGGTATTCAGCGATTTCTGTGGCAAGGCTCAGGTCCTCGGCAGTCAGTTTTGCCAGGTGTTCTTCGTTAAGCCATGTGTTTTCAATCATTCTCCTGAAGATCGAAAGGCTCTGTGCAGTGGTTTCAGCCGTGTCGAAAAGAGGAGGTTTGTCTTCCTGCATGTCCCGGTTGTAGGAGAGCGGAAGCCCCTTCATGATGGTCAGAAGGTTCATGAGATTGCCGTACACCCTTCCGGTTTTTCCTCTTACCAGTTCGGCGATGTCGGCATTCTTTTTCTGCGGCATGATGGATGAGCCGGTAGCGAAAGCGTCGCTTATTTCAAGGTAGTTGAACTCGGCCGTACTCCAGAGGATGACATCCTCGGAAAACCTCGAAAGGTGCATCATGATGACCGAACAGGCCGAGACGAACTCGATGACCAGATCCCTGTCGCTGACGGCGTCTATACTGTTGGTGAATACCGCTTCGAATCCGAGAAGCTCGGCTGAACGAGCCGTATTCAGGGGTAAGGTGCTTCCTGCGAATGCTGCAGCGCCGAGAGGGGAGACGTTGGCTCTTTTCCTGAGATCGGAAAGTCGGCTGGCGTCACGCCCGAACATCGAGTGCCAGGCCATGTAATAGTGGCCGGCAGACATCGGCTGGGCTCGCTGCATGTGCGTATAGCCGAACATGATGGTTTTACGGTACCGTTCAGCTTTTTCCAGAAGCGTCGACTGCATCAGTCCGAGCTGAACGAGCATGTTGTCGATGTTCTTTCGCAGGTAGAGGCGAGTGTCTGTAGCCACCTGGTCGTTCCTGCTCCTTCCGGAGTGAAGCTTCCCGGCAGCAGGCCCGATCAGCTCCTTGAGACGGTTCTCTATGACCGTATGAATATCCTCGTCTTCCCAGACCGGGACGAGTGCTCCCGATGTGAGTTCCTCTTCGACGGCTTTCAGGCCGCGGACAATCTCGACAGACTCTTCTGTTGAAATAATGCCCTCTTCGGCCAGCATGGTCGCATGGGCGATCGAGCCCTGGATGTCTTCACGGTAAAGAAGCCCGTCGACGTGGACAGATGATGAAAAACGGAGAGCTTCCTGGTCGAATGGCTGCGAAAACCGGCTTTGCCAGAGGAGTTCCTTGTTTTTGGACATGGTACGCTGATGGATTGATTGGTTGCACGGGCCCGGCCCTTGAAACTTTTGCTGGAAGATACATAATACAATCAGCAAATCACGAACTCCATCCGTACGTGATCTTTCGTTTTCTTTTATAAGGCAGCAAAGATCTTTAAGTAATAAAGCGCAAGCCCAAGATATCATAACGTTCGACACACGATTACGCTCCCTATCAGAAAAGTATATGAGTGTGTATCTGTCTTTGTCAGGAGCTGATGTTGTATGCGGATGCTGTGTATATAAAACATATAGGCATATCTATCGAGGGCTTCAATGCCGTCGGCAGGTGTCAGATACATTCAGGATAAAGAAATAGCGCATTGTTATGGGAGGTGTTCAGGTCGGCAGGAGGGGTTGTCGGAGACTATGGTGTTTGAATATTACATGGATTATAGCTACAATTACAGGTAGTACTTGATTACTTCAGTTGATGCTTTTTTTTGTGATCTGTATCAGTAGTACGTGCAGTATTTATAGTCCCGCCCCTGCATGTCACCTTTCTTGTGATTGTCACGCTTATTTGTTCGATCATTATGCAAAGAAAGATTTTCTACCTTGCCGGCCATCGTTCGCATCGCTTATTCAAAAGCATTCATTTTCCATTTGCCGCCATAACGACAGCATCAATGCTTTTCGTCATGCTGATGCCACGACTGGGTCAAGCTGATGAAAAGCTTCTTTTTGCGGGCTTTGCGTTTTCGGGCAATTATGAAAATCGCAATGATCTCTATCCCTATAGCGCCAGGGTTGAGCAGATCAGGGATGCCAACGGCCAACCATTGCTGAACAAGGTATTCAACGAAAAAATAAAATCACGTCCTGACCTGGATGCCCGGTTGAGTACCGACCTTGGCAGGTTGGGTCGGGGTAGCCAGGTAACCGTGGCTTTTGCCCTTTCCTATGAAAACATCGAATATATAGAGCTTCAGGACCAGCTCGTCATGTATCTGCGCCTGAACTTCAACGTCCTGGCTTTCGACCGGAAGACGAAACAGTTGATCGCAGCATATCCTGTCCGACTTAAATATTCCGAGATCGTCAGGGGCAGATTGACAGAGAGTGAGGTTCTTGAGTTGTTCCGGACAATCTACCTCACCAATAATCTCGGTATCAATCCATTCGATCTGTGGCTGGACAGATTTGCCGAGCTGAAGATCAGGGATTATTACAACAAACACCTTCAGGTCAAACATATCGATTTCGAACCGGAAGCCTTGACAAAACTCAATGATGAGCGTATCAATCCCAGGGCTTTTGCCAATCTGCTTGCCAATGAACTCGAAACGTCGATCGCCACGAACAACAGCGTGCCTATCGTTCCCTGGAGCCCCGGCGAAGCTGTCGGCAGGGTCATGCCGATGAGATTCGCAGACGGGAACACCTTCAGCCTGAATCTTCCGTCTCCTGATTTTACGGTCGATTTTACCGTCAGGGCGTTCCGGGGGACCACAGTCGAAGAGCAGAGCTCCTGGCAGAAGATCTACAGGGTATTGGGAACCATAAAAATGACGGATGTCTCCGCCTCCGCTACCGTTCTCAATGAGAATATCTACAACACCCAGATCATCACTCTCGCAAAGAGATACAATCCCAGGATCGATGATTGGCCGCAGTACAGGAAAACGACATTCGCACTGATAGACGAAACTTCGAAACAGTTTTCCGGGCCCGATGCCCGCTGGTTGAAGGAGTCAGCCTCAAGAGGGGCCGAAGCTGAAGGAGTTTTCCGGGACGCATCCAGAATTTTTGGTCAATTAAAATAAAAAAGCGAGCAGAGTATGAGGTACAAATCACTGCTGATCCTGAGTATGGCTATGGCCTTCGGAAACCAGGCCTTTGCTGGAGATCCCTATTATGATGACCGGGGCACCCCGCCGTCCGTGGGTATGCCGATGAGGTCTGAAGGGTCACTGTTTTCTTTCCTGTTTCTTGCCCGGAAAACCTCTTCGGTCATTCAGCATGACGACACCAGGACCGACTTCAGGGAGCAGGTGAATACGGCACCGGGAAGGGTGGGGCTCGTAACGGGCAAGCAGCGGGTCACCATTGGCGGCACCACGGTAAGGAAAGAGGATGAGGTCAGATATTCAGTGACAAGCTCACAGGATATCGACGCGGCAATGGGTGAGGTTCTGACCAATGCAGGGATTGAGTATGGCGCATATGAGGATGTCATGATCAACGGAGGAGGTCCTGACCCGAAGGTGATCCAATCCGCGTTCGCCACGACCGATGATATGAGCGCACAGGTCAGGAGCAAGGTCTTTTCGGCAGCCAGGAAGTGCAATGTTCGCTATTTCGCAGTCGGCACCATCGATATCGGCCTCAACGACGTCGACCCCGTTACCGGAAACAAGCGGGTCTATGTTTCTGTTCGTGCCCAATTGTGGGACATTTACCCGATGATACCCAGGAAAATCGGGTCTGTTGGGCCGATCCAGTTTTCCGGCCTTGGGCCCGACCAGAGCGTCGCAAGCCGTAATGCATTGATCATCGCAGCAAAGGAAACCGCCATTACTCTCACTGAGCAACTGAATGCCAAGGGCGTCCGATAACCAACAGGAGAATTAACGGGAGTAAGCACATGAAATCAAGATATTTGCCGATCATTCTCTGTTCGTTGTTCATCCCGCAACAGAGTGCCATGGCATTTCCGGGCTTGTCCGGTATTCTTCAGGTGACCGGTAGCAGTGGCGACCGATCAAACGTCAGGCAGGTCGTTTTCGATTGCAGCGTCGCTCTCGATCTTTACCTTGACGCACAAGTTCTTCTTATTCAGGCAATCGCCGGTAAAGAGGAGTTGGCTGCCAGACAGGCGACGATCGATTTCGTGCAGAACGGAGATGCCAAAAAGGCCTCGAACGAGGAAAAGGCAAGAATGGGCAGGGAACTGGACGAGAGCCTCAATCATATCATGGAGGAGAACCGTCCCCTGGACGATCACCAGAAGAGACTCGCGACCGAAGGCGCCCTCAGATATGCGATCGCGGTTTCAAGGACCTCTAAACTGGTGGGTTCACTTTCGAGAATCGACGTGAAAGCGATCGGAATCTTCGACGCCCCCGGTGTGCTCTACCTGATAAATAATCTCCCGGCTGTCGTATCCACGTCCGTATCCACGACCGGAAAATTGTTCAAATACCTCTCTGCCAACAACGTGGACGTATCGAACGCGCAAAAGGCCGCAGACGGGCTTGGTGTTTAAGGAGTATGGGCGGCATCAACCATTAACATTATTTTCGGGGGGAACAACGATGAAGAAGCTGGGCATATTACCTTTCGCGGCATTTGTCGGCATGATGGCCGTTACGACGCAGGCATCCTATGCCGATGCTGAATTCTGGCGCCAGAAGGACCAGGAGCAGCTGGACATCCAGCAGCGCCAGCATGATCAGAACATGGAAAAGCTTGAGCTGCAGGAAGATGCCAAAATCAGGCGGGAGCAGGAGAAGACTGAGCAGGAGCGACTGAGGCTTTATCAGGAGGAGGTAAAACTCGATCGGCAGAGGCTCAAGAACAGACAGTATAGGCGGTATGCTCCTCCTCCGCCTCCGCCTCGTGGAGATGTCATCATCATCAATAGATGAGCGATTCCTCGTCGCACGAGCGGTTTCAAGTCGATCTGTATGAAAAAAAGCCGTCCCGGTTTTCACGCCGGGACGGCTTTTTCTGTTTGAGGCATCAAGGCAACGCGGTTCTTATTTCCCTGCGTTGACCTGATTGAAGGTTTTTACGCCGAGGCCATAGATGTGGATAAACCCTGCGGCCGCTTTGTGGTTGAAGGTATCGGCTTCGGTGTAGGTCGCGAGTTCCTCGTTGTAGAGGGAGTTCGGTGAATTCCTGCCCAGCAGTGACATCGAACCCTTGTAGAGCTTGATCCTTACAAGACCGGTTACCGGTTTCTGCGTTTCGTTGACGAATGCGTCGAGGGCGTTGCGCATCGGCGAGAACCAGGTGCCGTTGTAGATGATGTTCGCATAGTCCTGGCTGATGTTCTTTTTGTACTGGAACACCGATTTCTCAAGCGTAAGCCTTTCGAGTTCGCGATGGGCGAAGTGAAGGATCGTGGCTGCCGGAGCTTCGTAGATCTCCCTTGACTTGATGCCTACGACGCGGTTTTCAACCATGTCGAGACGTCCGACGCCGTTCATTGCGCCGAGCTCGTTGAGCCTGACGATCATGTCGAGGCCGCTCATCTGCCGTCCGTCAAGCGCCACAGGAACGCCTTCGATGAACTCGATGTCGACAACGGTAGGTTTGTCCGGGGCCTTTTCAGGCGAAACGGTGATCTGGAAGGCATCTTCCGGAGGAGCAACCATGGGATCTTCGAGAACGCCGCACTCGATGCTGATGCCCCAGATGTTCTCATCGATTGAGTAAGGGCTCTTTTTGGTCGCCGATACGGGGATGTTGTGTTCCATTGCATAGGCGATTTCAGCTTCACGCGAGGTGAACTCCCATTCGCGAAGCGGAGCGAGCACCTTAAGCTGCGGGGCGAGGGAAGCGAAGGTCACCTCGAAACGCACCTGGTCGTTGCCTTTGCCGGTGCAGCCGTGGGCAAGCATCGTGCAACCCTCTTCGAGGGCGACATCGACAAGCGCCTTGGCGAGCAACGGACGGCCCAGCGCCGTGGCGAGCGGGTAGACGTCTTCATAGAGAGCGCCTGCCTTGAGTGCCCTCCAGATGTACTCTTCGACGAACTGCTTGCGGAGGTCGACGAAATGGAAAGAGGAGGCTCCGGTCGCAATGGCTTTGGATTCAAGGTTTTCGATCTCCTTGGTCTGACCGAGGTTGCCAGTGACGGCGACGATATCTGCGCCCTGGTATTTGTCTTTCAGCCACTTGATCATGACTGAGGTGTCGAGACCGCCGGAATAGGCGATCGCAATTTTTTCCTTGCTCATTCTTCGATACTGGTTTTCATGGTTGTGAGAGGCTTTTCTGAATATATGATTTGATGGACGATATTTGCCTTATCGTCGAAGGAATGACGAGCACCGTGTCGTCTCCGGCTATGGTGCCGAGGATTTCAGGGCTCCTGAGCCCGTCAAGGAACGAGCCGACTCCGTGAGCCCGTCCCGGCAGTGTCCTGATGATGATCGACGTTTCGTTGGCGCTGACAGAAAGCACCTCCATGCCGACCAGCCCCTTGATGATGTCCTCGGAAGAGTCATCGGGCACGACGAGCCGGTAACCGTTGGCGTTTCGCGTCCTCACGATGCCCATATCCGCGAAATCCCTCGACAGCGTTGCCTGGGCGACGCTGATGCCGGATTTTTCGAGCAGTCCCAACAGCTCCTGCTGACCGGAAACCTCATGGCTTTCCACAAGTTCCCGTATTTTTCTTTGCCTGAGGGTTTTGTTCATGATGTCCGACTCAGGATTTCAGGCGGTTTGCCGCGTTCTTGAGGCGGTGCGTCAGGTGGAATTTCCTGTATTCGTCGTGGTTCATGAGCTTCACCATCAGCGCTTTCTGGACGTGCAGGCGGTTTTCTGCCTCATCGATGATGATCGACTGAGGGCCGTCCATCACCTCTGCGCTGATCTCCTGTCCGCGGTGTGCCGGCATGCAGTGCATGACGACCGCGCCTGGTGCGGCTGCCTTGAGAAGGGTTTGATTGATCTGGAAATCCTTGAAGATCCTGAGCCGTTCAGCCATTTCCTCCTCCTGTCCCATGCTTGTCCATACGTCGGTATAGAGCACATCGGCACCCTTTACGGCTTCGAACGGGTCATGCAGGATTTCTATGGTTCCTTTGGCGTTGCTGCGCGCCTGCTTCAGAAGGTTTTCATCGGGCATGTAGCCGGGAGGGCAGGCAAGCACAAAGTGGAAGGGGAGGATGCCGGCCAGTTCGATCCAGGAGTTGGCCACGTTGTTGCCATCGCCGACGAACACCACCTTGATTCCCTCGTGCCACAGCCCTTTTTCGTAGAGCGTAAAGGCGTCTGCCAGCACCTGGCAGGGGTGCGAAAGGTCGGTAAGCGCATTGATGACCGGAATGTCGGCATTCGCTGCAAGGGTTTCGATGATCTCGTGCTCGTGAAGCCGTGCGACGATCGCATCGTTATACCGGGAAAGAAGTTTGGCGATATCCTCGACCGACTCGCGTTCTCCGACGCCGATCGCCTTCCCTTCGAGGCTGATGGCGTGGCCGCCAAGCTCATAGACGCCGAGTTCAAAGGAGACCCTTGTGCGGAGCGAGGGCTTGCTGAAGATCATAGCGACGGTCTTGTTGCGGATCGGCTTGAACCCGTCGCTCTCCCTGTCGGCAAAGCGCTGCTGCTTGATATGAAGCGAATAGTCGAAGAGTTCGATGATCTTGCCGGCATCCAGTCCGGTAAAACCGAGAAAGTCGCGTTTACGAGTTTGGGTTGACTGATGCTGGCTCATTATGCTTTTTCCTGTTGTAATGGTTCATGTTCGTTTTCGATGACAAACTGCGTGCCTACGCCTTCGTCGGTGAAGATTTCGAGCAGCAGGGAGTGGGTCTGTTTTCCATCGATCAGGTGTACCTTCCGGACGCCTCCGTCGAGCGTCAGGTATGCCGAAAGAACCTTGGGGATCATGCCGCCCGAAATGGTGCCGTTTTCGATGAAGTCGGCCGCATCGTACTTGCAGAGCGTTTTCAGGATGCAGTCGCCGACCCTGACGCCCTCCACGTCGCTCACGTAGATGAGCTTTTCGGCCTTGAGCGCAAGGGCGATGCTGCTCGCGGCGTCATCGGCGTTGATGTTGTAGATGTTGCCTTCGCCGTCGAATCCGATGGGGGCGATGACCGGAATCAGCCCCGCGTTGCAGAGCAGGTCGATATAGGAGGTATTGATATCGGTAACCTCGCCGACCAGGCCGAGCTGAGCGGCGTTCGGTGACGGTACGGCCTGGATCAGATCGGCATCGAGCCCGCTGACTCCGACTGCCTTGCCGCCGTGATCGCTGATCAGGCGGACGATGTCCTGATTGACCTTGCCGGCAAGGGTCATCTGAATCACGTCGACCGTCTCCTTGTCGGTGACGCGCCTGCCGTGAACGAAAGTGGTCTCCAGCCCGAGCCGGGCGGAAGTTTTCGTAATTGCGTCCCCTCCGCCGTGGACCAGGACGACGTTTATGCCGACCTTCCTGAGCAGGGTGACGTTCTGGGCGAAGGTGTTTCTGAGACCCTCCTCCTTCATGGCGGCTCCGCCATATTTTATGACGAAGGTTTTGCCTTCAAACTTCCTGATATATGGCAGCGCCTCGATAAGCACCTGGCCAATGGCCTGCTGAGGGCCTTTTTTCCCTGCCGGGCGAAATTCACTGCACGATTGTTTCATGGCAATTGGTGGTGAATGGTGACGGTATCCGGTCAGCTTCTGTAGCTGCCGTTGATTTCGATATAACGTTTACTGAGGTCGCAGGTCCATACGACAGCTCTTCCGGGACCTTTGCCCAGCGTGACCGTGATGGTGAACGCCTCCTTCGACATGATCTTTTTGGCCTCCTCTTCGGAGAACCTGGCATCGAGTCCCGGTTTCAGGATCGGTTCGGAGTCGAAACAGACAGAGAGCTCCTCCTGCACGAATGAAGCACCCGAGCGTCCGACGGCTGCGATGATCCTGCCCCAGTTCGCATCTTCTCCGTGGATTGCGGTCTTGACGAGCGGCGAGTTGGCAACGGTCATGGCCGCCATGCGTGCCTCGTCGTCCGATGTCGCACCCTGGATACTGATTTCGACGAACTTTGTGGCTCCTTCACCGTCGATGACGATCAACTGGGCGAGCATGGTCATGACCGACCTGAGCGCCTCACCGAAAAGGGTGGCGTCGTCGCTGCCGCGAAGAACCTTTGGGCCGCGTCCGCTCGCCATGATTGCCGCCATGTCGTTGGTGCTGGTGTCTCCGTCGACCGTGATGGCGTTGAAGCTTACCGCGTTTGCTGCGGAAAGGAGCTCCTGCAGGAGCGACGGTTCGATCGATGCGTCAGTGGCGAGGAAGGCCAGCATGGTGGCCATGTTCGGGCAGATCATCCCCGAGCCTTTTGCAATGCCGGTAATCCTTGCGGTACCTCCCGACAGGGCGACATCGACGCCGAAAGCCTTGGGAAACGTATCGGTGGTCATGATCGCTTCGGCGGCATCCCGCCAGCAGTCGCTTCCCGAAGAGGTTTCGAGGAGCGGCATGGCGGCCGAGATTTTTGCCGTCGGCATAAGCTGGCCGATTACGCCCGTCGAGGCGACGAGCACCTCCTCCGGTTTGAGATCGAATGCTGTGGCGGTGTCGGAGGCCATGCGCATGGCGTCCTGCATTCCCTGTGTTCCCGTGGCTGCGTTCGCGTTGCCGCTGTTGCAGATCACCGCCCTCATCAGACCCGACGTGGCTGCAAGGTTGGACCTTGAAAGGTCGACCGGGGCCGCGCAGCAGAGGTTGGTCGTAAAGACGGAGGCCGTGCTTGCAGGGGTCTCGCTCAGGAGCAGCATGAGGTCCTTGCGGACAGGCTTGATCCCCGAGTTGATGCCCGACAGGACAAATCCTGCAGGCCAGAACGGTTCGGTCTGCGTATCGCCGGGAATTATGGGCGTCACGCCTTGCGGCCAGGAACTCCTGCCGGAAAGGTTTTGTATTGCCGAAGCTGTTTTTTCGAATGGTTCCACGCTGAATGAATAGGTTTCTGATTAAAGCAATGCTGTCGTCTCTTCGAAGCCGAGCATCAGGTTCATGTTCTGGACTGCCTGGCCCGCGGCTCCCTTGACCAGGTTGTCGATGGCCGTGATGATGACCAGCGAACCGTCGTCTTCCCAGGCAAGGCTGATGTCGCAGAAATTGGTATGGGCCACGTGGCGCACCTCTGTGACTCCGTCCCTCAGTCTGACAAAGGGTGCCTGGGCATAGAACTTCCTGTAGTGCGTACGTATCGATTCCATGTCGACCCTGGAAGAGAGGCGGACGTTAAGCACCGAATAGATGCCCCTGACATATGGGGCTATCATTGGCGTGAAGACGAACCTGAATCCGGGGTTTTCCGCTGAGCTGCCGAGCGCCTGCATGATTTCGGGCGTATGCTGGTGCGCGCCCACCTTGTAGGCCCTCATGTTGCCGCTCATCTCAGAAAAGGAGAGTTCTGTTTTCGAGCTTCTTCCGGCTCCAGAGATGCCTGAAACCGCCGTGACGTTCACAGACTCCACTGCCATACCCGGCGCATTATCCCTGAACAGGGGAGCCAGGCCGAGAATGATGCTTGTCGCATAGCATCCTGGATTGCTTATTGCGGTTGCTGCTGCGATGTCGTCGCCAAAGAGTTCCGGCATGCCGTATTGCAGGAAAGCGCCTTCCGGTTTCTCTCCGCCATAGAATTTCCTGTGCTCAGCGATGCTTTTGAGCCTGAAATCGCCTGAGAGGTCGATGACCGTTTTTCCGGCGGCAAGCAAGCCGGGGATGATCTGCAGGGCTTCGCCATGGGGCAGGGCAAGAAAATATATGTCGCTTCCGTACTGGCCGGAATACGCCTGGAACACCTTGTCGCAGTGTATGGCGGGATAAAGGTCCGAAAAGTGTTTTCCAGCCTGTGTATGGGCATAGATCTCTTCGATTGCCACTTTGGGGTGCCTCATGAGCAGTCCGACCAGTTCGGCTCCCGAATATCCTGAAGCTCCGATGATCGAGGCGGTAACTCTTTTATTCTGGTCCATGGCTTTTTCGCTCGAATTCAACAAAATGAATAAATATCCAAACAGGCGAATATATTACTGAATTCAGGTTTATTTTCGAAAGGGAAAACGATCAATTTTCATTTTCGTGACTCGTCTGCATGATTGACGCCATGTTCTTTTTTTCTCTATCTTTATCTGTAATGAAGCGATCAGCCTAAAAGTATGAACAACAGGATCCGAAACATAGCGCTTGCTTTTGTCCTTGCCGCAGGCATCATTGTGCCTGTCTGGATGTGGATGCGTCCCTCTGCGCCTGAAAGATCCCCGGTTTCGATGCTCTCCGGCACGACGCCTGTCAGGGGTTCGGTGACTGTCGCCGTTGACCGTTCGTTGTTACCTGTCGCGGAAATCCAGGCTCGTGTTTTTACTGAACACTATCCGGGTGCCGCTGTCAGGTTTTCATCGGAAACGTCCCTGCCTCCGGTTATGCAGCTTCTGCGGCGCCATGTCGGTGCAGCGATCATCGAAGGATCACCTTCACGTCAGGAAGACTCTGTCCTGGTTTCCCTCAAGCGTCCTGTCAGGCGACAGCCGATCGCGCGAAACGCCCTTGTGCTCATCGTCAACAGGGACAATCCGGTTCGATCCATATCGAAGGACGGGCTTAAGGGAATATTCTCGGGAAAGGTTTCCGACTGGAAAGAGCTGGGCGGCAGACCGGGCAAGATCGTCGCCTGCCTTGACGGAACCGATCTCCGCGCCCGTATGGTTCTGTCCGCAATGCTGTTTGATCGGTCCGGCCAGCTGTCTGCCACTGCCGTCGCTGATGAACAAGCCCTGTTCTCACGTGTCCGTAATGACCGGCAAGCAGTTGCGATCGTGACCCTTCCTGCCTATGCGCAGGCACTGCGTACCGGCGGCGACAGCCAGTCCATTAAGGCAGTGCCTGTTTCGGAAACTCCCGGGAGTGATCCGGTGACGGCCTCACCGGCAACTGTTTACTCCGGTCAATATCCTCTCTCGACGATCGTCTATTACCTTTACGATCCGTTTGACCCTCCAGCTACCGGTTTTGGAGCATGGCTTGCAAGGGAGGGGCAGAAGCTTTTTGAACGGGGCGATATGGCTCCTTATGAACAGCCTGTCCGCACCATCATTCTCAAGTAAATACATGAACAAGGAACAGGAACCTGACGGACAGGCCACTTTCAGGCTGACGATTATTACCGGTGTGGCCGCATTGCTGCTCGCCATAGCCGGAACAGGCTGGTTCGGGCAGTACCAGTCTGCCCAGCTACGAATGGTTACCGATGATCAGGCCCTTTACATGAAGCTGGTGGAGTGCCGAAGCGCCATAACGACAATAAATGAGCAGTTGCAGGACAAGCGAATTGCTGCGGGCAGGTCTCAGCAGCTTCAGGCGAGGCTCAGGTTCGAACGTGTCCGGTTCGCCGAAATCGGCCGAAGCGGTGATATCCGGCAGGGAAGCGCTGTGGCCGGATGGTTGCAGGGCAAGACACCGGCTTCCGGATCTTTAAGCGTCGAGGAGCTTCAGATCATGATCCTCGACATGGACGAGATGATTTCAAGGACGACAGGCAGAATCAGCAAAGGGAGCGCATCGATCATTACGAACCTCCACATGTACCTCGTTTTCATGATCGTGTTGCTGGCAATCATCGTAGTGACCGAGAGCAGGCTTCTTGTATCAAACTACCGACACTCTCTTCTTCCTCTTCATCTGCTTGCACATCGCCTGACGCAGCTCAACAAAAACATTCCGGAAAGCGTGCATGATACTGCCGAAGCCGCCAGAAATATCCTGACGGATCCGGACCCATCCCCTGAAATACGTTATGTCACCGAGTCCGTTGCGGGACTTTGCCGCGACATCGAGGAGAAGAACAAGAAACTCGACGAGATCTACATCCGCGATGAAAAAACCAGCCTCTATAATTACCGTCATTTCAAGGAGCATCTCATCATCGATGTTGAACGCGCCAAGAGGTTTGGAACTGATATCTCGCTGGCAATGATCGATATCGACCATTTCAAGCGATACAATGACCGTTTCGGCCATATAGCAGGAGATCGGGTACTGTCCCGGATGGCCGAAATCATCAAGCAGGAGTGCCGGATTACCGATATTCCCTCAAGGTTCGGCGGCGAAGAGTTCGCCGTGCTGTTTCCGAACACCGACAGGAATGTTGCCATGGAGATCTCCGAAAGGCTTCGGCAGGTCATAAGCGCAGAGCCGTTCGAACATGAGCACAACCAGCCGGGCGGACAGTTGACGGTCAGCATCGGGGTCGCCACATGGCCGGATGACGCGGGCGACTGGTATTCTCTGATCAACAATGCCGATCATGCGCTCTACGAAGCCAAGGCGGGGGGACGGAACAAGGTTGTTGCCTACTGCGTTCCCCTGAAGGCCTGCGAATCTGAATGAGCGTCGCCGCACTGAATGAATCAGTCGGGAGTCAAAACAAAAGATGATTGTGTTTTTGGGGATAATGCGTAAATTATACGCTCACGGTGATTCGCGCTCTGGCTTAATGAATTTACTTTTTAGCAGGGTAGCGTCTGTTCAACCGGGCGAAACGCTCCTGCTTTTCGACTTGTTCGTTGTTCATGCTGCTGGAGATCAGCCGTTATTCTGCCGATAAGCAGCGGTGCATCGACAAACGACATCTCGTATTCATCAATTTATTCAGTTCATGCCTGATTCAACAACAAAATGAAGAACGCGATTATGAATCAAAAGCTTCTTTCAATTGCTGTAGCTGCCTTGTCCCTGTTTCCCCTGTCGGCCAACGCTGCAAGGCCGGTGAAGCTCGGCTTCATCAACTCGATTACCGGCAAGGAGGCGCAGATCGGTGAAAACCTCACCAACGGAGCAGCCATGGCGGTCGATGATATGACCGCAAAGGGATATGCCGTAACGGTCGTCAGGGAGGATGACGGCGGCGACCCCAAAAACGCCCTTGCGGCCTATGAAAAGCTCGTGACCCGGGATAGGGTGATCGGCGTTGTCGGACCCTATACATCAGGCAGCGCGAACGTCGTCGCATCGCGCGCCGACCAGTACAATGTGCCGATCCTCGTGCCTGCAGCCGCCAAAGAGGAGATCACCATGAAAGGCTACAGGAACGTCTTTCGTCTCAACGCGCCGGCAAACGTTTATTCGCTTGTCCTCATGAAGGCAGTTGCTGACTTCAAGCCGAAAACCATAGCCTATGTCTATGCGGCAAACGATTTTGGGGTGTCGACCGTAAAGACTGCCCAGGAAAACGCTCTCTCCATGGGACTGAAAGAGGTCGCCAACGAAAAGTACCAGCAGGGGCAGCCGGATTACCGGGCTACGCTTGCAAAGGTCAAGGCCGCCAATCCGGATCTGGTATTCCTTGTATCCTATGATGCCGATGCGATCCTGCTGATGCGCCAGGCCAAAGAGATCGGCCTTTCACCAAAAGCGTTCCTCGGCGCAGGCGCAGGATATACCACAGCGCAATTCGCCCAGCAGAAGGATATTTCCAATCTGGTGGTTTCTGCCACGCAGTGGACCGATGACGTCAACTGGCCCGGTGCATCGGATTTCGGGAAGCGTTACAAGGCAAGGTTCGGAAAGGAGCCCTCATATCATGCTGCCTGCGCATACGAGGCGATGCGGATCATGATCGAGACGGCATCGAAAACCGAAGATCCCGTCAAGCTCAGAACTACGTTGAAAAACGGGAGCTGGAACGGCATCATGGGGCCGGTAAGGTTTTCGGACTATTCCGGTTTCACCAACCAGAACAACCACTCCATGCTGGTGCAGCAGATCCAGAACGGCTCCTATGAGACCGTCTATCCTGCACAGTTCAGCAAAAAGAATATCGTGTATCCCTTCCGGCGTTGAGATGCCGCAAAGTTAAATCTGTTTCGGGCAGGGCGCTCGCATGGTTCTCATGAAGCGCCCTGTTTTTTTAGCCTCATCATGCTATATTCGTTCCGGTTGCCGGAATTCCGGTCACAATCGTTGTCACTCTCAGCTACTCACACGATGCTGTTTCTTCAATCCCTGATTTCCGGATTACTGACTGGGGGAGTCTATGCTCTTGCAGGCATGGGGATGTCCATGGTTTTCGGCGTCATGAACGTCAGCAATTTCGCCCACGGCGACCTGATGATGCTTGGGATGTATCTGGCTTACTTCGCGTTCACCCTGCTCAATATCGATCCCTATCTTTCGCTCGTGCTGATTATTCCTCTCGCGTTCATGTTCGGATATGTTCTCGAGAAGGTTTTCATCAACCGGGTGATCCATCATCCCCATCAGAACCAGATATTGCTGACCATAGGGCTTGGGCTGATCATGAGCAATTCCGCGCTTCTTGCGTTCACCAGTGATCCCAGAATCCTGACCACCTCCTATTCGAGCAGCTCATTCACCGTTTTCAGGGATGTTTCGGTATCTGTTCCATTGCTGCTGTCGTTTATCATCACCTGCGGAATTACAGCCCTTCTCTATCTTTTTCTTTCCGGAACCAGGACTGGGATGGCGCTGCGGGCAACAAGCCAGAACAGGGAAGCGGCCCAGCTCATGGGTATCAATGTTTCCCGAATCACCGCCATTGCGTTCGGTATCGGAACTGCGCTGGCTGCTGCGGCAGGCGCACTGATCGCACCGACCTATTATATCCACCCCCTGGCCGGCCACAGTTTCCTGCTGAAAGCCTTCACGATCTGCGTGCTCGGCGGGCTTGGCTCAGTCGTCGGCGCCACCGTCGGCGGACTGATCATCGGTGTCGTCGAAGCCCTTTCATCAGTATATCTGTCGTCAGACTGGAAAGATGTCGTGGTTTTCGTGCTGTTCCTTGCCGTACTCCTGTTCCGTCCCCAGGGGCTGTTCGGCAAAAAGGGAGATCAATGATGAAACAGGCTATTGCATCAGCGTTTCTTGTCGTTGCAGCCATTGCGCTTCCGCTTCTGATCGGGGACAACCCTTACGTTACGGGCATCCTGATCACCTTACTCATGATGGCGACGCTCGCTTCAGCCTGGAACATCGTCGGAGGATACGCAGGCCAGTTCAGCTTCGGCCATGCCGCATATTTCGGCGCTGGCGCCTATTCCACCATGATCATGCTTTCGGTGTTCAACACAAATCCGCTCGTCGGCATGGCGACAGGAATTGTTGTATCCAGCCTCATCGCACTGGTAACCGGCAGTATCGTTTTCAGGCTCAAGGGCCATTATTTCGCACTGGCGTCGATCGCCGTCGCCGAGATCGTCAGGCTGACGGTGCTGAATCTTGATTTTACCGGAGGTGCGCAGGGGATCCTCCTGAGCGATGTGGCATTTCTCGGACTAGACCTGAACAGCAAGAATCCTTTTTACTATGGCATGCTCAGCTGCCTGGTCGTGACGCTCGGCATCACAGCTTACCTTCGAAGAACAAGGACGGGATATTACCTGCAGGCGATCCGTGAAGACCAGGATGCCGCAGCGTCGCTCGCCATCAACATCGCCTACTACAAAAACAAGGCCCTGCTCATTTCTGCGGCATTGACTTCTGTCGTCGGGAGCATCTACGCACTGTACATCCGTTTTATCGATACCACCGCAGTTCTCGATCTTCGACTTTCAATAGAGATCCTGCTGACCGCCATCATCGGCGGAGTCGGAACGCTCTGGGGGCCCCTGCTCGGCGCCGCGCTTCTCGTGCCCCTGGCCGAGATGCTTCGTTCGAACGTTCTTGGGGATGCGATGGTCAGGATTGGCATCGTGTCGGAAACATCTCCGATCGGAATGTTTTTCAAGGATGGGCTTGCGCATGCGCATGTACTGGTCTATGGAATCATAACCGTGCTTTGCATCCTCTATCTGCCCAAAGGGATTCTTGGACTGCTGAGGAGGGGGAAATGACCCGGAAACTGCTCTGTATCGATAACGTCAGCAAGCATTTCGGCGGCAACGTCGCCGTTTCGGAGGTCTCTTTTGCTGTGGAGGAAAAACAGATTTGCGGTCTTATCGGTCCCAACGGGGCCGGCAAGACGACCCTTTTCAACTGTATTGCCGGCTATTATCCCGTCACCTCCGGTGATATCGTTTTCAACGGCCTTAACATCAACAGGAAACGGCCTGATCAGGTCTGTCGCCTCGGCATGGCCCGCACATGGCAAAGGGTGAAGCCCATGAGCAACATGACTGTGCTTGAAAATGTCATGGTCGGGGCCTTTGCATCGACCGGAGCCCTTCGAAAAGCGGAAACCATTGCAAGGCAAGAGTTGCTGGTCGTCGGTCTTGAAAACTACGCAGGGAAACTCGCAGGCTCTCTTCCCATAGGGCTGAAAAAAAAGCTTGAACTCGCAAGGGTAATGGCTACGAGTCCGAAAATGCTCCTTCTGGATGAGATCTGCGGCGGCCTGAACAAGACGGAGACAGGGATCATCCTTGGAATCATCAGGACACTCAGGGAGCGTGGAGTGACGATTGTCTTTATCGAACACGACATGAAGGCGGTAACTTCGATATGCGACAACATCGTCGTGCTGAGTTCAGGAGAAAAACTTGCGGAAGGAACGCCCGTTGAGATTACCGCCAATCCGGAGGTCATCGCAGCATACCTCGGCGGAGGGAGCTCAAATGCTTAAGATCAAAGAGCTGTGTGCCGGATACGGTGAAATGCCCGTTCTTCGCGAGATTTTCCTGTCGATCGAAAAGGGATCGATCGTATCTGTCGTCGGTAGCAACGGCGCAGGTAAAACCACGCTCCTGAACGCCATCTCTGGCATTGTCAAATCAAACGGCTCAATTATCTGCAACGGCGAGGAGATTAATTTCCTGCCAGCCCACGCCATAGTCAAGCGCGGCATCGTGCACGTGCCTGAAGGAAGAAAGATTTTTCCTGAAATGACTGTCATCGAAAACCTGAAGATGGGCGCCTTCCTGCAGCAGAAAACCTATCAGAAGAACCTCGAAAACGTTTTTGCCCTTTTCCCGAGACTGGCAGAACGCAAAAAACAGCTCGGAGGCACCATGTCCGGTGGCGAACAGCAGATGCTTGCCATCGGCCGTGGATTGATGGGTAACCCGAAACTGTTGCTTCTCGACGAACCAAGCCTGGGGCTTTCACCGCTCTTCACCGAAATTGTGTTCAATGCGATTACGGAGATCCGGAAGAGCGGGGTTACGATTCTCATCGTCGAACAGAACGTTTACCAGTCACTCAGGATCAGCGACAGGGGATTCGTCATTGAAACCGGCAGGATCGTGCTGAGCGGCACAGGAAAAGAGCTGCTGGAGAACCATGATGTCAAGAAGGCCTTTCTTGGCATGTAGCGGCGACAATCAAGTTTGGGGATGCCTGTCAGGAGCCTTTGATGGGTAAACGAAATCCTTATATTTCTCTCCTGTCAATCCGGCAGGCTTTTTCCGATCTGCAACGTCGCTTGTGTTTTCAGCAAATTGCAGGATGAGCGAACAACATGCGTGAACGCGACTTAATCTGCTGCTCCTGAATGAAAACCGAGTTTTACATAGCGCGCCGGTTCGCTTTCAAGCAGCGGTCGCTTTCGAAACCCACCTTTATCGTGCTGGCCTCGATCCTCGGCATCGCCGTAGGCACGGCGGCACTGATTCTCACCCTCTCGATCGTCAACGGATTCGCTTCCGTCATCGAGGGCAAGCTTATCAGGTTCACTTCGCACATGCAGGTGAGGCAGCCCGAGGAGCGGCTGTTTCCTGAAACACGTCACGACATTCAGTCGCTGAAGAGCATTCCGGGGATCGTCTCCGTTTCGCCATTCCTTGAGATGAACGTCATGCTCAGGAGCAGGGGAAAAACTCGTGGTGAGGGTGGTTCGATCGTTCCTGCCGTCATCAGGGGAATCACTCCGGAAGAGTCCGCCAGATTCCTTGGCAAGGAGCGTGCCACATCATGGGCGGTTCAGTCTGATGAAGAGGGCCCGTTGCCTCTTCTGCTCGGAAAGTCGATGGCTGAAAGCATGGGTGTGAAAACGGGGGACAGGGTTATGGTTGTCGGCATAGGTGGCAAAGGGGGGCCAGGCCACATCGCCGGGACAGAGAGCATCGTCCAGCTTCTTTCCGGGCTCGATCTCCAGGTGGCAAAGGTCGCCGGAATATATGAAACAGGTCTTACTGAAGGCTTTGACGATGTCGTGGCTTTCGCAGGCCTGAAAAGGCTGCAGGGCGTCTACAACCCCGGACTGATTTCAGGTTATGAAGCCAACGTCGACGATCTGCGCAACCTCCGGACGCTATCGGAAACCGCATCCCGCAAACTCGGGTATCCTTTTTACACCTACACCGTCTACGAGCGTTATGCCAACCTCTTCGAGTGGCTGAAGCTCCAGAAAAACATCATGCCGCTCCTGGTCATCACCATCACGGTCGTAGCCGTGTTCAATATCATTTCGACGCTTCTGGTGCTGATCATCGAAAAAACGAGAGAGATCGGCATGCTTTCGGCTCTCGGCCTGAAGCCGGGCAGCATCAGTGCGGTTTTCATGGGTCAGGCATTCATGATCTCGCTGGTCGGCATTGGAACCGGCAACCTGATCGCCCTTGGGTTGTCGCTTTTCGAGCAACATTTTCACCTGATCACATTACCCGAAAAGAGCTATTTCATCAAGCATGTCCCGATCATGATCAACCCGATGGATTACCTTGTCGTATCCTGCGGTGTGGCCGTGCTCACCATATTGTTCGCATTTATTCCTTCACGGGTCGCAGCATCCCTGAAACCCGGCACAGCGCTGGGCGTATGAGTGATATTGCGGGGGCGGGGAATTTCATCGTTGTTTTATGCCTTGACGCCTTGTTTCGGGCGTTGCGTCTCTCCGAAGAGAAGGATTGTTAATACATTCGTTATGACCATTGAAACGTGGTTGGGTTTTTGCATGGTTGTTTTGGTTTCAAGCCTCACGCTTGGAGCAAGCACCATCACCACAATGTCTGCCGGAGTGAATTACGGGCTCCGTTCGGGGATATGGCATGTCGCAGGATTGCAACTTGCCCTGATATTGCAGGTCGCAGCGGTTGCCGCCGGCTTGGGAGCACTTCTGGCGGCCTCCCAACCGGCATTTACCACGATCAAGTGGCTTGGCGTACTCTATCTGCTTTATCTTGGGGGGAAGTTATGGTTCGCCAAGCCCTCAGAAGTGCCAGAAAAGAGTGCAGGTTTTCAGCGGATTCGGCCGATAACGCTCGTTTTACGAGGGTTTTCAGTCAATGCCAGCAATCCGAAAGCGCTGATATTCATTCTTGCGATATTGCCTCAGTTCCTTGATTCAGGTCGGCCGTTGCTTAAACAGTATCTGCTTATGGCTATAAGCATGTGCCTGATCGATTTCACTATCCTGGCCGCTTATGCAGGTTTTGCTTCCAGAATAGTGGGGTTGCTGCAAACGCCCAGGCAACAACGCTCACTCAACCATCTTTTCGGTGGCATGCTCGGTATCGAGGCATTGATCCTTGCAACGGTGAGAGGGATGAAGCATTAAGGCCGGCAAACAACGGCGATCAAGGGTATCAGCTTCCAGGCGTTTGTTGCCGGGTTGCAATGAACAGAACAGGTGAAAAGAGATTTATGGGAACAGGCAACAAGATTGATCGATGAAAACAGGTTTCTGGATAGCGGGTCGCTACAGTTTCGCCCGTAAGCGGTTCAGGGTCATCAACATCATTTCAGGCATAAGCCTGGGAGGCATCATCATCGGGGTCTCGACCCTGCTTGTCGTGATGAGCGTGCTCAACGGTTTCCAGAAACTGGCAAGGGACCTTTTCGTGACGATCGAGAGCCCCGTACAGCTCGTGGCGGCCCAGGGGCGCTCGATGATGGTTTCAGATTCCCTTTTGGCCTCAATAAGAAAGATCGATGGCGTCGGATGGGCTCAGCCATTCGCTGAAGGGCAGGCCATACTGACGACCTCGGGGCGCAGCGAGCTGGTCGTTGTCAAGGGGCTTACCGATGCAGGACATGAACGGCTCAGGAAGGAGACGCGACACAACGAACCCTACTTCAGTGAAAGCACCGTTTCGGTAGGGACAGTGCTCGCATCACGGCTTGGCCTTTATCCAGAGCGGCAGGTTCGCCTTTTCAGCCCTGAACTGATCTCCGTGGGGCTTCAGTCGCTTTCGGAGCCATATCTGCTGCCGGCGCTTTCAATGAGCGATACCGGGATAGGCTCTCTCTTTTCGCTCCAGAAAATTTTTGATGACCGTTATGTGCTCACGCCTGTCTCGATGGCGCAGAACATACTGCTGCTTGACGAAGGTCGATACTCCGGCATCGATATCCATGCGAGAAAAGGGGAGTCCGACGAAGGACTTGAGCGGAATCTTCGCAAGTGGGTCGCGACCAACCACCTCGAAGGTCAATTCCAGGTAAGGACGCTCCAGGAAAAGCGCCGCGACATGTTTGCGGTCATGCAGCTTGAAAAGTGGTCCAGTTTCAGCGTCCTGATGCTGGTGATCATGGTCGCGCTGCTCAGCCTTGCGGGTTCACTGGCCATGACCGTCATCGACAAGCGACGTGAGCTGTTCTACCTGCGCTGCCTGGGTATGGAACGGCCTCAGTTCATGACTATTTTCATCGTGGAGGGAGCCCTTACCGGCCTGGTCGGGACTGCGACAGGATCGGTCGTCGCCTGGTGCATCTGCCGTGCGCAGGAGCTCTACGGGTTCGTCCAGCTTCCTTCCAAAAGCGCGTTCATCATCTCTGCTTATCCAGTCAGCATGAAAACGTTGGATTTCCTGGTCGTAGGGGTTTCGACCGTTCTCCTCTGCCTTCTGGTCAGCCTTTATCCTGCCGGCAAGGCAGCCACCATCGCCACGAGCAAATCCCTGGACAGCAAGCTCGACTGATCCTGCGTCTCAGGATTCGATATTCCTGAAATCGTCCTTTCCGACTCCGCACACCGGGCATGACCAGCTTTCGGGAATCGATTCGAAGGCTGTCCCTGCCGGAATTCCCTCGTCGGGGTCTCCTGTTTCAGGATTGTAAACATATCCGCATATCGTGCATCTCCATTGTTCCATAATGATGGGGTTTTTGTGTATTGATAAAGCGTCATCGGGGGGGCGTCAGAGCTGGGCATCGAACATTTTGAACTGCCCTTTTGATGCGTTGCAGACAGGGCAGCGCCAATCATCAGGAAGCTCTTCGAAAGGCACGCCGGGTCGGATGTTCCAGTCGGGATCTCCTTCGGCCGGGTCGTAAACGTAACCGCACTCAACACACATCCATGCCGGATAATCCGTTTGTTTCTGCTTGTCCATGTTTTCGTTCATCATGCTTCGGGTTGCGATTGATGTTAGAGCATTTTTCTGAACACGGCCATCTGTGAACGCGAAAACCCTTTCCTGGAATAGAAGCGGTGTGCGGAGTCGTTGTCCCCGTCGGTCAGGAGGGTAATGCGTCCATATCCATGATCCCGCGCCCAGTCGCAGGCATGATCAACCAACTTTGAGCCAATGCCCTGGTTCCTGGATTCCGGCGATACGACCATGTCTTCGAGTAGCACGACTTCACGCCCAAGGGCAGTGCTTACCAGCGTAAGCAGGGTGACCATGGCGACGATTTCGCCGTCGTTTTCGCATACAAGGATTGTGCCTGCCGATGGATTTCCGATGATCATTTCAATGCCCGACTCCTGCTTCCTGACATCTGGCGTAAACTCCAGCTCCTGACTGAACAGGATGCCGAGCAGACGGGCACAAGCCTCAATATCCCTTTTTTCGGCAATTCGGATGGTAAGCATAAGGGTGTGATTCAGGTATCTGGACGTTCAAGTTGGATGAGCGCCTTCAATGCTATCAAAAAACAGCGACAATAGCAATGTATTCATGCTCTCATCGTCTTCGGGAGGTGACAGAATGAACTTCTGGATGCCCGCGGCTGTTGGTGTTGATACAGATTCAATTCACCGTCAGGAAAACTCGTCATGTTCACGAATATCTTTCGCAGAAAACCAGAACTGCCCGGACCGGAAACCGTTCCCCATGTCGACGTTCAGAAATATTGCGGCACATGGTATGAGGTCGCCGCCATTCCCGTCAAACGACAGATGGGATGTACCAACACGAAAGCCGAGTATACCCTTGAACCCGGCGGCGGTCGAGTGCTCGTAAGGAACTCCTGCAGGAAGAACGGAAGGAGTGTCTCTGTAAAGGCGACGGCAGTTCCTGTTGAAGGTAGCGGTAACGCCAGGCTTGTCGTCACCTTCTTCAGGTTATTCAAGGGCGATTACTGGGTGATCGGCCTGGCTGATGATTACTCATGGGCCCTGGTCACCAATCCATCCCGAACGCGATGCTGGGTGCTTTCGAGGACGCCGTATCCGGATGATGAAATCTACATGCGTATGCTTGAAGTGCTTCGTCAGAAAGGGATAGACGTTTCGTTGCTCGTCAGGACCATTCACGACTGAATGCCGGAATGGGAGGTTTTTGGAGAATGCCGGGCTTTGAGATATTTTTCGCCCGGCAACAATTGCTCTCTGTAATACCATCCCCATCGATATGTATGCGTTCTGGCTCTCCCTTGGAATGATTTTTCTTGCCGAACTCGGCGACAAGACGCAGCTTGTGGCACTGACCCTTGCGACATGCTACAATACTCGCGTAGTTCTTTCGGGCATTTTCTGGGCCACTCTTGCCGTCCATGTCTTTTCGGCAGGTATCGGTTGGGTGATGGGAGGCCTGCTGCCTCACGACTGGATTACCTTTGTGGCGGGCATCTCCTTTATCGCCTTCGGGTTCTGGACCCTGAGGGGTGACAGTCTTGATGATGATGAAGGAACCTGCAAAACCGGTGTCAACCCTTTCTGGCTTGTCTTTTCCACCTTTTTCATGGCCGAGCTCGGAGACAAGACCATGCTCTCGACCATCAGCCTTGCGACCACCTATCCATTCCTTCCTGTATGGCTCGGTTCAACGGTCGGGATGGTTGTCTCTGACGGACTTGCCGTCGTCGTCGGCAGGATTATGGGTAAACAGTTGCCTGAAAACGCCATCAAGATAGGAGCATCGGTCATCTTTTTCGCATTCGGAGCATGGAACATGTACGCTGGCGGCAGGGAGTTCAGTCTCATGATATGGCTTGCAGGCCTTGTCGTCGTAGCCCTTTGCGGTGTTCTTTTTTTGCGGAAGGCTTCGTTGGGGCAAAAGGGATAAAGGTCGGGAACCTGTAAATGTTCATGTCGATGCTCCTCGAACTCCGCGATATCAGCGTTGCTTATGATGGGGCATCACAAGTCAGGCCTTTTCTGTTGGAGCATCTTGACCTCGGTGTTCAAAAGGGAGATTTCACCATCATTCGGGGAGCATCCGGTTTCGGCAAGTCGACCATATTGAGGTTGATCTGCAGTATCCAACCGATCCACTCGGGTCAGATCCTTTTAAGGGGCGAACCTCTCGGTTCTCTAAGGCCTTCGGCGCTCAAGACTTAAACAAGTTACCTCGCCCAGGTACCCATGATGATTGAGGGAGCCATTGCCGAGAACCTTCTTCCGCCGTTTACCTTCGATTCCAGCAAGACGAGGCGCCTACTGTCGACCGACCGACCGTAATCGAAGCTTGAACAGTTTTAACTCCCGGAGATCATCCTCGATCACTCCGCACTGAAGCTCTCTGTCGGCCAGAAGCAGCGCATGGCACTGATGAAGGACGATCCTCCTTGGGCCTGAGATACTTCTGCTCGTGGGATCTACATCCATGAGCTCACTGATCGTCATGCTCATCGTTCGACGGGGCTGCTTCGGAAGCAGGGGAGGAGCTGTTACTTGCTCGGCGCTGACCTTTTTGCTCCGACCAGTATGCCTGCCCCGGCTGCAATCATGAGAAAACAGAGCACCTGTCCCATCGAAAAGTTCAGGAACACGAACCCGAGCTGTGCGTCCGGCTCACGGAAAAACTCGATGAAAAACCTGACGGTTCCGTATCCGATAAGGTAGATGCCGGAAAGAAAACCGGCATAGGGAGAGCGTTTGCGGAGCGTCCAGAGGACGATGAACAGCACGATTCCTTCGAAAAACGCTTCATACAGCTGGGATGGGTGCCGAAGACCGGATCCGGGCGCTTCAGGAAAATACATGCCGATAGCAGCATCCGTCATCCTTCCGTAAAGCTCTCCGTTGATGAAATTGCCGAGTCGTCCGAAGGTGTACCCGAGCGGTACCGCGGGAATCAACAGGTCGAACGTCTCAAGGAAGCTTTTACCGCTTTTCCTGCTGAACAGCGCCATGGCGATGACTACGCCGATGACCCCGCCATGGTAGGACATTCCGGAAATTCCGGAAAACCGGCACCCGCCGGCTGCTGTGCCTATCGGCAGGAGCGTGCCCAGCGGATCGGCAAGAAACCCCTGGAAGCCGTAAAAAAGTATATAGCCGATTCTTCCTCCAAGAAGCACGCCCCCCATCACCCAGGTGAGCGCATCCCCTGGAAACGACTTGTCGAACGGCAGCTTTTCGGCATCGATCCTGTACCTGGAAAGCAGGTAAACAATTGCGAACGCGATGACGTACATCATGCCGTACCAGCGTATTGAAATTCCGCCCAACGTGAAAATAACCGGATTCATCGACGATGGAAGATGTTGCCACCAGGCAGGAAAATCGATCATTATGCGACTTTTTAGTGGTTTTTATGGAGTTTTTGTGACGTTGACTACCCCCAGAGGCTTGGAAGCTAAATGAATATAATTATATATTGATGTTGCACTCATCTTTCCGCGCAATTACCCATAACATAAATTCATAGAGGCATGGCTAAAATCCTTGAAGGGCCTGCCATGAAATTATTCAACAAATGGGGCATTCCTGTGCCCAATTATGTTGTGATCATGGACCCTAACCGTCTTTCACAGCTTGGCGAAGCTAATAAATGGCTGCGAGAATCAAAACTGGTCGTTAAAGCCCACGAGGCTATCGGCGGCCGTTGGAAACTCGGCCTTGTTAAAATCGGACTGAACCTTGACGAAGCGATCGCTGCCTCGAAGGAGATGATCGGCACCAAAATCGGCACAGCCGAAGTACGTCAGGTCATTGTCGCCGAGCAGCTTGAACACGATGAGGAGTATTACGTCTCCATCATCGGCAACAAGGACGGTTCCGAACTGCTCCTGTCAAGGAAAGGCGGCGTCGACATCGAAGAGAACTGGGATACGGTCAAACGTATGTTCATTCCTCTCGATGAGAACCCATCTGTCGAACGTCTTACGGAATTGGCTCTTGAAGCCGGTTTTGAAGGCGAGATCGCCGAACGCGTCGGCAAAATCACTTCACGCCTCGTACTCTGTTTCGACAACGAGGACGCCCAGTCGATTGAGATCAATCCGTTGGTCATCCGCAAGAGCGACATGCGTTTCGCCGCTCTCGACGCGGTCATGAACATTGACTGGGATGCCCGTTTCCGTCATCCGGACTGGGATTTCAAGCCGGTTTCCGAAATCGGTCGTCCGTTTACCGAAGCTGAACAGCAGATCATGGATATCGACTCCAGGATCAAGGGCTCAGTAAAGTTCGTCGAAGTTCCCGGTGGGGAAGTCGCACTGCTGACAGCAGGCGGCGGCGCCTCGGTATTCTATGCCGATGCCGTAGTGGCAAGGGGCGGAACCATCGCCAACTATGCCGAATATTCCGGTGATCCGGCCGACTGGGCTGTAGAGGCTTTGACCGAAACCATCTGCAAGCTGCCGAACATCAAGCACATCATCGTCGGCGGCGCAATCGCCAACTTCACCGACGTGCGCGCAACCTTCAGCGGCATCATCAACGGGTTCCGCGACAGCAAGTCGAAGGGATACCTCGAAAATGTCAAGATCTGGGTACGCAGGGGAGGACCGAACGAAGCTCAGGGCCTTGCCGCAATCAGGAAGCTGCAGGAAGAAGGATTTGACATCCATGTCTACGACCGCAGCATGCCGATGACCGATATCGTCGATCTGGCAATGAAGTCCTGAGGACTTTACCCATATCGTCTTTTAATTCAAGTATATAGTAAATTACTAAACTGATTGAACCGTGAGCATTCTCGCTAATAAAGATACTCGGGCGGTCATCATAGGCGGCGTAGCCGGTGTCAATGCGGCAAAACGCATGGCCCAGTTCGACTTCCTGATCAACCGTCCGCTGACCGTACAGGCGTTCGTCTATCCGCCTGAAGCCGGCCAGCAGAAAGAAATTTTCCGCGGTGGCGAACTCAAGAACGTTACCGTCTATTCAACGCTGACTCCCGCAATCCAGGAGCACCCGGAGATCAATACCGCATTGATCTACATCGGTGCGTCGAGGGGTTACCAGGCCGCCAAAGAGGCGATCGAATCCCCGAACATCAAGCTGATCTCCATGATCACCGAAGGCATCCCCGAAAAGGACGCCAAGCGCCTGAAAAAGCTTGCCGTAGAGCATGGCAAGATCTTTAACGGCCCATCGTCGATCGGCATCATGTCTGCTGGCGAGTGTCGCCTCGGCGTGATCGGCGGCGAATTCAAGAACCTTAAGCTCTGTAACCTTTACAGATCAGGTTCTTTCGGCGTACTCACCAAATCCGGCGGCCTTTCCAACGAAGCCATGTGGCTTTGCGCACAGAACGGAAACGGTGTGACGACGGCTGTGGCCATCGGCGGAGACTCCTATCCCGGCACCGATTTCGTAACCTACCTCGAAATGTTCGAGAAGGATCCTGAAACCAAGGCGGTCGTCATGGTCGGCGAGGTCGGAGGAAGCCTCGAAGAGGAAGCTGCGGAATGGCTTGGTGCTGAAAAAAGACGCATCAGGCTGATCGCCGCGATCGGCGGAACCTGCCAGGAAGTTCTTCCCCAGGGCATGAAATTCGGCCATGCCGGCGCCAAGGAAGGCAAAAAAGGCGCAGGTTCAGCCCGCTCCAAGATGAACGCGCTCCGCGAAGCAGGCGCACTGGTTCCCGACACCTTCGGCGGCCTGAGCAAAGCCATCAAGCAGGTTTACCAGGAGCTTCTCGCCAGCGGCGACATCAAGCCGGAACCGGAACTCGACGAAGCGGTGCTGCCACAGCTTCCTCCGAGCGTCCAGGAGGTCATGAGACAGGGTGAAGTGGTCGTCGAACCGCTCATCCGCACCACCATTTCCGACGATCGCGGCGAAGAACCGCGCTATAGCGGCTATGCGGCTTCAGAGCTTTGCGAGAAAGGTTACGGCATCGAGGATGTCATCGGCCTTCTCTGGAACAAGAAGCTCCCGACCCGCGAAGAGTCCGAGATCATCAAGCGTATCATCATGATCTCAGCCGACCATGGCCCGGCCGTATCCGGCGCTTTCGGTTCTATCATCGCAGCCTGCGCAGGCATCGATATGCCTCAGGCCGTATCTGCAGGCATGACCATGATCGGCCCCCGTTTCGGCGGTGCCGTGACCAACGCCGGCAAGTACTTCCGTATGGGCGTCAAGGAGTTCCCAAACGACATCCCCGGCTTCCTTGCATGGATGAAGGATAACGTCGGACCGGTTCCCGGTATCGGCCACAGGGTCAAAAGCCTCAAGAACCCGGACAAGCGTGTGAGTTACCTCGTCGATTACGTGAAAAACCATACGACGCTCCATACGCCGTGTCTCGACTTTGCTCTCGAAGTCCAGAAGATTACGACAGCAAAGAAGGACAACCTTATCCTGAATGTCGACGGCACCATCGGCTGTATCCTTATGGACCTGGATTTCCCGGAGCATTCGCTCAACGGGTTCTTCGTCCTGGCCCGCACGATCGGCATGATAGGCCACTGGATCGACCAGAACAACCAGAACGCCCGTCTGATAAGGCTCTACGACTACCTGATCAACTACGCGGTAAAACCGGAACGTCCTGTCCCCGACAAGAAGTAAGGGATGGGATTTCAAGACTGAAACAGGAAAAGCAGGCCTAACCGCCTGCTTTTCCTGTTTTCATGGATAGCCCGGGACTGGATTTCCGGAACACGATTATTTTTTCCCATCGTTTTCATGTAAGGGCGGTTCACGCACACCCCTTGCCAAAAAGTGAATTTACGCTCCGGCCTCCGTCGGGGTTTAATCCAACAGACAGTTAAAAGCCTTACATTTCTATTGCTCCATGTTTCAATCAGGAGAGCTCACAAAGCACAAGCATTTCCAACTATACCAGAAATGCCATGACCGACTCGATTCACGCATTTGCAGGTGACGAACCGCCTGAAATCCAGATTCATACCCATGACCGTTACCATGAGGTGATGAACGCATGTGCGTCCTTGCCCCCCCTCATAACGGCTGTCGTGCATCCTGTCGACGCCAATGCTCTCGAAGCTGCGGCTGAAGCCTTCAGGGAAAACCTGATCACACCGGTGCTGGTCGGCCCATACGATCGCATCCGGGAGGCCGCGGCAACTGCCGGAATCGATCTCTCCGCATGGCAGATCGTCGATGTCCCCCACAGTCATGCCGCCGCCGAAAAAGCTGTCGAGCTGGCCTTCACTGACCAGATACATGCGATCATGAAGGGCTCCCTCCATACCGACGAAATGCTTGCCCCCATCGTCGCACCGGGTTCGGGTCTCTGCCGGGGGCGAAGACTCTCGCACTCCTACGTCATGGATGCGGCCGGATACCACAAATGGTTCATTGTCACCGATGCCGTAGTGAACATCGCTCCAGACCTTCTTGCCAAAGCCGATATCTGCCGGAACGCGGTCGACGTATGGCGCTCATTGTGCCGCGAAGAACGATTGCCGAAGATTGCGGTGCTTGCGGCCATCGAACTCATCAACCCAAAAATGCAGGCAACGATCGATGCCGCCGCATTGTGCAAAATGGCCGAACGGGGCCAGATCGCCGACTGCGTTATCGACGGCCCGCTCGCTTTCGACAACGCAATCGACAGGACAGCGGCTGACAACAAACATATCTTATCAACCGTAGCAGGAGACCCCGACATCCTTCTGACACCCGACATCGAGGCAGGAAACATCCTCGCCAAGCAGCTGACATTCATCGATAACGCGGATGCCGCTGGTATCGTCATGGGTGCCCGAATCCCCATCATTCTCACCAGCCGCGCCGACAGGCTTCGTACAAGGCTGCTCTCATGTGCGATGGCTGTGCTGATCGCAAAAGCACGAAGTGAAGGACGAATCAAATGAGCACGAGGTTCCCCAATGGGAAACGAGTGATTATCGTTGGTGCGACATCATCCATTGCCGGCAGCCTTGCCAGAATATATGCCCAGCAAGGATGGTCGTTGGGTTTGACCGGAAGAAACGAAGAGCGTCTGAAATGCCTTGAAAAAGAGCTCTCGTCGAATACGATAACACAACTGATGGATCTTGACGATTCAGCCCTTGCCAGAACCAGTTTCGAAGCGCTTGCCGAAAAGATGAGCTATGTCGATCTGGTTATCATCGCTGCCGGGACAGGGCATATCGATCCTGAATTACCATGGGAAAAGGAGTTGGAAACCATCAGGACGAACGTGGAAGGCTTTGCCGCCATAGCCCATGCGGCCATGACGCTGTTTGAACGTCAGGGTTATGGCCATCTCGCCGCAATATCGTCAATTGCCGGCATCAGGGGCGGGAGTGCGCCAGCTTATTGCGCATCCAAGGCGTTTGTTTCGAATTACCTTCAAGGCCTCAGGCATCGAGCGTACCGCTCAGGCAAGCCTATTCATGTGACAGACATAAGCCCGGGCTTCGTCGATACCCCGATGGCGCAAGGGGATGGGCTGTTCTGGGTCGCAAGCCCTGAAAAAGCCGCCCGCCAGATCCATGATGCTCTTGAGCGTCGGATGATGCATGCCTACATCACCAGGCGCTGGCGACTCATCGCCTGGATCCTGAAATTGTTGCCCGAGTCGGCTTACCTGAGGTTATTTTAGCTCATTACGTAGCGTTATAGGCCGCTGCAAATTCCGGCACAAACCTGTCAAAGCTTCTCCATCCGGCAAGAACAGGTCGATGGGCTTCATAATCGGAGGTCATCTCTCCGCTTCGCATGGCGGCTCCCATTTCAACATAGTTCCTGACGATCTCTTCTGGCATTCCAGCCCTGGTCATTCCTTCCGACATCTCCTTGTCCGAAAGATCTACCCACTTTAAATCAGGTTTTCCGACTGCCTGACCGATCATCGCGGCGATTTCGTCAGTCTCCTTCTCATCGCTTGCGATATACCTGAATCCCTTTCCCATGAATGAAGGATCCTGAAGTTCCCTCGCTGCGGCGTCGGCAACATCCGTCGGGTGAACCAATACCAGAGGGGCGTGTCTGCCGTAATTGCCGGTCATGATACCCTGTTGCCTGATTGTGCCGATGCTGTTGAGGAAATTGGTATAGAAAAACGCTGCACGCAGATGCCGTACGTTCACTCCATGTAGCTCATCAAATGCCTTCTCCACTCGGTACAGTCCGCTTACCGGGCCGCAACCCTCGCGCATATGCGCCCCGATGCTGCTGAGATTTACGACATGTTTGACGCCTGAAGCCTTTATCGCAATGACATAATGCCTGCCGATGCCGCCGATGAAACCTTTCCAGTCGTTGCTGCCGAAGTTCGGGGGCACCATCGTAAAAACCCCGTCAGCACCTTTGAACGTCTCGGAGAGAAAGCTTGAATTCGCTACTGATCCGATAGCCGACCTGGCTCCTATCTCTTCAATCTCTTTGATTCTGTCTGTATTGCTGCTGACCACCGTAACCGAATGCCCCTCTTTAACGAGTTGAGTTGCGAGCGGTTTGCCTATATGACCCAATGAACCGGTAATGACGTAGTACATGGCAGGAATATTTGAAAGTTACATAAAGGTCATGCATATGCGGTTCAGACTTGTCGTGCACCGGGGAGATAAACAGGGGAGTAAAAAAGAACAGATATCTGAACGTTGTAACTAAAAGAACCGCTACAGTAAGGCATTGAGTTCCTCAATCAGCATAAAGCCCTTGAGCGCTTCATTTGCCTTCGCCAAATCGCATGCTCAGACCGAAAGGATTTTGAGGTAATAAGTATTTCCTGTTACATTTTAACTACGCTTTTACTTGATATTACCTCAAGCTGATGCGGATTGATACCCTTTTGAATACGACATAACGAAATGATCTTTGTGGTTGTCGATTCCGTATGGCGATATTTCTGTTCAGCCGTAAAACCTAATGGAGAAAATTCATGGACAAAGGACACTTTTTCAATAAACTATTCGACTTTTCGTTCAAAGAGTTCATTACGCTCCAGATCATCAAGTATCTCTACATTATCGGGATCGCTTTTGCAGGGTTTACAGCTCTTGGCATGATCGGTAGCGGCATTGCGGTGATTCGCGAAGATTTTGTGCGAGGAATTCTGAGCATCCTGCTCTCTCCAGTCTTTTTTATACTTCTGACCCTGGCAGCAAGGCTTGTGCTGGAAGCACTCGTGGCGACGTTCCGCATCGCCGAGAATACGACAAAGCTGGTCGAGGGGGATCATCGACTGGATTGATTGTGCATTGGAGCTCGGGGTTCATTGACGACTACGGCAAATTTCATGATGCAGGGCTCTAATTGCCGATAAAATACGCTCTTATTCAGCGTAGTTGCAGTTGAAGTATATTTCATTTATATTTTTGATGTAGTGTTGCGGTGTTTTGACTTTGTCTTAACAATCATTAAACACGTTACATCATGAAAAAAATCATCATGAAGAACAAAGCGGCAATTGCATCGGTATGTCTTGCCGCTTCTTTCGTTTTTGGCTCAGGCACGACCGCTATTGCCGCAGAAGCTTCAAATGGTCCAAATGCGGGCAAGGTCGGGCTTGGTTATGAAGGCATTTTCGGAGGTAGTATCCTGCAGGGCCTTAGTGGTCGGTATTGGGTTAACAACAATGTCGCCGCGGAAGTGAATTTTTTCTATGGCAACGCCACTGTTTCCGGCATTAATTTCATCGCCAACAAATTGGACGGAGATTTATTGCTCGGTACGGCCAAGGTTATGTTTTCACCCGTCGTCAAGCCTCACAGCCGTTTCTATGTAGGCATCGAGGGCGGACTTGGAAGTATCAACCTTGAAGCAGACGGAGTTGGAACGCCTGGTGATGTCGGCGTTTATGTCGTTAACCCGCTTATCGGATCAGAGTTCAGTTTTGCTGAAATTCCTGAGCTCGGATTCAATTTCGAAGTCGGCTACAAGTTCCATCATATCGATTACACGAATGATGCAAATGTAGGCGATATAGATATCGACCTTAACGGTATTGCCATAGCTCTTGGTGCTCACTACTACTTCTGATTGACGTTGAGTAGTTTGTGTGGTTAGCGTGGTGTGGTGTGGTTTGTGTGGCGTGTGTGAGGCATATGGTCTATTCTTGAAGATATTTCTATCTCAGGATTGGACCGTATGCCTCTTTCTTGTTTATGCTGCCTTTTGCCCAGGTCGTTTTCAGGCAAAACCATCAGGCTCATTAATCTTTTCTATGTCAAAAGCCATTGATGGAGTACGACGTCTCAAATCATGACCGTAGATAGCGACAAGACTTTCTGAGGTTGAAATTGCACGGGGGTCAGTCTGGTTTTTTTAGTTACAAAAAGGGAGATCATACAAATGTCTCGCATTCATAAGGAATCACACAGATCGGACAGGATCGGATGGCTTCGGGCTGCGGTACTCGGTGCAAATGACGGAACCATTTCGGTATCAAGTCTTGTCATTGGTGTCGCTGCTGCAGGAGCCTCTCATGACAGTATTCTGCTGACGGGTGTAGCTGGAATGGTAGCCGGTGCAATGTCTATGGCGGCAGGGGAGTATGTTTCGGTCCAGTCTCAGGCCGATACCGAAAGCGCTGATATCGAGCGGGAAAAGCGTGAATTGATTACTGAACCTGAACTTGAACTGAATGAGCTGACATCCATCTACGTGAGTCGGGGACTCGATGAGCCGCTGGCCAGGCGAGTGGCAGAAAAGCTTATGTCGGTTGATGCCCTTGGGGCCCATGCCCGCGATGAGCTTGGCATTACTGAGACGTTGCGGGCACGCCCTATCCAGGCCGCAATTTCCTCAGCGATATCTTTTGTCGCGGGAGCGATCATTCCGATTGCAGCTGCGTTTCTGGCTCCCTCGACCCTTGTTGCCGAAATTTCCACGGTGACAACGCTTGTAACTTTGGTCGTTCTGGGGGGGACTGCGGCTTATGCTGGAGGAGCATCCATTGTTAATGGTTCGATGCGAGTCGCCTTCTGGGGCGCTCTCGCAATGGCGATCACTGCGGGTGTCGGCAAGATGTTCGGCGCCGTCGTATAGCGTTGCCTATTTCATTTCTTGTGAAAAAGCCGCAATAACCATGAGAATGAATGTTGAGTCTGCTTTTGTCTGATTGGGAGTTCAGCCCGTGACCATCCGGAAATTCCCGATTGCATGCTGACCGCTTTCCGGTGTCCTTTGCTCATCAGGACCTGGAGCGCCATCAAACTGCGATTTCCGCTTCGACAGGCGAGAATTACCTGACGGTTGGCGGGGATTTCCTTGTATCGTTTTTCAATTTCGCGTAACGGAATCGACATGATGTCGGGAACATCGAATGCTTTTCTTTCAATTTCAGATGGTTCACGTACATCGACAAGCAATGCGCCTTTTTTTATCATTGCGAGTGCAGCGCTGGGGCTGACTTCACGTGTCTTGTTCATGCTATATGATTTATGACTATTTCTCGCTCACCTGCTTCTCATGTCAAGCCATAGGTCTCTTGTATCGGATTGCCTGCGCCGAATCGAAGGGGATGAGAGGCAGTTTATTTTATTACTGAATGGCAAGGGGAGATCCATATAGGACATCGATCGGTTTGTTGTGTACAATACCTATACCCCGTATGGGTATATAATCTAACAAATATCAGGAAAGGAGCAATAGTTTATTTTCACACTGATCTGATGGAGCTGATGTTTGTCGTATATGTATAGAAAAGGCTGTAATGTGCATTAATTACATAATTTATATTATGCAATCCGCTGGCGGCAAGGGGTGAGTATATATGATATATGTGGTGTGCGGCCTTGGCGATCATGTTGATGCGTATTCATGACAAAGGACATTGTTGTTAATTTTATGTCGCCGGATGGCTTTGTTAAAGAGTCGGTCGCTGGCGATATCGGTGGCACATCTGTTTGATGGAGCGCGTCACATTCGACCTTATGTCAAGTTACTGGCTGTCAGAAATGGGCCCCAGGAAAGATCAGCTCATGGCGAGCGGCATGAACAAGGCAAGCGATCGTATTTTCGAGTTGTCTGCATAACGCCTCATGGAACATCAGTACGGTGATGAATGATGATATCGCATTACCTGTATTCGAGAAATAAAACGCTCTGAGGACAGAAATATGACGATACCTGGTGGTGCGAGTATCGTAATCTTGTTTGCGACCTTCGGGTTGATATATCAGTTCATGGTCGATCCGGTTGTACCCGGAAACGGCAGGAAGATTTTCGAGTTGAACGGAAAATAACCGCGATTGACGCGTTGATTGATACAAAGGAGGTGTTCAGGAACGGAAGCATTCTGCTTGCCTAAGTTCCCGAGGGAGAAGAACAGGTTGATGCCAGAATCTTCAGGGCGGTTGAAATACAGCATAAAGCTCAATTATTCCTTTCGCTGTCTTTTGTCAGATATGTTGTATAATATAAATTATGTAAAGTTATTTGTGTGGCAAGAATTCTCCTTCCGGAAATTGTTACGTTGAGTCTTTATGTCGGATCGAATCCTCATGACACCCACTATGCTGATATTTTTCTGTATCGCACGATGGCAAGCGTAAGCATCACTGCAGACTGGACGCTGAGGATGCCCAGTGGCACGAGTATCTCTTCAATTACCGATCCTTTCAGCATAATGCGCCGGATGATATCCACGAAATGCCTGATCGGATTTAGTTGCGTGAGGTTCTGTGCCCAGTGAGGCATGCTTTCTATCGGGGTGAAAAGTCCGCTCAACAGGATAAAGATCACGGTAAAGAACCAGGCGATGAACATCGCCTGTTGCTGGGTGTCAGTCGTTGTTGAGATCAGGAGTCCCATCCCCAGTACGACAAGCAGATAGATCGTGGCAACGAAGTAGATCAGTGCATATGAGCCAAGCATCGGCACATGGAATGCAACTCTTGCGATCAGGAGCCCAACCGTCAGTTCTCCAAGCCCTATGACAAGGAATGGAAACAACTTACCTGTGATGAACTGCCAGCGTTTTATAGGTGTCACGTTGATCTGGTCGATCGTGCCGATCTCCTTTTCCCGTACGACATTCATCGCAGAAAGAAAAAGTCCGATGATGGTCACCAGCACGACCAGCACACCCGGAACCATATATTCCGAATAGACAAGTTCGGGGTTGTACCACCCCGATGATCGGATCTCGATGTTGGGTTGAACAGTTGCCGGGCTCGACATTTGCGGCAGCAACCGTTTGATGTCCCGGTTGAACGAAGAAATAATTTCATACGCGTAACCCCTGACAACCCCGGCGTTAAAACCGTCTTCAGCGTTGATGACCAGCTGGATGCGAGCATGTCCGCTATTGATCATCTCCTTTTCGAACTCTCGTGGTATGACGATTACCATGTCGGCCTCACGACTGATAAGCGCGTCGATACCTTTATCCTGCCTGGATGACTCCCCTGTCATCCTGAAATATCCTGTCGATGTGAATCTTTTTACCAGATGTTCAGAAAGCGGCGTTCGGTCGTAGTCCTGAAGGTGGAACGGTACCTGGGCTACATCGAATGTGGCCGCATTTGACAGGATGACGAGCTGTATGAAGGGCATGACGAAAATAAGCGGCAGCATCCCCTTGTTATGAAAGATCTGGATGAACTCTTTCCTGAGCAGATGCACGACGATCCTCATCGGTTGCAGATAGTCTTTAGGCATGCTTTTCATTGCAGACGTTCGCTGAATTTACGGACGCTTACCGTCATGAAAAGCAGGGACATGAAGACGAGCACAAGCGTTTCTTGCCACAGGACGCCAATGCCAGCCCCCTTGAGCATGATGCCCCTGACGATCACCAGGTACCATCTGGCAGGAATGATGTTGCTGATCACCTGCAGGGGCAACGGCATGCTGGTGATCGGAAAGATGAACCCCGAAAGCAGGACGGTGGGCATAAGCAGGCCAGCCAGGGATATCATCATGGCTACCTGCTGCGAATTGGTTATGCTCGAAATCAGGATGCCAAGGGAGAGGGCCGTCATGATGAACAGCAGTGATTCTCCCAACAGAAGCGCGATGCTGCCCCGGCAAGGCACTCCGAACACCAGGAACGCAAGCGCCAGGACGGTGATGACGTTGACGAACGAAAGCAGAAGGTAAGGGACAACCTTGCCGATAATAACCTGCACAGGTTTCAGTGAGGAGACGAGCAGGAGCTCCATTGTTCCGCTCTCTTTTTCACGGGTTATGCTGATGGAGGTCATCAGGGCCGAAACCAGCATCAGGATCATCGCCATCAGGCCAGGAACGAACAGATAGACGCTTTTGAGCGCAGAATTGAACATCATGACAGGCACAGCTTCGACCCCTTGCGCCGTTCCCGTCGATTCAGCCTTTTCGACGAGGAACTCCCTGACGACCGACTCCGTATATCCGGTGATGATCCTTGATACATTCGGGTCAGAACCGTCAGTAATGACCTGCATCTGCGCAGTGCCGTCCCGTTGAAGGTTCCCGGCGAACCCGGATTCGAAAACTACCACTTCGTTCATTTTTCCGGAAGCGAACGCCGGGCCGGTCTCCTTGCCGTTGTTCAGTACCCCTGAAGCGACAAAGGTCCCTGATGAGAAAATTTTGTCGGTCAGCTCCTGTGTTACGACATCATGCGAAAGATCAAGGATGCCTGTCCTGACTTCGGTGATCTCGTTACGGATCGCAAAGCCGAACAACAGCAACTGAAGGATGGGCATTCCGAAAAGGATGGCAGCCGTTCTTCGGTCACGCATGATGTGGAAGAACTCCTTCCTGACGAATCCGATGAATCGCTTCATTCCCCGCTCCTTATAGCAGGCCGGGCAAGTTTTATGAACAGGTCGTTCATGGTGGCTGTCCCGAACGATCCCTTGAGTGCCTCAGGGGTGTCAAGTGCTGCGATTTTGCCGTCAACCATGATCGATACACGGTCGCAGTATTCGGCTTCATCCATATAATGCGTTGTAACAAAAACAGTTATCCCGTCTGATGCTGCTTTGTATATGAGATCCCAGAAACGTCTACGGGTTACCGGATCAACGCCACCGGTCGGTTCGTCCAGAAACACCAGTTTCGGTTCATGAAGGAGGGCGACCGAAAAAGCGAGTTTCTGCTTCCAGCCGAGCGGTAGCGATGAGAGCCGTGAATCCCTTACCTTGACAAGCTCCAGGGATTCCAGCATCTGATCGCATTTTGCCGTGATTTCTGCTTTGCCGAGTCCGTAAATGCCACCGAAAAACCGGATGTTCTCCCGTGGCGTCAGGTCGTCGTAAAGGGAGAATCGTTGGCTCATATAGCCGATGTTTCTTTTGATCTCCTCCGACTGACGGTAAACATCAAATCCTGCCACGGTCGCCTGGCCTGAGGTGGGGGCAAGAAGTCCGGTCAGCATTTTCATGGCCGTTGTCTTTCCCGCTCCGTTCGCCCCGAGGAATCCGAAGATTTCGCCAGCTGAGACGCTGAAGGAAATTTCGTCCACGGCGGTGAAGCTCCCGAAGCGCTTCGAAAGCTTTTCAGTATGGATGACCGGTTCAGGCATCAGGAGTTCTCCTCCGGGGACTCGCCCGACTCCATCAGCGCCATGAAGGTATCTTCGATGCCAGGCTTTACTGGTTCCGCCTCGGCATCGTCAAATCCTTCAGTCTTCAGCCACGCCTTGAGTTCATGCGGCTCAGGCGATTGACGGAGATCGGTGTAGTGGACAGAATCGCCGAATGCAAAGACCGAAGCCGCGTGTTCGTAGGTACGCAGTTTGGTTATCAACCGATGTTTATCACGTGAGCGAACGGCGAACAGCGGTTTTCTGAATAGCGTAGTGATGCCTGTCGGAGTGTCGATGGCCAGTACCCGTCCCTCCTGCAGGAACGCCACCCGGTCGCAGAGCGATGCTTCGTCCATGTATGGCGTCGAAACGAGAATGGTGATTCCCTGCTGTTTCAGCCGACCGAGCATCTGCCAGAACTCCTGTCTCGATACGGCGTCGACGCCTGTGGTCGGTTCATCAAGCAGCAGCAGTTCCGGGCGGTGCACCAGCGCACAGCATAGGGCGAGCTTCTGTTTCATGCCCCCGGAGAGCTGCCCGGCTCGGCGGGAGCGGAACGGTTCGAGCTGAACGTAGATATCCCTGATCAGTTCGTAGTTCTCTTTGACGGTCGTGCCGAAAACGGTGGCGAAGAAGTTGAGGTTTTCTTCGACGCTGAGGTCCTGATAGAGTGAAAAACGTCCCGGCATGTATCCGATCCGCGTCCTGATCGCACGATACGATTTGACCGTATCAAGCCCGAGAAGGGATGCGTTTCCGGCATCAGGAAGTATAAGAGTCGCCAGGATGCGGAACAGGGTGGTCTTCCCCGCCCCATCGGCCCCTATGAGGCCGAACAGTTCAGCTTCCGGAACACAAAAACTGATCCCCCTGAGCGCCTCGACCTTTCCAAAACGTTTCGAGAGGTTTTCGGTGGTTACGGCCGGATTCATGATCTGTTTCAGGGTTTGAAAAGGATTTCGCCGGGCATGCCGATCTTCAGCAGGCCGTCAGGATTGCCCACGAGCACCTTGACGGCATAGACCATATTGACCCGGTCCTCCCGGGTCTGGATGATCTTCGGCGTGAATTCGGCTTTGTCTGATATCCAGGTGACTTTTCCCTTCATGCTTTTTCCGGCAGGCTTTCCTGCGTCGATGAGCACCTTGACCTCCTGTCCGATACGGACCTGGGAGAGCTGGGCGCCTGACAGGTAAACGCGCAGGTACATGAGCCCTGTATCGGCGATCCTGTAGAGCGGCTTGCCGTAGGTGACCACTTCGCCTGGTTCGGCATATTTTGCAAGTACTATACCCTGAACCGGGTTTCGCACGATGCTTTTGGTTATCTGGTCGTCCAGCTTGCCGATCTGGGCCGCGATCGACTCAGCCTGCGAGACGACGCCTGGAGTTTTCGAATTGACAGCTCCGATCTGGCGATCGATTACATGCGCCTGGTCTTCGATCTCCTCCAGCCGCTTTGCTGGTACGGCTCCCTCACGCACCAGTCGGGAATAGCGATCAAGGTCTTGCTGGATGTTCATGCGCTGCTGCCTGTATACTGCGGCTTCAGCTGCGATGGATGGTCTCTGGCTGACAAGGGCCCTGAGTTCTGCGTTCAACTGTTTCCTGTTCAGATCGAGCTGTGTGGTGTCGACCACTGCGGCCACTTCATCTTTATTGAATTTCTTTCCCTCCTCGACATCGTATCGAACCAGCTTTCCGGCAGCTTCGGACGAAACCACGATTTCCGTAGCTTCGAAATTTCCATAACCGTCCGATCGGTCATTCTGACCGCAACCGGAAATCGAAAAGATCCCCGCACCCAGCATCAGGGAAACAGCCGCTCTGGACAATCGGAGGTTCATGGTTTGGGTAGCGTTTGGTCTTTCGTGTTTTTCGGAGTTGCAGCGGTATCGGATACGTTTTCTTTAATGACGTTCGGCATGCCGGTTGTCCCGCTGTAGAATACCATCAGCGTGGTCTCCCTGTCGCCGGTATTGACGCCGTTATGCAGGGTGTTCATGACTTCGAGGACGACCTCCCCTTTTTTGAAATGGTAAGACGAACCATCTTTCATGTTGATCGTCAGTTCGCCGTCGAGAATGTAGGCATAAACCGGAATCGGATGTTTGTGCCACCCGGTCGAGCCACCAGGCGGGAAGTGGACGATAAGGGCGGTCACTTCCGGATCAGCCGTATCGTTATACGTAAGCTTCTGCCCGGTGTAGGTGGTCGAAGAAACGAGAAGTTTGTCGACCTTGACATTTGCGTAACTGTCAGCCTTCGCTGTATAAGGCAGCGAAAGGGAAAGAAGAAACGCGACAACAAATGCTGCTCTCTTCATGACTTGTTGGATTTGTTAATAATGGGAATGTCAACGGAAAACAGTTCCGGGATATTGCACCATTCACAAAGATAACCTGATTCTGATCTCTCCTTCTGCATAAGGGGCAATTTCATGCTTTTTGCATGGAATCTTGTATGGGATTACAATGCATAACTTGTTAAACATACTGAAATCATACATTAATTGGAGAAAACCGCTCTTCAATCTGCATCATTCATGTAGATGATTTTCGGTTTTTTAAAACCCAGGCTGTGATGTGTTGGCGGGAAAAAATCCATGGAATTGAAAACGAATCTTGAGGAATAGCTATATTGCGCAGAACGTTTCATAACAAGCTGTATTGAAAACCTTTATGGAATCTGGTCCAGGCCCGAAGCCGGATTGGCTGAAGATCAAATTGACCACGGGCTCGTCGTTCGCCTCGACCAGGCAACTGCTTACCCGCCACAGCCTGCATACCGTCTGCCGTTCGGCTATGTGCCCTAACCTGCATGAGTGCTGGTCGAAAGGCACGGCAACGTTCCTGTTGCTCGGAAACGTATGCACCAGAACGTGCCGGTTCTGCGCAGTTGCAACCGACTCACGCCCGTCACTTCCAGATCCCCTTGAACCGGCAAGGATTGCTGAGGCTGTAAAATCGATGAAGCTGAGGCATGCCGTCCTGACCAGCGTCAACCGTGATGATCTTTCTGACGGAGGGGCCAGCCACTGGGCGGAGACCGTCAGGGCAATTCGAGCCGAGAATCCTGCAGTCAGCATCGAATGCCTTATCCCTGACTTCAATGGAAGCGCCGAGGCTCTGGACCTGGTTATGTCTGAAGGTCCGGAGGTTCTGAACCATAACATCGAAACGGTTCCCTCGCTCTACAGGCAAGTTCGTCCGCAGGCCAGCTATGCCACCTCACTTTCCATCATTGACCGGGCAAAGCGCGAGTTCAGGCTCGCCACCAAGTCGGGCATGATGGTCGGGATGGGTGAAACTGCACAGGAGGTCGAAGCATCGCTTCTCGATCTGAGGCAATCCGGATGCGATATGGTGACCATCGGACAATATCTGCAGCCTACGGCCTCCCATCTTCCCGTCAGTCGTTACGTTACGCCTGACGAGTTTGAATCATATCGTTCATTTGCGCTGCAGGCCGGATTCAGGCATGTCCAGTCAGCTCCTTTCGTGCGCAGCTCTTATCATGCCGAAGCGTTCAGCCCAACCGAACCTGTTTCATAAAATCCAAACCCGACTTCACCATGGCAACTTCAGTATCTTTGATGGTTTACGCCTATTGGGCCCTTGCGGTTGCCATAGGCCTGTTCTTTTTCCGCAAGGACATCTTTACCTTTGACACTAAATTCGACACCAGACGAACCCTTTTGCTGGTTTTCTCTGTTGTGATCCTTGCAATCAACGCTTATGTCTACACCAACTCAACCTCAGATGGCGGAAGACCGGTAGATCCGCTGAGCGTCCTGATCTTCAGCATTGGCAACGGTGTGGCGGAAACATTCTATTTCTACGCGTTCTTCAGGCTGGGTGAAAATCTTGCTGGCAGATTCACTGCCAACCAGTGGGCGAAGTTTATCACAGGATTTGTTTTCTTCATGATCTACAGCGGAATCATCCATAGGTTTTTCTGGCTTGATATCCTTCCTACCCACGTCGTTCAGACAAGCCCGCTCAAGCCATTTTTCATGCCTGTCCAGCTCATGATCGCCAGCAGCTGGGCTCTCGCTTTTTTCTGGTACCGCGATCTTCGAACCGTCATTATCCTTCATTCGATTGTAGACTTTACCATGATCATGAACGTCAAGTTCTCGTTGTTCAATTGACGGGGATGTTATTACGGAGCTCGAGGCTGTCACCATAACCGTTCGTTTATAAAAAAAGCTGACTCAACAGTTACCTGAGTCAGCTTTTTTTATAAACCGGACAATGGCGTGAGCTGTGTCTTATCTGGACGTTTCAAGGTGAGCCAGGAAGGCATTCGCATCGATGAATCCTGCGACCCTGTTCTCTTTGACCTCTTTTCCTGATTTGTCGAAGAAGATGATTCCGGGAGGACCGAAGAGGCCGAAACGTTTCATCAGCTCACGGTCGTCAGCACTATTGGCTGTCACGTCAACCTGCAGGAGCGTGAACCCTTCAAGTCCAGCCTTTACCTTCGGATCGCTGAAGGTGAACTTCTCCATCTCCTTGCACGCCACGCACCAGTCAGCATAAAAATCGAGCATCACCGGCTTGCCTGACGATTTCAGCTCCCGATCAAGCTCTTCGAGCGTCCTGATCCTTTTGAATGCCAGCTTCCCACTTTCTGCAGCCGGAGATCCCGACGAGGCATGCAGACCCGAAAGCGGTTCAAGCGCGTTGGTCCCCCCTGATGCTGCGCCGATCACCTCCAGCACCCCGATCACGAAGAGCAGCAGGCCCAGCGCCTTGGTGAACTTGCCGGATATGGTCGCTTTTTCAGCCGATGCGCTGAACAGACCCGCAAATACCGCACACAGGATCGCCAGGGCGCCCCATCCGACCATGACCGCCTGGGCAGGAAGAACCGGAGATACCATCCAGATCGCCACGGCAATAAGCAACAGGCCGAACACATACTTCACCCCGATCATCCATGCGCCGGCCTTCGGCAGCAGGCTGCCGGCCGACAGACCGATCAGCAGCAGCGGAACGCTCATGCCCATGGCCATCGAAAACAGCGCCAGACCGCCGATCACCACATCCTTTGTCTGGCTGATATACACCAGCGTTCCGGCGAGCGGCGCGGCGACGCAAGGCCCGACGATCAGCGCAGAGATGGCGCCCATGAAGAACACTCCCGCGAACCGCCCTCCCTTCAGGTTTCCGGTGGTCTTGTTCAGCCGGGTCTGCAGCGAAGCAGGAATCTGCAACTGGTAGACGTCGAACATCGACAGCGACAGCAGCACCAGGAGCAGGGCGAACATCACCAGAACCCACGGCTTCTGCAGCGCACCGGCAAGCCCTTCACCGGCGAGACCGGCGGCAACGCCCAACGAGGTGTAGACCAGCGCCATGCCGAGGCAGTAGGCCAACGCCATAAGGAAGCTTTTGGCGCGGGTCACCTCACCTTCGCCGACGATGATCGACGACAGGATCGGAACCATCGGAAGCACACAGGGGGTAAAGGAGAGCAGAAGGCCGAACACCAGAAACGCCAGCGAGATTTTCCACAGACTCCCTCCCTCAAGGGTAGCCCTTGCCAGAGACAGATCGTCTCCCCCTCGTTTTTCCGTGGCAGACGCAGGCGAAGCCGCGGCAGTGCCAGCCGACACAGGAACCGGTGGTGCGGACTGAACACCGGCCGATCCGCCGTCCTGAGCCGTTTGCGACGCCAATGACGCCGATTTGCCCGGATCGATCGTGAATACGCGGTTCATCGGAGGATAGCAGAGGCCGTCCTCGGCGCATCCCTGGTATTCGACCTTCAGCTTGAACGGGCCGGACGCTTTCACGATCGGCACGTTGATGGCGAGACGATCGTGGTAGATCGCCACCTTTTCATTCGTCGTCGGGTCGACGATCGTGATGCCGGCAGGCATGACCGGGGCTTTCAGCTTGGCGTCACCGCTTTCGACGCCGACCTTGACCTGGTCGCGATAGAGCTTGTAACCTTTGGCAATCTGCCACTGAACGGCTACCGAGTTGTTGCCGCCCAGTTTCGCACTGACCCTGAACGCCTGTTCGGGATCCAGAAACTCTCCGGCATTGGCCGAAATGGAACCGATGCAAAGCACAAGGAACAGGCCGATGGCAGAGACAATACCCCGGAGGGATTGTTTGATCATGAATCCAGAGTCAATCATTGTGATAGATTTTACCTGACTGATCGACAGCAAGGAACCTCATCCCGGACTTCTTAAGATAGTTCAGCCCTTCAGACTCCTTGAGCATCGTTATGGTCGTACAACTGCCAGCAGTCGTTGCAAGCGGGGCGAGGACCGTTACCGAGCGCCAGAAGGTTACGGGATATCCGGTAACCGGATTGAGAATATGGCAGTACCTCCGTCCATCTGCCTCAAAGTATCGTTCGTAATCGCCGCTGGTAGCCAGCGCACCGCTGATGACCGGTATCGATGCGATCATCCTTTCACCATTGCGTGGGTCCCTGATTCCTATTATCCATGGCGTTCCGTCAGGCTTGGGGCCGATCACCCTGATATCGCCGGCAAGGTTCACATAACCGTGCATTATCCCTTTTTCGTGAAGTATCGCCGCAGCAGAGTCGGCAGCGTACTCCTTGCCGATACCGCCGAAATCCAATTGCATACCGGCGACCGTCAGCCTTACCGCACTCCCTTTTCTCTCGACCTGCTGCCAGTCGATGAGCTTAAGGATTGGAAACAACGTTTCGGGATGGGGGACATCTTCCCTGTCGAAATCCCATACCTTGCGAAGCACACCCGACGTAATGTCAAATAACCCGCCGCTGCTTCGATAGAGCAGATCGGCATAGTCGAGAAGAGCGCATGTCTCTTCGTCACATTCTACCCAATCCTTTGCTGCTGAACCATTGATTTCTGAAACGACGCTTCCGGCAAGATATCGTGAATACTTTCTTTCGATTCTTTCTACCTCCTTTATCCCGAGAGCAGCGATAGCCTTAGCCTCTTTTTTCCCGATAGAGGCAATTACGATTTCGCAACTGCTCCCCATGGCCCTGAATCCTACCCGATACATGTACATCTCAGATTTTATTGCAGAAATCCTGTTCCACCATAGTAATGCACTTATAATTTACGCGATAATCCGAGCTGGAAATCCCTAATGTTGAAAGTCGCCACACCAGGATCGCCATGGCCATTGATACACCAGCCATATCGCTGCTGATAATGCTCATACCTGACGTCGGCAAGCCAGCTTCGTCCAAGCTCCTTGCTTATCTTCATCCCGTAACTTAAGGCTCCAAAAGCTGAAAGTCTCTGGTCTTCTGAATAAAAGGGTGTATTTGGCTGGGGCGTTGTTGGGTTAGACGGGTTTGCCAGCTCTTCAGCTCCTGCCGGGATATAGAAATCGGCTGCACTTTGGGAATGAAACCTTACCAGCGGAGTCACCACCCACCCGTTCGGCAACGGTTGTACATATTCAGCGCCCAATGTATGCGCCCTGACCCCGAAAGTATCAGAATAATATCGATAAGATAACCGGGCTGTTCCGTCCGGACCATCGAAGTGATGGTTAAGTCGAGTCACAACCGTATAGATGTGCCGATTGTCAGGCCGTAGGTCGGGATCCTTGTATGGGTCGGAGTAATAGCCCTGTCCATCGACATATCCGAAATTCAGCTGGAGAATATCATTTTTTGAGAGTACCCGGGTGACGCCAAACAGCCCGGAATAGACCTTTTTTCTGCCTGGAACCTCACGCTGTTTCGATAAAACGACGGCCGGTTTGTTCAGGTCGATGGTGTCGCTGTTGCAGGCGACACCGAGCATATAGGTGGTATTCCTGTTCTCGCTCGAAAGCGTTCCCTGCAGCGACGCTCCCCTGGATATGTAATCAGACTCCTGGGAGTAGCTGCCGCCAAGACCGATGGTGCCTCTCGAAAAATACCGGGTCAGCGTCACGTCACCAGCATGCCGAAGTTCACCCGATGCTCCGGAAGCCGCGTCTTGCTGTGCGCTTTTGGATGGAAAACCTGAAGAGTGGTATGCCGGAGATGCCCCTGTTATGGAGTCTTCGATAAACGATGCGTTCACTGACCATTTTCCGGCAATCGGCACCATTCCCATGAACGACAGAGCGTTGACGTTGATACGATCCCTTGTCATCCCTGCCGTTTGGGCGTTGTCTCCGGTCTGGCTATCATGGTAATTCAGGTATTTCATACTGAAGACGCCCTGTTCAGGTGCCGATTCAGCAAGTACGTTATTTGAAAAAGGAAGCATTATTGATGCGGATGCCATTATGGCGCTTATAACGGTCAATTTTGCATGCGATACCTTCATCATACTTATATATCCTTCATGATGATAGTTGATTCAGATATGAATTTGCGCGTTGACCGGCACGGACAACTCCAGTTCTTTCAAAGATAACCATGCGAAACTGACATGCTTTTTGCTCACGGATAATCAGGCATTGCATCTGAGGTCATCGTTGTACATCATATATGGATCGAAGATCGACTATGAATGGTTATGCAAGGTAACGAAGATATATGCCGCTCAAGCATCTGTTACCATTCGTATCGGCAAGAGATGTAATTCTATCAAATAATACACCTGAATGATTCGTGATTAATCGACATAAACCGCAATGAGTCCTGAAAATATACGATCGAAGAGGGTGGGGCAACCCAGGATACATCGAGCAGGATCATTTCAATGAAAAAAAAGACAAAAAAAAACCATGAACCGGCATTTCTGCATGGTTCATGGTTTTAATCGGTATAACCGTAAACAGGTTACTTCGCGAGCTTGATGGCAGCTGTTGCTGTACCGGCGTCAGCGACGGTAACCGTTGTTGTCCCAACTGGTTTCAGCTTCTCGCTCCATGCCGTGATTTCATAGGTGCCGGCGGGAACGTTGCTGATGGTGAATTTGCCGTCTGCGCCGGTTACAGCGGAGTAGTTGCTGTCGACGACGACAACATAACCGGACATCTCAGAGTGGACGTTGCAGAGGAGGTTCACGATGCAAGGCTTGTCAAAGACAACAGCCTTGGACATACCGGGATTGTATGTTCCGAGGTTGAACTTTTTGCAGACGTCAGCAGAGAAAATGTTATGGTTCACCTTGTCGCTGTTCTTGAAATCGACGGTAGAACCGGTCGGCACTGCAAGAACATGAGGAATGAACACCAGGTTCTTCTGATCGACTACAGCTTTTTTCGGTGCAAGAGGACCCTTTACACCCTTAAGGTATACAACGGCGTCTTTCTTGAATTTTGGATTGGAAGCGTCAACCGTTCCAGTTACTGTTCCTGCAAAAGCGTTTGTAGATACGAATCCAAGGCCTGCCACCATAAGTGCAGTTTTCAAAAATCCACTTTTCATACTTACTCCTTGCTGTTGATGTTTTTAATAGATAAGCGTACTGGAATTACCCTGAACTTGAAATTTCTAAAATATAAGCAATCATGCATCTGGTCACAATACAGCGATAATAACAACACTACCGCATGTTGCAGTTCCTCAGATTAACTCATTATTTAGAAAATGTTTTTACATATGCGACCAGACACTCGATTTCATCGCTTTCAAACGTTTTTCCCCATGGAGGACACATGTTTGATTTTCCGACAGATGCAGAACCACCAGTGATGGATTTGGTCAGGGACTCATCTGTCATGTTTTTCATGAAAGCCTTGTCGGTGAAATTAGCTGGCGAAGGCTGCAGTGAAGAACCATAATATTGACCTGTTCCATCACCGGTCTCCCCGTGGCATACCGAACAGTAGTGGGAAAACAGGCGTTTGCCTTCCTTTACATCGAAAGGCAGGTTCGCATTGGCCTCGGCGGCAGCCAGAGAGTCAGCCGACCCGCCTTTTGCGATAACTTTCCCTGCCTTGCCCTGCGGTTTGCCGCACCCCGCGAGCATAAGCGCGGGGATTGCGGCGAAAAGGGCGAATTTGCTGATTGATACTTTTGTTTTCATCACTTGGCACTGAGTTTCAGGGTCATCAAAAAGTTTGTCAAGAGAACTCTTTCGCGTTCTGTAAAGCCGTAATTCGGTTCGACGATATCCGACTTGAACTTCCGTGAATTCTCAAGATGCTTGAAGATAAAGCCTGGTAACAGGCGATTGCCGACGTTTGACAGGTTCGGGCCGACTGCACCGCCGTCCGTGCCGATCTGGTGACAGGCTATACATCCTTTATCATCGTAAAGCTTCTTGCCTTGTGCTATCTGTTCAGGCATGGCGACATCGGCGATGACAGGGATGTTTTTCGGGATATCGGTCGTTACCAGCTCCTGCTGGAAGTAGTTGACCACGACATCCACATCAGACCTGTTGGTGTCTTCTACCTTCTGCTTGCCGAGATTGAACTTGGGCATGGTTACCTTAACCGGATTCTTGGCCTGGCTCAACCCGAGCTTAGGCATCTGCTGCAGCAGCGGACGGATCATGTCAGGGTTTGCAAGGAAGTTGCGAATCCAGCTCTCCTGCAGCTTGCTGCCAGCCAGCGTAAGATCCGGTGCATAATCAGCGCCGATTCCCTTGATCGTATGACAGTTCGTGCACTTCACATCAGCGATAACCTTGGCGAAGTCACCGGTGAATTTATATCCCTGCACACCGGCCATCTTGTCAAGTTCCTGTCGGGACGGTACCATGAAACGCACAGGAGCGTTTGAATCGGTGAATCCATACAGAACAGCGGACAGCTCATTAACCTCTTTTTCTGATAGCCTGAAGTTAGGCATGCGCAGGCCCAGACGGAAGCCCCTTGGATCGCGCAACTTCTGCTTGATGTAGCTGAGACGATCGTTCGGAATCGATTTTTTCAGTTTACCGAAATCGAGCAATTCAAGCGGCTTGCTGCCAATGGAAGAGAGCTCCGTACCGATTTTCTCACGCATTTCATCACTTCTCAGGAAGGTAACCCCCTGGGCTTTAAGCGAAGGAGCAACCTGAACCATCTCCATGCCACGCATCTTATGGCAACCATAACATCCGTATTGCTGGACCAGGTCTTTACCCTTTTTGATGGATTCGGCCTGAATCGTTTGCGGAGTGGCATACTTGCTCTCAGCCTCATCGTCCTGGTATTCGTTTGCGATATAATCTACAAGAGCGCTGATCTCCTGATCAGTAAACCTGAAGCGCGGCATTTTCGTGCCCGGGAAATACTTGTTCGGATCCTTGATCCAGTTGAACAACCAGGTCTTGTTTACTTTGCTGCCGACCTTGCTCAGGTCAGGTGCATAGACCTTCGAGTGGTCACCGCCGCGTCCGCCTGTGGCATGGCAAAGGTTGCATCGCGCCTGGCTCCACAGAACCTTCCCCTGCTCGACAAGCTTGGGATCGTTCTTTACTGCGGCAATGTCGACATCTTTCCTTTCTGAACCCGACATGCTGAAGAGGTAATCTGCAATGGCTTCAGCCTGGTCCTGGGTAAAGTAGAACTTGGGCATACGAGCCGTCGAGAAGTACTTCTTGGGATCAAGCAGCCAGTCTACGGCCCAAGTATAATTTACCTTTGTTCCGACCTGGGTCAGTTCGGGCCCTACATCGCCCATCCCTTCGTAACCGGGAATCTTGTGGCAGCTGTAGCAACCGTATTTCCTGATCAGCTCGGTGTTTTTGGTAATGCTTTCAGCACCGCGAAGGTTCTTGATGTCGCCATGGCAATTCAGGCATGAAGTCTGGGTCATGTCACCCTTAAGAAGCGGTTCATCCCAATACTTCGCTTTGCCGTGTGCCTTTTCAACAGTAGTCGTCGCACGTCCCTGACCTCGATGGCAGAATGTACATCCGAATTTTCCTGGGTCATGGTGCCCAAGATAGACTGACATCAGGGGATGCTTGGTATACGGTTGTTTAGTCGATGGCTGCTTCGGCGAATCAATTCCTACATGGCAGGAAACGCAACGGTCAGCCTTATCTATATCCTTGATAAGAAACTGCTTGATCTCGATCGGTGCGGTCTCGTTATTCGCAATTTTCTCTTTTTTGTCTTCAAGGATTTTGTTCAGCTGTTCAATTTCGGCCTTGATTGCAGGAATGTTGCCTGCAAGCTGTGACATGGACTGGCTGACCGGCTCCTGTTTGGCCTGAAGCTCCTTGCCCTGTTTATCAATGGCATCGATTTGGAGCTGCAGCTCATCCATCTGCTTTTTGTATTCAGGTTTCTGAGTTTTTGTGAAGAAATACTCAGTTTCCAGATACTTGCCGCGAACCGTCTGAAGCTTTTTCTGGTTGTCAGAGGCCTGCTTCTGGAGTTCATCCAGCTTATTGCTTAACTGGGTGTACTTCTCTCCGACGCCTTTGCTTTTCAGAGCCTCTTCAGCCTTGCTGAGCTGAGCCTTGAGGTCGGCAAGGCGCTTTGCCCCACCGCTTCTGTGAAACTCCAGCTGAGCTTTCTTGTAGTCATTGACAAGCTGGTCATGCTTCAACGACTTGTACTCTTTCTGGTAATGCTTCCACGGTCTCAGACCGAACTCGTCGTTCCAGATTACCCAAGCCGAAAGAATCAACAGGGAGACACTGAAAAAAACAAAGAGATACGCTCTGTACGGGGATTTGTTGTTATTCTCATTCGCCATATTCAACAGAATTTTTGATGGGCAATACAGTACCTGAAATGGATCCGTGCATCACACGTTGAACCAGGGGGTTATCCATACATATTTAACAAGGAAAACCAGCCTCAGGATCATCTTGATCGGCACAGACATCATCGTGATGAAGAGAAATACAATAGTGACATAACGAGTCATGCCGAGCTGCTGGAGCATTTCGGGATTTTTCTTCTGCCAGTATTTGTAAGGCCAGATCATTCCGCCGATCATATAAGCGCCCACGACAACGGCACCTATTATAAATCCTGGCAATGAACGGGACTCAATACCTACAAGATTTGAGAGATCCCTGGTGGGCTCATAAACAACCCTTTGGATATCCCACTCCTGCCAGGGCCAGTACCACAACCATCCCGGTCCCCTGTCGAAAACGCCGATAACGATCAGAAGGAGCCAAAGCACGAAAAAGCCGAACGAGAAAATCAGGATAGAATATTTCCTTTCTGAAAAGGTGTAATATCCGTTTCCTTTCGGGTTGATGTCGATATAGGGAATTGCAATAAGACCGACGACGATCAATGACGGCAGGACGACACCCGCAAGCCAGGGATCGAAGTAAACCAGCAGTTCCTGAAGGCCAAGGAAGTACCAGGGCGCTTTTGCAGGGTTCGGTGTCAACGTCGGGTTTGCAATCTCTTCCAGTGGGGCATCGACAACAATCGACCAGACAGTCAGGAACAGCATGACCGCCAGCGAGATCAGAAGCTCAATGCGTACAAGAGGCTTGAAGGTATCGACATCCTTGTCGAGTTCACCGTCAACGGCATATCCTGCCGACTTGAGCTTGTCGTTCTGAAAAGCCTGCTGAAAAGCCCATACCATGAAAAAGCTCACCATCAAGATCATGATCACGATGGCAATATTATCTGGCTGGGTAATGATTTCGATAAATGGGTTCATAGTCTCTTGCCCTGTCAGTTATTTTGAGGTCTTGAAATTCCACCGTCTTTTCTGACTCTCCAGAAATGGACTACCATTAAAATGGTTGCGATAAGCGGGATGGCGATGCAATGCCAGATATAGGATCTGAGCAGCGCGTTACCACCGACTATTGCACCACCGAGAAGAGCGAAGCGAACGTCATTATAAGGCGTAATGTGAAGATATTCGCTGAACGGTCCCTGATAGCCAAGCAACGGCGTCGCCGCACCCATGTTGGTACCGACGGTGATCGCCCAGAATCCCAGCTGATCCCATGGAAGCAGGTAACCGGTGAAACTCAGCAGGAACGTCAAAACGAGCAGAATGACTCCAATGCCCCAGTTGAACTGACGCGGCGCCTTGTAAGAGCCGGTCATGAATACCCTGAACATGTGGATCATTACGACAATGACCATGAAATGCGCTCCCCACCTGTGCAGGTTCCTCGTTATGACACCATAGGGAACCTGGAACTCCAGATCCTTCATGTCAGAGTAGGCCTGATCGACTGTGGGATGATAGTAGAACATCAGCACAACACCGGTGATGGTCAGGATAATGAATGCCAGGAACGTAATACCGCCCATACCCCAGGTATATCTGAGCTTCACGGCGCTTTCGCGAACCTTCACAGGATGAAGGTGAAGAAACACGTTACCGAAGATAGCCAGGGCGCGATCCCTGACGTTATCCCGGTAATCCCTTCTGAATACGGATTTCCATATCAGATTTTTTTTCACCTTGTTAAATAAATCGTTCATACGATGTACAATTTTGTTTTCCGAACATTTTATCTGTAGCCTCGCAGCCTCTGCAACTGCTTTGCATATTCAGCAGGGTCTCTTCTTGATCCGTCAGCGAACTGCATTTCGATTGCAAACCACGGGCAATCGATCGCGCAGATATTACAACCTGTACAGCGTTGCTGATCGACACTGGAGACACCGTTGAAGTTAAGCTCAGACGCTACGATGGTGACGCAGTTGACCGGACAAACGTTTGCACAGATGCGGCAGCCAGTACAAAGATCTACGTTAACTTGTGCTGTAGCCCTTTTTTTACGTGTTGCCGGCGCGCCTTGTGCTGTCGAATGATCCGAGACTTCAATTATCTCTTCGATGGTATCCATGTTACTCCGCTGTTTCGATTAACCTATAGACATCAAGCCTTCAGAAGGCTCTGTGGATAGACTTCGTTCGATTCCCTTCCCGGTATGCCAGGGTACTTGATGGTCTTGTCCACCTGAAGCTGACCATCCTCGGCGATACTGATCTTGAAACGGTCCATCGGTCTCGGAGCCGGGCCTTCAAAGTTCAAGCCGGTAATGTAATAGCCGCTGCCGTGGCACGGACATTTGAATTTTTTCTGCGACTCCATCCAGCTGGGCGTACACCCGAGATGCGTACATCTGGATTCCATCGCAAAAAAACGTCCGTCCTGCAACCGGATGATCCAGGTGCCGAACTCCCTCTGATATTGCGAATTCACCACACCCGGCGGATAATCATTGGGAAATCCGACTTTAAATCTTGACGGTGGTTCGAATAGCACTCTTGGGAAAAAGAAGCGTAAAAACGCGAAAGAGTTGATCGCGAGAAAGCCGGCAAGACTCCCCCATCCTACGCGTGTAAGAAATTGCCGCCTGTCTCCGGATACCTCTGGGCCGTTTCCAGACACGGGATTTTCATACTGATCCTGCATAGCAGATTGTTTTATCTTTCACAAAGACCATTTCTGAACTCAAAACTTTCCTGTCGAAAGCTGTCATACATTCAAGACAGGCATAATAAAAGGCGTGCCTGCAAGAGACGTAGCCCTAATGCATCAGGAGCATACCGGCCTGCAGACACACCTCCAACACAACCATAACCAATAAAAAAAGCCACACAACTTTAAATGCGAACCACAAAAACAATCACGCATCGGAAGTCATCTGAAACATTAAGACATCATATAAGTGCAACTTATAATGTTTCAGCAGGCTATGAAGAAGCAAAAATCAACAGAAACGTTGACTTTGCTTCTTCATACCGATTCAAAGAACATTTGTCGATCAGAAGCAGAAGCCTGCTGTGAGCGCAAACGTATCAGGGTTAGAGACGCTTGTCGGCGTGTTCCTTTCCTTTGTCTGATAGGTGTAAAGCGCAGTAAGATAGGCATTTGCCCTGAGATGGGCGGTAACGCCTGCCGCCACTGTCGGCTGGTTTGCTTTGTCACCCGACCTGACATTGGCGTAGGTCATGGTGGCCTTCATCCATGGGTAGAGGAAATAGATCGCATCAACCCTATAGTTGTCAAGTTTGAGGTCCTGGTCCCTGCTGTAAGCTGCGCCTAACGACAGGTTGCCGATGTTGCCGGTTACGTCTGCACCGTATACCGCGGTTTCGCCAGCATAGTTACCAGTCGTCAGAACGCCTTTTTTGATATTGACATAGGTTGCTCCAAGCGCAATGTGGTTGTCAAGACCGACAAATTCGTTGCCGTATGTTCCACCTGCACCGCTCAGAAGACCTGCACCGCCGAATTTGTATTTAGCCCTGAGATACATGAGGTCATTCACGCTGTTGGCCGCCGTCGCCACAGCATTACCATTCTGTGAGGAACCTGCCGCCAGCTTGAAGCCGCCCTTGTCACCGGTGGTATAGGTGAATTCCGTTCCGAGACCCTGGGTCGGGAAGGTGCCGGTATAGGTCGAGATGGCGTTACCGAAGCTCCACTCGGTGAAACCATTACCAAAAGCAACGTTGATGCCCGGCTTGAATGCCCAGATAAGGTGACCGGTAGCAGCGGTTGCCGTAGCGCCCATGTTATACTGACCGAATGCGGAAAGGTTGTCACCCATGGTGCCGCCGAAGAACAAGGTAGTGCTGCCCAACGGGCCGTTGGAGTTGTTCAGAAGCTGCTTGGTGTTGACCGTTCCATTGGGGTTAGTGGTCTCCTGGGTGAACTTGAGCAGATCGCCTCTGATCCAGAGCGAAACGGGAGCGTAACCCGGAATTTCGCCTGGCCACGGAGTTTCCGGGAAGGTTTTTTTCCAGCCATCTGCGCCCAGCTTCAGCTGTTCCTGCTTTGACTTATCCTCATCTTCCCCACCCGGCCAGCGATAACCGTTGTTTCTGAACGCTTCTCCGAATGCGTTTCTGGTCGGGAACCCAGAGTGACAGGTGTAGCAGGATGTCTGGTACTTACGTGCGAATACCGGAATAGCCGAAGCGTCCTGGCTCGGCAACAGCATCGGCACAGTACACAGTGATACAACTGAGGCAATGGTTAATTTTCTTCTCATAAAAACTCTCCCTTTGAGTGGATGGTAGTTTGATATTGACGAAAAATGCAATACGAGACGAGAGACAGATAAAGCTTAGTTCCAGTTGGAGGCTCCTGATAACGAGCAGCACGACAACATGAATATTACGTCCTTAACACAAGCCATAACAATCGTTAACCTTGATCAACGATGAACCTTGCCAACTATTGAATTACAACATGGAACAACATAAAAACACTACGACTTATGTTCTTCGTATAGTAACAATTGTTAATAAGACTAAAGACAGATAAAGCCGTAACAAAAAAAGAAATGGAAATAATGGCGTATAAATTCAGCACTACCCATATAGACAGTTATGTTATATAGGCGAACAAACGACGATTACCTTTCAGATATGCGCAATAAACCCCAAGAAGGCATCATGGCATCAATAATGCTACTGCCCAATAATGTCCCGGTTCGCATGATTAAGGCATTCCCCTAATGATGACGAGATCTGAAACCCTCTACAAGGAACCCTGAGAGACAATAAGCCGATGAAACGTGATTAAAGGCCAAGACAAGTCGTTCGTGTAGATGCTACATCGTAGTTCTTAGACCGAATAAATCAGGAAAACCCTGATCAATTTTCGGAATCTGTTATCATGTTGATTTCTTGCAGTCAGTGGGATGAAGCGTTAATAATAGTTACTATCTACCTTCCGCTTCTCTGCTGCTACTTGGCCCTAACTCAACAATTTTAACAAAATGTTTTTGATTATCCAAATCCGGAAGATCATAATTATCATATTTCTAAAGAAGAGCTGAAACTTATTGCAGATATGAAGTTATTATCATATAAATACGCCAAATTCCGGAGGCTGGATAATTAAACTATTTGTGGGGTTGAGTGTGGTGAGGTAATAATACGGTATATATTTCCTTTATCCCATTTTCTCGCTTCTGAAGAACTGCTGGCGGGTATTGGCTATAATACGATATAAATACGCTGTGCCTTGTTAAAAAAATAGATATTTGTTAATGTTCTGCACAACAAAACGGCTTATTACTAAAAAGTAACCTCAGGAGCCTCCTTTTCTTCTCCTGTAAGCAGGCGATAACGTTTACAGGCACATTTACATCCATTTGCACATGATTTTTTGTAGAGTGCAATCGCTTCCTGAATGTTTTTTTGCACACCTCTCCCCTGTTCATACATCTCACCGAGATTGTACTGCGCCTCTCCATGTTCCTGATCAGCAGCCATACGGAACCACTTTACAGCCTCGGTATCGCTCTGTTCGATACTTGCCCCGATTTCATAGAAGACTCCAAGCCTGTTCTGTGCTGCCGCATCGCCCTCTTTTGCGGCCTCCATGGTAATCTGAACACGACGGGCATCTGCATGAGCGATATCGGCCAGGGAGATCATCATGAGCAGAATGGCCGGGATGCATCTCTTCATGGTACGGGTTGAGATGATTGTTTTAGTAGTAAGTGCCTGATAATATAATAACCATTACTCGACCCAATATAAGCCATGCTTTCGAGGCCAATCGGTATGGCCATGTACGTTTATCTGGAATATCTATCCAACCGGAAAACATTCCTGCAATGGAGATGCCATGACTGCATAACGATGATGACGCAAGGGCAAAGCGCACTTGCGTCATCATGGGAATACTGATTTTACAGATCAGAATTTGTAGTTCATACCGAGATAGACGGAGCGTCCCATACCGGGGACCGAGATCCCATAGGGAATTCCTGTCAATGACATGGTTGTCCCCTGCCCGGCATAAGCTCCTCCAAGCGGCATATAGTACAACTTGTCAAACAGGTTCTCCACGCCGAAATCGATACGCATGTTCTGATACGTGTAGCTGCCTCGCCAGTTGAACAGCGTGTATCCCGGAGTTTTCAGCTCCTGGCGGGGGGCCGAAATGTCGTTCTTGTCCGCTACAGCAACCATTTCGAGGGTATTTTCCAAATTCCCAGACTTCTGCTGTAATGAAACCTTTGCATTCAGCGGCATGACATTGTACAAACCGCTGTCAGTATCAAGGTTGCGGCCGTTGACATAGCTCGCGATACCGATGAGCCCCCATTTACCCAAAGCGTTGTTGCCCAATGAACATTTTCCTGAAAAATCTACACCGTAGAGACGTGCCTGCTGGTTCATGAATTTCAGGATGCCGAACTGGCCGGGTGTATTTGCGGCAGCCAGGTTGGTCGTGCGATTCCACTGCACGGCATCGACGTAATCCGTAACATGCGTGTAAAAGGGAGCAACCTTGATTTCTCGCGATTTGTCAGCATTGTGCCAGCTTGCGCTTACGCTTATCGTGTGTGCAACTTCAGGATTCAGGTCGGGGTTGCCGAGATACCCGTTGCCGTCGCCGACGAAGTTGTTCATGACCAGCGCCATAGCATTGCGTGACCAGGAATAGCGCTCATAGAGATTCGGCGTGCGTGTTTTCTGGGCGATACCGAATTCATAGTTCAGGGTCTCATCAGGAGTGTAACGCACCAATGCGGCAAGATCGAGGTTGGTGTCGTTTCTTTTCCGGTCGAGCGCATTGAAACTGGTTGCTGAAATCAGGTACCCAGTCGAATACATTGCGTTGTTTGCAACGCTGTTATATCCCTGTACCGGACCTGTATTCATGTTTACCTGCTCGATTCGGGCTCCGATCAGCGTCATCCACTCAGAATTCCATTTGGCTTCCCATTCCGAGAACAACCCGAATCGGTCGCGCTTGCCCCCGTTGATGTTCCAGAAGGTATCAGGAGCCATTCCTGCATAGGTTGCCTGTACCGGGTTCATGGCGCTGAAAAGCATCCCGTTCAGGTTCGCTGGTGATGGTGGCCACCAGTCATCGAGACGATAAAGTTGCATTTCCGCACCGATTCGAACCAGGTCGCGCTTGTTCAGGTCAATATCAGCCAGGAGCTTTGCCCCAAAGGTTTTTCCGTCGGTATACATCGGCATCCCGTTCGCTACGACATAAGGAGCTGACCCGTAGATAAGCTGTTTGTCCGTACCGAAATCCATATAGTGGTCTACCCACTCCCTGTATATACGGCCATCGAGTTTACCCCAACTTTTCTTTCCGTTGTAGTGCAGGTTGATCCGGTACTCCTTGTTGTCCAGCATATCCATTCTTTGGTTCGGATAAAGCTGGAATGGGACATCCTGATATGCCAGTTTTGCTTCATAGAGGTCTCCATCGTTGCGCCATGCCAGATCCAGGGTGTGTCCCATGGTTTCGTAGGCGGTTGAGCCTACTTCATCCCGGGAGAGTAGATGACCTGGATTTCCGGTCGCGACGAAGTTCTTGAATTTGCCTCCCGCAAGGTAGTTGTCAGAATCGGCAATGGAGAAGCGATAGGAAACACTCAGATTCTCCGTAGCATGGGAAAGTGAAAAATTTCCCCCTTTAGCGTTGCCATTACTGCGATAAAACGACCCCACCTCTCCTTTGGTGATGCTTCTCTGCCCATTGGGAGCAAATTCTGGCGCTCGGGTGTCCGCCACGATTGTGCCGCCGATGCTGTCGCCACCTAAACTCACAGGAGAAATGCCTGCATAGACATTTAACGATCCAACCTGACTGGGATCGAGGTAAGATAGAGCGGGGTTCATGTGGTTCGGGCAGCAGGAGATCAGAGACATACCGTCAATCTGGATCATCACACGATCGTCTGCAAGACCATGGATAACCGGCAGGCTGGATACTCCGCCTCCGCTCTGAAGCGCTACGCCGGGCTGATCCAGAAGCATCGCAGCCGTATCGCTGCTTCTTGCTTTTTTTGATTCTGTCTGTTCCCCGGTCTTCTCTGCCTTTGCCGTAACGGTGATTTCAGGGCCAAGCACCTCAATGGCAAATGCAGGCAGTGGACTTGCGGCCAAGCCGACGAGCAGTGAGGTGAGCGCTATATACTTATTTGAATATCGCTGATATGTTTTCATGAATTTGAAAATGATGACAATTAAATATTGAGCCTTTAACTGATAAAACAGCCAAAAAGCCCCTCCGTGGAAAACTACCTGGTTCGGAAGTCATCATAATGAATCCATGCGTTGTCCAGTTATTGACAATAAACTTGACAGAGGATTCATGACCCCCGATACCTGTATAGCCAGGTACGGTTTTATCAACGGAATGAATTTGACCGATATGATGAGGCGTCAGGCTTCGGGGGGATGGTCTATCCTTCGCAAGGATCCTGAGGAAAGTCGGTAGATGGATGAGTCGTCGAATCTTTGAACGGCAATGCGCTCAAGGTGAGGCTGCCGGTTGACGGGCTCGAGGCCATTCACCATGTTGAGTATGTCGTCGAGCGATTTGCTGGATGATGGCTTTTCAGTGCTCGATGGCTGGGGATCCTGCTCAGCATCGATTTTTTTCTGGAGGAAACAGTGTCCGGAACACTCCTCGGTTTTCTTTTCGCATGCGGTTTCCGCAATCGCTTTCCGGTTCAGGAAAAACAGCCCATGGTATGCCAGAACGCAGTTTATCTGCATGAACATTCCGATAAGCGTCAGAACGACTATGTGCTGATTGAGCAATCGCATCTATTCGAACTGAAGTCCGGAAAAGTATTTATTGAAAATATGGCACTTGTGGTGAGCTATGGATGGCAGTTCCAATTCAAATCCATACTACTTAATTACTGCATAAGTATAACAATGCAGCCACAAACATGCAAAAGTGATGGCAATGCGCGGCAGACTTGACAGCAAGCTGTTCCTGCCCGGCAATTTAACAATCGTTACGATATTATTGTTCAAAATAGATGGCGTAATTGTATCTGATAGTTTACTTTGTCGATTTACTTCACATCGTTGAAAGACCAACCACACAAAAAGGAGCATCAGATGGCCATGAGCGTCGAAATCAGGGACAACAAGCTGTGCATAGAAATCGACATGCAGAAGCCTGAGCCCTCGTCATCGGGAAAAACACTCGTCGTGGCGAGCACGAGGGGCAATGTGGTCACGACGGTCGAGGTCGACGGCAAACCGGTAACCATCGGGCTTAATGCCTATATCAAAAAATGAGGTTGGCCCTTTTGCCAAGGGCATCGAGTAATCCGGAGCGTCTTTCGGTTCGACGTCTTACTGCCGAGGCGAAAACCGATTGATCGCCCCAGATCGTGAGCGACTCCTTTGCCCTTGTGATGCCCGTGTAGATCAGCTCCCTGGTAAGCAGGGCCTTATCTTCCGGGGGGAGGATCATGAGGACACGCTCAAACTCCGATCCCTGGCTCTTGTGGACGGTCATTGCAAAAGCGGTTTCGTGCTTTGGCATGAACTCGGGCGGAAGTGACCGGACGGAGCCGTCAGCTGCGGCAAAATATGCCCTGAGGGATCCGTTGGACGGATCGGGAAGAATGATGCCGGTATCGCCGTTGAAAAGTCGATGCACATAATCGTTCTCGGTAACGAGTAGAGGACGACCACAATAGAAAACGCCATCGACATGCAGCAGCCCGGCAGAGCTGAGCACCGTTTCGGCGACATTGTTCATGCCGACTGCTCCCCATGGGCCGTCTCGAAGCGCACAGAGGATCCTGAAACGTTCGAATCGGCGTAAAGCCTCAGCGGCATCCTCTGCCTCAAGAAATCCGCGGTAGCCATCGATCAACGGAACTCCGATACGCCGCCGTATCGCATCCCGATTCGGCAGCGGTTCAAGGGATATTCTGGTTGAACCGGGAGCATCCATCAACGCCATGGCTTCAACGTCATCACCTGCATTGACCGCGCGACTGAGTTCTGAAATTCCGGATCCCTCGCTGAACCGGTAGTTTTTTTCGAGCACCGTAACGCAATTTTCAACTACTGAGCCGTAAGTCTCCCCCGCCCTGCAGATATCACCGAGCACCGCTCCGGCTTCAACCGACGCCAACTGCTCCTTGTCGCCAAGAAGAATCAATCTGGCATCCGGCAGCAAGGCAGTGATGAGCGCGGTCATGAGCGGCAGATCGATCATCGATGCCTCATCGACGATGACGGTGTCATAGGGGAGCGGGTTTCGATCCGAGTGGCGAAACCCTGTCGATCCCGGAAGCGTGCCCAACAGCCGGTGAATGGTCGTCACCTGTTCGGGAATGGCAAGGTTTGCTTCACCGGAGCATTGAAGCGACTCCCTTATGGCCACGATGGATGAGCTGAGCCTTGCTGCAGCCTTACCTGTAGGTGCGGCCATGGCGATGCGCTGCCGCAATCCTCCTGGCTGTTCGAGCAGCAGGCAGAGGATTCGGACGACCGTTGAGGTTTTTCCTGTTCCCGGACCGCCCGAAATGACTGAGAATCGTCTTTTCAAGGCTGTGGATGCCGCTTGCCTCTGTCTGTCGTCCCCGTAGCCATCCTGAGGGAATAGCCTGTCGAGGCTTTTAATAAGAGTCGGTTCGTCGATTTCCGGAGATCCGGAGGAGGTTCTGGAAAATATCTGCCCTGCCAGGATTTGCTGGTAACGGAAGTATCGGTAAAGGTAAAGGCGTCCTTCATCGTCGAGAACGAGGGGGCGGTGCTCGCCCTGCCGTCCGACGGACGGCAACGCTTGAACAATGGAGCGGAGATGGTCCAGTCCGGGCAGCAGCATTTCCGAACCGGAAGAGCGTCTGACCGTATTGCCCGCGATCTCCGCCAGGTCGAGGCAGATGCTTCCCTGTCCGACCGCCTGGCTCAGCAACGACAGAATTGTACGAACCGGCTCAATATCTCCCGGCACGTTCCGGCAGAGGAACGCTGAAACCTGACGGTCGATCGGACGCTCAGAAAAATCAATGACCATTCAATGCTCCTCCCATTTTTCTATCAGGATCGCCCCCAGTTCCCTGATCAGCTCCTCCGATGGGAGATCACGGAAAAATCCCGTCTCTTCTCCAATCGCCGTGCTCACGCCACGCAGGAAAACGTAGATCACTCCGCCGAAATGGTTCGCGTAGCAGTATCCGGGCACACGAAGCGACAGGTAACGGTCAAGTGCAACCGTGTAGAGCAGGTACTGCAACGGGTAGAGGTTTTCGACCATCGCTTTTCGGAGCGCTTCTTTCCGATACTCCTCGACCGAATTGCCGAGATGGTTCGACTTCCAGTCCAGCAGCCAGTATCGCCCCCCGGACTCGAACACCATGTCCATGAACCCCATCAGCATTCCTTTCACCGGAGTGAATTCGAGCGACGACGCCACAGCGGCAAGGTCGATGCCGCCCGGCAAGGCTCCGTGCCGGACGAGAACGTCGGCAAGTTCACTCGACGCCATCCGCTTCAGCGGAAAGAAAAACTCAAGTTCGGTGCTCCATCCCGAAGGCTTCAGGCCGCCGAGGGTGAACAGTCCCTCGGGAGATGATAGTGGAACATTGAGCGTCTCCTGGACCATCCTGGTCAGGCATGGCTGCCAGCTCCGTTCGAAACCGTGACGATCGAGCTCCTTTTCAACCAGTTCGGTGATCGCGATTTCAGTAGGGGCAGTAAAGTCGAGCGTTTCGAATATTGAGTGCATGAGAATGCCGGCCTGAGCTCCCCTGTAAAACGAAAAGATGCTGCGGTCTCCTTCAGGCAGCAAGGTCGCCGGTAACGGCTCAATTCCGGATTCGTCCCTGTCGGGCAGTTCGGATGCCTTGTACTGATGTCTGCTGAATGAGGTGAAGCTTGCGATCCGCCAGATATTGTCCAAAGTATTCCGGAACAATCGCCGATGAAGCGGTTCGACTGAATCTGCCTGCTGTTTGACGAACCTCCGGGGAATACCGTCGCCGTCGGTCAGCCTCCTGAACCCGATCGCCCCCCCTGATCCATCCGCAAGTTTCACAAGGTTTCCGGCCATAGAGTCAACGTCCAGCCCGGCAAGCTCACGTCGGGCGGCATCGACGATCTCTGCGCTTCTTTTGGCCTCGTCGGAGACCTGCAGCAGATAGGCGCCCGGAGAAAGCATCGGAGGAGCGTTTCTTTGCCTCCCGTCGATCACCCTTCCGATAAAGAACACACATCGACGTTCTGCCCTTGTCAGGGCGACGTACAGCAGGCGCATGTTCTCGGCCAGCGATTCCCGTTCGGCCAGCCTCCTGTGCGCCGCGATGTCGCTGGATCCGAAGTCTTTTACCAGTCGTCCCTGGTCGTCGTGGAATTGCACCACCTCGTTGCCGGAGTTCACCCCTCCATAGAGATACGGACAGAAGACCACCGGAAACTGCAGACCCTTGCTTACATGCACGGTCATGATCCTCACTGCGGACTCGTCGCTTTCAAGACGGATCTGATACTCTTCTCCGGGATCCTTTGCGGCAACCCTTTCGCTGAACCACGAGACGGTTCCCTCCATGCCGAGTCCTTGTTCATGGGCCTGACAGTGCAGCAGTTCAAAGCAGTGCAGCACGTTCGTAAGACGCCGGTCGCCCGAAAAATCAGAACTGGCAAGCAGGCGTTCGCGGACGGTTTCACGAAGCATCAGCTCTCTTGCCATGACCATGAACCCCTTTTCGAGCCATATACGGTGATATTTGCCGAAGAGCTGCAATCGCTCCGCCCATGCCGACTCGTCATCATTCAACCTGGCGATGTCACTGCCGGAGTATCCGAACAGGGGCGTCACCAGGGCCGCCCGAACGAGCGGCTCCCTGCCGGGGTCGGCAAGAGCGGTGATGACGATGCGCACCTCTTCGGCCTCCTTCGACGCGAATACGCTCTCGTCGCTGCGCATGACTGCGTGGACGCCAACTTTTCGGAGCTCAGCCTGCATCAATCTGGCCTGCCGGTGTGTACGCACAATGACCGAGATATCGGCAGGCTCGGCGAGTCTGTCGATAATCATCCTTGTGACTTCCGATGCGCACGCTTGCGTGGCAAAACGTTCCGCACCTCCCGAGTTCAGGGTGCCATCGTTCACTCCTGAGTCCATGAAACAGATCTCCAGAGGAGGCGCATCGTCAGATGCCTTATCCGTATCGACTTTTCCCGGAACAAGCGGAGGCGAGGGAACTCCTTTGATGACGAACGGCTTATGTGCGCTGTCGAACAGGATATTGAACCCTTGGAGCAGCTTCGGTACCGAACGCCAGTTGGAGTTAAGGGTAAACCGACGTTCCTGGCCAACATCGGAAGCCGCCTTCAGGTAGGCGAAAATATCTGCTCCGCGAAAGCTGTAAATCGCCTGTTTCGGGTCGCCTATAAGAAAAAGCGGTGCGTCAGAACCGGAGTAGATCCTCCGGAAAATATCGTACTGTACCGGATCGGTATCCTGGAACTCGTCTATCAGGGCCGCACGGTAACGATTGCGAAGGAGTTCAGCCATCGCCGAAGAACCTTGCCCGTCTGCAAGTACCCGGTAAAGATTCTCCAGCAGGTCGTCGAAGAACCGGAAATTCTGCTGCCGTTTGCGTTCCGGCGCTTTTTGCCTGTAATAAGCCACCATCTCGGCCTTGAGAGCCAGAAGACGTTCGTCGACGTTCGTCATGAGTTGCTGGCAGGCATCGAACAGGGGGTGTTCAGGAGGAGTCCCCTTCGCTTTCGTGCCGGTCCTGATGCCTGAAGAGCTCATTTTTTCGAATCCTGCGAACAGTCCGAACGGGTTGCCTGCTTCGACGAACGCCTCCATATTTGCCAGCACCTGGCCGAGCTGGTCATGTCGATATGCTCCATCGGCACGGCTGAGCCCTTTGTCACCCTGCAAAAGGGACGCGACAGCCACCCCGTCCTGTCGCCAGAGCCGACAAACCACATCGAATGAAGTTTCACAACGCTTATCGAGCGCTTTGATATCCTCTTCGTCATACGTCGGCAAGACAGAGTCCCTGCTTGAGGCATGCAGATCTTTCAACAGCTTCATGAACGAATCCGGGGAGTATCCCTTTTCGATCGCATAGCCGAGCATAGGGCTCCATTTCCCGAAAAAGCGGCTACGCCAGAAATCATCGATCACTTCACGAACAAGCCTGGACTGATCGGTCACGAGTTCGGTATCATAGAGCGAACCGCTTTCAAATGCGTTCTCCTGAAGCGCCCTGAGGCAGAACCCGTGTATCGTGAAAATCGATGCCGTATCGAAAGCTGCAAGCGCAGATTCAAGGGCGCCTGCAGCACGCTCCCCAATGCCTGCGTCAATTAACCGGTCACGGAATTCGACGAGAAACGAATCTTCGCAGTCACCGCCCCGCATGACGTCGAGGGCGTCCCGCACCCTATCCCGGATACGTGAACGCAAATCCTGCGTTGCGGCTTCGGTATAGGTCACGACCAGGATCTGTTCGGGCTGAAGCTCTTTCTCGACGAGCAGCCTCAGGTAAAGCGACGCGATCGCATAGGTTTTGCCTGTCCCTGCGCTCGCCTCAATGAGGTTCATTCCCGAAAGGGCAATTGCGGAGTGCTCAAGAATCTTCATCGTCATGGCTTCCCTCCGTGTTCGAACATCGGAATGAGCAGGGCGTCGGCTATCGAGCGGAATCGCTCGCCGAACGGCGCCTCATCGCCGAAACATCGATAGAACGCAGGGTCAGAGCCCTCTCCGTCCCGTCCCCCATATCCATCATGCCACGCCTTCGAAGCCGCATTGAGCCGATCATCTTCATTCGAGCCCGCTTTTTCAGCCCAGGCGCATGATGACCTCGGAAAGAACGGCAGCGGCTCCCTCAGTCCCTGCCAGTAAAAACCAAGCAGTTTTTCGAGTTCGACGCGGGCATTGTCCACGGTATGGTATCGAACCGATCGGTCGAGCATTACGAGCAGGGTCTCACCCTGAGCACCGTTCAGTGCGGCATTCAACACGAGATGGGATATCCAGGAACGTATCCTGTCGGTCGCCTTCATTCTGGCGCAACGGTAGAAGAGTTGGTTGTCATTCGAAACCCTTTCGAGTTTCCCGGAAAGGCGGAACAACCCGAGTTCAAGATCGACAGCGACTTCGGCTGTGCCACCGGACGAATCGCATTCGCGTACCCTGCCAGCAAACTCCTCGACCTCCTGGAGAAGCGCCAGAAATACCTGTTCACCATGGGTGGCGGGCGGCAGCATTCCCCTGCTGCGGAAAACAGGAAATAGCGCTCGCGGATCTCCTCCATCAAAAATCGCCTGGAGCAGCTCCTGACGTAACAGGTATGCATCCAGGCCGTCGGCGCCGAAAGGTTCACGCTCCTCGAGCGGCTTTACAGCCGAATCCGGTTTCAGGCCAAGGCGGTTGGTAAGGAACCATGCCGACGGATTTGCATAAAACCTTGCCAGATCGTCGATCGTCACCGATCTCAGTTCTTCGGAAGGTTCATTGAGCAGTTCGTCGAGGAATGGTACAGAAACACGCTCTGAGTTGCGCCCTGCCAGCGCGCGAAAATTTTCTGCCGAATAGCTGAACAGGCCGGTCCCTTTGGTGAAATAGGCCGGGTTGAAGCCCTGAAGGCGGTGATGCAGCAACAGACGGGACTCCGCGGTTTCATCACCAGTGAAATCGAATCCACGCTGTATGGCGTCAAGCAGTTCGCTCACCAGTACGGATGGAGGAATCGTGCTGTTGTCCCTGATGCTCTGGCCGATATAGCTCAGGTAGAGCACGTCACGTGCTGAGAGGATCGACTCAAGAAACAGGTATCTGTCGTCACCCCTTACCGAGCGGTCGCCTTTGCGAGGGTTCCTGGATATCAGGTCAAACCCCGGAGGACGCTGTTGGCGCGGAAATGCTCCGTCGTTCATCCCAATCATGGCCACGACCCTGAACGGGATGCTTCTCATGGGCAGCATTGCGCAGAAGGTGATTCCACCGGACATGAAGCCGAGCCCCATTTCAGCCTGTTCGAGACGCGAACGTAGCCATGATATCATCACTGGCGCAGTCAGTTCACCGTCGAAGAGCGATCTTTCGGCGAGATCTGAGAGTTTGTCGATCTCTTCTTTAATCTTTGCGAGCTCTCGTTCCGACTCCGCATCTGGCGATACGAAGATATCAAGCATCCAGAAAAACAGCTCACGCCAGGATTCAAGCGATTGTGTTCGGTCAAACCGGGCAGAAAGTTTTTCGATCGCATCGACGAAGTCAGCCAGCTTGCCCAGCGTCTCTGCCTCGCTCTCGACGTCGTAAGGGAGAATGCCCTCGTAAAGCATACCCTCGTCAGTCATTGCGTAACCGAGCAACAGCCTGTCGAGGCCGGCACGCCAGGAATTTTCGCGGTATGGCGGCAGATTCAGCATCTTCCGTGTGTTCTCGTCCATTCCCCAGCGAATGCGAGTCTCTTCCACCCAGCGACGTACGGTGTCGAGTTCATCATCGTCAAGGCCGAAACGGCGGCTGACAGGAGGAGATGAGATGAGGTCAAACACGGATGGCGCCGTGAATCTGCTGCCATAAAGATCCATCAGCTTTAACAGCGCTGATGCGATGGCCCCTTCGTTCAGCATCGTACGGTCTGCGATGGTGTGCGGAAGATAGGGGACTCCGTCGCCTGTGGTCCCGAAAACCGTCGAGATATACGGGGCGTAGGTTTCAATATCAGGCGTCATGACCACGATATCTTTCGGACTGAGATCTGGCAGGTTATCGAGAAGGTCAAGCAGGCGGTCGTGCAGCACCTCGACTTCACGAAGCGCGCTGTGGCATGAATGGATCTGGATCGATCGATCGTAAGGGTCCGGCAGCGGATGAACTCCCTCTTCGCCCGTGCCGCCCAGGTTCAGCATGTCTGACTGCAGGGCATGCAGCAGCGAATCCGGGTCCGGTTCGACATAGCGATCGTTCTCGATGGCGCCGGAATCCAGCACCATGTCGCAAAAATCGAGTCCGCTCCTGCCAAGCGAGGCGAGCAAAGGATTGCCCTCAGTACTGAGCTCGCGTTCGCTTCCGTTCATGGCGGCAAGTGCCCTGCGGGAAACGATGTCCCCCCAGTACTCCTGCGTCGGGCTCAGCAGGAAGAGGTATACCGGCGTCACTGTAGCCAGTGCCGCAAGCATCTCGATGTGAAATGGAGGCATATAGGATATCCCGAACAGCGATAGCCGTTCAGGGAAAAGCGATGGCGATACCTTGCCATGGAGCAGCTTACGGCAAAACTCATCCTTCATGGATCCCCGATGTCGTCCGGAAGATTCGTTGCCACGAACCAGTGTTCGCCACAACTCAGGCTGCCATTCGTGTGCTGCGTCATTGCCGCCATTTTCCCATAAGGCGAGGATATCAGGACGGAACAGGGTGTATTGATCGAAAGTGTCGGCGATCTTTACCGCGAGCTGGAAAAGCTTCAGTCCATCCGGGTCATCCTGCAGATAGATGCGAAGCGGTGAAAACCGCTCTTCTGCTGAAAGTCCCGGAAGGATGCGCATGATGCTCCAGCTCATCGCCTCCTTTGAATAGGCGGATGAATCAGACCTTTCAAGGCCGAGCATGTCGAACAGATTCTGTACAAGCGCGTTCGGAAATGGATAGTGTCCGTTCGCCCAGATGCCTGAACGCAAGGCAAGTTGCATAGACAGCCATCGCTGCATGCCTCGGCTTTGAACCACGACGGTCTCCTTCATGAACGGAGATGTCAGCGGTCGGGAAGCTATCAGCTTGCCGAAAGCTGAACCCAGCTCCTCCAGGCGGTTGCTTCTATAGATCTCAAGCATGAGCCGGGCAGAAGACAGTTCTGGATACGACCACGTTCATCATTCTGCACAGGAGATAGTGATGCGTCATGTAGGCCGAGGGATGAAATCGTTCAGGAAACTGTATGACGACAAACCGGGTTATGGAATCTGCAAGTTATAATTAATGAATTCCAACGCTTAGCCCAAAATTTGAGTGTATCATGCCGGTCGTGGGAAAACAGGAACGGATCTCATGGAAATGGCAGCATCGATGCCCGGAGAACCGGCTCGTGAAAATTCGTTACATTAAAGCTGCATCATTAATAATCAACAAAACAATCAGCTAACAACATCATGGGAGCAAAGGAAACCGTACTGGAAGTCCTGAAAAAAGAGGGCGAGGCCATGAGCGCAGGACAGATCGCAGAAAAAAGCGGCCTTGATCGCAAAGAGGTCGACAAGGCGATGAAAGCGCTCAAAGACGAAGAGCTGATCGTATCACCGAGACGCTGCTACTGGGCACCGAAACCGTAAGGTTACGGGATGCCCGTAACCCTGGAATAAGCCGCAGGAAGCAAAAATAAGGCCTGCCCCTGCGGCAAGCTTTTTCCTCTCAGGGAAGCTGGGTCAGGGAATGCTTCTCATATTTTGTCGTTCATTACCGCCCGAATCTTTGTACCTTGCAGGCATAAAGCAAACACATCACTCAATACACAACATCTCGACATGATCCAATCTGATCGTCCGCTGCACCCTCTGGCACAGGAAGAGCTTACGCAACTTGAAATGTTCCTGACCTCGGACCAGACTCCCGAAGACTGTATGTCATCACTCGAAATGATCGACGGGTACATGACGGCCATCGTAATAGGGCCCGAAGCCATATCGCAGGAGCAATGGATTCCCTACCTGCTCAATCCCGAAAAACAGCAGCAGGATATCTTTGACTCCCCCGAACAGGCCAGCGAAATCAGCGATCTTCTGACGAGGCATATCGACGCCATTGCATCCCAGTTCGTGAACGATCCTGAAGAGTTCCTCCCGCTGTATGAAATGTTCAGTTACTCCGAAGACAATGAACGCGAGCTTGCCATCGAAGAGTGGGCTCTCGGCTTTATCCTTGGAATGGAGCTTTCACACGAGGCTTGGCAACCATTGTTCGCGAACGAAGAATCGGCCATGCTTGCAGGCCCGCTTTTTATTCTCGGCAGGATCACGGACGACTATGAAACCATGTCTCAGGATGAGAGGGACGAGATGACGAATATGCTCGACGAGGCGGTAATCCGGATCTACGAATTCTGGAGTCGGCAGGATTGATTGAATGCGTTCAATCAGGACTCCGTTAACGCAGTAAACCATAAACGAAAATGCCGGGCTTTTCAGTCCGGCATTTTCATTTTCAATTGAACCTTTATCGTCTCTGGAAATCCGGCCTCCCGTCATCGCGACGATCATGGTCGCCTCTTGGTGGCTCGGAAGGCCTGCCGTCATCACGGCGATCCCTGATGTCCCTCGGTGGTTCCGGCCTGCCGAAATCACGCCGGTCACGATCATTGCCGAAACGCTCCCGGTCATAACGAATCTGGTCCCTGCGATATTCGGTGTCACGATAACGCCTGATATCTTCAATTCTGTGCCTCCTGATCCTTGGTGGAAGAGCCCGCTCACGGACGACTATCCAGGGGCCATTATAGTTTCTGGCGCGATACCACGATCCATCGTTGTAGAGGTAATAAAAATTGTTGTAAAGAACGATGTCATAAGGGCTTCCGATTGATACTGAAAATCCCTGAGACCCAATCTGGACAAAGGATGGGCGCCGATCAAACACAAATGCCGGCCTTGGGGATGAGCCGACCCTGATGCTGACCTCGGCAAGCGCATCGATAGCGGGGCCGCTGATGAACATACCGGCGACGCCTGCAGCCATTAAAATTTTGCTTTTCATCATAGTTTCCCTTGTTGGTTAAACATTATTCATCAAGGCGGTCAATCCACAAAAACGCAATCATTGCATCCCATCCGCTGTACAACCTGCCTCTACAACTTCGACGATATATTCACGACTAATCCAGCGCAAAAAAATGTTTATCTGTCATTTTCCGACATCGACGTTCCTGGATAACATTCAATGCGACAACAATACTACACGATAATCCAAGACATGGTCACTCGGTGAACATGCATTGGGAACTATCGATATGCGAATAGGGCCGGTATTCGACAGGTTCGGAAATATCGCCCACGATAAATATATTGAAGCGCTGATACTTCAGATCAAGGGTGCTTCGTCAGCCGGTTTGTCGTTTCATTACACTCTCACCATTCCCGTAGCAGTACACACGGCTCTTTTTCGAACCTGTTCAAGGCAATGCCAGGGAGATCTGCCGCTATGGATTTCATGAAAGACATGCAGCCCTACGAGCTTCTGCTCATGGGCATGGGCGTTCTTCTTTTTCTGGTCACCCTCGTGCTGATGGTCATACAATCGGCCAAATCCGGAATTTCCAAAGGGCTGATCGGATTTTTCATACTCTCCATCATCATGGTCGGTTTTCCGGCGATCACCTCTTTCAACCTGCTCGGTTTTTCTTTCAGCAAACTCAGGCGGGAGGCCGCCAGGGTGGAATCGGGAACAGCCAGTTCAGAAGATGTGGCTGCTTTCAGGAAAAGCCTTGCCGAAGCTGAAAAAAGCGGGAAAAAGATTACCGATCCTGCACTGCTGACCTCCATTGCAAAAGCCAGTTACCAGATCGGCGATATTCAGGCGACCAGGGCGTTCGCTGAACAAGCGCTTGCTATCGACAGCACATTCCAGCCGGCTTTGGCAGTTAAGTCGTTAACCGTAAAGCACGACAGCATCACCGCCGCACTGAAAAACGGATTGCAACGCGTTTCAGCTCCGGAAGCTTCGGCTAAGGACAGTACGGCGCTCAGGATGACGATCGAACAGCTTGGCAGCAGCAAGGTACTGCTCTCGGATCCGGCACTGCTCGAACGCACTGCCGAATTTGAGAAGAGGACAGGAAATGGCAGTTCGGCAGCCTCGCTTTTTCAACAATCGAAAAGATTGCAGCTTATTAAAACACGATGAACAGTGCTGAACGAGAAACGGCCATTGACCGATACATGCCTGCAGTTGAAGCGATTGTCGAACGCTGGGCTGTCGGCAAGCCTCTCAACCCCTTTTCCAACAAGGCGAACGGATACTATCGACTCACCAGTTACCTGCTCGAATACCTCATCGAGCACAACGCATTCCCTGCCGGAGTCCATGAAATGCCGGAAGGAAGAGACCGCTTCAACAACATAGAGCCCTCTTTCCCTGTTGATTTCGATGTCGTGGTCGGCGATGCTTCCCTGCCCTGATGAGATCACCTGCGACAGACGAACAAGAGATCGTTCCGGAGATGGATTTTCTGTTTCAGTGAGTGGCAGTGATTTGCTGAATTTCGGAATTAAGAGCGCTGTAAGGTTTGGTCAACAAGACCGAAATACAAGCATAGAGACACCAAAAGAGATTATACATGACAGATTGGAATGAAGGATATGTGACCGATCTCGGCTATATATACGGATACTACAACCATCTTAATCCGTTATTTGCGAAACTGGCGTTCCTCAAGGCAGGCATCGCCATTCCAGCAGTCAAAACAGCGTGTGAACTTGGTTTCGGTCAGGGAATAAGCGTCAACATTCATGCGGCGACAACCGGGATTGAATGGTTTGGAACCGATTTCAATCCTTCACAGGTGGCTTTTGCAAAGGAGATGGCAGAAAAAACGACTTCAGGAGCAAAACTCTACGACGACTCTTTTGCTGAATTCTTGAAAAACAGTGACCTCCCTGATTTCGATTATATCGGACTGCATGGCATCTGGAGCTGGATATCGGATGAGAACCGTGCGGATATCGTCGATTTCATACGTAAAAAGCTGAAGGTCGCAGGGATCCTCTATATCAGCTACAACACAATGCCTGGATGGGCTTCATTCGCACCTATCCGTCACCTTATGATGCAGCACACTGAAGTCATGGGCGCTGAAGGACAAGGCATCGTGGGTCTGATTAACGGGGCTGTGGACTTTACCGGGAGACTTCTGGCAACCGGGCCGAAATATGCCCGGGTAAATCCTTTCGTAGTCAACAGCTTTAAAAAGCTCAAGCAAGAGAACCGTAATTACCTTGCACATGAGTATTTCAACAAACACTGGAAACCAATGCACTTTGCAGAAATGGCAGAGTGGCTCGAACCGACAAAAGTTCAATTCGCATGTTCAGCAAACTATCTTGATCAGATTGACGGCTTGTTCCTGACTCCGGAACAACAGGCCTTTCTTAATGAAATCCCGGACGTTATGTTTCGTCAAACCGTTCGAGATTACATGACAAATCGGCAGTTCCGTAAAGACTACTGGGTCAAGGGGGCCAGAAAACTTTCCCCAATTGAGCAATTGGAAACGCTCCGGCAACAGCGGGTGATCCTGGTTGCAGATCGCAAGGATATCTCCCTGAAAGTATCCGGCATCCTGCCAGAAGTGGTCATGCATGAAGAGCTGTATAATCCCATTCTTGATGCATTGGCTGATCATAAGCCAAAAACCATTGGCCAGCTTGAGCAGGAAATCAGCAATACGGGCATTGCTTTTTATCAGCTTCTGCAGGCAATAATGATCCTGGCTTCCAATTTCGGCCAGCTTATGATGGCTCAGGACGACGCCGAGATCGCCAGCTCTGCACAACGCGCTGAAAAACTCAACGATTACCTCATCAATAAAGCGCGCGGCAGCAGTGATGTCAATTATCTCGCCAGTCCTGTCACCGGCGGCGGCATCCCGGTCGGGCGGTTACATCAGCTGTTTTTGCTTGCATTGAAACATGGCAAAACCAAACCTGCCGAATGGGCTTCATTCGTTTCGGAGATCATTTCGACCCAGGAACAGCATTTTTTAATAGAAGTCCAAGGCCCAGCATCAAGCGAAAAGAAGCTTGCAGAGATGACTGCAGAAGCCATTTCTTTTGCTGAAAAGCACTTACCTATTCTGCAAGCTTTACGGATCGCTTCATGACCGGATGATCAGCTAACGGCCTCTCGGCCTCCAGCCCTTGAAGCATAGTCATCGACGGGGCGACCCATTAAAGGCCGGTCAACGCATCGTTCAGGAAATCGACCAATGGTTTGACCGATCGCGAGGAGTCGGAAAGGCTCGTCATGAAATCGGGGGCTACGCTTTCCTGGTCGCTGAAGAACTTCTGGGTGTAATAGCCCTTGAACTTGAGGTATTCAATTGCTGGATTTTTATCGTCATACCCTTTCGGCGGCCTTTTGGTAGCTCCGGATGGTTGAACTCCCTCCGGAAATCTGTCGATGAGTTCAGTGTTGCTTACGATCGACTGCCATTCGGGAAAACGTGTATCTAAGGCATGTCTTGTCTTCTCGAGCGCAGGCGGCTCCGGCATATAAAGCCCGCCGCCGGAAAATGATGATCCGGGCTCGATGTGGAGGTAATACCCTGCCAAAGCCCCTTTTCTTCCTCCTTTGCTGACATAGGCAAAAAATCCTGTCTTGTAGGGGGTCTTGTCCTTCGAAAAACGGATATCGCGATAGATGCGCATAATGCAAGACTTCGGATCGAGCCGGGCTTCAGCAATGGCAGGATCAAACGCAGAAATTGACTGCACGAACTGGACCACCGTATCGAAAAAGTCGCCGTAAGCATTCTGGTAATCGGAACGGTGCGCATCGAACCATTCCCTGGAATTGTTTGCCTTCAGGGCTTTCAGGAAATCCAGTGTGGATTCAGTAACCATGATCTTTCGCTTCCGGGTTCGTTGTTTGGGAAGAGGGCGGGATGGAATGCTTATTCCGCGATATGCCGCCTGGAAACCAGCAGGAGCGCCCCTCCTGCAATATCGAGTGCGATCCATGCCTCTCTCGGGAATTGAACGGGAGTGATGGGATTGTACACTACGGCGAAAAGTCCGTACAGCAAAGGGAAAATCGATATCTTTGCACGAAGGTTGATATTCTTGTAGGCGCCCCATGCGAAAGTGCCGAAAACAACCATCCGCAGGAAAGTATCATAGATCTCCGGCAGGGGAAACACCGCCGCGAACATCATCGCCGCTGTTGCATAAACTACTTGTACCGGCATAATTGAATGTGAGATTTGTTTGGGCGTATCGGCCCGAGTGCTAAAGGTACTCCGGACTTCCGGTCTTCAGAACATTTTCTGGGCCCCGAGTTCCTGCCCTGCAAGCCCCTCTTTCAAGACCCGCCGGTAAAAATCCCGCAGCGTGTCGCTCCCATAGGAAGGGGTAGCGCCCTCATCATACTTCCCTGTCGCCGGATTCAGCACCAGCATCGATTCGGAACAGTAATATTTCCCGATACGCGCGAACTCAGCCTTGTCCGCCAGGTTCGGGAAGAACTTCGACAGCACGGTAAGTACAGGAATGATCACGTCGAAAATCAGGATCGGAGCCCTCTTGAACTTCGGTTCACGTTCAAGGAGTTCGAAGAGCATCTCGCCCTGCTGCTTTGCCGTTATCGCCTTGCCAGGCCCACCAATGGGCAGTATTCTGTTCTTCTTGTCAGGATCTTCAATGCAATCTGCCATGAAACGGGCAAGGTCCGCTTCGCTTATCGGTTTGCAGGCAGTCAACTCACCGTTGCCGAACATGACATAAGGCTTACCGCTTTTCACAGCTTCGACCTGGCCCGCGATCGATTTGAAAAAAGCCGTCGGGCGCACAATTGACCAGGAAAGCCCTGACGCCATAAGCTCCTTCTCGAACTTGAGCTTTGCCCGCTGGAATTCAAGCAGGGGTTTCTGTACGCAGATGGCCGACAGAAGCACGAACTGCGATGCCCCGGCCTCCATGCCCGCATCGAGGGCATTTCGCGTCGCCTGGTAATCGATCGCCCACGAATCCTTTATTCCGCCGTTGCGTGAGGTGAGGCATGATACCACGACATCGAACCGCTCTCCACTGATGCCATTTTTCATCAGCGATGACAGATCGCATACGTCACCGAAGCGGACATCTGAACCCCTCAGTTCCTGTCGTGTCTTTTCAGCCGTAGTGGCAGCGTCGACGCCGGACCGCTCTCGGGCGAAACTGACCACCTCGTAGCCCCTGGCGACCAGTTCGCGGACAACGAATTTGCCGATATAGCCGGTTGCGCCCACCACGAGAACCCGCTTTTGCTTAAGAGCTGTTGAATTAACGGATGAGGTTGATGGCAAAGCCGTACTCAATGGAAGTTGGATTTAAGGCGTTGAACAGGACACGGGCACATAAAACGATTATACTGCTTAAAACCTGAAATCTAAACTCCATGGCGGAGAACAAATTTCTTTTCCATATAATTTTGCTTTTGTTGCGATTAGTATTTAAAGCCCTTTATATGAACGACCAGAAAAAACAAGCAAGAGATAGCAGCCTCTTCCTGCCCGCCATGAACGGGTTTTTTTAATTGCCGGGAATTAATCGTAAGTTCACGACCAACAAATTTGTGAGCCTGAAAGTGCTTGCCTTTATATGCGTTGTGCGATGATCTGCCGTCGTGTGAACGGGCCTTCCCGGAATTGAAGGCGGACCGTCCGGATGATCATTCTTTATGTCCGTAGAGGCAATCCTGTTCAAGGTTATTCGATTGACGAGCGTAGCGAAATGAGGATTACTGTCGGATCCTGCTCCGAAAATTTTAAAAGCTCCCCGATGTTGCCACTCTCCTGTCGAAAAACTGATAGCGCTTCCAGAGGCAAAGCAATGTTTGAAAATTAAATCCGGAGAATCGTCGTCAGTAACTCTTGAATGGAGTAATTCAGGAAATGAGCACAACATCGCGCATCCTCAACAAAGCCCTGCAGGACAGGATCATGTCCGCCGAACAGGCTGCAACCTTAATCCACTCCGGGGCCCATGTCGGCATGAGCGGATTTACCGGTTCAGGGTATCCCAAGTCTGTCCCTCAGGCACTCGCCAAACACATTGCCGCATCCAACAGCGAAGGTCAGAAATTCAAGATCAGCGTATGGACAGGAGCCTCTACGGCGCCTGAACTCGATGGAGCGTTAGCCGAAGCCGACGGCGTCGAAATGCGCCTTCCCTACCAGTCAGACCCTATCTGCCGGAAACGCATCAACGCCGGCCAGATGGAATACCTCGACATCCATCTTTCCCATGTCGCCCAGTTCGTCTGGTTTGGATTCCTCGGCAAACTCGACATGGCAGTCGTCGAAGTGGCCGGCATTCTTGAAGATGGTCGACTGATCCCCTCTTCTTCCGTCGGCAACAACAAGACATGGCTTGACCAGGCAGACAAGGTGATCCTCGAAGTGAACTCCTGGCAGAGCCCCCGACTTGAAGGCATGCACGACATCTATTACGGTACCGCCTTGCCTCCGCACCGGCAGCCGATTCCGCTCGTTCACCCCGATGACAGGATCGGCGATCCTTACCTCCATTGCGATCCCGACAAGATCATCGCCATCGTTGAAACCAACGCTCCCGACAGGAACTCGCCCTTCAGTCCTCCCGACTTAAACTCGCAACTGATCGCAGGACATATACTCGAATTCTTCGAACACGAAGTAAAGAAAGGTCGCCTCCCGAAAAACCTGCTCCCCCTGCAATCCGGAGTCGGCAATATTGCCAATGCCGTCATGGCGGGCCTTAACACCGGACCTTTCGATAACCTGACGGCATATACCGAGGTGCTTCAGGACGGCATGCTCGACATGCTCCGGTCAGGAAAACTCTCCATGGCTTCGGCCACGGCATTTTCACTGAGCGACGCAGGCCTTGAAGAGTTCAGCAAGAACATCGAATACTACAGGGACAAGATTGTCCTGCGTCCCCAGGAGATCAGCAACCATCCTGAAATCATTCGCCGTCTGGGAGTCATTGCCATGAACGGGATCATTGAGGCAGACATTTACGGCAATGTTAACTCGACGCATGTGATGGGCAGCTCGATCATGAACGGCATCGGAGGCTCGGGCGATTTCGCGCGCAACGCCTATATCTCGATATTCATGACACCGTCCCAGGCCAAAAACGGTCAGATTTCGAGCATTGTCCCTATGGCATCGCATGTCGACCATACGGAACACGATGTCCAGGTGCTGGTCACCGAACAGGGGCTTGCGGACCTTCGCGGCCTGTCTCCAAACCAGCGAGCAAAAGTGATCATCGAAAACTGTGCACACCCAGACTTCAAGCCCGCGCTTCTGGACTATCACAAGCGCGCACACGAACAGTCGTACGGCAAACACACGCCGCACATTCTCGAAGAGGCCTTAAGCTGGCATCAGCGATTCCTGGCAAAAGGCCATATGTGAGCCTCTGTATATGGGGTCAGGATCAGGAGCAAGCCCTCCCGATCCTGACGCCCCATGTATTCCTCCGTACAACTCCCTTCCCTCCCATCCGACGGTGGCTTTGCAAATATACCTGTGTAGCATATCTTGATTTCAGTGGACAGTCAGTGGACAGTAATAACACGTTAAGGGCTCTCTTCAAGCGAAATCATTATGACCCCGAACCTTGATTATACGATCAGGACCATGACCCGCCAGGAGGTCGATATTGCCATTGCATGGGCTGCAAATGAAGGATGGAATCCCGGACTTGAAGATGCGGAGTGTTTCTATCGGGCCGATCCGGAAGGGTTCCTGATCGCGTTGCTCGACAATAAGCCTGTCGCTGCCATCTCTGCGGTGAAGTACGGCTCTTCTTACGGCTTTATTGGTCTCTACATCGTCCTGCCGGAGTATCGAACAAGGGGGGCCGGTTTCCTGATCGGCAGGGCCGCGCTTAAACGCCTGGAGGGACGCACGATAGGCCTTGATGGCGTTCTTGAACGACAGGAAAATTACCGTCGTCTCGGGTTCTCGTTCGCCTACAGCAACATCAGGTACGAGGGGTTTGGCAGAGACCTGAAGCCGTTGCATCAGGGAATCAAACCGCTTTCAGGACTTCCTTTCGAAACCGTTCTCGCGTACGACAAACCCTTCTTCCCTGATGACCGAAGCGGGTTTCTCAAATGCTGGACAAGCAGGGAAAGCACCACGGCACTCGGCATCATGGATGATGGCCGGCTTGCGGGCTACGGCGTCATCAGGCCATGCCGGGCAGGCTTCAAAATCGGGCCCCTCTTTGCCGACAGGCCGGAGTTTGCCGAGGAGCTCTTCTGCGCCCTTACGGCATCAGTGCCTGAAGGAGTCCCCGTATATCTCGATATTCCCGAACCCAATTCTGCTGCCACAGAACTGGTGCAACGCCATGGGATGAACGTCGTCTTCAAAACTGCAAGAATGTATATGGGTCAGCATCCGCAGCTCCCCATCGAGAAGGTGTTCGGGATTACGACCTTCGAACTTGGCTGAATACCGATTTACGTGAATTGATCGGACACGTTGCGGAACAGGCATGAAAGAGTTCGGCAATGCTTCCTATCTGCGGTCTGGGGCTCGTCGACCCGGAAGCATCGACATTATATCATGTGGATTCACTAACGGTTATGCTGCTGGCCTCTCCTGCCACCCCTCTGTTTAATCTTATTTTAAGCTTGCTGCACTATCTTCGTGCAACTTTACTGTCATCCTGAATGAAACGATGACGGTTAAAGTCCCGGCATGATTCACGAACACTCAGGCCGGTTCAGATTTTCAGGCACAGTTCCGTATGGTTAAAATCCGGCCGCATTAACACCCCGACTCAAATGACGACAGCAAAAGAGAACTACAATTTCCAGAAGATCATCGCCGTAACAGGGGTGATACTTTTCATCATCAAACTTGCCGCATGGCATATAACCGGCTCTGTCGCCATACTTACCGACGCCCTGGAAAGCACGGTCAATGTCGTCAGTGCGTTTATCGGCCTTTATAGCCTTTACCTCTCGTCGATCCCCAGAGATGACAACCACCCCTATGGGCATGGAAAAGTAGAGTTCATCTCGGCGGCCATTGAAGGAACCCTGATCACCGGTGCGGGATTACTCATCATATTTGAGGCTGTAAAAAACCTGCAAGACCCGCATCCGATCGGAAAACTCGACTACGGAATCATCCTGATAAGCATAACGGCGGTGATCAATTATCTCATAGGTGCCATAGCGGTCAAAAAGGGTAGTAAAAACAGTTCACTTGCCCTGATCGCCAGCGGTAAACATTTGCAGTCCGACACCTACTCTACGATAGGAATCATCATTGGCCTGATCATTTTGTACTTCACCGGGTTACCCTGGCTTGACAGCGCTGTCGCCTTGCTGTTCGCAATGTTGATCGTATATACCGGCTACAAGATAGTTCGTGACTCCATCAGGGGAATCATGGATGAAGCGGATGAGGAACTCCTGAAAAAAATGGTTGATCTATTGCAGTCGAACCGCGTTGAAAACTGGATCGATCTCCACAACACGAGAATCATAAAATATGGCAATACCCTGCATCTTGACTGCCATCTGACGGTCCCATGGTACCTCAATGTTCATGAGGCCCATAACGAAATTGAAAAGCTCAGCAAACTGGTCAATGACAATTTCGGCGAAAGCATCGAATTTTCCGTACATACAGACGGGTGTCTCGAATATTCCTGCGAAATCTGTAAAAAGAATGAGTGTGCCGTAAGAAAAAAAGAGTACAGGGGGCAAATCAACTGGACAGTCGGGAACATCTCGAAAAACCACAAACACAAATTCACAGAGGCTTGACCGACGGTTCCATCTGCATCATTGGACGCGAGGCGCCCATGATTGCGGCCTGTATTCCGGATTGCACCCCTTCACCTTACGGAGCATCGCTCCTGGAAACAAAAAAACCGCGTCATACGCGGTTTTTTTGTCGTTTTCATGCAGCAAGTGGTCGTCAGTCATTAACATTTCAAAACTCAAGGGTTCAGTCATATATCATCCACGCTGCGCGGAACAGGTATTACATGGGGACAGAATTGCTCCGTCAATCGAACAGATCTCCCAGGAATCCGAAAGGCCCCTCCTTTCTCTTCCTTCGACCTGTTCTCGGATCGACATATGAGTCATGGTGATCATCATGACCATGCCCGTGACGTTGATCACCTTCACGATACTCACGAGCATAGGGCTCGGCATGGGATCCGGCAGCAGATTTTTCGATGAGTTTGTCAAGTTCTCCCCTGTCGAGCCAGACTCCCCTGCATTCAGGGCAATAATCGATCTCGATTCCCTGACGTTCCGTAATAAGCAGCAGTGTGCTGCACGAGGGGCATTTCATACAATTCTCCTTTAGGTGTTTGATCAAAATGAATCAAATCTTCCAGAGTGAACCCTGAATGAGTCTGAATTCACCGTTACATCAAAAAGATAGACCGACAACCTTAAAGGAGCTTAAATGCGAGCTTAAAAAGGGATTAAATATACGTATCCATCATATGGTCACTTGACCGGGTTTTGTTTTCGTTCAGGTGACTTTCCATCTTGTTCATTCGAAACAGCAGACTCTTTCACGGCAATCTTCCCTACTTCTCCAACTATCCCTCGATTGTGGGTCTCATTGATTGCCTGAATACGATTCAGGACGCCATTGATGTCGATACCGGCAGCGGGCTTCGCCAATTAGAAAACAAGATTTTCCATTGAAGATGCCGCCAGACGATTCGCCTGCCATTTACTTTGAAAATCACCCATCGTTGAAAGGGTCACCAATATGACGGCCAAGGTCGCCGACGCAGCGGCAAGATCGTTTTTCAATTTTGGACGATCGTCAAGTACCTCAAGCTTCAGGATCAACGCCGCCATGGCGCTCAGAGTTGCCGATCCGACAAGAGATCCAAAACATGCAGCCCTCCATCTGACTGAATTGCCTCGATATTCGTGATATGTCGCAACAATTATTTCGCCAATCGGTTGTATGTCAGGGGGGATGAAATTTCGAAACCAAATCTGTCTCAACTCCACGAAAAGGCTGCCGTTCAGACAGATATTCCACGCAAGCGCCAGCGCCTGTCACTATCGACTAAAACCACAATCATGACGCGGTTTTTCATGACGATTTCTCCCTTCAATTGATGTTGAGAAACATTTGCTTTCCGCGTTCGCTTAAAATACGGGGATAACAACTTTTCATGCCAAATAATGGGTTGAAATAACCCTGGGCCCAACTGAAACAATGCGTAGATCGCCGCATCTGATCAAAACGTTATATTGAAACAATAACCAGGAATTAAATCATCCACAGATGCAACTACCAAAAAACTTTCTCTGGGTTTTGCTGGCATGTATCGTTGCCATTGTTGCCTATACAATTGGAAACCAGGGCGGTTTTCTCAAAACGCTCAATATCGGTTCAAGCGGAGTTTCGATCCAGTTTGAGCAATTGAAGAACGTACCCAAGGAGGAACTTGAGCAGCGTCAGAGCAATCTGGAAAAACGTCTTGAAGGGATCAATGCAAATCTCAAACAAAGCAGTAATGATATCCCGAAAAGCGCATCAACATCCGCCCAACCCCAGGCAAACACCTTCAGCTTGAGCGGCAAATGGGGATCAAACATCGGGCTATCTTACCTTATCACTCAATACGGCAACGCTGTATCGATCCAGGAATTCAGCCCGGCATATGGAATCACCGCCGTTGGAGAAGGCCAGATAAGCGGACAGGCCGTTACCATAGCCTATAAAACAGCAATGAATACGCAAGGCATCGGCACTCTCAGAATTTCACCGGACGCCACAAAAATAGAAGCGGAATTTAAAGATCTCTACACAGGGAACATCTCCCCGGTTTCCATGTACAGATGATCATGGCAATCATCGGGATATTGATGAGGCAATAAGGGCGACCGGCGGCTTGATCTCCAGCACATCTGACCGCCTCATTGACCTCTCTCAAGAGTTCCCGGAACAAGACGACGAGGGGCTCTCCTTGCGCATCAACCGGATTATTTATATCCTGACTTCCCAGTCGTCACTTGCGCTTATGGCTCCATGCTCCCATGTCCAGGATATTTTCTGGTAGGTAAAGGTCAACTCCTCCCGTTCAGGATGCCGGGCTGATTCTGGAGAGCCGTCGTAAGACAACAGGAGCTTGTATGCGGAAATATTTGCGTTGATAAGGGTGATTGTATAAAAAGCGGCATCACGTCCGCCCCGATCCTGAGACCATAACTGCAACACGACCTCTTTAAGGTTCTCGTTCGTGACCAGGGAATTCAGCAATAGCGGGCTGGAGCAATCAATATCCTTGATGAGCGTCAACGGTTTATGCATACGCTGGCCGGTCGGCAATCCTGAACTCATATCCCTTGGGGAGATGATCTCATGAAATCCCCCGAATACCTGGATAGTATCTTTTCGACCCGGCAATGTTACCGGTCCCTTGATTTTGCCCTGTTTCTGGGCCGTAACCGACAAATATGCGCCATGTGCCATTCAATCCTCCTTGATTAATCCATCGTTGTTTGAAATAATGGCGATTGCCCCCTGACGCCTGTTCCTGATTCATATCCTGTCAACATCAATAAGGGGCAAAACTACATGATACATTGATCAAGTTACAAGGTTTTAACCATATGCCATGATCCGAGTCAATGTGCATCAGTGCAAAAAATATAGCTACCTTATACAATCTTCTGACTTCACAGGAATGGACAAACAAAGAACCTCGCTCATGAGATTGATTCGATACATACTGCTGAGCGCATTCATTCTCATGATGTACGGCAATCGCGGCATCAGTGCGGAAACAGAGCTCAACAGGCTTAAAACCGTCCTGTTCAGCACCAGCGAAGAGTCCCCGTCACTTCCCGTTTCAGCAGACCCGCCTACAGGTGACTATAATGATCTGTCAAACGGCCGATTTTCATTCCTGATCGATGACGACCAGATCCATCAGATTGTCAGATACAAAAATGAGTTGGAACCCATGATCCTGGAAAGGATCGACAGCGATTACAGCTGGATGTACCTGTCGGCATTCCTGGGCTATGAATCAGCCGTACCGGCGATCAAAAAAAAGCTGTTGGACTGCAAATCCCTCTACGGTTGGGAAGGGCCGGACTATTCCCAACTCGAAACCTATCTGGTCGATGCGCAATACCCCTATCAGATGGCCTGCATAAACGCCATTGAATACATCACAAAAAAACCGCTGGGCCTGGCGATTACCCTGACTTGCGAGGAGCTGGACGATCTGGAGGGTCGAGCAAAAAAATGCACCGAAGAGAACATCGATCGGGCGGATTTCGCAGATTACTGCTCTGCATACTGGTTGCTCGGCAAACTGAAAACAGAACGGCCTCCTGAACCATAGCATATCTGCAGGTCGAGAATCCGTCGCCTAAAACGGGTTACGGAAATGTCGGAGGTTCCCAGTCATCGATCAGGTCCCAGTCACGTCCTGCGATTTCCCCCATTGCCGTCCCTTTCAGGTAAACGCTTCGTGTCGCCGGATCTTCTGCCAACCACTCACAGGGCATCTTCAGACCGCCAGCCAACCCTTCGTAAACGCAGACATCCCTCCACTCTCTTTTTCCGTCCTTCTCCACGAAACACTCAAACCCAAGCTTCCACCATTCGTTGAGAAGAGCTTCCATTGCGACAGGGTTCATTGCACCATCGCGGAAGAGATGGTTGTCGAACCATACCCGACCCCCGATTGCAGGCTTATGGTCGCTCAGGCACTGCTCCCATCCTCCGGGGTACTTCTCTTCGATAATCGAAACAGGAACAATCAGATCGATATACTCAGTCATAATCGCCATAACCATTTCCTTTAGTGATGTTTATTTGCGACCGTCATTCCGAGGACGGTCACAGAATGAATGTTTTCTCCATTGGGCGAATGAGCAAGATTTTAAGCACCATTCAGGCAATAACCCTATGAATATCCATCGTCAGGCTTATCCCCGCCAAATCGATCAGGAGCGTTCAGCACCCGGGGCTATCCTGACAGACTTTCTCCGTCAACCTTCCGGTCAATATTTTATCGAGATTTAAGCATGCGCTTATCCTCGTTTAAGAAACCTGGTGGTACCTTGTAAACAGTTGATCGACTTAACGAACTGAACGAAAGCTGAATACACGAAACCGATAAACATCAGAGACCATGATGCTCAAAAACATTAAACCACTTGTGCTGCCTCTTTCAATAGGCGCCATCATCATCGCCATAGTCACCAGCATACTCATCTCGTCTCATGGCTTCATCGGAATGCCCCAATCCGGTAAGGTCTGGTTGAGCAGCATCTTTGTCATTGCAGTCGTCTGCTATACGCTGGCCAACATCAAGCGATTGACTTGAGCAGACAGGATCGCCATACATCCCGGGAGCATCAGTACTCCAGACTTCCGGGAGAGGGCTTCCCAGCTGGCATTTTCAGCAACAAACTGAATCAGGCGCTCTTCGGTTCATCACAGACCACAGTCACCTTTGCCGCATTCGCAACCGCCCTGAGTTTCACAGACTCGACATCACTGCCCGGTTGACCGGAAGCCAGGCTTACCCCCATGCGCCGGTAAGGACGCGTTACCGGTTTGCCAAAAATACGGATGTCTGTGCCCGCCTCACGAAGGGCATCTTCAATCCCGGCATACCTTGGATTGATTCCTGATTTACAGGCAAGGATAACAGCACTTGCACCCGTACGCATCAATTCGATGTCGGGAATAGGCAATCCGAGCACTGCCCGGGCGTGCAGCTCAAACTCCGACAGGTTCTGTGTGCCGGCAAGCGTCACCATCCCGGTATCGTGCGGACGAGGCGAAAGCTCAGAAAAATAGAGCCCGTCATCGGCAAGGAAAAACTCCACCCCCCAGATTCCTGCCCCGGTAAGCGAGCGCGTCACTTTTTCAGCGATATACTGCGCCTCCTTAAGCTCCTTTTCACTGATAATGCATGGCTGCCAGCTCTCCTGGTAATCTCCACGCTCCTGCCGATGACCGATCGGCGGACAGAACAGTGTAGGGCCGTTATTCTGGGTCACGGTCAGCAGCGTAATCTCGGTATGGAACGGGACGAACGATTCCACGATCACCTCGGCGCTGTCACCTCGCTTTCCACTCTGGGAATAGCTCCAGGCTTTTTCGATATCAGACTCGTTCCTGACCGTTGACTGACCTTTGCCCGACGAACTCATGAGCGGTTTGACCACGCAGGGCAACCCGATCTCAGCGACAGCCGCTGCCAGCTCTTCATGCGAAGATGCATAGCAAAACCTTGCAGTCCTCAGGCCAAGCTCTTTTGAGGCCAGATCGCGGATCGCCCTGCGGTTCATGGTGAAATTGGCAGCTCGAGCTGAAGGAACAACCTGGACCCCCTGTTTCTCATACTCATAAAACCGCTCAGTGCGGATAGCCTCGATTTCGGGAACGATCACATCCGGCTGATGTCTTGCCACGACAGTATCGAGTGCGTTGCCGTCAAGCATATCGATCACTTCGCGCTCATCGGCCACCTGCTGAGCAGGCGCATCGTTATAACTGTCAACCGCGATCACGTGGTGCCCCAGTCGCTTGACAGCAATGACAAATTCCTTACCAAGCTCTCCGCTCCCCAACAGCATGATCTTTTTCGGCATGTTCATGTGAGACTACAAGTTGTTTTTGTAAAATCCTTTCGACTTGATCAACGAGAACCACTCCCGCGCCTTCTCGCGTGCGGCTGTTTTGGGCATCCAGTGGACGAAATTCGCTATATCGCGAAGCTCCATTCTTCCCAGTCCGGGAAAATCCACAGCTCTGGGCTCCCCGATCTGCCATGTCGGCGGCTGCCGCACACGTCCCTTTTCCGGATGATCGAACTCAAGCGGCGGAAACAGGTCCGGGAATGAACGCCCCTGCCACTCGTCAGCCGGAAACGTTATGCATGAGGCCATCTCGCCCGGAGGCTTCATCCTTGAAGATGCTGCGGCAAGAAGAACCGGGCGACCGAACACCGAACCGGTGAACTCCTTGGGCGTACCTGCGAATCCTGCGGCGACCCTCCCGCTGGCTATACCCATGTCGGGACTGAACAACAGCTCGTCGTGATCACCCATCCATCGGGCAGCACGAAGAGCATCAAGAAACGGCTCTTCCGAACCGAACCGCTTCGAGAATAACAGGACGATGGCGCTATCCAGAAATCGCTCCACCACGCAAAACTTCTCACTGCAGAGAGATTCCCGCATCCATACCAGAAACATGTTCATATAGATCAGCACTTCCGATGGAGAAAGATCGAGCGAAAGGCGAGAAAAATCATGAACGCCCACATAGAGAACTGTGGCGTCGAACTCTACGCATTTGAGGGGAAGAGACCCGACCGCGTCGTCGTCGATCTCCACGTCCACCGTAAGAGGCTGTGAAAGCAGGAAATCCGTTATCGTGTTAAAACTGTATGGCGTCTTCACGGTACAGAAACAGGAATGGTTGATGTTGATCGATAAAATAGCAATACTTCGCGGTTATCCGGTACAACCCCGGTTGATCGGATGAAAGGGTATCATCTATATATTACCTGTCCGATGAACACTACCTGAAGAGCAGGATATCTCAGGCCAATAACCGTAATACATCAAAGATATCCATAATTGCTTACAGATAGAGACGACATAAAGACCGTTTGCTTTATTATGCAGGATATCGTTTACTATATTTAGATGTATAGAATACGGAATCATTCTCCCGCCGGGCTGGAATGACAACAGGCTTCCCGGACTGCAAAACCAAGCACCAGATCAACCGATTGTTCGACTAACATTCAGAAAAGGAGGAGCTGATGAAAAAGAATCTTTTCTTGTCAGCAGGAATCGCCTTCATGGTTTTCGGCGCCACACAGATCACCCCTACAATGGATGCAGTAGCCTATCCGCCGCCTGGGCCGGGATATGGTTATCCGCCGCCGCCTCCACCGCCGCCTCCGAGAATGCACCGGGATCACATGCGTTACCACGAAGGGTTTTATTACAGGCGTGACCGTGACGGATACTGGTATCGGTCAAGATATGAAGATGGTCCATGGCGTCCGGTCAGGGAAAGATACCGTTGGATGAGAGACGATTATGGCGCACCACCACCTCCGCCCCCTCCGCCACATAGATATCCTCGGTATTGATTTATATGGAGTCGTCGGCGATGTCTGTGTCATAAGAGCCGCCACCAGCAACAAAGGGCCACGATCCATTCAAGTGGCCCTTTGTTTTTTGACCTGTAAATCCTGATGCAGGGAACGCAGGCGACTTCATAAGTCAGAACCACGACCTCATCCCTGCCCGGCTTGACCCATACCCATTATCTCATCGGCACCAGGGCGAGCGTATCAACAAGAAAATCCCAGAACTTACGCACGGAGGCAATCTCGACCTTTTCATCCGGTGAATGAGGATGACGAATGGTCGGGCCGAATGATATCATATCGAGATCAGGATAGGCGGCGCCGATGATCCCGCATTCCAGCCCCGCGTGAACCGCCTTTATTTCTGGACTTTTCCCGAACTTCGCCATGTAGATCTCCTGCATACCCTTCAGGATCGCCGAATCGGGATCGGGCTTCCACCCGGGATACCCCTGATCGAACACCGGAACTGCGCCTGCCAGTTCAGCTACGCTGCCGATCATAGAGGCAAGATCATCCCTGGCTGAATCCACTGAGCTTCTCAACAGGCATTGAACAGTAATGAGACCCTTGCCTGACTTTACAATGGCGAGGTTGCTGGAGGTCTCAACAAGACCGGACATCTCGTTGCTCATTCGCATAACGCCATTCGGACAAGCATGGACCGCATTGAGCAGCCGTTTAAAAACACCCGTTTCGATAACTGTAAGCGGGGAATCTGCAGGAAGCGCTTCTATAACCAATTCTGGTTCAGCGACAGAAAGCTCGTTTTTAATTTTCCCACCCAGTATCGCAAGACCGTCAAGGAAGCTCCCGACTTTTTCGGGCGGAAGCGCCACCATTGCCGTCGATTCACGCGGAATGGCGTTGCGGAGGCTCCCTCCGTCGATAGACGCAAGAAGCAGTCCGTGGCGGGTATGCCCATCATGGAGGAGCCGATTCATGATCTTGTTGGCGTTACCGCGACCGAGATTGATATCCATGCCGCTATGACCACCCTTCAGCCCGGCAACCCTGATGAGGAACCCCTTAAAACCGGACGTCAGAGGGGTTTCATGGTAACTGAAGGTCATGGTGCCGTTCAGTCCTCCTGCACATCCTATAAACAGTTCACCCTCATCCTCCGAATCCATGTTCAGGAGGATATCTCCCTGCAGCAGGCCTGGCTTCAGCCCGAATGCCCCGGTCATTCCGCTCTCCTCTTCGCTGGTGAAAAGCGCCTCTATCGGTCCGTGCTTCAGGGCAGTCGATTCAAGCACAGCCATTGCCGCCGCGACCCCGAGGCCGTTATCGGCGCCCAGCGTGGTTCCACAAGCCCGAACCCAGTCGCCGTCTACGACGGCATCGATCGGATCGAGTTCAAAATCATGGCGTGTACCGCTGTTCTTCTGGGGAACCATGTCGAGATGGGCTTGCAGAATGACCCCTTTGCAATCTTCCATACCCGGGCTCGCCGGTTTTCGGATAATGATGTTCCCGACATCATCCACAAGAGGTTCCAGCCCAAGTTTTCTTCCGAAATCAACAATAAACGCCCTGATCTTTTCCTCATGCCCTGATGGACGAGGAACTCTGGTCAGGCTATAAAAATTGTTCCAGACAACCGTTGGGTCCAGCTTTATAATCCCGCTACTACTCATAATATACCTCTTGTTGTTTATCGGCTGACATATACGCTGACTGTAAATTTATTTTATAAAAATATCTATATAACCATTCTTGAGGCTGACATCTGTACGATATAGAATTCAGCTATTCGCATGCTGTTGTTTAACAAAACAAAAGCTTTAATTATATTCGTATATATAAACTTGGCCAATTTTCATGTATGGTAAGAATTGAAATTATTGTCCTGACAACTGTTTTAATGGGACGCTTGAACTCTTGACTACCCGATGCCTGATAAACGTTGACACAGTTGATGCATTTTATCGATCTGTTTACGAAAGGTTCGGATGTAATAAATAAAGTAATTCCGCCAAATCCTTTAAACGCATAAAATAAACATGGAGGTTTAACGTTATGGATACTGAGCATATTGACGTCAGAAAAAGAAGAGGCCTGTTGTGCCTTCTTCTCTTGTTGCTTGTCGGCTGCCTGCCCATCAGGAACGCAATGGCCGTGGATCGCTGGGAAGGCGGCTATGTAGGCAGCAAAACCGAAGGCGACGCCACCTCACCGGTATGGAACTTCATTAAGAACTTCGAGTACAACCAGTACTACTGGGCCGAACCCTTCCAGTTCAACTCCTATAATAACGAGCGGGTTGATAAAATGGACTTTTCCTACTTTGTAGGTCATGGCAGCCCCTGGCAGATAAAATGCCAGTCGAACTGGGTGGATCTTCGGACAGCAGGCGGCACGCCCCACAAAGGCTGGGGAGACAACAATGCGGAATTCGTGACGATCCATGCCTGCAATGTGGTGGCGAGCCCGCTTGAAGTGGCTGACTGGTATACTCCATGGACCAACAACAACGGAGTCTTTGACGGCGTACACCAGGTCTGCGGTTTCAGGACCACAGCGTCACAGTCCTGCGACCAGGACATCTCGGAATATTTCGGTAGCCGCATTAAATCAGGCGGTGCGGTATGGCAGTCATGGTTCGATGCTATCTGGCTCCGTGGAGACGGCAGTGAACGAGGTGCCGCAGTTATGTATCCGCCGAGTGAAGGCGATACATATGCATGCTTCAGCGATGATCCCGCTGCCGACAATACATGGCTGAGAATCTGGTACCAATACTAATCGACAGGAGTCATATTATGAATAAATGTATATCCATTTTTGCACTCATTGGCATGACTGCTCTTGTTATACCGGCCCAATCATCGGTAGTTCATGCAAGGAGCGCCTACAGCTCGGTTCGCCTTAACAACTTTATCGGGAAAAAACAGCTTGTCTCCTACCGGGCCGTTCCTGTAAAACCGCTCAATTTCAACGATGCATGGGAGATTTTGAACAAAACCCAGGCAAGGACGCATGTAAACATGCATTTTGAAAAGGCACAGCAATTGACCGGCGGACGCTATGTATTCACTTCGCCTGAGGACCCTTCTGCAGTATTCGACATCGATCCGACGACAGGAAGCTTCCTGTTGAATTACGGGTTCAAAAAGTATACGCACGAGTTTTCGACCTTAAATCTCCCGTCTGCCTCTCAGGCTCCGGAACTTGCAAGGAAACATCTTGCTGAAACCGGATTTCTGCCAGCCAACGAACGCGAGATGGTTGTGGGCCATGTAGGAGGCCTCAACCTGGGTGTGACGAAATATGGCAGAAGCACCGGTGACTATAAAAAACTGGTAACCGTGCAATACAATCGAGTGCTTGAAGGGCTTCCTGTCCAGGGTCCCGGATCAAGAATTATAGTACATCTGGGTGAAGACGGCGCACTGGCCGGCCTGATCCGCAACTGGCCGGATGTCACGGCGAAAGCAATCGCGAAATCCGAGTTGAAATCAAATGCGGTCATCAGCAAAGAGATCCGCCAGCAATTGCGTTTAACGGCTGGGGATGCTAAAGAGATCGCTATCCGTCAGGCCAGCCTGGTACTCTATGACGATGGCCGGGGAACAATCGAACCGGCAGTATACGTCGTTGCTGATGCACGCTATCTGGGCCCCAGAAATGAAACTCTCGTCAACAACCCTGTCGACTTCTATGTACCGGTTCTGAAAGTACCTGGAGCGTACTATCCATACATGAAATCCAGGAACTCGAAAAGCCCCGGTTACGACGATCGTGAAAGATCTTTCAGACCCATGACAGCCAAACCGGAAACCAGCGGAGTAGACCAGTCCGACCGTAAATGATCTCCCTGGTTCCTTGAAGATTCCTCCGTGATCCAAAACAGTTCAGCCCGTTAGTCGTCACAACATTACGATTAACGGGCTGAACTGTTTACTCCTCTCCCCTTATCGACATGCTTCGGCTCATCCCGAATGGGTATGAGTTCAAACGATCTATTCGTTCATTTCGCCCCTTTTGAATCCTGAACCTGATCGCGCATTTGTCAACGTTATTTTCACTCCCAAGACAAACTGATTGAGTGGTCACCTCACCCTAACAAAAATCACCCACCTAAAGACAATAAGGATCTTTATTAAATAAAACATTTCCGTAAAGGGTATCATGCGGTCTGTTTATTTTGATTGACAATGCTTTACTTATTAAAGTTCTTTATACACTACAGAAGGATAAGCGGACCGGATAATCGGATTTTTATCAGGGAAAAACACGTTTATTTATGTACCACACCATCGACTAAAGGAGATTCGGCATGAAAAAGTTGGCATACATCAAAGGCAGCAACGGAAGGCACTGGGTGGGCGACGGATTCCCTGTCAGGACCATCTTTTCCTACGACGATATCGCCGAAGAACTCTCCCCCTTCCTGCTCATGGACTATGCAGGACCGGCAGAATTTCCACCGACGACCCATAAACTCGGCGTCGGTCCGCACCCGCACCGCGGCTTCGAAACGGTTACCATCGTCTATGCTGGCGGCGTTTCGCACCGGGATTCCAATGGAGGTGGCGGTACGATTGGCCCCGGCGACATCCAGTGGATGACTGCTGCTTCCGGCATTGTCCATGAGGAGTGCCACAGCCCGGAATTCGCGCAACAAGGCGGAACATTCGAGGTTATCCAGCTTTGGGTAAACCTGCCGGCCATTGACAAGATGGCAGCACCCAATTACCAGGGCATCACGGCAGCCCAGATACCGGAAGTTGACCTGCCCGATGAGACGGGAACAGTAAGGATCATCGCTGGGTTCTACGGGGAGGCGTCTGGTCCGGTCCATACATTCACTCCGATGAACGTATGGGACCTTCGCCTTAAGGCAGGGCATCTCGCGTCGTTCGACCTTGCGGCCGGTGACACGACGGCGCTTTTCGTCCTGCACGGAACCATTCGGCTGGGGCGTCGCCATGCGGTTCGCACGGCTGAAATGGCGGTAATGGGGCGCGCCGGAAGCCGCCTCGAGATTGAAGTCGATGAAGACGCCACGCTGCTCCTGCTGAACGGCGAACCGATCAATGAACCTATCGTCGGTTATGGGCCGTTCGTCATGAATACAAATGAGGAGATCGCACAGGCGATACATGACTATAACAGCGGCCATTTCGGGCAGATCGTCCGTTAATCCCCGCATCTTCCAGTCAATCCTCCGCCAATGTCACGGCCGACAGAACATACCGGATCAGCTTAAGGATAACTCAGGGGCTTCGAGTCGCCGTCCCTCGCTCCCCTTGACGAACCCGAAACGGGGATCGCCCGATTCCCAGTCATGTTGAGCCTTCGCGATCTCCTCGTGGCTGAAGCCCACAAAATTCCACCACATCAGAACCGGCTTGTCGAAAGGCTCTCCCCCGATAATCAGAATCCTGCTGCCTGCATGCAATTCCAGAGTGGCCTTCGTCCCCCCTTTGGCGATATAGGCAAACCCTTCCCGATCAAAATGCTCATTTTCGATCATCACGCCACCTTCGAGAATGAGCATTCCATATTCGAAGCCTGGGTCGAGATGCAGTTCGATGTCAGACCTGGAAGAGCAGGAAACATCCATGCCGACCAGAGGCGAATGGAGTCGTGTCGGGGCGACGCGCCCCCCGTAACTACCTGCAAGCAGGGTAAAAATGCAACCGCCGTCTTCCCAGCCGGGCAAATCAGGATAATGATCGAAGGCTGGTGTGCAATCCTTTTCCGCCTCCGGCAGCGCAATCCAGAGTTGGGCCGCATGGAGGGTTGAGCCTGACGATAAAGACTCCTCGGTATGGGCAACCCCACGCCCTGCCGTCATCAGGTTGACTTGCAACGGGCGGATCACCTGCTCACTTCCCAGGCTGTCGCGATGCAAGATTTCACCATCGATAACCCAGGTGAAGGTTTGCAGGCAAGTGTGCGGATGGGCTCCAATCTGCATCCTGCCACCAGGTTCGAAGCGGATCGGACCGATGTGGTCCAGAAAACACCAGGCTCCGACCATACGCTGCTGCCTCGTGGGCAGGGCACGACTGATCACCAACCCTTCGGTCAGTTTGGTTCGACGTGTTTCAATTCGTTCCACCCGTGACATCTCACGTCCATCAAGATTGTTTCAAACCATCGATAGTTAAACCAAATCTCTTCCGGCTTTAATTCGGTCTGTATCCCCCGACGAAATCCATTACGCACATATGTCCGTATGCCTGATGAGGCCCAATATCCACACCAACAAGATTGAAGCGTTGGTTCAAAAGGTTTTTCCGGTGTCCCCGTGACGGCACGCCATCATCGATGAGCAGGGCGACCACGATTTTTCTTGCCTCGCTGTAACCGTAAGAGATGTTTTCACCTGCGATGAACTCCCATTTGCCGTATCGGCTAAGGCGGGTGAACAGAGAGGAACCGTCACTTCCCGTATGACCGATTGCCCCCGTCGGCCCCTGATCCAACACATGGTCACGGGCGGCCAGGGTGAGCCCCTCGCGGGGGGACAACGGGGAAACCGGTCTTGCGCGTTTCAGCTCCCGGATACACTCCTCAAGCGCCGGAAGCCCCTCATTGGTGGAAATTGCGGTATCCCCGGGATATTTGAGGATACGCCCCTGATAACATCCCCTGAGAGGCACCAGATACTTCATGGCGTATCGCGCAGGATCCGTCCTCATCATGTTCAGTTCGATTACGACATCACGCTCTGTCCTTGCCATATAATCGACGCCGCTGGTCGTATCTATCGTCCTTGCAGTCCATGCAGGAGATGCAGGGACATCTGCAACGGGAGTCGCGGGTCTGTCACCATCATCAGCCTCGGCATACCATTGTCGATATTTGCGGTCACCTGAACCCGATGAGTTGGGGCCCTGTAAAGACCTGCCCTCCGATATGCCGACCGAACCCATCATACATAGCAACAGCAATCCTGATTTTACGATTCGAATCATACCCATTCGCACTTTTACATTATTCACATATTCAAACAGCAACAACCGTATTCATTGGTCTCGACGAATCGAACAGCGGAAAACTTGTGCGGCCCCCCCCCCGCACCAAAGCATCACCGAGGATATCGTACTGAAATCAGGACGATGATCTCCGGGGGGTCATTCAAATGTTTTTCTCAACCCATTCGTTGCCGCGACTTCGACACAGAACGCCCTACGGACATCCTCACTGCTGGAAGCTCTCCAATGCCCGACGAGTCGACAAAAGAGACCTGTCATGTTTGGGAAAAATGAGCATCATGTCACCGTAGCAGGCTTCGGAGAAAAATCGTGCCTGGGGAGTAAATCCGGTATCCGAAAAAAAAGGGATGTCGTCAGTGCAAATCGCTTGTACCTGAAGAATAGAGATCCTGACCGGCTCCATCTCCGCCAACCGGCTCTTTGTCCGCCCCATTGCGATCCTGAATGCCCTTCACCACCGTATCTGTTATCAAAAGGCCCGCACCGATCACAAGCAGCCCAGGGAAACCACAGGCCACGAAAGAGATGCCGACCGCAGGAAGGAGCAGTGCCGAGATACCGGCGATGCCGACAGTTTCCTTAATCATATCCGATCCTCCTGATGTTCATGTCTGATAAATTTAGCCCCGTCAATCTTACGACTGAAATATAACTCGAATCAAAATTCCATGAAACTACCCGGCACGTTTCCCAACTTCGTCAATATCATCGACACGCGTTCATGCTGGTCGATCGTCATCGTCGGCACCATGCCGGTCATTGAATATGATTCCAGGCCTATCCTGCTCCCATATACCCCTGAATTTGAGCTTTTCCGGATCGGCAAAACGAATGGAACCGGCCAGAAACCATGCTGATGGATGTTTCTCCGGGTCATCGCCCTCGCTGGTGCCCATATGTTGCAGTGCGATGATCATCCCGTCCGCTCCGCGACTTACCCTCCAGTGTCCCATGATGTAATGGGTCGAATCGGCGGCTACGACATCCAGCACCTCTTCGATCTCACCTTGATCGCTGTCACCCCGCAATGCCAACCCGCCATAAGCATAGGCGACGGATCGATGTTCATCCAGCACAAACCGCACATACTTGTTCCTCGCCATATGGTGCAGTTCCAAACCGTCGATCAGATAGATGAACTGCTGCCCCTCTGCAGAAACGCCTGAAACAGACCTCGGAAGAACCCCGTTTTCCTCTGCGAGAGTGTGATACCAATCCGAATACTCTTCGAACAAATCCGCGAGCATAGAGCTCGATGAGATACTTTGCATAACTGATTCTGGTTTTTTGAGCGGCGCCATAATGTGCCACCATAATAACTATTGCATCAAACACATATAAGCCATAATTTTGAAAGTTGCAGCATGGTATCCCCCACTATTTTTACGGATATCGCTTTATGGTACGTTTTTTTCAACAGTACTACCAGGAACGATCTTCCTCTCTTCACCACCCCTTCAAAGAATGAAATCAAATTAAAAAGGAGATATTGAATAACATATCGGCACTTTTCCGCCAACACCTGCTGCCAGCAAACATTTCCTGTCCATAAAGCCAATTGGTCAGGTGAGGTAATGTCCTGATGAATTTCCTCTTCTCCCGCATCAACTTCCCATGAAACACACAAACATCTTGTTACTATCCGCCCTGCTCATCATCTTGCCGGCGCCAGCCCTGAGTGTAACGCCAACGCCCGAACTAAAAGAAATATGGCTCAAAGATGCAGCTCTCGGCAAACCATATGCACTCCACAACATCGGCCTGCTCTATTACAAGGGTATCATGGTCACCAGGGACTACGAGGAGTCGGTGAAGTGGTTCCGACTTGCAGCTGCACAAGGAGACGCCGATTCACAGGACAATATGGGAGATGCCTTTTACTACGGCCACGGCGTTCGACAGGATTATGCGGAAGCGGTGAAATGGTATCGGCGCTCCGCCGAGGGCGGATATCCAAAAGGCCAGAACAATCTGGGGAATGCATACGCTGAAGGGAAAGGAGTCCGCCAGAACTATGCCGAAGCGCTCAAATGGTACCGACTGGCTGCAGGACAAGGTCTTGACATGGCTCAATACAAACTCGGCACGATGTACGCCGAAGGCCTGGGAGTTCAGCGGGACCCAGAAACTGCCAGGGCGTGGTTTAACAAGGCGTGCGACAACGGGCATTCGCGTGCATGCGAAGAGTCCCGCAAAATGAATGAACCCGGCCATTGAATGCCCATAACCTCATCCCCCTCCCTCCTTGTTTGTGATCGCTCGCTGTTTACCGTATTTCGATTTTTATTGGTAGTTTTCGTCATTAATGCGTCTCGTATTCTGACTCATCACAACAACAGGAAACCCGACTACAATGAAAAAGAAAGTTATTGGAAGCCTATTGCTTGCTTTACTGAGCGCAAGCCCTGCCTATGCAAACTTCTATGTTCGAGGATCCGCGGGGTTGACCTTTGCCGACGACTCAAGGTATGCCTACACCTGGGATACCATTGTCATTCCGATGTTTACGGGCCAATCGATCAAACACGGAGTCGATACGGGCAGAACCATCTTCAATACGGGCTCCATCCTGAACGGAGCCGTCGGATATGATTTCGGAGTGTTCAGGGCAGAGGGCGAGATATGTTTCCAGAACAATGGCGTAAACAGGTTCTCCGGCACTATTGACGAAAACACATCAATGCCTTACCCTCCATTCCATTCATCGTACAATGCGACATACAATACCGACGTTTCCGAAAACGATATATCGGAGACCGTCGTATCATACATGCTCAACGGATACGTCGATATCGACCTTCATTCAAGGAGGATCACTCCCTATGTAATGGGAGGCCTTGGAAACGCCGCTGTGAAAAGGGAATACAGGACGGCATCCCACGAAGACAATGTTTTCGCATGGCAGGTCGGCACAGGTGTTGCCGTCAAAGTAGCCGACAAATCGACTGTCGATATCGGCTATCGCTACTTCAAGGCCAACAATCTCTATTTCAACGACAGCCATTACATCGACCCGACAGATACGCAATATTCCCAGTCCGGCACACATCACGACAAATCGAGCCACAACATCACTGTAAGCTTCCGGCAGGATCTGTAACGCACAGACTTCAAATTCAGACATGAAACCAAGCCCGGCCAGACACTCGAACCTTTGGCTGGGCTTGATGTTATACAACTGAATTGTGCCATCGGTTGATATAAACAACTGTATCCCAAAAGCTGTTTCTGAGTTTCTGGTTTAAAAACAGAAACTGACGCCTTGTCAGAAGCGTAAACATCGCCGCCATCTCACCTATCCTGCACTATGCAATGCGACTCACTGAACCGTATTGTGTTCTGCAAGACCAGCATGCGCCCAAAGATAGCGCCCGAACTCATAATTCATTCCATTAATGTGACTTATAAACGTCAGAACAATCTGGCCTGATTTTTGAAGTCACCTTATGTGGAAGAGTGAAACAGGAGAGAGACTTTTAGGAAAGAACACAAAACAGGAGAATCAGAATGTCCCAGGAAAAAATAATCATCTGGTTTGATGCCGACTCCGAGCCAGAAAAATGGCGCATTCATGTTCTACGAAAAAATAACGAAGGCGAATACATGCCTGCCCACGATAGCGGAAACACCAATTTTCCAATCGACGTCAACGCTTTCGGGGCATTCGATGAGGATCTGCTCATCCAATCTGTCAAACAGGAATTCCCGGGAGCAGATATCAGCCTGAAATTTTCATGAAGTGAACCGTCGATTAAAATTAAACGCTAACTATACGTCTCGTTGAACAGCGGCGATTCACCATCAAGAGCCTGATATCATTATCTGCACCTGAAACCGGGCCAGTATCGTCGGTTTAATTCTTCACCGAACTCACCAATGATGGCGCGGGTTCATTGTTTCTCCCCGCATTCTTGCTATCATTCAGGAGCTTGCCTTACCAACCATCACCAATACCACATGCTGAAAAAATCACTCTTCACGCTTGCCCTCTTTTTCGGGCTTATGGCAGGATGGCTTCCCCGATACGTTTCAGCCGCACCTGCACTTGATCCCGAAAACACGATCAATCTCAACCTTCCGTCAGGACAGGTCGTCATCCAGCTGCGTCCGGACCTGGCCCCACGCCACGTTGCCCGCATCAAGGAGTTGACCCGCAAAGGATTTTACAACGGCCTTTCGTTCCATCGTGTAATCCCCGGCTTCATGGCCCAGACCGGCGACCCCCTCGGCAACGGAACAGGCGGTTCAGGCCAATCGCTTAAAGCTGAATTCTCTCGTGAACATCATGTTCGTGGCACCGTATCCATGGCGCGCGCCACTGACCCCGACAGCGCCGACAGCCAGTTTTTCATCTGCTTCGCTCCGGCCTCGTTCCTTGACGGCCAATACACCGTCTGGGGCCAAGTCGTCTCCGGCATGGAATTCGTCGACAGGATCAAAGCCGGGTCGCAATACAACAACGGCACGGTTTCCGATCCGACCAGGATCGTGCGGATGCAGGTTGCTGCAGATGTGAAGAAGTAAACAGGACACCCTCTGGTATACATGCATATTGCCTCTCAGAGAGCACAGCTGCGACTTATTGCAGGCTCCTGAGAGGCAATGTCAGCCTATCGTTTCCACCCAATACAGACCGGGTTCCCTCGAAGAAGCCCTCTACCAATCCATGAGATCGAGCTTCACGAATTGCAGGTTATCTCCTGGTATAACGGTTTCCCCCGCCAGACCCCATAAGTTCAATGCGAGTTTCTTGGACGATTATCGGAGCTTCTTCTGCTGATATTCCTTCTCGAGAATCTCCAGAATAAGCTCATCCCCGAAAATCGAATTGTGAAACCACCTCATGCAGAACTGGCGCTCAAGATCGAACTTGGCCCCCCACGCCTGACGACAGACTTTCTTAAGCCCGGTCAGTTCGGACTGATAGAGCTTGGCATCGATCTCCCCTTTTTTCAGTCGACGCCTGTTGGCTTGCCGCTCCACCGATAAGCGCAGCTTACTGGCCTCTAAACAAGCCAATGCATCGGCATATTCGACACGGAATCGCGCATAAGCATTCAAGACAGCTACCGGAGGCTTCAGCAACTCACTGAAGGCCCTGTAGGTTGAAACGACAAGTTCGACGCTGTCCCGATTGAGATCGCGACCTTCGAGGGATCTCCTGTAGGCGGGCACGGCAAACAGCGGAATATTGCCATGAGCCGATCCGACGACGCTGAACGGCTCGACAATCTCCACGATGTGGCTGCGAAAACCCCGTCGGGCAACAGCCTTGACCATCACACCATCGACGGCGGTTTCGATGAAAAATTCAGAATCCCCAGAAAATGAACCGGGAATGCAAGAGTAGGTGATCACTGATTGGCTCCATTACCTGACCTGTTGTTGATGAATGAGCCTCGCGGCTCAAGGGTCAGGTTCATGAGCACGACGCTTTAGCGGTATTGTTTAGAGTCGCCCGCAAGTTGTCCGGGTTAAATCGGCGACTGGAAGCATCGACTGCTTCGACTAAATGTTACAAAACAAAAAGGGATACCAAAAATCACTAATGCGACAGAATCGATCACCAATGCTAAAATCCTGGAGAAAAGGGATCTGCTGTCGTTTTCCGTGCGGTCATGAGCGTTGTGACCGGACTTTTCAGCTCGCGATGAAAACCGGCATTACCGCATCAGTTCGTATAAGGCGGAGACGTCGAAAATATTCTGGAACTCTAACGATGCCGCTTTTTCAAGATGTTCGCGAACACCAGATAAACCACAGCACTTCCGCCCAGAAAAAGCTTGGCGAGGGCGACAGAGCTCGTCAGCTGTGGCACCGGCGCCTGAATGTCACCGCCGAGCATCTTCAGGATGAGGATATTCTCGATGAAATCCAGTGGCGTGCAAAGCAGAACCGCCCAGGACAAAACGATACCGACCGTGGCAATTGTGCCAAAGCATCTACCGGATGAAACGACGCAGGCAAGGCTTAATGTCGCCGGATAGATCATCAGGAAAAGAAAATCGAGACGGGTCTGTTCGATCGCCGCACCAAGCTGCTTGCCGTCGCGCCAGGCGGCGACAACAGATGCCGCCCGCTCAGGACTCCATGGCAGCTCGATGTTATACACCCCACAGGCAACCCCCTGCGCCTTCATCGTCAACCCATTTCCGATCACCGAAAGCGCGATCATCAAAACAACGCAGACAAACACCAGCGAGGCCAGCACAGAACCCCTACGACCTGCCGCTAACCAAACAAACGGATGTTTCATTCAAACCTCCAAAAGTTGGGGACGTTGTTTATTAGTTAAAATAACATCAGAACCAATCGACAGCATTATCCTTCTCACATTACACTTACAGCGCTTATCGCCACACCAAACCGACACAAACAGTCAACCTGACCGACTCCAAATTCTTACACAAATCTCCTCGCAACCTCTCTCAATAACTCTCGCTCTCAAGAACGGTCTCGAAACTGTTTCCGCCAGAAGGGACTGTCGCTGCATTGAAGTGACAGGGGCAGCAGAAGCGCAATAAACACCAGGTCACGCATGATGGATGCGATGCCGATCTCTTCCCTGATCCCGAACCACTGGGTCACCAGATCGAAACAGCCGCACTCATGATCCAGCCCGCGGATGAAATTGTTGGCCATACCGAAAACAAAGGCGATCAGAAGTGCCTGCAGGAGCCGGGAACTGGCACGAGTCAGGATTCCAAAAAGCAACATCACGCCACAGATGAGTTCCGCCAACGATACCAGCAGCGCCAACGCCGGGATGAGTCCGTGAGGAATAAGCTGGTACTCTGCGATGACTAACCCGAAGTATTTCAGATCGACGAGTTTTTCAATTCCTGATGCTGCGAATACAGCCCCCATCAAAAGCCTGATCGCAGTTATTGCACTCTTGTAAATCGAACGGTGTTTCAAGTTCATGGTAACATGCGCCCCGTCATTGCGTGCAACTTCAGGTACCAATAGGGTAACCAGCCTTATTCCACTCAGCGATTCCTTCCGTGAGTACCTTTACGTTGTGGTAACCGTTCTTCTTTAGCAGATTCGCCACGTCGCGAGCCTTGCCGCATCTGGAGTTGATGCAATAGACCACGATCAGGGTTTCGGCAGGAATCTGCTGACGGAACTCTGGGAACTGCTCATCGAAACGACTGGAAGAGAGTGAACGCGCTCCCGTGATGTGCGAAATATAAAAGACGTACTCTGAACGGGCATCGACAAAGAAGGCTTTCCTGGCGTCAAAGAGCGTTTTGGCTTCTGCGAGAGTGATTTCATCCGATTCCAACCGCGAAGCCATAGCTTGAGATGGTGCGATGGGTGACCGGGCGATCAGGATACCGGTGAGGAGGATAAACGCGCCTATGACAGCCGTTTTTGCTGCCGTTCGCCAGAACGAAAGGATATTTCGTACCATCACTGTGATATGTCAGGTTAGAGGTAATTCACGGCCTGCTGATAAAAATATATGCAAATAGATACGATCGAAAAGTACGAAAGCAGGGAGGCAATCAACAAGCAACGATGATATTCTGTTAGACTGGCAACAGGATCTCCCTGACTCTTCAGCTCCAGCATTCCTGCCGATATGACTTTTCACAGCATGATATTCCACGGATCTGGCCCCTGGCAAAGCTTACTTGAGCCAGATATCACACCCCTTGGCGCACCCTGCCGTTCCAGCAGCGAAGCGGCTCTTTTTCGATCATGATCGCGCAATCATTGCACATGGAGCATTTCGAGGCATCCTGCCGCCCCTCTTCGTACCTCTTCACAATGGAGGGCTCAATGATGAAGGGACGTGACATCGAAACGAAATCAGCGGCTCCATCCTCAATGGCTCTTGACGCATCCATGAAGGTATGGATACCACCGACGAGAACGACAGGGATCGAAACGGCCTTCCTGATAACGCTGGCTGCATCCAGGTTGTAGGAATGGTATGGTTTCGGGCTAGACGGAGAGACGAGCGGCAGAATACGGGCAAAACCTGACCGAAGAAACCTGGGCACGGCAGCTACCTTGAAGTTTGCAACGAGCAATGCGTCGATCGGCACCCGAGGCCCCCGCATGATCGCCAATCCTTCGGCGATCGTACCGGAAGAGATCTCCACAGCCGAGCATCCTGAGGCCTCAAGCATCATGGCTATTTTCACGGCCTCCTCCTGCCGCATCCCGCCGGACATGCCGTCGTAACCGTTTATTTTTGCCAGCACCGGATACTTCCCGAGCCTCCGCCGGATACCGTCCATAATCTCCGAAACGATCCGGAATCGGTTTTCGAGAGAACCGCCCCAATGGTCTCTCCTTCGGTTCGAGTGACCGGAAAGAAACTGCGACAGAAGGTACCCATGCGCCAAGTGCAGTTGCACCCCATCGAAACCCGCTGCCTGGGCCCTCTCGGCAGCATCGACAAATGCGTCGATGATCTCCCTTATCCCCGCCTCCGTCAGCTCCTGGGGCACCTCCTCGCTATAATAACGGTCCCGTATCGGCGAGGGCGCAACAGTCCGCATGCCGGTGACCGCCGAACGGGTCTGGCTTCCGCAATGGGCAAGCTGCATGATCAACGGCGAACCCTCGCGGTGCACAGCTTCGACAAGCCGCCGGTAAGCGGGCACCAATGCATCATCATGCATCATCAGCATCCCGGGAAAACAGCACCTGCCCTGCGGCAGCACGCCTGCATAACCGGTAACAATAGCGCCGACACCGCCTCTTGCAAGACGGACATACAGTTTCTCGAGGGACTCCAGCGGAGCCCCTGCCGTATCCGCCATCCCCTCGTGCGTCGCAGAACGGATAAAGCGGTTGCGAACAGAAATGCCGCCTATATTCGCAGGCTCGAAAACTCCTGGTGATCCCGTCATAATAATTGAAACATGAAAATTGTTTTTCGGAGCGACCTGCTCCATGACCTAAGTGTCAGAAGCTTCCTTGATACAGTAAAAACTGCACTAACCCGAAGAGCCATGACACTCCGCAAGAAAGCGATCGCCGAAACAACCGACGTTAAGCTGCAATTTTGGCAATCAGTCCCGAAAATCAATTGATATATGTCACAAACTTCACAGACCGAGCTATCGTTGCAGCATCACGCACACGGCGCTTGTCGTCACTCCGATCTGACGCGCCGTTTCAGCCAGGCTGACGCCTAACTCCTCCACAAATTTCCTCGCAATTTCCTTCCTCAACTCCGGCAACGGACTTCTTCTTCCGCCAGACCTCAGCATCTCAGCCGTACATCCGGCCCTTTGACAAACAGTATCGATCTCCTTGCGCATCAATTCGATACGTTCGCTTCCGGACACCTGTCGTTTACTCGTCTCCTCCGCTTGATCGAGAATCGACTGAACAAACTCCCCGCTCCCGAGAATCCTTTCATCCCCGAGCTCCTGAAGCCCCTGCCTCCTCATCGACAGCACGTTCGACCATCCCCCATGTGACCTCACAAGACCTCCGCCAGTCAACTCATCTTCACGGTCGATTTTCATCTCCGATGCCAGAAACTTCAGGTAAGCACTCTTCGCAGCCCCCTCTTTGGAACCGAAAAACTGCAACGAATAGTCCCGGTCAAGCCAATCGCACACCTGCCTGCCCATCAGTACCGAATGGCCGCACCAGAGATATGACGCAAGTTCATCCAACGAACTGACGATTCCGGCCTTCAAGGGATTGAGATGAATATAGGCGACCAGCTGGGTGAAATAGGCATCTTCTTCGCAGATGACGGAGCGGTATCGGTTCTGGAACAGATGACCCACCCTCAGGTGCCGGCGGTTGTAGTATTGGGCATATCCGGACAACAGGCGACGCATGAACGTCGAAAGCCCTGTCTTCCCGCTTTTAAGGAGGAGATGCACATGATTGGTCATCATGGCAAAAGCGTAAAAAGTGGTTCCTGTAGCCTTCGCAAGCTCCCGTAACCGGCGAACAAATTCGGCCCGATCCAGGTCATCCAGGAATATCGCGCCACTCTCTATTCCCCGAAAGATCACGTGATGCAATGTTCCCGGGGCATCCAACCTCGCTCCTCTCGGCATATATACCTCCGAATCCACTCTTCTTTGAAAAACTCACGCTTTCCAGATCAACTTTATGATTCACCTGTTCAAGAACGCCCATAAATCCATTCAATCACGAGCACTCTCTTTGGGAAGAATAGTCACCGGCATATCAGGATAACGCGCAACGATATTCCTGAAATAATCAGGACTATCGATACACTCCGAATTATCCGGCTCCGTACAAGGCATTTCCGCAACCATCCACTCGCTCTTCTCTCTACGTAAAAGGGCGTATAAATCCTCATATAGACAACTACCGTCCCTGGAACGAGGAAGCGCATGCACCCATGCCCACCCATCGCTGACATTCATTTCCTTCACGACAAAAATCACATCAAGCCCATGCATTTCTTTTACCTCTGCACGAATGGCATCAAGTAATACCTTGCGCTCCACGTTACCGGATGCAGGAGTGTGGACTTTCGGGACCTCTCCCGGCGCTTCCGACGAATAAAGCACCCCGGGAAAGGTAAACCCCATCGCCATCAGGAAAACAGCCGACACAACTCGGCGAGCTTGGTTGATCTTCATCGCAAGCTATTGTTTATGTTGCAAAAGGAAATTGGACAAGCCAGCGGCACTTGATGAAAAAAGTCGCTATTTGATCTAATCAACAACGTCCCGGAGTCTTTTGAAAGGGCAGAACGACGTCTGCCCGAAAAGTTACTGTTAAGGAATAGTCCCTGAAGCACCAAGAACGGAGTTCACGTTGTCGAACTTGTAGGGACCGCCCGCTGCGTAAATATCGAACTGGAAGCCTGCTGGTCTCCAGCCGAGGGTTACGGAATAGAGGTCCATGTTGCACGACCAGTAATGCGCATCGGCAGGGTTGCTCCCGGGCGCCGTATTGAACTTCATCGTGAGTGAGCTGTTGTAATTTCCCCCGACGATGTCGAACTCCTGCGTTCCGCCGCACTTTACAGGATCAACCGGGGATGCGCTCTTGAATTTCGTAACCCAGACACTGACTCTTCCTTTCGTGATGTCAGGATGCAGGTTCGTTATCTGGATCGGAACGATAAAGGTGAAATCCTCAGCAACTGCGATTGCCGTCTGGAAGCCCATAAGCATAAGGCCCAACAGGATGGTTCTGATAGTTTTATTCATTTTTTCTCCTTTCACGATTTCGTGCAAACTTTTGTAGTAAAACCGAACAGTTACTTGCCAATCACCTTGAGTGTGGTCACGGTGATGACCTTCGGGCTGAAGGGCCCCGTAGCTGGCTTGTCAGGCGGAGGACCTCCGGGCAGGCCGATTACCTTCAGCGTTGGGACAGTTGCAGTAAACGGCGAGAATGGCCCGGTCGCAGGCTTATCCGGAGGAGGGCCACCGGGAAGGCCGATCACTTTCAGCGTAGGAACATAGAATTTCCCGGGTTCGGAGGCCACAGGAGTTGAACCGGCTCCAGATGTAGCGTCCCCCGCCGGAGGGGTCGATGAACCTGACGGTGATGTGGTACCCCTGGGAGGGATTCTGCCGGGGATGAACTGCAGACCTTTCGATGGAAACACAACCCCGCGGTTGAGGTTATTGCCTTTGGGAGGAGCGACCGAGGATGGCGGCGCTTTAACCGTGCGCGACGTATCAGGTCTCAGAATAGCACGGTTCATATTGATCGTCTGCGCTGCATGTACCTCCATATGTCCCGGCAACAGGAACCCCGCAGTGGCAAGCGCAGATATGCAAAGGACTGATATTTTCATGATTGCAGTGTATCCGGATGAGTGATTCACTCTCCATCCTGGTTATGAAAGACCATGATAACAATGCGAACGTGTCACCGTCAAAAAGAAGAAAAAGCGAATACAATCACCCTGAACGATTTTGAGTGCCCGTATCAGGCAAATCTCTATGTATTTCTTTAAATAACTACGACGTATGTCGTGATGAGGTTGAGATGAAAAGGTTGCTTCATTCGAAAAACAGCATAACCAGCAATCGCCGACAAGCTATTACACCGGTATCAATTGCAGAATCGCGTCACTATCGTACGGTTACAGCCCGGCGCTCGCAATAAGCATCAACGAATCGTCCTGTCAGATAATCTCTTTAATGATTCCTCAAAGATATTCGAGCATCTCCATTCCGCCATACCAACGATTCAGCGCGTCTTCAGCCTGACTGAGAATCTCTTGTAGAAAGGCCAGAAATAACCGTATCCGTTCAGCTGCGATTTAATTTACTTACTTTTTTCAATCTAAGAATAATCCACATTTAGAACAACGAATCACCTTTTTCACTTTTCGCGGCACAGGCAAAAACTGCATGCCGCTTCGCGTTTTGGACAGACGCCGTTTTTTAAGAGGATGGAGTTATTTCACCTATTCAACAACGTCCCTGAGTCTTGGAGTTGAGCGAAGGGTTGTGCGGAGCCAATATTTTCGTAACATGGCACTGCCGCAGAATGGAAGACGAAACAGAAAACGGCGTATATCAGCAACAATACCGACGTAATGACAGATAAAAACAGCATACAGAACGATTCACCCAAGAGGACGAAATTGCGGAAGATCGGGGTGTTCACCTCCGGAGGCGACGCGCCGGGCATGAACGCCGCCATCCGGGCAGTGACCCGCGCAGCAATAGCAAACAAACTGAAGGTGGTGGGCATCCGCCGTGGATACCAGGGAATGATCGAGGGCGATTTCGTACCGATGAAATCGGCCGATGTCAGCGGCATCATCCAGTTGGGCGGAACGATCCTGAGAACCGCTCGCAGCAATGAATTCAGGACTTCTGAAGGCCGCCAGAAAGCCTGGCAGCAGTTGCAGAAGGCCGGCATCGACGCTGTGGTGGTGATTGGTGGCGACGGCTCCTTCACCGGTGCGCTGACCATGTCGCAGGAGTACAATATTTCATTCGTGGGCATTCCTGCCACCATCGATAACGACATGTACGGCACGGACTATACCATCGGCTACGAAACCGCCTTGAACTCCGTCGTATGCGCCGTCGATAAAATCAGGGATACGGCCGTATCTCACGGCAGGATCTTCATCGTCGAAGTGATGGGTCGTGAAGCGGGCCTGCTTGCCCTGAACAGCGGCATTGCCTGCGGGGCCGAGGTGATTCTTATTCCTGAATCGAAGGAACAGCATGATGAGCTGAAGCGGTTCCTCGAAAAGGGTTATAAAAACCGGGATCGGAGCGGGATTATCATGGTTGCCGAAGGTGACGAACCAGGAGGTGCGCTGAACATTGCCGAACAGGTTCGCAAAGAGCATCCCGATCTTGACGTACGTGTTTCAATCCTGGGCCACATCCAGCGTGGCGGAAGTCCTACAGCCAACGACCGTGTCAATGCCACGAAAATGGGCGTTGCAGCCGTCGACGCACTGCTCGACGACCAGAAAAGCATCATGATAGGGCTCGACAACGGAAAAATCGTACAGGTTCCTTTCAACAAGGCCGTAAAGTTGAACCACAGCATCGACTGCAATCTGCTCGACATCCAGAAGATGCTCAATATTTAAGACCGCCGACTTCCCTGTCTGCGTTCCCAACCGCAGACTTGAAGATCAAGATCGATGAGCGAGAGGCTTGATGGAGGTAGGCAACTACTTTAACCAAGCCTCTCTCGTATATTTAAAATCTTCTTATTTCATCTATTCAACAACATCCCTGAGTCTTCTAATCACCCGGTTAGCTTTGCTCCAGATCCTCGAGGATCGCTACGGAAGACAGGCGGTTATTATCACGGCACAACTGCCCGTGAACAAATGGCATGATGTTATCGGAGAACCGACGGTAGCCGACAGCATCCTCGATCGCCTTTTGAGCAACGCTCACCGACTGGAGTTGAAAGGCCCATCGCTACGACTTCAAAAAGAGGGAAAAAACATGTAACTTTCTCACAGCAAATCCGCCCGTGCTAAGGTGGTACACTTTCGAGCAGAATCACTGGTACACTTTACTCCGGAATGGGTGGTACACTTTCCCCAGAATACTCATTCAGAATACCAGAAACTCTCTTATGTCCTATCCTTAGCTTATGTGGTGCGCTTTGAAGTTGAATCTACCATTGGTCAATAATATCGGTTTCCGCTTGAATCCGATCAAACCATTCTCTGTCTAAATTGATAATCACAAAAGGAAGCCCTTCAGTATTTGTATTTTTCTTAAAAACAAATATTCTTGAAAATAAATCGTTTTTAAAATTAATCGCAATGCGTGAATCAAAACTATAATCACCCCATAGACTCATTATTCTTTTTGGTAAATAAAAATTAAACACTTGACCTGAATCAGGTATCACCAACTCCCAGTTTTTATTATTTGATGTGTCATAATAAATCTGAGCTTTTATCAAGCCACGATCAAAAACAAAGTCTTCAAAACTATTTTGTTCATTATTAACCAATAAGATCATATCCCCAGACTCCAATAAAGCAATATAAGCATTTCTCACAAAATTATCGAAGGATGAAACTATTCCTCGAATAACTTCGTCACAATCAAATATATATCGGAAATCAGAATCAACAGACTTATCCTTAAGCTTAATATATATATCATTCCAGTCAACAGTATTATTTCTAACTATATACGCATCATTAATACTCTGAAATTTCCTGCAAACGCTGTCAGGCAAGAACCACTTTAATGACAATAAGGGGATTTTATTATTCGCAGCAAACTCTATTGCTGGCTTAGAAAAGCCAAATATTGAAGCAACACCTACATTGTACAAATACCTTGATCTATTGGATATTGCATATTGACTCCTTCTATTGTTTTTTCTGCGAATTATAGTATCATCAGTAACAATTTCAAAATCATTAATATCCCATCGAAGCCCTAATGCGCCTCTCAAAACATTAACGCCAATAGGACCGCTGTAAGCCTTACATTCAAAAAGAATACGTGACGGGTAAGAAAATGGCATTTGAATAGGGGGATCCATCAAAACGTCAGCATCATGAGCTGCCCCTTTTCCATTTATAAAAAATAGACCTTGATTTCTAAAAATATAATGTCCGTCTGGCTTAACGACATTAAAACGACAGCTCAGCAAAAGCCTTCTAATCAAATATTCAAAAAGTGCCCCTTTAATTTGCGATGAATTTATCATACAATTTATTATAGATTTTCAAAAATAATATCACTTATTCATTGCGGCACTGCCATTTAATCACTCGTTTCCTAATAACAGAAATGATATAAACTGCTCTCCTGTCACACTAATAATATCATGATTTGTTGATGGCAGCGGAAATTGACCCATTTACGGTAACACCAGACTTCGGGAGGGGTCATATCCAGATAGCAGAAGGCGCATGAAAGTCAACAGACCAGTCTCTCCGCTTTTTAGCAACAGATGCAGATAATTGGTCGTCATAGCAAATGCGTAGAATGTCGTTCCAGAACGCTTCGCCAGTTCCTTTAACCTGCGAACAAATTCTGCCCTATCCCTGTCGTCCTGGAAGATCGCACCTCGAAGTATCCCGCGAAAAAACACGTGATGCATCGTCCCCGGCGCATCCAGCCTCGCTCCTCTCGGCATACGCACCTCCTCATGCTGTCTTCTTTGACTAGTTCACTTTCTCAATATCAATACATTATTTTATCTATTCAACTACGTTATATAATAGTTGCCCAATGAGTTAGCGCTGTCAGGGCACGATTGCATACATCCTTGAGTAAAATGAATGGTGAGCACGTTTGTGTAATCCATCATAAAGGAGGATGTTATGCAACCTGAAGC
>JAAXWO010000007.1 GCA_013334965.1 Chlorobiaceae bacterium | reverse complement strand
AACCGGCGGCAGTACCGGCACCTGGCTGATCGACCCGAACGACTACACCATTGCGGCATCGGGTGGAGACGCCACAGGTGAGGAGGTCAGCGGCTGGCTCAATACCTCGAACGTCACTATCAGCACGACGACAATGGGGCACTCGGGCGCTGATACCCATGGCGACATCTTCGTGAACGATGCGTTGAGCTGGACTACAGCCAACACCTTGACGCTGAGAGCCGAACGCAATATCAATATCAGCGCAGATATTACCGCAACGAGTGGCGGATTGAACCTCGGCGCCGGAACGACAGGTTTCATAACCGATACCGCAGGCATCAATGTCGGAATCTATACCCTTGCCAGTGGAACATGGAATCAGGTCGGCCCCACTCTTCCGAGCTTTGTGGCCAATGATTTCCGTATCACCGGAGGCACCTTCATCAGGGCGCAGGGCGGTGACGGATCAGTCGGCAATGCTTACGAGATTGCCGATATCTATGGCCTTCAGGGGATAGCCAGCAGCGGCATGCAGGACAAGAATTACCAGTTGGCCGCAAATATCGATGCAACTTCCACGTCGGCATGGAACTCCAGGGCGGGGTTTGCCCCCATCGGCTATTATATAAGTAGCAAAAATAATAGGATGTTCACCGGTACTTTCGATGGTTTGGGGCACACGATCACCGGGCTTACGATCAATCGAGGAGGTACAAATTACATTGGCCTGTTTGGCTATGTTTCGAGTGGTGCAAGAATCAGTAATGTCGTCCTGGATAGCATAAATATAAGAGGCCGAGATTTTGTCGGAGGTCTTGTTGGGCAAAATTCCGGCACGATCACCAATTGTTTTGTCATAGGAACAAGCGCTGTTAATGGTGGGTATTCGGGTGGTCTTGTTGGGTTTAATACCGGCACGATCAGCGATTGCTCATTCACGGGCACGTCGGTGACCGGCAATAGCGCTGTCGGAGGTTTTGTGGGTTACAATACCGGCACAATCATCAATTGCACTGTCACAGGCACGTCGGTGATTGGATCTCAGGATGTCAGCGGTTTTGTTGGGTACAATACCGGCACGATCACCAATTGCTCAAGCACAGGCACTTCGGTGACGGGAACAGATTATATCGGCGGTCTTGTTGGAAGCAACGGTGGTAATGTTAGAGATAGTTTCATCGCTGATGTTACTGTTAAGGGCAGCGGTTGCGTTGGTGGGCTGGTGGGGGTAAATAGTGGCGTAATTACCAATTCTCATTACGACATATCGAGCGTAACCATTAAAAACTCCAACGATATCAAAACGTCTGGGATCACGATTGGCGTATTGTATCCAGAGCAGTATAAGGATTGGATGGATCACGGAAAGTCGCTCGATATTGGCCACTACTTTACAAAGGACGGCGACTATTACCTGTTGAGCAGCGTGAATGATCTGAAGAACCTTCTCGGTTTTGCCGATGTGAGTGGACTGAAATTCAGGCTTGCCAACGACATTAACCTGACAGACTATCCCGACCTGCACATTCCCTATTTTTCAGCCAAGGAGTTTGACGGTGCAGGTAAGGTTGTGTCAAATCTTTCCATTTCTAACTTACGAAACGTATTTACCGGATTCTTTGATGAAGTACGTAATGCGAACATCCATGACCTGCATCTTGACAATGTGAACGTGAATGGTGATTTCTGTATTGGAGGCCTTGTTGGGATAAATTACGGCACGATTACCAATTGCTCCAGTGGCGGTTCTGTAGGACGAAACACTCAGACAAGATACGGCACTTATTCCGGAGGCCTTGTGGGGAACAATTACGGCACGATCACCAATTGCTACAGTATAGGTTCAGTAACAGCAGAAGCTGACGCCGGTGGTCTGGTAGGGCAGAATAATGGTACGATCAGCAATTGCTACAGCACTGCCTCGGCAAGCTACGGCTATCAAACCGGCGGTCTGGTAGGACGTAATTATGGTAACATAACCAATTGTTACAGCACAGGCTTGGTAACTGCAGACGTGGGAAAAGGATCCCGCCACGTGAGCGGTCTTGTGGGGGTCAGTGAGGGCACGGTCACCAATTCCTACTGGGATAAGGAGACGTCCGGTCAGTCATCAAGTTCTGGCGGGACAGGGCTCACCACAGCCGAGATGAAGAAGAAAAACAACTTCGTCGGGTGGGATATGGCCGATACGGGCGGCTCAAACGCGGTGTGGCGGATCTATGAGGGGGAAACCTATCCGCTGTTGCGTTCTTTCCTTACCCCGCTGACCATTACGGCCAACAACCCGGTCAAGACCTACGACGGACAACCATATACCTATGGTGTCGCCGATGGCGTTCCCTCCTATCCGACTTCCGATTCACATCTGTTCGGGGAACTGGTCTGTATGTACGGTCACCAGGATAAAGTACATGCTGGTTCCTATCCAAATGCGATTACCCTGAGCGGCCTGTATTCGGACCAGCAGGGTTATGACATCATTTATGCCGGAGGCACGTTGACGATCGATCCCAGGTTATTGACGGTGGGATTGAATAACATGAACGTCACGAAAGTCTACGACGGGAATGATGGTGCGCCGTCTGATTTTTCGCCGATATGGAGTCTCACGGGATTCCTGGCGGGAGACACGTCGGCTGATCTGAAATACGGCAGTGCAAAATACAACAGCAGCCACGTTGGTGAAGCGAATACACTGTCGTTGAGCGGAGTAGAGATCATTGGCGTGACCGGAACGAACGGTTCATTGAGCAGCGATTACCAGTTGGTAACAATCGGCAATGAACCGGGAACAACAATCGCTACCGGTGCGACGATCGGCCCGAGGGAGGTGGGTCTTGTCGCGGAGAAGGAGTATGACGGCTCGACAGGCCTGACGGGCCACGTGGTGTTCAGCAACCTTGTGGGAGAAGAGGACCTGAGATACACGGATGCGACGTCGAACGACCCGCATGTGCTGACGGGCCGGTATGTGAAGACGATCACCCTTGCCGATGGTGACCGTGGCTTTGCCAGCGACTACGCATTGCCGGATCTGACGGCCACAAGCGAAGCCAACATGGTGACGATCAGTCCGAGGGAGGTGGGGCTGGTCGCAGAGAAAGAGTACGACGGATCGACAGGCCTGACGGGCCATGTGGTGTTCAGAAACCTTGTGGGCGAAGAGGACCTGAGATACACTGATGCGACGTCGAACGACCCGCACGTGCTGACGGGCCGGTATGTGAAGACGATCACCCTTGCCGATGGTGATCGAGGCTTTGCCAGCGACTACGCGTTGCCGGACCTGACGGCCGCAAGCGAAGCCAACAAGGTGACGATCAACCCGAGGGAGGTAGGTCTGGTCGCAGAGAAAGGTTATGACGGCTCGACAGGCCTGACAGGCCATGTGGTGTTCAGAAACCTTGTCGGCGAAGAGGACCTGAGATACAGCGAAGCAACGTCGAACGATGCGCATGTGTTGACGGGCCGGTATGTGAAGACGATCACTCTTGCGGATGGTGCCAGTGGATTGGCCAGCGACTACAAGCTTCCAGCTCTCGATTCCGCAAGCGACGCCAACAGGGTGACGATCAACCCGAGGGAGGTGGGTCTTGTCGCTGAGAAAGGTTATGACGGCACGACTGGCTTGACAGGTCATGTGGTGTTCAGAAACCTTGTCGGCGAAGAGGATCTGAGGTACTCGGATGCGACGTCGAACGACCCGCATGTGCTGACGGGCCGGTATGTGAAGACGATCACTCTTGCCGATGGTGACCGGGGCTTTGCCAGCGACTACAGGCTTCCGGCAGTTGACGCAGCAAGCGAAGCCAACAAGGTGACGATCAACCCGAGGGAGGTGGGGTTGGTTGCGGAGAAAGAGTATGACGGCTCGACAGGCCTGACGGGCCATGTGGTGTTCAGCAGCCTTGTCGGCGAAGAGGATATGAGGTACACTGATGCGACGTCGAACGACTCGCACGTGCTGACGGGCCGGTATGTGAAGACGATCACCCTTGCCGATGGTGACCGGGGTTTTGCCAGCGACTACGCATTGCCGGATCTGACGGCTGCAAGCGACTCGAACATGGTGACGATCAACCCGAGGGAGGTGGGGCTGGTTGCGGAGAAAGGTTATGACGGCACGACAGGCCTGACGGGTCATGTGGTGTTCAGAAACATTGTCGGCGAAGAGGACCTGAGATACACGGATGCGTCGTCGAACGACCCGCACGTGCTGACGGGCCGGTATGTGAAGACGATCACCCTTGCAGATGGTGACCGTGGCTTTGCCAGCGACTACAGGCTGCCAGACCTGACGGCCGCAACGGTGAACAATACGGTAACCATCAATCCCAAAGTCATACATCTCGATGGCAGCAAATATTATGACGGCAACACCCGGTTCGTTGCTTCAGATTTCGGTGACCATGGGGTTGTCGACGGGATAGGGGCGGAGAAGCTGATTCTTACAGGAACGGGAACCGTTGCCTCCCGTACTGATCTGGACGTCAGACAGGCACTGAGTATTGGTGATCTGAGGTTGACGGACGGTCACAATGGCGGCATGGGGGCAGACTATACGCTGGCAGGGGGCACACATTATGGCACCATCAAAAGTATAGAGTTCCCTGATGTGGCGAATATGACCCGTCAGGTTGATGGCCGTATGATGAGCGAGGTCCTGTTCATAAACACAGCCTTCGAATCACGCAGGGGTCATGTGCTATCGACAGAACCGCCTCCGCCGGTAGTCGTGATGGCTGGTTACACGGCCCCGAATGATGAAGAGCAATAATGGGTGACGTTGCCTATGGAAAATCAGACGAAAAGCGGCCTCCCCCTGGGAACGCCGAGCACCAGCTCGGCAATTCATACGCGAACTTCTACTTAAGCAATGAATGGGTGGAATTGTTGTCTGTTTACGTTGGTGCAGAGTCATTTTGCTTATCCGTAAAGATGCCAAGCTGGAGCCTGGCGCTCCCGGGACTTCAAAGACCTTGCATCATCTTGACTTAAGCGACGGCCTCATTACATTCATCGACTACCGGGAACTCTAATGGCGGACAGGAATTTCTGCCCTCCGCTGGTCGACTGGCATTATGAGACAGCCTCGCTCCCGGGGTCTGCGGTGTTAGTGATAAACGTGCGGGGTTGTTTTTCTGTGGCGTTGATGGAGAGTCAACAGGTAAGTCAATAAGATGCCATGCCGAAGTCATGAGTTTCCGGGAATGCAAAAGGGCTGCCTTTTCAGGTAGCCCTTTTGCTGTTCTTGTCCGCCCTTTCGGGAGTCTGCCCTTGTCGTGTCCGGTAGGTCGTTTTAAGCCGGTTTCACAGCCTGGACGAGCAACTGCTCGTATTTCCTGACCATGGTGACATCGGTGAATCCGAGCGATTCGAGGATAGCCTTGTAACGCGCCTGCTCCTTGAAGCCGAGGACCGAGAACGGCATGCCTGCGCCGAGGATGTAGTGGCTCAGGTAGTCGAAGTTCGGGTTTTCAGCATCGTCGATAATCATGTCGAGAATCAGCAGGCGGCCGCCGGGTTTGAGTGCGTCGAAGGCCTTTTTGCACATGATGGTGCTCAGCTGTTCGTTTGCAGAGTAGAGAATCCTGCAGAACATGACCGCTTCGGTTTCGGGGTACGACTCTTTGTAGATATCTACCGCGATTCCCCTCAGGCGACCTTCAACCCCTTTTGCAACGGCATTTTCATTGACGAGCTCGATGGCGCCCGGCAGGTTGAGGATTGTCGAATCCAGTTCCGGAAACTTCTTGAGAAGGGCCGCAGAGATGTCGCCGATACCGCCGCCGACGTCGACCAGCGATTTAACGCCGTCGAGTCTGGCTTCTTCAAGAAGCAGCTTGATGGCGAAAAGTGCGTTGCTGCGGTGGATCTCTTCGAAATAGAGGTTGTCCTCGCGGGTGATTGGAGGATAGGGAACCTGGCCCTTGAAATTCTTTTTGCCACGGACGGCATCAGCCAGACCCATGTAGAAGTCATCAGCAAGGAAGGTCATTGCTTTTGCAACTGGGGCCTGATGCAGGTTCGGATCTTTCGGTTCAGGAGAGAACATGAAGTCAGCAAAAGCCGTCAGTGACCATTTCCCGTCGTTCTGTGCCGTAACGCCCATTTGGCGAAGCGTTTCGAGGAGCATTTCGAGACGGGGCTGAACGGAGCCCGTTTCAGTGGCGAGCGTGCCGGAATCCTTGGAAGCGCCGGTCATGTGACTGAAAAGGTCGAGTTCGATGGCTGCCTTCATGCTGCTGAACTCGACAAGGCCCTTGAAAATCAGCTCGTTTGCCCGATGGTAGTACATCAGGAGGTCATTGTTGCTCATTGTTGATAAAAGTCTTTATTAAATATGACAGATGTGCTGCCGGAACGGCTGTCCCGTCGCATTTTACTACGTCTGACCAATTTATCCCAAAAAGATGTATCAATCAACAGTGAGATAAACAAATCATGTATCCTTTGCGCTGAAGGCTGCATCGATCAATCAGCATAACAAAAGGAGGCGATCCGTGTTGTCAAGCCTGTCGAAACTCACTCCGGAGCAGCTCGAAGAGATCCGCTCGCTCGAACAGAAGCTCGGAAAGACCCTGCTCTCATTTACCAGCTACGACGTCGTTTCAGACGATCTGTCGTCAGAAGAACTGGCGCTTCTCAACGGTCTTGAGGAAAAACTCGGCACCATGCTCGTCGCTGTAAGGGGGCTCAGCCAGAAGGCCTGAGCCCGATGAGGCTGAGCATACGCCCTGTCGATCCGTTGTCTCGACGGTAGGAGAAGAACTGCTCCCGATCCCTCCACGAGCAGAACGGGGAGCACTCCACCTGCGATTCCGGTATCCCGGTTTCAAGCAACTGCTCCCTGTTCGCCGAGGAGAGGTCGAGCAGGTGCTTACCCGGTCCTGACGGGGATTGCCTGAGGTATCGTTCGTCGAATTGCCGTGCCACGTCATCCCCTATTTCGTAATGCTCCTGCGAAATGCCGGTACCGATCCAGGCGAGGCAATCTTCCGGGCGTGTGCCGAAGGCGCGTGCCATGGCCCTGAGGGTAATCTCCGAAATGCGCCCGGCGGTGCCCTGCCATCCGGCGTGGGCGGCGCCACAGGTCCGCAGCCTGCGGTCATACATCAGGACAGGATAGCAGTCGGCAGTGAGAATGCCGAGGTAGATGCCCTCCCTGTCGGTGATGAGCGCATCGTACCCGCTGACATTCCCGGGACAGGTTGCCTGGTGGACGAGTGTTCCGTGAACCTGTTCAGACAGGATGATTGCATCGGGACTTATGTCCAGGTGTGCCGAGAGACGTCTGAAGTTTTCACGGATATGCTCGCTCAGGTCTTTGGTGTGTGGCCCGAGGTTCAGTGAATCCCACGGCAGGTCGCTTGTCCCTCCAGTCCGGGTTGTCTGAAGGCCGACAAGTTCCGGAACGTCCCTGAAAACGGATGGGTAGAGTGGAGATATTCCGTTATGGGTATTCATGGAGCGTCAGGGACAAGATGAGGAAAATTTAAGCATCGCTTATGGTCCCGCCGTCGCTATGCGACGGACCGGGTGGAGCATTATAAATACCTGATTTTATCAAAGAGATGCAAGTCGCACGGTGAAGGCACAATATTATGGCCGGATGTGTTATCTTTTTCATCGAACATCCGATCAATCAATATCATCCAATGAAAATCCTTGTTATCGGTGGAGCTGGATACATCGGCAGCCACGTGGCCCGCGAGTTCCTTGACCGCGGTTATGAGGTAACGGTATTCGACAACCTTTCCACTGGGCGGGAAGAGAACCTTTTTCCTGAAGCCGGGTTCGTCCACGGTGACGTCCATGATGGAGAACGGTTGGCCGGGGTCATGAAGACGGGGTTCGACGGATGCGTGCACCTTGCAGCCCTTAAGGCGGCCGGTGATTCCATGCTGAATCCCGAGGCCTATTCCGTGAGCAATATCTGCGGAACGATATCCGTGATCAATCATGCGGTGGCGAACGGTATCAGGTGCCTGCTATTTTCCTCATCGGCAGCGATTTTCGGAAACCCCGCCTATCTGCCAATTGATGAGGAGCACCCTAAAGAGCCGGAGAACTATTACGGATTCACCAAGCTTGAAATTGAGCGGATACTCGAATGGTATGACAGGCTCAAAGGGCTTCGTTTCGCCTCGGTCAGGTATTTCAACGCAGCAGGGTTCGATATCAACGGGCGAATCCGGGGGCTTGAGAGGAATCCCGGGAATCTTCTTCCCATCGTTATGGAGGCTGCGCTTGGCGTAAGGGCCGGGCTTACGGTATTCGGGGATGACTATCCTACCCGCGACGGGACATGCATCAGGGATTACGTTCACGTCAACGACCTCGCTGCCGCCCATGTCGCCGCCTTTGAATATGTGAAGAAGAACGACAGGAGCCTCTCCGTGAACCTCGGTAGCGAGCAGGGGGTCAGCGTGCTTGAAATGCTCGATGCCGCCCGGCGAATTACCGGCAGGCCCATCACTTCACAGATAGGTCCGCGGCGGGCAGGAGATCCTCCATGCCTTTTCGCCACATCCGCCAGGGCGAGGGAGCTTCTCGGTTGGGTGCCGAAATACAGCGGGCTAGACACCCTTATCGAATCGACATGGAATGTTTACCTTAAGGCGTTCGAAGAATCGGGCGGATTGTGACGGCCCTGTGGTTCCATACCAGCGGCCATGCAGTCGCTGACCATTGCAAGGAGAGCGGTCATGGACGATAACGACGGCAAAAAAGAAAAATACGTTGACAAGTTCGGCCGTTCGACGAGGGCGATATCCGATTATCTCGGCATCGGCCTGCAGATCGCGGTCAGCTTTGCTTTCTTTGTTTTTCTGGGATACTGGGGGGACATCAGGTTCGGAACCTCGCCGCTGCTATTGCTGGCCGGCGTCCTAGTCGGCATGCTCGGAATGGCACTTGTCCTTGCAAAAATAGTGAAGAAGGCGAACCGGGAGAGCGACAGCAAACCATAAATTATCTGAAATCACGAAAAGAGCTGAGAGATATGAAGCCTGTATTTGATTTTCTATTAAAGTTATTTATCTTGTCCGTCATTTTATGGGGGGTCATTTACTGGGGTTACACCAGATTCCCGATTGACCTTTCATCTGTTTTCACGGCGTGGGTAATGGTTGCGCTCAATGCCCTGATAGGATACCTGCTCTTTGAGTATGCATTTGACAAGGAGTCCCGGATTTTTACCCTGGTCGTTTTTGGCGGTCTTACCTTGAGGCTGCTGGTGATCATGGCAATCGTCCTGGTGGTTAATCTCCTGGGAATGGTGAAATCCATCGATTTTGTGGTGTCGTTCATCTCCTTTTACTGCATTTACCTGATCGTCGAGATTCTTGGCTATCAGAAGAAGAACCAACTGAAGAAAAACGCTGCGAGAAACGGATAATCGAATAATCAGTCTATGCGAGTTACATCGATATCGAGAATTCTGGCACTGGTCGTGCCTGTCCTTCTAAGCCTGAACAGCCATGTGTTTGCTGTTACCGGAACTGAAGGGGCCCAACCTACCGTGCATGCCGCCGCCGCTGTTGAAGCGCCTGTCGCTGCTCCTGGAGCCGCGCCTGCCGTTGAAGCCGCCGCCGCGACTGCCGAACCTGCTGGGGAGCATGAGGAAAAAGCCGGCGACGTCATCATGCACCATGTTCGCGACAGCAATGTTTTCGCTTTTGAACCTTTCGGCGAAATCGAACTTCCCCATCTCCAGCTCGGCACTCTTGACATCTCGATCACCAAGCATGTCGTCATGATATGGCTGGCCTCGTTGGTGCTTCTCATCGTAGCGGGCACTGCAGGGGCGAGCGTAAAGAAGCTGTCGGCGAAGCAGGCGCCAAAGGGTATTGCCAACGTCATTGAGGCGCTCGTCGATTTCATCAGGAACGATGTGGCCAAATCGAACATCGGTCATGGTTATGAGAAGCATGTGCCATATCTGCTTACGGTATTCTTTTTCATCCTGGTCTGTAACCTGCTCGGCCTCATCCCTTACGGTGCAACGGCGACCGGTAACATCAACGTTACGCTCACGCTTGCGGCATTCACTTTCGTGATCACACAGGCGGCATCTTTCAAGGAGCTCGGCGTCAAGGGATACGCGCAGCACCTGACGGCAGGAACCCACTGGTCGCTCTGGATCATCATGATACCGATCGAAATCATCGGCCAGTTTACGAAACCTTTCGCGCTGACCATCCGACTTTTCGCCAACATGACGGCCGGTCACATCATCATTCTCAGCCTTATTTTCATCAGCTTCATCCTGAAGAGCTACATCGTCGCCGCGGCAGTTTCAGTGCCGTTCGCAATCTTCATCTACCTGCTTGAGCTTTTCGTCGCATTCCTGCAGGCGTTTGTCTTTACGATGCTGTCGGCTCTCTTTATCGGTCTGGCTACAGCGCATGAGGATCATGATGAACATGCAGTCGAATCTTCGCATCACTGATTACAGTGCTGCGCTGATCTTTTGAAAAAGAAATAGTATCTTTAGGTTTATAGACTTTTTTCAGAACAGCTACGACGTGTAGCATTCGCATTATACAAACATAAACGGAGGCAATTCAAAGATGGAAGGTTTGGGTTATTTAGGTGCCGGTCTCGGCGCCGGTCTGGCAGTTATCGGTGCAGGTCTTGGTATCGGAAACATCGCGGCTTCCGCAGCAGAAGGCACGGCCCGTCAGCCTGAAGCCACTTCGGATATCCGTACCACGATGATCATCGCAGCTGCTCTTATCGAAGGCGTCGCGCTGTTCGGTGAGGTTATCTGTGTGCTTCTTGCTTTGAAGTAATACAGGATCGCCATAGCTTAACCCGCCTGCAGCCCCCTTAAAATCGGTTGCAGGCGGATTTCATCAATCTGTTAAAGAACAGAGTTCATGTTAACGTCAGGGATTATTCTTCTCAGCGGCAGCCTCCTCGATCCGAATCCAGGACTCATCTTCTGGACAGCGATCACGTTTTTCATCGTTCTGGTTATTCTGAGGAAGATCGCATGGGGCCCTATCGTTTCGATGCTCGAAGAGCGGGAAAAAGGAATCCAGTCGGCGATTGACCGTGCTCATGCGGCAAAAGACGAGTCTGAGTCAATTCTGAAGAAAAACAGGGAACTGCTGGCCAAGGCCGATGCAGAAGCTGAAAAAATCATCAGGGAAGGTCGTGAATATGCAGATAAGGTTCGTACCGAGCTTACTGAAAAAGCGCAGGCCGAATCGCTGAAAATGATCGCTTCCGCAAAAGATGAGATCGAGCAGGAAAAACGACGCGCTCTCGATGTGCTCAGGAATGAAGTTGCCGATATGGCGGTTAAAGGCGCAGAAAAAATATTAAGGGCCACCCTCGATGCTGAAAAGCAGAAAGCAGTGGTCAACGACATGATCAGGGAAATGTCCGCCACACGTAACTGATAAAACTCCGGAAATATGTCAAGTGCAATTGCAAGCCGTCGATACGCTTCGGCATTGCTCGATGTGGCAGTAGAGGGTAATTTTCTGGAGATGGTTACTGAAGATCTACAGAAGATAGACGAAGTGCTCGTGCATAGCCGTGAACTCATTCTGGCGCTCAGAAGCCCTCTCATCAAGGGTGATGCCAAATCAAGGCTTCTTGAAGAGATATTCAGGACTGATGTTGGTGAAAAGACGATGATGTTCATGAAGTTGCTGGCACACAAGAAACGTGCGGGCCTGCTTCCTGAAGTCATCCGTGAGTTCGTCACATTGCTCGACGAGAAGAACGGCGTCGTGAACGCAAAGGTAAAAAGCGCAGTCAGGCTCAGCGAAGATCAGGCAAAGGATCTGGTATCCGGTCTTTCAGTGAGGACCGGCAAAAAGATTCGCGCCACCATGTCGCTCGATGAAACCCTGATTGGCGGCGTTACTGTTAAAATAGGCGATACGATTCTTGACGGAAGCGTAAGCCATCAGCTTCAGCTCCTCAGAAAATCGCTCTCAGGTGAATCTGCCTGAGACAAGTTTTTGAAGATATTCCAAAAAGCCTGCACTGTTGCAGGCTTTTTTGGTGTACCTGAAAAGGTTTATATTGTGCCCATCGTTGAAAATTCGTAACATCATCAATGATGCTTCGGGGCTTTAGCTCAGTTGGTAGAGCGTCTCGTTCGCAATGAGAAGGTCAGGGGTTCGACTCCCCTAAGCTCCACAACATCCACCATACGTTGCCTGAATCGAAACGTATGCTCTTTTTTCTTTTGTCGATAGTTGCCTGTTTTGTCGATATGTTGTCGGAAAATGTCCAGATGAACAGCCGGAGTTGATGTACAGGGCAAAATAGACGAGAATCCTTTCTCTATGATGCTGCTCACCTGCCTGCAGTTCTGTTCGAATATATTCAAGCGTAATCGGTCTGTTCCGTTGTCAAGCCGACGGCACCATCGTTTATAAGTCAATATTTTATTCACACGGTTCAAGGGAGTGTCTATGTCTTTATCGGCCATGAGAAAACCTGTGCTTACGTTTGTGCCCGGTCTGCTCTGCCTCGTGCTGTTGCTTTCATCATGTTCTTCTTCCAAATTGGTCTCCAAAAAGCCTGTGCAGGAAATTTCTGTCGAGCAGCGTTACCGCGAGGCCACCGATCTTATAGCGAAGAAGAAATACGACAAGGCGATACTTCGCCTTGATCCCATGATGTTTTCTACGAGAGCTACCGATCTCGAGGATGATGTGCTCCATTCACTTGGTGATGCTTATTTTCTTTCAGGGCAATATCTCCTGTCCGCGGATGTCTACCGGAGGCTCCTTCAGCAGACGCCGGACTCCCCCTATGCTAAAGACGCACAGTATCAGCTTGCGAGATCTTATGAAAAGATGTCGCCCGGCCATGAACTCGACCAGGAGTACACGGTCAAAGCCATGGCTGAGTTCCAGAACTACCTCGACCAGTATCCTGCACAGGAGTCTTCACAGGCGATTACGGACGTTGAAACCTACAGGGAGCTGCTGAAGGTCAATCCCAACAACTTCTCCTACAAGTCGAAGTATAATGCCGCCATGGCTGACCTTGCCCGTCAGTCGCCAGCAAACTATTGCTCGGCGGCGATCCCTGTGCTCAGGGAAAAACTCGCACACAACAGGTACTCGATCGCACTGCAGTATGTAAAGCTCAAGAAGTATCGTTCGGCGGTAATCTTCTATGACCAGATCATCGTTCTGTATCCTGATACTAAATGGCTCGAACCGGCATGGCTCGGAAAAATCGACATGAACGTAAAACGTAACAAGTGGTTTGAGGCGCGACAGGCCATTGAACAGTACCAGCAGCTGTTCCCGGATAAAACCAAGAAGGTCGAAGGCGCATACAAAAAAGTGCTTGAAAACTTTTCAAACTCTCGGCAACCCGCAAAATAGTGCGTCTCGGGGTATTTGGAGGATCGTTCGACCCTCCTCATAACGGTCATCTGGCCTTGTGCCTTTATGCCCGGGATCTTCTCGATCTGGACCTGCTGATCATTTCCGTTTCCAAAAATCCTTTCAAGGCGCCATCGGATGCACCGGACGAAGACCGTGCAGCGATGGCGCAACTGCTTGCAGACGAAATCAACGCCACGGGCGCCATAGCCGCGGTAAGCAGATGGGAGCTGGAGCAACCCGGATCATCATATACCGTTGAACTGCTTCGGCACATGAAGAGGCTTTATCCTGTGGCTGAACGGGTGTTTCTCGCAGGGGAGGACAGTTATCGGCAGATGCCACGCTGGAAATCTTATGAGGATATACCAGCCCTATGCAGGATAGCGGTATTCGGGAGGCCGGGCATTGAACATGGCGGAGATGATTCAGGAGCCCCTCTTCCGCAAGCCGAATTCCACGATTTCGACATGCCCGTCTCCGCAACTGACGTCAGGACGAGAATTGCCTCGGGGATTCCGGTTCTCCATCTCGTTCCTTCCCCGATTGCCGAATACATCGCCGACCGCGGGATTTACCACGACGCCAGCGCCTGAACAGTCAGGTGGTTACATCGATTCCGGGGCGGAAATGCCAAGGATGGTGAATCCGTTGCGCAGAACCCTTCGTACGCAGAGCGACAGCTCAAGCCTTGCCGTCCGGATTGCGGGGTCGGCTTTCAGGATGGGGCACTCCTGGTAGAACTTGTGGAAGAGCTCGGCAATCCCATGGAGGTACTCGACCATTTTCTGGGGTTCGAGGAATCGCAGGCATGACTGGATGACGTCTGGATAGTCGAGCAGCGCAGAGGCCAGCTCTATTTCAACTTCGCTGTCAAGAACGTCAAGTCCTTCGCCGGTGGCCGAATCAGCATTGAAGCCGATCTCATTGCCGGCCATTCTCATCAGGCTGCAGATCCTTGCATGGGCGTATTGCAGGTAGAAGACGGGATTGTCCTTGGACTGTTTTTTCGCGAGGTCGATATCGAAATTGAGGTGCGAGTCCTTGCTGCGCATGATGAAGAACAGTCGCGTAGCATCAGCCCCAACGTCGTCGATAAGGTCGTCGAGAAGGTCTGCGTTGCCTTTCCTTGTCGACATTTTGATCGTCTGTCCGCCGACGGTCGTCGTGACGAACTGGTTGATCGCCACGCGGATTCTTCCTGTATCATATCCGAGAATCTTCAGCGCTTCGTTCACGTCGGGATATTCGTCGATATGGTCGGCGCCGAACACGTTGACCATCAGTGAGAAGCCCCGGTTGAATTTGGTGACGTGGTAGGCGATATCAGGAAGTCGATAGCTCGGGTCTCCTGATGACTTGATGAGCACCTTGTCTTTTTCCTGTCCGAGCTTCGTCGTCAGGAACCACGTGGCGTTATCGAATTTCGAGATGAATCCTTTTGCATCGAGAGCTTCAATGACCGCCTGGTTGGGCGAAATTCCACCCTCTTCAGCCTTGTAGAGGGTGTGCTCGTTGAAGAAGGAGTCGTGGGTTATCGAAAGCCTGGCAAGGGTTTTCCTGATTGAGTCGAAGATGATCCCCTCCGCGGTCTCCTTGAAAACGGAGAGGCTTTCGCTCTTTGCAAGCTCATCGCCATGCTCTATGAACAGCGTCTCGGCAATATTGCGGATATAATCGCCCTGGTAATGCGACTCGGGAAAATCGACCGTCATGCCGCACTGCTCAAGGTAACGGTACCTGACCGACTCGGCGAGGATCTGCATCTGGCGTCCGGCATCGTTGAAATAGTACTCCCTGGTGACGTCGTAGCCCTGAGTTTCGAGCAGGTTGGCGATGCAGTCTCCGAGCACGCCTCCGCGTCCGCGTCCGACAGTCAGCGGTCCGGTCGGGTTTGCGCTGACATATTCTACAATGGCGCCCTGTCCCTTGCCCGCGGGGTTGCTTCCGAAGGATTCGCCCTCACTCAGGACATCCCTGACCGTACGCATGATGAACGCAGGTTCAAGGTGGAAATTGATGAAGCCGGGACCGGCAACATCTGTCTTTACGACCGTACCTTCAGGAAAGGCGAAATGTTCCATGATCTCACCTGCGAGCGTCCTCGGATTCTTTTTCAGCTCCTTGGCCAGCAGCAGCGCGATGTTGGTTGAAAAATCACCGAATTTCTTTTCAGTCGGTTTTTCGATCAGGATATCCTTGTCAGTCTCTATACCTGCAGAACGCAGCGCATCCTGGATGAAAGGGACGAAAAATGCTCGCATCGGGTTTCCGTTATGACATTGTTTTGACGCTGCCTGAAAGAGCATGCAGCTCTTCCGGCCTTAGACCGGAAAAATCGTCGATGATTCTGATGACGTTTCCGAAATCCGCAAACGCCTCCGGACGGTTCGTCGTCGTGACGGCGATGCAGCTCATGCCTGCAGCTGCAGCCGCTTCCACGCCGGGAAGGGCATCTTCGAAAACGATGCATGACGACGGGTCGGCACCGAGGAGTTCGGCGGCTTTAAGGAAAGTTTCGGGATGAGGTTTGCCGTGGCTGACCTGATGAGCCCCCACGATGGCCTGGAACCTTGACTGCATTCCGATCAGATCAAGGACATAGGCGATGTTTTTCGGGCCTGCGCCGGTACCTATGCCGAGCCTGATGCCGTTTTCGGAAGCGCTGTCGAGAAACACCTCCAGCCCCGGCATCGGCAGGATCGCCTCCCGATTCATGACACGGTACAGGATATCCTTGAGTTCCGTCAGGCGCTCAGCCTCTTCGACGGAGATTGCCGGATCAAGGAAGTAGCGCAATACGTCGAGCCCCTTCATACCGGCGGTTTCGACAAGGTAACGGTCGGGGTCAAGCCCCTCAAGGCCGTAGTCGCTGAAAAGGTTGACCCATGACTGGGCGTGCATCTTCATGTTGTCGACCAGCACTCCGTCCATGTCGAAAATGAATGCCTTGCTGCCGTTGACGGAAGGATTGGTCACACTCATATGATAGCCTCCCCGAGGTGCATTGCCTGCCGAACTTCGCTCATGGTTTCGCGTGCGATGAGACGGGCTTTTGCTTCACCGTCATGGAGTATCTGGCGGACCATATCCGGATGTTCCTCGTAATAGCGACGTTTTTCGAGCATGGGGGCCAATTCTTCAGAAATATTTGCCGCGCACATCTTCTTGCAGTCGACGCAACCCAACGATCCCGAACGGCAACCCTCTTCGATCGACGCGAGCTCTTCTTCGCTGGAGAATTTCTGGTGGTAGCTGAACACAAGGCAGACTTCCGGGCGGCCAGGATCGTTTCTTCTGACCTTCTGGGTATCGGTCACGGCATTGCGCATCTTTCCCCAGATCTCTTCCGGTGTATCGCCCAGAAGGATCGTGTTGCCAAGCGACTTCGACATCTTGGCTTTGCCGTCGAGGCCGACGAGACGTGAAAACTTCGTTATTTTCGGCGCCGGTTCAGGAAAAACCTCACCAAGGATCGGATGAGGATAGTGGGTGTTGAATTTCCTGGCGATCTCCCTGGTGATCTCGACATGCGGGATCTGGTCTTCACCTACCGGGACCACATTCCCCTTGTACAGGAGGATATCAGCTGCCTGCAGGACGGGATAGCCGAGATGCCCGTACACCAGTGAATCCATGTTCAGGTCGCGCACCTGCTCTTTCAGGGTCGGGTTCCTTTCGAGACGTGATGTGGTGATCAACATCGCGAAGATGAGGAACAGCTCAGCGTGCTCCTTGACCTGGGACTGCCTGAAGACAGGGCTTTTCTCTGGATCGACACCTGCGGCAAGCCAGTCGACAAGCATGTCGAGCGAGTTCTCGTAGATGCTTCCGGTGTCGAGGGAAGTAGTGAGGTTATGGTAGTCGGCTATCAGGAAGCAGGTCTCATAGGCGCGGGTGCCGTCAGGCTGAAGGAGGTTCTGCTGTTCGATCCAGTTTTCGAGTGCGCCGGTATAGTGTCCCAGATGCAGTCGGCCTGTCGGCCGCATTCCGCTTAAAATTCTTTGTGTCGACATATCGCCGTGTTTCGTGGCTTGTCAGTAACCGCCACTATAAATTGGTTCTGCGTTTCGATTGCGTCGCTGGACTCCGGTTTCTGCGCACCGTTCGACTCGCACCCAAACCGCTCACGACATTTTATGGCATCGACTCGAAAACGCTGATGGGACAGTGTTTTCAGGCCTATCGTTTACTTGCTTTCGAAGTTATAACAGTTGCGACAAAGTTAAAAGCATTGTTTTTGTTTTTTGTAATTGGAAAGCTATATTAGTCCACTTGTTTTTAATTGCGTTGTCAATAAAAACAAACCCATTTAGGAGAGTAAGTCCTATACAACATTCTCTTGCCCAACCATGTCAGGTCCGGAAGGAAGCAGCATCCGGCAATGTGAGTGTGTGATATAGTCAGCTTGCTCTCCTTTTTTTATTTGCAAAAATAACGGCACAGGAGTCACCAATGCATACGTCGATGAAAAAAGCGGAATTTTTGAAAGAGCCTATCAGGCATATCGAAATCAAGAAACACAACGTTGTGCCCATGGTCGATCAGATGGCCGACATGGCATTCCAGGCCAGGAACCTTGCGCGTGCCGCATCGATCGTCGACCTCATGCAGAAGGACAAGGATTGCGCAGTCATCCTCACCCTTGCAGGATCGCTGATCAGCGCAGGACTCAAGCAGGTCATCATCGACATGATCGAAAACCACATGGTTGACGCCATCGTCTCGACCGGCGCCAACATCGTCGACCAGGACTTTTTCGAGGCGCTCGGCTTCAAGCACTACAAAGGCAGCCAGTTCGCAGACGACTCCGAACTCAGGGAGCTGAGCATCGACCGTATCTACGACACCTACATCGACGAAGACGACCTCCGCATCTGCGACGACACCACGGCCATCATTGCCAACTCCATGAAGCCGGGCGCCTACTCATCGCGCGAATTCATCGTCGAGATGGGTCGCTACATCGAAGAGAAGGGCCACGATAAAAATTCGATCGTCTACAAGGCCTACGAAAAGGGCGTGCCGATTTTCTGCCCCGCATTCTCCGACTGTTCGGCAGGGTTCGGTCTTGTGCACCACCAGTGGCACAACCCCGACAACCATGTTTCGATCGACTCGGTCAAGGATTTCCGCGAGTTGACAAAAATCAAGATCGAAAACGACAAAACCGGCATCTTCATGATCGGCGGCGGCGTGCCGAAGAACTTCACGCAGGATATCGTGGTCGCAGCAGAGGTCCTCGGTTACGAAGATGTCTCGATGCACACCTATGCCGTGCAGATCACCGTGGCCGACGAACGCGACGGCGCGCTCTCCGGTTCGACGCTGAAAGAGGCCAGCTCATGGGGCAAGGTCGATACGGTCTACGAACAGATGGTCTACGCCGAAGCGACCCTCGCATTCCCGCTTATCGCCGGTTACGCCTATCACAAGGGCAACTGGGCCGGAAGGACAGCAAAGAACTTCAACGCCATGCTCGACGGCAAAACAGTCAACGCCTGAGGAGGCACCATGAAATTTTTCATCGATACCGCCAGTCTTGACGAAATCCGCGCCGCCGACGAACTCGGCGTGCTCGACGGCGTCACGACAAACCCCTCGCTGATCGCCAAAATCGTCACCGATCCGGCGAACTTCACCTACAGCGACTTCAAGGCCCATATCGCCAAGATATGTGACATCGTCGACGGACCGGTCAGTGCGGAAGTGACCACCCTGAAAGCAGAAGAGATGATCGCCCAGGGCGAGGACCTCGCCGCGATCCACGAAAACGTGGTCGTCAAGTGCCCGCTCACCATTGACGGCCTCAAGGCGATCAAGCATTTCTCACAGCAGGGTATCAGGACCAACGCGACGCTCGTATTCACGCCGAACCAGGCGCTGCTTGCAGCCAAGGCTGGCGCCAACTACGTCAGCCCCTTCGTCGGTCGCCTCGACGACATCAGCACCGACGGCATGGGCCTGGTCGAGCAGATCGTCACCATGTACGACAACTACGGCTACCTGACCGAAGTGATCGTGGCCAGCGTCCGCCATCCCCAGCACGTCGTCGAAGCCGCCATGATGGGTGCCGACATCGCCACCATTCCCTACTCGGTCATCAAACAGCTGGCCAACCACCCGCTGACCGACAGCGGCCTGAAAAAGTTCATGGAAGACGCCGCCGTCATGAAGAAGTAGGCGTCAGTCTCCAGTTCATACGATCATTCAAAAAGGAAGCCGGATATGGCTTCCTTTTTTTGTGCCCTTATGGCCGTTTTTGTCACATATCTCCAGTGCTCTCCACGGCTGGAGGACGCCTCTCCTCAGGCCCTGTAACCTGTTATATTTTGATCGATAATTGTACATTTCAAATACAGGTAGTTATTCGTCTATCATTGGTCAACCGTGTGACTGGGCGATGGGTATCAGGCTGGAATTATGAGCTGCGGGCAATAGCGCTTGAGCCGATGACACAAATAACCATTAAGCCGAATGGCGGGCAGAAAGAACGAAAACAACAAAGCAGTCGGTCAGGATATCGGTACCCTCTCAGGGAATCTGTGGGAGGCAGCCAATATTCTTCGTGGCCCTGTCGATGCGGCTGATTTCAAAACCTACATTTTCCCGCTGCTCTTCTTCAAGCGGATTTCCGATGTTTACGACGAAGAGTATGCTACCGCCCTTGAAGAGTCAGCAGGAGATACTGAATTCGCGCAGTTCCCTGAGAACCATCGTTTTCAGGTTCCAGAGGGCTTTCATTGGGACGATGTCCGTATCAGGAGTTCCAATGTCGGTCATGCGCTTCAAAATGCGATGCGGGGCATTGAACAGGCTAACCCAGATAGTCTATACGGCATTTTCGGTGATGCTCAATGGACCAACAAAGATCGCCTTTCCGATGAACTGCTCAAGGATCTGATAGAGCATTTTTCATCGTTCAACCTTGGCAACGAGTATTGCAAGGCCGACATTCTCGGTCAGGCCTATGAGTACCTGATCAAGAAGTTCGCTGACCTGACCAACAAGAAAGCCGGGGAGTTCTACACGCCTCGCTCCGTTGTAACACTGATGGTTCGTATCCTTGCCCCAGCAGCAGGTGAGTCCATTTATGATCCTGCCTGCGGGACGGGCGGAATGCTCCTTGAGGCGCTCCATTATGTCAAAGAACATGGCGGCGACGAGAACCTCATGCTGGGCAAGCTCTATGGTCAGGAGAAAAACCTTACCACATCCGCCATCGCCCGGATGAACCTTTTTCTCCACGGTGCTGAAGACTTTCATATTGAGAGAGGCGACACGCTACGGTTGCCTGCGTTCTATACGGGGGACAACATTGCGACATTTGACTGTGTGATCGCCAATCCTCCATTTTCGCTGGAGAAGTGGGGGGATGATGTCTGGATCAACGATCCATATGGCCGCAATTTTGCCGGACTTCCGCCAGCAAAGTCCGGTGACTTCGCCTGGGTTCAGCACATGATCAGATCCATGGCTTACCTGACGGGTCGTATGGCGGTAGTGCTTCCCCATGGAGTGCTGTTCCGCATGTCCAAAGAAGGTGAGATTCGCCGCAAATTGCTTGAGATGGATATCCTCGATTCAGTGATCGGGTTGGGGCAGAACATCTTTTATGGCACAGGTCTTGCTCCTTGTGTTCTGGTCTTTCGAGACAGCAAACCAAAAGAGCGTCGAAAAAAGGTGCTCTTTATCGACGCGTCGAAGGAGTTCAAAACCGGCAGAGCCCAGAACGAATTGTTGCCGGAGCATGTGGAGCGTATTCATCGCTGGTATGAAGAGTATCAGGATGTCGATGGCGTCTGCCGCGTTGTCACGCTCGATGAAATCCGGGAGAACGACTACAACCTGAACATACCCCGTTACGTGGAACCGTTGATCGAGGAAGAATCCATGTCGGTTGAGCAGGCCATGAAGAACCTCAAGGAGTCTTTGGCCTCAGCGTATGCGACTGAAGACCGCCTGAAGGAGCTGTTGAAACGGGAGGGACTATTATGAGGATCAGGGTTTTCATCAGCTCGGTCCAGAAAGAGCTTGGGGACGAACGGCTGGCGTTGCAGATTCTGCTCTCTACGGATCCTTTTCTTTCACAGCATTGTGTGCCGGTATTATTTGAAGAAGAGCCAACGGCACTTCGGCCCGATCCACAAGCATACCTTGAGTTGTTACGCTCCTGTCAGGTTTATGTAGGCATCGTATGGAAAGAGTACGGACGTCCGGTCGATGGACTATCAGCAACCCACCATGAATATCGCTTTGCCAGGGATTTTAAATTACCGGCACTGATTCTCATCAAGGGGCCGAATGATTTGACGCGGTCACCGGAAGCCGACGTGTTTATCAATGAGATCAAGTCGGATGGCCACAAATACGAGCGTTTTGATACTATCGAAGGATTGCAGGAAGCAGTCAGAAAACGTCTTGTCCGACACATTAAAGAGACGTATGATCTCGAACCGACATCAGATCAGAATACTTCCGCCTTGCAGACTATTCACATAGCCTCGCTTTTTGAGCGTCAGCGCCTGGAAGTATTACCATGGGAAGAGATCAACATGCCCATTGCCCACCGGTTGGTTGCCAATGCTGAGGACGCAGACTCTGACAGTATCGGCGATGACGATGTAAAGCACTCACTCTGGCAACGCGGCTATTTATGGAAAGATGAGCGCAACCAGTATTATGCAACAGCAGCAGGACTCATGCTTCTGGCACCAGATCCATCGATTTATTTTGCTCACGCCCGTATTCAGGTTGCCGCATACGTTGGGGTCACCCGAACAGCAAAACCTCTCGATCATGCCACCATTCGAAAACCATTGTCTGAAGCTATTGACGAGACGGTAACCTTCATTCGCAAGAACACAAGACATCCCCTGCGTGTTGTCGGTTTACAGAGAATCGAAGTAGACGAATATCCGGTAGAGGCATTACGTGAAGGGCTGGTCAACGCCCTTGCGCACCGCGACTATGAGGATGCAGCCCGTCGAGTGACTGTTGATGTCTTTAAGGACAGGATTGAAATTGTCAGTCCGGGCAATCTCCCGGATAACCTGACTCTCAAAAAACTTCGGTCAGGCAATGCACGATCACAATCCCGGAACCCAAATATCGCGCAAGGTCTCGTTTTTCTTGGCCGGATGGAGGAGCGTGGTACAGGGATTATGCGTATGCAAGATGCCATGCTGGATCATGGTCTGGATAAGCCGGTTATTAATCTCTCTGACGGTGAAGTTGTTCTGACGTTTCCGGGAGCTGGTGATAACCTTGATCGTATCCGCACTACTGAAAAGGCAGTTCAGTCATTAAAGCCATCAGTTGAGGCAAAACTGACTGACCGTCAAAAGGCAATTCTCAAAGAAGCTGTACTGAACGGATCAGTTACCAGTGGATGGGTTTGCAAGACATTCAATGTTACGAGGGAAACGGCTGTTCAGGACTTTGCATCAATGGTCGAATTCGCACTGCTGGTTCGTATCGGCAAGGGACGCGGTACCCGTTACGAAATAAGCAGATGAATCGTCAGGGAAACGTCAGGTTTTTCTGCAGGAAATGTCAGGTTTCGAGAGGGTGAACGAATCAACTATTTACTCATGGCCGGAAACATATCAGTATCGGAACTCGAATCCTACCTGTGGGGCGCGGCCACCCTGTTGCGAGGATTTATCGATGCGGGAGATTACAAGCAGTTCATTTTTCCTTTGCTGTTCTACAAGCGCCTGTGCGACGTATATGATGAAGAGCTTGCCGATGCTTTAAAAGAGTCCAGCGGTGACCAGGAATATGCGGCACTTCCCGAGCAGCATCGGTTTCAGATTCCGGAAGAGGCACACTGGAGAACGACCCGTACCCAGGTCAGGAATGTGGGCAGTGCCATCCAGGATGCCCTTCGGGAAATTGAACGCGTTAACCCGGATACGCTTTACGGAGTTTTTGGTGATGCCCAGTGGACCAACAAGGAGCGGTTGCCCGATCACATGCTGCGGGAGCTGATCGAGCACTTCAGTTCGCAGACGCTTTCGCTGGCAAATTGCCCGGAGGATGAACTGGGTATCGGATACGAATTTTTGATCAAGAAATTTGCTGATGACTCAGGTCATACCGCAGCGGAATTCTACACCAACCGCACGGTGGTCAACCTGATGACCGAGATGCTCGAACCCATGCCAGGCGAGTCGATCTACGACCCGACCTGCGGCTCGGCAGGTATGCTGCTCTCATCCGTCACGCATCTGAAACGGCAATACAAGGAGTGGCGAAACCTCCGGCTGTTCGGCCAGGAGCGTAACCTGCTCACTTCGGCCATCGGAAGGATGAACCTGTTCCTGCACGGCATCGAGGACTTCCGCATTCTGCGAGGCGACACATTAGCCAATCCTGCCTTTCTCGAAGGTGATCGCCTGATGCAGTTTGACGTGGTGCTGGCCAATCCGCCTTACTCCATCAAGCAAGTGGGACCGCGAAGCCTGGGCTGCCGATCCCTGGGGGCGGAACCTCTATGGCACCCCGCCACAGGGCCGTGCCGACTATGCCTTCTGGCAGCACATTGTCAAGAGCATGAAACCCGGTTCAGGACGCTGCGCCATCCTGTTTCCGCACGGCGTGCTGTTTCGCAACGAAGAGTCCTCAATGCGCGAAAAGCTGGTCGCCCATGATGTTGTGGAGTGTGTGCTGGGTCTCGGCCCAAATCTCTTTTACAACTCGCCCATGGAGGCATGCGTCGTCATCTGCCGCATGAGCAAGTCGAAAGAGCGCCGAAACAGGGTGCTTTTCATCAACGCGGTAAACGAAGTCACCCGCGAGAGAGCGCAAAGCTTCCTCACCGAAGACCATATCCAGCGGATTGTCGATATCTACAAGACGTTCGGCGAAGAAGATGGCTTTTCGCGTGTGGTCAGCAATGACGAGATCTGCGAGAAAGGCAATAACCTGAGCATTCCGCTCTATGTTCGAGCAGCGAATAAACAGCAGATGATGGTGTCGGACGACACCGGCGAATATAGACAGGATACCCTGAAACAGGTTATTGCGAACTGGCAGGAAAGTTCGATGGCTTTGAGGGACTCGATGAATGGCCTTTTCAAAGTGCTTGAAGAGCAAGGAGGTACAGCCACATGAAAAAGGAGAATCGCAAACTGAGGGTGATGGTATCCTCCACTGTTTACGGCATCGAAGAATTACTGGATCGCGTTTACACGCTCCTGATTTCGTATGGCCTATATGAAGTGTGGATGTCACACAAGGGTACGGTTCCAGTGCGCTCAGATCGGACGGCGTTCGAGAACTGTCTCGCTACCGTGGAACAATGTGACCTTTTTCTCGGTATCATCACACCCTCTTATGGTAGTGGCCAGGATCCAGACGACCCATTAAGTAAATCAATAACGCATCAGGAGATTCTGAAAGCGATTGAGTTGGGAAAACCTCGTTGGATATTGGCTCATGAGCAAGTCGTATTCGCGCGCACATTGTTGAACAATCTTGGTTTCAAAGGAAAGAGCGGGCGAGCAGATCTGAACCTGGGAAAAAACCGGGTTTTTACTGATCTACGCATTCTCGATCTCTATGAAGAAGCCACTATTGATCATGAATCACCGGAGACAGTCCCTCTTGCAGAACGAAGGGGTAATTGGGTTCAGAAGTTTCGATCCACTGACGACGGTTCTCTGTTCGTGGGGGCGCAATTTTTTCGCTATCAGGAGGTGGAGGAGTTCATCAAGGAGAATTTCGCCAATGGAGCGCCTTTGCCTAAACAAGGAGGTGAAGTATGACACCCGAAAAGATCAAGGAAATGCTTTCCCTCGGAGAAGGTCAGCAAATCGAATTCAAATCCGGCATTCGCAATGTCGATACTTTGGGTCGGGTCGTTTGCGGATTCCTGAACGCGGCTGGCGGTTATATCATTTGTGGTGCAGATGATCGAGGGGAAATTGTATTAGGTGTCGATGCTTCTCTCGATGCCATAGCTCATCTGGAACGTTGTTTTCATGACGGCATTTCTCCGAAAGCGCTGGTTTCTGTACAAATGCAGAAACTTGAGCAAAAACCGGTCATTGTTATCGAAGTCCCTCTCGGCAGAGACGTACCCTATGCGTTCAAGGATGTTATTTACATACGGAAAGGTGAAATCACGCAGAAAGCCGATGCGGAAACCATTCGCGATATTGTCATGCGTCACCAGGTCGAGCCTGAGCGATGGGAGCGTCGTTTCTCATTTGCTGACATCGACGCAGATGTCGATTTAAAGGAGGTTCAGTCTGCTATAGAAGATGCACAGCGCGTTCGACGGGCATTTTTCCGCGATATTACCCAGCCGGCGATGGTGTTGGAGGATTTGTCGGTTGCGAAATATGGCCGCCTCACCAATGGCGGCGATGTTCTGTTCACCAGATATCCCTCTGCACGCTTACCGCAAACCCGAATCCGGGCAATGCGTTATAACTCGGATAAAGCAGGAGATACCTTCAGCGACATGAAGTCCTTCGAGGGGCCGCTTCATGCTGTTTTTGAGGAGGCATATTCGTTCATTGTTCGCAACATTCCCACGGTATCCCGGTTCCTCAAGGGTAACCCGAAGCGTCAGGATTCCCCTCTCTACCCTGAAGATGCAGTTCGTGAGGCACTTATCAATGCGCTGGCACACCGTGACTACAGTGCGGCGTCCGGTGGTGTCAGCATTCATGTTTTTCCGAGACGCCTGGAGATATGGAACTCCGGCTCCCTACCGGAAGGCGTCACCGAAGAGAGCCTGGCAAAAGGCCACATCTCCGTTTTGCGCAATCCCGACATCGCCCATGTTCTCTACTTGCGAGGGCTTATGGAAAAGGCCGGTCGAGGTAGTGTGCTCATGATCCGTCAATGTCAGGAGAGTGGATTGCCGGACCCCGTCTGGTTGTCCGATAAGAAACTTGGAGTTACCGTTACCTTTAATGCCCCGGAAGTCACCTCGGAAGTCACCTCGGAAGTCACCTCGGAAGTCACCTCGGAAGTCACCTCGGAAGTCACCTCGGAAGTCACCTCGGAAGTCACCTCGGAAGTCACCTCGGAAGTCACCTCGGAAGTCACCCCGGAAGTCACCCCGGAAGTCACCCCGGAAGTCACCCCGGAAGTCAAAAGGTTATTACAGTTTCTCAAAGGTGATATGAATCGGCAGGTTTTGCAAGATACTATGGGCCTCAAGGACGCAGAGCACTTCCGCAAATCATATCTGCAGCCGGCATTGGAACTTGGCGTTATAGAAATGACGATTCCTGACAAACCAACGAGTCGGATGCAGAAATACCGACTGACAAATATGGGGCTCACTATTTCAAACAGTTAAAAAGCATCATGATCAAGCGAATAAATGTACTCAAGAGGGTTGGGCGGTTTACTTCGCTGAATCCAACCCAAGGTCATGAAGGAGACTTTTCTAAGCTGAACGTTATTTATGCAAATAACGCTTGTGGGAAAAGTACGCTATGTGATGTACTTCGTTCACTTGGTACAGGAAATCCGGCTTATATCATTGGGCGGCAAAGATTTGGATCAACCGAACAACCAGAGATCATAATTACGTGTGATGGTACAGGAGGACCTACAACGGTAAGGTTTCAAAGAGGGATATGGTTGAATCGAGGTACTTGTCCTCCAATTTATATTTATGACGATCGTTTCGTTTCAGAGAACGTCATTATCGGTCATCACATCAATGTTGATCAGCGCCGGAACCTTTATGGACTTGTGATTGGTGATCAAGCTATTTCTTTGCAGCAAGCCGTTGATAATGCTGAACAGAGCTTAACCAATTCAACGGCTTCATTCACCAGTGCTCGTGATAACCTTACACTGTTGCTTCCAGCCGGCTATACAATAGAACCATTTAGATCCTTGGCTCAAATACAAGGAGTTGATAGTCAAATTGAAACTGTGACTGGTGAAATCAGGACCGCGGAACAAACAATAGCCAAAGCGGATTCAATCCGAGCGCGCAGGCCAATTGGCGTATTGCCAATAGCTGAAATTCCAAAAGTCTTGGAGACAGTATTGAATTCAACTCTTGATACTGTTGCGCATACTGCTCAAAATAAAATTCGAGATCATCTTGACTCGACGTCTCGCAATCTTTCACTCTCTTGGATTAACCAAGGGTTTGAGGCACAATTAGGAGTCTTCTGTCCTTATTGTGGGCAAGAGACGCATGGGCTGGAAATTTTGGAGGCCTATCAAGCCTTTTTCTCTGGCGCTTTGCAGAGTTATCAGATACTGCACGGGGATACGATCCGCAACGTAAATGCTACATTTGGTGAGTCAGCGCAAAATCAACTTCGCCAGACTCTTATCGCTCATGGAACAGAACAAGTTTGGTGGCAAGATGCGGCAGGCTATACTTTTGAATTGCCTCGAATCAGAGAGACCGAGAACATTGTGGCTGCATTAGATCATGCTTGTCAAGCGATGTTGGCAGCATTGACGCGTAAGCAGGAAAGCCCGATGTCTTCAATAAACCTTTCAGAAGACGAAACATTAGCAATAAATGCATGGAGAGAAATAGCGGTGGAGTTAGAGGAATATAACGAGAGTCTTTCTGATGTAAATGCGGCTCTTAGACGTTATCAGGAAAATTCAGGGACGATTGACTTAGTCCCTTTGCAGAATAGGCTTGCAACTTTGAAAGCCTGTAAACAACGATATATACCTGAGGTAATAAGTGCTTACGGAGCTTATGATATAGCGTTAGACGAAAAGGCAAGTGCCCAGCAAGTGAAGCAGCGGGCCAATGAGGCACTTCGAACACAGTCCAACCAACTTTTTGAGAGCTATGGAGCTAAAATCAACGAATTATTAGAACTGTTTAGTGCTGATTTTCGAATTGTTAGCGACGGTGTGAACTTTAGAGGTGGGTCGCCCTCGGGTCAACTTGCTATAGAACTATACGGTACGCGCGTCTCTTCTACCCCAGAGTCAGCATCTACACCCTCTCAACCATCTTTAGCCAATACCCTGAGTGGTGGTGATCGAAGTGCGTTAGCTCTTGCATACTTTTTGGCTCGTGTTGAACTTGCCGGAGATGTATCAAACGCAGTCGTTGTGTTTGATGATCCATACCACAATCAGGATCGGAGTCGGAGGCAGTGTACAATAGAAAGAATTCATCATTTGACAGGTCTTTCCAGTCAATGCATTGTGTTTTCACATGATCTTGAATTTGCACGAGCAGTAGAGAAACGTCCCGGTACATCGACAAAGACATTTATTCTATAACCACTAACAGATCCAGCAACGCTTGACGCTCAGTTGTTGCCTCTTCTCCCTAGCCAGGCGTATGAGAAAAACTATCATCGTCTATGCAGTTTCACAGATAACCCCAGTGAACACCTACAACATCTTAAAGAAGTTGCCGACACGCTTCGAGTGATACTTGAAGAATATCTTCGGCTTAAGTTTCCAAAAAGTTGGGTGGAAAACGATTGGTTGGGAGATATGATACGAAAGATACGAGAAGCTCAAAACGTAGATCCACTTAGGCATTGCCAGAATTTGGTTGATGAACTCAGTAACATAAACACTTATAGCCAACGTTTTCATCATGGGGCCGTTGGCGAGACTGCCGATGAACCGGAACCTAGAGAGCTCAAGGTTTACGTAGATAGAACTCTGAGAGTAATTCACTCTGGAGGTAATATATGAGTTCTCTCAATCACGGCTGGAAGATGGTCAAGTTCGGCGACATTGTTCAGAATGTTGCAGTGCGAGTGAACCCCGCCGATGCCAAGACTGACGTTTATGTTGGGTTGGAGCATCTCGATCCCGGCACAATTCACCTACGCCAATGGGGTCATCCCTCCGATGTTACAGGGCAAAAACTGGCCTTTAAGAAAGGTGATGTGATTTTCGGACGACGACGCGCGTATCAGCGTAAGCTTGCTGTAGCGGAGTTCGATGGTATTTGCTCGGCTCATGCCTTGGTAGTAAGGGCAAAGCCCAAGATGATTCTGCAGGAGTTGTTACCGTTTTTTCTTAAGTCGGAAATGTTTATGATGCGAGCCATTGAGATATCGGTAGGATCACTTTCTCCAACGATCAATTGGACTACGCTTAAAGATCAGGAATTTCCTTTGCCGCCGATTGAGGAACAGAAGCGCATTGCTGAGATTCTGTGGGCTGCGGATGAGGCGCTTGAAAATTGGAAAGTTGTGTTGGGGCAACAAATCGATTTTCGTAATACTTCTTTACAAGAGTTTTACTCGTGTGACATCGTCAGCAATACTGCAGAGAATAATGAGAAAAACGACTCGATTTGCAAAATCTATGAGGTGGCTGAAGTGTATTCTGGTGGGACGCCGTCGAGAAAAAATACATTCTTCTGGGACGGAGGGAGGATTCCTTGGATAAAGACAGGAGAAGTTAATTATTACGACATAAATGATACTGAAGAAAAAATTACTCCTTTGGCTGTTACAAAATCCGCAGCAAAAATGGTTCCTAAAAATACAGCTTTAGTGGCGATGTATGGACAGGGTCCAACAAGAGGTAGAGCTGGTTTTACTGTTATAGATGCGGCTATCAATCAAGCCTGTGCAGCAATTGTTTCAAAAAAGGATAAGCTCCGTTCTCGGTACGTTTACTACTATCTATTAAAAGAATACAAAAATATTCGGGCATTGGCCCATGGAGCTGCTCAGGCAAATATTAATGTAGGAATGATCAAAGGTTTTTCCATACCGGTGCCAAGCTTGCAAAAACAGGATGAGATATTAGTCTTAATTGGGGAAATCAATATTCGGATTGAAGAAATTAAGCACCATATAAAGTGCCTGCAAAATGTCAAGCATGAACTTGGAGATATTCTTATGGGATCCCTCTATGATTAAAGGAGAAAAAATTATCGAGCACGCCAGTTACTTTGAAGATCTTATCACAGCAACTCAAAGCATTTGTGTGTTATTACTTCCTAATATGCAGTCATCAGTTATATTTGCAAATCCTCGTTGTACGGAGGATGGTATATGAAAAGACTTACGCCGGAAATGATTGAGTCAAGTGCAGAAATACAATCATGGCTTAAACAATTCAAAGCTGATCATCAGGCTGGTGCGTATAATATGCTCTTGAATTTGATTTTCGTTTCTCGGGATGAATATTCTCAGTGGTTGATTAGGCAACTTAATTCTTTAGATTCAAGTAATATTTATGGCATTTATAGTGTGTGTAAAACAGACGACAGCATCAAATCACTGTGGGATGCTAATGGTGAAATAATTGATAGGCCTGGTGAGGCAATGGGCAGTGAAGATCTCGTCCAATCTGTCGTCGCAAATTTTATTAAGAACCAAAGCGGTCAGTTTTTCAATCACCCTTCAATTTTTGAAATTAAAAAACTGAAAAAATTCTGCGCGATATTCATTGACGACTCTATTGGTAGTGGTGATCGGTCTGCAGAGTATGCAATTAAGTTCTTTTCCCAAAAAACAATCAGAAGTCGATGGAGCTTTGGTAACATCAGGATCAAAATATTATCATACTCAAGATTTCAAGATTCGGAATGCGTGATTTTAAATGCAATACCCGGGTCAAATCATCATTGTCGTAAACATCCAAAAGACAGTAAAATTACATTTTTATCTCAATATTGTTTTAATAGCAATAATCTTGCTCAAAGATGGGGCAAATATTCTGAACAAATAATAAATACTTGCAATTCAGTAAAGGTTATACCTAATTGTCGTCGTAAAGGATATAAGGGGACTATGGCAAGTATTGTCTTTTATCATAGTATTCCCAATAACATCCCTGGCCCTTTATGGTTTGAAAACGAATACTGGAAACCATTGTTTCCTCGACGCGTGTTCCCTGAGTGGACAACAACACTTCTCGAAACCAGCGCAGATCAATTAAGTTTTGTATACAGAAAAGAGCTTTCATTATCTCCACAATTAATTCAGGTTCTTCAGTGTTACAAGAGAGGGATTCGCAAGAAATCATCTGTAGTATTTGTTACAGGACTTGATAATGCAGTTATTCAATCGGTGACTACACGGCTTTATTCAGCTGGCTTAATCACTGACAAGTGCTCCCTCTCTAAGGCTGGGCAAGAATTTATACGTCAACAAAAGGAGTTGAATTCGTCGGCCATATATGACCATTCTCTGTATATTCCAACTAAATGGTGTGCAGGCCGGGCAATCGTTCAGCCGTCTGGCTCTGGTAACGGGGTTCAGACAGAATCCAATGGCAGTTCGCTGTTTGAGGATGGGGATATCGGACAGATATCTCTGGAAAAAACTGACGCAAAGGCGGCTTTGCCGCCCTCAAGCGTCTCCATCTCGCCACCTTCGTCTGCTCGTGCGGACGGAGACGCTTCAGGCACCATCGGCTTGAAGGAGAAGTGAATGGATGCCTGGTCAGTACATCACCTTTATGAGAACGCCAAAAATCAGCGTGACATGCAGACCGCAGCTAGTCTACGGGACTATGCGGCCCAATTGAGGAGCTCCGGTCTTCCAGTCATTTTTACGCTTGGACATCTTGCCAAGATCGTAGGAGTTGAAACGGAAATCTTGCACGAGACCGTGAACCGTCAAAGAGAGAGCGCTAACTATCGGATGTATGCAGTTGCTAAGCGATCGGGTGGACGGCGTTTCATCCATGCGGTTACTCCTGAATTATTCAGAGTTCAGCAATATTTACACAAGGAAATTCTATGCGGGGTTAAACCCCATCCGGCAGCTTTCGCATTTCATTCCTCAGGAGGTATCCGTCAGTGTGCGAGTCAACATTGTGGTGCAAGATGGCTATTTCAATACGACCTCAAAGATTTCTTTTACGAAATTAGTGAAGTTGATGTCTATAGAATATTTAATGGTCTTGGCTACAGAAAACTCTTGTCATTTGAAATTGCTCGCCTTTGCACGACCACAAGATTGCCCATTTCTTTCAAAAGATACTTAAGAGCTTCCTACTCTGAAAAGCCAAATTTTGATAATGTTGAACTATTAGATGATGCCTTTTCTGGGTACCTGAAATTTAAGCCATATTTGCACAGTCAAAGGACTGGTGTTCTCCCTCAGGGCGCGCCATCCAGCCCTATGCTTAGCAATCTTGCCGCTCGCCACTTAGATGAATCTCTCCATGAATACGCCTTTCAACTCGGATTTGTCTATACCCGTTATGCGGACGATATCTCCATATCCGCGTATGACCTGCCCTCTAAGATGAGTAGAGGGGATATTCACCGTGCCATCGTTCATCGCATTCGCAAAGCCCGGTTTCTAGAAAATGAAAAGAAAACTCGCATCGCCGGTCCAGGCTCAAAAAAACTTGTACTAGGATTGCTCGTTGACGGTGATTCACCCCGCTTATCGAAAGAAACATATATGCGTATTGATCGGCTCTTGTACGCAGCTAATAAATACGGCTTGGTCAATACGGCTAAGCACGAGAATTTTTATTCAGCTTATGGTTTCTACAACCATTTGTCCGGGCTAGTAGCTTTCGTGAAGGATGTAGATATAAAGCGATGGGCGGAATTTAAATTACGATTAAGTGAACTTGATGTGCCGTGGGAGACAACATGATGATCCTTTTCAACGAAGAAAACACCATCGTACAGATGGTCCTCGATACTCTCGCTGGCAGTGTGTCGGTGAACATTGTCTCCGACGAACACGCCAGCTATGGAAGCGAGGTCAAAGGATGGCGCTTTGTGAATGCCGAGGAGCTGCCGCGGCAGTACTCAGATGTGCTTGTGGAATCCATGGCGCGTGAGGCTCTGATCCGTCTGAACCCTGAAATCAAGGAACAGCCTGACCGTGCAGACGAGGTGCTCTACCGGCTGCGGGCCATACCACTTTCGGTCCAGAGCGAAGGTCTGGTGCGGGCCAACGAAATGTTTGCCGAATGGCTGCGTGGGGAAAAGTCGATGCCATTCGGGGAGAACGGTGAGCACGCTTCGGTACGGTTGATCGATTTCGATGATCTGGGCAACAACGATTATGTGGTGACAAGCCAGTGGGTCTATCCGGTCAAGGAGGGAGGGCGCCGATTTGATATTCTGCTGTTGGTCAACGGTATTCCTCTGGTGATAGGCGAAGCCAAGACTCCGGTACGTCCGGCGGTCACCTGGGTGGATGCAGCAAGCGACATCCATAATGGCTACGAAAAGAGCGTGCCGCAGATGTTTGTGTCCAACGTTTTTTCATTCGCCACTGAAGGGAAGTGCTATCGCTACGGTTCGGTGCGCATGCCGATAGATATCTGGGGGCCGTGGTATGAAGGTGAAGACCGGAACGAAGGTTCATTGGCCGGCGTACGGAGTTCTCTTCGTTCCATGCTGCGTCCCCAGGTGGTGCTGGATATTCTGCAGAATTTTACTCTGTTTGCCACCGACAAGAAGCATCGCCGCATCAAGATTATCAGCCGTTACCAGCAGTACGAGGCGGTCAATCTGATGGTGGCCCGTGTGGTCAAAGGTTATCCGAAGAAGGGGTTGATCTGGCATTTCCAGGGTTCCGGAAAGTCTCTGCTGATGGTGTTCGCAGCGCAGAAGTTGCGGATGCATGGCAAGCTGGGCAACCCAACGGTGATGATCGTTGTGGACCGTATCGACTTAGACACACAGATCACCGCCACCTTCAATGCCGCCGACATCCCGAACATGATCGGCGCGTCGAATCGGCAGGAGCTGCAAAGCCTGCTTGCGGCGGATACCCGCAAGATCATCATCACCACCATTTACAAATTCGCCGAAGCGGATGGTCGCCTGAATGATCGCTCGAATATCATCGTGATGGTGGACGAGGCGCACCGTACCCAGGAGGGGGATCTGGGTCGTAAAATGCGTGATGCGCTGCCGAACGCTTTTCTCTTCGGACTGACGGGTACCCCGATCAATAAACGGGATCGCAACACCTTTTGGGCCTTCGGTGCGGACGAGGACGAGCAGGGCTACATGAGCCGCTACTCGTTTCAGGAGTCGATTCGGGACAAGGCAACTCTGCCGTTGCATTTCGAGGCGGTGGATGTGCGGTTGAAGATTGACAAGGCTGCTATTGATGAGGCCTATTCACAGATGACTGATCAGTTGAGTGAGGAGGATCGTGACGATCTGGCAAAGCGGGCAGCCAAAATGGCGGTGCTGATCAAGGCTCCGGTTCGGGTCAATGCGATATGCCAGCACATTGTCAGGCACTACCACGAGAAGGTTGAACCAAACGGCTTCAAGGCCCAGGTGGTTGCGTTCGATCGGGAGTGCTGCGTTCTGTACAAAAAGGCTTTAGATGATCTGGTTGGACCTGAAGCCAGCGCAATTGTGATGCATACACAGGGGGGCAAGTCAGACGTGTATGCTGAGTGGAAGTTGAGCAAGGATGCGGAAGAGAAGCTTCTTGACCGGTTCCGGGACCAGAACGATCCACTCAAGTTCCTGATCGTCACCTCAAAGCTGCTGACCGGTTTTGATGCACCAATATTGCAGGTGATGTACCTCGACAAACCGATGAAGGACCACAGCCTGCTCCAGGCCATCTGTCGTACCAATCGCGTTTATCCCGCCAAGACGCATGGACTGATTGTGGACTATCTGGGCATTTTCGACGATGTGGCAACGGCGCTCGATTTCGATGAAAAAGCGGTGCAGAAGGTCATCACAAACCTGGATGGTCTGAAAAAGGAGATGCCCGGCATGATGGTAAAATGCCTGGCGTTTTTCCCTGGTGTTGATCGCACTGTCGGAGGATATGAAGGATTGATCGCTGCTCAGGACTGCCTGCCGAATAACGAAACGAGGGACAGGTTCGCGGCGGAATACTCGATACTTTCCCGCTTGTGGGAGGCGCTTTCGCCCGATACATGCCTCAGGCTCTATGAAACCGATTACACGTGGCTCTCACAGGTCTATGAGTCGGTGAGGCCGCCGAGTGGCAACGGGAAACTGCTCTGGCATGCCTTGGGGGCCAAGACCGTCGAGCTGGTACATGAGAACGTGCATCTGGAAACCGTTCGTGATGATCTGGATACCCTGGTGATGGATGCCGAGGTGCTCGAAGGTTTGCTCAAAGCCAGGGATCCGCGCAAAAAATCCAAAGAGATCGAGATCAAGCTTATTGCCCGTTTACGCAAACACAAGGACAATCCACAGTTTGTTGCTTTGGGTGAGCGACTTGAAAAATTGAAGGAACGGCATGAGCAGGGTCTGCTCCACAGCCTTGATTTTCTTAAGGAGCTGTTGACACTGGCAAGGGAGGTCGTTCAGGCGGAGAAGCAGGTGGCTCCTGTTGATGAACAGTCAAAGGCAAAAGCGGCCCTGACCGAACTGTTTGCTGAGGTGAAGAGTGGCAATACGCCAGTGGTGATCGAACGGATCGTCACTGACATCGACGAAATCGTGCGATTGGTTCGCTTTCCCGGCTGGCAGAACACCAAATCCGGAGAGCGCGATGTCCAGAAGGCTTTGCGCAAAGTGATTTACGTAAAGTATCAGGTCAAGGATCAGGAACTGTTCGACAAGGCGTATGGATATATCAGGCAATATTACTGAGTCGTGTCTTCCGAGGCGATCCGTGTATTGTTGAACTTTAACATTTCATGATGAAAAGCATTGTTGATTACCCGTCTGACGACGGAATTACCGGCAAAGACCTTGACTTGCTTGAAACGTTTCTGCTTTTCGAATCGGGGTTGGAACACCCGATGGAGCTGGAAACGCTCGACGGATTCCTGACGGCAATCATCGTCGGCCCGGACATCCTGATGCCAAGCGAGTGGTTGCCCTTGGTCTGGGATACCTCTGAAAATGGCGGCTCCCCTCAATTTCAGTCGACAAAGCAGGCAAGCAGGATAATCGGGATCATCATGCAGTTGATGAACGTCATCGTTTACCAGCTCGCAGAGGAGCCGGACGAGTACGAGCCGTTGCCGGACATGATTGATTATGAGGATGATGTTGCGAGACGCAGGGCTACGCGCTTGTGGTGCATCGGTTTCATAATGGGAATCACCATGAGAGAGCGCTCCTGGGAGCCGCTTTTCAGGGATAAATCGGAAGCATCTTCTACGACGGTTATTTCGATTGCCGGCGGAATGTTTCGGGACGAGCTCCAGATCGATGAGGAGAAAGAATATGAGTTCTGGTCTTCAGTGCCCGACGCGGTTCTGAGTATCAGGGAGTTCTGGATACCTTATCACGAACGTGAAATCGACCGTTTGAGGAGCCGCACCTCAGGAGTGCCGGGCCGTAACGAGCCATGCCCTTGCGGTAGCGGCAAGAAATACAAGCAATGCTGTGGAAAGGGTTGAGAGTTATGCGTTGGCAGTATGCCGCATTCAATCCTTCATCAGTTCATTCTTCACCGGTACACCGACTCGATCTTCACCCTCGCGGTTCCCTTTTCGTAGAATCCCAGGCGTTTTGCGGCTTCGGCGCTCAGGTCGATGACGCGGTTGTCGACGAAGGGGCCGCGATCGTTGACCCTTACGATGATTGATGCGTTGGTTTCGAGGTTGGTGACCCTTACGATCATGGGCAGGGGAAGGTATTTGTGTGCTGCGCTGGGCAGGTCCGGGTCGAAGGTTTCCCCGTAGGCGGTAGGCTGTCCGTTATGCTGGTCAAGGGTCTCCTGGCCGTACCATGAGGCAACTCCTGTCTCTTCATAGGAGTAGGCCTGATCAAAGCTCATCGGCACATAGAGTCGTCCTGCAATGAGGTAGGGGTCGTTTTTGATCTTTCCGAGCCGGTAGGCCTCTTCGGGCGAGATGCCTCTGGTATCGCGCGGAGTGAATGTTTCTCTTGTGGTTGAGCAGGCTCCGAGTGCGAGGAGCAGGAAGATGAAAAGTACCGAAATCCGTTTGTGCATGGTCATTGGTAGTGGGCAACTCTGGTAATCGGTTACTTCTGTCATATAGTCATCAGGCGTCAGCTTGTTTTCAGTAGATACGATATTTCTGCGCCTCGTCGGTCTCCGAAAAAATAGCCAATTCGTCAGAATATTCCTGAGACCCTTGTATATTTAAAGTCGCGATTTGCTCAAGCTGACGTAATGGCAGTTGCGTACGTTTATATGCAATAATGGCAATATTCTGAACGACGAAAAGCTGGTGAACGAAAACGGAAACAGGAAACTGTCTGGTGTGCTGATCCTTCATGGTTTTACGGCGAACCTTGAAAGTATACGGGAGCTTTTCTCGCCTCTCGACCGATTCGGCCTGAATGTCGTTGCGCCGTTGCTGCGTGGCCACGGTACCCCATCGCCCGACCAGCTTCGAGGAGTGACCTGGCAGGATTGGCTGGACGATGCCGAGAGCATCCTCAAAAGCACGACAGGACAGGCCGGCAAGGTCGTGGTGATCGGCCACAGCATGGGCGCCCTTCTGGCGTTGCAGTTGGCAGCCCGGCATCCGGAGATGGTCGATTCGATCATTCTTGCAACCCCTCCGCTCAAACTGGCTTCTCTACTCGCACCGGGCAGGCCGCTGCACTTTCTGGCGCCGGTCGTCAGTCGCCTGGTGGATCGCTGGGATCTGACGACGCGTTTCGCCGATCCCCGCAACTCGGTTATGCCTAAACATTATGAATGGGCCCCGACCGCAGCCATCATGTCGTTTTTCGATCTGGTGAGCGAAACGCGCCAGCTCATGGCGAGCATTGTCGCGCCCACGCTTATACTGCACGCCAGGAACGAAAGTATCGTCCTGCCTGAAAGCGCCGATATCGTATTGCACGGCATTTCGACGCCGACGGATAAAAAAGCCATACTCTGGCTGGACAAAACGGATCACCAGATCTTCTGTGACTGTGAGCGCAAAGAGGCCATAAAGGCTTCAGTCGAATTCATTTCAGGGCGTATCCAGGTTTCTGAGGCCTCCGGCATGGTATAGGTTCGCTGCGAGGCACACGGTTCGATACTATTTATTGACAACGATAAATCCCTTTTTCCAATGAGAACGAAAAAGCTTCGCCCGTTAATACTTTTATTGCTTGGGGCGCTGTTGATGCCTCTTGAATTGCATGCGGGAGAACCCTCCGGTACGAACGGAAAACCTGAGGGCGTCCATTTTGATGAGTTTGCTGTTGGAACAGGGTATGCATGGGGCCACCTCAAGCACTCCAGAGCTTCGTTCGAGGCGGTGCCGGTGTATGCGCGGTTCGGGTTCGACATCAACTCCGTTCTGGGGATGAAGGGCAGAAAAGGAACCCTTCAGTTTGCGCTCGAGCCGTTTTTCAATCCGGTTACCAAACCGGATTCAGGTGTCGAGACGGGGCTCAATGTTTTTTTCCGCTACAAGCATCCCGTATCTCCATCGGTAAAGCTGGTCTCTGAAATCGGTACCGGGCCTATGTATCTGAGCAACGACACCCGGGAGCAGGGCAGCGGCGGGTTCAATTTCCTGAACCAGTTCGGTCTCGGCGCCCAGGTGGCCGTCAGCGGCACAAGCGCGATGACCATGGGATACCGGTTCCGCCATCTATCCAATGCCGGGACAAGCCAGCCGAACATGGGGATCAACTCGAATGCGCTGGTGATCAGCTATTCATTACTGCACTGAGCGCTCCGTCGGCATGCCCACGAGGGTTCCCGATCCTGTGAGGCAGACCGTCGTCCATGCGAAGTCGTGTTATTTGAAACACTTTTTTTGAGGAGAGCCCATGGGTATTTCCCGTCGACAATTCATCAGATTCCTTGGCGGGGCGATCGTATCGTTTCCCGTAGTGTCGCTATTGCCTGAACGACTTCTCGCGAAGTGGAACGCCGGGGCGTTCGGGGCTGCCAGCATGGAGGATGCGGTAAGGGAGAAGTACGGGTCGTTGCCGATCGAAGATTCGTCGGCTATTGAGCTTACGGCTCCTCTGGTTGCCGAAGACGGACTGTTCGTGCCGGTGTCAGTAGCATCGACTATCCAGGGCATAACCAGCATCAGCTTTTTTTCGGAGAAGAATTTTTCTCCATTGGTCGCCTCTTTCGATCTCCTTCCTCGCATGCGCCCGAACATCTCATTGCGGATCAAGGTGGCAGAAACCGGAAAGGTTGTCGTGATCGCAAAAGCAGGGGAGCGGCTTTACCGGGCATCGCGAATGGTCGTCGTGAGCGTCGGCGGTTGCGGTTGAGGCTGTCGTATATTTCAAACCAATCACTTGATCATGAAAGTAAAGGCTGTCGCGTCCGGTGAGGTCGTTTCGGTGAAACTGCTCATACCGCATCCCATGGAAACCGGCCGCAGAAAGGATCTGGGCGGTAATCTCGTTCCTGCTCATTTCATCAAAGAGGTTACGGCATCGCACAAAGGGGATGATGTTTTCCACGCTGAATTCGGTCCCGGGGTTTCCCGTGACCCGTTTCTTTCTTTCGAATTCGAGGGCGGGAAGGTCGGCGATACGCTCACCATCTCCTGGATCGACAATAAGGGTGAGCGTGAAAAATCCGATTTTCCAATCATTTCGATCTGATCCTGTTTCAGGCCTGCTGAATTGCCGCGCAAAAGGGAACCTATGCATATCGTCGACCTGAGTCATGCCATAAAAGCAGATATGCCCGTCTGGCCGGGTACGCCGCAACCGGAATTCGCTCCACTCTGTTCGATCGGGCGGGACGGATTCGCCGAGCAGTCGATTCGGCTCTCGTCGCATACAGGCACCCATCTCGATGCTCCGTCCCACATCATCGAAGGGGGGGACTCCCTTGACAGGATCGACATCGGGCAGTTTTACGGGAAGGGCATGCTCATCGATCTCCGTGACGCAGCTGGCAGCATCGTTCCTCTTGAAGCCCTGAAATGCTTCGGCCCCCTGATTTCGGAGTGTGATTTTATTCTGCTGCACACCGGATGGTCGAGGTTCTGGGGCCACGAGGGGTATAATAGCGGCTATCCTGTCCTCGCCCAAGAAGCGGCTTCATGGATTTCAGGGTTCAGCATCAAGGGCATCGGAGCAGATGCGCCTTCGTTTGACCTCAGCGATTCCGCGCACTATCCTGTCCACCGGCAACTGCTCGGCGCAGGAGTCCTCCTGATCGAAAACCTGACAAATTTCTCCTCCCTTCCGGAGACCGGATTTTTCCTTTCCGTACTTCCACTTCCTGTAGAAGGCGCAGATGCCAGCCCAGTCAGGGCCGTTGCGCTGGTTCCAGTCTCTCGATAGCCCTACCCCCTCAAGGTTTTCGAAATCTTTTGCATTTATCGAAAAGAGACGTTACTTTTGCGTCAACTTTTTTACCTTCGCGTACACTGTTCTTTCCTATCGAAACCATCAGGATTATGGACAGCTCTTCGCGTACTCGACTTTCTTCCATAACCAGCAAGGTGATCATGGCGCTCGCCGGATTATTTCTGGTTATGTTTCTTCTGGTTCATCTCGGAATCAACCTGTTGCTTCTCGCCAATGACGGCGGGCAATCGTTCACGGCAGCAGCCGGGTTCATGGCTACCAACCAGGTAATCAAAATTTTCGAGGTGGTCCTTTTCGGAGGACTTCTCGTCCACATGTTTATCGGGGTCGCCGTCAGCTTCCGCAACCGGGCATCAAGGCCGGTGCGCTATCAGCACAAGAGCATGAGCGAAACCTCCCCCCTCTCCAGGTACATGTTCCACAGCGGCATCATCGTTTTTATCTTCCTTGTCCTCCATTTCATCGATTTCTATTTCGTGAAGCTCGGGCTGGTCGCTCCTCCCGCAGGCGTCGAACGTCACGATTTTTACAGGAGGTCGATTCTTCTGTTTTCCGACAAGGGGTATTCAGCGGTTTATCTGGTCAGTTTCATTTTTCTCGGATTTCACCTGAACCATGCAGTCCAGGCAGCGTTCCAGACCATTGGCATGAACCACAACAAGTACATCGGGACCATCAAGGTGGCAAGCATCCTGTATGCCATCATTGTCGCCAGTGGATTCATGGTCATTCCTTTCTGGTTCATTCTTTTCAGGTAATGCCACGGCACCGCATTCCGATCTCCATGAACGTTATCGCAAACATCCACCGTACATGATTAACCTGAACGCAGGGGCACCCAAGGTGCCCCTGGCCGAGCAATGGGCATCCTATAAGGCCGGGTGCAAACTGGTCAATCCGAACAACAAGCGCAAACTCGATATCATCGTGGTCGGCACCGGCCTTGCCGGAGCTTCCGCCGCCGCCACCCTCGGCCAGCTTGGCTATAACGTCAAGGCGTTCTGTTACCAGGATACGCCGCGTCGCGCCCACAGCATCGCAGCCCAGGGCGGCATCAACGCAGCCAAGAACTACCAGAACGATGGTGACAACGTTTACCGTCTGTTCTACGACACGATCAAGGGTGGCGATTACCGGGCACGCGAGTCGAACGTATACCGGCTGGCCTCGATAAGCCCGGAGATCATCGACCTCTGCGTCGCGCAGGGAGTTCCTTTTGCCCGCGAGTATGGCGGCCTGCTGGCCAATCGCTCGTTCGGCGGCACCCAGGTGTCGAGGACATTCTATGCTCGTGGCCAGACAGGTCAGCAGTTGCTCATCGGAGCCTACAGCGCCCTGAGCCGCCAGATTGCGGAGGGCAACGTGAAGTTGTACAACCGACGCGACATCCTGGATGTGGTGCTTGTCGATGGCCGCGCACGCGGCGTGATCGCTCGCAACCTGGTTACCGGTGAGATTGAACGTCATTCGGCACATGCCGTGGTGATAGCTTCAGGCGGTTACGGCAACGTGTTCTACCTCTCGACGAACGCCATGGGCTCGAACGTCACTCCAGCCTGGAGCGCATACAAGAAGGGCGCCCTGTTCGCCAACCCCTGTTTCACGCAGATTCACCCGACCTGCATTCCTGTGCATGGCGAGTTCCAGTCCAAGCTGACGCTGATGAGCGAAAGCCTTCGTAACGACGGCAGGATATGGGTTCCCCTCGACAAGGAGGATGCCGAAAAACTTCGCCAGAAGAAGATCAGGCCGGAGGATATTCCCGAGTCGAAGCGAGACTATTACCTTGAGCGCCGTTACCCGGCATTCGGTAACCTGGTCCCGAGGGATGTCGCCTCAAGGGCGGCCAAGGAGCGTTGCGACGCCGGATACGGTGTCGGCACCACCGGCCTTGCCGTTTATCTTGACTTCGGCGACGCCATCAGGCGACTCGGACAGGAGGCAATCGCAGCCCGCTACGGAAACCTCTTCCAGATGTATGAGCAGATTGTCGCCGACAATCCGTACAAAACCCCGATGATGATCTACCCTGCGGTGCACTACACCATGGGCGGCCTTTGGGTTGACTACGAACTGATGACGACCGTTCCCGGCCTCTATGCGATCGGCGAGTGCAACTTCTCGGACCATGGTGCGAACCGGCTCGGCGCTTCTGCGCTGATGCAGGGGCTTGCCGACGGATATTTCGTCCTGCCCTATACCATCTCCGGTTACCTCTCCGGAGAGATCCATACGCCTCCGATTTCCACGAGCCTGCCGGAATTCGATGAGGCTGTCCGGAACGTCAGCGATCGCCTGTCCCGCCTTAAGAACAATAAAGGCACCGAGTCGGTGGACTATTTCCATCGTAAGCTCGGCAAGATCATGTGGGAATATTGCGGTATGTCGAGGAACGAAGCCGGCCTGAAGAAGGCCATCGGCCTGATCGACGACCTGAAGAAGGAGTTTGAGGCCAACGTCAGGGTGCCCGGCGGACTGAAGGAGTACAATCCCGAGCTGGAAAAGGCATGGAGAGTCCAGGACTTCATCGAACTCGGCGACCTCATGGTGCGCGATGCGCTCCAGCGGAGAGAGTCGTGCGGCGGTCATTTCCGTGAGGAGTCCCAGACCCCAGACCACGAAGCGATGCGCAACGACGACGAATTCGCTTTCGTCGGCGCCTGGCAGTTCAAGGGCAGCGGCTCTGAACCGGAACTGCATCGCGAAGAGCTTCATTTCGAAACGGTGGCACCATCTCAACGATCTTACAAATAACCAGCGATCATGATTTTCACCCTGAAGATTTGGCGTCAGAAAAACGCCGCGGACAAAGGAGGACTGGTAACCTACAAGGTCGAGGATATCTCTGCCGACAGCTCCTTTTTCGAAATGCTCGACATTCTCAACCAGCAGCTCATTGCCCAGGGCGTCGATCCTGTCGCCTTCGACCACGATTGCCGTGAGGGAATCTGCGGCACCTGCAGCCTCTACATCAACGGCAGGCCGCACGGACCGCTGAAAGGGGTTACCACCTGCCAGTTGCACATGCGTTCGTTCAGGAACGGAGAGACCATCTTCGTCGAGCCCTGGCGTTGCGGGGCATTTCCTGTCATCAAGGACCTTATCGTCGACCGGAGCGCGTTCGACAAAATCATCCAGTCCGGCGGTTACGTGTCGGTCAACTCGGGCGGCATTCCCGATGCAAATACGATTCCGGTCCCGAAGCCCGATTCTGATGCAGCGTTCGATGCGGCTGCCTGTATCGGTTGCGGCGCCTGTGTGGCCTCCTGCCCTAACGCTTCTGCCATGCTGTTCGTCTCGTCCAAGGTTTCGCATCTGGCTCTTCTTCCGCAGGGCAGGGTCGAAGCTGAGCGCCGGGTGCAGAAGATGGTCTCCACCATGGACAGCCTCGGATTCGGCAACTGCAGCAACACCTATGCATGTGAAGCCGAGTGCCCCAAGGAGATCTCCGTCGTGAACATCGCCCGGATGAACCGGGAGTATCTCGCTGCCAAGATCTTTGCCGAAAAAGAGAAACAGATCAGTTTCTCGCTGTGACCTGAGCGGCTTTTTATTGACATGCTTTTTACAGGATTGCCGGTATCTGTTGCGGATACCGGCAATTGTCGTTTCAGGCCGGCGCGTGTACCTCGTGAGGATGAAATCTTCGCAACAGGCGGCGTTTTTGCTTACATTTTCATGAAAGAAGGCTTTCTTCAACGCATACCGATCAAGCATGACCCGGGAAACAATCATAAGAGGTATCGTCGTTTCAACGATGATCGTTACGACCGGCCTGCTCGGGGCCTGCCGACAGAAAGCCGCTCCTGATCGAACCCTCAGGAACCCGGATCAGGGGCAGGGAAAGGTACCCGGCGAAGCGGAAACGCAGAACGTCACCATCGAAACCAAGGGACGTACGGTCGAAATCATGGGGGCTGTTGAAGGCTGGCCGAAGGAGATCCCTGCCGAGGTTCCCCAGTTCTCGTCAGGTACGATCAGACGAGTGATCAGAACCGAAACTCCGGAAGGACAAAGCTGGGACCTGACCGTCGAGAAGGTCCGTGAGCATGCAATCCGGGATTATGAGACGATTCTCAAGGCGAGCGGTTACCAGACCTCTTCGATGATCGTTACCGGCAAAGAGGGGGAACGCGGAAGCGTTACCGGTGAGAAAGGGGCGGTCACCATCGTGCTTATCAGCACCAGCGGAACCTCCAGCGTTTCGGTCATTCTGAAGAAATAGTCCGTTGATAACCTGAAAACAATAAATGAACAGCGTTATGTCACGTTACGATCCGGATTGCATTTTCTGCAAAATCGCCGCCGGCCATATTCCGGCCAACCTGGTGTACAAAAACGAGCATGTGGTCGCCTTTCATGACCTCAACCCGGTCGCACCCGTCCATGTTCTCATCATTCCAGTAGAGCACATTCCGTCGCTGAGCCACCTTTCCCCTGCCGATACCGATATCGCCGCCCACATATTGTTCGCCGCCCGCGTCGTGGCGGAAAAAACAGGCGTGCTTGATTCGGGATACCGAGTGGTTTTCAACAACGGCCCGGACTCCCTGCAGAGTGTGGGGCATATCCACGCACACGTCATTGGCGGCAAAACGATGGGCTGGCCCCCTTTTGCAGGCCGTGAAGTGCTGCATGGCAATGTGTGACGCCCGCTTCCTGACGTTATTTCAGAAAAAAGTGGGAAAAACCCGGAAAAGGGAAACCTTTTGGTTGGTTCTGCTTGTTATTTGTATTAATTCTATATAAGCAGTTTTCATTTTCTTTCAGGGACTATAAATATATGAAGTTGTCAGAGTTGAAAGCGGGCGACCGGGCCGAGATCACATCGGTGGGTGCGGAAACGACCATAAGGCGTCGCCTGATGGATATGGGCCTCATAAGGGGGACGGAGTTCGAGGTATTGCGGTTCGCGCCGCTTGGGGATCCTATAGAGATCGGGTATAAGGGGCTTCTGCTGACGATGCGGATGAATGAGGCAGAAGGAATAACCGTCAGGAAGCTTCCGGTCGAGGATCGACATCAGCATGTCGAGAGCGCAAGGTCGAGAGTGCGGTTCTTCAGAAGAGGCTGACATGGCGGATCCTGTAAAGCAGATAAGGGTCGCCCTGACCGGCAACCCGAATGCCGGAAAATCGTCGCTCTTCAATGTTCTCACCGGGTCACATCAGCGGGTTGGCAATTTCCCTGGCGTAACCATCGAAAAGCTTGAGGGTTATCTCGATTATCAGGGAGTGAGGATCACCGTGGTCGATCTTCCGGGTACCTACTCGCTTACCCCCTATTCACCGGAAGAGATCGTCACGCGGCGATATATCATCGACGAGAAACCGGATGTGGTCGTCAATGTTCTTGATGGCACGAACCTCGAAAGGAACCTGCTTCTTACGGCACAGCTGATGGAGATGGAGGTTGAGCTCCTGGTTGCTCTCAACATGATCGACGAGGTTGAGGAAAAGGGGATATCGATCGATACCGACCAGTTGGAAAAGCTTCTCGGAGCGCACATCGTGCCGACCTCGGCCAGACGAAGGCAGGGACTCGATGAACTGCTCGATCATATCGTCAGCATGTGCGACGGGCAGATCGAGGTCATCAAGAATAAAATGACCTTCAGCCCGGTCATCGAAAATGCCATGGAAAAGATCGTTGCCCTGCTCGGTCAACAGCGTGAGCTCGGTTCGACAAACCATCGCTGGCTGGCCGTCAAGCTGCTTGAGAGCGACAGGGAGGTATACACCCAGGTCAGGCAGTATCCAGTATGGGTGAAGGTGGAGTTGGTCCTCCAGGAGGCCATAACTGAGTGCCAGCGTCTGCATCGCACCGATCCGGAGGCGCTGATCACCGAAGACCGCTTCGCGTTCGTGCGCGGCGCCATGCAGGAGTGCGTCCGTCTGCCAAGGGCCACGAGGGCCTCGCTGAGCGATTATATCGATACGGTCGTGCTGAACCGGGTGCTCGGTCTTCCGGTGTTTTTTGTCGTTGTGTGGGCGATTTTTCAGCTCACCTTCACCCTTGGCGCCCCCATCATGGCCGGGTTGCAATTCCTGTTCGAGCTTCTCGCCCGTTCGGTAGCCCCGCTACTGCCCAACGCCATGCTCAGGTCGATCGTCGTTGACGGCGTCATCGTAGGTGTCGGCAGCGTCGTCGTCTATCTGCCGAATATCGTCCTGCTCTTCATCGGCCTCTCTTTCCTCGAAGCTTCTGGATACATGGCGAGGGCGGCCTTCGTGATCGACAAGGTGATGCACCGCTTCGGCCTGCACGGAAAATCCTTCATCCCCATGGTCACCGGTTTCGGTTGTTCCATCCCGGCTATCATGGCGACGCGCACCCTGAAGAGCCGTTCGGATCGTCTCGCGACCATCATGACCATTCCGTTCATGAGCTGCGGCGCGAAGCTTCCGGTATACGTGCTGCTTGCCGGTGCGTTTTTCCCTCCGGCGATGGCCGCCAACGTGATGTTCGGAATCTATCTCCTCGGTATCGTCGTAGGCCTCTGGACGGCCTGGATGCTGAAGTCGACCGTGCTGAAAAGCGATTCAGAACCCTTTGTCATGGAGCTGCCCCCATATCGTTGGCCGACGCTCGCATCAGTCGTTTTCCAGGCAAGGATGAAGGCGCTGATGTACCTGAAAAAAGCGGGAACGCTCATCCTGATGGCGGTCATGGCGATATGGGCTGCCAGCAATTTCCCCCGCAGCAGCAGGCTTGATGAGGCGCTTGTCCTTGAAAAGGCTCGCATAGAGGCCTCGGCGACCTCCCCGGAAGTTAAGGCCGGAGAGCTTCGGCAGCTCAACTCGAAGGTTCAGGCAGCCCAGCTGGAGTATTCGCTGGCAGGTCGCAGCGGAAAGATTATCGAACCGTTGATACGTCCGCTCGGATTTGACTGGAGGATCGGCATTTCACTGGTGACCGGCGTGGTCTCGAAAGAGGTGGTTGTCTCGACCCTGGGGACGATCTTTTCGATCGGCAGGAGCGATCAGGGCGCAGCAGGACTCTCCTCAATCCTCAGGAACGATCCTGGGTTCGGCAGGGCCACGGCATTGAGCCTCATGGTGTTCGTGCTGCTCTACATTCCCTGCGTCGCCACCCTCGGGGTGATGAAAAAGGAGGTCGGTTCGTGGAGGCCGGTGCTTCTGTACACCGGCTACGTTCTCGCGATTGCCTGGGGCGCATCGTTCATCACCTACAGGCTGGCGCTCCTTATGCAGTGACTTCGGCTTCCTGCTCGCTCTGCGCGCTGATGAGGCCGGACTCCTCTGCACGGGTGATGATGTCCTCGATGGGCAATGCCATGGGGGCTGGTGTCCCGTCAAGCATCGTAATGGTGAGGACGGGATGTGCCTCCAGATGATCCTTGATCACCTTTTCCCAGTGTTCCCTTACCTCTTTTTCAACAGCGTTCCATGACTGACGGCCCCTGCATTTCGGGAATGTGGAGCATCCGAGCCACGGTCCGCGTTTACCGCTCCTCAGGTAGAGTGGCGAGCCGCACTTCGGGCATGCCATGTCGGTCTTGATCGGCGGAGGTTTGATCGGTTCTATGTGTCGCTGCTTGCTGAGGTTGAGCAGCGTGTTGCACTTGGGGTAGCTGGAGCAGGAGAGGAACGGGCCGAGGCGGCCATTTCTCAACAGCATTCTGCCTTCGCCGCATGACGGGCAGCGGATGCCGGTTTCTTTCGGCTTTGCCTTCGTCGTGGCGATCGACTTGATATTCTTGCATTCCGGATAGCAGGAGCAACCGAGGAATTTTCCGCTGGTCGTCCACTTGATGATCATGCGTCCCTTTCCGCATTTGTCGCATGGGGCCGCCTCGTTGTTCTGCGGGATGACCGGATCGTTTTTCCTGTCGCTGAGCACCGATTCGAGAGGGCGATAGAAGCTGTCGAGAACCTTCTCATACTCGTCGTCTCCCGACGCCACCTTGTCGAGCTCGTCCTCCATCTCCGCAGTGAACTTCACATTGAACAGGTCGGGGAAGTTGGCCACGAGGATCGTCGAAACGTCCCTGCCGAGCTCGGTGGGAATGATCTTTTTCTTCTGGAGCTCCACATATCGTCTCTCCTGGAGGGTCGAGAAGATGGCGGCATAGGTCGAAGGACGGCCGATGCCGTAGTTGTCCAGCTCCTTGACCAGGCTTGCCTCTGAGTATCGGGCGGCCGGACGGGTGAAGCTCTGCCTGCGGTCGAGCTCCGCCATGGAGAGCTGGTCCTTCAGTGCCATGCGTTCCGGCAGCTTGACGATCTGCTCTTTTTCGACTTCGTCACGGGTCGATTTCTGCGCTTCGTAATCGAGCTCCTGCTGGTCGTCGTAGACCCGGAAAAAACCGGGGAAGAGGGTTCTGTTTCCGGTTGCGCGGAAAACGAACTCCTTTTCGTGGTCTTCGACATCCACCCTGGTCTGCTCGATTTTGGCAGGTGCCATCATCGACGCGAGAAACCGTTTCCAGATCAGCTCATAAAGCTTGAACTGGTCTGCAGAGAGATGTTTCCTGAGGGAGTCCGGCGTCCTGTCCACCGAGGTGGGGCGGATGGCTTCGTGCGCGTCCTGGCTGTTTTTACCGGCCTTGCCGTGACTGCCTGGGCCAATGTACTCAGGTCCGAACTGGCGCGAGATGTAGTCGCGGGCATGTCCGACCGCTTCCCCGCTGATTCGGGTCGAGTCGGTCCTCATGTAGGTGATGAGGCCGGTTGCGCCCTCTGAACCGAGGTCGACGCCTTCGTACAGCTGCTGGGCGACCCGCATCGTTTTCTGGGAACCGAATCCGAGCTGGTTGGAGGCCGCCTGCTGCAGCAACGAAGTGGTGAAGGGCAGAGGTTGTTTTCTCTGCATGACCTTCGGTACGATGTCGCTGATGGCGAACAGCCGCCCCTGTATTGCCGAAGCGATGGCTTCGGCCTGTTCTCCCGCAGTGATCTCCGGTTTTTCCCCTTTGACCTTGATCAGTTTTGTCCGGAAGGTCTCCTTGCCGGGAGTGACGAAGTCGCCGTAGATCGTCCAGTACTCCTGCGTCTTGAAGGCGTCGATTTCCGTTTCGCGTTCGCAGATCAGCCGAAGGGCCACGGACTGTACCCTGCCTGCGGAGAGGCCGCGATAGACGACGTTCCAGAGGAAGGGGCTGATCTTGTAGCCGACGATCTTGTCGAGTCCCTGCCTGGTCTGCTGGGAGCGGACAAGGTGGTGGTCGATCTGCCTTGGATGATCGATCGCCTCGATGATGGCGTTTTTGGTGATCTCGTTGAACAGGACGCGGAAGACAGGCTTTTTGGCAAACTCGATTTCGTTTGAAATGTGCCAGGCGATGGCCTCTCCTTCGCGGTCAGGGTCAGTGGCGATCATGATCTGGTCAGCTTCGCCGGCAAGCTTTTTCAGCTGCCGGACCACCTTCTCCTTTCCTGCTATGACTTCGTAGCGCGGTTCGTAATGGTGGTCGAAATCGATGCCGATCTCTTTCTTGGGAAGGTCCTTGATGTGCCCTATGGAGGCGTAGACAGTGTAATTGTCACCAAGGTACTTGTTGATTGTTTTCGCCTTGGACGGAGACTCGACGACGATGAGGGTCCTGTTCCTGGCAGACGGGGCTGAGCTTTTTGAAGCCATTGAGGTTGATCCCGATTGATCCCGGATGCGTTGGGATAGCAAATGATGTTCGAAAAGATAGGGCTTGAATACTTAAAAACAAATTTACCCCTGTCATCGCGGATGGAACGGGATCGATTCTTTCCAGTAAAAACAGCGTGAACGGTGCTGGGCGCAAAGATATTTATTGTTTATTATAATTTAACTCAAGCACATAGCAAGACATGACATCAATGCCAGACCGTTATTCATCATTGATCTATCGCCCGCTGGGTCTTGTGCTGATTCTTATTCTATTTGTATCGAAAGTTTCTGCGCAGCCTGTGCCGGGTTCCCTTTTCATGCAGGTATCCACCGGCTCAGGACAGGGATATACCATAAAGGTCCAGGGGTACAGGTCGAACGGCATCTTTTTTGCCGATGTCGGCTCGTTCTCACGGGCACTTCGTCTCGGGAACTCGTTCGACGGCTCCACGATGCAGGTCGACGAATCGTTCGGCGCTCCTGCGACGAGTTGCGTCCTTCGGAAGGGCAGCAGTTTTGTGCTGGTAGGCTCAAGCTCCGGTGATGCGGAAAAGAGGGTCATTCAGCTCTCTTCCGCTCCTGAAGTCCAGCAGGGCAGGATGTTCCTCCCTGCCGCCCAGGCCTGCCGCCTGTTTTCGCTCTGGCTTGACCGCGATGTGGAGTATGAACCCTCAACCAACAAGATCAATGTCACGCTCTGGGGACGCCGGCAGGGCCCTTCCCTGCATTCTGTCGGCCTGGTCGGTTCCGAACCGCAGGTGATCGAGCCGATACCGCCGCCCCCGCCAACGCCTCCCCAGCCTGTCGAGCCTCCTCCGCCGGGCCCGGTTGAAAAGCAGTATTCAGGCCAGACCGTTATCGACGACGTGAAGGTGGAGACCCTTGCCAACGGCATAGTCATCCGTTTTTCGGCCACCGGCCAGAAAAGCGCGGTCTCGTTCCTCAGGCCGGACGAGAACGGCACCGCTTACCTGACTGTCGACAGGGCGACGGGCAATATGGCGCGGCTGACCAGGAGCTTCCCTGACGGCGCGGTCAGGTCGATCATCCCCATGCAGATGGAGGGCGGAGCACTGCAGTTTACGGTGGTTCTCAATACAAACTCGTTCGTGCTTAAATCGTCCTCGTTCCAGTACGACTCGAAAAACAACGATTATGTGCTCTATGTCATGAGCAACGTCAATGTCGAGGCCATACATCGCGCGGAGAAGGAGCGGCAGATCGAGAAGCAGCTCAGCCAGGACGTCAGCAAGTGGAAGCTCGACGCGGTGGTCGTCGACGCCGGTCACGGCGGCAAGGATTCCGGCGCCATAGGCACCCGGGGCACCAAAGAGAAAGATGTCGTGCTGAACATCGTCAACGATCTCGGGATGTTCATCAAGCAGAAGTGGCCTGACGTCAAGGTGATCTATACCCGCAAGGACGACCGCTTCATTCCGCTCAACGAAAGGGGTAAAATCGCCAACCGTTACGGCGGCAAGCTCTTTGTCAGCGTTCATTGCAACTCCACGGCAGGCAACCACACCGTTCGGGGTGCCGAGGTGTACATTCTCGGTTCCCACAAGACGCAGGCCGCTCTCGACGTGGCTATGTTCGAGAACTCGGTCATCACCAGCGAGGAGAACTACAGGGAGAGCTACAAAGGGTTTTCCGACGAATATCTCATCATGAGCAGCATGGCGCAGAGCGCCTTTGCCATGCAGTCGACAGAACTGGCCCAGAACGTGCTCAGGCGCCTGGGGCGTTACGGCAGCAACAACGGACTTGGCGTCCGACAGGCAGGGTTCATGGTGCTCTGGACTCCTTCGATGCCGAGTATCCTTGTTGAGACCGGCTACCTCTCCAACCCCGACGAAGAGAAAATCCTTCGTGACCGCAAGGAGCAGACCAAGGTCGCCTACGGTATTTTCCAGGGACTTCAGCAGTATCGCGCCAGCTATGAAAACAGGGTGATCGCCTCAGGGCACGTCGAGTGATTTCCTGAAGATCATAACGCACCCATTTCCTGTATTACTGCGCTCATTGGCTGTCGGAACGACCTTTTTCCCCCTTTCTCCTGTTTTCCTGGTTGTAATGTTGTCAACCTGATGCTAAATTCCGGTTTACAATTTAGAGCCAGGGCTTTTTGATCTCTTTTTCCACACACTCAAGACGACTCCACCCCGTGATGGGCATATCCGCTCATGATCTGTCCTGTTCGACGCACTTTTTCCGCTCGGCTGGTCCGCTTACGGAGATGGCTGTATGAACCCGGTGGCAGGCACGATTCTGAAGCGCCTTGTTGATGAGGGCGGATTCGTTTCCGGCGGGGATCTCTGTCGTGAGCTCCAGATGAGCCGAAGCGCGGTATGGAAGCATATCGCCGCGTTGAGGTCCGCCGGATATGCCATCGAAGCGGTCAGCGGCAGGGGGTATCGCCTTGACGGGCTTACCGGCTCTCCGGTTCCCGAAGAGGTCGTGCCGCTTCTGACCACGACGGCGTTCGGTCGCAGCTTCATCTATCTGGATACGGTCGATTCGACGAACCTCAAGGCCCGCGCCCTTGCCAGGGAAGGAGCGGCCGAAGGCACCGTAGTCGTCGCCGACGCCCAGACCGGCGGACGCGGCCGCATGCGTCGCGCCTGGGTCTCTCCGGCAGGCGTTAACCTCTACTGTTCGATCGTGCTCCGTCCTCCCGTTCCGTCGTTCCGGGTCCCTGAAATTCCCCTTGTCGCAGCTGCAGCAATCCACGGCGCCCTCGAAAACGAGTGCACCGGGTTGAAGAGTTTCATCAAATGGCCGAACGATATCGTAACCGGCGGCCGAAAGCTTTGCGGCATACTCTGCGAGATGGAGTCCGAGCCGGATTTCACCCACTTCGTCGTTGTCGGCTTCGGTCTGAACGTCAATCTTGAGCTGGTTCCGGAGGAGCTGCAGGGCATCGCCTCTTCAATCGCCATGGAGACCGGAAGGAGTGAGTCGCGCGCCCGCCTGCTGGCCGCGGTGCTCAACCGTTTCGAACAGCTTTACCGTGAGTGGGCCCTGCAGGATGACCTCGGCTTCCTGTTGCCATGCCTCGAAGGGAGTGCCTGGCTCAAGGGCAAAGAGCTTCGTATCGAACAGTTCGACAAGATCCTGACCGGCGTCGAGGCAGGACTCACTCCGCAGGGCCAACTGCTGCTGAGGGCGGAGGACGGTACGGTTATGGCCGTTTCGTCAGGCGAGGCCCATCTCAGATCCATCAACAATGAACAAAGACCATAATGACTTCCCGACTTCATCCAGACATTGAACAGGCATACAGCGTTCTTGATACCGGTGCTCCCATCTCCTTCGAACTCGCCCTGTCGCTCGGTCGTCTTCCGAACAGCGAGGTGCTGGACCTCGTTTCGCTCGCCAACAAGGTCAAGAACCGATACGCAGTCGATAACGGCGCCGTTCACGCCTGCTCGATCATCAACGCCAAGTCGGGCCATTGCAGCGAGAACTGCAGCTTCTGCGCACAGTCGAACCACAACAATGCGACCATCGACGTTTACGGACTTGTCGATGAAGCGAGGCTGCTCGAATCCGCCCGTGAGGCATACCGGCAGGGGGTCAGCCATTTCGGGATTGTGACCAGTGGTTACGGTTACATGAAGACGACTCCTGAATTCACCCGCATTCTCGGTATGATCGATCTCCTGCACAGGGAACTTCCCGAGATGAAGGTTTGCGCCGATCTCGGCATGATCGGGGACGAACAGGCCACGGCCCTCGTGGAGCGCGGCATCCTCCATTACAATATGAACCTGCAGGTCAATCCCGAACGCTACGGTGAGCTTATCGCCGACACCCATTCGGTCGACGAGCGCATAGAGACCATCAAACTGCTTCGTTCAAAAGGCATTTCGGTTTGCAGCGGCGGGATCATCGGTACCGGCGAGAGCATGGAGGACAGGATTTCACTGATCTTCAAGCTCAGGGAGCTCGACGTCGACGTCATTCCGCTCAACGTGCTCGTGCCGATAAAGGGGACCCGCCTGGAGGAAAACGCTCCGGTGCCGGTACCTGAGATCGCCAAAACCTTCGCGATCTGCCGTCTGGTGCATCCGGACAGGATCATCAAGTTCGCTGCGGGGCGCGAAACCCTCATGAAGGATTTTCAGGGCTTGCTGATGCTTGCCGGCGCCAACGGTTTCCTTACCGGGGGCTACCTTACCACGAGGGGGCGCGACACCGCATCTGACAATCTGCTGGCGGAACAGGTCGCCATGTTCGCATGACGTTGATGGCAGACCGTGGTATGGGGCGCATCGTGATGCCTGTCGAGGAAGAGATCGCCAGGGAGCTCAACGCGCTCAAATCAGCGCAGCGTTACCGCACGATGCCCGACGTCGGCACGCGCAGCGGGCGCTACATCGCCCTGGACGGACAGCGACTCCTGAACCTTTCTTCGAACGACTATCTCGGCATAGGGGCTGATACGGAACTCATCTCCTCCTGGCTGGCCTCAGCTGAAGGAGGGGTCGATGAAGGCCGGTTTGCCATGACCAGCACTTCGTCGAGGCTCCTGACGGGCAATCATCCGCTCTATGGCGAGCTCGAAGCGGCCATCGCCGCTGAGTATGGACGCGAAGCGGCCCTTGTGTTCAACAGCGGGTATCACGCCAATACAGGCATCCTTCCAGCGCTGGGCACCCGCCACGACCTTATCCTCTGTGACCGGCTTAACCACGCCAGCATCATCGACGGCATCAGGATCGCCGCGGCGGAGTACAAGCGATACCGCCACGCGGATTACGATCAGCTTGAGGCGCTGCTCGAAGAGAGTGCCGGACGGTACCGGCAGGTTTTCATCGTCACCGAATCGGTGTTCAGCATGGACGGCGACCTTGCCGACCTCAGGCGGCTCGTGGCGCTCAAAAAGCGTTACGGCGCGATGCTGATCGTCGACGAGGCCCACGGTGTTGGGGTTTACGGGTTGCGTGGCCTTGGTTTGTGCGAAGAGCAGGGGGTTCTGGACGGGATCGATATCCTGATCGGCACCTTCGGCAAGGCGTTCGCTTCTACAGGAGCTTTCGGGGTCATGAGCAGGCTTTTCAGGGAGTATCTGGTCAACACCATGCGGACGCTCATCTTCACAACGGCCCTGCCGCCCATGGTGCTGGGCTGGAGCCTGCTGACCTTCAGGAGGCAGCTCGGCATGGTGCGCGAGCGACGCCATCTGCTGGAACTCGCGTCGAGGCTCCGTTCGCAGCTCAGGGCGGCCGGCTTCGATGTGCCGGGCGAAAGCCATATCGTGCCTGTCGTGTTGGGGGAGGACAGCAGGGCTGTCGAGATGGGCGCCGCCCTGCGCAACGAGGGATTCCACGCTTTGCCTGTCCGTCCGCCGACCGTGCCTGAAAACAGCTCACGTCTCCGTTTTTCACTCAGGGCCGATCTGACTGTCGAAGATATCGACCTTCTTGCAGGCATCATGAAACCTTGGTTGCCGTGAACGCAGAGTGGATCGTACATGAGGGAAGAGAGGAACTCCTGCTCTTTTTCAACGGATGGGGAATGGATCGCCGTGTGGCTGACTATCTCCGGTCGGCGAATTCAGCGGCGCAGGATCGCGACATAGCCGTGCTCTACGACTATGGCGATCTCGATATTCCCGGCTGGCTGAAAAGCGGGATGCCCAGGTACAAGGCGATCGATATCCTGGCCTGGTCCCTGGGCGTGTGGGCCTCCATGCATGCCGGTCTGGAGGGAGTCCGTCACGCCGTGGCGATCAACGGGACCCCCTTTCCGGTCGACGCGGAGCTTGGCATTTCGCCGAAGGTTTTCAGGGACACCATCGAGTCATGGTCCGGGGAGAGCCGGGAGCGCTTCGAGCGCAGGATGTTCAGCGGCAGCAGGGAGGTCGGAATTGATGCTGTTCGATCGGCAAGGAGAGTTCAGGATCAGCAGTCTGAACTGCGCGCCATCGAAGCGGCGGTGTTTCGCCTGGCAGGAGAGCCTCCGCCTTCGTGGAGCTTCTCGAAGGCTATTGTCGGCGGCCGGGACCTGGTTTTCCTGCCTGGGAACCAGCGCCGCGCATGGCAGGATGTGCCGGTGGTCGAGATCGCGAAAATGCCCCATTTTCCATTTTTCAACATACCTGGATTCCGGGAGGCGTTCGAATGAGGCATCGTCCAGATAAAAAGCTGGTAGGCAGCAGGTTTGGTCGTGCGTTGCACACCTATCGCCGGAGCGCGCTTGTCCAGCATCATATGGCCGGCGAACTGCTGGCAATGATTGAGCGAGCCGGGATGGCCGATCATGTCGAAAGGGTTCTGGAGTTCGGTTGCGGCTCGGCGATTCTAACCTCGCTTCTGTTAAGACGCTTTTCTGTGGGCACCTATTTCGCCAACGATCTGGTCGAGGAGAGCCGGGATTTTGTTTCGGATGCCCTCTCCGGTCGAACAGTCGGGGAAATGGTTTTCCTTCAGGGTGATTTCGAGTGCCTTGAGCCGTTGCCCGTCAATCTCGACCTCGTCGTTTCAAACGCCACAGTACAATGGTTTCATGACCTGCCGGGGTTCTTTTCGAGGATGGCCGATTCGATAAGGCCCGGAGGGTTGCTGGTTTTCAGTACCTTCAGCACGGGCAACATGAAGGAGATCGCGCAACTCGGTGAGGCGTCGCTCTCCTACCTGACGCTTCAGGAGATCGCCGATCTTGCCGGGGAGAGGTTCGAACCCGTCGGTATCGGGGAAGAGGAGCGACGGCAGGAGTTCGCATCCCCTGAGGCCATGCTGAGGCATATCAGGGATACCGGGGTGAACGGCCTTTCGAGGCAGGCGTGGACGAGGACGCGTTACCATGAGTTTATGCAGCGTTATCGCTCGTCCTTCTCTTCCGGGAGCGGCGTTTACCTCACCTATCACCCGGTTTACTGCTGTTTCAGGAGGAAAGGCGCATGAAAGGACGAGTGCTCGTCGTGGCCGGTATCGATACCGGCATCGGCAAAACGGTCGCCACAGGGCATCTGGCCAGGTCGTTCGCAGAGTCCGGGGTTCAGGTCATAACGCAGAAGATAGCGCAGACCGGCTGCGAAGGAGTTTCGGAAGACATCTCAGTTCACCGTGAGCTTATGGGTATCGCCCTTCAGGATGCAGACCTCGACGGTACGACCTGTCCCTACGTGTTCCGGTATCCGGCGTCTCCGCATCTTGCCGCAGGGATGGAGGGAACGACGATCGACCTCTTGAAGATACGCCGGGCGACATTCATGCTGCAGAAACACCATGAACTGGTGCTGCTCGAAGGCGTCGGCGGATTGCTCGTGCCGCTGAACGACGAGCTTTTGTTCGCAGACTATGTCCGGGATGCAGGATATGGCCTTGTGCTGGTCACTTCGCCGCGTCTCGGCAGCATCAACCATACGTTGCTTTCCCTCGAGGCCTGCGTGTCGAGAGGCATCCGGGTTGTGGGCGTCATTTACAACCGTTTCGGGCAGGCAGATGCGACCATGGCTGACGATACCCGCAGGGTGATCTCGGAGAGGCTGAGGCGTTACGGCTTCGATTCCGCTCCGATGCTCGACCTCGACGCGAACGGCCTTGCCCCCGGCTCGGCCAGCCTGCTGAATTTCTGAAATCCGCAATCCCGGAACCGATGAGCCAAAGTTTCCCGAAGGGGATGGATCTCGATTTTGACCGCCATCATCTCTGGCATCCATACACATCGATGTTAGAGCCCCTCCCGGTCTACCCTGTCGTCGGTGCGCGAGGCGTGACCATCGAACTTGAGGATGGTCGCAGGCTCATCGACGGCATGTCCTCCTGGTGGTCGGCCATTCACGGCTACAACCACCCGGTACTGAACAGGGCGGTTTCAGACCAGCTTGGCCGGATGAGCCACGTCATGTTCGGGGGGCTTGTGCATGAGCCTGCCATCGAGCTCGGCCGCAGGCTGGTCGCCCTGTTGCCTGACCCGCTCGACAGGGTATTTCTCTGTGATTCCGGGTCGGTTTCTGTCGAGGTCGCCGTCAAGATGGCCCTGCAGTACTGGCATGCCCGAGGTCGTCCTGAAAAGCAGCGGCTTCTGACCGTACGGTCGGGTTACCACGGCGACACCTTCATGGCAATGTCGGTCTGCGATCCCGTCACGGGAATGCACAGCCTGTTCAGCGGCGTGCTTCCGGAACAGCTTTTCGTCGAGGCGCCCTCCTGCAGGTTCGACGAGCCGTGGAACGAAGAGGCGATCCATGACATGCGCCTCCAGCTCGAAGCTCATGCAGGCCGGATCGCCGCAGTGATCGTCGAACCGGTTGTCCAGGGGGCCGGCGGCATGCGTTTTTACTCTCCGCGATACCTGCAGCGCCTCAGGGAGCTCTGCGCCGAACACGATGTGCTGCTGGTCTTCGATGAGATTGCGACCGGTTTCGGACGCACCGGCAGGATGTTCGCCATGGAACATGCCGCCGTGGTTCCCGACATCGTCTGTGTCGGAAAGGCATTGACCGGGGGTTACATGAGCCTCGCTGCAACAGTCGCTTCCGGACATGTGGCCGATACGATCTCGGGTGGCGAGCCAGGCCTCTTCATGCATGGCCCGACCTTCATGGCCAATCCGCTCGCCTGCGCCGTCGCCGTTGCAAGCCTCGGGCTTCTTGATGCGTTCGACTGGCAATCGGCCGTCTCCAGGATCGAGGGGAAGCTCAGGAAGGGTCTGGCCCCTTGCGCAGCAATGCCCGGAGTGGTTGACGTACGGGTACTCGGGGCCATCGGGGTGGTGGAGCTGGAGCGCCCTGTTGAAATGGCCTCGATCCAGAAGCGCCTTGTGGACAAAGGGGTATGGGTGAGGCCGTTCGGGCGGCTTGTGTACCTCATGCCGCCCTACGTCATCATGGACGACGAGCTGGATATTCTGACACTGGCGGTTTGCGAGACGGTCCGGGAGGAGGTAACGGGAACACGTTGAAGATGGCGTACTGGATGAAAGTATAGCGAGGATTACTGCTTAAAGAAAAGCTATATTAACATTTTATGTTTTTTGAAGTTCTTGCTCCCCTTTCCAAGATGTTATGACCGAAAGACCCTGGCATCGCCATTACGACAAGGGAGTCCCCTGCTCCCTCAAGCCCTATCCTGAAAAAACCCTCATCGACGTCCTTAGGGACGCGTCGACGAAGAACGCAGATCGACCAGCCCTTTTGTTCAAGGGGGCATCGATTTCTTACGGTGAACTCGAACGGCAGAGCACGGCCTTCGCCGCAGCCCTCGTGTCGATCGGAGTCCGCAAGGGAGATCGCGTGGCGGTACTTCTGCCCAACTCCCCCCAGATGATCATCGCCGAATTCGGCATCTGGAAGGCGGGCGCCATCGTCGTGCCGCTTAACCCGCTCTACACCGAACATGAGCTGGAGCACGCGATAAACGAGTGCGGAGCGGAAACGGCGATCGTTCTGACGCTTTTTTACAACAAGGTCAATGGGCTGAGAAGCAGGACGCCGCTCAAGAGGATCATCACGAGCAACATCAAGGAGTACTTCCCCCCGATTACACGGATTCTCTTCTCGGTGTTCAAGGAGGCCAAGATGGGGTATCGTGTCTCCGTCGTGAACGGAGACCTGACGATGCAGGATCTGATTGCGGCCCATGCCGGCGATGCAGCGCCATCGATTAAGGTTACGCATAACGATCCGGCGGTGTTCCTGTTTTCAGGAGGGACTACCGGCAAGCCCAAGTGCGCCATCGGGCTCCATCAGGCCATGATCATCTCCGGCATGCAGTTGCAGGCCTGGTACGAGTCCGTGATCAATGAACCCGGCGACATCATCATGCTCAACATGCCGCTGTTCCATGTCTACGCCCAGCTCGGCATCATGACCGCCGGACTGATCAGGAACCTTCCCCTTGCCCTGGTGCCGAACCCGCGGGACATCGACGATCTGCTCTTGACGATCAAAAAGCTCAAGCCTGCGGTGCTTCCCGGCGTGCCGACGTTGTTCAACGCACTTGCCGCGCATCCGAGGCTGCTGAAGGACCCTTCGATGCTCAGATCCATCAAGCTGACCGTTTCGGGGGCCGCATCGCTGCATCTCGATACCCGGAGACGGTTCGAAGAGCTGACGGGCGGTCGCATCATCGAGGCTTACGGGTTGACGGAATCGATGATTGCATCGGTCAGCACTCCTGTAATGGGCATAAACAAGGCGGGTTCGGTCGGCTTGCCGGCGCCTGATGTCGATGTTCGCATCGTTGACGCTGACGGCAGCGGAGAGGTGCTTGCCGTCGGCCAGGTCGGCGAAATCATCATGCATGCTCCCCAGCTTATGAGTGGCTACTGGGGGAACTCCGAAGAGATTTCCGACATCATACGTGACGGCTGGCTCTATACCGGTGACCTTGGCTATTTCGACGAGGACGGTTACATATTTATCGTTGACCGAAAGAAAGATGTCATCAAGCCCGGTGGCTTCCAGGTGTGGCCGCGAGAGGTCGAGGAGGTCATCGCGAAGCATCCTTCCGTTCTTGAAGTCGGCGTGGCGGGAGTTGCCGACGATTATCAGGGAGAAGCCGTCAAGGCCTGGGTTGTTTTGCGTGAAGGCTGTGAAATCGGCGTGGACGATCTTAAAGCCCATTGCCGCAAGGAGCTGATTGCCTACAAGGTGCCGAAGCACGTCGAGTTCCGAACATCGCTTCCCAAATCACTGATCGGCAAGGTGCTGCGCAGGGAACTGGTCGCGGACCACAATAACGGGATCGGGGAGAAGCGACAGGAAAAGTGAAGAACTTCTTTTGATACCATTCTTCCCCGCCCATGACTTCCGATGAACTCCATGCCCTTCTGGCTCCAGAGGTTCTTGCCCTGATCGATGAGCATGTCCATGACGACCCTGCGGAATTCGCCATGCAGTTTCATGATCGAAAGGAGTTGCCTGTCCGGGCAATGGCAGAGCAGATCGCCTGCCGGCAGAAGGCGATAAAAAAACTGCCTTCGCTTTCACGTTTTCCGCTTCTCTATACACGGCTCGGACTTGAGCAGGCTTCTGGCGAGCGCGCAGCCGAATGGAAGGCGGGGCTCATGTCGGGGAGGCGCATCATCGACCTGACCGGCGGCCTGGGGATCGACACCATATATTTCTCCCGACGCTTTGCAGAGGTTATCTCTTGCGAGCGCGACGGCGTACTTGCAGAGCTTGCAGAATACAATCGAAACGCCATCGGCGTCAGCAACGTCGAACCCAGGGTCGGGGATAGCGTCGCCATTCTGGAAACGTTTCCCGACGACTCCTTCGACTGGATTTTCGTTGATCCCGCCCGACGGGAACAGGGCGGGCGCTCAGTCGGCCTTGAAGCGACGAGTCCAGACGTCGTAGGACTGCACGACCTCATGCTGAGGAAAGCCCCGAAGGTGTGCGTCAAGGCCTCCCCTGCACTTGAAATCAGTGGACTCCAGGAAAAGCTCCCCTCACTCTCCTCTATCGTGGTCGTCTCGGTCGAAGGGGAGTGCAAGGAGATCCTGCTCTTGCTCGATCGAACTCTTCCGGCAGGTCACAGGCCTTCAGTCCGGGCGGTCTGCCTCGGCGAGGGCGTGTTCGAGATCGGTTCACAAGCCGAAGACTTGGCAGGGCGCGTCGTTTCGCCTGTTCCGGGTCAATGGCTCTATGAGCCGGATGCCGCCATCATCAAGGCGCGCCTGACCGTTGACCTTGCCCGGAACCTGAAGCTCGGGTTCCTGAACCATACGGTCGATTACCTGACTTCGGACTGCCTTGTCGACTTTTTTCCCGGACGGAGCTTCAGGATTGAGGAGCGCCTGCCTTTCAAACCGAAAGGGTTTCGTGCAGAGCTCGAACGGCGGGGGATTACGAAGGCTGCGATCCAGCGTCGCGATTTTCCGGTTTCCGTCGAGGAGCTGCGCAAGAAGTACCGGATCGGAGAGAGCAGCGAACTCTTTCTTTTCTTTACGAAGGATTCGACAGGGGTTGGGATATGCCTTTTGTGCCGCAAGCCCTGAGCCGCAACAGCCCTATTTCTGCAATCGCAGTCTCTGCAGCTCTTTTTGCGCCATGCCGAAGCGCAGCCCCTGGATGCTGACCGTCACGGTTCCGACCCCGAGCATTCGCATGAACTGGTGCAGGATCAGCGTGCCCATGGTGATGACGTCGGCCCGTCCTTCGGGGATGCCGAGCTCGACGATTTCATCGACGGTCATGGTGCGGAGCTTTTCGAGCATCAGGTGGACCTGATCATACCCAAGCCTGAATCCCTGGACCTTTTCGGCTACAAAATGCGGCTCGCCCATGCTGACCTGCGCGATCGTGGTCAGGGTTCCAGCCACACCGAACACATCGTGCCTGGCGGCAAAAAACGGCGGAAGGTTCGACGCAAGATGTCGGTTGATCTCCTCCCTGGCGGCCTTGAATTCTGAATCTGAAGGGGGAAGGGAGGTGAAGAATCGCTCGGTCAGCCTGACAGAGCCGATGTCCATGCTCACTGAACGGTTTACCCCGGTGGCGGTGCCCATGATGATTTCGGTGCTTCCTCCGCCGATATCGATGACCGAGAAGGGTTCCGGCACATCCGTCATTCCGGCCACGGCTCCGAAAAAGGTGAGCTCAGCCTCCTCCGTTCCGCTGATGCAGGTCAGTTCGATGCCGGTCGCCTTGTCAACCTCCTCGATGATTTCATCGCGGTTCGATGCGTCGCGCAGTGCGCTCGTACCGGCAGCGATGATCTTGCCGACCCCGAGGCTTTCACAGAGCGCCCGGTATGAGGAGAGGGCGACGATCAGGCGGTCGAGCGCCTCTTTTCGGATGACTTTGCCTTCATCGACCTTCTGTCCCAGCCGGACGATGATCTGGCGGTGTTCTACCGGCAGGATCCTGCCCGATTCGGGATCAAGGTCGGCGACAAGCAGCAGGGCGGTGTTGGTCCCTACGTCGATGCAGGCGGTTCTCTCCATGTCAAGGCTCATTTTCCCGGTTCGATCAGCGCCGAAAGCCACTCTTCCTCATAGATGCTTTTTCTGATCGTGTACCCCAGTCGCTTGATCAGCTGCTTCAGCCAGGGTTCGTCATACACGAGAATGCCGGAGATCAGCACCGTTGCTTTCGGGGCGTTACGGTGGATGACGGGGAGGATGCGGTCGATGACGTTCTTGTTGATGTTGGCCAGTACCAGGTCGTATCCCTCCTGCAGGTTGGCGGCGAGATCCTCTTCGGCATCGAGCAGTTCGACCCTGATGTCCGCAGCATCGTTCTCTTCGACGTTTTCGAGTGCGTTTTCAGCCGACCACGAGTTGTTGTCGAAGGCGAGGATAGGGTTTTTGTTCCCGAGCTTACGGGCAGCGATGGCGAGGACACCCGTGCCTGTCCCGATATCCATGATCTTTTTGTCGGCGAGGTCGAGATCCCCCATCTGGCGGAGCATCAGCCTTGTCGTGGCGTGGTAGCCTGTACCGAACGACATCTTCGGGTTGATGACGATGACGATCTGTCCCGGCTTCGGGTTGTACTCCTTCCGCTGCTGGACGATAAGGAAGCGGTCGGAGACCTCCACCGGCTGGAGGTTGGCCTCCCATTCGGCGTTCCAGTTCCTGTCCGCGATGAATGTCGCGGTGTAGTGGGGCACCTCTCCGAAGGCCCCTTTAAGCATCGTTCTGATCGACTCCTCTTTCTCCTTGTTCCAGATGCTTTCGGAAATGTATGCCAGGAGTTTGCGCTCTTCCTCAAGGAAATATTCGATACCCTCCTGCGAAAGGAGTGCGATGTAGAGTTCGTAAAGGTCGGTGTCGATCTCGAAAGCGAGCTCGATATGGTTATGGGTTTTCGGCGGCTGCATGGAAGCGGGCTCCATAATGGTTACTGATGATGGTCATGATGGGGAAGATACGAATTTATCTCCTGAGCAGGGCCACACTCACTCGACCTCGATGATGCCCGTTCCGAAGGCGAACCGGGTATCGTAATATGGCTGCTGCAGCGATGCGATGCTTACTCCTTCCGTCGATGATGCGTGGGCGAATCTTCCCTCCCCGATATAGATGCCGACATGGTCGACGACCTCTCCCTCAGTGGAGAAAAATACGAGATCCCCAGGGCGTAGGCGGCTGCGTGATACGATCGGCCCGAGAAGGGCCAGTTCCGATGAGGACCTTGGAAGCGCTATCCGGAAGGAGCTGCTGTAGATGTACTTGACGAATCCCGAGCAATCGAATCCCTCCAGGTTGTTGCCGCCGTATCGGTACCTCGACCCTTTCAACGCCTCGATCGTTTCGAGCATCCCCCAGTAGGCGACTTTGGGCACATGCACCGGAAGATCGCACCTGGCAAGGCTTTCCGGGCGGGCGCAGGATGTATATGTTTTTCTCTTTTTTAAACTATATTTGCTCTCCATGCGATCCGGGAGAGGTTGCGTGCTCCGGCATGCGCCAAGCGTAAGCATGAGGCCTGAGAGAGCCAGGAGAAACGCAGTCCTGAAGGGACGATTCGCTGTCGCCTGAGGCGTCATGGATCGGACGGTCTCGTTCATGGGGCCGGAACTGGTTCCCGGTTTTCAGGGTTCAGAAGTCTCTCTATTATGGCATTATAAGAAATCCGAACAGGAAAACGATCGCAGCGCGATTACTATCCAATTCATTTGTTTGAGGTTATGGCAGTCATGAAATTCGGCGGGACCTCCGTTGGCACGGCCAAGGCCATGCAGCAGGCGATCTCCATTGTAGCTGAAAAAAGAAAATCGGGTGTGCCGCTGGTCGTGCTGAGCGCCTGCAGCGGAATCACCAACAAGCTTATCCAGATTGCGGAAGCTGCCGGTGCAGGCAATATCGACGAAGCGTTGCTCAGGGCCGCAGAGGTCCGCAGGCACCATGTCGACCTTGTAGGCGAACTCGTCAAGGGCGAAGAGCTCAGGAAGGAGCTTGCCGACAGGATAGATGCCTATGTCACCCATCTTGAGATGCTGGCCAAAGGCATCGAGATCGTCGGTGAACTGACCGAGCGTTCGAAGGACTCATTCTGCTCCTTCGGAGAGCTGCTGTCGACCACGGTGTTCGCCGCAGCCATGAACGAGCAGGGGCATCGCTGCCAGTGGCTCGACGTTCGTAAGGTGATGGTCACCGACGACCGATTCGGGTTTGCCCGGCCTATCGAGGAGCTCTGTGAGGCAAATACCTCCGGAATCATCAGGCCGTTGCTCGACTCTGGGGTTATCGTCGTGACGCAGGGGTATATCGGCTCGACCACGGCAGGAAAGACCACGACGCTGGGACGGGGAGGCTCCGACCTTTCAGCTGCGCTGCTCGGTGCCTGGCTGCATGACGACTCCATCGAGATATGGACCGACGTCGACGGCGTCATGACCTGCGATCCCCGTATTGTCCCCGAGGCGAGAAGCATCAGGGTCATGACCTTCTCCGAGGCAGCCGAACTGGCCTACCTTGGCGCCAAGGTGCTGCATCCCGATACCATCGCACCGGCCGTCAAGAAGAACATTCCGGTCTACGTGCTCAATTCTTGGCATCCGGACTCGAAAGGCACCCTCATCACCGACGATCCCGAATTGCTTTCGGGCATGAGTTACGAAGGCCTGGTCAAATCGATCGCCGTCAAGAAGGGGCAGGCTATCGTCAATGTCCGCTCGAACAGGATGTTCGGTCGCCATGGCTTCATGAGCGAGCTGTTCGACGTCTTCGAGCGTTTTTCGGTTTCGGTTGAGATGATCTCGACCAGCGAGGTCTCGGTGTCGCTGACTGTTGACGATTCAAGCGTGAGCGATCCCCTCATCCAGGCGCTGAGCGCCATCGGCGATGTGGAGATCGAGCATCGGGTGGCTACCGTCAGCGTCGTCGGCGATAACCTTCGCCTCTCGAAAGGCGTTGCGGGAAGGATTTTCAGCTCCCTGCGCAACGTCAACCTGAGGATGATCTCCCAGGGCGCGTCGGAGATCAACGTAGGCTTTGTCGTGGAGGAGCAGGACGTCATGGCCGCAGTTTCGGCCCTGCACCACGAGTTTTTCTCAGGCCAGGAGGGCAGCTCAATATTCGAGAAGCCTGCAGGAAGCTGACAAGAGCGTGACAAGTTCCAAAGATTAAACAGGATACAAACAAGAAAGACCATGGATTACAAGAAGGCTGGAGTCGATATCACCGCAGGCGAAGAGTTTGTCCGCCTGATCAAACCTCAGGTTCGCCAGACATTCACCTCGCAGGTGATGACCGACATCGGGGCGTTTGGAGGCTTTTTCCAGCCCGATTTTTCGAAATATGTCCGCCCGGTCCTGGTCAGCAGCATCGATGGGGTGGGAACCAAGCTCAAGATTGCCGTGGAACTCGGCAGTTATGAAACGGTCGGTTCATGCCTGGTCAATCATTGCGTCAACGATATCCTTGTCTGTGGGGCAAAGCCGCTATTCTTTCTGGACTACTACGCCTGCGGCAAACTGAAGCCGGAGATAGCCGCTGCCGTCGTGACCGGCATGGTCAAGGCTTGTCGCGAAAACGGATGCGCGCTCATCGGCGGTGAGACCGCTGAGATGCCTGGCATCTACGAAGCGGAGGATTTCGATCTTGCCGGTACGATCGTCGGCGTCGTCGACCATCAGCATATCGTGAACGGATCGAAGATCGAGGCGGGCGACGTCATGATCGGCCTGCCTTCAACCGGCCTGCACACCAACGGCTATTCACTGGCCCGCAAGGTTCTTGAGGGTCGGATGCAGGAGCGGGTCGACGGCCTGGATGGTACGATCGGCCAGGAGCTGCTCAAGGTGCATCGCTCCTACCTTTCCGTCATCGAGCCGCTGTTCGGCTCCAGCGACGTCAGAGGGCTTTCACATATCACCGGAGGCGGACTCATGGGCAACACCATGCGCATCGTGCCTGACGGGTTGACCCTTTCCGTGGATTGGTCTTCATGGCCTGAGCCGATGATTTTCGACCTAATCCGTAAAGCGGGCTCCGTTCCCGAAGAGGATATGCGCAGGACCTTCAACCTCGGCCTCGGCCTGGTCATGATCGTCGCAAAGGATCGAGTTGACAACATCCTGGGCTATTTGAAGTCAAAACAGGAAAATGCATACATTATAGGTGAGGTCGCCAAGGCGTGAACCGCCTTTGGTTGTTAGTGTATTCATCATTCAAACCAGACCGAAATGCTGACCGTCCTTGCAATCGTCGCTGTATCCTATATCATCGGCTCCATTCCTACAAGCATTATCGCGGGCAGGTTGCTCAAGGGCATCGACGTCCGCCAGTTCGGCAGCGGGAATGCCGGAGGCACGAACGCCTTCAGGGTGCTCGGCTGGAAGGCTGGCCTTACCGTCACCCTCATCGATATCGCCAAAGGTACGGTCGCGGCCGTTTATGTGGTCGGATTTTTCAAGGCGCATCCACTCGGTGCATTCCCTGACATGAACGAGGTCGCCCTGAGCCTGATCGCAGGCATGAGCGCCGTCATCGGCCATGTGTTTACCGTTTTCGCAGGTTTCAAGGGCGGCAAGGGCGTCAGTACCGCCGCCGGTATGCTGATCGGCCTCGCGCCGGTGAGCATGCTCATGGTGATCGGCATTTTCATCCTTGCGGTGATGCTTTCCCGTTATGTTTCCCTTGGCTCGATACTTGCCGCCATTGCGTTCCCGCTGATCATCGCCATTCGCAAGTACATTTTCGAACTCGGCGGCGGGCTTGACTATTATGTCCGGTTTTTCGGGGCCAAATGGTTCGTGCATGACAGCCTCGACTATCACCTTCTCATCTTCGGGCTCATCGTGGCCGCAGCCATCCTTTACACCCACAGGGCGAATATCAAACGGCTCCTCACCGGAACCGAAAACCGTCTGAAGTTCGGGCAGCATGCCTGATATTCAAAATGCGGTCATGAAGATCACCGTTCTGGGTGCCGGCAGCTGGGGCACTACGCTTGCAATCCTGCTCGCAGGCAAGGGCCATGAGGTGACGCTCTGGGCCCACCGTCCCGAGTTCGCAAGGGCGCTTGAGGCCGAGCGGGAGAACCGACGCTATCTCAAGGGAAGCGTGTTTCCCGATTCCCTCCATGTCGTGGACGAATTGCATGAAGCCGTCCGTACGGCAGACATGGTCGTAACGGCAGTCCCTTCGCAGGCCCTCCGCGAAACCGCCCTCGCCTTCTCCGATCTGCCTCTTGATGGAAAAATCATCGTCAACGTCGCCAAGGGGATAGAGCTGAAGACCGGCAAACGGATGTCGGAAGTGCTGCTTGAAGCCCTTCCGCAACTGGCTCCGGAGCAGCTCGCAGTTCTCTACGGCCCGAGCCATGCCGAAGAGGTCGCCCGCCAGCACCCGACGACCGTCGTTGCCTGCTCTTCTTCCGAGAAGACAGCGCTCAGGGTACAGGAGGCATTCCGCACGCAGCTCTTCCGCGTCTATGTCAACACCGACCTTGTCGGCGTCGAGATTGCCGGTTCGGTGAAGAACGTCATCGCGATAGCCACGGGCATTTCAGACGGCCTCGGCTTTGGCGACAACGCCAAGGCGGCAATCATCACCAGGGGGCTCGCCGAAATATCCCGTCTCAGCGCCAGGCTGGGTGCTGACCCGGTCACCATGTCGGGCCTTTCCGGTGTCGGCGACCTTGTGGTGACCTGCCTTAGCCGTCACAGCCGCAACCGGTATGTCGGTGAGCAGATCGGCAAAGGCCGCAAACTCGATGAGGTGATCAGCGAGATGAACATGATCGCCGAGGGGGTGCATACCTCGAAAGCGGTCCTTGAACTTTCAAACCGACTCGGCGTCGACATGCCGATCACCAGGGCCGTCAACGAGATGCTTTTCGAAAATAAACCCGCCGAGCAGGCAATCATGGAGCTTATGACCAGGGAGCCGAAGTCGGAGAACTACTGATTGAACAAGTAATTGCAAAAAAAGCCGTCCCGTAATCACATGCGAGACGGCTTTTTTTATTGCAGGGAGACCAGGTTGAGCTTACAGGTTGATCCTCAATCCAGCCAGCAGACTGTTTCCCGGGACTTTAATATCTCCGTTGTTGCTCAGGGAGACCGTATCTGTTCCAAAGTAGCGATACCGGAGATCGAGAAGAACATTTTTTGCCAACGGGACAGCCGCACCCGCTCCGAACTGATAGCCAAGTACGGAGTGTGTTTCGCTGAGAACGACCGGCGGATCAGGCACATTATGGACGGCGACATCGGCGAGTCCTATGCCCGCTGTGATATAAGGTTTGATCGCACCGGCGTTGAAATCATGGTAGGCGTTGGCCATATATGAGGTTATCGAAAAATTGCCGCTCAAATTGAATGTGCCGTGGCTGCTTTTGATCTTCTGTGCGTTGTTTCTCTGATAACCGAGTTCCGCTTCAAGCCTGAAGCTGTCGAACTGCGCACCGATGGCTCCCATGAGATTGATGCCCGAGCCGGTTGTTATGGTTCCGTGCGGGAGTCGCGTCGTGTGTACGATGACGTCGATGTCATTGAATGCTGATGTGCCGACATTCCCGCTTACATAAAAGGGATCGGCTGCATGGGCGGGAACGTTGAGAACCCCTGTCGCGAGAACGGCTCCAAGAAGAGCGAGATGTTTTTTCATGATCGGTATGTTGTCTGGTTGCTGTTCGGGAGTGAACCAACCAATTAACACTCTAATTATGAAAAATCGAAGAAAAAATGACGTAAAAATGACGCCGGGTCATTTTTTTCTCTTCCCTTCGATGATCGTGCAAAACCTCAAATGGTCATAAACGGGCTCAGCTTCACGGATGTTCGTAGCAGACGGCAATGCCGCAACCCTCTTTAACATCACTCCAGTTCCTGTTTCCGAGGTCGATCATAATGATTCCGCAGGTTTCCATCGATGCCATCGATTTTCCTGAGAGCCATGACGAGAGCATGGTGATCACCGGATTATGGCCGAAAAGCAGCACGGTGCCGCATTGTTCGGGAATGGCCTGGATGATCGATGCAAGTTCGCCCGGGCCCCCCTGGTAGATTTCGATCTTCTGAACAATCTTCTCAGGAGAGTATCCCAGTAAATCGGCAAAGATATCGGCAGTGCTGATCGCCCTGAGGGCCGGGCTTGATACCATCAGCTCGGGAACGACTCCTTTTCTCCTCATGCGAAGAGCCATTTCTTTCGCTTCCATCCTGCCCCGCTCGCTCAGGGGGCGCTCGAAATCGCCCTCATGAGAGTTGTGCCAGCCGGAATGGGCATGTCGTACAAGGAAGAGTGTTTTCATTTGGGGGGATAGAGTGTTCGTGCCTTCAATGCCATGATGCGCCGGTAGGAGTGATCGATCCTTTCCGGTGAAATGACCTTTTCGTCGACAAGTCTCCTGATGATTCGAGTCGCCTTTTCCGCGATGTTCGGGTCGTACGCCGATGCGTTGTTTCCGAAGAGGAGGATATCTACTCCCGCCTCGATCGCCAGGCGTATGGCGGTTTCGAGTCCGTAGCGGTCGGCGATCGCCCTCATCTGCATGTCATCGCTGATCACCACGCCCCTGAATTTGAGATCGCCGCGCAGGATGCCTCCGACGATTGCCTTCGAAAGCGTTGCAGGGTAAAGGCTGTCGAGGCCCGCATGGAATACGTGGGCCGTCATGACCGGGTCGTCGTAGCCCTGTCGTATCAGCTCACGGTAGGGTTCAAGCTCCTCTCTGGACCATGTGGCGGTCACATCGGTGAAATCCTTGTGGGTGTCTTTCGTCGAGCTTCCGTGACCGGGAAAGTGCTTCAGTGCGGCTATGATTCCTGCGCGGTGAAACTCATCGACGAAGATCCGCGCATGGCGAGCCACGATTGCCGGATCTTTCGAAAAGCTGCGATCGAGCTTTCCGATGACGGGATTGTCGGGATTTGTGTTCAGGTCGACGTCCGGAGCGAGATCCATGTTGATCTTCAACTGTCTGAGCAGATCGGCCGTCTTTCCGGCAGCCAGTCGTGTGCTGTCCGCGTTGTCGAGCGTCCCGAGGTGAGCCGCCGACACGCTCGACGGAAACCCGTTTGCCGGTTTGAGCCTGCTGACCCGGCCCCCCTCCTGGTCGATGGCGATGAAGAGCGGCAGTGCCGACATCTTCTGAAGTCCTGAAACGAGCCGCTTTACCTGTTCGGGAGACTCGATGTTCCTGACAGGCGACGCTGACGCCACATCGTAGTTGAACAGCACCACGCCGCCGATTCCCCGTTCACGAATGTCCGCTTCAAGGGTTGGTTCGCTGTGTTCGTCGAGCCCCCTGAAGCCGATCATGAGCATCTGGCCGATCTTGATCGACAGGCTGTCTGGTCGACATGGCGCAGCCTCGCCGGAAGCGAATGACAAGAGCAGGAGAAGCAGGGTAAGGAGAAGATTTTTCATGGGATATGCCGGGGGGAGTCGGTCATTGGTATTACAGAAACGGTTACTGCATGCCATCCCGTTCAACCGGTGCGAACGAAGCGGGCCGGTTGAACGGGGATATCACATCATGCGGTTATTTTCGTCATGACGATGCTCTCTCCGTCAAGCCCTATCTCGACGGTATCGCCCTCTTCGACCAGCCCGGAAAGGATCATCTCCGAGAGGCGGTTGGTGATCTGGCGCTGCATGACCCGTTTCAGGGGGCGTGCTCCGAATGCCGGGTCGAAGCCTGTTCTGGCCAGCCACATGAGCGCATCCTCGCTGATGGTGAGGGCGATCCTCTGCCGCATGGCCATGTCGCGGATGAGGTTGAACTGTATGGAGACGATCTCCTTCAGGTTGTCGCGCGTCAGCGGGGTGAAGAGGATGACCTCGTCGATACGGTTCAGGAATTCCGGTTTGACCTGCTGTTTGAGCAGCTGGAAGAGTTTGTCCTGAAGCCCCGAGAGCACCGTCTCGGCGTTGCCGTCGTCGATTCCCTCCATCTCCCTCTGGATGAGCTGGGCGCCGATGTTGCTGGTCATGATGATGATGGTGTTCTTGAAGTTCACCGTATGGCCTTTGCTGTCCGTCAGGCGTCCGTCGTCGAGGATCTGGAGCAGGATGTTGAAGACGTCCGGGTGCGCCTTCTCGATCTCGTCGAGCAGCACCACCGAAAATGGTTTTCTCCTGACGGCTTCGGTAAGCTGGCCGCCCTCTTCGTAGCCGACATAGCCGGGAGGAGCCCCGACCAGGCGGCTGACGGTGTGCGATTCCATGTATTCGCTCATGTCGATGCGTATCATGGCGTCCTCGTCGTCGAACAGGTATTCGGCAAGTGTTCGTGCAAGCTCGGTCTTGCCGACGCCAGTGGGGCCGAGGAAGATGAACGAGCCGATCGGGCGTTTTTCGTCGCCCATGCCGGCGCGGGAGCGTTTTACGGCGTCGCTGACCGCCCTGACGGCCTCGTCCTGGCCGATGACGCGCCGGTGAAGCTCCGTTTCGATGCCGAGCAGCTTCTGGCGCTCGGACTGGAGCATCTTGCTGACCGGGATGCCGGTCCAGCGGGATACGATGTCGGCGATGTCCCCAGCATCGATCTCCTCTTTCATGATCAGGTCGCCGGAGGCCTGTCGTGCCTCGATCTTACGGCTGTTCTCCTCAAGATCCTTTTCGATCTGTGCGATTTTTCCATAACGGATCTCGGCAACCTTGCCATAGTCCCCGCTGCGTTCATAATTCTCTGCCTGGACCCGAAGATCCTCAACTTCTGATTTGAGGCGGCGCGATGTCTGGATCAGCTCTTTTTCGGAATCCCACTGAGCCTTTACCGTGGCCTGCTCCTCCTTGAGGCTTGCGATCTGTTTTTCGATGTCCTGAAGCCTTTGCCTTGTGTCTGCGGTGTTCATACTTTGCTATCGTTATTGGGTATCTCGATTTATGTTCAGCGATCCGCAAGGTGACGGTTGCCGGAGCGCGAAACGCTTTCGATAATAAACCGATGAGCCCTGTTGACGGACAGTGAAAAGAAAAATTATTGTTTAAATTTAAGGCTTGTACAATGAAGTTAAAACAAGCCGGCAGCTTTCATTACTGCCCGTTATTCTAACAGGAAAACGCATGCAAAAGTTCTCGATAGGCTCCCTGACGCTGCCAGGTCCCAAAGGTCTGTTCCTTATTGCCGGGCCTTGCCTGATCGAAAGCCGCCAGATGGCCATGGAGGTTGCCGCAGAACTCGATCGCATCCGCAGGGATGAGGATGTGCCTGTCGTTTTCAAGGGGTCATACCGCAAGGCGAACCGCTCTTCGGCATCATCGTTTACCGGCATCGGAGATCGTGAGGCGCTGGAAATCCTCGCCGAAATCCGCCAGACTTTCGATATGCCTGTCCTGACGGACGTCCACGAAACGTGGGAGGTCGAGCTCGCTGCCCAGTATGTCGATGTGCTCCAGATTCCGGCATTTCTTTGCAGGCAGACCGACCTGCTCGTCGCCGCCGCTGCGACAGGTCTTGCCGTGAACATCAAGAAGGGGCAGTTCATGGCTCCCGAGGATATGGCCTATGCCGCCGAAAAGGCTGCATCGACAGGGAACCGGAAGATCATGCTGACCGAGCGTGGCACCACCTTCGGGTATCACAACCTCGTCGTCGATTTCAGGGGCCTGCCGATCATGCGGGATTCGGGATGGCCGGTCGTTTTCGATGCCACACACAGCGTCCAGTTGCCCGGCGCAGGCTCGGGCGTTTCCGGAGGGGACCGTCGCTTCCTGCTGCCGCTGGCGCGTGCCGCGGTCGCAGCCGGGGTGGACGGGCTCTTTTTCGAAGTCCATCCGGAGCCGTCGATGGCGAAGTCTGACGCCGCGACACAGGTGCCGCTTCACGAGTTCAGGGACACCGTTCGGGAACTCCTGCAGTTGCAGGCCTGCATGCACTCCATCCAGGAAACCTTTCATTCACGATAATTAACCATCACTCAATTGAGCTCTTTCCAGTTTTTCGGCATGCAGCCCCACCAGGCTGATCCATCCTCACAGGTCGGCGCCGCCCTTGACGGCATCAAGGCATTGGTATTTCCCGTCGACGGCGTGCTCACCAACGGTACGATTACGATGGACAGCGAGGGTCGTGAACTCTCCGGCCTGTACATGAGGGATGTCGTCGCCATCCGGGAGGCGCTTCGCAACGGTATGCATGTGGCGGTCATTTCAGGACGCGATGCCGAGGTATATCGCCCGTTGCTGGAATCGGCCGGACCGGTCGATCTTTTCCTCGACGGCGGCGACCGCATCGAGGCCTACGACGCTTTCAAAAGCAGGCACGGGCTCCAGGACGAAGAGTGCGCATGTATCGCCGACGATATCGACGATCTTGAGATCCTCAGGAAAGTCGGCCTGCCGGTCACGACCATCAACGGCGTCGAGTACCTCCGCAACAGGGTTGCCTACATTTCGGTCTACGAAGGGGGGCGGGGATGCATAAGGGAGGTCGTCGAGATGATCCTCGAACACCAGGGCAAATGGGCGTATGGCGAAAAAATGGCTCAGCGGTGAGATAGTCCAGTCAGAAGTCCCAGAGTTCAGGAGGAGTTGTCATATCCTCCTGATTCTTGAGCTACCCTCATTCATGCTTCGCCGGATTCACATCCGGGAGGCCAGAACATCACACTCTCTCCGGTTCAAAGCAGTTGCCGTTTCGGCAAGCGACATCATGCCGACCAGGTTGGTGCCGTGGCCCGGTTCGATGTGCACATCACCCAGATACTCCGTCCCATGTTCAATCGCCTGTTCGAGCGCGTCAAGCTTGCCCAGCAGGCTGTAGGCTGCCGACTGCGGGGTCGAGCAGGATACCGGCGGGTTGTTCTGGCCGTGGAGGACGAATCCTTCCGGAACCATGTCGTTTTCGGGATAGTAGTGCCAGTGGCTCATGGATGCGCCACGTGTCTTCAGCTCCTGCGGGAACGGGGAGTCGGGACGGAGCGCCTGGAGTATGCTCGATATCATGGCATTGCCGACTGCGTGGGCAATGATCGTCAGGGTGTCGAACGACGGCTTTGAAACGAGCTCCGGGGGCAGGTCGGCGGGAGTGCCGAGGTAGGCCCGGCCATTGTCGAGCCCGATTTCGACGAGATCATGCCTGCCGTCGATCTCGGTTTTCCGGCATCCGGACCTGGTCGTGAGGATGCGGACGTCAGGGACCGGGACCAGCAGGTGATGTCCGGCAAGGATGAGCGGAACGTGGTGCGTGCAGGCGCATGCTGCCGGGGAGTTTTCGATCCAGTCGCAAAGCGATTCCATGACTGTCGCCGGAGCCGCGTCCACAGGGAGTTGCCGGGCGAAGAATCCGTAGCTCATGCCGCTGCGGTCGTCGAGGTACCTCGCCACGATCTTACGGTAAAAGCTGTTCCTGTAGGCGAGCGATTCCCGGGAAGTGTGGCTCATGAACCGGGAATTACCTGCCCAGATGATGCCGCATTCGACGAAGTCCGCTGCGATGTCGCTGAATCCGGCTTCCGAAGTGTCGAGAGTTCCGGGGCGGATTTCAAGATCCTCGGGCCGTGGTGGGACGACCTGCGCGGTGAGTTTCGGGATCAGCGATTCAAGAACCGTGTCCGCTCCGGGCATCGAAGTCCCGATGGTCGTGATGCCTCCGTTCATGCTGCACACGGTCCATGAGTCGTCGGTCACGTAAATCAGCAGGTGCACCATGTCCCAGGCGAGGCGGCCGACGACCGCATCGAGCGTCTGCTGGGGGGTATGGCCGTCATGAACCGGCGGAGGTTCGTCGTAGATGCCGACGATGATGTTGTTGTAAAGGGTCGAGACCCGGTTGATCGGCAGGAGCTCGTCCGGGAAAATGCCCGGAGCGATGACGGCCGTACCGGCCTTGATGCGCCCGTTCTGGCCGATGGATTCGTCGCCGTCGAGGATCGTGACGCCGCATTGCATGAACGCTTCGCGCAGGGCTGCCGTGAAGCGCTCAAGCCGGGGGCTCATTTCAGGAGCCGGGCAGACGGCCACCTGAAGCGCAGCAGCCATCTCTGTCGGGCTGAGCGGCGTGGATGCAGGAATGCCGAGAATACGGTGCAGCCAGAAAGAGCTGATGCGTTCTGTCATGGAACAAGGGTAAATACGTTGGACTATGGTTCGAAGCGCCGAGGCGGGAGTGGTTTATTGCCCTGCCGGATGTTCGTGGCCCCAGAGCAGTTTTTTGCGCAGGATCGCGCAGTAGCTCCTCCTTTCGTTCGCTACCAGGTTGATCAACTGCGGGGATTTCCTTACGGTGACGATCTCGCAGGGGTCAAGCATTTTCTTGAGGTCGCCGTCCAGGTTCAGCGGGAACTCGCCGTCGGGAGAATCGACCGACACCCTGACGATTTTGTCGTCGCTGATGACGATAGGCCTGACCGTGAGCATGTGCGGGCATATCGGGGTGATCACGAAGACATTCGATTTCGGGGCGATGATCGGGCCTCCGGCTGACATCGAATAGGCTGTCGAGCCCGTCGACGTGGCGATGATGATTCCATCGGCGCGGTACGATCCGAGGATTTCATCGTCAAGCCTGATGACGAAGGTCGGAATGCGCGGGTAGGCACCCTTTTCGATGACGACGTCGTTCAGCGCCGTCATCCGCAGCGGGTTCTCTTCTGAGGTTACGCTGGCTTCGAGCTGCGAACGTGTATGGATCGAATAGTTGCCGGTCAGCACCTGCTCAACGGCAGAGATCATCTCTTCGGGGCTGAACTCTGTCAGGAATCCGAGGTTGCCGACATTGATGCCGATGACCGGTTTCGACAGGGAGTAGTGCGATGCGAAAAGCAGGGTGCCGTCCCCTCCGAGAGAGATAAAGATGTCACAGACCTGATTGAGCGATTCAACTGTTGAGGTCTTGTCGCTGCCGATGGCTTTTGCCGACTCGGGATCGAAAAGGTACTCGATCGATCGGGCTTCAAGCCATTGGGTCAGCTCCCTGGCAAGGTTCAGGGCGGTCTCCCTGGTGATGTTGACGATGATGGCGAATCTCATGGCCGGGGTGCTCCCTGAAGGAATTGATAGAGACGGTTCGCTTCGAGGAACATCGATTCCAGGACCTCGAAGTTCCGAGCCCTGACCTCATCTGCCAGTCCCGACAGAGTGCCGGAAAATGCATCGAGTTCGTCGGCGATGTTGCCGCTGTTGGTCGCCAGGATATCCCTCCATACAGGCCATGGGCTTCCGGCAAGACGCGAGACGGAGGCAAATCCGGGGCCGGACCGGTCGATGTTTTCGCTGCAGTGGGTCATCAGTGCTGTGGAGATGAGCTGCGGGAGGTGGCTGATGTTGGCGTAGACCCTGTCGTGTGCTTCAGGAGTCATGACGACAGGAATACACCCTGACGCACGGAGCAGGTCGACCAGATCGCCGGCGTGGCCGGTTTCCGGCAATCGCTCACCTGAGCAAAAGATCATGAGGCGGCCGCAGAGCAGTTCAGACGATGCGGCGCGGCAACCCTGCTGTTCCCGTCCTGCGATCGGGTGCATGCCTATAAACTCCATGCCCAGTTGTTCAGCCCTTGCCGCGATCTCCGTTTTCGTGCTCGATACGTCGGTAACCAGCGCTCCTGCCGGTGCGTGTCGGTGAACCTCGTCGAGCAGGGCGATATTGGTGAGAACCGGGGCGCAGAGGACAATCACATCCGCATCGTAGAGAAGGGCAGGGTCAGGTTCAAACCGGTCGAGCCCTCCGGATTCGGTGATGTATGTGATGTCGTCGGGAACGAAGCCGGGATCGTAACCGATGGTCTCAATGGATCGGCCAGTCAGGGCAGCAGCATATTTCAATGCCTGCATCATTGATGTCCCGATGAGCCCGAGCCCTGCGAACGAGACTTTTTTTATGCTGTGGGAAGGCATGGGTTCCGTCAGCCCTGGGGATTGGTTCTGCTGCCGGGGGCATAAATCGGCACCTCTTCACGGCAGAGCGGGCACTCCTCGGGCGTATGGCTTACGACCTCCATCGTGAGCAGCGAATACTGCCTGTCGGCCAACCGCACCTTTCCGTTGCTTCTGTCGACGACCGATGCGACGCCGGCAACCGTCGCCCCTGTCGCCTTGACCAGTTCGATGACTTCAGCCACCGAGCCTCCGGTCGTGATGACATCCTCGACAACCAGCACCTTCTCGGAGGGGTCGATTTCAAAGCCCCTGCGGATCGTCATGACCCCGTCCTTACGTTCGGCGAAAATGGTCTTGACGCCTATCTGGCGGCCGACTTCGGTTCCTACCACGATTCCTCCGATTGCCGGTGAAATGACCGTCGTAATGCCGCAACCCCTGAAATGCCCGGCGATTTCCCCACAGATCGCAGTGAGGTATGCAGGATGCTGGAGCACCTTGGCACACTGGAAATAGGAGTTGCTGTGACGGCCTGAAGTGAGCCTGAAATGGCCGTCGAGCAGGGCTCCGCTCGACTTGAACATCGCAAGGGTTTCCGAATTGGTCATGGATGGATAGGGGGTCGGTTATGCGTTACGGTTACAAGTAGAGTAAAGATACAGAAGCCCTCACGAAAAGCTAAACGCAAAATGGCCGTGAGCCATTGCCTTTGCCGTCATCGGCGTGCGTCCAGATAGCTCTGCAGGATGATGCACGCGGCCGCGGTATCGAGCCTTCCCTTCTCGTTGCGTTTCTTCCTGCCGGTCCCCGAACCGACGAGGATCTGCATGGCGTCTCTCGAAGAGCGGTGTTCGTCGACAGTTTCGATGGGAATGCCGGGGAATGAAGGGCTGAGCTCCTCAATAAACCGGTCGATCACCGAGGTCATGCGGTTGGCGCCGCCCTGCTCGTTCAGGGGGTAGCCGACGATGATCTTTTCGATGCCGTCCTGCTCCCTGATTTTTCCGATATTTTCGATGAGCCCCGTCATGTCGAACGTACCGATGGGTTGGGCGAACATGCCGAGAGGATCGCTTTTGGCCAAACCTATGCGTTTGGTGCCGAAATCGATGCCGATTATTCGCCTGTAGTTTGAAGCCATTGCTTTTTCTCTGGTTAAAAGGGGGGGAGTGACAGGCCAGTGAGAGGCATTTATGGGAATGTTACCATTTACCTCTCAAACTTGCCAGAGTAAATGAACTGCACCATATGCATTGAGACTGTTAGATGCGCACTTCACGTTATGCATCCAGACAACACAAGCCTTGGTATTTTCATGTTTTATGTTGATGTTAGAAATATGAGTGTTGGCCGTCGAAACTATGGATTTCTGCATTAATACCATTCAGTCCTTCATTGAGCAACGGCATTTCGCAAAGTCATCGACTGCTGGAGTCTTTCATCACGCATCATGAGCGATTCCTGGATGACGGGATGCAGTATATCCATCATTTTACGGAACAGGTTTTTAAGGTTCTGTTTTATTTCACATTCCCCGATAACCATCTCTGAATGAGGAATCGGAATGCCTGATAAAGAGGCCACAGCGCGTATCAAGATCAACAAGCTCCTGGAAGCCTCGGGATGGCGTTTCTTTTCTGAAGATGATGCTCCGGCGAACATCCGTCTTGAACCGTCAGTAGCACTCAGGCCTGCCGTACTGGACTCGTTTGGGGAGAACTTCGAAAAGCTTGAACGCGGCTTCGTCGATTTCCTTCTTCTTGATAATCGGGGCTTCCCGCTGATCGTCCTCGAAGCCAAGGCGGAGGCCAAGAACCCCCTTGTCGGCAAAGAGCAGGCCCGTAAATATGCCAGGTCCCAGAACTGCCGCTTCGTTATTCTATCCAACGGCAACCTGCACTTCTTCTGGGATCTCGAACGTGGCAACCCATATGTTATCACCTCGTTTCCGACACCGGACTCCGTCACCGGCTACAAGAAGGTCATGCCCAATCCGCAGCGACTGATCGAAGAGCTGGTCGGCGAGGACTACATCGTTTGCACCCAGCACCCGAACTACCAATCAGAGGCCGGGTGGCGGAACGAAGCGGAGCGCCCCGGATACATCCAGGCCAACAAGCTGCGCTTTCTCCGGCCTTATCAGCTCAAGGCAATCCGCAGCCTTCAGGTCGCAGTCGGCGACGGCAAAGACCGATTCCTTTTCGAGATGGCCACCGGTACGGGCAAGACCCTGACCGCAGCCGCCGTGATCAAGCTGTTTCTCCGTTCGGGCAATGTACGGCGTGTTTTGTTCCTCGTCGATCGCCTTGAGCTTGAGGAACAGGCAAAAAAGGCCTTCGCAGCATTGCTCTCCGCCGACTTTCAGACAGTGATCTACAAGGAGAACCGGGACGATTGGCGACGGGCTGAAATTGTCGTCGCCACAGTGCAATCCCTGCTTTTCAACAACAAGTACCAGAAGCTTTTCTCACCGACCGACTTCGATCTTGTCATATCCGACGAAGCGCATCGCTCGATCGGCGGCAATGCCCGTGCTGTGTTCGACTACTTTATCGGTTACAAGCTTGGCCTTACCGCTACTCCACGCGATTATCTTCGCCGGTTCGACAGCTCAAACCCAGGCACCCGCGACCCTCGCGAGGCTGAACGGCGCTTGTTACTCGATACTTACCGTACCTTTGGCTGCGAGAACAGCCAGCCAACCTTCCGCTACTCATTGCTTGATGGTGTGAAGGAGGGTTTCCTGATCAACCCTACCGTGGTTGATGCCCGTACCGAAGTCACCACCACATTGCTTTCCGAAGAGGGCTTCGTTGTCACGTTCACCGATGACGCCGGAGAGGACCAGCAGCAGGCCTTCAAACAGCGCGAGTTCGAGAAGCGTTTCTTTGCTGACACTACCAACCAGCTTCTGTGCAAGACGTTTCTGGAAAACGCCATGCGTGACCCGGTCAGTGGCGAGATCGGCAAGTCGATCATCTTCGCCGTAAGCCAGAACCACGCCGCCAAGCTTGCCCAGATACTCAATCAGATGGCCGATCGAATGTTTCCGGCCAGATACCAGTCCGACTTTGCCGTGCAGGTGACTTCGCAAATTTCTGACGCCCAGCAATTCACCATCAACTTCGCCAACAACAACCTGCTCGGCTCCGGCAACTTCATCCCCACCTACAAAACCAGCAAAGCGCGAATCTGCGTGACGGTCGGGATGATGACAACCGGCTACGACTGTACCGACATCCTCAACATCGGCCTCTTCCGTCCGATCTTTTCGCCGACCGACTTCATCCAGATCAAGGGACGCGGCACCCGCAAGCACGACTTCCGCGAATTGCTTTTCGACGAGACCATCAGGGAAAGCTTACAAAAGCCTATCAAAACCTCCTTCAAGCTGTTTGACTTCTTCGCCAACTGCGAATACTTCGAGGAAGAGTTCAACTACGACGAAGTGCTGAAGCTTCCGCCACCCAAAGGCAAGAAGAGCGACAACGGAGGTGATACAACAGGCCCTGTGGTGGTCGGAGGAACCTATGAGCACCTCGGCGCCGACATCCTGGCTTCGATGCGGGTTGAGGAGATCACTGCTGATGGCATGAAAATCGACCGCATGTTCTTCGAGAAGTTTGAAGATGTGATCCGCGCAGATGACACCGTCGCCGCCGCAGTTGACGCCGGGCAGTGGGACCGCGTCATCGACTACGTGAACCGCGAGATCTTCGACAAGCCCGAGGAGTACTACACCCTCGACAAACTGCGCAAAGCCGCCGCCGTGGATCGTCGCCTGACCCTGCGCGAAATCCTGGAGAAGGTCTTCGGCCTCATCCCTCGCTTCAAGTCCAAGGATGAACTGCTGGAGGAGGAGTTCTCGAAGTTTGTCGCCGACCACGTGCCCGAGCCGCCATCAGCCATACCGGCCATCAAGACCTATTTCAAGGCCTACGTGACCAGCAACAGGGTACGCGACATCATCGACAGCAAACAGTTCACCGATCTGGCGACCAATCCGTTCTTCACTACCCATGACTTCCGAGCCGTGCCTCAGCTCTATCGCACGCTCGTTCCTGAATACATCAAGGACTATGTTTCCTTGAATCAATTTGCCGCATAAGGAACTTGCCGGATATGTCAAAGTTCAGACCAAGCGGCGGCTATCGCGACACCTGCAGTTTTCAGACGGCAACCATCATTTATGACGCCACCGTCTGGTTCTGCGAAAAATTCATCGATCCCCGCTCTCGTCTGACCGATCAGATGGTACAGGCCGCCCGCTCCGGAAGGCAGAATATCGCTGAAGGTAGCCGTGCCTCAGCTACATCCTCACAAACTGAACTTCGTCTGATCAACGTCGCGCGTGCCAGCCTCGAAGAACTCCTGCTCGACTACGAAGATTTCCTGCGCCACCGCCGCCTCACCCAGTGGACGCCCGATTGTGGAGAAGCGAGAGCTGTCCGCGACCAGCCGAAGCAGTTCAGAAAAGATCGGTCAGATCAGTCAGATCGGTCCAATCTGACCGATCTGACTGATCAGGAACGCTGGTCACTTTACGCACCATGGCTTGAACATGCCGATCCTGCCATACGGGTCAATGCCCTGATCTGCCTGATCAACCAGACCAATTACCTGCTCGACCGGCAGATTGCCGGCCTTGAAAAGGCGTTTGTCGAAGGTGGCGGCTACAGCGAACAGCTCGCCACCGCTCGATTGATCGAACGGCAACGCCGCAAAACCGATCAGACCGATCCGTCTGATCAAATTCCTCAATGCCCAAAGTGCGGTAACCCCATGGTCTTGCGTACCGCCAAAGCAGGCAAGAACGAGGGTAGACAATTCTGGGGCTGCAGCGGTTACCCCGACTGTAAAGGCATTATCACTATTTAACAGATCTGTCCGATCCGCCTGATCTGTCAGATCTAACCAATGAAAGAAAGAAACTCAATGCTCGACACCGATACCAAACGCCGTATTGACACCGCCCGCGACATTCTCGTCGGAAAAGTGCCTGACCCCAAGAGTCAGGTTGAACAGATCACCATTGCACTCATTTACAAGTTCATGGACGACATGGACGCCGAGTCCGAGGAACTTGGCGGCAAACGAAAGTTCTTCACCGGCGACTTCGCCCGCTACGGCTGGGCCAAACTCATGGATCGCAGTCTTGGCGGTCACGAGATGCTCGGCCTCTACAGCGAAGGCATTGCCAGGATGCCCGAAAACCCCGGTATCCCCGCACTTTTTCGTGATATTTTCAAGAATGCCTATCTCCCTTACCGCGACCCCGAGACTCTCAAAGCTTTCCTCAAAATCATCGACGAATTCAGCTATGACCACAGCGAGCGTCTTGGCGATGCGTTTGAGTATCTGCTCAGCGTTTTGGGCAGCCAGGGTGATGCCGGCCAGTTCCGCACCCCTCGCCACATCATTGATTTCATGGTTGAGGTGATCGCTCCGCAGAAAAACGAGACCATTCTTGATCCCGCCTGCGGTACTGCCGGTTTTCTGATTTCAGCCTACAAGCACATCCTGCGAGCCAATACCGACGCAAAAGGGAACAGCACATTGACTCCCGATGAAAAGGGGCGCCTCGCCAGGAACTTCAAGGGCTACGACATCTCGCCAGACATGGTGCGCCTCTCTCTGGTGAACCTCTATCTGCACGGCTTCACCGATCCGCATATTTTTGAATATGACACACTCACCTCCGAGGAACGCTGGAACGAATTCGCCGACGTCATTCTCGCCAACCCGCCCTTCATGTCCCCGAAAGGCGGCATCAAGCCTCACAAGCGTTTCTCAATCCAGGCCAAGCGCAGCGAAGTCCTCTTCGTGGACTACATGGCCGAGCACCTCACGCCCACCGGACGTGCCGCCATCATCGTGCCCGAGGGCATCATCTTCCAAAGCCAGACAGCCTACAAAGAACTGCGGAAAATGCTTGTCGAAAACTCTCTCGTCGCAGTGGTATCGCTACCGGCGGGCTGTTTTAATCCCTATTCCGGGGTGAAGACCAGTATCCTGATCCTCGATAAATCCCTGGCACGCCAGAGTGACACTATCGCCTTCTTCAAAGTGGAGAACGACGGCTTCGGCCTCGGAGCCCAGCGCCGTGCCATCGAGAAGAACGACCTCCCGCAAGTTCAGGCTGAGCTTGCCGAATACCTTCAGGCCCTGCGCACCGGCTCCAGCGATCGGTCCAATCTGCCGGATGAGTCGGATCAGCAGGAAGAATCAGGAAGATCGGGCGAATCGGGTGGATCAGTCGGATCGGACCGATCCTTCCTGCTGATCGTGCCAAAGGAGAAGATAACCGAGAATGGCGACTACAATCTCAGCGGTGAGCGGTATCGGGAGGGCGATATACGCGCTTCGTTCTTCCCGAACGTCCCAATTGGCGAAGTGTGCGATCTAATCTGCGGAGCCACCCCGTCCAAACAGGAAAAGTCGTATTGGACAAACGGCTCGGTGAAATGGATTTCATCGAAGCACATCGACGACCGCGGACTTATCATCGCTTATGAACTCATTTCCAAGAAGGCCGTTGAAGAAACGTCCACACGAGTCGCTCCCAAAGGATCAACCATCATAATTACCCGCGTATCAGTCGGGAAATTCGCATTCGCAAACGACGATTACGCCATCAATCAAGACCTGACGGCACTTGTATCGAAAGACAATGAGCGCCTCGCTCCTGAGTTCATCCATATAGCTGCACACCACATCGCCCAAGTGGTTGAGCGCAACGCGGAGGGAATTGGTGTTCGAGGAGTGACTCGCAGTTTCCTCTCCGGACTCCAAATTCCCCTGCCACCGCTGGAAGTGCAGAAGGCGATCGTGGCGGAAATCGAGGGCTACCAGAAAGTCATCAATGGCGCCCGCGAAGTTCTCGACCACTATCGCCCTCACATTCCCATCCACCCTGACTGGCCGAAGCGCAATCTTGGGAGCCTTTCAGTAAATATGGATTCGCTGCGAGTTCCTATCACAAAAGGCGATAGAAAGGAAGGTTCGTTTCCTTATTACGGTGCATCGGGGATTGTTGACTCCGTTGCTGATTTCATTTTTGACGAAGACATTCTTCTCATTTCGGAAGATGGCGCGAACTTACTCGCTCGCTCAACGCCAATTGCATTCTCAGTATCTGGTAAATGTTGGGTCAACAATCACGCTCATGTGTTGAAATTCTCAGAATCCGCAACACAGAAATTCGTGGAGGTCTATCTCAACTCCATTTCCATTGAGGAGTTCGTTACCGGTGCTGCACAGCCAAAGCTCAACCAAGAGGCGTTGAACAGAATCCCGATTCCGATTCCAGACGATGTTGCTTTGCAACAAGTAATTGTGGCGGAGATCGAAGCTGAGCAAGCGCTGGTGGCTGCCAACCGTGAGTTGATTACCCGTTTCGAGCAAAAAATTCAATCCACTATTGCCCGCATATGGAGCAAAAATGAGCCGCCTACTGACGGAGGATTGACATGACCATTATGACTTTCGCTGAAGCTATAGAAGCGTCAGCTTGTTATTCCAAGCGCCATCTGCTGCTTGGTAATGGGTTCAGCATTGCCTGTCGCCCAGACATTTTCCGGTATGACAAGCTTTTTGAGCAGGCAGATTTTTCCACATTGCCGGACTCAGCAAAGTCAGCCTTTTCGGTTCTTCATACCACTGACTTTGAGCGTGTTATCAAGGTGCTACGCGATTCAGCATCTATTGCCGCAGGGTATGGCGTGACCAGTACACAGGCTGACGCGATGCGCAGTGACGCCGACGAGCTTAAGGAACTACTTGTCGAGACCATCGCTCAAAGTCACCCTGCGTTGCCAGGCGACATTACGGATGATGAGTACGCAGCCTGTCAGCGATTTTTGGACAACTTTACTACGACCTACACTTTCAATTATGACTTGCTACTCTACTGGACCCACATGCATCGCGAGAACCGCACCGATATTCATTCCGACGATGGGTTTAGAACGTCACAAAGCGATATTGACTCTGGCATTGATTCTGAATACGTAGTATGGGAATCAAGCCAAAGTCATGATCAGAATATGTGGTTTCTGCATGGCGCACTTCATGTTTTTGATTCAGGAACGGAGATACAGAAATACACATGGAATCGCACTGGTGTTCGTCTTATCGAGCAAATTCGCGAAGCCCTTAGTAGAAACTTTTTTCCTCTATTCGTAGCAGAAGGTTCAAGCGCAGAAAAGCTAGAAAGAGTTCGGCACAGCGACTATCTCGCAAAGGCATATAGGAGTTTTCAAGAGATTCAGAAATGCCTCTTTATCTACGGTCATTCTTTAGCTGCAAATGACGAACATTACCTGCGGCTCATAGAGAAAGGGAAGCTTTCTCATATTTTCGTCGGCTTGTATGGTGATCCCGCATCAGCCACGAACAAAATGATTGCACAGAGAGCAAACGCAATGAGATTGGCGCGCACAGGAAAAAGAGAACTCATCGTCGATTTTTACGATAGCGAGTCTGCCCATGTATGGAGGTAGTAATGGAAGTCCTTCGAACTTGCAACTACCTGCTGCTCTCCTTCAAGACTCCGAAGGAACAGATGAATACATTGAGTTCCTATGAGACACCTTCGAGACGAACTATACCCAAGGCAAATATCTGTTCACCTTCCTCGCCTGCCACATGCTCACCATGAGTTTTGTCTGTTCCCATATCTGGCAGATCAAGCAGACGTGTCCCTCTGACTTCGAGAATGGTCTTGTCGGCTTTGGAATAGAGATCGAAAAAGCCCAACAGCGAGCCGGAAGAAAGCGAAAAGCCCGAGACGGCAGGCCAAATCTGCAAGGTACTTATGCCATAGAAACTACCTGTCTCAGCCCTGTAATTCTGTGACTTGTTCTTATAGCTTGATATTATAGTGAATATTTAGTGTTAATTATTTATATTAAGAATGGACATCTCGTTTAGGGATAAAGACCTGAAAAAATACGCGAACGAAGATCGTTTGGCAATACGCAAGCTTGGCTCTAAAAGGGCTCAGGTCTTCAAGCAACGCCTTGATGATCTCAGGGCTGCAGACACGCTTGAAGATGTCCGTCACCTTCCCGGTCACTACCATGAGTTAAAAGAAAATCGTAAAGGTCAATGGTCATGTGACCTTGATCAACCATACCGACTGATTTTTACCCCGCATGAAGATCCGATTCCCACAAATCCAGATGGACAGTATGTCTGGGTTGAAATCAGAGGAGTGGACGTAATCGAGATTACGAATTACCATAAGGAGAGATGATGATGGCAACGCGCAATGAATATGCCCCTCAGACGGTGACGCATCCTGGCGTGACCTTGAGTGAAAAACTCGGTGAACTGGGTATGAGCCAGAAGGAGTTTGCCGTACGGACTGGCAAACCGGAACAGACGATTGTCAAGGTGATCAATGGAGAGAGTTCCTTGACCCCGGATATGGCGGTGCAATTCGAATCCGTTCTTCATATCCCGGCAAATTTCTGGTTGAAACGCCAGCAACTCTACGATGAGGCCGTTGCACGGGTAAAACGAAGTGAATTGCTTGCAAATGCATACGCATGGGTTCGCAGGTTTCCGATCAAAGAGATGACCGCATTCGGATGGTTACCAAAAACAGGTAATCCGGATGAGTTGGCAGGCCTGTTATTGGAATTCTTCTCGATGTCCAGCCCTGAGGCGTGGGAAGAGTATTATCTGTCCCGGAAACTGAAAGTCAGTTTTCGGATTTCGTTGGCCCATTTCGGGGAGCCATTTGCAATTTCCGCATGGCTTAGGCAGGGTGAACATGAGTCACTGAAACTGGACGTGCCTCCATTCGATAAAAAGAAGTTTGCAGCAAGTCTACCGGTAATCAAACAGGTGATGGCGGATCATCCAGATGATTTTTTCCAGCAACTGCAGGAGATTTGCCGGAATGCCGGAGTCAAGGTGGTGTATACTCCGTTTTTGCCGAAAGCGCCGATTCACGGTTCGACAAGATGGTTAAATGACGACACTCCACTGATTCAGCTTTCAGCACGGTACAAGCAGAATGATCGGTTCTGGTTCACCTTTTTTCATGAAGCGGGACATATCCTGTTGCATGGCAAGAAGCATATCTCTATCGAGTGCGCTCAAGCTGATGGGGAAAAAGATGATAAAGAGATAGAAGCTGATGATTTTGCAGTCAAGTGGACATTTTCGAAGGAAGAGGAGCAGGAGGTACTGCAGTTTGGCTCATTTAAAGAGCAGGACATTTTGGATTTTGCCCGAAAGTTCGGAACCCATCCGGCCATGATTATCGGAAGATTCCATCACAATAAAATTTTGCCGTTCAGCAGATACCGAAATTTTATTAAACCGATTAAGCTTGATCGCCATAACGGTTGACCATGGAGAGAACATAGAAAAGGATAGGCCTACGAGGATTTGAGGGCATCTAACCTTACAATTATCTCTCAGTCAATGCTGGTGAATGTGAAGCTTTAAACGAATGGATGGAAACCATACATCGAAAGGTCCTGTTATTTCTGATATGACAGGACCTTTCCGTTTTCTGCAGTACTCATTATCTGCCACGACCGTTTATCATCGTTGCACGGTGAAGGCGATCGGTAACTGGGACCAGATTTTATGAGCAGCTCTCTTTACAGCAGCATTTTTCCTGCGAGATCAGGAACAGCGCAAAGACGACGCCGGGGAGCCAGCCGAGCAGCGTGAGCAGGCCGGTGAGCATGATCGTTCCGGCTTCCTTGTTCATGACGGCGGCAGGCGGCAAAATGATTGCCAGGATCAGGCGGCGAAGGTCCATGGTGATCTCCAGATTAGGGTTTTTTTGGTATCGACTACAAATTTACGATTTGACCGACTAACAATCAATGGCAATCCTGCGGGCTTGCTGATTGTTGAATCTTCATGGCAAATGGCCCTTCGACGACCCAAAAAACATACTCTTGTTTTTTATCATCAAATTGGTAAATTACTAACCCCTTGCCGAAAGCGCTCCTTTGCTGAGTACCGCTTAGGTTTTGTGAACTAAAAGATAGACCAACTTGTACAATAAGATTCATCCTGACGTGGTCCTGGATGATGTTGACGAGGTTATCGACGAGCCGAATTACAATAATTTCAATACCTCGCCCGACCCGCCAAGTCCTTACGCCGATCTTGAAAAGAAGTATCGTAAGAACAAATTCAACAGAGCGCGCAAAAACGGCCCCCCAGGCTCAACCGGACTCTACGGCACCAGCGGCCCTGTCCCCGCCAGCGGCACGAAACCCGCAGGCAAAAAATTTCAGAAAAAAAGAAGCAAGAAATCCTCTGCGCCCAAGCCGACACGGCAATCAAACGGCAACAAAGGTTCCTGACCCTGTTATCATTCGATAGCGCTGTCGCAGGACCGTTGATCATCTGATGGGCTTCTTTATTTTTCAGGTCAGGCAGGTTGCGCCTCTCCTGCGTCCCGGGCGGATGTCCGGGAACGGACAGGCGTTCAGGTTTCGGCTGGCCCGCCTCTTACCCTACGGCCGTTATGACCTTTGAGATCCAGGCCCATCGCGGAGCGAGGGCTTTTTATCCCGAAAACACCCTTCAGGCCTTCTGCAAGGCGGCTGACCTCGGTTGTCGTGTGATCGAACTCGACCTTGTCGTTTCCAGGGATCACCGGATCGTCGTCTCCCACGATCCCTGGGCGTTCGTCTCCGATGCAGGGGGCGCCTCGTCTCGACGCTATCTCTTTTCCATGGATTATGAGGAGATCGCCCGCCTTGATTGCGGCACGGTTTCTCCTGAATTTCCATTCCAGGAGAGGATCGTGGCGGGACGTCCTACGCTTTCAGATGTTTTCCGATCGGTTGAAGGGCATCTTCGACAGATTGGTCGGCCTGATGAAATGGTCTACAATCTCGAAGTGAAATCATGGCCGGAACGGGATGGCCAGGCACACCCCTCTCCATCGGATTATGCTGCCCTTGTTATCGGGGAGATCTCAGCGTCCGGTCTCGGAGACCGTGTCCGGCTGCAGTCTTTCGATGACCGGATACTCACCGAAGCAAAAAAAATTATGCCTGGTTTGTGCTATGGCCTGCTTGTCGAGGATCCAGTCGTTCTCGATTCGTTTCCCGGGAAGCCGGGGTTCGTGCCGGAGTATGTCAATCCGAAGCTGAATCTCGTGGACGAAGCGATGCTTTCAACGCTTCATGGGTTCGGGGCGAAGGTTGTCGTCTGGACGGTCAATCGCACGGAAGATATGGCAAGGATGAAGATGCTTGGCGCCGATGGCCTGATAACCGATCATCCCGAAATTGCCCTTCATCTGCCGGAGCTGGCCGGAAGCTGAACCTTCCCGGTGTTTCGGCGTTTTTGACTTTTCTTTTGACAGGGCCGCTCCGGCTTTACGGGGGATCAGCGTCGCGAAAGGTCTGAGATGATCTGTTCCGCGCTTTTGTTCAATGCGTCGAGTTTGTCGGCAGATGTCTTGCCGGGCGCGTAAATCGCGTAGTCGATCCTTGCAAGGAGATCCAGAAGCGATGCGGTCGTTTTTTCTTTTACCTTGAGCTCTCCCAGCTTTTTCCTGAGCTCCCGCGACGTCAGTCCCACGGGGTTCTGGAGCCCGATTTTCCTCAGCGCATCATACAGTTGGCAACGCAACGACTCTGCCGATTGCCTTTCCGGAATGGCAGGGACGCTCTTGGTCTCCTGATTGACGCTGTGAACCGGATTTCGTTTTTTCTTCTTTTCGCCCAGGTTGTGCAGGACCAGGATGAGTATGACGACGGCGGCAGCCATGACCATCATGAATAGTGAGGAGGGAGGCTGCAACTGCCGTGATGGCTTTGCCGGAGGGGTGTATATGCCCGGTCCCTTTGCAGGGCTTTTTCCGGGAATGACCGTGACGGAGATCTCTTTTGATTCGATCGTTTCGTAACGGCTTTTCCATGGATCGAATATTGTCAGCCGAACGGGGGTGAATCGAAATGTCCCGGTTGTTTCCGGCATCAGCGTGACCGGTATCGTTACATACTGCTCCTGTCCCCCGGCCATCTCCTTTGGTAGCGAGGGGTTTCCGGATGCGTCCTTTCTCAATCCTTCCGGAAGGTTGACCGCAACCGGAGGCAACGCGTTGAGGTTGCCTTTGCCGCTGACGGTTATCGAGATCGTTAAAGGTTCTCCCTCATGAATCCTGCTGTTTTCGGGTGAAACCGAGACGGAAAGGCTGCCGACGGCGCCGCTGAAGCCTTCCGGGGCGGGCTTGGGAAGCGGCCTGGCGTCGATGACAGCCGCAGGGGCAGTCAAAATGGTTTCGATATCGTTACGGCTGTCGAGGGAGAACTGCCTGTTTTTCGGGAGGTAGCATCCGAGGCGATAATTGGCGACAGAAAGCCTCCCGCTTTGCAACGCTACAAGCCTGAGCTGTTTGACGACGGCTTTCCTGAGCATTGTTCCGTTGACAGTGGCCGGAGTGCTGTTGATATAGTTTTCAGGACTTATTTCCTGTACCCAGAGCCCGGTGTGTTCGGGCTTGGTTCTATCCTCGATCCTCGGGGCTATGTCACGGAAGAAGAGCGTGTAGGTGAGCTGGATCTCCTGGCCGACCCACGGTTTATTGTTGTCGAGCGACGCTTCAATGAAAAGCGGATCCCTCGGCGTATCGCCTGGGCTTTTTGCCTGCGTGATCGATGCCGGCAAAAGAAGCGCGGCAAGCAGCAGCCAGAAGTGGACTCTTTTGGACATGCCCACTATTTCATGAGTTCCCTTGACCGGGCCGCGGCAGCTTTTACCGTCTCAATAAGCGCACCTCGAAGGTCATGCCGGTCCATCTCCTTCAACCCGGCTTCAGTTGTCCCGCCGGGGGTCGTTACCTCACGTACCAGCTCTTCCGGGCTTTTTCTGCCGGTCAGCACCATGGCTGCAGCTCCAAGCATGGTCTGTGCAGCAAGTATCTGTGCCGTTTCCCGGTCGAGTCCGCTGGCGGCCCCTCCTTCGGCGAGGGAGTCGATGATCCGGAACATGTAGGCCGGGCCGCTTCCGGAAACCGCGGTCGCCGCATCCATTCCGCTCTCTTCGACGATAGCCGTTTTGCCTATGGCATTGAAAATTTCCTCGGCAAGCGTGAGATCTTCATCGGTCGCATGGCTCCCTTTGCACAGGGCGGTCATGCCCTGGCCGACGAATGCAGGAGTGTTGGGCATCACCCTGACGACCCTTGTGCCGTCGGGAGAGTTCGCGCTGATGAATCCGGTCGAAATACCTGCGGCGACGCTGATCAGGAGATGGTCCGGGCCGAGCGCCGGAGAGAGTTCAGCGAGCACGTCGGCAACCTGGTAAGGTTTTACCGAGATGACGACGATCGAGGCATCCCCGGCAAGGTCGGGTATCGATGCTTCGGGTTTGACTCCGTAAAGGCTTGATACTGCCTCCATGGCCTCGGGAACCTTGTCGAACCCGTAAATAACGGTTTCCGGATCCTTTGCGAGCCCGGAGATCAATGCCTGGGCGATTCTGCCTGTGCCGATGAAGCCGATGGAACGTCTTGTCATGATCGAGTCGATTTCTTGTTGCCTTGTTTGTGTTACTGATGCCGCCCGCTGTCGGAATGGGCGCGATATCTGATTTTGATGACGAGGATGATCAGCAGCAGGAGAAACGTTATGCCGTTGGCTGCCATGATGGGAATGCTCTGCTTCAGGATTCCGTAACAGAGCCACAGAAAGACGCCGGCAGTCATCGCCGTCACCCAGGTCAGGCTGATGTCACGGGCCTGACGAGTCCGAATCATCCGGTACGCCTGGGGCAGAAACGCGAATGTGGTCAGTACTCCCGCGGCATAGCCAAGATATTCCGTGTCTGTCGGCATCGCTGTTCATCTCGTCTTCAGGGAAGTTGTTCGTGAAACTCAAGATAAGAAAATATCGCAAGATCACTGGGGGAGGGTTTCTTTATGGCCTGGCGGGCAAGGGGGAACAAAAAACGGGAGGCTGGCTCCCGTTTTTATATGCTCTGCAGCGAAAAGCTTATTTGCTCTGGCCGACCATGTATGCGACTGCATCACCAACCTGTGCATCGGTCAGTTTCGGGTTGCCACCTTTCGGCATCATCATGCCTTTGGCGCCTTTGAAGCCTTTGATCGAGTTGCTGACCATTTTATCCATGCCGGTTGCGATGCGAGGTGCCCATGCGGCCTTGTCGCCGGTTTTCGGGGCGCCCATCAGACCTGCCTTGTGACATGATGCACAGCTGGCTTCATAAGTAGCCTTGCCTGCTGCTGCGTTGTACGTGGCTGCGAATGCGTTGCCGGAAACGAGCATGGCGGCGCCGATCAGCGCGGTTGAAACGAAACGGGACATTGGTATTCTCCGTAGATGGTTGTGATGTTGTGCGGTGTTTGTGCTGTGACGATTTCCAGAGTCGGAAAGTGAAAATGTTACCATTTTGGCCGCTGTCATCCAAATTTTTTCAGATTTTGGTCGCAGGATGAGGCTTTTGAATGGCGGAACCTCGGATGGCGAGCCTTAAACGGAAAAAGAGCGCAGGTTTTCCAGCTTGCCATTTCCCTCAAATATTGAGGCCTCTGGTGATTGGCTTCAGAATGCGTGTCATCCTGTTGTCCATTCCCTTTCTCTATCCCTCTGGACAAAAACGACAAGAGGCCGGATAAACGGCCTCTTGTCGAAACGGCAATGTCGGATCGCTTATTTCGAAATGCTGATGAGGTATTTGACGGCGTCGGTGATCTGCTCGTCGGTGTTGGCTGGATTGCCGCCCTTGGCCGGCATGCCGTTGAACCCGACGATCGAGTTCTTGATCACCACATCTTCGCCCTTGGCGATACGCGGCGCCCATGCTGCCTTGTCGCCGGGTTTCGGGGCATTCATCATACCGCTGTCATGACATGCGTTGCAGCCACCTTCATAGACGGTTTTGCCTGCTGCCAGTTTCGGGTCAGCCGGGACGGCGGCAGGTGCAGGAGCTGCTGCCGGTGCAGCGGCTTCAGTTTTCGGTTTGTCCGCCTTGTTGATCTCTTCGGCTAATTTGGCTGGCGGTTTTTCCAGTCCGCAGCCGCCGAGGAATACGAGGCTGAGCGTGAGCAGTGGCAGAAAACGTTTCATGTAAGTCTCCTTGGGATTGTATGTGTTGTCGTTGGTGTCAATTTTTGTGAAAATAAGTCAAACTTCATTTTAATCATAATTCACATCCTCTCAAAATGTATTCAGGTGCGGCCGATCGTTTCGAGCTGACGGTGAAGATCATTCCTTGACAGGCTGTAGAGATGTGTATAGAAGAGGTTGAAGAACAGTACGGCAGCCCGGATGCTTGGGGCCTCCATGCCACGCTTCACGGCATTGCCGACGTTGAAGACCTTTCGGGTCAGTTCAGAGTAGCTTTCTATGAAGTCCGGCAGCGGGATGTTTTTCGGAAGGTAAAGCATTTCCTGGCCGAACGTGTACCGGAACGCGGTGATGTCTGACGGATCGAAGAGCAGGCGTCCCTCCTCCCTGAGCCGATCGAAGACCTTCGTGCCTGGAATAGGCCGGAGGGTATTGATGCCCGGGACGTCGAGCCGGGTGTCGGCGATAAAGTCGAGGATGGCTGCAGGAGTCCGGAGCGTATCGCCGTCGAGGCCGTAGATAAAGCTTCCGTAGAGGCTTATGCCGCTCTGCCTGATGGCCTTGATGTTTCCTGCAAGCTCTTCGGTCCGGTTCTGTGTCTTGCGATGCGCGTTTCTGCTTGATGTTTCGATGCTTTCGATGCCCACGAGCAGCGCCTGGCATCCGGACTTTGCAAAGGTTTCGAGAAGTTCCTGCTGTTGGCCGAGAGCCGTGGTGGCCTGGCCGAACCACCGGATCCCGAGCGGCGTGAGCTGACGGAAAAGCTCAAGGGCAAACGACGGATCGGCATTGATGGAGTCGTCGACGAAAAAGAATATCCTCTTGTCATCCTCCCTGAACCTCCGGATCTCCTCGACGAGGTCGCCGATCCGTCGCTGGCGAAGCACGCGTCCGTTCAGCACATGAACGTTGCAGAAGTCGCATTGGTAAGGACAGCCGCGCCCGGTCTGGATCAGGTTTGTCGTGAAGTAGCGATGTATCCGGAGAGATGATTTGCTGACCGGCCGGTGAAGCTGCATGTCCGGAGGCGTATCTGCAATATATTCGGTCCTGAGCGAGTCGGCGGCAAGGTCGGTAAGCACCTCGGCCCAGAGGTCGTCGGCTTCGCCGTGCACGAGGCAGTCCGCGTGCGGGCGGCACGAATCCGGGAACATCGTGACGTGAGGTCCGCCGAGCACGACCGTGATGCCTCTGGCACGAAGCGTGTCGGCCAGTTCGAATGCCCGCGCAGCCATGCCGGTCTGCACGCTGATGCCCGCCAGGTCCCATCTCCTGTCGATCGGGAAATCCTCGAAGCGGAGGTCGCAGATGGTCTGTTCCACGCCGGGAACCTCAACCGAAGCCAGGATCATCAACGATAGGGGGGGAATGGCGAACTGCGTCCTTTTGATGAGGTTCCTTACGCCGTCGTTGATCCATCTTGCAGGGCCGGAAACGGAGCTCTCTCCATAGATCGATCGAGCGCCGTCCACCCCGCTTTCAGAGGGAAGGAATACCAGCGCGACCTGTTTCGATATTGCCATGGCGTTACCAGTCAGGCTGCTCTTCACCCGATTTCCTTGGCTGGACGGGTTTGAAATATTTCTGCATCTGGCGGGACTCCTCCTGCCTGGCGTTGTTGAGGATCATGTTCGCGACCTCTGTGCTGACCCCGGAGTTTGAACGGCCGGCACTGTTGCCACTGCCTCCGCCTGTCGGGGCGGGAGCCGGGGATGGCGGCGGCGGCGAGAGGCTGCGCATCGCCCGCAGGACGATTTCGTAATTGATCCTCGCATCTGTATTCCGGGGGTTGTCGAGAAGCGCACGACGATAGCAGGCGAGTGATCGTCCGAGGAGCTCTTTGTAGTCGTTGGATTTACTGTTTTCGAAAGCGGCCATCGCAAGGGCGTTGCCCCGGTTGTATCCAGCCTGCCTGCTGAGTTCGGAGTTGCCCGACGGGAGGCTTTCGAACAGGTCGGCGGCGCGACGGTAATGCTTCAGCCGGTACTCTGCATCGGCAAGGTTGAAGGAGGCTTCGGATCGCAGGAGACCCGCCGGGTAGCGGTCAAGCAGCGTCCGGTAGAGACGTATGGCTTCGGTATGGTCGCCGTTTTTCCCGTACATGCTCGCCGTACTGAACAGATGGTACTGATCCAGGTTCGACTGGACCGCACTGAAGGAGAAGAGCGCGATCAGTAACGGCAGTAGTCTGTGCATGGCGGCTTTTTTTGCAATATACGCCCTTCAGCCCGGCATTGAAAGGCCGGGCCTCAATCCTGCAGGAGCGCGCGCTGAACTGCGCTGACGCCTGCGCCGATCTCGAACGGCACATTCATCGCCTTAAGCGTCCTCTCCAATCCGCCGATCACCGAGAGCATGTCGAGCTCGTCGTAGTAGCCGAGATGTGAAATGCGGAAGATTCGTCCTGCAAAGTCGTCCTGGCCGGCAGCCACGGTGATGCCGTTGCTGATTTTCAGGGTCTTGTTGAACGCTTTCCAGTCAACATCTTCGGGAAGCCATACCGGAGTGACGGCGAACGAAGGCGAACTGCTGAAGAGCCTCATGCCGAGGGCTTCGCATCCTGCCTTGCATGCCCCAGCAAGCCGTTCGTGACGCGCCCAGACATTCTCGATCCCCTCCTCTCGAAGCATCCGGAGGGCTTCGTCGAGCCCGATGATGAGCGTGACGGCAGGCGTGAATGGGGTGTCGTTCCCCTCATGGGCCTTCAGGGCCTTTTTCAGGCTGAGGTAGCACTGCGGCTGCCCTTTCCTGCTGTTGATAATGTCCTGCGCCCGTTCCGAAACGGCGATGAGTGCCAGGCCGGGAGGCATCATGAGGCCCTTCTGGGAACCCGTGATGCAGATGTCCGCACCCCAGTCATCGAAATGGAACTCATGGGCGCCGATGGCGGTGATGCCGTCGACGAGGATGAGGGCGTCGGACTGTTCGCGGATGGTCGCGCAGAGGGCTTTCACGTCTGAAGCGGTACCGGTTGACGTCTCGGAGTGGGTGATGCAGACGCCGATGGCATCCGGGTGTTCGCTGAGCAGTTCGGAGAGGCGTTCAGGCTGGATGGCCTTGCCCCACTCTACATTTTCCTCGATGCAATTGCCGCCGAAGGTGCGAACCAGCTCCCCCCATCGTTCGCCGAATTTGCCGCCGTTGATCGTGATGACCTTGTCGCCGCTCCTGAAAAGGCTGGATATCGCCGATTCCATGCCGCCGGTTCCGGAGCAGGTCATGACGACGACCGGCTGGGTCGTTTTGAACAGGTACTTCAGGTTGTCGTGTACCCTCTGAAGTATCTCCATGAATTCGGGGTTCCTGTGATGGATGATCGGTGCTGCCATGCGAAGCATGACATTTTCCGGCACAGGCGTGGGCCCAGGGGTGAAGAGTCGTTTTTTCATGAATGGAACTTATTCAATGGGCGTCTATATGTAGACGTTGCAAAACCATAACAGCTTGTCTGGATATCAGGCTCCGGCGATCAGGGATCGACCATCGATTGGGGAACAATATAAGCATTTCGGGATTGCTTGAAAGAGCTTTGGAATGCCGCGTCAATCAAGCCTTATCCCAGGTATGCGGTGTATGGGCCCGTGGAGCGGCGGATTCCGGCGGTTTCCGCTCCCTGAAAATGTTTCGGAATCTTGCCTGCCGCCTGACGGGCATGGGCGGCGTTGAGCGTATGGTCGCGTCAGGCTTTCCTGACGAATTCCGATTTCAGTTGCATCGGCCCGAACCCGTCGATCTTGCAGTCGATGTCATGGTCGCCGTCGATCAGGCGGATGTTCTTTACCTTCGTGCCGCCCTTGAGCATCGACGATGCGCCTTTCACCTTGAGATCCTTGATCACCGTCACCGTATCGCCGTCCTGCAGGATGTTGCCGTTCGCATCCTTCCATACGCGGGCTTTTTCCTCTGCCTGTTCAGTCGAGGCGCTCCATTCGTGGGCGCATTCGGGGCAGGTCAGGAGGGTTCCGACTTCATAGGTGTATTCAGAGTTGCATTTCGGGCAGTTCGGCAGATCGCTCATGATCGTTCCTTTTTCGAGATTATCCAGCGTAGATTTTTGCGACATAATAATGATTTTTGGCAAAAACAGCGCGACGACAATCGCTTCGGCTGTTTTTCGTGAAGCCTGAAGCTCCGGCCATGGAGATATGGCACGAAATATCCGCCGCTCTGGCCTGTGGTCATGTGCGCTGTCTGGACAGGTATACGGGCTTGAACAAAAGAGGCGCAAGGCAATGATCGGCGGAGTGGGGCAGGTCGGTGTATCGCGAGGCGAACGAGAGGCATCCCCCAGGAGAGATGGCGGGGATTGGGGAGATGCTTCGGCGCACAGAGATGTCTTGCGACTGCTGTGCGCCGGGCATGGTCAGTTTCTGGCCTGCTCCATGAGCTCGGTGAACTCCTTGAACAGGTAGTGCGAGTCATGCGGACCCGGAGCTGCTTCAGGATGGTACTGCACCGAGAAGCAGGGAAGCTCACGGTGGCGCACGCCTTCAACGGTCTGGTCGTACAGGTTCCTGTGGGTCAGCTCAAGCGCTTCCGGCAGCGACGCCATTTCGACGGCGAACCCGTGGTTCTGCGACGTGATTTCGATTCTGCTGTCCAGCAGGTTCTTGACCGGATGGTTCGCTCCGTGGTGTCCGAACTTGAGCTTGTAGGTCTTTGCCCCGAAAGCGAGCGAGAGCAGCTGGTGGCCGAGGCAGATGCCGAAGATCGGTATCTGGCGCTGGCTTCGGCTGTATTCGACAAGTTCCCTGATGGTTTCGATGGCGTAGGTGACGGCAAACGGATCGCCGGGGCCGTTGGAGAGAAAGACGCCGTCGGGGTTCATCGCGATCACTTCGGCGGCAGGGGTCCTGGCGTTGACGACCGTGACGCGGCACCCCTCGAGCCTGAGCTGGCGCACGATGTTCGTCTTGATGCCGTAATCGAAGGCGACGACATGGTATTTCGCTTCAGGGTTGTCCACGATGTAGGACGATGGCGTGGTGACGGTCCGTACGAGGTCGAGGCCGGTCATCTCGGGGATGCCTGCCGCCTGTAATTTCAAGGCCTCCACATCGTCGCAGCTGGTCGAGATGACGCCGCGCATCGCGCCTTTCTCGCGGATCTCCCTGACGAGTTTTCGCGTGTCGATGCCTTGCAGGCCCATCACTTTCGCCTCTTTCAGCGTATCGCCGAGGCTTCTGTTCGATTCGAAGTTGCTGTATACGTTGGACGCTTCGCGCACGATCAGCGCCGAAGCCCATATTTTCGCCGACTCGTCATCGTTCGGCGTAATGCCGTAGTTCCCGATGAGCGGATAGGTCATTACCACCATCTGCCCGGAGTAGGATGGATCGGTGAGGATCTCCTGATAGCCGGTCAGCGAGGTGTTGAAGACGACTTCACCCGAGGCATCGCCGATATATCCGAATGCTGTGCCCCTGTAAACCGAGCCGTTTTCGAGAACAAGTATCGCTGGTGTTTCCTGCATTGCTGCGTGTCACTCCTTTGTGGCGAGTTTGTCGCCGGTTTCCTGTTTTTCTATGTTGGCGATCGCCGTACGCTCGAATTTAATCTTGACGTTGTCGGCAACCTGCACGAGAACCGTTTTTTTATCGGATTCGATCCCGGCGACCGTGCCGTGGATGCCGCCGATGGTCACGACCTTGTCTCCGCGCTTGATGGTGTCAAGCAGGGACTCGCGGTCTTTCTGCTTTTTCTGCTGGGGACGGATCATGAAAAAGTAGAAAACGACGAAGATCAGTACGAGCGGGACGAGCTGTATGAACGGGTTCGGCGTCTGGCCTCCGGTCGGAGGTGCGAAAAGCATCAGTGCGATGATGAAGTCTTGCATGGTGGATGGCTTGCTGTTGGAAATCGTTGCCTGGCGTGTCAGCCCGGTCTTGTTCCTGGATGATGCGCCCTAAATTGAACCGCAAGATAAGGTATTTCCCAAATTATTTCAACGCGCCCCTTTTCCTGCTGCAATGAACCTGGCGAAAGGTGCCGTGCCATAGGAATTTCCTGTAACCTTGCCCCTCGACATCATCAGTCCGGCCATGGTTGCGATCATGGCCGCGTTGTCTGTCGAATAGGCCGCTTTCGGCACGAACAGCTCCATCCCGTGTTTCAGGCAAGCCTCCTGCATTGCTGAGCGCAACCCGGAGTTGGCGCTGACCCCTCCGGCGATGGACACTGCGCTGACCTTGTGCAGGAGAGCAGCTGCGATGGTTTTTTCCACCAGCACGCTGACGATGGCCTGCTGGATGGATGCCGCCAGGTCCGGCAGGTGTTGCTCAATATATCCGGCATCGTGCTTGCCGAGCCATGTCAGTACGGAGGTCTTCAGCCCTGAAAAGCTGAAATCGAAGTTGTTACGGTAGCTTCGGCTGGTCTGGGAGCTGGAGGTCAGGGCTCTCGGAAAGCGGTAGAACTCCGGGTCACCCTGCCTTGAAAGGCGGTCGATGACCGGGCCTGCGGGATAACCGAGACCGAGCATCTTGCCGGTCTTGTCGAAGGCTTCGCCGGCCGCGTCGTCGATGGTCCGCCCGATCACCTCGTAGCTGAGGTCCTGATGGACGATCGACAGCAGCGTGTGGCCGCCGGATACGGTCAGCGAGATGAAATCGCCGTCCGGCGCCCGGTGACCCGGTTCGTCGCTGATGAACGGAGAGAAGATGTGCGCTTCGACATGGTTGACCGGCACGAACGGCTTGCCGAGCGCCCAGGCGAGTCCTTCCGCGAAGCAGAGCCCGACCATCACGGCCCCGATCAGGCCGGGGCCTGCGGTCGCGGCTATGACATCAAGCTCATTTTTTGTTATATTTGCTTCAGTTATGGCAGCTTCGGCAATCGAAACGATCAGCCGTTCATGCTCCCTGGATGCCAGCTCAGGAACGACTCCGCCGAAGTCTGTGTGGCAAAGCTGTGAACTGACGACGTTGGAACATACTTTCCCGTTGCGGATGACCGCAGCGGAGGTTTCGTCACAGCTGGTTTCTACCCCTAAAATATTCATTGCTCAAAGATAAAGAGTGTGCTATGGCCAAAGCTAAGAAACAGGAGACGAATAGCAAACCGCGTGTCAGGATCAGTTTCCTGAGCGCATTGCTCATTCTTGTCGGCGCGGATCTTGTCCTGCTGTTCGCTCCGGCCGTCGGCCTGCTGAACAGCATGTTTTATATCGGGGATATGATTTCATGGTCGGCGCTCGTCATCGGCATTGTTCTGCTGGTGCTGGGGTTCAAGGGCCTCTACAGGAAGGGATGAAATAACCGGAAAGGATTAACCAGGGACGTTTTTCAACGACTCCGGTCGGGAGGACGTCAAGTGATTCGGGAGGATCGGCATGACCAAACAGGAAACAGATCTGGAAGCTCTCGGAAGGGAAATCGCGCAGGAGTCTGCATTTCTCGACAGGACCCGGGATGTGCTTTCAACGACCATCATAGGCCAGAAGCGGGTTATCGACAGGGTGTTCATCGCTCTGCTCGCCAACGGACACCTGCTGCTCGAAGGTGTGCCTGGGCTTGCCAAGACCCTGATCGTGCGCACCTTCGCCACCGCGATGAACCTCACCTTCCACCGTATCCAGTTCACCCCTGACATGCTTCCCGCCGATCTGATCGGCACGATGATCTACAATCCGAAAACGATGGAGTTCCACCCCCGCAAGGGCCCGGTGTTCGCCAACGTGATCCTCGCCGACGAAATCAACCGGTCGCCGGCCAAGGTGCAGTCCGCCCTGCTGGAGGCGATGCAGGAAAAGCAGGTGACGATCGGCGACGTCAGTTTCCCGCTCGGCGAGCCGTTCATGGTGCTCGCCACCCAGAACCCCGTGGAGCACGAGGGCACCTACATGTTGCCCGAAGCGCAGCTTGACCGGTTCATGATGAAGGTGATCGTCGAATACCCGACATTCGAGGAGGAGCTTGAGGTCATGCAGCGGGCCTCCGCCCTGCAGGCGTCGTCGGAGGTAACTGCGGTCGTCGAGCCGGAAGAGGTGTTCAGGGCACGAAGCCTTGTGGACAGGATATACGTCGATCAGCGCGTGCAGCGTTATATCGTGGATCTCGTCACGGCCACGCGATTCCCCGACCGCTACGGCCTCGGGGAGCTGTCGTCGATGATCGAGTACGGGGCCTCGCCGAGGGCCTCAATCTTCCTGCTGCTCGCATCGAAAGCCCACGCTTTCCTCCAGCGGCGGGCCTATGCCACTCCGGAAGATGTCAAGAGCATCGTCTATGACGTGCTCCGCCATCGCGTCAGGCCGAGTTACGAAGCTGAAGCTGAAAGCATGAAGGCCGAGGATTTCATCAGGAGCATTCTGGAACATGTCCAGGTTCCCTGACGACGACATCGCCGGAAAAGAGCCCGGCCTTGCGCCGGATCCGAAAGAGATGTCAAGGCGGGTCCGCAAACTCGAAATCAGGTCGAGGCGGCTGGTCAACGAGCTTTTCAGCGGCGAATACCACTCCACCTTCAAGGGACGGGGAATCGAGTTCAGCCATGTCAGGGAGTACCAGTACGGCGACGACGTCAGGACCATCGACTGGAACACTTCGGCGCACAAGAACGACCTGTACGTCAAGATGTTCACCGAAGAGCGGGAACGAACCATGATGCTCGTGCTCGACGGTTCAGGTTCGATGCTCTTCGGCAGCATGCGGCTCAAGAATGAGCTCGCCGCCGAGGTCTCTGCAATTCTCGCCTTCAGCGCGGTGCAGAACAACGACAAGGTCGGCCTGCTGGTATTCACCGACCGGGTCGAGAGATATATTCCGCCCCGCAAGGGCCGTGCACATGCGCTGGTCATCCTGAACGAGATTTTTTCAGCCAGGCAGAGCGGTATGAAGACCGACATCGACGCTGCGCTCTCCTTCATCCGCCGGACGCAAAAGCGCAAGACGATCGTGTTTCTCCTGACTGATCTTCTCGGTTCGGGTTATGAACGTGGCATGAAGCTGCTCAACATGCGTCACGAATTCGTGCTCATCCATCTCGGGGATCCGCTCGACAGCGAGCTTCCCCGCTCAGCCCTGCTCGATCTCGTCGATCCGGAGAGCGGAGAGCGGATCACCATCGACGCCAGGAGCAGGGTTCTTCTCTCCCGTTACTCCTCCGAACGTCTGCATGAGCGGGAGGAGCTGCGAAGGCAACTGGGACGAATGAAGGTCGATACTGTTTTTCTCGATACCGGCCAGTCGATCATCGGCGGACTTAACGCTTTTTTCAGGCAACGTGAACGGAAGGTATAGCTGGTTCAGGATCGTAACGCTCCTGACGGTCGCCATATGGGGAGCATCGCTTTCCAAACCTGCAGAGGCGGTTCTCCGGCCCTCCGATGTCACCGTGAGCGCCGCGCCCGACAGTCTGCTTGCCGGAGGCCGCCTGCGCTATGTGATCGCCGTTCGTCACGACGGGCGGAAGACGATCTCCGTAGAGGCGCTCGAAACCGGCCCGGGGTCGCTGTTCGAACTCGCCGGGAGCAAGTCCACCTCGAAGAAGCTTCAGGACGGCAGCGTTGAATTTCGAATGGATGCTGAGCTTGCGGCTTTCGGGCTCGGGCGGCATCCGCTTCCGGGCTTCACGGTGAGCGCCCGCGACCGCTCTGTGGCCGGGGAGGAGAAGATCGAGATCAAGCCGACAGCGTCGGTCGTCGTCATGAACATGACCGACTCCACCATGACGGAGCTTCGGCCGATCGTGCCTGCCGTCAGCGCACCCTTTCCCTCCTGGATCATTCTTCCTGCTGCGGCAGCCATTTTTCTGCTGTTTGTCGCCGGATATGTGATAAGGCGTTTCGTCGTCGCATTGCGTCGGCATCTTGCCGACCCGGTGCGAGCAGCACGCAAAAAGCTGCGTTCGATCAGCAGGCAGCTTTCGAAAGGGATGCTGCCCGCCGCAGGCTATGAGGCGCTGAGCAACATCCTGCGCGAATTCCTCCAGAACCGATACGGGTTCGGCGCGATGGAGATGGTAACACAGGAGATCGCCAAAGAGCTTGCCGCAAGAAGGATCAACATCAGGGAGTCGCTTCTCCAGCTGCTCGTCCGGGCCGATCTCGTGAAATTCGCCGACAGCCGTCCCGACATCGAAGAGTGCCGCCGCTCACTGAAGGTCGCCGAAGTCCTTGTCGGCTCGGCCGGTGAAGCCGAACCCGGCGTGACTCCCGAAGATGGCGAATCTCTTGCCGGGCCGGGTGACGGAACGGGAACATGAAAGGGTGAGGTGACATGAACGCATTTTTCAAAATCGCGTCAGGCGTGAGTTTCGATGAGCCATGGTGGCTTCTGCTGCTGCCTCTGGCGGTCATCGTTGCGCTCATTATGCGGTTTTCCGGCCGGAAAGGTCGGCCGGGAGTGCTGTTTCCCTCTGTCGGGGCACTGCGTTATGCCGGATTTGCCGCCAATCCGCTGATCCTGATGCTGCCCTCCGGGTTGCGCTGGACGGCGCTGGTTGCAGGCGTGATCGCCCTGTCAGGGCCAAGAGCGCCGTTTCCCCCCTCTGCACGGGATGCCAAAGGCATTGACATCATGCTTGCCCTCGACGTCTCCGAGTCGATGCGACAGTCCGATTTCGGCGGCAAAACCCGATTTTCGGCTGCACGGGAGTCTGCATTGCGTTTCATCGACAACCGGCCTGCGGATCGCATCGGGCTGATCGTTTTCAGCGGCGGAAGTTTTACCCGCTGCCCGTTGACGCTCGACCATGAGGTGCTGGGTCGGCTGGCGGAATCGGTTACCCCCGGATTTTTCGAAGAACCGGGCACGGCAGTAGGCACTGCGGTGCTGACGGCAATAAACCGGCTGAAGTCGTCGCAGTCGAAGGAGAAGGTGCTGGTGCTGCTCACCGATGGAGAAAACAACGCCGGTGAGGTCAGCCCTGTTACGGCGGCCCGGCTTGCTGCCCAGAACGGGATACGGATATATACGGTGTTCGCAGGCAAGGCCGCCCAGGGGTTCGATGCGGGTACGACGCCCGCCTTGAGCCTCAAGGGTCGCCAGGAACTCACTGAAGTGGCACGGATCAGCGGAGGGAGCTCGTTCAGCGCCGGAGACCTTTTCGGTTTGATGAAGACCTTCCGCGATATCGACCGACTCGAAAAATCTCGTCTCCAGAGCAATACGCAGGGACGTTCCGTGGAGCTTTATCCCTGGCTGCTGATCTCTGCGGTGATCCTTCTTGTCGTTGAACAGACGCTTTCGGCCACACGTTTCATCAGGATTCCATAACCATGTGTTTCGCAAGGCCCGAATATCTCATTTTCCTCTGGTTCATCATTCCGGTGATCGCGCTATCGGCATTCGGCGCCCGGCGAAAGCTGACGGCCCGGAAGAGGATCGAAGGTGCGGGCGCATCGAGTATCCTGCCTCCGGTCGACCTGTCGAAGTTCGTACTCCGGCGGGCCATGCTCTGTGCGGGCATCGGCCTCTTGCTCTTTGCCATGGCGGGGCCTGAGCTTTGCCGGGGCCAGAAGCCGTTGCGCCGAAAGGGGGTCGATGTCGTGTTCATGCTTGACGTATCGAACAGCATGCTCGCCGCGGACGTCTTGCCCGACCGTCTTTCGAGGGCCAAATCCGAGATCCTGCAGATCAGCCGGAGCCTCGGCGAGAGCAGGAAAGCGCTGATGCTGTTCGCCGGGGCTCCGGTGGTGCAGTCTCCCCTGACCAGCGACCAGGAGGGCTTTGAAATGCTGCTCGACATGGCTTCCCCTGACCTTATCGGGCCGCAGGGCACCGATTACCGACGAGCGTTCGATATGGCTCTCCGGCTGGGCGGGAGCTCCGGCAGTTCATCGGGCAGCGAGATGGTGCTTGTGCTTGCGAGCGATGGCGAGGATCATGGCCCGGATTTCGGGGACATGGCGCGCACCCTGAAAAGCCTGGGGGTCCACTTCCATGCGATCGGGGTCGGTACCGGCGAACCGGTTCCGGTGCCGATGCCCGGCGGCCCGAAGCGCGACAGGCAGGGCCAGGTGGTCATGACCCGTTTCCGTCCGGATGTTTTCGGCGCGATCGTCAGGGAGTCCGGCGGCAATTTTTATCACAGCCGTCCTGACGCCCCTGTTCATGACTTCGTTTCGTCCGACATCGCAGCGGAGGCCGCCTCCGCACGCTGGATCATGGTTCCCGGCCAACGGCGACCGGTGCACCGCGAGTGCATCATTGCAGCAATTCTGCTCTGTGTCGCCGGAGCGGCGATCTCCGATGTTCGAAGTTCGGGCACCATGGCGCGCAAGGAGTGAGCGCTTGCAGTGTCAGCGGGTTTGGCATCTTGCAGAAAAGATTGTTAGATTTAGGCAGGCAGGGGGCCGATGTGGTACTCTCCTCTCTATTCATCAGAAGCAAAACGGAGCGATATGGAGCAGCAAGAGTCAGGACAGAGGATCCTTGATCCCATCGAACGTGCGAAACTCGGCATCAAGATTTTCAATCTTTCCTACAACGAGGCCGAAGAGCTCATCGACGCCTATGTGAGCGGCAAAAATTACGACAAGGCCAGCGTTGACTTTTTCAAGGACCAGGTGGCTACCCAGGTGCATATCCGTGAAAAAGGCGCAGAGTTCCTTGTGACCGGCGGGGAAATCATCAGGCTCGTGGTGAGCTCTTTCATCAAGAACCTGCCAAAACCGGACGAGTCGGGGCGATAACCCGGCCGGACGTCAAAACCCTTGCATACTCTTCACTTGCCCAGCGCTTCACAGCGCCGGGTAGGGAGGATTTTGATCTCAATTCGGGTTATCAGGTGTGACGTTTTTGCTTTTTTCAAGGTTATCAATAGTAATCAGTCGAACTTTGCCTTGAAGAACGGGGCGTTCATCTGAAGATCTGAAAACAGAACCGAAACCAAACAGCAAGAACCGACGAACCATGCAATTCGATCCGAACAAATTCACCGTCAAGGCCCAGGAGGCACTCCAGGCGGCCGCCACGATGGCCGGGAGCCGGCAGAACCAGCAGGTCGAGCCGGAGCATCTGCTCATCACCATGCTTGGGGACAGCGACAATATCGCCTGCCAGATAGCAAGAAAGCTGGAAGCGCCTATCGACACCCTGATGTCGGTGCTCGACAGGGAGATCGACAGGATTCCGAAAGTGACCGGCGCATCGGCTACCGGCCAATACATCTCGAATGACCTCGGCAAGGTTTTCGATGCAGCGCTCAAGGAGGCCGAACAGCTCAAGGACGACTATATCAGCTCGGAACACCTCTTCATCGCCCTGGGCGAGGCGGGGGTCAAGGTTTCGAAGCTTCTGAAGGATGCGGGAATCGACCGGAACGCCATCCTCAAGGTACTGACATCGTTCAGGGGGTCGCAGCGGGTGACCAGCCAGAACGCCGAAGAGACCTATCAATCCCTGAAAAAATATTCGCGCAACCTGAACGACCTGGTCCGTTCCGGCAAGCTCGATCCGGTCATCGGCAGGGACGACGAGATCCGCAGGGTGCTTCAGATACTCAGCCGCCGAACCAAGAACAATCCGGTGCTTATCGGTGAACCGGGCGTCGGCAAGACGGCCATCGTCGAGGGTATCGCCCAGCGCATCGTCGGCGGGGACGTGCCGGAAAGCCTCAAATCCAAACAGGTGGCGGCGCTCGACATCGCTGCGCTTGTGGCAGGCACCAAGTTCAGGGGAGAGTTCGAGGAGCGCCTGAAGGCCGTCGTCAAGGAGGTACAGTCTTCGGACGGCGACGTCATCCTCTTCATCGACGAGTTGCACCTGCTGGTCGGCGCTGGATCGGCCGAAGGCTCCATGGATGCGGCCAACATCCTGAAACCGGCGCTTGCCAGGGGTGAGTTGCGCTGCATCGGCGCCACCACGCTCGACGAGTACCGCAAGCACATCGAAAAGGATGCCGCACTGGAACGGCGCTTCCAGACGGTCGTGGTAGACCAGCCGAGCGTCGAGGACACCGTTTCGATCCTGCGCGGCCTCAAGGAGAAGTACGAGATCCATCACGGCGTGCGGATCAAGGACGCGGCTCTCGTTGCAGCGGCGGAGCTTTCCAACCGTTATATCGCTGACCGCTTCCTTCCCGACAAGGCGATCGACCTGATCGACGAGGCCTCAAGTCGCCTGAGGCTCGAAATCGACAGCGAACCCGAAGAGCTCGACCGCATCAACAGGGAGCTCCGCCGCCTCGAAATCGAACGCGAAGCGCTGAAACGAGAGCTTGAAGCAGGACCCCTTTAACCCATTTGATTGCAGGCGGATAATCGATGAGGTCGACCGGTATCGGCACCGGTCGACACCCTGACGGTTTTCAGGATGGAAAATCGTACATTACCGGTTGTTGTTGTTTTGTAAGTTTTGGCAGGTTTGATTTTATTGTTCAACACAAATCCACGATACCATGATGAAAACAATGCGGACGATGAGGGTGCTGCTGATCGCTTTGGCGGCGGTAACGATGTTATGCAGCAAGGCTTTTGCGGGTTGGGACCCGGCAGACGAGATGAATTCCACCAGGGCGATAGAAAAGTTCAAGCAGAACGATCCGTCGCTGGAGAGGTTCTTTTCAAGGGCTTACGGATATGCGGTTTTCAGCGACATCTATAAGGGCGGGTTCATGATCATCGGCGGCGGTCATGGCAAAGGTGTTGTTTATGAGCAGGGCGAGGTTATCGGTCATTCGACGGTTACGCTGCTGAACGTCGGCCCGCAGCTCGGCGGTCAGTCGTTTTCTGAAATCATTTTCTTCAAGGACCGGGCCGCACTTGATAATTTTACGAAAGGCAACTATGAGCTGAGCGCTCAGGTAGGGGTTGTCATCGTCAAGGCGGGCATGGCCACCAATACCGATTACTCGAACGGCGTGGCGGCTTTTGTGCTGCCTAACGCAGGCCTTATGGGCGAGATTACGATCGGAGGCCAGAAATTCAGTTACAAGGCCGGCCATTAAAGGCAGGGGGCTGCACGGATATGGTTCCTTGCAGCCCCAAGGTTTTCAACCATTTTTTGTTCATCATCGCAGTCTGTATAAATGAATTATGAAATCGTCGTGGGCCTTGAGGTTCACTGCCAGCTCAACACCGAGAGCAAGGCGTTCTGCGGATGTTCCGCAAAGTTCGGAAAGTCGGCCAACACCAACGTCTGTCCGGTATGCCTGGCGCTTCCAGGCGCGTTGCCGGTGCTCAACGCCCGAGTGGTCGAAGATGCTGTCAAGCTCGGACTGGCCACGAACTGCACCATAGCCCGTCACTCCATTCTTGCTCGCAAGAACTATTTCTATCCCGATCTTCCGAAAGGGTATCAGATATCCCAGTTTGAAGAGCCGATCTGCTCCGAAGGGCTGCTCCAGATCGATACCGAAGAGGGGCGTAAGGATGTTCGCCTGGTAAGAATCCACATCGAGGAGGATGCCGGCAAGTCCATCCATGACATCGGCGACGACACCTACATCGACGTGAACCGTTGCGGCGTGCCGCTGCTTGAGATCGTCAGCTATCCCGACATGCGAACCCCGAAGGAGGCTTCAGCCTACCTGCAGAAGATCCGGCAGATCGTCAAGTATCTCGGCGTTTCCGACGGCAACATGGAGGAGGGCAGCCTGCGCTGCGACGCCAACGTATCGGTCAGGCCTGTAGGGGCCACCGAGTATGGCACCCGTACCGAGATCAAGAACATGAACTCGTTCAAGAACGTCGAGAAGGCCATCGAGTTTGAGGCCAAACGTCATATCGAGGTGATCGAGGCAGGCGGTACGATTTTCCAGGAGACACGTCTCTGGGACGCCGACAAGCTGGAGACCCGCTCGATGAGGGGCAAGGAGTTCGCCCATGACTACCGATACTTCCCGGATCCCGACCTGGTGCCGGTGCTGGTTGACGACGGTATGCTCCATCGCATGCAGCAGGAGCTGCCGGAGTTTCCGGAAGACAGGGCGGCGCGCTTCGTATCTGAACTCGGCATTCCGGCTTACGATGCAGGCGTATTGACTGTGGAGCGCGAACTCGCAGACTATTTCGAACAGACCCTGACGGTTTGCGGCGATGCGAAAGCCTCGTCGAACTGGGTGATGGGCGAAGTGATGCGCACCCTTAAGGAGAAGTATCTCGATATCGCAGAGTTCGGCATTTCAGCCGAACGCCTTGGCGGCCTGATCCGTCTCATCAACGCAGGCACGATCAGCAATACCATCGCAAAGCAGGTGTTCGAGATCATGCAGGGCGACGAAGCTTCCCCGGAAAGCATCGTGGAACGCGAGGGGCTCGCCCAGGTTTCCGACACCGGAGCCATCGAAGATGCGATCAGGGAGATTCTCGAGGCGAACGCCGGTCAGGTCGAAAAGTACCGGAGCGGCAAGCCGCAGCTCTTCGGGTTCTTCGTCGGTCAGTGCATGCAGAAGATGAAGGGGAAGGCTAATCCACAGGTCGTGAACGAGATATTGAAGCAGTTGCTGGATGCATAAGAGATGTTTTATCCCGACTTGTCGGGACTCCTGAATGCGGGAGGTTGAAACGAGGGGTAAATGAATGATCGATTCCATTATCCTTGTTCCAGTTGCCCCGGACTTCAGTCCGGGGATAGCGCTCCCAAAAATAACCCGGACTTTAGTCCAATATCTTCGATATTGAACAGTCGAATGCAGTTGTGGGGGGAAACAGGAAGATATTGGACTAAAGTCCGGAGAGGTTTATTTGATATTCTCTCCCCCGGACTGAAGTCCGGGGCAACAGAAGAGGATGTAAGATCTGAATGTCCGTCGTCCCGACAAGTCGGGACTCCTGAATATGGGTGGTTGAAGTCCGGGGCAACAGAAGAGGGAGAATATCTGACTGTCCGTCGATCCGATGAGTTGGAACTTCTGAATGTGGGAGGTTGAAACGAGGGGTAAATGAATGATCGATTCCATTATCCCTGTTCCAGTTGCCTCGGACTTCAGTCCGGGGATAGCGCTCCCAAAAATAACCCGGACTTTAGTCCAATATCTTCGATATTGAACAGTCGAATGCAGTTGCGGGGGGAAACAGGAAGATATTGGACTAAAGTCCGGAGAGGTTTATTTGATATTCTCTCCCCCGGACTGAAGTCCGGGGCAACAGAAGAGGATGTAAGATCTGAATGTCCGTCGGTCTGAAGGCGCTCCTGAATATGGGAGGTTGAAGTCCGGGGCTATTGAAAGAGGATGCAAGAAGTTGACTGTCCGTCGTCCCGACAAGTCGGGACTCCTGAATGTGGGAGGTTGAAACGAGGGGTAAATGAATGATCGATTCCATTATCCCTGTTCCAGTTGCCCCGGACTTCAGTCCGGGGATAGCGCTCCCAAAAATAACCCGGACTTTAGTCCAATATCTTCGATATTGAACAGTCGAATGAAGTAGTGGGGGGAAACAGGAAGATATTGGACTAAAGTCCGGAGAGGTTTATTTGATATTCTCTCCCCCGGACTGAAGTCCGGGGCAACAGAAGAGGATGTAAGATCTGAATGTCCGTCGTCCCGACAAGTCGGGACTCTTGAATGTGGGAGGTTGAAACGAGGGGTAAATGAATGATCGATACCATTATCCCTGTTCCAGTTGCCCCGGACTTCAGTCCGGGGATAGCGCTCCCAAAAATAACCCGGACTTTAGTCCAATATCTTCGATATTGAACAGTCGAATGAAGTAGTGGGGGGAAGCAGGAAGATATTGGACTAAAGTCCGGAGAGGTTTATTTGATATTCTCTCCCCCGGACTGAAGTCCGGGGCAACAGAAGAGGATGTAAGATCTGAATGTCCGTCGTCCCGACAAGTCGGGACTCCTGAATATGGGAGGTTGAAGTCCGGGGCAACAGAAGAGGGAGAATATCTGAATGTCCGTCGTCCCGACAAGTCGGGACTCCTGAATATGGGAGGTTGAAGTCCGGGGCAACAGAAGAAGGAGAATATCTGAATGTCCGTCGTCCCGACGAATCGGGGCTCCTGAATGCGGGAGGCTATAATCCGGGGCAATAGAAGAGTATGTAGGGGCTTAACGCCCTGTTGGCAAGAGGTTCCGGACTCAGCTGTCCATGCCGAAGAGGTCTTTTGGACGGGTGGTTTCGGTTCTGGTTTTCGACAGTTCCGGATTGATCGTCTCGAGTTTTCTGCGGGTTTCCTGAAGCCGGTTCCGGCACTGTTCGGCGACTGAAATACCCTCTTCGTAGAGTGAGATGGAGTTTTCGAGGCCGGTGTCGGGATTTTCGATTCGGCGGGTGATCTCTTCGAGGCGCTGAATCAGCTCTTCGATGCTCGGGGCAGTTGCCTGATCGGTATTTTTTGAGGCGGGCATGGCAATGGATTTTTCAGGTTCAGGGTAACATAGGGAACGATGATGATTATTACAAAAGGGGAAGAAGAGTGAAGTTTGTCGATAGTGCGAAAATAACCGTGCATGCCGGTGACGGCGGCAAGGGATGCGTGAGTTTCAGAAGGGAAAAATATGTGCCGAAAGGCGGGCCCGACGGCGGCGACGGCGGCCGTGGCGGTCACGTGTATCTCCGTGCAAACAGGCAGCTTGCCACGCTGCTCGATTTCAAGTACAAGAAGTCATACATCGCCGATCGTGGTGGTAATGGAATGAGTTCGCGCAAGACAGGAAAGGACGGCGGCGACATCGTTGTCGGGGTGCCCTGCGGCACCGTGGTGCGCAATGCGGAGACAGGCGAAGTCATGTGCGATATGGTTGACGATGGCCAGGAGATCATGATCGCCAAAGGCGGACGCGGCGGCTGGGGCAACCAGCATTTCGCAACGGCAACACGGCAGGCGCCGAGATTTGCCCAGCCTGGTGAGAAAGGTGATGGGTTCGAACTTGAGATGGAGCTGAAGCTGATGGCCGACGTCGGCCTTGTCGGGTTCCCCAATGCAGGCAAATCGACCTTGATTTCAGCGATCAGCGCCGCACGGCCGAAGATCGCCGATTACCCGTTCACCACGTTGGTGCCGAACCTCGGCATCGTGCGATACGAGGAGTACAAATCGTTCGTCATGGCCGATATCCCCGGTATCATTGAGGGGGCAGCCGAAGGACGCGGGCTCGGCCTGCAGTTCCTTCGCCATATCGAACGAACCAAAATTCTCGTCGTGATGGTTTCGGCCAATTCGGAAGATATTGCAAAGGAGTATGCCACACTGCTGAATGAGCTGGAGAAGTTTGAGCCTACATTGCTTTTGAAGCCGAGGATCGCAGTGATCAGCAAGATGGATATCGCCCCGGAAGATTTTACCGTACCGGAGCTTGAGCCAGGGGTCGACGTCATACAGATATCGAGCGTGGCCGGCCATGGGCTGAAGGCGCTCAAGGACGAGTTGTGGAAACAGGTTTCCATCCAGAACCAGCTCCCGACCGAAGATGCCGTCAGCTGAAACCTGCATCAGGAACGCCCGTCTGAGCGACGCTACGGCCATATCGCAGATCACCTCCGGTTATGCCGGTCAGGGGATCATGCTCAAGCGTCCCGTCGAGAATATTATCGAGGATATTCGTAATTTCTTTGTGGCCGAATACCAGGGACGGGTAGTCGGGTGTTGCGCCATTGCGTTCTATACGGTACGGTTGGCTGAAATCCGGTCGCTTGCCGTGCTTGAGGAGTTCAAGGGCACCGGTATCGGGCGGCTTCTGGTTCAAAAAGCTGAAGCCGTGCTGAGTGAAGAGGGTGTCAAGGAGGTGTTCGTCCTGACCCTGAACCCCGGCTTTTTCGGCCGGATGGGCTATTCGGAGATCGAAAAGGAGTATTTTCCCCAGAAAATCTGGCGCGACTGCACCAATTGCCCGAAACTCATGGCGTGCGACGAGATTGCCATGGTCAAGAAGTTGTGACTCCGTCGATACGGCGTCAACGGTAACCACTAAACCCGCCATTATCTGTGATTGTTCAGGAAGTGACCATAAAAAACAATGCCGGTCTGCATACCAGGCCTGCAGCTGCCGTAGTCAAGCTTGCGTCGAAGTTCAAGTCCGAGTTTTACATCGAAATGGACGGATCAGAAATCAACGCCAAATCGATCATCGGCGTCATGAGCCTGGCTGCTCCAAAAGGCTCCCGCATGATTCTCAGGCTTGAGGGTGAGGATGAGGCAGAGGCGGCTCGTCAGCTCATTGAGTTTTTCGAACAGGGTTTCGGCGAAGCATAACTCTTTCTCTCTTGTGGATCGGGAACGCGGACGAGGTTCTATCAAAAGAGAGGTCAGGGGTGGCATAGCCCCCGGGACGCCGGGCTTCAGACCGTCAATTCACCCGTGAGCTGCCGCTTAAGCAGAGAACGGGCAGGATTTTTGTCCGGTAGCGTAGCGGAACCCCCCGGCAAGCCATCAGACCCTGAACTTGGGTTCGCCGCTCCTGGCGATACGGAAAGATTGCCTCATACTCTTTTGGTACAGTCTGTCGTCGACCGGAACCTGGAAACAATATCGGCACCCTAACATCGACCCTAATCTATTGAGACCTTTGCGGATAGCGCTGATCAGCCCGTTCCCTCCGCTGAAGGGAGGCATCGCACGGTTCAGCAACCGGCTTCAGAAGGCGTTCGATGAATCCGGAACTGAAGTGATTCCGGTTCCATTTCTCAGGCTTTATCCACGTTGGCTCACGAAAGGTCGGCAGGCCACTGAGCCAGGAGCCCATTTCTCACCGCACCCACGTTTTTTACTCGATCTCATGAACCCGTTCAGCTGGCTGGTTACTGCCCGCCAAATTCGTCGCCTTCAGCCGGACGTGCTGCTTGTTGCCTATTGGAGCGGCATCCTTGCCCCCCTTTGCGCGCTGATGCGTCGGGCGACCGGGCTGAAAACCGTCGTCCTGCTCCATAATTTCACATCCCATGAGTCCATTCCCGGAGAGTCGTTGCTGAAATCGATGCTCATGGCCTCAGCGGACGGATTCATCCTCCTTTCACGAAACGTCGAAAAAGAGCTGGCGGCTTTCAGTCCAAGCGCCAGGAGGCTCACGCTGTTCCATCCTGTGTACGATCGTCAGGGGCCGAGTCCGGCGATGGGTGATGCGCGACGCAGCATGGCGCTTCCCGAGGCATCCAAAGTGCTTCTGTTTTTCGGGTACGTCAGGGAGTACAAGGGTCTCGACCAGCTTCTGGAGGCCATGGCGGTCGTGATTCGTGAGATGCCGTCGGTAAGGCTGGTCGTGGCCGGGGAGTTTTTTATCGACCCCTCCGTTTTCAGGGAGCAGGCGAACCGGCTCGGCGTGGCTGCAAGCGTCGATTTCCATGTGGGCTATGTCCCGACCGAACAGGTCGCCACGTTGATGGCTGCGGCCGATGCGGTCGTACTGCCCTATCGTTCAGCTACCCAGTCCGGAATCGTGCCTCTGGCCTTCGGCCACGGAGTGCCGGTCATCGCATGCGACGCCGGGGCGCTTGCCGAGCAGGTCGAACACGGCCGTACCGGCTGGATCGTCGATGGCCAGGGGAGCGAAGCGCTGGCAGGAGGTATCCTTGATTTCTTCAGGCAGGCAGATCACCTGTCGTTGGAGCGCAATATCGAGGAAGCGTGCCGTCGGATGTCCTGGAGCGCCTTTGCCGGGCAGGCCGCCGGTTTTCTCGAAGGTTTCAGCCTGGGGGCCGCATGAACGGGGGGCGTACGGCGGTCATCGTGCTGAACTGGAACGGTGAGTCCGATACCATGACCTGCCTCTCTTCGCTCGCCAAGGTGATGAGCCTGGAGTTCACCACCCTTCTTGTCGACAACGGCTCTTCGGACCGGACGGTCAGCCTGGTGCGAAACGCGTTTCCCGGAGTCGAGCTGCTCGAACTTCCGCGGAACCTCGGGTTTGCAGGCGGCAACAACGCCGGGTTCGCGTCGCTCCGTGGCAGGGGGTTCGATACGGTGGTTTTCCTGAACAACGATACGGTCGTGGATACCGGGTTTCTGCAACCGCTTGTCGATGCCCTGCGTGATCCCTGCGTTGGCATCGTCGTTCCGAAAATCCTCTACATGGACGATCCCACAAGGATCTGGTACGCAGGCGGAATCGTGCGCCCGGCGACCGGACTGTTCACGCACGTTGGTATCCGGATGCCCGACGGACCATCCTTCAGCAAGGCCGGGCCCACAGGTTACGCGACAGGATGCTGCCTTGCCATGCGCAGCAGCGATTTCGAGGCGCTTCGTGGGTTCGACGAGGGGTTCAGGATGTACGGCGAGGATGTCGACCTTTCGATGAAGGTGCGCACGACCGGCCGCATCGTCATGTATCAGCCGGCTTCGGTGATATGGCATCGGGTCTCGGCCTCTTCGGGCGGGGAACTGCGGATCGGCAAGCAGCTTCGCAAGAGCGGCGCGGCGTTCAGGATCTTCCGGAAGCACCGGATGTGGAGCGGGTTCATCCTTTACCCGCTGCTGTTTCCGTTTCGCACTCTCGTCAGCCTCGTTCGTTACGGCCTTTTCAGGCGTGCCGCAGGCCGGGTACGCGGAGCTGGAGACGATGGGGGGGCGGCATGAAGCAGGAGCCGTTCAGGACAGTCATCGACCGGCAGTGGTGCGAAGATCCAGCCCACAGGGTTCGATGGGAGAAGAGCCTCGATTTCGTCAGGGCCTCCGGCGCGGTGCGATTGCCGTCGTCGTCCGGGCTCGACATCGGTGATCGCACCCCGATGACCGGCCTGCTCGAATCGCATTTCGGATGCCGGTTCGAGAATACGTCGGTCGATCTCGATATCGGTGCGCTCAACGGGAGCTATCCTGTGGTGACCGCGTTTGAGGTTGTCGAGCACCTGTACAATCCTCTTCACCTGCTGCTGGAGATCAGGAAGGTGCTGCATCCCGACCCCTCTTCCCGACTCTTCCTGTCGACACCGGCATGGAAGCCGGGTTTTCTGCAGAGCCACGGGCATTTCCATGAAATGTCCCGCCGGTCGCTCGAGTCGCTGATCTCCAGGTCCGGGTTCGGCATCGTGCGGAGCGCCGAATTCGGCATCCGCTCCCCGCTCTTCTGCCTGAAAGGGGTCAGGCCGCTCCTGAGGTGCGTTTTCGAAAAAATAAGGATCCTGGAACTTGCAGCCCTCTCCTGAAAGATCGGCCGGGACGGTCGAACTCGTCTGGTTTTCGGAGATCCAGTGGGATTTTCTGTCTACCCGGAAGCAGCGGCTCCTCCAGCGGTTTCCTGCAGAGTGGCGGATCCTGTTCATCGAACCCTTCACCCTCGGCCGAAACCAGCACTGGCTGCCGGTGAAGCGCGGTCGGGTGACGGTCGTGACGGTGCCGTTCATGAAAAACGTACCGGAAGGAATGCTCCAGCTCTTCGGCAGTGCGCCCGTCAGGGGGGCGGCCTCCCTTGCAGGCCGGCTCATGGTCGGGTTCTGGACGAGGCTTCTCGGCTTCGCTTCGCCCGGCAGGATCATCGGTCTGAGCAACATCTACTGGGGGCGCATCGCGTCGAGGATGCCCTGCCGGGTTCGCTTTTACGATGCCAATGACGATCATCTCGGCTTTACCGCTGCACCTTCGTGGCTCAGGGAGTCGCTTCGCAACTATCTTGACGCCGTCGATCTCATGTTTTATGTCAGCCCCGAACTGCTCGAAAAGCTTCATCCCCGTTCGTCGGTGCGATGCGTCGAGCTGGGCAACGGGGTCGAATACGACCATTTTGCCGAACCCCGCACAACGGCGCCCAGCCAGCTGACTGCCCTGCCGAAGCCCGTGCTCGGTTACGTCGGGGCGCTGGACTGGCTCGATGCCGATCTTGTCGAGGCGGTCGCGAGGGCCTGGCCGGAGTACAGCGTCGTGCTTGTCGGACCGGCCTATGCACGGGACTGGACGGAGCGTCATGCGACCCTTCTCTCCCTGTCGAACGTCCATTGCCCCGGCAAGGTGGAGTATGGCGACGTTCCTGCCTGGGTACAGCGGTTCGACCTCGCCCTGATGCCGCTCGAACGGAGCGAGCTGAAGCGGGCATCGCATCCCAACAAGCTCTATGAATATACGGCCGCAGGAGTTCCTGTGCTGGCGATCGACTACTGCAGCGCGCTCGACAGGGCCCGTGGCGTCGTGACCGTAGCGTCGACTCCTGATGAGTTTGTCCGCCTCGTCCCGATGGCGATGGCCGACGGAAGAAAGGAGGCCCGACGTGAATTTGCCCGTGAACACGGATGGGACGGCCTTGCGGCGCAGATGGTCCGTGAGCTTCGAGAGGCCATGACAAGGAAGGGGGCATGAAGCGCGAAGTGACCGTTGCCCGGGAGGCCGGGATCTCCATGGCAGGCTTCGTGTTCGGCCAGCTGTTCAGGTTCGGCTATAACCTTGCGGCGGCGCGGCTGCTCGGAGCAGACGCACTCGGCATCTACGCCCTTGTGGTCGCGGTGGTTCAGATAGGCGAGGTTCTGGCTACGGGCGGGCTCGATGCTGGATTGCTGCGGTTCGTGAACCTGAAGGATGACGAGGAGCAGAAGCGTCTCATCGCTTCAGCCATGAAGCGGGCGGCCATCTCTTCCGCCGCTGTCGCACTCCTTATCGTTCTGTTGTCCGGCCCGATCGCAGGGGCGATGCACGGAGGCCAGCTCCTGCGCCTTGCGCTCTGCAGTGCGGCGGCGGCTATTCCGCTCTCGGTGATGACCCTTATGGCAGGCCATGCGGTGCAGGCGTTCCGTAAGCTCATGCCCAAGGTTGTGGCCACCCAGATGATCGCTCCGGCAACCCTGCTGGTCACGATGCTTGCTGCCCGTTACAGCCTGGGCGTCGATGCGGCCCTGCTGCTTCCGTTCGTCCCGGCTTCGCTCATGGCGCTCGCGTGGATCTGGCCGAGGTTTTCAAGGACTACCGGCGTCGGTTTCTCCAGTCTGCTGCACGGCGGTTTCGGTGACCGGGCGATGACGGCGTATGCCATGCCGTTGCTGGCCATCTCGATGTTCAGCATGCTTTCCCACTGGATCGACATCATGATGCTTGGCTTCCTGACCGATCCCCACACCGTCGGCCTTTACCAGCCTGCCGCCCGAACGGCGGGCCTGCTCCGATCGGTGCTGCTCGCTTTTTCCGGCATAGCCGCCCCCATGTTCGCCGGATACTACGGAGCCCATGACGTTTCCGGCATCAGGAGCCTTTATGATACGGTTACCAGATGGATACTGATGATCGTCATGCTTCCTGCCCTGGTCCTTGCGATCTTTCCCGTCGAAGTGCTTTCCGTTTTCGGCAGCGGCTTCGGGGATGGGGCTGCGGCCCTTGGCATGCTTGCCGCATCGGCGCTTCTCCAGGCCTGGTTCGGCCTCGGAGGTACGGTGCTGGCCATGAGCGGCGGCGAGCGGCTGAGCCTGGTCAACCAGGCATCGGCGCTTGTGCTCCAGGCGATCCTGCACCTGCTGCTGATCCCTGTTCTGGGACTTAACGGCGCGGCGCTCTCGACGCTGGTCGTCACGGTGCTCCTGACGGCGCTCCGCATGCTGGAGCTTCGCCACATGTTCGGCATTCCGTTCCTCTCCGTGAAGGTATGGAAACCGCTTCTGGCAGGAGTCCTGGCTGGAGCGACCATGGTGGCCCTGAAGGGTTTCCTCTGTACGGCGGGGGCGATCCCGGCCATTGCGACCTGTGCCGGAGCTGGCGCGGTCGTTTATGCGCTCCTGATACGGGCGTTCCGATTGGAACAGGAGGAGATGGAGGTTATCTTGAAAATTATCCCTTTTTTAAACAACCATAGAACGAACGAAGCTCCGTGAAGAAACCTGTATGGTCCTCCCTTGCCGCTCTCTCAGCTTTCGCCATCCTGATGGTCCTGCTGTTCGGACGGATCTTTTTCCTCGAATCGGCGCCAGGTTCTCCTGACAGCGTCACTCCCATGGCGCTTTCCAGGGCGCTCGACGCGCTCCAGGCCAAGACGGGGCTCTATCCGCTCTGGCAGCCGTGGACATTTTCCGGCATGCCGACCGTGGCCGCTTTCAGTTATCTCAGCGGGCTTTACCTGCCGAACCTGATCCTGGGGTTTCTCCATCTCGACGGTATGATTGTCCAGCTGCTTCACCTCCTGTTTGCAGGCATTGGAGGCTTCGTGCTCGCCAAACGGCTCGGGCTTGGGAGCGTTCCTGCTTTCCTGACCGGTTCTGCGTTCATGTTCAGCCCCTTCATGACGGCCATGCTGGTTTACGGCCACGGAAGCCAGCTCATGACGGCTGCGTATATGCCCTGGGTTCTCTGGGCTGCGCTCCGGCTCTGCGACAAGGGCGGATTGGCTGATGCAGGCATGCTCGCCCTGCTGCTCGGCCTCCAGCTCCAGCGCGCACATGTGCAGATCGCCTATTATACGTGGATGCTTGTTGTGCCGCTCATTATCGTCAAGCTTCTTTTCGATTCCCGTCCCGGAACGGGCAAATGGAAAACCGGCGGGTTTGCCCTTCTGGCAATGCTTCTCGGCGTGGGCGTCGCCATGCAGGTCTACCTTCCGGCCCTCGACTACCTTCCGGCATCAGCCCGGTCGGGCGTGGGCAATCCAGGCGAGGCATACCGTTACGCGACCATGTGGTCCATGCATCCTGCTGAACTTCTGACATTCATCCTGCCGGGAGCCTTCGGTTTCGGCGGCGTCACCTATTGGGGGTTCATGCCCTTCACCGACTTTCCGCATTACGGCGGTACCATCGTGCTGGGGTTCGCGGTGGCGGGTATCGTGGCAGGCAGGAAGAGCCCGCTCGTCCTTTTCCTCTCCGGCGCGACGCTTCTGGCCCTGGTGATCTCGTTCGGCAGCTTTTTCAGCCCGTTGTATGACCTGTTCTACCGTTTTGCACCGCTTTTCAGCTCCTTCAGGGTGCCCTCGATGGCCCTTGTCATCGTGACGCTTTGCCTCGCCGTGCTCGCCGGTTTCGGTCTTCAGGCCTACCTCGACAAGCCCGTTGCCGAATCTTCCGCGTTGCTGAAGGGGCTCGGTATCTTCATCGGGCTCGCGGCAGTACTGTTCCTTGCCTTCGAAGCGCCTCTCGAACAGATGCTCCGCGCCTCTTTTACCCAGGTACAGCTCGACAGCCCCGACCTTGTCTCAATGGTCAACAATATCCGCTGGGGTTTGTGGAGGGGAAGCCTGTTCCTGCTGATCTTCATGACGGCCCTCACTGCAGGGCTCCTATGGCTCGGTGCACGGGGCATGATCGGAGCCAGGGTCGTCGCCGTCCTCCTTGCCTCCCTTTCGGCTGCGGACCTGCTCTGGATCGACCATCAGATCGTCGGGCCTGACGAGCGCTCCCTGCGCTCATCGCCGCTGGTCGAGCGGTCGGTGCTTGACTCCGCTCTCGAAAACGACGACATCACCCGGTTCCTCGGGAGCCGTCCGGGGGTATTCAGGATCTATCCGGCAGGTCCGTTGTTCACGGAAAACAAATTCAGTATCGCAGGCGTTGAATCGACTGGCGGCTACCATGCAGCAAAGCTCGGGATCTACCAGCAGTTCCTGGCCAGGACGAGCAACCTCTCGAACGTCGAAGTGCTCCGGATGCTCAATGTCGGTTACATCGTCAGCCCTGTCCCTATCCAGCATCCGGCAATGACTATGGTCACCTCAGGACACATGAAGCTTGCGTCCGGCCAGCTTCCCGTGGCGGTCTACCAGCTTGCCGGCTCGATGCCGAGGGCCTGGTTTGCCCCATGGGTGGCATCCGTCCGGAACGACAATGAGGCCATAGACTCCGTCATGGCAGGCAAGGGGACGCAGGGCGGTGTGTTTGCGACAGGGTTGCCTTGGGAGGGGTCGAAGCCGTTCGCCGTCGGCACGATTCTCTCGTCGACGAGGAGCGCAGAGTCGGTTTCGATGAAGGTACGGGCTGACGGCGAAGCCTTCCTGGTGCTCAGCGAAGTGTTTTATCCCCAGCGCTGGAGGCTCTCCGTCGACGGCCGCGAACAGAACGCAGTGAAGGTCAACGGCCTCATCAGGGGCGTCAAGGTGCCTGCCGGCGAGCATGAGGTCCGTTTCGTCTATGACCGCAGCCGTTTCGACACCGGCAGGAATATTTCGCTTGTCGCCCTGCTTCTGTCGATGGGCATGATTATCGGTGGCAATATTCCCCGAATGGTTGCATCACGAAAATCAATAAAATCCAGCCAGCAGTGAGAAAAGCCCTGTTTCTTACCCGTCATTTCCCCCCGTATGTCACGAGCGGGGCATCGAGGGCCTGGAAGTTCGCGCTGAACATGCCGATTATCGGCTGGGAGGCGGTCGTCGTCTCGCAACCCGCAGTCGCAGGTCTTGATGAAGGGTCCGGTTCGTCTCTACCCATGCCCACCCTCTTCCGTACCGGCCCTGACGTCGACCTTTCGAAGCTCGGACAGGAAGAACGACGGGATTATTTGTCCGGCAGGGAGGTGCCGTCCCTCCGCTCTTTTGCATCGCGCATGACCGGCATCTTTTCCGACGATCCGGAGGGCGCGGAGTGGGAGCGCGGGGCCAGAAAGGAGGCCGAGCGACTGCTTGCCGAGCATGGGGATATCGAGATCCTCTACGCACAGGGGCCGCCGCTCCAACCCCTCAGGCTTGCGCTGGACATCGCCCGGCAGCGATCCCTGACGGTGATCCTCGATATCGCCTCCCCCCTTGATCCCGCGATGCCTCCGCCCGGAACCTCGAAGCCGTCGGCAGCGGCAAAGGCTGAAGAGGAGATTATGATGTCGGGAGTGCCCATGATCGTTCCGAGCCGGGCGATGAAGGAGTATTTCCTGAAAAAATACCAGGGACGTTTGTCGAATGGCTCCATGACCATCGTTCCGAACGGCTTTGACGACACCAACCGGCTTCCGGCAGCCTTAAAGCAGGGGCAACTCCCGTCAGCCATGCGCATGGCGTTCTGGATTGGAGAGATGGAGAAGAGAGAGCTTAAGGCATTTATTGCCGGACTCGAAGCGTTTTGCAGGAGTTGCGGCATTGCCGCGACAGGTGCTCAACTCCTCTTTATCGGCGAAGGAACGGATGCGCTGGCACGGCGAATGGCAAGGAGTCCGATCTTGCCAATCATCCTCTTCGACCCTGGTAATGGCCTGGCCGCCGAACTCGACCTGTGCCGGAAAGCCGACTTTTTCTGCTCGGTACAGGGCTCGTCGCCAGCCGATGAATGCCTTGTGCCCGACAGGCTTCTCGACGCCATGGGGATGCGCCGTCCGATCTGCTGCGTTGCTCCGCAGGGGGTGGCCGAAAAGCTCGTCCTCGATGCCGGAGGCATTACGGCTCCGCCCGGCGATGAAGCGAGGATTTCCGAAATGCTTGCGACAATGACCGGCATGCAGCAGTCAAGAACCCTGCGGGCGGCTCCCGAAGAGGTTCTCAAAAAGAACTCCATTGCCGCCTCGCTTCGTGAAATGGCAGATGCCATCAGGGTTCAATATGTCTGACGTGAGGGCACGCAGCTGATTTTCTGCTCTTCCCCCTTTGATGCCGTGATGGGGTGAGGTGGGGCTCAAAAACAACATCAGGAACGCCGGAATCCCGGCTCCTGCATTACCGCTCATGACCTCGCCTCTGCCCGGGTTATTGGAGAGCTTCAGGTTCAGAGTTCCCCTTCGGGCCGTACGCCGGGCTTTTCCGAAAAGGCTGCGCAGTGATCCGTACAACAAGGCGATCAAAACCAGAAAAGGAGAACGATATATGGAGACGACACCCTACGCATTCGGCAAGACCGTTGACATGAGCTTCGCGGATGCTGAAAGAAAGGTCAGGGAGCTGCTTGCAGCCGAGGGGTTCGGGATCATTTCCGAAATCGACGTCCGCCAGAAGTTCGTCGAACGCCTCGGCAGGGAGTTCCGCAACTACCGGATCCTCGGGGCATGCAATCCGGCACTCGCTTTTGAAGTGCTCAGCATGGCTGCAGCGGCAGGGACACTGTTGCCCTGTAACGTGGTGATCTATGATGCGGACGAGGATGGCGGCACGACCATCATGGTGATGGACCCGCTCCCAGTGCTCGGCCTGGTCGACGACGAAAAGGTGCTGGAGCATGCCAGGAAGGCTGAACAGAAGATGCGTCGGGTTGTAGATGCCCTGTAATTGGGAATAGTGTGGCTCGGTTTCAATTGTCGCAGTTCAATGGCGGGTCGTCGTCGGCGATGCTGTCAGCACCGGGCGTGCAGATTCAGCGATGGCGGCTTCTGGTCGCATTGGTCGTGCGACAGGCTCAATCGCTGCGATTCAGCATGAAAAGGGAAAAATGACCCGTTTTCTGTGAGTAAAAGGTGTTGAAAACGGCGTATGGGTTTCCGGGTAAAAGAAAAAAGAGTGAAAATCCTGCAGAAGCAAAAAAATGTGGCTATTGTTTTTGTTTTTTTTGTTAAAACTTGTACTTTGGCTGTCCTTACGGATTTTCCTGAATGATTTTTTCATCAGAAGTTTCAAACGAAAAGAAAGAGAGTTTACGATATGCCGACGATTCAGCAGCTTATCAGGCACGGAAGAAGTATGAAGGCGTCCAAGACCGCTTCGCCGGCTCTGGAGAAATGCCCTCAAAAACGTGGTGTCTGCACCCGTGTCTACACGACTACCCCTAAAAAGCCGAACTCTGCGCTTCGCAAGGTCGCTCGTGTCAGGCTGTCAAACAAGATTGAGGTGACTGCATATATTCCTGGTGAAGGCCACAACCTCCAGGAGCACTCCATTGTGCTGATCCGTGGCGGAAGGGTCAAGGATCTTCCTGGTGTCCGTTACCATATCGTTCGCGGCTCCCTGGATACTTCGGGTGTCTCCGACCGCAAGCAGAGCCGTTCAAAGTACGGCGCAAAGCAGCCCAAGGCAGGCGCTGCTCCAGCAAAGAAGAAATAAAACTGAATCTTAACTCGGATAATAATGGGAAAGAAAGGTTCCGGATACGCAGTGCGCGGCGGTGATTTTCGTTACGGTGACGATACGGTTGCCCGTCTGATTAACGCGATCATGCTTGACGGCAAGAAAGCGGTAGCAGCAAAGGTTGTTTATGATGCGTTCGATATCATTGCCAACAAGGTTGAGGGCGGCGACGCGCTCGAATTGTTCCGCAAGGCAATGGGCAATATCGCTCCGGTTGTCGAGGTTCGCAGCAAGAGGGTTGGTGGCGCTACGTACCAGATCCCGATGGAGGTTCCGCCATCCAGGAGGACTGCGCTTGCATTCCGCTGGATCAAGCAGTATGCCAACAAGAGGGGCGGTCGTTCGATGGCGGAGAAGCTTGCAGCTGAGCTGCTGGACGCAGCGAGCGAGCAGGGTGCTTCTGTAAAGAAGCGCGACGAGGTGCATCGCATGGCAGAGGCCAACAAGGCATTCGCACACTTCAGGTTCTGAGTGTGTCAGCACGAATCATTACAAAATTGGATTGATCTATGACAAGGCAGGTTGCGTTAGATAAAGTTAGGAATATCGGGATCATGGCCCACATCGATGCGGGCAAGACCACGACCACTGAGAGGATTCTCTATTATACCGGTCGTCTGCACAAGATGGGTGAGGTTCATGAAGGCGGAGCCACCATGGACTGGATGGAGCAGGAGAAGGAGCGCGGCATCACGATCACGTCGGCTGCGACCACCTGTTTCTGGACCCCGAAGTTCGGCAACTTTGTCGGCATCAACCATAGGATCAATATTATAGATACTCCCGGTCACGTCGACTTCACGGTCGAGGTGGAGCGCTCACTGAGGGTGCTGGACGGCGCAGTTGCGTTGTTCTGCGCAGTCGGCGGCGTCGAACCCCAGTCCGAGACTGTCTGGCGTCAGGCCAACAAGTACGGTGTTCCGAGGATTGCCTACGTCAATAAAATGGACCGCGTCGGCGCGGACTTCTTCGATACGGTAAAGGCTATCAGGGAGCGTCTCGGCGCAAACCCGGTGCCGATCCAGATTCCGATCGGCCAGGGCGAGATCTTCGCAGGTTTCGTCGACCTGATCAGGATGAAGGGTATTATTTACGACAAGGAAGACGGAAGCACCTACACTGAAGTAGCCATTCCGCACGATCTCGAGAATGAGGCGCGCACATGGCGTATCAATATGCTCGAAGCAGTTTCCGAAGTCGACGATACGCTTCTCGAAAAGTACCTGAACGGTGATGACATCTCAGAGGAAGAGATCCGCAACGTGCTTCGCAAGGCAACCTTGCTGGTTACGATCATCCCGGTTCTCTGCGGTTCGTCGTTCAAGAACAAGGGTGTTCAGTTCATGCTGGATGCCGTTATCGATTACCTTGCTTCCCCGGTTGATGTGGGCGCTGTCGAAGGACATCACCCCAGGACTGAAGAGCCGGTTACCCGCCAGCCGAAGGATGAGGAGCCGTTTGCGGCCCTTGCCTTCAAGATTGCGACTGACCCGTTTGTCGGCAAGCTTACCTTTTTCAGGGTATATTCCGGTGTGCTTAATGCAGGCAGCTATGTCCTGAACTCAGTTACCGGCAAGAAAGAGCGCGTCGGCCGTGTGCTGCAGATGCACTCCAACAAACGCGAAGAGAGAGATTGCGTGTATACCGGCGATATCGCGGCAGCTGTCGGTCTCAAGGATGTGAGGACCGGCGATACGCTCTGCGACGAAAGCAATCCTATCGTTCTCGAGAAAATGGTGTTCCCTGAACCTGTTATCGAGATTGCGGTAGAACCCAAGACAAAGGCGGATTCAGACAAGCTCGGCATGTCACTTGCCAAGCTCGCTGAAGAAGATCCGACCTTCAGGGTGAAAACTGATGAAGAGACCGGCCAGACTCTTATAGCCGGTATGGGTGAACTCCACCTTGAGATTCTGGTCGACCGCCTCAAACGTGAGTTCAAGGTGGAAGCCAACGTAGGCCAGCCTCAGGTCGCCTACCGCGAGACCATTCGTGGCACTGTTGAGTTCGAAGGCAAGTTCGTACGTCAGTCCGGCGGTAAAGGCCAGTTCGGTCTCGTCGTCCTGAGGGTCGAGCCTCTCGAAGAGGGCAAGGGCTACGAGTTCGTCGACGGCATCAAGGGCGGCGTTATCCCGAAAGAATATGTTCCTGCGGTCAATGCCGGTGTTCAGGGCGCGATGAAAGACGGTGTTGTCGCCGGATTCCCGATGCAGGATATCAAGGTTACCCTTATTGACGGTAAGTATCACGAGGTCGACTCTTCGGAAATGGCGTTCAAGATCGCCGGCTCCATCGGCTTCAAGGGTGCAGCCAAGAAAGCGAATCCAGTGCTGCTCGAACCGATCATGAAGGTAGAGGTCATCACCCCGGAAGAGTATCTGGGCGATGTCATGGGTGATCTTTCCGGTCGCCGCGGACATATCGAAGGTATGGGACAGCGCGCAGGCGCACAGTTTGTCAACGCAAAGGTGCCGCTTTCAGCCATGTTCGGTTATTCGACCGACCTGCGTTCCATGACCCAGGGTCGCGCCAACTACTCGATGGAGTTCGAGAGCTACCGCGAAGTTCCGCGCAGCATTGCTGAAGCCATGCAGGAAAAGAGGGTCGGCAAGGATTCTGAATAAAAGTTTTTAATTACCGCATCACTAAACAGATAACAGACAGGGAGAAGAGCTATGGCTAAAGAGTCATACAAGAGGGACAAACCCCACGTAAATATTGGTACTATCGGTCACGTTGACCACGGCAAAACCACCCTTACCGCTGCAATCACCAGCGTACTCGCAAAGCAGGGCATGGCCGCTTTCCGTGAATTCGGCGATATCGACAAGGCTCCGGAAGAAAGGGAGCGCGGTATTACCATCTCTACAGCACACGTCGAGTACCAGACGAAAGCGCGCCACTATGCGCACATCGACTGCCCCGGCCACGCTGACTACATCAAGAACATGATCACCGGTGCTGCCCAGATGGACGGCGCTATCCTCGTCGTTGCCGGTACCGACGGTCCTATGCCCCAGACCCGTGAGCACATCCTGCTTGCCCGTCAGGTTAACGTTCCTGCTCTCGTCGTCTTCCTGAACAAGGTTGACATCGCTGATCCGGAACTGCTTGAGCTGGTCGAAATGGAACTCCGTGAGCTCCTCACCGAGTACGGTTTCCCTGGCGACGATATTCCGATCATCAAAGGCTCCGCACTGAAAGCGCTCGATGGCGATCCGGAAGGCGAGAAAGCGATCATGGAACTCATGGATGCCGTTGACAGCTACATTCCGCAGCCTGTCCGCGACGTCGACAAGCCGTTCCTGATGCCGGTCGAAGACGTGTTCTCCATCTCAGGTCGTGGTACCGTCGGTACCGGCAGGATCGAGAGGGGTCACATCAAGGTTGGTGAGGAAGTCGAAATCGTCGGTCTGAAGGACACCCGTAAATCGGTTGTTACCGGTATCGAAATGTTCAACAAGCTCCTCGATGAAGGCCAGGCCGGTGACAACGCAGGTCTGCTCCTGAGGGGTGTTGACAAGACGGAACTCGATCGTGGCATGGTTATCGCCAAGCCCGGTTCCATCAAGCCGCACACCAAGTTCAAGGCTGAAGTCTACATCCTGAAGAAGGAAGAGGGCGGTCGTCATACCCCGTTCTTCAACGGCTATCGTCCGCAGTTCTATTTCAGGACCACTGACGTGACCGGTTCTGTGACGCTTCCGGAAGGTGTCGAGATGGTTATGCCTGGCGACAACCTTTCTGTCGATGTCGAGCTGATCGCTCCTATCGCCATGGAAGAGAGCCTCAGGTTCGCTATCCGCGAAGGCGGCCGTACGGTCGGCGCCGGATCGGTAACCAAGATCATCGATTAATCGGTTGATTGTCATCCCGGGGCGAGGCAACGCTCTCGCCCCTTTTTTATTGAAACCATCGAAACAGGGATAGACCAGTGGCTGTTCAGCAAAAGATAAGGATTAAGCTCAAGTCTTACGACCATAGCCTCGTTGATAAATGGGCTTTAAAGATTATTGAAGTGGTTAAGCAAACGGATGCCATTATTTTTGGCCCGATTCCGCTACCCACGAAAACGCATGTGTACACGGTGAACCGCTCTCCTCACGTCGACAAGAAATCTCGTGAGCAGTTTGCATTTTCATCGCACAAAAGGTTGATAGAGATCATCAACCCGACGGCCAGGACGATTGATATGCTGATGAAGCTTGAGCTTCCCAGTGGCGTTGATGTAGAAATTAAGTCTTAAAGTAAATAGAAAAGCTAATCGGATATGGGTGCGATTCTCGGGAAAAAGATCGGCATGACTCGTTTATATAATGATAAACGTGAAGCTGTTCCCTGCACAGTAATTCAGGCAGGGCCGTGCTATGTGACTCAGGTAAAGAGCACTGAAATAGACGGCTATGAGGCTTACCAGTTTGGGTTTGGCGAACGTGACGAAAAAAAGGTCACCAAGCCGATGGCCGGTCACTACAAGAAGGCTGGCAGAAAGCCAGGCTACATGACCGCCGAATTCAGCAAGAGCCTGATTGCAGGGGAGCTTGAGGCGGGTGCTACGGTCGAAGTCAACGTCTTCAAGGAAGGCGACAAGATCAACGTTCTCGGCGTCTCCAAGGGTAAAGGTTTTGCCGGTGTCGTCAAACGTCACAATTTCGGTGGCGGTCCCAGAACGCATGGTCAGTCCGACAGGCTCAGGGCCCCGGGTTCGGTAGGCGGATCATCAGACCCGTCGAGGACCTTCAAGGGTACCAGGATGGCTGGAAGAATGGGTGGAGATAATGTGACGGTCAGAAATCTTGAGATTCTCAAGGTTATGCCTGAGTCGAATCTTATCGTCGTCAAAGGTGCTGTGCCCGGACCGAAGAACTCCTATGTAAAAATTGTTTCAACAACAAAGTAAACGGCGAGTGCAGCAACTATGGAATTAAAAGTACTCAATATAACAGGCGCAGAAACCGGTGAAGTGGTGACGCTGAACGATGATATTTTTGCGATAGAGGTTTCTGAGCACGCGATGTACCTTGACGTGAAGGCCATTCTTGCAAACCGCAGGCAGGGCACACACAAGGCAAAGACGCGCGCCGAAGTCAGGGGTGGCGGCAGGAAGCCGTTACGCCAGAAAGGAACCGGTAACGCTCGTCAGGGTTCTACCCGTTCAGGCACGATGGTCGGTGGCGGTACGATTTTCGGACCAGTGCCCCGTTCTTACGAGCAGAAGGTAAACAAGAAAGTCAAGCAGCTTGCCCGCCGTTCCGCACTGAGCGCAAAGGCAGCAGCCGGTCAGATCATCGTAGTCGAGGATTTCACACTCGAAACGATCAAGACCAAGCCGGTAGCAAGCATGCTCAAAAATCTCGGACTTGCCGAAAAGAAGACCCTGATGCTGATGCCTTTCTACGATTCGATCGTCAGCACATCAGGAAGAAATATAGCGAGGCTTAACGTCAAGGTTGCCGACCAGGCATCGACCTATGACATCCTCAACAGCCAGGCCGTGGTTTTCCAGAAAGCCGCCCTGCAGAAAATAGAAGAAACATTAGGGTAATTACCGTTTGCCAGTAAAAAGGAGAAGATTGCAATGAAAAACCCGTTGTTGCGGCCGTGGCTGACTGAAAAGAGCACCAAGCTTACCGAGCAGAAAGGCCAGTATGTGTTCCAGGTCAAGCCAGACGCAGATAAAAACGATATCAAGAAGGCTGTTGAGCAGAAGTTCGGCGTAGATGTTATCTCTATCCGTACAGTTAACTGCTTCGGTAAGTTCAAAAGACAGTACACCAGGAAGGGACTGATCGCTGGAAAATCCAGTGACTGGAAAAAGGCGATAGTTACCCTCGGCGACGGACAGGCAATCGACTACTATGCCGGTTCGACCGAAAAGAGCGAGAAAAAGGATTAAAAACGGATAGATAAAACATTACGATGGCAATCAGGAAATTAGCTCCGGTTACCCCGGGCACAAGGTTCGCGTCATATGCAAGTTTCGACGAGATCACCAAGAGTGAGCCCGAAAAAAGTCTTCTTGTGCCGATCAAAAGAACCGGCGGACGCAACAGCAACGGCCGTGTGACTTCACGTCATATGGGCGGCGGCCACAAGAGGTTCTACAGGATCATAGATTTCAAGCGCAACAAGGATAACGTACCTGCGACAGTAGCTGCGATCGAATATGACCCGAACCGTTCAGCCAGGATTGCACTTCTTAATTATGTTGACGGAGAAAAACGTTATATTCTCGCTCCAAAAGGCGTGAAGGTCGGCGACCGCATCGAAAGCGGCGACAAGGTTGACATCAAGGTAGGCAATACCATGCCCCTGAAGAACATCCCTATCGGTACCGATGTTCACAATATAGAATTAAAGGCCGGAAAGGGTGGCCAGATGGCCAGATCTGCCGGTGCATACGCAGTGCTTGCCGCTCGTGAAGGAAACTACGCTACCCTGAAGATGCCGTCAGGCGAAATCAGGAAAGTCCGTGTCGAGTGCCGTGCAACAATCGGTGTTATCGGCAACGCAGAGCATGAAAACATCAGCCTGGGCAAGGCAGGAAGAAGCCGCTGGCTTGGTATCCGTCCCCAGACCCGTGGTATGGCAATGAACCCGGTCGACCATCCGATGGGTGGTGGTGAAGGTAAGTCGAAGTCCGGTGGCGGCAGAAAGCATCCGAAGTCTCCTTGGGGCCAGCTTGCTAAAGGCTTGAAGACCAGGAACAAGAAAAAAGCCTCGACGAAACTGATCGTCCGCGGCAGAAACGCCAAGTAACATCTGGTAACTAACAACAAGCAGAGAGTATTATGCCAAGATCACTGAAAAAGGGCCCGTTCATCGAATACAAGCTGGAAAAGCGGATCCTTGACATGAACAGCAAAGGTGAAAAGAAGGTGATAAAGACCTGGTCGAGAACCTCGATGATTTCTCCTGATTTCGTTGGTCATACAGTAGCAGTTCATAACGGCAAGACGCACGTCCCGGTTTACGTCAGCGAAAACATGGTTGGTCACAAGTTCGGTGAATTTGCCCCGACCAGAACATTTCGCGGCCATGCGGGCAGCAAGGCTGAAAAGGGCGGCTCGGCACCAAGGAAAAAATAAACTGAATAACGCGGAAACGTAAGACATATTATGCAAGCTAAAGCAATTTTACGGCATACCCCGACGTCGCCCAGGAAGATGCGGCTCGTTGCCGGCCTTGTTCGTGGCAAGCAGGTAGACCAGGCGAAAGCCATCCTGCTCAACTCCACGAAGAGCGCTGCCCGCAACATGATGGTTACGCTCAAGTCGGCGGTGGCAAACTACACCCAGCTTAATCCTGAAGAAAGGGTTAACGACAACGAACTTATCGTTAAAGAGATTTTCGTTGACGAAGGTCCTTCGCTCAAGAGGCTGATGCCGGCACCGATGGGACGCGCATACAGGATCCGCAAACGGTCTAATCACCTTACCATTATCGTGGACAAGGCGAAAAAACCGGTAACCAAATCAAACTAAGGAGATAGCATTGGGTCAGAAAGTAAATCCTACTGGATTCAGACTGGGAATCATAAAGGACTGGACTTCCCGCTGGTATGACGACGGACCGGTTATCGCCGACAAGATCAAGCAGGATCAGGTTATCCGGAATTATGTTCAGGCAAGGCTGAAGAGGGAAAAAGCAGGTATCGCCCGCATCGTCATCGAGAGGACGACCAAGCATATCAAGATTAATATCTATGCAGCCCGTCCCGGCGCTGTCGTAGGCCGTAAAGGTGAAGAGATCAACAACCTGTCTCAGGAGCTGACCCGCATCACCGGAAAAGAGGTCAAGATCGACGTTGTCGAAGTGATCAAGCCGGAAATCGAGGCGCAGCTGATCGGCGAAAACATCGCCTACCAGCTCGAAAACCGCGTTTCTTTCAGAAGGGCGATGAAACAGGCGATCCAGCAGGCCATGAGGGCTGGTGCCGAGGGTGTCAGGATTCGTTGTGCCGGTCGTCTTGGCGGTGTTGAAATTGCCAGGTCCGAGCAGTACAAGGAAGGAAAGATCCCGCTTCACACCATTCGTGCCAATGTCGACTATGCAAGCGTGACCGCTCACACCATTGCCGGTGCTATCGGTATCAAGGTCTGGGTATACAAAGGCGAAGTCATGATTCAGAGGCTCGATGCTATCGAAGAAGACGAAATGAAGAAAATGCAGGAACGTCGTGGTGATTCAAGGACAAGGGGTCGTCGTGATGATCCTCGCGGTGCAAAGCGCCGTCGTCGTCCAGCCAGCAAGAAGGCCTGATCGTCACAAGTACCATATAATCTGAAAAGAATGGAGTTGCCGGTATGTTAATGCCAAAGAGGGTTCAATATAGAAAGACACAGCGTGGTCGTATGAAAGGGAACGCAGGACGTGGAACTGCTGTTTCGTTCGGATCGTTCGGCCTGAAAGCTCTCGAGCCGGCCTGGATCACCAGCCGCCAGATCGAAGCCGCTCGTATCGCCATGAACCGCTATATGAAGAGGGACGGAAAGATCTGGATCAGGATATTCCCTGACAAACCGGTATCGAAAAAACCAGCTGAAACCCGAATGGGTTCCGGTAAAGGTTCTCCGGAATTCTGGGTTGCCGTCGTAAAGCCGGGCCGTGTGATGTTCGAGGCTGACGGTGTAACGCGCGAAATCGCCGCTGAAGCATTCAGGCTGGCGGCAAAGAAGCTGCCGATCAAGACAAAATTCATTGTCAGGCCTGATTACGAAGGATAAAGTGCAATCAAACCGTCAGAGAAAGCGTATTATGAAAAAACATGAAATAGCGGCACTGGGTAAAAAGGAACTCATCGAGAAGATCGAAGAGCTCGAAAACAGGCTGGCCGATATCAACTTTTACAAGGCTATCGAACTGCCGCAGAATCCCATGGTTTTCCGTAATTCCAAGCGCGACATCGCGAGGATGAAAACCAGAATCAGGCAGATTGAGCTGCAGGAAAACAGCAACGCCTGACATTAGGTCCGGCAGGCATATCAATAACCGGTATCAACATGGAAGAAAAACAAATGGACAACGCAGCAATGTCAAGTGGAGCTGAAGAAAGAGGCAGAAAGAAGAGCTGGTTGGGCAAGGTTGTAAGCGACAGTATGGATAAAGGCATCATCGTTACCGTCGAGCGCAGGGTTCAGCATCCCGTCTATAAGAAGTATTTCAAGAAGACGACCCGCCTTATGGTTCACGATGAAAATAACGAAGCAGGCGTAGGCGATGTGGTACGCGTTACCGAATGCAGGCCCCTCAGCAAGAAAAAAAGCTGCAGGCTTGTCGAAATCGTCGAGAAAGCCAAGTAAAGGGTTTACTATCACTTAACAGGGGTTAATGCAGGATGATCCAGAAAGAGACTAATCTGGTTGTTGCCGATAACAGCGGAGCAAAGAAAGTTCGGTGTATTCATGTCTTCGGTGGTACCGGAAGGCGTTATGCTGCGATCGGAGACCAGATCATGGTGTCGGTCAAGGCAGCGGTTCCTGGCGGCATCGTGAAAAAGAAAGATGTCTGCAAGGCTGTAGTCGTCAGGTGCGTCAAGGAACAGAAAAGAAAAGACGGTTCCTATATCAGGTTCGACGAAAATGCTGTTGTTCTGCTGAACGCTCAGGGTGAGCCGAGGGGTACGCGTATTTTCGGCCCGGTTGCACGTGAGCTTCGCGACAGAAAATATATGAAGATCGTTTCTCTGGCTCCTGAGGTACTCTGAGGAGCTGAAAAGCGGGAGTAACTCAGCTGGTAGAGTCACAGCCTTCCAAGCTGTTGGTCGCGGGTTCGAGTCCCGTCTCCCGCTCTGGTAAATGAATAACATCATACAGGTCAACCATGAAAACAGGCATTAAAAAGATAAAGCTCCACGTCAGGAAAAATGATGAAGTTGTCGTTATCAGCGGCAACGATAAGGGCAAATCAGGCAAAGTCCTGAAAGTCTATCCCCAGAAGGGTCGCGTCATCGTCGAAGGTGTGAACATCAGGAAGCGCCACATGCGTCCTACCCAGGCAACTCCGCAGGGTTCGATCATCGAGCGCGAATTCCCGATCCACGCTTCCAACGTGAAAAAGAGCTGACAACGATTTGTTAATGGCAGGGTGACCAAGACCTCCCTGTAAAAAGAAAAAAGAGAGATGTCCAAAAAAAACGAGAATGTTCAGCAGGAGCCCGCAATGCCTGCTCGCCTTGAAGTCCACTATAGGGAAAATGTAGTCCCGAAACTGATGGAGCGCTTCAAATACAAGAATGTGATGATGGTTCCCCGCCTCGAGAAGATCTCGGTGAACATTGGCGTCGGTGAAGCAGCACAGGAACCAAAACTCCTCGAAACCGCAATGCAGGAGCTCGGCCAGATCACAGGTCAGAAGCCGCAGATCCGCAAGGCCAAGAAAGCAGTTTCGAACTTCAAGCTTCGTGAGGGTCAGGCAATCGGTTGCCGCGTAACCCTTCGCAGCAGGATCATGTATGAATTCATGGATCGTTTCGTTTCCGTAGCTGTTCCGAGGATCCGCGATTTCCGCGGTCTGAGCGACACCAGCTTTGACGGACGCGGCAACTATAACGCAGGTATCCGCGAGCAGATCATCTTCCCGGAAATCGACATTGACAAAGTGCCGAGAATCAACGGTATGGATATAAGCTTCGTCACCTCTGCAAAAACAGACGAGGAGGCTTTCGAGCTTCTGACGCTGCTCGGCATGCCCTTCAAAAAGAAGAACTCATAATATTTAGCACTGAACCAAGATGGCCAGGAAAAGCATCATTGCACGAAATGAAAAAAGGAAGAAGCTTGTCGAAAAATATGCGGCAAAGAGGGAAGAGCTGAAAGCCGCAGGCGACTACCAGGCATTAGCCCAGCTTCCGAGAGACAGTTCAGCCACCAGGGTTCGCAGTCGTTGTGTACTGACTGGCCGTGGCCGGGGCAACTATGCGAAGTACGGCCTCTGCCGTCACATGTTCCGTAAACTGGCCCTCGAAGGCAAGCTTCCTGGTGTCAGGAAAGCGAGCTGGTAAGAGCGTCGTCACGGAACGATAGAAAGATGTCTGTTCATTTACGAATGTAACCAACTGTTAGCCATGCCTGTAACGGATTCCATAGCCGATTTCATTACCCGGATCAGAAACGCCGGGAGTGCCAAAAACAAGACGACCGATATTCCTTATTCAAGGCTCAGGGAGAATATCTCCACACTGCTTCTCGAGAAGGGATACATCAAGAACTTCACGGTGATTACCTCCGAGCAGTTCCCTTTTATCCGCGTTGAACTGAAGTATACTGCTGACGGACAGCACGCCATCAAGGAGATCACCAGGGTCAGCAAACCTGGCCGCAGGGTTTACGACGGCAAGGATATCAAAAGATACCTTGGCGGATTGGGATTGTTCATCCTTTCCACGTCGAAAGGCATCCTGACCGACAAAGAGGCACGTGCCCAGAACGTCGGCGGTGAGGTACTGTTCCGTATTTATTAATTTCATAAGCCAAAGAGCAACAGTATACCATGTCAAGAATAGGAAAAATGCCGATCAAGCTTGCTGATCAGGCTAAGGTTGATGTTACGGACAATATGATCAGCGTATCGGGCCCCAAGGGAACACTCTCTCAGGCCATGGTCGAAGAAGTGACCATTACGATTGCCGATGGTGTCTTGAGCGTCCAGAGAAAAGACGATAGCAAAAGGGCCAGGGCCATGCACGGATTGTACCGTATGCTGGTCAACAACATGGTCGAAGGCGTGACCAAAGGGTTTACCCGCAAGCTTGAGATCACTGGTGTCGGTTACCGCGCAGAATTGAAGGGTGATTTGCTTGCCCTTACCCTCGGGTACTCGCACATGATCTTCTTCAAGGCTCCAGGAGATATTAAGATCGAGGTGCCGGATCCGGTTACTGTTCTTGTCAGTGGTATAGACAAGGCTCTGGTCGGTCAGATTGCTGCAAAGATCCGTTCGTTCAGGAAGCCTGAACCGTATCGCGGCAAGGGTATCAAATACGAAGGTGAAGTCGTACGCCGCAAGGAAGGCAAGGCAGCCGGTAAGTAATCGGCAAGCTGTACGAGCGAATAGAAGTCAGGTAAAAAACATTTATACGGTTAGAGATAATGAGCCAAATCGATAAAGCTGCTCACAGGCAGAAAATCAAGGCACGTAGCAGGGCTGCTGTACATGGCACCCAGGAAAGGCCGAGACTGTGCGTTTTCAGGAGCCTGTCACAGATCTACGCACAATTGATCGACGATGACAACGGCAAGACGATCATTTCAGTTTCGAGCATGACGAAGGACAACGCCGGACTTTCCGGGACCAAATCCGAAGTGAGTGCCATCCTCGGCAAGCAGATTGCCGAAAAAGCGATTGCCAAGGGAATCTCCAAGGTCGTCTTTGACAGGAACGGATTCCGGTACCACGGTCGTATCAAGGCTTTGGCCGATGGCGCACGTGAAGCAGGCTTGATCTTTTAAAACTTTTCAACGAGAAAGTACATGTCGAATAAATCTGCCAGGAATATTAAGCCCGGTGAGTTGAATCTGAAAGAGAAGCTGGTTCACATCAATAGAACTGCCAAGGTTGTAAAGGGTGGAAAGCGCTTCGGTTTCAATGCGATTGTCGTTGTCGGTGACAAGGACGGTCATGTAGGATACGGGCTTGGAAAAGCCAACGAAGTTCAGGACGCCATTGCAAAGGGCGTGGAAGACGGAAAGAAGAACGTGATCAAGGTCCCGATCGTGAAGGGAACCATTCCTCACCCGATCGTAGCCAAGTACGGTTCAGCTAAAGTACTGATGAAGCCAGCGACTCCGGGTACCGGGTTGATCGCAGGCGGCGCAGTCAGGGCTGTGCTTGAAATGGCCGGTATTCATGACATCCTTACCAAGTCACTCGGATCTTCGAATCCTCACAACGTGGTGAAGGCTGCTATTAAAGGGCTTCAGAGCATCTCCGATGCAAACGATGTTGCAGAACGTCGTTCGAAGACCCTGCAAGAGGTATTTGAAAGCTAAAACGGAGACATGGTGATCATGAGCGATAAATTAATAAAGGTTACCCAGGTGCGCAGCGTTATCGGCGGCACCGAGAAACAGAAAGCAACGATTAAAGCTCTGGGCCTCGGTAGGCCCAACTACAAGGTTGAAATCAAGGACAATCCCTGCACAAGAGGCCAGATCCGTGTTGTTCAGCACCTTGTCAAGGTAGAAGAGCTCTAACAGTTTCATTAAAGCAAGTAGGGAATTCCAACAATGGATTTAAGTTCACTTCGTCCTGCCAAAGGCGCAGTCAAGGGAAGAAAGAGGGTCGGTCGCGGCCCGGGTTCAGGTAACGGTACGACCGCCGGCAAGGGCAACAAGGGTCAGCAGGCACGTAGCGGTTATACCCGTCCGATTATCGAAGGTGGTCAGATGCCGATCTACAGAAGGCTCCCGAAATTCGGCTTTACGCCTCCCAACCGGAAATCCGTAGTCAGCGTCAACGTCGCACAGATCCAGATGTGGATCGAGAAAGGCATCGTCAGCGACGAGATCACCGTAGTGGATCTCAAGCACCTGTGCAACGCGAGCAACCAGGATTATTTCAAAGTGCTCGGCAACGGCGATCTTGGTTCAGCCGTGACGATCACCGCACACTTCTTCAGCAAAACTGCTGAAGAGAAGATCTCCAAGGCTGGCGGCAAGACAGTCCAGGCTTATCGTACCCTTGAAGAGGCATCGAAAGTCAATGGCCTGCCGTTCGATCAGGCACTGCTGACGCCGAAGGTGAAACTGGTCAAGGTCAAGAAAGTCAAAAAAACGGTCAAGTCGTGAAAAAGGGACTGAGCTGCCATGAAGCTAACTGAGAGTATTAGGAACATTAATAAAATTCCGGAGTTAAGGCAGCGGATCCTTTATACCCTCCTGATTCTTTTTGTTTATAGGTTGGGATCGCACATCACGATCCCCGGAGTCGATGCAGCAGCAGTGGCGAGCGCAACCTCGTCACATGCAAATGACCTGTTCGGCCTGTTCGACCTGTTCGTCGGAGGCGCGTTCGCTCGCGCCTCGATCTTTTCGCTCGGCATCATGCCTTATATCTCCGCATCCATTATCGTACAGCTTCTGGGTGCTGTCACTCCCTATGTGCAGAAACTGCAGAAAGAGGGAGAGGAGGGGCGACAGAAAATCAACCAGTATACGCGTTACGGCACCATACTTGTGGCATCGCTTCAGGCATGGGGCGTAAGCGTCAGTCTTTCAAGTCCGTCCTCATTCGGTAAAGTTGTAGTTCCAGAGCCGGGAATATTTTTCGCGATGACCGCTGTCGTGGTTTTGACTGCGAGCACGGTATTCGTCATGTGGCTTGGTGAACGCATTACCGAACGTGGCATCGGCAACGGCATATCGCTCATTATCATGATCGGTATCCTTGCAAGGTTTCCCCAGTCTCTGGTCGCTGAAATCAAATCGGTTTCACTCGGCAGCAAGAACTGGGTCGTCGAGCTTATCATCATGGCCATGATGGCGGCGATCGTTGCTGTCGTCGTCCTGCTGACAGTCGCGACGAGAAGGATTCCTGTTCAGCACGCAAAACGGGTCGTCGGTCGCAAGGTCTACGGAGGTGGTACGCAGTACATCCCGATGAAGATCAATACGGCTGGAGTCATGCCGATCATTTTCGCTCAGTCCATCATGTTTCTTCCGAGCACGTTCCTGTCGTTTTTCCCCGAGAATGAGGCCATGCAGAAGATTGCCGGAGCCCTGGCTTACGACTCCTGGTGGTATGCGCTCATATTCGGATTGATGATCCTGTTCTTCACCTATTTCTACACGGCAATCGCTTTCAATCCGAAAGAGGTCGCTGACACCATGCGCAGGCAGGGTGGGTTTATCCCAGGTGTAAGGCCGGGCAAGAGTACTGCTGATTTCATCGACAACATCCTGACGAGGATCACCCTCCCGGGAGCCGTATCGCTTGCCATTATCGCTATCCTTCCGACGTTCCTGACAAAGTTCGGGAATGTAACGCCAGGGTTTGCGAATTTCTTCGGCGGTACCAGTCTTCTCATTATTGTCAGTGTCGGTCTTGATACGCTCCAGCAGGTCGAAAGTCACCTCATGATGCGTCATTACGACGGGTTCATGAAAACGGCAAAGACAAGGGGACGCCAGTGACGATAAAGGCACGGTCATGATCACGATAAAGAGCGAGCGCGAGATAGAATTGATGCGGGACGCCGGAGCACTGACTGCTCGGGTCCTTGATATGCTCGAAGAGGAGATCAAGCCTGGAATGACGACATTGCGTCTCGATGAACTTGCAGAGCAGTTCATTCGCGACCATAATGCAGTACCAAGTTTTCTGAATTATGTCCCGAAAGGGGAGGTTGGAGTTACGCCGTATCCGGCGACTCTCTGCGTCTCCATCAATGAGGAGGTCGTTCACGGAGTGCCGAGTGCGAAGCGAATCATCCAGGACGGGGACATCGTTTCAGTCGATTGCGGAGTATACAAGAGCGGGTACCACGGAGATGCTGCCAGGACGTTTGTCATGGGCGCTGTCGATCCTGAAGTCCGGCTGCTTGTCGAAAGAACAAAGGAGTGCCTTTACCTTGGTATAGCCCAGGCGGTAACAGGAAACAGGCTTCATGACATTTCAGCCGCCATCGAACAGCATGCACGTTCGTTCGGGTACAGCGTCATAGAGAATATGGTCGGGCATGGCATCGGAAGCGAACTCCATGAGGACCCGGCAGTACCGAATTACGGAAGACCGCACACAGGGGTCAAACTTCGTCAGGGAATGACACTTGCCATCGAGCCGATGATCGCACTTGGACGTTCGCGAAGGGCTGTCAGCAAGAGAAGGGCATGGGTTGCGGTAACAGAGGACGGTAAACCATGTTCGCACTGCGAGCATACCATTGTCGTCAGGGACGGAGAAGCAGAGATCCTGACAAAATAGGCGACCGGCGAATTGAGGGCATTCATTACTATCATCAGCAAAGCGGAGAGATACATTGGCCAAGGAAGAATCAATTGAGATAGAAGGCGAAATTCTGGAAGCGCTTCCCAATGCACAGTTCAGGGTAAAGCTTGAAAACAGCCTTGAAGTGCTTGCCCATGTTTCAGGAAAGATAAGGATGCACTATATAAGAATCCTTCCAGGCGACAAGGTCAAGGTGCAGATATCTCCTTATGATCTGTCTAAAGGCAGAATTACTTACAGATACAAGTAAAAAGTTAAATATTGTCAATCATCCGGTTGATTTTTAAGGATGTATGTATTACATTACATGCCTTTTCATATTTTGGACAGACCGGACAATCATAGCATGTGGGGTTTACCATGAAAATATTTTCGTCTATCAAGAAACGTTGCGAGCACTGCAGGATTATCAAGCGCAAAGGAAAACGATTTGTGATCTGCAAAGTGAATCCAAGCCATAAGCAGCGCCAGGGGTGATCTTCAGGAATAATCAACAGATTTGAGAAAACACATATGAGGTTAGCTGGGGTAAATTTGCCATTGAATAAGCATGCAGTTATTGCTCTGACGCATGTTTATGGTATCGGGAAAACATCTGCCAAAAACATTCTTGCAAAAGCAGGGATTGCTCCTGACAGGAAAATCTCTGAACTGAGCGATGAAGAGGCGCATGCCATCAGGGAAATTATCGGCGGTGAGTACACTGTCGAAGGTCAGGCGCGAGGCGAGCAGCAGCTCTCCATCAAGCGACTGATGGACATTGGCTGCTACAGGGGCTTACGCCACAGGAGGTCGCTCCCGGTCCGCGGACAGCGTACCTCGACCAACGCCCGTACAAGAAAGGGCAAGAGGAAGACGGTTGCCGGCAAGAAGAAGGCCACCAAGAAGTAAGGTCCGGAGTAATTAAGCAATAAGAGAGATAAAACAGCGACAGACTCATGGCAACAGCGAGCAGGAAAAAAAAGAAAGTAAAGGTTACCCCGGAAGGTACCGTCCATATCAAGGCGTCGTTCAACAACGTCATGGTGACGATTACCGATACGCTTGGTAATACGGTTTCATGGTCCAGCGCCGGCAAGAACGGTTTCAAGGGCTCCAAGAAAAATACCCCGTACGCATCACAGGTCACTTCCGAGGCTGCAGCAAAAGAGGCATATGACCTCGGCATGCGCCACGTGAACGTTTTTATCAAAGGACCCGGAGCGGGACGCGACGCGGCCATCAGGGCGCTTCAGGGTGTAGGACTCGAAGTTCGTACGATCAGGGACATCACCCCGCTTCCGCACAACGGATGCAGGCCTCCCAAGCGCAGAAGGGTCTGACGGTTATTATCAAGAATTATCAATGAAGCAATTGCTATGGCACGATTCAGAGGGTCAATTACAAAAGTTTCTCGCAGGCTGGGAATAGCTCTTTCTGCTAAAGCTGAAAAATATTTGGAGAGACGTCCTTATGCTCCTGGCGAGCATGGACAGTCACGTAAAGGCAAAGTGTCCGAGTACGCTCTTCAGCTGAGAGAAAAGCAGAAGATGAAATATCTTTACGGCATTCTCGAAAAGCAGTTCCGTACCTATTTCAAGAAGGCCGCTTCACAGCGTGGCGTTACCGGTGACAACCTGGTCAAGCTTCTTGAAAGGCGTTTCGATAACGTCGTTTATCGTTCCGGCTTCTCTCCTTCACGTGCAGGCGCAAGGCAGCTTGTGACGCACGGACACCTGCTGATCAACGGCAAGAAGGTCAATATTCCTTCTTACCTCGTATCTCCCGGTGACCTGATTGAGTTCAGGACGAAGAGCCGTAACCTCGATGCTGTCGCCGATTCGCTCAACAAGGCTTCCGAAGCCAGAATTCCGGCATGGATCCAGGTCGACAAGGCAAACAGGAAAGCTGTATTCCTTGCTGTTCCGGAACGCGAACTGGTTCAGGAACCATACAACGAACAGCTTGTCGTCGAGTTGTACTCCAAGTGATTTTTTTGAATCCTTAAGGTATCAAGACTATGATATATCAGATGCAGATGCCTGCAAAGATCGATGTGGATGAAGCGACCCACACCGGCAGCTTCGGGCGGTTCATAGCCCAGCCGCTGGAGAGGGGTTATGGAGTTACGCTGGGCAATGCCATGAGAAGGGTTCTTCTTGCCTCTCTTCCCGGAACAGCAATCACCGGGATCAAAATAGATGGTGTGTATCACGAGTTTTCGACAATTGACGGAGTGCGTGAAGACGTCCCGGAAATTGTGCTTAACCTGAAGAAGGTCCGTTTCAAGTCCAACTGCAAACGCAGCTGCAAGGCGACACTGACCCTGACAGGACCGAAAGAGTTCATGGCAGGCGATATCGTCGCCAATGAAGGTGAGTTCGAAGTGCTCAACAAGGATCTGCACATCGCGACAGTCAATACCGACTCCACGCTGTCGATCGACATTTATGTCGGCAGGGGACGTGGTTATGTACCTGCAGAAGAGAACCGTAGCGAAGGTCTACCGATCGGATTCATCGCTATCGATTCGATTTACACCCCGATCAGGAACGTCAAGTTCATCGTTGAAAACACTCGAGTCGGTCAGCGGACTGACTATGAGAAGATGATCCTTGATGTCGAGACTGACGGATCAATAACTCCTGACGATTCCATCAGCCTTGCTGGCAGGATCATCAACGAGCATTTTACATTTTTCGCAGACTTCTCTCCTACGGAAGAGGAGTTCTCGGAAGAGGAGTACAAGCAGCTTGACGACGAGTTCGAAAGCATGCGCAAACTCTTCCAGACCAAAATCGAGGATCTCGACCTCTCGGTCCGCTCGCACAACTGCCTGCGACTTGCAGAGATCGACACTCTTGGCGACCTGGTTTCGAGAAGGGAAGATGAGTTGCTGAACTACAAGAACTTCGGCAAGAAGTCGCTGACAGAACTTAAGGAACAGCTGGAAAAGTTCAACCTCAAGTTCGGGATGGATATCACCCGTTACCAGATGAAAGGTTGATACAGGAAATTTGTTTTATAGAAATCAATGAGAGCGGAAACAAGACATGCGTAAAGTTAAGCCAGCAAGAAAACTTGGGAGGACTGCCGCCCATAGAAAAGCAACCCTGTCGAACCTGTCGACACAGCTGCTGATCCACAAGCGGATCGAGACGACCGAGGCTAAAGCAAAAGAGACTCGCAAGGTTGTCGAGAAAATCATCACCAAGGCAAGGAAAGGTACCCTCCACGCACAGCGTGAAATCTTCAGCGCGCTTCGCGACAAAGAAGCCGTTCGTACACTTTTCGAAGAGATCGTAGCCAGGGTCGGTTCACGTAACGGTGGATACACCCGCATCATCAAGCTCTGCCCTCGTTACGGCGATGCAGCGAAGATGGCCGTGATTGAGCTTGTCGACTACTCTGTTGCACCTTCTGAAAAGCAGAAGAGCACCAGGCAGGATCGTGCAAAGCGCGTCAAGGGTTCAAAGCAGGCTGAGGTCACCAAAGGACCCGAAGAAGCAGCTGAGTAAAAGCCTCTTCAGACAGGAAGTTATCAGATAGTCATCGAGCGGGGGTGGATCAATTCACCAGCGAGCGATGACTATCTGCTTTTCAGAGAACAGCGGGCTGATATCCCCTATCGGCAGCTGGTCCACGGACGAAGGAAAACCGAGATGCTTTTCCCTCGACGAAACAGCGTCAGCAATTTCAGAGTCGAGCATTCCCCCCTTAAGACAGATCAGTACCCCTTCGCGTTTCAGGAGCTTGCAGGAGTAGCCGCAAAGCTCAGCGAGCGGAGCAACCTGCCTGCTCAGCACCGTATTGAATGACAAACCCTTGAGTTCCTCTACACGGGAATGTACCGCTATCGCATTGCCAAGGCCGAGCTCTTCGATCATCGCTTTGCATGCAGCAATTTTTTTGCCCGTCGAATCGACAAGAAGAAACGATGTCTCCGGGAAAAGGATCGCGAGAGGAATTCCTGGAAGTCCTCCACCGGTACCGAGGTCAAGCACTTTTTCACCAGGCTTGAAGTCGTGGATTCTGCTGATGAGCAGGGAGTGGAATACGTGCTTCAGGATGACAGGAGCATCCTCCTTGCGGCTGATAAGGTTTATCCTGTTATTCCACTCTTCAAGGAGTTCGGTATAACTTACGAGCAGATTCAGTGACTTATCGGTTGCAGGGATAGCATGCTCACGGCAGAGCTCGCGTATCATGTGCAGTTTGTTCTGCATGATGGATCGGTAGGGTACAATGGTAAATAAAAAGCTTACACCATGAAAAAACGATATTTTACGGCCATTGACAAATGTTTGGTGCTCTGAGCCCGCGACTCACATCAGTGGTCAAAATTTATCGTACATTATTTGTGTGTGGATTGGCAGAGTCATGAACCGGCAAGGCACCGAAAGAGCCCGAATGATATGATGAAGATTGCTGACAGTCATGTTTACGCAGTGATCATGGCAGGTGGAATAGGAAGCTGCCTATGGCCTCTCTCAAGAAAGAAAAGCCCCAAGCCCTTTCTGCATTTCTTCGACGGCGGAACCATGATCGAGAAGACCGTCGCGAGAATCTCGGGAGCGGTTCGCCCTGAAAACATCATCATTATTACAGGCAAACAGCACTGGCGACAGATACACGAGTGTCTGCCCGGATTTGATGTGGCGAACATTCTCATCGAACCAAACATCAGAAACACTGCACCCTGCATCGCCCTTGCGACGACAGTCATCAGGAAGCGCGACCCTGATGCAGTTACCATCGTACTGCCATCCGACCACCTCGTTTTCGACGAAGCGCAGTTCCTGAGGACCGTCAGGAAAGGGGTGAAGCTGGCCAGGGACAAACAGGGCCTGGTCACCATCGGAATCCAGCCAACCCGGCCAGAAACGAGCTATGGTTATATTCAGGTCGAGCCCTCAGTCATGATGGAGGACGAGGAGGCTGATGATCGGAGCATTTCGTTGTTCAGGGTAAAGACTTTTGCAGAAAAACCGGATCAGGCGACTGCTGAACAGTTTATGCAGAGCCATGACTTCTGGTGGAACAGCGGGGTTTTCATCTGGCACGTCGAAGCTATCGGCAACGAATACAAGAGGTCTTTGCCTGAACTCTATCAGGACATGCAGACCATTCACTCCTATCTCGGAACAGAACGGGAGGAGTCGGTCATCGAGGATGTCTATAGCTGGATACACCCGATCTCAGTTGATTACGGCATCATGGAGAAGGCCGAAAAAGTCTACATGCTTGCAGGTAATTTCGGGTGGACCGACCTTGGCAACTGGGAAGAGGTGATCAATGCCGGATTCGGGCTCGAAGGCCGTGACATGAACGGCCAGGAGGTGGTTATTATGGAGTCAAGCGATGTGTTTGTCCGGAAACCCCATGGCAAGGCGGTCACCATCATCGGCGTCGACGACATCATCGTGGTCGATACCCCTGACGCATTGCTGATTTGCAGAAAGGGAGAATCGCAAAGCGTCGCGAAGGCAGTGGACGTGCTACGCCGGGAGGGCCTGGACGAGTATCTGTGAGGGGGAGAATGGACGGTATGGACCGCGTGGATGGGATGGACAAGAGAAATGATTGGAAAAGAAAGAGGCTGCCTCACCAAGTTATGCAGAGGCAGCCTCATTTGCTTTACGCCGTACTATGCAGATCAGTTATCAGGCTTCTCGTTCTCCGAGGGGCATCAGCCGCAAGGAAATTCAGTTTTTATGACCTCGTCGGTTGCCCTTGGGTATCAGGATCTTGTATTCAGAGGGGCTTGAGGCCCTCTGACATTTGAGTCTTACATGATCTTCAGTTGCCCCGGGCTTCAGCCCAAAATCTTCATTATTCTCACTTTTTCTTCGACCAGGTCGTTCCCTCTCGGGTATCCTTGAGCTCGATGTTTTTCGACAGAAGCATATCCCTGATAGCGTCGCTCGTGGCGAAATCCTTTTTTGCCTTCGCCTGCGTGCGAAGTTCCAGCAGCACCTCCATCACCTCGTCGAGGGTCTGGCCGCCATCGCCTGCGGACCCCGCTGCCAGTTGATCGCGTGATTTCAGGATGCCGAGCGCGTTCCCTGCAAATGCTTCGAGGTAGGCGAGAGCGTCGGAGATCGATTCGCCCGAAAGGCCTTCTGTCCGGTCGAGCGCGCCGTTGAGCGCCTTGACGAACTCGAAGATCACCGATATGGCGACTGGCGTGTTGAAGTCGTCATTGAGCGCATCTTCTGTCCTCGTCCGGAATGGAGTGACATCGAGCATTCCCGTGCCAGGGGCGGCCTCGAGAAGACGGCGGCAGGCCTCGAGCAGCTTCTCGAATCCAGTCTGGGACGCCCGGATGGCGGTATCCGAAAAATCAAGTGGCGAGCGGTAGTGCGACTGCAGGATGAAGAACCTGATCACCAGCGGGTCGAAAACCACGAAGAGATCCTTGAGGTTTTTGAAATTGCCCAGCGACTTGCCCATCTTGACGCCGTCGACCGTAACCATGTTGTTGTGCATCCAGACGCGGACGAATTGCTTGTCGGTCGAAGCCTCAGCCTGTGCGATCTCGCAGTCGTGGTGCGGGAACTTGTTCTCCATGCCTCCGCCGTGGATGTCGATCGTCTCGCCGAGGTACTTCATGGCCATGGCCGAGCATTCGACATGCCAACCGGGGTAACCTTCGCCCCAGGGAGACATCCACTTCATGATATGGCCCGGTTGCGCCCTTTTCCAGAGTGCAAAATCGGAAGGATTCTGCTTGTCGGAACGTTCAGCAACCCGCCCGCCTGCCTGCAGCGCCTCCTGGTCGGTTCTGCCCGAAAGACGGCCGTACTGGGGAAAAGAGTTGACGGAGAAATACACATTACCGTTTGACTCATAAGCATGTCCCTTTTCGATAAGACGGCTGATGAGGGCGATCTGTTCCGGGATGTGGCCGGTCGCAGTAGGAGCGATATTTGGCCGCAGTACGCCCATGCGGTCCATATCCTCGTAGAAGCTGCGCGTGTAGAACTGCGCAATCTCCATCGGGTCAGTCTTTTCCTGTCGCGCCTGTTTCTGGATCTTGTCCTCCCCCTCGTCGGCGTCATCCGTAAGGTGCCCGACGTCAGTGATGTTCTGCACATACTTGACCTTGTAGCCGAGCTGGCGCATCCACCGGACCACGACGTCGAACGACACATAGCTCTTGGCATGGCCGAGGTGCGCATGGCCGTAAACGGTCGGCCCGCAGACGTACATGCTGACGACGCCCTCAACGAGCGGCACGAATGGTTCCTTGGAACGGGAAAGGGAGTTGTATATCTGCAGAGAGGACATCCGGATACAAAAAATAAATGAGTGAACCGCAGCGCCGTTCGATCGATGCCACGCAATAAAATTAAGACACAAAATCAGTGTTCAAGCGGGACGAACGCCCGTTCGAACGTCTTTAAAGTTAAACATTTGGCTTGTTAAGCCAAGGTCTCAGCTTTGTTTTTCAGGAGCAGTGCACGTGTGCGGGCCAAAGCCCATGATCAGGGCGCTTGTACTATAGCCCGTTTCGGCACTTCAGGAATCGCAAGGCGAACTGAAATTCCCATCAAAGAACTGGTTTGCCTATAGCCGCGATAGTGTTGCACCCGAGTGCCATTGTTTTTTATTGAATCAATTGGGATGCTGTATTAAATTACGGTATCGCTTGGTGTTTATTTCAAGAGATAACAAACGGAGGCCCCCTAGCCTCCCCATTTTTCATCTATCCTATCCTCCAGGACTGGCTTTTCAGCTTGTGCTAAAAAGCAGTCTGCTTTTGCGGAGGGGCGATGCCGCAGGATAGCCACATGAAATCATTAATGAAAATTATGGAACGAAGCACATCAATGAATCGGCGTTTTCCGACTGGACTTGCGATTGGTCTCACCGTGCTCCATTGGATTGCCTTCATGACACTCTTTGGTTACAGCTATGCAGCAGGAGAAGTCGGCGGAACGCCCGCCGCATGGCTTGAAACATTAGCATGGATTTTTGGAACCCCGTTGATGCATCTGCTAAAGTTGGATTCCACGGTATTCATGGTCAACGGTCACAAGTGGTGGGGAGATGACTCTGCCCTCATCCTTGGACTGTCCGTTCTCAATTCAGTTTTATGGGGTACAGGGATTGTGTGGTTAATTCAGCACTTCCGGAAACCTCTACTGCGCAACTGAGCGGCTCTCAGCTTGTTTTTCCTGGAATGCCATACGGCTGGGGTGCTTTGAAAGAGTCTACTGATAAAGGTTATAGGGGGAGTCCGAACCTTTTCCTCTTGCATATTGTTAACCAAAACGTTAACTATTCTTTTGAGGCCCATTGAATTCAATACCACTCCCTCCGGCAGGAAACCCGTCGAGGACTTTTTGGATTTTCTTCCAGCAAAGGAGGCTCAGAAGATTGTCTGGGTACTCGATATCGTTCGGAAACAACCGCTAGTCCCGACAGAGTATTTCAAGAAACTCACCGGCAGTGATGGGATATGGGAAGTCCGGGCATCACATGGTAAGAAAGAGTTCCGATTGCCTGGGTTCTTTCATGAGGGCAAATTGGTGGTTCTCACCAATGTCTTTATGAAGAAGAGTCAGAAGACGCCGGAAGCGGAGATTGATCTTGCCAAAAAAAGAAAGATAGACTACATCAGGAGGCGCAATAATGGATGATCTCGACAGATATATAGCGAAACGCAAAAGCACCGACCCTGAATTCGAGGCCAACTTCGATGAAGGGTTTGAGCAGTTCAAGATAGGGCTCATGTTAAAGCAGGCCAGGAAAAATGCAGGGCTTACTCAGGACGCAATTGCTGCTATCCTGAAGACAAAAAAAACGGCGATTTCGCGTATCGAGAACCATGCTGAGGATATCAGGCTTTCAACGATGTACAACTACCTGAAAGCGTTGGGGTTGACCATGAAGATCTCGGTGCAGAAGGACTCTTCTCCTGTGTCTTGATTCCAGCGCTATCTTCCAGTCATAGGGCCAAGACCTGAATAAAGTGTCTGTGAGTGGGTTAGACTGTAGTTGTCTTCGTCTTTTCCTTTTCTTGAGTAAGTGCACTTATCGAGCAACGTTCCCTGGACTTGGAGGGTTTAAAAATGATGATGCAATACGTTACGCTTAATAACGACGTGAAGATGCCAATTCTTGGCTTTGGCGTTTTTCAGATTGCCGATCTTCAGCAATGCGAAGATTGCGTACTTCAGGCGCTTGAAACCGGCTATCGCCTGATTGACACCGCTTCATCTTACCAGAATGAAACGGCTGTTGGCAAGGCCATTCAACGAAGCGGCATAGCCAGGACAGAGTTGTTCATCACCAGCAAGCTCTGGATAGGGGATGCCGGTTATGAAAAGACCCTGAACGCTTTTGATAAGACGTTGAACAAACTTCAGCTCGATTATCTGGACCTTTACCTCATTCATCAACCGTATGGCGATGTTCACGGCGCCTGGCGGGCAATGGAGGAGCTGTATTCGGAAGGCAGGATTAAAGCAATCGGCCTCAGCAATTTTTATCCAGACCGCGTGATGGATATGATTGTTTTCAACAAGGTCGTTCCGGCTGTCAACCAGATGGAGACGCACCCCTTCAATCAGCAGATCGAAACTCAATCCTTTCTGAAGGGAAACAACATACAGCTCGAATCCTGGGGGCCGTTCGCCGAAGGCAAAAATAACATCTTCCAGAATGAACGACTCGTCTCGATCGCCCATAAGCATGGAAAGACCGTCGCACAAGTCATTCTTCGCTGGCTGACCCAGCGCGGTATCGTCGCCATTCCGAAATCTGTTCACAAGGAAAGAATGGCTGAAAACCTCGACATCTTCGACTTCGAGTTGGCCGCGGAAGATATGGCCCTTATCGCGTCGCTTGATACGAAGACGAGCAGCTTTTTCGATCACCGTGACCCGAAAATCGTTCAGTGGCTGGGAGGAAGAACGCTCCCCGACTGAAGGATTTCCCCCTGCTTTTCCTTTGAGTAAGTGCGCTTATCGAGCAATGACCCCAAGTCCTTCAAGAGACGGTACTTGATGAACTGATTTTGACTTGTTATAAACCAGGAATAGAGATAATGATTTTTGATTGTGTTGTGTAAATAACTATGAATAAATAAGAAAGCTGAGTTATTTCAAGATATGGATACAGATAAGTCAAGAAAATGGTAACCATGTCTGCATGTATCCACCACGATCCGAAACTGATCAATCCTGCGTTTGATTCGCCTCTGGTTGATATTTTAACTGAGCTGGAGCACCTGCGGCGACTGCGCCGTTCAGTTACTATTCCGCCCCCACTTTTTTCCCAGCTGAAGCAGATTTTCCACATGCTTGAAAGTTTGGGATCGGCTCGCATCGAAGGCAATCACACCATTTTGGCTGACTTGGTCGAGAGCCGGCTGGAAGGTCAAAGCCATGACGCAACCGATCAGTTGCGGGAAATGGAGAATATCGAAAAAGCTATGGCCTATATCGAGGAACAGGTCAAGCCGGGTGCAGTTGTTACCGAGTTGTTCATCCGAGAACTGCATGCCCTCACCGTCACCAGCCTGACGCGGGAAGGTGGTCCGACACCGGGGGCCTATAGGCAAGTGCCGGTTACTATCGCCGGGTCCAGTCACAAGCCGCCGGAATTTATCCGGGTTCCCGGCTACATGAAGGAACTGGTCGACTTCATCAACAGGGATGATCCGCACAAATACGACCTCATCAAAGTTGCCCTTGCTCATCATCGTTTCGGCTGGATACATCCATTCCGGAATGGCAATGGTCGAGTGGTGCGTCTCTTGACCTATCTCCTTCTCATCAAATACGGTTTCAATGTAAATACCGGTGGCCGAGTGCTCAATCCGACCGCGGTATTCTGCACTAACCGTGACTACTACTACCAGATGCTTTCGCATGCCGATGGCGGCTCCAGGAAAGGAATAGAGGCATGGTGTATTTATGTGCTGGAAGGCATTCTGGAAGAGTTGCGTAAAGTAGACCGTTTGACTGATTTTTCTTATCTGCAGGAAAATATTCTGACTCCTGCGCTTGCCTATGCCGAAAAGCGTCAGGTAATTACCCGACAGGAGGCCATTATTTTAAACTGTGCGGCAAGGTTGGGTATCCTCAAAGCTGGAGACCTCAGCAAAATGTTACCTGACATGAGCTCTGGGCAACGTACCTATCAGATCAAGAAGCTGGTAGAGCGCAGGATGTTGCAACCGATCAGGGAAGGAAGCCGACTGTATGCCATGGGGTTCAGTAACAGTACGTTGATGCGCGGTATTATTATGGCCTTGTCAACAGAGGGCTTCATTCCATCTGATCTGCACGGGGATGATACTGAACCGGGAGGTTCTGATACCTGAACACGCTCAATCGGGAGTACTGGCGATCATACTGATAGGGGCTGCAATCGAAATATCCGGAGGTTCATTTTCATAAGAAGTTCACGGGACATATCGCTATAGGATGTTCCCTGGTCTTCAGTAATCAGTATAGCGTGGATTGGTGGATGAGCCTTAATGCTCAGGGCCACATTCAAGGTAGCGTTGTAATCTTAACGATAACTCGGCGAACTGTTCCTTGTGTGTTACCGTGTCTTGCTTCATACGTTACCTGCACAAGGCTTCGCACTCTCTATCCCCAACTCCTTCTCGGAAATGTTGGAACTAATGCTATATTGGCATTCAAGTTATTGAATATCAATATCTTGCATTACCATAAACATAACCACAGCTTGAACTATGGCACATAAAATTATCGATTCATGCATCATGTGTGGTGCCTGCGAACCAGAATGTCCGGTACAGGCCATTTCATCCGGCGACGATACCTATGTTATCGATGCAGCCAAATGCGTTGATTGCATCGGCCACAATGACGCTCCTGCCTGTGTGTCGATCTGCCCCAGCGAGAGCATCGTCAAGGCCTGATCAGACCCTAATTATTCACTCTGGAGCGAAGGTGTATCAAGCATTTCTCGCTCTTGAAGTGAGTCTCCTGGCCGACTTATCCCCTCACGTCCCTCTCTTTAGCTCTTCTTTTCCAGGTTTCTTTGCCCTTGCAGAACGGCAGCAACCCTCGTACCGATCATAAGTAAGCCCCCCCGGCAGGTTTATGCGGGAACATCCTCTTGAAGCAGCATTAATCATTAGGACAAATCAGAATTTGCGGATTGACGGCAGAGCCGTGATGCCCAGGGTCACAGTCGAGGAAGAGTTGAATTTCCAGGCATTATGCCACAACAATCGCCGAATCAACTGTTCTTGGCGTTTCACCGTAGCTTGAACAAAAATAAGTGTGTTGTCGGGGGACGGTGTGCTACTGTCTGTAATTGCTTATTGTGTTTTGTCTCACAGAATTCTCATACGTGATGAATTCAGGAAGGACCACAACCTCCCTTTTCCCCTTCGTCTTACCCTCTCTTCACCGATCCTCAGTTTCAGGTACTTTTTCTTTTTGCATATCAGGGGTATACTTATTATATATACGAAGCGGACCTGATCGTCAGGTTTATGCAGAGCCTACCTATGCGGCATCAGTAATCAGAAGTACAGATTTTAGTCGGGGATTGGTTGAACTGCTCATTGCGGTTCACCTGGTTTTTTGGTGAATGAAGGATGGTGTCACGGAGCTGTAAGTGGTTACCCTGATTGCCAACGCACCTCAGAATTCACACCAAGCCAGTATGTAACTCGCCGACCGCAGACAGATGTTTATATGTTGTGCCTCCTTCATTCTACCGAAGGAGCGATGCACCCGGAAATACGGTACCAATTTCACCGATGCCGATTTTTATTGCTTATCTCTTCACAGCTACTTAGACGGGGATTTACCATGATACTGGAATCAAACGAGAAATGGGGCACTGCGGTCGACGATCAAGGAGTCGTTCACGCGATATGGTTAGCCGATCTTGAAGCCACAAGAAATCCAACGCGGCTGATGGCGGTGCTTGATAATATCGAAGCCCAGGGAAAGCTGATAGAGAACAATGACTATGTCGCTGCCGTTAAAGGAAGGTGTCGGGTCATTGACGGAGGTGCTGCCGTTGGCTGTATGTTGATATTGCCATCCTACTCGGCGGCAGTTACCCCAAAGAAGCCGCGCTGGAAGTTTTGGGGAGCCATGTCTGCAGGATGACCAGCGATTGTATTGTGCGATCCTCAGAGATTGTTTCAGCATTTTCTCAAATTACATGTAGCCTTACTCTCGAACCTGCAGATCCCCTTGTGAAGGGTTATAGCGTCTTGCAACCTCATAAGGTCTTCTGAATTTGAACTGTATCGACAACGACCGGGTCCTGGTTTCGATCTGGGTTGTTTTCGGTACCAGACAACCATCCCAAGTCTACCAACCCACACGGATCGTCGGCCCTCTGCCAGCGCTGTCGACCAGCACTACTCTTCCCCCTTTTTGCACGACCTCTGTTTCAACGACTCTTTTCTTTTGCAGAACGTTAGTAATCTTCGAACATAGAATCTGTTAGCCCCACCGTCAGGCCTATGCATTTCCTCCCAAAGTGTGGACTTGCAACAAAAAAGTGGACACATCAAGAAGCCATAGCCATGGGTTGTTGATAGTGCTGTAAAAACTCTGCGGGGGCAAGGTATCCTAATGCCGAATGCAGCCGTTTCCGGATGTAAAAAATCTCGATGTACTCGAAGAGGCTCTGACGCAACGCCTGTAGGCTTTGGTAACGCACACCATAAATCCCTTCGGTTTTCAGGGTCTTGAAAAAGGTCTCGGTAACCGCGTTGTCACAGCAGTTGCCTGTTCCACTCATGCTCATGACCATTTTGTACTTCTCAAGCTTTTTCCTGAAATCCTTGCTGGCGTATTGACTGCCTCGATCCGAATGAAAAATGACCCCTCTGCTCTTGGCTGCCGATGCAGTACGGCCATATCCAGTGCCGGAATCACCGTCGTTTCCGTGGTCACACGACTGCTCAAGGAGTAGCCGATAATTTCTCGGTTGAACAGCTCTAGGATCACGGTCAGGTATTGCCAACCACTTTCGGTTCGCAAATAGGTGATATCACTGGTCCAGACGGTATTGGGCAATTGAGCCGAAAAATCCTGCTCCAGCAGATTGGGTGACACCGGCTCCTGATGGTTCGAATCTGTGGTGATCTTGAATTTCCTGGCCATTCTGGATCTGATGCCCATGCGTCGCATCAGACGTGCTTCTCGACAACGGCTGCAGTTGAGCCCCAGCCTCCATAAGGTAGCCGCAATGCGAGGATTCCCATAGGTCTGGTGACTGTTATCGAAAATCTCCCTGATGTGACGCGTCAACGTCAGGCTCTCTTTGCTCCGGTTGCTCTCGGAACGCTGTGTCCATGCATAATAGCTGCTGACGGAGACCTCGAGCACTCGGCACCTGCTCCTGACCGCAAACAACTGCTGATGATCCTTGATGAACCGGCACTTCAGGGATTTTTCATGAACACAGCGCAGGCTTTTTTAATATTTCACACTCTTCAGTGACCAGATGCAGCTGGCGTTCAAGCTGTCGGATTCGCTCCGATTCGGCATCCTTGGGGTTGCCGGTTCCAGGAAACGCTTGCTCTTTGGTCGCGAGATATTTTTCACGCCATTGTTGCAACAACGTTGCTCTGATGCCCAGATCGTCGGCGATCTCCTTGGATAGTCTTTTCCTCATTCAGTGTCAGTTCAACCGTATCAATTTTGAAATGCTTGCTGAACTGACGGCGCCGCATTGATGGTGACATGAGTCGTACCTCCTTTTCTTGTAAGGAATGCCTTCTTGGCGTGTCTATGAAAATGCAGCAACTCCAATCTCCCCGATCTTTATCAAGTGGCGCCGCAACTGCAGCAGAAAGCGTGAGGCCGATTTAGAGGTGAAATGGGTATATTTGTCAAAAAAAGGAAGGTAGATGGTACAGAAGTATGAGATTGGGGATGATTATTTCTCTGAAAAAATATTGGCCGCTGTTTTTTTGGGGTTCCGAACCGTCAGCAATCCGTCAAGCGTGACGGTTCATCCTGATCTCATGAAGAAGATCAGGGCTAATTTCAGGAACAAAATGATCGGTCCGAAACTCGTGGGCGACGTCGAGGTGTTTTGCGGATTGAAGGTGATCGAGGACGCGACGATGGAGACGGATCACATCTCGGTGAGTTAAGCCCTCGACAAAGAGCTGGGGGGGGCGCTGTTCACTGTCTGTAATTGCCGATTGTGTTTCGTTTTTCAGAATTCTCGTAAGTTGATGAATTCAGGAACGTTATATAATAGTTGCCCAATGAGTTAGCGCTGTCAGGGCACGATTGCATACATCCTTGAGTAAAATGAATGGTGAGCACGTTTGTGTAATCCATCATAAAGGAGGATGTTAT
>JAAXWO010000016.1 GCA_013334965.1 Chlorobiaceae bacterium | reverse complement strand
TGTAGGTTCGAATCCTACTCGCGGAGCCAAGAGAGAGAGCATTCGGCTGTTATCCCGACGTGTCGGGATGCAGGTTCGAATCCTACTCGCGGAGCCAAGAGAGAGAGCATTCGGCTGTTATCCCGACGTGTCGGGATGTAGGCTCGAATACTGCTCACGGATCCATAAGAAAGGAAGTACTTGAGTAAGCGGTGCTTCCTTTTTTTATTTATAGTCAACTGCCCCCGCAAACCGGTTCCCCTAAAACCATGGTCGCGGATAATCAAGAACGTTACAGCCTCTACATCCTGCATTCGGAAAGTGCCGATCGATATTATGTCGGCATATCCTCCGATCCGGAGCGTCGTCGGCATTTTCACAACACGATCGAAAAAGGCTTTACCTCCCGTTATCGGCCATGGTCGCAGGTTTTTGTGAAGGAGTATCCCTCGAAAGCTGATGCCCATGCAGCTGAAACTAAAGTCAAAAGCTGGAAAAGCAGGAAGATGATCGAGCGATTGATAGCTGGTGATCTCACGATATAAGTCCTGAAGCATTCGGCTGTTATCCCGACGTGTCGGGATGTAGGTTCGAATCCTACTCGCGGAGCCAAGAGAGAGAGAATTCGGCTGTTATCCCGACGTGTCGGGATGCAGGCTCGAATACTGCTCACGGATCCATAAGAAAGGAAGTACTTGAGTAAGCGGTGCTTCCTTTTTTTATTTATAGTCAACTGCCCCCGCAAACCGGTTCCCCTAAAACCATGGTCGCGGATAATCAAGAACGTTACAGCCTCTACATCCTGCATTCGGAAAGTGCCGATCGATATTATGTCGGCATATCCTCCGATCCGGAGCGTCGTCGGCATTTTCACAACACGATCGAAAAAGGCTTTACCTCCCGTTATCGGCCATGGTCGCAGGTTTTTGTGAAGGAGTATCCCTCGAAAGCTGATGACCATGCAGCTGAAACTAAAGTCAAAAGCTGGAAAAGCAGGAAGATGATCGAGCGATTGATAGCTGGTGATCTCACGATATAAGTCCTGAAGCATTCGGTTGTTATCCCGACGTGTCGGGATGTAGGTTCGAATCCTGCTCGCGGAGCCAAGAGAGAGAGAATTCGGCTGTTATCCCGACGTGTCGGGATGTAGGTTCGAATCCTGCTCGCGGAGCCAAGAGAGAGAGAATTCGGCTGTTATCCCGACGTGTCGGGATGTAGGTTCGAATCCTACTCGCGGAGCCAAGAGAGAGCATTCGGCTGTTATCCCGACGTGTCGGGATGCAGGTTCGAATCCTACTCGCGGAGCCAAGAGAGAGAGCATTCGGCTGTTATCCCGACGTGTCGGGATGCAGGTTCGAATCCTACTCGCGGAGCCAAGAGAGAGAGAATTCGGCTGTTATCCCGACGTGTCGGGATGTAGGTTCGAATCCTGCTCACGGAGCCAAGAGAGAGAGCATTCGGCTGTTATCCCGACGTGTCGGGATGCAGGTTCGAATCCTACTCGCGGAGCCAAGAGAGAGAGAATTCGGCTGTTATCCTGACGTGTCGGGATGTAGGCTCGAATACTGCTCACGGAGCCATAAGAAAGGAAGTACTTGAGTAAGCGGTGCTTCCTTTTTTTATTTATAGTCAACTGCCCCCGCAAACCGGTTCCCCTAAAACCATGGTCGCGGATAATCAAGAACGTTACAGTCTCTACATCCTGCATTCGGAAAGTGCCGATCGATATTATGTCGGCATATCCTCCGGTCCGGAGCGTCGTTTGGCCTATCACAATACTTTTGAAAAGGGGTTCACTTCCCGCTGCCGTCCTTGGTGTCTGGTCTGGTTCAGGCAGTATGCCTCCAAAACCGATGCCCATGCAGCTGAATCTAAAGTCAAGAACTGGAAGAGCCGCAAAATGATTGCGAGATTGATTGCCGGTGAACTTTCGATTTGAATCAGGATAGAGCAGCATTCGGCTGTTAACTCTGACCTCTCGTGAGCGATCGGGTTTTTTGTGTTGGTTGTCAATGGAGTTGCAGGCAGGACAGAAATTATTATATTAAAAAAAGCAATAGCACAACAGACTTGACGGTTACTGTACTTTGTATGAACGCAACGGACAACATGCTTCTTCTTCTAAACCTAAGGCTATCAGGCTCGTGGGCACTGAGGGAAGGCGCGTTTCGGTTCATTTCGTAAACAGTCAGGAACATTGATTCAAGGCCGCCAACCACTCAGGTTAGGTGGCTTTTTTCGTTTAAGAGAATAATTATTATAGCGTTAAAATAAGAGGCAGACATGAAAAGGATGAACTACCAGAAGTATGCAGCTTACCAGACGGTCGATATCCCTGACCGGACGTGGCCAGACAAGCGAATAACCAAAGCCCCGATTTGGAGCAGCGTCGATCTTCGCGACGGAAACCAGGCGCTTCCGATACCCATGAGCGTCGATGAAAAGGTCTCCATGTTCAAGCTGCTCGTCTCGGTCGGCTTCAAGGAGATCGAGGTGGGGTTTCCGTCGGCTTCGGCTACGGAGTTCTCCTTTGTGCGCAAGCTGATCGAGGACCGGCTCATCCCAGACGATGTTACCATCCAGGTGCTGACACAGTCGAGGGAGCATCTCATCCGCCGTACCTTCGAGTCGATTCGCGGTGCGAAGAACGCCATCGTGCACCTTTACAACTCCACCTCCCGCCAGCAGCGCGACGTAGTGTTCCGCATGAGCAGGGAGGAGATCATGGCGATTGCCGTTTCCGGCACCAAACTCGTCAAGTCGCTGAAGGAGGAGAGCGGCAATTCTGGGATCCGCTTCGAGTACAGTCCTGAAAGCTTTACGGGCACTGAGCTGGACTACGCCCTCGAAGTATGCCATGCGGTCATGGACACCTGGGGCGCATCAGCCGACAACAAGGTCATCCTGAACCTCCCTTCGACCGTCGAGCTTTCGATGCCGAACATCTATGCCGACCGTATCGAGTGGTTCTGCAGGCATATCAAGGATCGTGAAGCGGTTATCATCAGCGTTCATGCCCATAACGACCGCGGCACGGCGGTCGCCACCAGCGAACTTGCGATCCTCGCAGGGGCTGACCGTATCGAGGGGGCGTTGTTCGGTAACGGAGAGCGTTGCGGCAACATGGATATCGTGACCATGGCCCTGAACCTGCTGACGCAGGGGATAGACCCCGAACTCGATTTTTCCGATATGCCGACCGTCCGCGAAGTCTACAGGCGGTGCACCCGCATGGATATTCATCCCCGGCACCCCTACTCCGGCGAGCTGGTATATACGGCATTCTCCGGTTCGCACCAGGACGCCATCAGCAAGGGGATGAAGGCCCATGCGCGCTCGGCCGAAGGGTTGTGGGACGTACCATACCTTCCAATCGATCCCCAGGATGTCGGATGCACCTATGAGGCCATCGTCCGGATCAACAGCCAGTCCGGCAAGGGCGGTATCGCTTTCGTGCTCGACAAGGAGTATGGCATCCAGATTCCGAAATGGATGCAGCCCGATTTCGGCATGGCTGTCCAGGAGGTTACCGACAGGACCGGCGAGGAGCTCTCTGCCGACCAGATTCATGAGCTGTTCCAGAAAGAGTATATCGGCGCCAAAGAGCCATATCATCTCAAAAAGTGCCACATCAGCTGGGACGACGAGGATCCCGAGGCCAATGACGAGGTCGCGACGATCATCAACTGCTCTATCCTCGGGCCGGACGGGGACATCTCGTTCAAGGCAAAGGGCAACGGTCCGCTTGATGCATTCGTGCGGGGCATGTCCAGCCAGACGGGTCTCGATTTTCATGTGGACGAATACGTCGAGCACTCCATCGGCCACAGTTCCGATGCATTGGCCATCTCGTATATCCGCATCTCCTGCGGCGACGGACGTCTTTCCTGCGGATCGGGCATCGATTCCAACATCAGCCTCGCATCCATCAAGGCGATCGTCAGCGCACTTAACCGCCTTCACTGATCCCTCTGCCGGAAGGGCCTTCATTTCCAATGTGGGCCCTTCAAGGCATGACAAGCAACCTTTTCGGATTTACTCCTGTTCCTCTATCTTAAATGGTCTATCGTTCCAGTCCGAACTATAGACGGTCTCTTTGAACGAATCGGGAGCTCACGCATGGGAAACGGTCCCGGCAGCAAGGTGATCACCTCTTTTGTCCCTTCTCGAAGCATCAACTGCCTGCTGCTTATCCTCATGTTGCTCAATGGATGTAAGCCTCAGCCAGTTTCACGAAAACTTCAGGTCGTCGCATCGATCGAACCGATTGCCTATTTCGTCGACCGGGTGGGTGGAGACCGGGTATCCGTATCGGTCATGGTGCCTCCCGGCGGCAACCCGCACAGCTATGAGCCTACCCCAAAGCAGATGGTGCGCCTCGGCGAGTCGGCCCTGTTCGTAAAAGCCGGTTCTGGAGTGGAGTTCGAACTTGACTGGATGCGGCGATTCCTTGACCTCAATAAAAACCTCGTCGTCTGCGATGCCTCTGAAGGGGTGAGTCTTCAACCAATGACCTCATTGACTGAATCGCATGAAGAGTCTGCCGCTGCAGGACAACATCGTCATGGCAGGGATGATCCCCATTTCTGGCTCAGTCCGCAGAATGCACGGCATATAGCGGCCAACGTCGAACGCTCGCTTGCCGCCGTCGATCCCTCGAACCGGGAGTACTATGCAACCAACAGGGCAGTCCTGGACAGGGAGCTCGAAGGGCTCGACAGTGAAATCCGCAATCGGCTCTCGGGACTGAAAGAGCGCCGTTTCCTGGTATTTCATCCAGCATGGGGCTACTATGCAAAGGCATATGGCCTGGAACAGATAGCGGCGGAAGGTGAAGGGAAGACCCTGACGCCGGTGCAGATGTCGATGGTGATCGACCTTGCACGTCGTGACCGGATCGGGGTCGTGTTCGTTTCCCCACAGTTCAGTACGACGCAGGCGGAAGCCATTGCACGGGATATCGGCGGCAAGACGGTTATGGTCGATCCCCTATCCCGCGACTATCAGCAAAATCTCCGCCGTGCTACGGCGGCTTTCATGGGAAGCATGCAATGAGTGACCCAGTAATAGTCTGTGACCGGCTTTGCGTCGAACTTGGGGGCACAAGCGTGCTTCTTGGAGTCTCCCTGTCTGTCTATGAGGGTGATTTTATCGCCGTGCTCGGACCGAACGGGGGAGGCAAGACCACCCTGCTCAAGACTATCCTTGGCCTTGTAAAGCCGACGTCCGGAACGGTAACGGTTTTCGGGGAGCCCCCCGGGCACGCAACCGGCCGGATCGGGTATGTGCCGCAGAGCATGTTTTTCGACCGTGAGTTTCCGATCAGCGCATGGGACGTCGTCCTGATGGGACGGCTTTCAAGAAAAAAGCTCATGCAGCGATACAATAGCGCCGACCGGAGGAAAGTTGCCGAAGCGCTCGAAATAACAGGCCTCTCCGATCTCGGGAGCCGCAGGATTGGAGCCCTTTCCGGAGGCGAGCTTCAGCGGGTGCTCATCGCAAGGGCCCTTGCCGCCGATCCAGACCTGCTGCTGCTCGACGAGCCGACGGCAAGCGTCGATCCGGAGATGAAGACCACGATTTACGATCTGCTCGATCGGCTCAGGGAGCGTCACACGATCATGCTGGTCACCCACGATACCGGCACCATCGGGCGACATGTGTCGAGGATCGCCTGCCTGAACTGCTCGCTCGACATGCACGAAAAGGGCTCCACGCTCGGACGTAAAGCCCTCGACAGCCTCTACCGCTACCCGGTCGATATCGTCGAGCATATTGATTCCCATGGCGGCTCAACTGGTGAACATCACGACCATGCCTGATATCCTGCATTTTGAATTCATGCGCAACGCCCTTCTGGCGGCCATTCTGTCGAGCGTAGCCTGCGGGATCATCGGCACCTACGTCGTCGTCAGGAAAATCGGCTTTATCAGCGGTGGCATTGCGCATACGGCTTTCGGCGGCATCGGGCTCGGATACTATCTCGGAGTGAACCCGCTTTTAGGGATCATTCCCTTCAGTCTTGCCGCAGCCCTCGGGATCGGCCTGCTCACCCGCAAGGCCAAAATCGCCGAAGATACTGCCATTGGCGCGTTCTGGGCTGCCGGCATGGCGATCGGCGTCATCCTGATCGGATTGACGCCGGGGTATGCGCCCAACCTTTTCAGCTATCTTTTCGGCAATATCCTGACGGTTCCCTTGTCAGACCTGGCGCTCATCCTCATCCTCGACCTCATGATCGCAGTCATGGTCTGGCTTTTCAGCAAGGAGTTTCTCGCCATCTCCTTCGACGAAGAGTATGCGCGGATCTCCGGGCTGAAAACGGTGAGGCTCGACATGCTCATGCTTTGCCTCATAGCCCTCACCGTCGTGATCATGGTACGGGTCGTCGGCATCGTCATGGTCATCGCACTCCTGACCATTCCCGCCGCCGTTGCCAGGAACTTCAGCCGGACGCTGCATGGCATGATGGGCCTGTCCATACTCTTTTCTGTCGCCTTCAGCATCGCCGGCCTCTGGCTGTCATGGGTATTCGATGTGGCTTCCGGCGCCACCATCATCCTGGTCGCATCGATCGTGTTTCTGGCAACCGCTCTTGTTAAGGCTCGCAGAATCAGCCTGTCGCGGTGAGCGGCATGTCGTCTTTGCTCAATTGCCTGCCCGGTTTAGGGAAAAGAGGCAAAATGTTACATTTCAATATCGAAACCGTTCACCAAAAAAGCTCCCGTTATGAAGCCGATGTATTATCTCGTCGCTGCAGCACTTTCGATCCTGCTGTCCATTTACGTATTTATTTTCGGTACAGGCGGGAACAACCAGAGCATAGCCATTTTTATAGGGCTCTGGCCGCCGACCATCATCTGTCTCGGCATTTTCAACACGCTTATCGCCATGCACGATGAGATGTGCTGTACCCACAAACGCATCGAGGACCGGCAGACCGGCCAGAATGACCGTTAAGCTGAGGGGATCGATGTCTGGCAGGGGAAAACCGGCAGGGGAGAGTGCGCCATGAAAGGGGTGCTTATCGTCGGCGTCGGCGGGTTTGTCGGGTCAATCGCGCGATACCTTGTCGCCCTTGCAATTCCTTTTGCCAGTGCCGGGTTTCCCTATGCCACACTCGCGGTAAACCTCCTCGGCTCTTTCCTGATCGGTTTCATCAGCGAGCTTGCGCTGTCGACCACGCTGGTTTCTCCGGAAACAAGGCTCCTGCTGACCACCGGGTTCTGCGGAGGTTTCACCACCTTCTCGACGGCCATGTACGAAACCATGGGGCTGGTAAAGGATGGCCAGTCACTCTATGCAGGGATGTATGTCGCAGGCAGTATCGTCGGAGGCATGGCCTGTATTTTTTCCGGAACTCTTCTCGCTAAAATCTGGCAATGATGAACTTCATCGAAAGTGAACTGCTTCGGGTTTTCGTCGGCGAAAAGGAAAAGCTTCACCACCGACCTATCTACGAGCTGCTCGTCAGCGAAGCACTTGAGCGGGGTTTGGCTGGCGCGACCGTTATTCGCGGCATCCTCTCGTTCGGACTTCGGCACAAGGTGCATACCGCAAAGATCCTCGAACTTGCCGGAGACCTGCCGATGGTAGTCGAAATCGTCGATACGACGGAAAAGATCGAAGAGTTCCTTCCGTTCCTTGAAGCATTGCTCCGTGAAGCCGGAGCCGAGGCGATGGTGACCAGGGAGAATGTCAGGCAGTGGACCACATAATGGTGTCGTATGGATTCCGCCAGTAATCCGGCATGGTTTTTGATAGATAAGATCCACAGCTGTTGTCATTTCTGGCTTAGAAGATTGTCATGTAAATCATAATGGAAAGTCCTGAACAAGCGTCAGCATCTCCCGTGATGAATGTGCTGGTCGTCGATGACGAGAGTAACATCAGAAAGACGATGACGATGTTTTTCGAGTTTCGACGTCATAAGGTTACCGCAGTGTCAAATGTCCGCGACGCTTTGACTGAAGCGGCTCTCCAGAATTTTGACCTCGCATTTGTCGATCTCCGCCTGGGCCTTGATAACGGTCTTGACCTGTTGACTTCGCTGCTTGCCGCATCTCCCTGGCTTAAGATCGTCGTCATGACGGCGTTCGCCTCGGTTGATACGGCGGTTGAAGCGATGAAACGCGGGGCGGCTGATTACCTCCCGAAACCGTTTTTGCCGGAGCAGCTCAAACTGGTTCTTGAGCGACTGGCCGCCATCCGGATACTTGAACAGCGCATCACTCTCCTCCAGGATGACCTCAGTCGAAAGGAACCGGATGTGACACTGAGTTCCAATTACCCGGCGATGCAAAAGGTTATCGAGCTGGCCAGGCAGGTATCTACATCCGATGTTGTCGTGATGCTTCGAGGAGCGAGCGGCACGGGAAAAACCATGCTTGCCCGACTCATACACCGCTGGAGCAATCGATCAGGCAAGCCATTCAGTGTTATCTCATGCCCTTCCCTGAGTCAGGAATTGCTCGAAAGCGAGTTGTTCGGACACGTCAAGGGTGCATTCACCAGCGCCTTCAGGGATAATCCCGGGCGCGTCGCTGGTTGCGAGGGAGGAACCCTGTTCCTGGACGAAATCGGCGACCTTCCACTATCGATCCAGTCGAAACTGCTGCGTTTCCTGCAGGATCGGGAGTATGAACGCGTGGGTGACCAGCGCACCCGGAAAGCAGATGTGCGAATCATCGCCGCCACAAATGTCGATCTCGATTCAGCAGTCTCATCGGGCCGTTTCCGTGAGGATCTCTATTATCGACTTAACGTCATTCAGATAACACTGCCCTCCCTGGCTGAACGTTCCGATGATGTCGAAGCAATAGCGGGAAACATGCTTGCTTTTTTCAACGCACAGAACCACAAGGCCATTGCGGGATTTACCCCTGAAGCGCTACGCATTTTTCGTGACTATGGCTGGCCGGGAAACATCCGGGAGCTCAGGAACGTAATTGAACGGGCGGTGATCCTGTGTTCCTCTTCCTCTATCGGTGTTGAACTTCTTCCTGAAACCATGGTTTCCGTCCTGCAGCCGCAGACAAGAATCGGCGACAGGGTAAAACTTGAAACCATCGAAGAGCTCCATATTCGAAGGGTGCTGGCTTCTACCTCCTCCATGCATGAAGCTGCCGAGGTCCTCGGTATCGACAAGGCGACCCTTTGGAGAAAACGCAAACAGTATGGCCTATAGGCGTGCTCCTCTCAGTTTTTGTTCCCTGAATATCCCGCTCTATTTCCCTTTCGGTCCTTTCCGATCCCATTCTTCTCATCTCCAGGATCCCAAAACATCAGCAACTGATTTCCCTTCGACGCTTACCGCTGTAAGTCGACGTTGAATTTTGCACCCTTCCGCATCCGGAGAGCGTGCTTTTTTAAACCTAAAACCTCCTTTTACCAGCCGTTTCCTTCTTGTTTTCCTTGTTCGTATGTCTGGCACGCTATTTGCCTTATGGTACATAAAACGTGCATCATGAAAATCGGAATCAGACAGAAACTGTTGCTCGGCCTGAGTGGAATGCTGGTCATTGTTATGGCCATCAGCTTCATGACCATCAGGCAGATCGACGAACTCGGAACGACCCTGGCCATCGTGCTGAAGCAGAATTACCTGAGCGTGGTGGCTTGCCAGGATATGAAAGAGGCTTTGGAGAGTATCGACAGGGTGGTGCTGGACTCTTTCCTCGGCAATCATGATGACGGGATGCGGATGGTGAGCGAGCATAAAGCGAAGTTCAACGATGCGCTCGATCGTGAACTGCACAATATCACCTTGCCGGGAGAACAGGAACGGGCAGAAAAGGTTCGTCATCTGTCAGAAGAGTATTTCGGGACTCTTTCCGGGATCATGGACAGCTCCAGACCCGGGTCTGTTCGCCGGACGCTTTACTACACAAGGCTGGTGCCGGTATTCAACGAAATCAAGACGGTTGCTCACGAGATACTCGAGATGAATCAGGCGAACATGATATCGGAAAAGAATGCCGCACGAAACCTCTCCATTTCAGCCCGTTGGCGGGTGCTGTCCATCGGTATGGTCAGTGTTTTGCTCGCCATGCTACTGGGATACCAGATCCAGCGCTGGGTGCTCCATCCATTGCGAAGCCTGATTGAAACGACCGAAGAGATCCGTCGGGGTAATCTTGAAGTTGTTATCCAGACTGGTTCGCATGACGAGGTTGGCCAGTTGTCCCGGTCTTACAATGCGATGTTGACGGTGCTACGTCAGAACAGGAACAGTGACATGGCAAACCTTATCAGGAGCCGCAAGTTGACGGAGGATGTGTTCAGGGCATTGCCGGTGCCGGTGGCTGTCCTTGACTCCCAGGGGCAGGTCGGGGTTTCGACCGAAACGGCAGTCCGGCTTTTCGGGCTGAAACCTGGAGTTTCGGTCAGGGATCTTCCCTATTCCTGGATGTCCGTTCTGCTTGAAAAGTCTTTTGTATCCCAGCGACCGGCGTCACTTGAGGCCAAAGGGTTTGTGCAGCAGTTCGTAGGCAACAAGGAATATTTCTTCAGGCCGGAAGCCGTGCCGATCGTATCGGGACCGGAATCGGACGATATCGGAGGTTCGATTCTGGTTCTGACCGATGTGACGCAACTTCACGATCAGCAGGAGATGAAGCAGGGGCTTGTGTCCACTGTTTCTCATCAACTCAAAACGCCGCTGACTTCGCTGCGCATGTCGATTCACCTGCTGCTCGATGAAGATGTTGGCGCCCTGAACAGGCAGCAGACTGAACTGATGGTCGGTGCGAGGGAAGATTGCGAGCGCCTTGTCGAAATGCTCGATGACCTGCTCGACCTGAACCGCATCGAATCGGGCAAGGCATACCTTGAGCCTCGCCCCGTGCATGCATCGGTACTTGTTCGTCAAGGTATGGAGCCTTTCCTGAATGAAGCGAAAGACAGGAACGTAACCCTTTCGGATGCCATTGCCGATGATCTGCCGGAGGTGTTTGCCGATCCCGGAGGTGTCCGGCATGTTTTCGCAAATCTCCTTTCAAATGCACTGCGATTTACCATGCCCGGCGGTACCGTGAAGGTCGGAGCCGGAAAAGAGGGTGAGTTTGTCAGGTTTTTCGTCGAGGACACCGGATCAGGGATCGCTTCTGAACACATGGCTCATCTGTTTGAGCAGTTTTTCAGGGCTCCCGGTCAGGATGTGCGTTCCGGAGTCGGTCTGGGGCTTTCCATCGTGAAGGAGCTTGTAGAAGCCCAGGGAGGACAGGTTTCTTCAATAAGCCAGCCGGGCAAAGGCTCTTGCTTCAGCTTCACGATACCAGTTTATATCCAAGGGGGTTCTATAGAAAAAATTCTCATCAAAGAAGGAGATGTGACATGAAGTTAAACGTCTATCAAGCGATGTATCTGGGGCTATTGATATTTCTGCTGTTAATGGGCCTTGCGGCCTGTATTCATCCTTTACTCGGAGGTTATTGAAATGGAATATTTCGTTTTACCTGTCCTGGTCGCCTGTGCGATCTATCTCATGATCGCTGTTGTTTCTCCCGAAAAATTCTAAAGGAGTCTTTTATGTCGATACTCATGCTGTTGCTCTTGCTTGCCATGCCGGTATTGCTCTCATGGCCGCTGGGCCGGTACATGACGGAAATCATGAATCCCTCATCCGGATCCGGTGATGGCAGGATTGAAAACCTTCTTAAAAAAACCGGTGGACGGATGCTCGACCGGGAACAGGAGTGGAAAGGGTATCTGGTCTCCATGCTGATCTTCAATGCTGTCATGTTCGGTGCCGTCGTTCTCATGCTTTCGCTTCAGCAGTTGCTTCCGCTCAATCCGGACGGAAAGGGGCCTCTTGAAGCGAGCCTGATTTTCAATACGGCGGTTTCATTCGTGACCAACACCAACCTGCAGCATTACGCCGGTGAAGTTTCGATGAGCTATTTCTCCCAGCTCTTTGCGTTGACATGGATGCAATTCGTTTCGGCAGCGACCGGTATCGCCTGTCTTGCGGCTTTGTCGAGGGCGCTGGCCGGCAACACGCTCGTCGGCAATTTCTACCGTGACCTGCTCAGGTCCGTGCTGTTCATCCTCATGCCGCTTTCGGTTGTCGTTGCCTTGTTGCTGGCCGTTGGCGGGGTGCCCATGACGTTTGAAGGGGCAGCCCTGGCCCGGACTCTCGAAGGAGCGACGCAGACCATCGCCAGGGGGCCGGTCGCAGCCATGATAGCCATCAAACAGCTCGGGACGAACGGAGGAGGGTTTTTCGGCCCCAACTCGACGCATCCGTTTGAGAATCCCTCATTCCTGACCAACTATCTCGAATGCATAAGCATTCCCCTGATTGCGATGGCATCGGTATGGATGTTCGGACGCATTACCGGGCGGATGCGTCATGCGGCCGTGATTTTTTCCGTAATGCTGCTGCTGCTCATCCTGAAATCGGGTATCGCGATTTATCTGGAGAGCACTCCTGCCATGGCATTCAAGGGCTTGCCGATCGAGGCTTTCTCGAACCTCGAAGGAAAGGAACTGCGTTTCGGGCCCGGTACCGCAGCGGTATGGGCCGCCGTCACGACGGCCACCAGCAACGGTTCGGTCAACTGTATGCATGACAGCCTCAACCCGCTGACCGGTCTGGTGCCTCTTGCCGGAATGTGGCTGAACGTGATCTTCGGTGGCGTCGGGGTCGGATTCATCAACATGTTCATTTTTATCATCGTCGGAGTTTTTATCTGCGGAATGATGGTCGGCAGGACACCCGAATACTGCGCCCGGAAGGTGGAAACCCACGAAATGAAGCTCGCGCTGCTCGCTTTGCTGGTCCATCCGCTGCTGATTCTTGTCGGGACTGCCGTTTTCGCCTCTACACCATGGGGGGCGGGCACCGTGCTCAACAAGGGTGCTCACGGCTTCACTGAAATTCTCTATGAGTTCAGTTCGGCGGCGGCCAACAACGGCTCCGGGTTCGAAGGACTCGGCGACAATACGGTGCCGTGGAATGTGGCGACCGGCCTGGTTATGCTGCTGGGGCGGTATATCCCCATCATTCTGCCGCTGGCGATAGCCGGTTCCATGGCGGCAAAGAAACCGGTTCCGGAAACCACCGGTACGTTGCGAATCGATACCCCGCTTTTCGCCGTCGTCATTCTCGGCAGCGTGCTGCTGATCGGCGCACTGCTCTTCATGCCTGTCGCCGTGCTTGGGCCGGTAGCCGACTACCTTTCGACATCAATCCAATAAAAGAATTCTGCAACAATGATGAATATCCCTAATTCAGGTAACCCGGGCAGCATGCCAGCAGAAGCTTTGCCCGGGAAGATAGAGCGGCGGAAATCGCGAAATGCCTCGATCTTCGAAGCTTCGCTGGTCCAGTCTGCGATCGGGCAGTCGTTCAGGATGCTCAATCCTGTGGTCATGGCAAAAAATCCAGTCATGTTCATTACCGAAATCGGTGCGGTGCTGACGACGATAATCACGGTTTACGACGCCTCGACCGGCAGGCCGGGGCTGGTCTACAATCTTGCCGTGCTGCTGGTTCTCTGGCTGACCGTGCTGTTTTCGAACTTTGCCGAATCGCTTGCCGAGGCCCGCGGAAAGGCGCAGGCCGACACGCTCAAACGGACACGGCAGAACACGGTTGCCAACAGGCTTCGTGACGGCAAAGTGACGCAGGTGAATTCGGATGAGCTTCAGGAGGGCGACCTGGTCGTGGTTTCCGTCGGCGAACTCATTCCCGGTGACGGAGAGGTTTTCGAAGGTGTCGCGATGGTCGACGAGTCGGCCATCACCGGCGAATCGGCGCCGGTGGTGAGGGAGGCCGGCGGGGACCGCTCCGGGGTCGTCGGTGGAACCAGGGTCATATCGGACCGGATCGTGGTGAAAATCACTGTTTCTGCCGGCAACTCGTTCCTCGACAGGATGATCGCCCTGGTCGAAGGTGCCGTCCGTCAGAAAACCCCGAATGAACTGGCCCTGACGGTTACACTTGCCGGGTTGACCCTGGCCTTCCTGATGGTGACCGGTACACTCTGGCCGATCGGCCGGTATTTCGGTATCGCCATTCCGGTTCCCACCCTGGTTGCCCTGCTGGTGTGCCTCATACCGACCACCATCGGTGCGTTGCTATCCGCCATAGGCCTTGCCGGCATGGACCGGGCGCTTTCGGCCAACGTGCTTGCAAAAAGCGGCAAAGCCGTCGAGCTTGCGGGGGACATCGACACCCTGCTTCTCGACAAGACCGGCACCATCACGATGGGCAACCGCCAGGCTACCAGTTTCACCGCCGTGAACGGAGTGGACTCCCGGCATCTTGCCAGGGTCGCCATGGAGGCTTCGTTCGGTGACCAGACTCCTGAAGGACGCTCGATTGTTATACTCGGGGAAAGCATTCTCGGAGGGGAGGCCCCTTCTGAAACGGCGGAGGCGGAGGTCATCGCCTTTTCAGCCCAGACAAGGCTCAGCGGGCTGGATATGCCCGACGGTAGGCAGTTGCGCAAGGGGGCCGGCGATGCGGTTCGCAAATACGTCGCGGAACAGGGCGGCGCCATTCCCGCAGAACTGCAGGCGGTCGTCGATGCGGTTGCCCGCAAAGGGATGACTCCGCTCGTTGTGGCCGAGAATAACCGGGCGCTTGGGGTCGTCGAGTTGTCCGATGTGCTCAAGCCGGGGATCACCGACCGGTTCAGGCGTTTGCGCTCCATGGGACTTCGGGTCGTGATGGTGACCGGCGACAACCCGCTGACGGCGGCTGAAATCGCGAGGCAGTCAGGTGTTGACGACTATATCGCCGAAGCCAAACCCGAGGACAAGCTGCAGTATATCAGAAAAGAGCAGCAGAAGGGACGGCTTGTGGCCATGATGGGTGACGGTACCAACGACGCTCCGGCCCTTGCCCAGGCGGATATCGGGGTGGCCATGAACTCCGGCACGCAGGCGGCCAAGGAGGCAGGCAACATGGTCGATCTGGACAGCGACCCGACCAAGCTCATCGAGATCATCGAGATCGGCAAGCAGCTCCTGATGACACGTGGAGCCTTGACCACCTTTTCCATCGCCAACGACGTCGCGAAATATTTCGCCATCATTCCTGCCATGTTCCTGCTGGCCATTCCGGGGCTTCGCGTGCTGAACATCATGGGGCTCGCTACGCCGGAAAGCGCCATTCTTTCCGCCCTGATCTTCAACGCGATCATCATCCCGATGCTGATCCCGATCGCCATCAGGGGAGTCAAATACCGTCCCCTCGGGGCCGAGGCGCTGCTGCGCAACAATCTTCTCGTTTATGGGGTCGGCGGAGTCCTGGTGCCTTTTGTTGGCATCAAGCTGATCGACATGCTGTTATCAATCACCGGTTTGTTCTGAAGGAGGACAATCATATGAAAACCAATACTTTGGAGAATGCGGGAGCCGATCTGGCGACATCACTCAGAATCGCACTGGTGAGCGTATTGTTGTGCGGCGGCATCTATCCGCTGGTTATTTTCGTCTTTGCCCGGCTTGTCGTTCCGGAGAGCGCCTCCGGATCGTTGGTTCGGGATCATGAAGGAAAGGTTGTGGGCAGCCGCCTGATCAGCCAGGCATTCAGCAAACCGGTTTATTTTCGCCCCAGGCCATCGGCGATCAAGTACGACGCATCAGCAGCCGGGGGAAGCAATCTTTCGCCGGCGGGCCCTGAAGTGAGGCAACGTGCCCTGCAGACCGTCAAGGAGTTCGGTGCAGATTCTGCAAGGCCGCTGCCTGCGGATCTGGCGTCAACGTCCGGAAGCGGACTGGATCCCTTCATTACGCTTCAGGCTGCGCTTTACCAGGCTCCGAATGTAGCCCTTGCACGGGGGATATCTCTTGATGATGTGGAGGCGGCGATACATCGCCAGGCCGCCGGACAGCGGATATTCCTGTCCGGCGAGGGTCTGGTCAATGTGCTGGCCCTGAATATGGCGCTTGATGATATGCAGAAAAAACCAATCCATTCCCGCCAGTAAACACATGGAGGCATCTCCGATGGAAGAAAACAGGGCAGACAGTTTTCTCCGCCTGATCCAACGTTCGCAGCGCGGTCGCCTGAGGATCTACCTCGGCTACTGCGCAGGTGTGGGAAAAACCTACCAGATGCTGCTCGAAGCGAAACGGCTTCGGGAAACTGGAATCGATGTCGTCGTCGGCATTGTCGAAACGCATGGCAGGAAAGAGACCGAAGCCTTGCTCGAAAGCCTTGACATCATTCCACGCAAAACCCTGACCTACCGCGGCATCGAAATCACGGAAATGGATATCGATGCCATTCTCAGGCGTCGTCCGTCAGTGGTCATGGTCGATGAGCTTGCCCATACCAATGTTCCGGGGTCCAGGAATGCGAAGCGTTTCCAGGATGTCGAGGAGATCCTGGCTTCAGGTATCCACGTGGTTTCGACGCTTAACGTCCAGCATCTTGAAAGTCTTTATGAAACCGTCGAGCAGGCAACCGGAGTCAAGGTCAAGGAGCGCCTGCCCGACCGGGTTGTCCTGCAGGCAGATCAACTGGTCAATGTCGATATCGCCACCGATGACCTGCTGCAGCGCCTGAAAGAGGGAAAAGTCTATGTGGTCGGCAAGGCGGAATCTGCGCTCATCAATTTTTTCAGGCAGGAAAACCTTGAACAGCTCAGGGAGCTGACTCTTCGCGAAGTTGCTGCCCAGATCGATTCCAACAGAAGAAGTCCCCTGCAGGAGGAGCAGGCTTCCAGTCCGGACCAGGTTATGGTCTGCCTGAGTTCAAGGTCCGAAAACAGCGAGGCGTTGCTTCGGTACGCATCCCGAATCGCAGGAAGGCTGAATCGCAACTGGTATGCCGTCTATGTCCAGAGTCTTTCGGAACGCCCCGAGGTGATCGATGCGGGCATCCAGCGCAGGTTGTCCAATTCGCTTGCCCTCGCCCAGCAGCTTGGTGCGACCGTTTTCATCTACAAGGGAGACGATATTGTTTCGACCGTCCTTCAATTTGCGAGGGAGTACCGGGTCGGCCATATCGTGGTCGGCAATTCAGGGGAACGGCTCTCCCTGTTGCACCGTCTTACCGGGAAACGCACGATGGTCGAACGGCTTATGCAGGAGAGCCAGGGGATTACGATCGTTGTCCCCGACATTCGCCAACCGGGCGAAAACGGGAAGAAGCCGCTTGCCGCGAATTATCTCTCTGGTATTCGGGAAACCCTGATGGGCCGGCAACAACCCCCTGATGACCGTGAGGCTTCGATTTTTCATGCCAATGTCATGATCTGGAACGAGGTGCTCGAAAAAGATGTTGCCATTCGTCAACTGCTCGATACCATTTGCCGAACACACTCCGACATACCTTTCGATTATGCCTGGAGAGCTATAATGGAGCGTGAAAAACAGGGCGCGACCTTTATCGGCGAAGAGATCGCCATTCCCCATGCCCGGCTCGAAGGAATCGAATCGACAGTGCTTGCCATAGGTGTCAACAAACTCGGGATTTATGATCCTGGTTCAAACGACACGGCAACGATCATGTTTCTCATGCTTTCCCCGGTCAACCGTCCGGACAGCCACGTCAAGCTGCTCGGAACGCTCAGCAAAATGGCCCGTGACAGCCAGTGGCGCGGCGAAATGCGTAAGGCCGGGTCGGAAATCGAAGTCATGCAGAGCCTGAGGCACTGGGTCGACGGGCAAAAAAAGAGATGATTGTGTGAACAATGAAAACGAAAAAGCCGCCTCGGAAGAGACGGCTTTTTTTAATGAGCCTTGGCCAGTGACCAGTCGCGCATGTCAGCCGATGGCGGCCTTCAGTGCGTTGTCGTTCGCCTTGACGGTCTTGTCGAGGTCTTTGTCGGTGTGTACGAAGCTAAGTTACTCGTATTTTCTGCTTTGCCCGTCAGCCGATTTGCGACGATCTACCGGAGATGGTTTGAAAATTCGGCGTATTCTTCTTACATAAAAATGTAGGCCTGATCGTTGGGTTTACTACTTCCTCCCGAGGCGGCGACCATATGACCAGTTCAGTGACAATATCCGCGGTCAGTTGAGCGTATACTACTTCTGGCACAACGAAAGTTACGCTCAATTTTTTATTTGAAGGTTTGGCTTGTTTTGATGTAAGTGCATGAATTCATGTCCCCAACGCACTTATTTATCCTGTACGTCGCAGGCAGCTTCGTCGGAGGCATGGCCTGCATCTTCACCGGGACTCAACTCGCTAAACTCTGGCAATGATGAACTTCATCGAATGTGAACTGCTGAGGGTCTTCGTCGGTGAAAAGGAGAAGCTTCACCACCGGCCCATCTACGAACTGCTGGTCAGCGAGGCTTTGGATCGTGGCATGGCCGGCGCGACCGTGTTCCGAGGGCTGCTTTCATTCGGCCTGCGCCACAAGGTGCATACTGCAAAGATCCTGGAGCTGGCCGGAGACCTGCCGATAGTCGTCGAGATCGTCGACACCACCGAAAAAGTGGAAGAATTCCTTCCTTTCCTTGAGACGTTGCTCCACGAAGCCGGAGCCGAAGCGATGGTGACAAGAGAAAACGTGAAGCAGTGGACGACATAAAGTCGCCAGCGACAGCATTCTTTTCCAGCCAAAAACACCGATAGTCAGATGTGATTAATAATTAGAGGTGTCCTCTTGCCTGTTTCGATTGTTGAATAAAAAAACGTTCCCGATCTGTGCTGGGCGATCCAGTGCAAGTGCTCGGGAAAACATTCCACATCGAGCTGGAACGCTGAATCTCGCTTACTCGATGATATCTTATTGCAGTTTATATGGCGTATAATTTTGAGGTCGGGATAACGTTATGTAGCTTGAAGAAATGTTGTTCTCTTGACTACGTAGTGAAGCTCAAAAGCCAATTCGAACCGTTCAGGAACTACTTGGACATAATGATGTTCGCAATACCATGATTTATACGCATGTCTTGAACCGAGGGTCGTCTGGTGTCCGACGTCCGGCAAACGGCTTGTAGGCAACGTTTTTATGCCGATCCATATAAGACGTAGAAATAAAAAGCAATACGAACTATAACATACTGATAATTATGTGGTTGGCGGTACTCTGAGTTTTTTTTCGATTGCGTCTTATATGGGCTGTAATTCAATAATTTTCGGTTTAGGCGGATCAATCTAATTATTGTTAGGGCACCTAGCACCGGACATCACCGGAGGGGCATATGAAGGAAAGAATTTTCAACTGCTTCCTCTACACTGACGGAACAGAAATTAGTCAACTTGGGGTGGCTGTCCATGAGATGGATGGTTCTGATGAGGAAAAAATGGAGTTCCTAAGACGTTCTGTTCATAGCGACTGTTTAATAGCGACTCTTGCTAATGTACGATCATGCTCGATTGGAACGTCAGATGGTATATTTAAATACTCCTCCTACATGGCTCTTGTAAGATCCGGTCGTAGTTTGGAAATTTTTAAGGAATTCTTCGCTCGGTACGATGCCTCTGCGAATCCACTGTGCTGCATTACCCCCATAGTAAACGGAGAGCCACAGATAGATATCGCACAGGGTCATGAGCCCTTCTATGTGAGTTCTTTCGAAGACCATCCGAAATTAGGCAAAGGAAAGATGGCAGACTATCTGGAGTTCTACACTACACCAGATGGTTTTGATATGCCAAGATTACTAAACGACGATTATTTCAATGCTATTAAGCTACTCTTCAACTCAAAGTATTACGTATCATGCATGAAACTTATTGTCTCGTTCATTGATACGGTCTCATATCTGGAATTTGGGGATATTCCCGGAGGCTTTGTCCAGTGGCTAAAGACGTATGCGTCAATCGAGAAGCTAGGAATTACTGAACAGCAGCTGTGGGAGCACCGGAACTCCGTCCTTCATATGTCTAATCTGGACTCCAGAAAAGTGCTTGCAGGAAAAGAGAAGAGAATAAGCTTTTGCATCGCAAGAAGCGGATACGTTCCGAATCCTGATTTGGATTCTCAATACTTTAACCTCAAAGATTTGATCGACGAGATTGCGCAAGCGCTGGCTCAATGGATTCATGCCTTTCAAGAAAACCCTGACAAGATGCTTATCTTTATAGAGCGTTACGACAGGATAATTTCAGATTCACGGAACGCCGTTACACATGCTAAATAAAAGCCCTAACAAGGCCGTAAACACGGACGCATTTTTCGTTCGCGTTGCTCACTACAAATGCGCCGGTTACGGCTGGCGTTATACATACAAGAACTAGGAGCTCTTATGGACGGCTACATTCAAACAGGCCTTGGCATACTGGTTTCGCTAGTTCTGTTCGTAATTGGCTACCGCCAGACAATCGGCGCAAAAAAAGAACGTGCACGAAATGCCAACCTGTCCATACATAGAGCAATATTACGCAGAATGGTGCTAGAAGAGTACGCGCCAGTTTATTCAGACATCACGAGATTGATTGAAGGCAAAGCCCGAGAGTTTCAGGTGTCAATCAATGATCTCTGGAGCGAAGATCAAGTACTAAACAGCTTATTCACTGAGGTGTTTGATAGTGACTTGATTTCTCCATCACAAAGAGTGGAGATCGAAAAACGGCTCAATGGCTGTCTCGATAAAGCCGAAAAAGAATCTTCGAAACCAAGTTTTGCCGAATATCAGCAAATTAAATTAGAACGAAAATCCACAAAAGATAGTCTTTCGGCAATGGTACTCTCTGCTTCAATCTTGGGTGCCTTGGCTTCAGTTCTATTCAAGTTTGTAGAAACCAAGACTATTCAAGTTGAATGGATATTCTCGGCTCTAGGTGTTTTGGTTTTGAGTATCGCGGTACTGTCTGTATATAGAAAAACAAAGGAAACAGAAACCGTCTCATCAAGAAGGACAGAATTTTTGCATGACTCAGAGTTTGAAACAGAGATAGCCAAGATATTGGCTAAATCCGGCCATGCATTCATTATTGAGCCACGTTTGGGAAATCTAACACCCGACTTTCTAGTTGAGATAAATGGAAAGAAAGTTGCTATTGAAGCAAAGGCATGGGATGGCCCTGTTCCGCTACACTTTGTTCGCCGTACACAGGATTATTTGCAGCAATTGCTGGCTTCAGAAAAGATCGATAAGGCAATATTGGTAACGCGAAAGCAAACCGCAATGCCTCTGGGCAATCTTGGGAATGAAAAAATCGTTGTAACCACTATTGACCAGCTTTCAAAAGTCCTAAAGGAAGCAGCATAAATGTATAACTATGCGCTCAACTCGGACGCCCTACATGCCGCTTCGCGGCATTCCGCGCGCCGGTTAGCTCCACGTTATGCGTAAAAGGAGATAGAAGTGCAATTTATTCACAAGAATCTTGGCTACAAGCAAAGAGGAGAGATTGTTGAAATTACTCTCACGAGTGGTGCCAATGTCCGGCTAATGGATAGCTCGAATTTCTCTAATTACAAAAATGGTCGGAAACACGATTTCTATGGTGGGCTTGCCAAGCAGTCACCTATACGGCTTGCTATTCCAAACACAGGCTATTGGCATGTAGCCGTTGATATGCAAGGCTTGCGTGGAAGCACCAGAGCATCAGTAAGAATGCTGCCAGGGCCTTTGCCAGAAATTCGTCAAGCGCCGCTTTCTGACGTTCCTAGCCTTGTTCAAAGGGACGTTCCTCCTCCGGTCGAATCAGGAGGCAGAACACATGATGTTTTTATTTCACACGCATCAGAAGATAAAGATGAGATTGTAAGGTCACTAGCAAACGCATTGGTTTCGCACGGATTAAACGTCTGGTATGACGAATTCAGTTTGCGCATTGGTGACAGCTTGCGCCAGAAAATCGATAGGGGCTTAGCTACAAGCCGTGTCGGTCTTGTTGTGTTGTCTCCATCATTTATAAGCAAAGGCTGGACGAACTACGAACTTGATGGAATCGTCACCAGAGCCGTATCTGGTGAGCAAATTCTTCTACCTATTTGGCACAATATAACCAAACAGCAGGTCGTGGATTTTAGCCCTTCACTTGCTGATAAAGTAGCAAGAAGTACAGCTACTCATACTGTTGAAGAAATCGCCAAAGAAATAGCAGAATTGCTCAATGAGCGTTGATAAAAATCGCATAACAATGGGCTCCAGCCGACCCCCAAAACGCTGGAGCGTTTTCGGGTCGGTTGAGCCCAAGCGTTCGGCAGCACAGGAGGCCACCAGATGCAGTCTTGGCTAGAGATCGGGAAGCTCGTCGCAGGCATTGCAACCCCAATCGTTGTAGCAATCATCGGCATCTTGCTGCTTCGGCGCGTGGAAGGCGTTAAGGCACTGGTTGCCAAGCAGTCCGAATTCCAGAAAAAATGGGCAGAGGAGTTCTTCGTGAGCGGTCAACAGTTTCTGCGGGCACTGTAGAAGAAGACCGGGACGTTCCTGAAAACATGAACTTACAGCTAACCCCTGATTGTTAGGACTTGAAACTGGGGCAAGTTTTAGGGTTCATTTTTCTTGCTCAATTGTTGCGGTATTTCATTTTGCTCAGAGTGTTGAGTAAATTTACTCAATAGAAAATGGAGTGGGCAACATGATCGAACGTTCGCAAAAAGCTCTTCTGGCAAAACGGATCGAAGAGGAGCCACGGCGGTTTATCCAGGTGATCGCCGGGCCTCGACAGGTCGGCAAGACGACTCTTGTCCGGCAGTTTATCGAACAGTGCCGGATACCGGTACATTTTGCGGCTGCCGATCTGATACCGGCTGGTCAGTCGAGCTGGATCAGTCAGCAGTGGGAGGTCGCCCGCCTCAAGCTCTCCGGAACAGAAGCCCATGAGGCTCTCCTCGTTATCGATGAAATCCAGAAAATCGGCAACTGGAGCGAAATCGTTAAAAAAGAGTGGGATGCCGATACCGCCAGCGAGAGGAATCTCAAAGTCATCATCCTTGGCTCGTCCCGTCTGCTCCTGCAACAGGGGCTTACGGAATCGCTGGCAGGGCGTTTCGAGATCATCCCTCTTAGTCATTGGTCTTACCGGGAAATGCATCAGGCATTCGATTTTACGCCCGAACAGTATGTCTGGTTCGGCGGATACCCTGGAGCGGCTTCTCTTGTTGACGATGAAGTGCGATGGGCAAGGTACATAACTGATTCGCTCGTTGAGACGAGCATTTCAAAAGATATCCTCATGCTCACCAGGGTGGACAAGCCTGCGCTCATGAAGCAGTTGTTCGAACTCGGATGCAGCTATTCAGGCCAGATTCTTTCCTATACCAAAATCCTTGGACAACTTCAGGATGCAGGAAATACCACCACGCTTGCCCATTACCTGAATCTGCTTGATACGGCAGGACTCCTTGCCGGGCTTGAAAAATTCAGCAATCAGGAGGTGCGAACCAGGGCTTCAAGTCCGGGGGGGGGACATGGGGACGTTCCTGAAAACATCAACTTACTCACAGCGGTTGCTTTTTCGGTTTTCTGAAGAGGGCTGGTTTGGCGGGCTTTTTTACGGGTGACTTTTTGCTGTGTTTCTTTTTGCTCAGGGTATTGAGTAAATTTACTCAATAGAAAAAGGATTGGGCAACATGATCGAACGTTCGCAAAAAGCGCTTTTGGCAAAACGGATCGAAGAGGAACCACGGCGGTTTATCCAGGTGATCGCCGGGCCTCGACAGGTCGGCAAAACGACGCTTGTCCGGCAGTTTATCGAACAGTGCCGGATACCGGTTCATTTTGCGGCTGCCGATCTGATACCGGCGGGTCAGTCGAGCTGGATAAGTCAGCAGTGGGAGATCGCCCGCCTCAAGCTTACCGGAACTGAAGCCCGGGAGGCTCTCCTTGTTATCGATGAAATCCAGAAAATCGGCAACTGGAGTGAAACCGTTAAAAAAGAGTGGGATGCCGATACCGCCAGCGAGAGGAAGCTCAAAGTCATCATCCTTGGCTCGTCCCGTCTGCTCCTGCAACAGGGGCTTACGGAATCGCTGGCAGGGCGTTTCGAGATCATCCCTCTTAGTCATTGGTCTTACCGGGAAATGCATCAGGCATTCGATTTTACGCCCGAACAGTATGTCTGGTTCGGCGGATATCCCGGAGCGGCGTCTCTTGTTGACGATGAAACGCGATGGGCAAGGTACATAACTGATTCGCTTGTGGAGACGAGCATATCGAAAGATATCCTCATGCTCACCAGGGTGGACAAGCCTGCGCTCATGAAGCGATTGTTCGAACTCGGATGCAGCTATTCAGGCCAGATGCTCTCCTACACCAAAATGCTTGGACAACTTCAGGATGCTGGCAATACTACCACGCTGGCTCATTACCTGAATCTGCTTGATACGGCAGGACTCCTTGCCGGGCTTGAAAAATTCAGTAATCAGGAGGTCCGAACCAGGGCTTCAAGTCCGAAGTTTCAGGTTTACAATATGGCGCTGCAAAGCGCCCAGCAACCGTTGACTTTCGGGCAAGTCCGACAGAATCCCGAACTCTGGGGGCGATGGGTTGAGTCTTCCATCGGCGCGCATCTTCTGAACCACGCACGAACCGGTCCCTTAAACCTGTTGTACTGGAGGCAAGGCAACCACGAAGTTGATTTTGTGCTGGAGTACAGGAACGAGATAATCGGTCTTGAGATTAAAAGCAGCCGTTCACGTGCACTTGCTGGCATGGAGATGTTCCGGCGATTGTTCGATCCGAAAAAAGTGCTTCTGGTCGGTAATTCCGGTATTCCATGGCAGGAGTTCATGCAGATCGATCCGCTTGAACTGTTCAGATAGCTCTGGAATGCGGGGCCATATCCAAACAAAAAAGGGAGGCTGTCGGGCCTCCCTTTTTGTGTATGCTTTTGGCGCTGTCGCTTACTTGCAGGCGGCGACCAGTGCGTTGTAGTTCGCCTTGACGGTTTTGTCGAGGTCTTCGTCGGTGTGCACGAAGCTGGTGAACATGGCCTCGAACTGTGAGGGGGCGAGGTAGATGCCCTGTTCGAGCATCGAACGGAAGTATTTGCCATACATTGCGGCATCGGCGGTGATGGCGCTCTTGTAGTCGACGACCGGGGTTTCGGTGAAGAAGAGGCATGCCATGGAACCGACGCGGTTCTGCACGTAGTTCAGGCCTAGCTTCTGCATGTTGTCCCTGAAACCGGCTTCGAGGAACGCCGCTTTCCTTTCGAGTTCGGGATACGGATTGTCTTCCATGAGGATCTTCAGGGTTTCAAGACCTGCGGTCAGGGCGAGCGGGTTGCCTGAAAGGGTGCCTGCCTGGTAGACGGAGCCGAGCGGAGCAACGTTCTCCATGATCTCGCGCTTGCCGCCGAATGCGCCGACCGGAAGGCCGCCACCGATGATCTTGCCCATGGTGGTCAGGTCGGGAGTGACGCCGTAGAGCTCCTGTGCGCCGCCGAGAGCCACGCGGAATCCGCACATGACCTCATCGAAGATCAGGACGATGTTTTCCTGGGTGCAGAGTTCGCGCAGGGCGACGAGGAACTCCTTCTTTGCCGGGATGACGCCTGTGTTGCCGGCGACCGGCTCAATGATGATCGCTGCGATCTGGCCCTTGTTCTCGTTGACGAGTACCTTGACCGATTCGATATCGTTGTAGGTGGCGTTCAGCGTGTCGTTGGCGGTGCCTTTGGTCACGCCGGGGCTGTCAGGGTCGCCGAGGGTCAGCACGCCTGAGCCGGCCTTGATCAGGAAGCTGTCGCCGTGGCCGTGGTAGCAGCCTTCGAATTTGATGATCTTGTCGCGCTTGGTATAACCACGGGCAAGGCGGACGGCAGACATCGTCGCCTCGGTGCCGCTGTTGACCATGCGGACCATGTCGATGGATGGAACGATTTTCGAAAGCAGTTCAGCCATCTCGATCTCGATTTCGATCGGGGTGCCGAAGCTGGTGCCGATGTTCCTCAGCGTGTATTCGATTGCCGCGGTAATGCGGGGATGCATGCTGCCGAGGATGAACGGACCCCATGACCCGACATAATCCAGGTAGGTGTTGCCGTCAACGTCGGTCATGTATGCGCCCTGGCCCTTGGCCATGAAGATGGGGTTGCCGCCAACGGATTTGAAGGCGCGGACCGGAGAGTTCACGCCACCGGGAATGAACTTCTTGGCTTTCTCGAAAAGCTCGGCAGATCGGGTAAATTGAGGCATGTCGAATCGTTCGGTTTGGAATTAGTCGAATGGGTGACAGTAAAAAATATCTGGTCAAGATAGAAAATAGTACCGAACATTGAAAACCTGCGCATCGCCGATATTCATGCCGACATGAGGCGCGACACGATATCGAGGTGCTTGCGGTGAGGCATCCGGTCGAGATGCCTGGAACAGTACTCCTGCAGGAGATCGCAGACGGCATTGACATCGGTCGCGCAGGCGTCGGGGTGGGTGCAGACCCCGCTCGCGGAAAGCGCGCGGATGAGCAGGTAGCGGCTCACAGGAACGGTCTGCATTGATGCGTCGAAAGCGAGGGATGATCCGGGCAGGGCGAATCCTCCGGGATCGTGCACGAAATGAAGCTCCTGCAGCCCGTATTCGTTGACGGCTTCCATCAGCTCCTCCCTGCTGAAAACGCATCTGTCGATCGACGGGCTGAAGCCGAGTACCCCTACGAGCCGCAGCAGGAACCATGCGAGGATAGACTGGAAATTTTCGTTCGACCTGCAGAGCTGCTCGATCGTTGTGCACAGGAGCGTGAAGAGCGGGACGTTTTTTTCCTCTGTGCCGGAAGAGTGGCGGGCGAGATCGAGCACCCGGTACAGCATGCTGAACCGGTCGAGGTCCGGGGCGGACGAAAGCGGGCTGAGCACCAGGCTTGCGTCGCTCGCCAGCTGGATGTCGCGTGTGCTTTTCCGGTACAGCACGGTATCGATGATGTTGCCGGGTGAGAACAGTACGCCGATCCTGCTTTTCGGGTTTCGCCCTCCTTTCAGGATCACCGAAACCTGTCCGAACTCCCTGGTCATGAGCAGGCAGATCTTCGACTGGTCCCTGTACTTGATCTCGCGGAGTACGACCGCGCGGGTTTTTACGATCACCGGTGAAACTTTTATTTGAAAATAAATATAGTTATATACGACAACCTTCATCGCAGAGGTCGTCCGGCCTTTGCATCGTAAAGAAATGTATCATCAAAATAGCCAGAAATAGATTCTTAACGGAGGAAAAGAGTATGCCAACCTATCAGTACCGCTGCAACAGTTGTGGATTTGAATACGAAGTCTTCCAGCGCATGACCGATCCCTCGCTGACGACCTGCACCGAGTGCGGCAAAGAGACTTTCGAGCGCGTCATCAGCGCCGAGGGCGGGTTTGTGCTCAAGGGTTCGGGCTTCTACAGCACCGACTACTGCGGCAGCAAATCGTCTAAAGGTTCGGAATCCGGTGGCGGATGCGCCGGAGGGTCCTGCCCGCATGCGAAGTGACGCATAGATCGTATAGACCAGAAAAAGCCTTCCCAGTCAACAGGAAGGCTTTTTTATTGCCTGAAAACGGGTTTTTCGTTGTCGCGAAGCCTGAACTCCGGGAGATTGATTCCCTTGTCGTTCCACAACCGTTTCGGATACTCTTTACCGTTTGAATTCCCGGTGACGAAGATCCTGCTTAGCTTGCCATCGTTGAAATGGATGCGGATGCGCTCTCCGGCGGTGAAGTTCACGCTTGATGGCTGGTTGTGTTCGTCGAAGATATGGTAAAGGCTTTTGGCTTTTCCGGTCGCCGTGACTCCGGTGAGGCGAGACTGGTCGTTCAGCGTTGCCTCCATTTTCTGCGCGGAGAGCTGGTCGTAGATCGCAGGAGTGCTCGAAAGCGTATCCCTTGCCGCCAGGAACGCATGGCCCTGCACATGGATCTCGTCAACTTTCTTTTTGCCGGCGACCTCGTGCACATGCACCCTGATGACGTCGCCGCTGAGCTGCCTGCCGCGGTGCCACACCACCGCCTCGTCATAGAGCCAGACCTCGTTCGTCTTCTGGTTGAACACCGCCCGCTTCGCCCTGGTGACGAGGCTGTCGTCAATCACCCTGCCTCGGACGTTGCCCTTCAGTTCTCCGGTCTCGTCGTCCGGGTGGTAGACTCCGGAATCGCCGTAGGTCTCGACAGTGTTGTCCTTGACGAAGATGTTGCCTTCGAGATCGATCCGATTGCCTTCAGGATAGTCCGTCGCCCTGTCGCACTTCAGCATCGTCCTGTCGTGCGTGAACAGCACGTTGCCCGTCACCGACCGGTAAGGGACGCTTTTTCCGGAAGGACCGGGCTTCTCGCCACCTTCAATGCTGTCGGCATGTTCAAGGATTGTTTTCTTTTTATCCGCAGAGGCAGTATTATCAGTCAGGCACAGGATCGGGACGACCATGAGCAGCAGGCCTGATGCTGCCGTTGTGATCAATCGTCTTGTTCCCATACGGTCTGGTCTCCCTGAAATCTGTGGGGTTATCGTTCAGTCACTCAATGTAATAAAGCTTTTCGGTGTGAAAAAAATAGTCTTGATTGCCCAGGAGCGCTCGTCGTTCCTCCATGTCGCTCCGCTTGTCAACGTCCTGAAGAACAACGCGCTTTTAGAGCCGGTGCTGGTTCGGGCCCTCCGTCCCGGAGACAGCGCCGAGCACGATGCGCTTACCGCGGCGTTCGGGTTCGCGGATGAAATCCGCACCGTGCCGATCGAAGCCGGGACTCCTGTAGGCGAAACCGCCGCCCTCATGTTTGCCTTTGAGCGGATTTTCACCGAGATCGCCCCTGACTTCGTGGTGCCCGGCGGACCGGACAGCGCAGCTCTTGCAGCCTCTCTCGTCGCTTCCCGGATGGGCATTCCCGTCGTCAGCCTTGACGCGGGACTTCGCAGTTACGACCGCACCGAACCCGATGAAGTGACCCGCCTCGTCATCGACGCGATCGCAACGCTCCATTTCGTCAGCGAACACAGCGGCATCTACAACCTCATTAACGAAGGGTTCGCCGACGACACCCTGCTCTTTGCCGGAAACACCACCATCGACAGCCTCGTGACGCTCATCGGCCAAACAAACAATTCCGGCGTGCTTGATTCGTTTGAGTTCGAGCCGAAAAAATTCGTCACGGTGCTGCTCGGCATGCCGCTTCGGGCCGAAACAGCGCAAAACAGCGACACGCTCTGCAAGATCCTCGAATCGATCGCGGCAACGACGACGGTTCTCCTTCCCTGCGGCACGAAACCCGCAGAGAGCCTGCACGAAGTGTTCGGCAGCATTCCCGGCATCAAGGTCGTCGGAATGCCCGGCTATATCGACATGCTTCGCGTGCTCAAGGATTCCGCCTTTGTGCTGACTGACACCTCCGAGTTCGAAGCTGAGCTCACGGTCATGAACGTACCCTGTCTCACCATGCGTGAGACCACCGCGCGTCCATCAACCATTGAAGTCGGCACCAACGTCCTGGTCGAATGTGATGAGCAGGAGATTCTCGAACGCGCCTCGGTCATCCTCTCCGGCAAACCTACAGGCAAGACCCTTATTCCTGAAAAATGGGACGGAGCGTCAGCCGCCCGCATTGCCGAAGTGCTTGAACGGGCCGAATGACATGATTCCCAGGCTTTGTCCTGAGAGGATAAACGTTAAAGAGAGATGCTGAACATGAAAGAGGAACAAATGGCACAGGACGCGATGTCTGTCATCTGCAGACGCAGGAGCGTTCGAGACTTCACTGATGCGGGGATAGACGAGCATGCGCTCGAAGCCCTTGTCCGGGCGGGCATGTCTGCGCCGACCGCGCGCAACATGCAACCGTGGTCGTTTATCGTCCTGACCGGGCGCGAAACTCTCGACAGGCTCAGCGAAGGCCTGCCTTACGGCAAGATGCTCGCCACGGCAACGGCGGCGATCGCCGTATGTGCTTTGCCGGAAGAGGCAAACGGCCAGAGCGTCGAACTTGCCGTCGTCGACGCTACCTGTGCGAGCGAAAATATCCTGCTGGCTGCTGAGGCGTTTGGCCTGGGTGCCGTGTGGGTAGCGGCTTATCCTTACGAGGACAGGATGGCCCATGTCAGGAGCATCCTGAACATTCCGGACGGAGTGATTCCCCTGAACGTCATTCCCCTCGGCCATCCGAAGGCCTCGAAGCCGCCGATCGACAAATACAGACCGGAAAAGATTCACCGCGAAAGCTGGTGAGTCCTCATCAATAACGAATCGACAGGGAGTTGGACCCATGAGCCAGGACGTGACTTCCATGCATGCTGAAATTACCGGCGGCAAGATTGAACTCGACAGGCTGATCGCGATCGGCTGGAACATGTACCGGAGAAATTTCCGTTCCATACTGCCTGTCGTACTGATGATCGCCATTCCGCTCGACCTTATCCGCACGCTGATCCCGGCCAGTGAAACGGCCATGTCGGCAAGCGCCCGCGGCATGGGTCCCTTTACCACCTTTTCCGTGGTTATGGATATTCTTTTCAGGAGCATTTCGTTCATGGCGCTCTTCCGGCTGATCGAGTCATCGCTGGACGGCAACCCGATGCCATGGCCGGAGGCTTTCCGTCACTCTCTGTCCAGATGGGCTCCATCGGTCGTGACCTCGCTTCTTGCGAGCCTGATCGTGATGGGGATGACGCTTCTTCTCATCGTGCCTGGAATCATGTGGGCCTTCTACTACAGCTTTCTCCTTATGGCCGTCTCCCTCAGGGGCCTCTCCGGAAAGGCAGCCCTCGACCTCTCCAAAGGTCTGGTCAAGGGTCAGTGGTGGAGGGTGTTCGGCTTTCATGTGGTGTTTGTCCTTTTCTACGTCGTCTTCATAAGCGCCATCCAGCCTGTCATGATCCTGTTGCCGAACGTGCTGGTCGTGCAGGTCGCCACCAAAATCGTCTATGACCTCTTTTTTGCCTACTCCCAGACCATGGCGGTGCTCTTTTTCCTCAACACCGAGGCGACAAAACATGGCGCCGGACAAACTCCTGACTATTCGGTACCGTAATGGGGAGTGACGTCATCAGGTCTGGTAACGTCGTGCTCGTACACGGAATTTTTGATGCCGGCGAAGTTTTCCGGAAGATGTCTGATTGCCTGACCGGGCACGGATTCACCACCTACATGCCTGATCTGAAGCCGAGCAGCGGAAGTAAAGGAGTTGATCATCTTGCCCTTCGATTGCAGGAGTATGTGGAGCGGCACTTGTCCGGGGATGACAGGTTTTCCCTGATCGGCTTCAGCATGGGCGGTCTCGTGTGCCGCTACTATCTGCAGAAGCTTGACGGTATCAGACGGGTCGACAGGTTCATCACCCTTTCGGCTCCGCATAACGGAAGCCTGCTCGCCTATGCATTTCCCCACAGGGGAGCAGTGCAGATGCGCCCCGGATCCGATTTTCTCAACGACCTGAACCGTGATGCCGGGATCCTGAAAAGCCTCAGGCCTGTTTCGATGTGGACGCCCTTCGACCTGTCCATCGTTCCTGCCACAAGTTCAATAATGCCTGGGTTCACAGAGGTCAGGCTTCCGGTGCTGCTGCATCCATGGATGCTGACGAACCGGCGGAGCATCGACGTGGTGGTGCGGGAGCTGGTTGGAGGCTGAACTCGAGGTCGTGCAGCACACTGCTGTCATTGGCCCTGATGCGAAGCCTGCCTTCGGAGATTTCAGCGGTGCCGCAGTGGAAGAACGGGGGCTCGTTACGAGCGACGAACCCGGGAACCACGATGAAATGGATGCCGTGACGGAGAGCATAGCCTCCGGGATGGTAGTGGCCGCTGAAGCATGCCCTGACGTTGGCGTACCTGAAAAGTATCTCCGTGACGGCCTCGTGGTTCCAGAGCAGGCCGTGCTTCGCGTCGGTGGTCTCTTCGAGCAGCGGGAGGTGCGAGAGCACGATGACCGGCTCACTGTTTCCTGCTGATGCATCGAGCTCCGTGACCAGCCACTCGAGTTGCCGGGTGCCGACCGCTCCGCAGTAGAAGGGCGCCTGAAGTTCGTCCCGGTAGTGCATGAGCATCTGCCGGTCGGCATCGTTAACCGGCTCCGAGAACACGGATACATCCATGGCATGCAGAGCAATGAAGCGGATGCCGCCTGCTGCGAAAGAGTAGCTGGGCGCAGGGAGCCCCATGATCCTGAAAAACCTTTCAGGCGCTACGGCGAGGCAGTGGTTGCCTGCGACGTGCATCATCGGGCCGGGATATCGGGAGAGCATCCTGCTGACGGTGAGCAGGTCGGTTTCGGCTTCCGGACCTTCGCGGCTGATGAGATCGCCGAGTTGCACGACGAAATCCGTTCCCGCCTCTTTCCAGAGCGATATGCACCCGTCGAGGTCGCAGGCCGTGGTGTCGGCAGCGGCGCTCTCTTCGGGTGCGTAGTGTATGTCGGTGACGATGCCGAACTTCAGGGTGCGGCGTTGAGGCGGGGTCATGGCTGTCCCTGTCAGTTGCCGAACTCTGAGAGGTAGCGCTGGATGAACTCGTCGAGGTCTCCATCGAGCACGTTTTCCACGTCGAACCGCTCGTAGTTGGTGCGGTGGTCCTTGATGCGACGGTCGTCGAGCACGTAGCTGCGGATCTGGCTGCCCCACTCGATCTTCTTTTTCTTGCCCTCGATCTCCCGCTTCTGCGCCTCTTCCTCTTCGCGCTTGCGCTGGTAAAGCTGGGCCATGAGCATCTTCATGGCGCGCTCCCTGTTCTGGAACTGCGAACGCTCCTCCTGGCAGCCGACCACGATGCCCGTGGGGAGGTGCTTGATGCGGACCGCGGTTTCGACCTTGTTCACGTTCTGGCCGCCCTTGCCGCCGCTTCGGAAGGTCGAGAGTTCGAGATCCTCCTTGCGAACCTCGATTTCGACGTCCGGCGGGGCTTCCGGATAGGTGAAGACGCTTGCGAACGAGGTGTGCCGCCGTGCGTTCGAATCGTAGGGCGACACCCTGACGAGGCGGTGCACGCCGTTTTCGGCCTTGAGGTATCCGTAGGCATATTGCCCGATGATTTCGAGCGTAGCTGATTTTATGCCTGCGCCGTCTCCCTCCTGGTAGTCGTCGGTGAAGACCTTGAACCCTTTCCGTTCGGCCCAGCGCATGTACATCCGGTAGAGCATCTCCGCCCAGTCCTGTGCTTCCGTCCCACCGGCGCCGGCGTGGATGATGATCATGGCGTTGCCTGCATCGTCCTTTCCGGAGAGCATGTTGCGGAACTCCATCGCGGAGATCTCGCTGTCGAGCCTGTCGAGCGTCGCGTCGAGATCCTCAACCAGCGACTCGTCTTCGAGTTCGATGGCGATGATGATCTCTTCAGAGGCGTTGTGGGCAGCGGTCTGAATTCGCTCGTAGGCCTCGGTCCAGGATTTGTTTTCGTTGAGCTCCTTGAGAACTTCGTGCGCGGCTTTCTGGTCGTTCCAGAAGTCGGGTGCAGCAGTGACTTTCTCCAGGTCGCTTACCTTTTCTTGGCGTTCATCTATGTTAAAGATACCCCCGTAACTGATCCAGACGGTGGTTGATGGCGTGCAGGCGGTCTTTTTCGGCTTCGAACATGGCTGTATGGGTTCAGATCTTGATGAAAAACTGTTCACGAAAGGAATGATTTTTTTCGATCAAATCAAACGGGGCCGGGGCTGGAAGTTTTTGGGAAGTAAAAGAAATTAGATGCTCCCTCCGGCGAAAAGAATGCTACATTTCATATTTTTATAATTAAATGCACAGGTTGGTCCGGATTCTTCACGGATACTCCTGTCTGGTCATGCCGGAGAGCATCTCCTGTGCGGTGTTTCCGAAGGAACGGGCCGGAAGTTCCACATATTGCAACCTATGAAACCAGATTTTATACTACCAGCCCCAATTCGTCCGGATCAGCAATTCGACGGACGTCGAAGAGTAGTCATTGAGCATGTCTCTCCTGAAATCGACGGAGGCCGGTTCCCTGCAAAACGGGTCGATGGCGACAGGGTGACCGTTGAAGCCGATATTTTCACCGACGGTGCAGACACCATCGTTGCCGAACTCCTGTACCGCAGGCGGCCCGATCAGGAGTGGACAGCCGAACCGATGACCCCTACCTTCAACGACCGTTGGACGGCCACGTTCGAAGTCGGAGCTCCGGGCATGTACGAGTACACCGTCCAGGCCTGGGTCGACCATTTCCAGACATGGCAGAAGGGGCTCAGGAAGAAGCTCGACGCCGGTCAGGACGTGGGTCTCGACTTACGGATCGGAGCGACCATCGTTGAACTCGGCGCCGCGAGGGCAAAGGACGAGGATGCAGGCACACTGCACCATAACGTTGGGCTTCTCTCCGTCGGCGGGCTTGAAAAGGCCGTCGAGGCAGCTTTCGGCGAAGAGCTTTCGGCAGCGATGCGTCGCAGCCCCGAACGCACCATGGCGAGCACGTACGAAAAGGTGCTCCTGCTTCAGGTCGACCAGAAAAAGGCAGGGTTCAGTTCATGGTACGAGTTTTTTCCCCGGTCGTGGTCGCACGAGCCCGGAAAACACGGCACCTTCAACGACTGCATGATCCTGTTGCCCCGCATCGCACAGATGGGTTTCGACGTGGTCTACCTGCCGCCGATCCATCCGATCGGCCTGGCCAAACGAAAGGGCAAAAACAACTCGCTTGTCGCCGGGCATGACGAACCGGGAAGCTGCTGGGCGATTGGCAGCCCTGATGGCGGCCACACCTCCGTGCATCCTGAACTCGGTACGATTGAAGACTTTGAAGCCTTTGTGCAGGAAGCGGAGCGAAACGGCATTTCTGTGGCGCTCGACATCGCCTTCCAGTGTTCGCCGGACCATCCCTGGGTGCTTGAGCATCCGCAGTGGTTCCGCTGGCGTCCGGACGGAACGGTGCAGTTCGCCGAAAACCCCCCGAAGCGTTACGAAGATATCCTTCCGATCGACTTCGAGTCAAAGGATTGGCAGAACCTCTGGGTCGCCCTCAGGGATGTTTTCCTGTTCTGGATTGGCAAAGGGGTAAAAATTTTCCGCGTTGACAATCCCCACACCAAAGCCTTCCCGTTCTGGGAATGGGCCATCGGCTCCATCCGTGACGCACATCCCGATACCGTCTTCCTTGCCGAGGCGTTCACCCGTCCCAAGCTGATGGCGCGCCTTGCCAAAGCCGGGTACAGCCAGTCATACACCTACTTCACCTGGCGCAACACCAAGCATGAGCTTCAGGAGTACCTCACCGAGCTCACCACTACGGAGATCAGGGAGTACATGCGCCCGAACTTCTGGCCGAACACGCCTGACATCCTGCATGAGGAGCTGCAGGGCGGAAACCGGGCCAAGTTCGTCATCCGGTTCATTCTCGCCTCGACGCTCTCATCGAACTACGGCATGTACGGACCGGCCTATGAGCTTTGCGAGCACGTGCCTGTTGCCCACGGCAAGGAGGAGTATCTCGACTCGGAAAAGTACGAGATCAAGAAATGGGATCTCGACAGACCCGGAAACATCCGTCTGGAGATCGCCATGGTCAACCGGATCAGGAAGGCCAATCCAGCCCTCCAGCAGACCGCCGATATAACTTTCGTGCGGATAGACGCAGGACAGGGCCGGGAGCAGGAGCAGATCATCGGCTACGTGAAACGCTCGCTCGACGGAAGCAACGTCATCCTCACGGTCGTCAACCTCGACGACAGGAACACCCGCGGGGGCTGGTTGCGATTCCCTCTCGAACTTTTTGGCTTGCCTCACACCCATGTGTTCACGGTCGAGGAACAGCTCACCGGCCGAAGCTACGAATGGCACGGCGAGTGGAATTTTATCGAGCTTAATCCTGCCGTCATGCCGGCGCATATTTTCAGAGTCATACTGCCATCATAACACAACGCATCGCATTTATTATTACCCATGTCTAAAGCCAAAGCCATGAAGAGCTACCAGCCGGAACACCTCTGGTATAAGGACGCCGTTATCTACGAGCTCCATGTCAAAACTTTCTGCGACAGCAATAACGACGGTATCGGAGATTTCCAGGGACTGAAAAGCAAGCTCGGCTACCTGGAAAGCCTCGGCGTCACCGCCATCTGGATCCTGCCGTTCTACCCGTCGCCGCTTCGTGACGATGGCTATGATATCGCCGATTACATGTCAGTGAATCCGGATTACGGAACGATCCAGGACTTCCGGGAGTTTCTCGACGAGGCGCACCGTCGCGGCATCAAGGTCATCACCGAGCTGGTGGTCAACCACACCTCGGATCAGCACGAGTGGTTCAAAAAGGCCCGCAAGGCGCCGGCAGGATCGCCGGAGCGAGACTACTACGTCTGGAGCGACGACCCGAACAAGTACTCCGAGACCAGGATCATCTTCCAGGATTTCGAGGCTTCCAACTGGACATGGGACCCTGTTGCTGGCCAGTACTTCTGGCACCGCTTCTTCCATCACCAGCCCGACCTGAACTTCGAGAACCCTGCTGTGCACCAGGCCCTGCTCGACGTACTCGACTTCTGGCTCGGCATGGGCGTGGACGGCCTGAGGCTCGATGCAGTGCCTTACCTCTACGAAGCCGAAGGCACCAACTGCGAGAACCTTCCGAAAACGTTCGAGTTCCTGCAGAAGCTGCGCACCTACGTGGACACCAACTACCCCAACAGGATGCTTCTGGCCGAAGCGAACCAGTGGCCCGAGGATTCGGCGGCCTACCTCGGCAAGGGCGACATGTGCCACATGAACTTCCATTTTCCGCTCATGCCGCGCATGTACATGGCGCTGGCCATGGAGGACCGCTTTCCGCTCATCGACATCCTCGAACAGACCCCGGAGATCCCCGAGAGCTGCCAGTGGGCGTCGTTCCTGCGCAACCATGACGAACTGACGCTCGAAATGGTGACCGACGAGGAGCGCGACTACATGCGCCGCGTCTACGCCAACGACCCCAAGGCCCGCATCAACCTCGGCATCCGCCGCCGCCTGGCTCCGCTCATGTCGAACGACCGCCGCCGCATAGAGCTGATGAACATCATGCTGCTCTCATTGCCCGGCACTCCGGTACTCTACTATGGTGACGAGATCGGTATGGGAGACAACTTCTATCTCGGCGACCGCGACGGAGTCCGCACCCCGATGCAGTGGAACGCCGACCGTAATGCAGGGTTCTCTCGTGCCAATCCCCAGAAGCTGCTGCTGCCGGTGATCATCGACCCCGAGTACCACTACGAGGCGGTCAACGTCGAGGTGCAGGAGAGCAACATGAACTCCCTGCTCTGGTGGATGCGCCACACGATCTTCACCGCGCGCCGTTTCAAGGCCTTCAATCGCGGCAGCATCGAGTTCCTTGAAGTCAGCAACCCCAAGGTACTCATATTCATCCGTACCTATGAGGATGAGACCATCCTGTCGGTGATCAACCTTTCGCGCAACGCACAGGCCGTGGCCGTAGACCTTTCGAAATACGAAGGTTGCGTGCCCGAAGAGATCTTCAGCATGAACCGTTTCCCGAAGGTCCGCAAGGCACCCTACATGGTCGCGCTCGGGCCATACGGCTATTTCTGGCTCAAGCTGGTCAAGTCGGCGGCTGAAGAGGGGGAAAACGAACGGATTGACAAGACGGCCCTGACGGTTGAGGGATGGGAAGGGATTTTCAGGGGTCGCAGCCTCGAAAAGCTTGAAACCGTGCTTCTGCCGCAATTCTATAAGGCTTCGCGCTGGTTTGGCGGCAAGGCAAGGAACGTCATACGCATACGGTTGGTTGACAGGGTGCCTGTAACCGGCCTTGACGATGCCGCTATTGTCGTTACCGAAGTATACTATCCGAGCGGCGAAAACGAGTTCTACCAGATGCCGCTCCAGTTCCTTCCGGCAGACAAGGTCGACCGTAACGACGAAATGTTCCGGCGTCACGTCGTGGCACGCGTCGAAATGGGCGGCAAGGAGGGCTTCCTCTGCGACGCTTCGAGCGATGCCGGTTTCCGCAAACATCTCCTTGGCCTCATCCTGAATCAGGGGGCATGGCAGGGAGAAACCGGCGTAATTTCCGCTGAGATCGGCAATAAGCTTGAGTCGTTCTACAAGAAGAGCGAGGGCGAAGAGCTTCACTCTACGCTGCTTGGCCTTGAACAGAGCAACTCCTCAATGAAATTCGGCGACCATCTCTGCCTGAAGCTCTACCGCAAGATCGACGTCGGCACGGCTCCAGAAATCGAGATGAGCCGTAAACTGACCGACCACACCAGCTTCAAAAACCTCCCGTTCTACCTCGGCTCGATCGATTATGCGAAGACCTACAAGGATCGCTACTCGCTCGGCGTGCTTCAGAATTTCGTGCCGAACGAAGGCGACGGATGGCAGCTGAGCCTCGACTATGTGCTTCGCTACTTTGAAGACGTGCTGTCCCGCAGTTCGAAAGGCATCGTGCCCCCGGCGCTGCCCCGCCTGTCCGGCGAGGCGCTTCCGATTCCGGAGATCATGCACGAGCTTATCGGCGAGTTCTACCTTGAGATGGTAGAAAAACTCGCTGAACGCACCGCCGGGATGCACAGCGCGCTCGGCTCCCTCAACTCCGAGCCGGAGTTTGCCCCCGAGTCGTTCACTACGCTCTACCAGCGCTCCATCTACCAGGCGATGACCGAGCAGGTCAAGCGCAACATGATCTTCCTCAGGGAGAGCATGAATTCGGTTCCTGAATCGGCAATGGAGCTCGCCCGCGAGTTGCTTTCGAGGGAAAAGGATATCCTCCACCAGTTCGAACCTATCCGGAAAGAGAAGATCGATACGGTCAAGATCAGGATACACGGCGACTATCACCTCGGCCAGGTGCTCTACACCGGCAACGATTTCGTGATCCTCGATTTCGAAGGCGAACCGGCCAGATCCCTGTCGGAACGCAAGATCAAACGCTCGGTATACCGCGACCTTGCCGGTATGCTGCGTTCGTTCGATTATGCTGCGTTCAACGTGCTGATGCAAAACCAGTCCATCCGGCCTGAAGACCGCAAGATGCTTCAGCCCTGGGCTGAACTCTGGAGCTTCTACGTCGGCCAGCACTTCATCGACGTCTATACCGAAAAGACAAAAGGCAGGGATCTGATTCCTGGCGATGCGCGCCAGCGCGAACTGCTGCTGCGCGGCTACCTGATGAACAAGGCGATCTACGAGCTCAACTACGAGCTGAACAACCGCCCCGAGTGGTCACCTATTCCGATGAACGGCATCCTCCGCCTTATCGGAGCCTGACGCCTTCCGCCACCGGCCTCCCCGACCAATGGGAGAGGCCGGTTCTGCGGACCATTCTCCTGTTTCCACGAAAGACAAGCCATGCAGGAACAGCATCTCGAAATTACGATCAGCGGACGCTACCTCGTCGAATCCCCGGCGGGGGAGGGGCCGTTTCCTGTTTTTGCCGGTTTTCACGGTTACGGTCAGACCGCCGAAGATGAAATGGCGATCCTGAAACAGATATCCGGAAGCGAACGCTGGATTTGTTGCTCGGTCGAAGCCCTGCACCCATTCAGGAATGCAAAAGGGGAGCTCGGGGCTTGCTGGATGACCCGGCGCGACCGCGAACTGCGCATCGCCGAAAACGTACGGTATGTAGATGTCGTGCTCGATCGCATCATTAATGGGTACCCCGTCAACGGCACCATCGTGCTGCACGGTTTCTCGCAAGGCACCGGCATGGCCTGTCGTTCAGCATTGCTCGGCAAGCATGATGTCGCCGGAGTCATGCTCCTCGGCGGCGACATTCCCCCTGAACATCAGGCGCTGGACCGGATGCGGAAAGTCCATATCGCTCGAGGCAACCGCGACAGCCTCTACCCGTTGCAGAGCTTTGATGACGACTCGACAAGACTTCGCGACTCCGGTTTGCCGGTTGAAATCCTCCCCTTCCAGGGCGTTCACGGCCCGAACGACGATTACCTCGCCTCCGCAGGCAGGTTCCTGCAGGCCATAGGGTGATCTGCAGGTATTCTGTCGATGTCACGGATTCACCCACGCAAATCACGGAATGATATTCCAAAACAGCAAGGATGACCAACGGGTATGCCAGGCAGCCATGCGATTACAGGGTACAACCTCATAATTGCACGACTCACCGGGAAAAGCAGGAATGATAACGCTTTACAGCTCTTTTTTCGCCCTGTTCCAGAAGGCGTCGAGCTCTTCCGGAGTGAACTCCTTCCAGTCGCGGCCCGAGGCCTGCACCAGCTCCTCGACCTTCCTGAAGCGACCCATGAACTTGTTGGTCGCCTTGCGCAGCGCGTCTTCGGGGTTGGCGTTGATGAAGCGGCTGTAATTGACGATGGTGAAGAGCAGGTCGCCGAACTCATCCTCACGCCCGGCGTCGCTGTCTGCGTTCCTCAGTTCAGCGATCTCCTCGGCCAGTTTGTCGAGCACCCCCTCGTCGCTCGGCCAGTCGAAGCCGACACCGGCCACCTTCTTCTGCACGCGGTATGCCCGCAGCAGCTCCGACATCGCCTTCGGCACCCCGTCGAGCAGGCTCTTGCGCCCCTCCTTCATCTTGATGCTCTCCCAGTTGCCGAGCACATCCTGTTCGGTTTCAGCCAGGGTGTCGGCGAACACGTGCGGGTGGCGGGTGATGAGCTTGTGGCAGAGCGCCTCGAAGACATCGGTGAACGAGAACTTGCCCTCCTCGTCCGCCAGTGAAACCTGGAAACAGAGGTGCAGGAAGAGGTCGCCGATCTCTTTCTTGAGCTCGACGTCGTCTCCATCGTCGATGGCGTGCACCAGTTCGTAGCTCTCTTCGAGCAGCAGATGGGCGAGTGACTCCGGGGTCTGCTTGCGGTCCCACGGGCACTCGGAGCGCAGCACCCTGACCAGGTTCACCACCCGGTCGAAATGGTCGGCAGGCGTTACTGCCTGATGGTTGACGACGGCATCCTTCAGTTCGGCGATCGACGGGTTCTCTTTTCTGATCATGGTTTCACGGGGTTGTTGGATTGACCTGAAGTTACCATTTAGCAGCGATATTCTTTACCTTTGATCATCAGGTGAGATGCACGACAACAGGAGGGCGAGTATGGTTCTTGCAGGAAAAATAGCGGTAGTGACCGGCTCCAGCTCCGGTATAGGGCTCGAAGTGTCGAACGCCCTGCTCGACGCGGGCGCGGAAGTTTTCGGCCTCAGCCGCCGGAAGAGCGAACTCGGACACGCCCGTTTCCACTGGCTGCCGACCGATGTGACCCGCGACGAGGACGTCGATCGAGCCTTCGCAGCCGTTCTCGGAAGGCATGGCCACATCGATCTGCTGGTCAATAACGCCGGGTTCGGCTTTTTCAGCGATGTCGAGACGATCGATCCCGCTGAGTGGCGCCGCCTTATCGACACCAACCTCACGGCGATGTTCCTCTGCACACGTAAAGTGGTTCCGTCGATGAAAGCGGGCCGGAGCGGCACGATCGTCAACGTCGGTTCTGTCGCCGGCAAGCGGGGCATCAAGGGGGGAACGGCTTACTGCGCATCGAAATTTGCCGTCAACGGCTTCTCCGAATCGCTCATGGAGGAGCTGCGTGAGTTCGGCATCCGGGTGCTCTGCATCAATCCGGGCTCGGTCAACACGGAGTTTTTCGACCACGCCGGGCTCCAACCCAAAAAAACCATGCAGTGTGACGATGTCGCACGCCTGATCGTATCGCTCGTGCAGCTTCCCGATGGCATGTTGCCCGACCAGGTCACCGTAAGGCCCCTGTAACCCTTCATTTGTTACCATGTCCCAGTCTGTATCGCTTCAGCCCCAACAGTGCGACCCAATCGCTGCCGTAGCCACACCAGTGGGCGTAGGCGCGCTCGCCATCGTGCGCATCAGCGGCAAGGGCGTGCATGAACTGGCCGACAGGGTGTTCCGTAAGGTTAACGGCGGAGGGCCGTCGCTGGCCACCTCGCCCGGCTACACCGCCCATTTCGGCCGGTTGTACGACGGCGACGAACTGGTCGACGAGGTCATCGCCCTGGTCTTCCGCGCCCCGCTCTCTTTCACTGCCGAAGACATGGTCGAATTCACCTGCCACGGCGGCCCGGTGGTGGTAAGGCAAGTGCTGAAACTCCTGCTCGACAACGGATGTCGGCTTGCCGAAGCCGGCGAGTTCACCCGGCGCGCATTCCTCAACGGCCGCATCGATCTCCTGCAGGCCGAAGCGATCGGCGAAATGATCCACGCCCGCTCCGAATCGGCCTACCGCACCGCAGTCACCCAGATGAAGGGCGACCTCTCCGAAAAGCTCGGCGACCTTAGAGAGCAGCTCCTCCGCTCCTGCGCCCTGATCGAACTCGAACTCGACTTCAGTGAAGAGGATGTGGAGTTCCAGAGCCGAGAAGAGCTTTCCGCCCAGATCGATACCCTCAGGCGTGAAGTGGACAAACTCGTCGACTCATACCAGCACGGCCGCCTGCTCAGCGAAGGGGTCGCGACCGTGATCGCCGGACGCCCGAATGCCGGAAAGTCCACGCTGCTCAACACCCTGCTCGGCCAGGAGCGCGCCATCGTCAGCCACATGCCCGGCACGACACGCGACTACATCGAAGAGTGCTTCATATACGACAAGACGATGTTCCGCCTGACCGACACCGCCGGCCTTCGCGAAACCGGCGAAGAGATCGAACACGAAGGCATCCGCCGCAGCCGGATGAAAATGGCCGAAGCCGACCTGATCCTCTACCTCTTCGACATCGCCACCGACAAGCTCGAAGAAGAGATCGCCGACATCCGTGAGTTAAGGCAAACCCATCCGAACGCCAGGTTTATCGCCGTAGCCAACAAGATCGACCGGATAGAGTCAAGCGAAGCGCTGACAGAAAAAGTGCAGCAGGAAACCAGCGCCGAAGTGATCGGTATTTCAGCCCTCGACGGAAAAGGCATCGACTTCCTCAAACAGCGCATGGGCTCATTGGTAAAAGACCTCAACAAACTCCACGAAGCCAGCGTCCTCATCACCAGCCTCCGCCACTACGAAGCCCTCCGCAACGCCGCCGACGCCCTGCAGAACGCGGAAGAGCTTATAACTCGGGAGTCCGAAACCGAACTGATAGCCTTTGAACTCCGCTCAGCGCTGGATTATGTCGGTGAGATAACGGGGAAGGTGGTAAACGAGGAGATACTCAATACGATTTTCTCGCGGTTTTGTATCGGGAAATAGATTTGATTTTTGGTTGATTTTGAATAGGGCTTATTCGGTTATCGAGCAACGTCCCCAAGTCCCACTTCGCGAAACCGGCGAAGAAATCGAACACGAAGGCATCCGCCGCAGCCGGATGAAAATGGCCGAAGCCGACCTGATCCTCTACCTCTTCGACATCGCCACCGACAAGCTCGAAGAAGAGATCGCCGACATCAGGGATTTAAAGGACACCCATCTGAACGCAAGGTTCATCGCCGTAGCCAACAAGATCGACCGGATAGAGTCAAGCGAAGCGCTGACAGAAAAAGTGCAGCAGGAAACCAGCGCCGAAGTGATCGGTATTTCAGCCCTCGACGGAAAAGGCATCGACTTCCTCAAACAGCGCATGGGCTCATTGGTAAAAGAGCTCAACAAACTCCACGAAGCCAGCGTCCTCATCACCAGCCTCCGCCACTACGAAGCCCTCCGCAACGCCGCCGACGCCCTGCAGAACGCCAGCGAGTTGATCGCTGGGGAGTCCGAAACAGAGTTGATCGCCTTTGAACTGCGCTCCGCGCTGGATTATGTCGGGGAGATTACGGGTAAGGTGGTAAACGAGGAGATACTCAATACGATTTTCTCGCGGTTTTGTATCGGGAAATAGATTTGATTTTTGGTTGATTTTGAATAGGGCTTATTCGGTTATCGAGCAACGTCCCCAAGTCCCCCATGTTCCGCCTGACCGACACGGCAGGCCTGCGCGAAACCGGCGAAGAGATCGAACACGAAGGCATCCGCCGCAGCCGGATGAAAATGGCCGAAGCCGACCTGATTCTCTACCTCTTCGACATCGGCACCGACAAGCTCGAAGAAGAGATCGCCGACATCCGTGAGTTAAGGCAAACCCATCCGAACGCCAGGTTTATCGCCGTAGCCAACAAGATCGACCGGATAGACTCAGGCGAAGCGCTGACAGAAAAAGTGCAGCAGGAAACCAGCGCCGAAGTGATCGGTATTTCAGCCCTCGACGGAAAAGGCATCGACTTCCTCAAACAGCGCATGGGCTCATTGGTAAAAGACCTCAACA
>JAAXWO010000006.1:142935-156753 GCA_013334965.1 Chlorobiaceae bacterium | reverse complement strand
TTCCAATGCCACCTTGGCCTTGAAGTCGGCACTGAAGCTTTTCCGCTTCTTTTCACTCATACTTGCTCCTTCATTTTGAGCAAGTTACCAACTTAAATCACTGTCTAATAATCGGGGTCCATCTCACGACTCAATATTATTTTCATTGCTTCAAATCCATGATTCTTCGTTTATTGAACAACCTCCCCAAGCTCCCCCCTTTACCTTTCCTCTCCATTTCTGGATTTTGAGATTATCAGACGAGTCACATAACTTCTTTTGCGGTATAGTACCAGCTTTTGATATATGGGATCTTGAGCAGTTCAGGCTTTGAGCTTATGTGTTGAATGAACCATGAGATCATACCATCCCAATCTGTCAGGTTGCCGGGTTCTTTAAGGGTCCATTCAAGCTCCTCAAGAAGCCAATTTGACTTAATGCTATTGGTAATCATTGAGCAGCATACCCAATTACTCTCAATGTCCTCGCCACCGCGCGATACCGGGACAATATGATCGATAGTTGGAAATAATTCCCAGTAAGCGAAATGTCCTTCGTCCATCTTCCAATTATTGTGATAAGGAAATGACTTTGGCAAATTATGGGAAATAACACGAAGTACGGGCGGATAAACCAAATGCGTACCACGATAACGATCAATAAAACCATCTCGCAAAAATACTTTTGTCATTTCGCGAGGGGTATAGGTACGGGAGTTTTTCTTTATTGGAATGAAAGGGTAATCCGAATCAATAAGGTAAGAGGCATTATCATACTCCCCCTGATCTAATAGAGTGCAGACCGATCGAATGCTCTCATGTCGTTCTTCAGTCATGGCCTATTGTACAATAATTCACCAATTAATACTACCGACTTATATCTTTAAGAATTGATTTCACTTTTTGCACTACGTCCTCAAGTCCGCCTCCCTTCCCCATATCTTTTTTAATAAATTATCTCAATTACATAAGTTAATACCCACCAACCCGCTCAAACATCTTTCTCAAATACACTGCTCCGCCATCCGACATAAACAGCACATTCCGCTCTTCCAGATCATGTTGCTTGCATGAGACGTTAAGCAGGCTTTCAAAAGGAGTTGCGGAAACGATAAATGCGTTCAGTGTCAGTTTAGGATCACCGAGCTTCTCCTGAATCACCTTAACCTCTTTGTAAAGGCCAAGCTTGGGATCGGTCAGGTTCATTTGACGTAACCCTTTGGGATCGATAAAATTCAGCCATTGTTCACCGGAACTATCATCCACCAGCCAGAGCAGAAAATCAGGATAGAAGTTACCTGCCATGGCAAAGCCAAGTCCTTTGGCTTTGGTGTCGGCATTGCGAAGCAGATAGAGGCTACGCTTGCCAATAACTTCCTGCCCCATTGTTGATTTATAGAACGCCTCAAGGTCACGAACAAACTGTAGCTCGCCTGGAGCATCGAATGCCAGTGGCCGCATTTTCAATGGAACAGCGCCGTCGAACAATCCGCCAAACAATGGATAGTAGAGATGGCTATCAAAACAAATGGCAACCATCTGCCCGGCACTCCACTTACTTGCTTCGCCTATCTTACCATCATTCACCAGTAGCTGAAGTGCCTTGATTTTTTTCTCGTAGGCCTCCCCATCATCGGAGTTGTCGATATCGAAGTGATAGACTTTCAGCAAGGCATCATCATCAGCCTCGACATTCACGATAGCATAGAACTGCCCCTCATAAGCTGTTTTCAGTGACTTGTAAAAACGGTCGGTATAATCCTGAAGCAAACGGATGAGTATATCTTCCTGTTTACCGATGTCAGCAATACTCCCAATGGCCAGCTCTGCTTGGGGAATGTAAAGGGTATACCACTCATTGTGGTTCAGGCAGAACTCTTCCACGCGTTTCCGCTCCAGGCGCAGGTTGCTCCAACTGTGTTCGTATTTGAACCTCTGAACCGCCAGATAGATCCGGTCAAAATCGAAAAGAGCCATGGTCTCACAGGCAATCTTTCCCATGTTCCGGGTAGTGATCTCCTGAACAGCAGAGGCTTTATCCTTCGAGCTCATCGCTTCAATCTTTGGATACAAATCAAGATCGATATGAGGAGTTTTGACCTTCCCTGTAAACTCGGCTGGCACTTCGTAAAGCCAGGGGAAGTGGGTGCGTTTGAATCCTTTGAGCTGATTGTCCTTATAACCATCCTTAAGCGCCAGCGTCTTTAGCTTGCTGTTCGGCAGATTGGAGCGGGTTTTGAAATCCAGTTCAATCATCTCATCAGAAGTGGTGACCCCCTCCTCTTTCAGGTACTCCTTGAAGGTGGCCATATACCCGGCATTCACACCGAAGATGTTCAGCGTTTCCAGCCTCTCCAAATGGAGACCTTTAGGCCGCTGGCCCGGTGTGCTGCGCTTAAGGGAGTAATCCCTGCCTTTCAACCTCACGCCACGACCGAACAACTGGATGATTTGAGACCCCTCACCCTTGCCCATATTGAGCAGTCCCATAGTGGAAACTCTCCAACTACTCCACCCTTCCGTGAATTTCCGTGAACCTATCAGCACATGCAACCGACTCTCTTTGGTGTTGAGCGTCCCGAACATCGATCCACCAAAGTCATCCGATTCGGTATCGAACGATGATAGATTTTCAGCTTCCTTGAAGAAACCGGCATCATCACCAATATTGATCAGCCCAAACGGTTCCGCATCACCTACACGCAATGCCAGTTCCCCCTTGCTGCTCTTCAGGTTGACGAGCTTCAGCCGTTGCGGAGCATCACAATTGAACAGCTTCCTGAGGATGTCGCCGTAGAGCTCATCAGCATTGCTCTGCATCAATGGGGTAAACCGGTCATGAAAAATATTGCGCCCCTTTTCATCCAGCAAACGTGCAGTATTTGTCAACAGTTCATTGATCCAGACCTTGGTTTTTGCCTCATCATTCAATAAACCGGCCAGGAATTGCAAGACATTGAGTATGTCAGAATCTTCACCGACGACTGTATTTCCGACAAAAATCCAGAGCGGCTTTTCAATATTGAAATCGGTCAGCTTCACCCGATGTGCATTCCAGAGATATTGCTGCTGATAAAAGCTCAGCAGGCATGCCGTAAAGTATTGTCGGGCAATATCCTCATCGGAATAAGCCTTCTCTTTCAGATTAAGGATCAGTGACTCTTTTCCGTAGCCATCCTCATAGAAAAACTTGTAGGAGTAGTCAAAGAGAATGCTCTTGGCATAAATTTCACGGGTCGCAAGCGACCGAGCCTTCCGCTTTTCGTCGCTTGTCAGGACCAACTGCTGCTTTTGAACCTCCTCCAGTTTTTTCAGGTTGGTGGTGTCAAAAAGCGCTTTGGATTTCTTCTTGCGCAGATCCTCTTCTGCCTTGAGTACTGTTAACCCCTTGGCCACAGCCTGGCCGAATGTGGCGGAATATTCAAACGCAAAACCGCCCCGCACCAGCGATTCACGACGGCTCATCCATGCGCCTGCAGCCGTTCCCGTACCACGATGCCCCTCATCGACCAGCACAAGATTGTTGCCCTCAAATGCTTCTACAGCAACCGTCTTCTCCCCCATCTCATCGCCCAGCTTGTTGATGTCAATGACCTCGACAGTACCCCGGACAACACTGCGGTTTTTATCAAAAAGGCTGCAAAAACCAAACCCCGAGAGCTGCAATTCCGATATATGCTGACGTGACAATCCCTCATTTGGGGTGAGCAGAATGATCTTGTCCGGATACACCTCTTGATTTCCGTTCTGGAAATAATGCAGATACTGCCGGATATTGACGTGCAGCAGCAGCGTCTTGCCGCTGCCGGTAGCATTCCAGTATGCCAGTTTGTTCAGTTCATCGGCATCAAACGGCTGGAAATGATGCTCTGCCTCCTGCCCTGCATTGTAAACCTGTAATCCATCATTCAGCCCATCCAGCAGTTGCTGCCGCCGATTGAAATACCAGTCGAGGTAGATCTCGGTAAAGAGCAACGAGAGGTACTGGAAGTACTTCATGTTGAGCACAACCCCTTCGACCTTGTTGCGCTGTTCTGTTATGGCATTCCAGTGCCCGACGATGTTCAGGTCGTAACGGCGCAGGGTTGACTCGCTGATGCGATCCACCTCAAAGAGATTCTGGTGCAGCTCATGGAAAAAACCGGTCTGGCCATCATCTTCTATGCCCTCATGCCGATCCTCACCCAACCGATTTTTCAGTGCAGGCAAGCTGCCTCCCCTGAAAAAGCCCATCATCCATTGATTGAGCACCAGCTCCTCATGGAAACTGCGTTTCCTGGCTTTACTCATTGGCTTGTCCATCCCCTTTATACTCTTCTGCCTGCTCCATTATCAGCATACGTTCCCGCTCCAACTCATTTCGCAGCTCTTCTTCGGATGGTAATACCATTTTATAGCGACTTGCGAATAACTGTTCACTCCCATTCAAGACCGAATAACGAACCACCGAAGCATCCTTTTGCGAACACAAAATAATGCCAACGGTAGGATTGTCGCCCTCACCCCGTTTCAGATCGTCGTACATTCGAACGTACATATCCATCTGCCCGATATCCTGATGGGTGAGCTTCCCGGACTTCAGATCAATCAGCACGAAGCACTTCAGCAGGTAGTTGTAAAAAACAAGATCGACGTAAAAGTCCTGTGACTCGGTACTGATGCGCTGCTGACGGGCAACAAAAGCAAAGCCCTTGCCCAGCTCCAGCAAGAACTCCTGCAACTTGTCCATCAACGCCTGCTCAAGTCTTGATTCCAGCAGTTTGCCCGTACCAGGCAGCCCCAGGAACTCCAGCATCACGGGATCACGCACAAACTCCCGGGGGCTCTGTGGCAATGCGGCAATATTAGCCTCAGCCTCAGCCTCCACGCCAGGCTTGTCACTGCTCATAAGCAACCGCTCGTAATAGAGCGTGCCAATCTGCCGATCAAGTGCTCGAACACTCCAGTTTTGCAAAGCGGACTCATTCATGTACCATATTCGGGCCTCTATGCTGCTGACTCGCAGCAGTGTCCGATAATGCGTCCAGCTCAATTCGTGACGCAGCGCGTCACACATTGGAAAAGCCTTATAAAACAACCGCATATAACGAAGATTGGAGGCGTCAAATCCCTTGCCAAACTCACAGGTCAACGATTCGGCCAGTCGCGGCAGCAGCTTTTTCCCGTATGCCGCGCGAGCCTGACCTTCTTGCTCAAACTCCACGATATGGCGGCCAATTTCCCAACAGGTGCGCACCTGAATAACATCAACGGTATGCATTGCCTGTTTGCGGGCATCAGCAATGAGGCCACGCAACTGGGCAAGCAACACATCCATATTCACCGAGAGACTCCTTTCATTCTCTTTCATAGGAAGCTCCGCAGTTGAATGCTGAAAAGTCCATCGTTTTGTGGTATAACAGATCGTCGTCCCATCATACGCCCTCCACGCTGAACATCCGACTCAGGAACTCCGGCTCGATCTGGCGGAGTTTCATGGTTTTGGTAATGCCGCCTTCAGCTTCGGTAGTGGTGAACAGTGCTGGAATATTGTGGTCGCCATTGATGTAGACGATATCGAATTTAGTGTCTGCCGGGTTGATTGCATTTTTATCACAGAGACGGTTCAATGCCTCATAATCAACCAGCTCCAGATCACGCCATAACACGAGTGTTTTTTCGCCCGTCGGCAACAATCCTGTTACCAGCACAAAACCCTTGTCGCGCTGCATGTCGATATGCTTTACACGCAGGCCTATCAGGTAGTTGAAGGTTTCGACAAGGTCAATGGCACGCTCTTCATAAGCGCCCGCAGAATCGACAGTAACTTTAAGTTTACAGTCAAACGGTTTGTTGAACTGCTCCACCGAAAGAAGCGATCCACGGCTTTCGATGTCAAGCAGATAACGAAGGAGATACTCTTCCTGTGCTGATTGCGGCAATGTGTCGAGCAAGCTTTGCTGTGCTTCAGTGCGGCGCAACTGAAGGTTGTTCAGCGTATCTTCGTAGCTCTCGATTTTCAGCACTTTGAAGGCATGGGAAATACCGGTCTGCGGTGCTGTAGCTTTGCCATCTTTCCAGTCGGCGGAATAGACAACTTTTTGGATGCGGGGTTTCAGGACAGTATCGAAATATTCGCCCTGTTCGACGAGTATGTATTTGCGTCTTCCTTGATCCTCACGATTGAGAAAGATGACTGCGTGACCTGTTGTGCCTGAGCCAGCAAAATAATCAATAACCATGTCATCACCAGATACCCAATACCCAACTGCATCTGAAACCAATTTTAATGCCTTCGGATAGCTAAAAATTTGCTCCCCTAAAATATCTATAAGAAGCTTCGTTCCGTAAGTGGTAGCAGAATAACCTGAATCATACCAAAGCGTCTTTGGTTTTTTACCTTCAGGCATTCTCGTCTTTTTTACAATCTCAAGGCGTCCCGCTTTTTCAAGCAACGCAATATCACCCAATTCTATAAATCTTTTAGCGCCATCTTTATTAACACGCCAAATACGTTTTTCACCCTTCGGATCAATAGGCCAGAATTCTTGACAACCATCAAAAGGTTCTAAACTGACCCTTTTCTGTTGAAGGGAAGCGAAAAGTGGAAAGTACTGCTTTGGTCTATCCGTAGGTCGTGAATTACCGCCACGACGACGCAAATTATCCCAAAGAAAATAACCTTGATCATCTTGCTCTTTATAAACTTTTTCTTCCTCAAGAGTTAATCTCCGAAGTAGCATTTTCATCTCACCAATACTTTTAGCAAACACATGAAAGTAGTCATGAGAGCGAGCTGGTGTGTTAGGACGAATATTTTGACCTGCCGGGTTCACTTCAACCGCTACGGTACTAACATAGTTTTCAGTACCAAATATTTCGCCCAACAATAACTTTAAGATACTTGCCTCAGTGTCATCAATAGCAACTGCGCAAATACCATCCAATGAAATAAAGTCATATGATTTCTTTAATCGATCATTGATAAGGGATGCCCATGATGAGTGTTTGTATTGATTTTTATAAGCAAATGCATTGTCAGTTGTATTATAAGGCGGGTCAATGTACACGCACTTCACCTGCTCCCGATATCTCTCCTGTAACAGATTCAGCGCCTGAAAATTATCCCCGTGAATCAACAGCCCATCAAGGCTTTCATCCATATTATCAACCGTTCCAAGCAGTTCATTTTTGAATGCTGCATCATATAAAGCCGTATCCGCCATCAAGTATGGATGTGTCTTCAGATACTGAACACTTCCGATTTCGACCTTGCTGAAAAGATCAGGCTTGTTAACGCCATCGGCATCAAGCATACCGAGGTTTTCCCACTGCTCCCATTGCTTCTTGTTGGCGGCAATTGCATGATAGAGGCTTTCCGGCAAAAGGTCGAGCGTTACGCAGTAATGAGCTGAAACAACAAACTTCTTCTTCAGCCAGAGCTTTTTCTGGAATTCTTCGAGCTGGGCAAGGAAGGTGATCAGATCGAGAGCAATGGAGCGCAGTGTTTGAATCATGCGCAGGCTTTTTTCGATATCGGCAAACTTTTCGGCGTTCTGCACGTCGTCGAGATGCATCACTTCGTTCTTGATGTAGAAATCCAGTTCACGGCGCAGAAAGCCGCCTAAATCCTTGTGGATAAAGTAGTCGGCGCTGTTCCGGGTGGTATAGTTGGTAAGGCATTTTTCAAGCAGGGTCCGCTGCGGATTTTTCTCGGTCGGTTCCCGCTTGCACAACTCCAGCCAATGGCTTTTGACGATGGGGTCGCTGAGAATGGCCTTGGCGGCCGCACTTACCAGCTCCTCCTGTTTTGTGCCTTTCGGCATGGCCTTGTATTCAAATCGCAGGACAAGCTCGCCATTGACGACTTCGACCGGCAGCAATGTCTCTTCGTATTCATCGCCCTCATCATCTGCAAGCGTCCGGGTGTGGGGCTCGATCAGTACAAAACGGCGCTCCTTGTCGTTGTCTTTGCGGTTATCCTTTGCGGTGTCGGCTGTGACAAGCCGGAAGCTGACCGTGCGTCCATCGTCAAGCTTGAAGCCGTAGTTGGAAAAATATTCGCCGCTTTTGGTGTAGTACTGGTCTTTGTTGGCCCAGTACAGCATGACCTCTTCGCCGGCATAAGGTATGGCGTAGGTCTCCCCTTTGTAACGGCGCTGGCTGATAAAGTCGCCTTTGTCGTAGTAGCGGGAGAAAAAGGTGAGCAGATGCGTGAAGACAGCATTTTCATGTTCTGATGCCCTGGTGCCATACCCGGCGATCCGTTGGCGCAGTTCAAGCAACTTGGGAACCGTTTCGGGATCAATGCCGTCGGAAAGGTATTGCGCCTCCTTCTTGTCCAGTTCTGCCTGAAGGGATGCGATGCTGGCTGCGCCTGAAGCTGCAAGAGTTTCAGTCACCCTGGCTTTGAGGCGATTGTCGAGATAGTCGTTGATCTCAACCACCCGGGAATTGAGAATGCGGTAAACGCCAAAGTCCAGCTCAGGCCGGTCGATCTGGAATATCTCTTTCAGCTTCCGGACAAGATCTTCGTATTTGCTCATGGGGTATCTCGGAATGGGGTCAATTATGTTACAGCCCAGCGAATGGCAAGTAACTCATCAGTGTCGGTTTTTTGAGAGAGTCGCCGTTCGAGTGATGTAATCAGGCTGTCTCGCTTCTCCATGATCTCATCTTCTACCTTGAAAATCTCCTGACGTTGATGGCGCTGTTGCTTTTCGAGTTTTTGTATCTGTTGCTGAATGGTGTGCTGCTGGTCAAGCGTTAGCGCCTGACGGGCCTGTCGCCGCTGTGCCTTGATTTGCTCTTTGGTATCTGTAATGGCTTTTTCGGCTGAAAGCACCATGTCATCAGCCCACTTTTCCAGTTTTTCACGAGCCTGGTTGAAGTGGACGCTGTTCTGTTCAAGCGACCTGCTCACCGTGGCCTTTATATGCTGCTCCGCTTCTGCCGCCAGTCGTTTTTCTACTCCGGCTGGAATTTCAATTTTACCTACGTTCCGGCCTGAACAAGTAAAAAGCTTCTCCATACTCTCCTGATCAAGGGAAGCTCCACTCTCGTCAAAACCTGAAAAAAGAAGGTACTCCTCACGCTCATAAGATTCAACAAGCAAACGGGTAAGAACAAGAAAACCGTTCTTGCCGCGAAGCGCTTCAACCGAATGAATGCGAGCTGGATGGCCTGAAATATCAAAGACGATTTCTGCCGGAGCCGTTGGAAGTGCCTTGGCTCTTTCAATGACATGCTCGCCGAGCGGGTGTGAAAGCCGGTAGAGATAGCGGCTTTGCTCATCATTCGACGCCTCATCATCACCGGTCAAAGCCCTTGGACCCGATTTTGAGATAAGATGATAGCGGCCATTCAGAATTTCCGGGCATGGGGTTCGCTCGAGGTCAAAGGCCAATAAATCTTCATAAAATTGAGCCTGGCCATTGAGCATGAAACGAGTCAGCGACCAGAAGCGCTGACTGAAACGATCGAGCTGAGCTTTTGCGTTATTGAGTTGAAGCCGTAGACGCTGATGCACATCTTCATCGAAGTTTTCAAAAAGTGTCCGGCGGGTATCGGCCAGACGGGTTCGGATCTTCTCATCCATTTCAGATTGCAGTGCTTGAAATGCTGCATCGATCTCATCAGGTGTGCGACACTCCTGATAGATAGAAAGGATGCGTTTTTCAAAGTCTACGCCAGATTCTATGGTGCCGAGCACTTCGTCGGAGGCACCGAATACCCCGCTGAATAGGTTGAATTTTTCGCCAAGCAATTCCAACACACGACGGTCAGCCTCGTTACGTTCGTTGAGGAAGTTGATGACCACTACATCGTGCTGTTGACCGTAGCGATGGCAACGACCAATCCGCTGTTCAATGCGCTGAGGGTTCCAGGGTAGATCGTAGTTTATGACAAGAGAGCAGAATTGCAGGTTGATGCCTTCCGAAGCAGCTTCGGTGGCGAGCATGATTGTGCCTTCATCCCGGAAATGTTCGATGAGTGCGGTTCGCACATCGACAGCACGCGAGCCGGAAGCTCGACCGCTCTCCTGGTTCTTTTCAGCCCATTGTCTATATATTTCAGTTGCCTCTGGTCCGCCATTGGTGCCGTTGAAAAGCACCACCTTTCCGCTATAACCCTGAGAATCAAGAAATCTTTTCAGGTACTCTTGTGTACGACGCGATTCAGTGAAAATCAAAGCCTTGCGCGAAGCACCAGTTGATTTCATCTGTTCGAAACCGATATCGAGAGCGGTAAGCAAGCTCTTCGTTTTGGTATCAATGCCTATGCTGCGTGCCCAATCTGCAAGACCCTGCAGAATCTCAATCTCCTCTCCAAGCATTTTCCGGTCAAGAGCAATGGGTTCACTATCGGTTTCTGCTGCTTCAGGCTCAGAAAGAATCTCATCAAGCAGTTCACTCTCCATTTCCTCCACTTCCAGGAGTGACTCGGTGAACTCCGTATCGTTCAGTGACTTTTCGTCACGAATGGTTTCAAGCCGGATCCTCAACGTGTCGAGTGTGGCCGCAATGGCCTGCGACGATGAAGCGAGAAGTTTTCGCAGAATAAGTGCGGTCAGATGGCGCTGCCGTCTGGGAAGGGCATAGCTATCATGACGTTGGAGGAATACTGATACTGCTTCGTAGAGCGCGTGTTCATCGTCGCTCGGGGAGAAGGGGCGGGTTATCGGATGGCGCTCGGTATAACGAATATATTCTGTAACCTGATTGCGCAATGTGCGTTTGCAGAAACCCGAAAGCCTTTGACGCAGTACTTCGAGATCGCTGCCAACACTGGCATATTGCGAACGAAAAGAATCTACATCCCCAAAAAGTCGCTCGTCGATGAGGGTCGATAGGCCATAAAGTTCGAGAAGAGAGTTCTGCAATGGGGTAGCTGTCAGAAGAAGTTTTCGGCAATCCTCGGTAGCCCAACGGATACCTTGCCCGACCTTGTTGCTTGGTCGGTAAGCATTCCTGAGCTTATGGGCTTCGTCAATAACGACGAGATCCCAGGTAACGCTCTTCAGTTCTTCTCGAAGGGCATTTGCATAGTTCATCGAAATGATAAGGACGCCCGTCTCGGTCAATGGATCACTTCCGCTCCGCTTTGCTTCGCGATACACTTTGGCATCCAGAACCAGTGTAGGCAAATTGAATTTTTCCTGTAATTCAAGCGCCCACTGCTTGCGCAGGGATGCAGGGCTAATCACAAGGATCCGCCTTTTACGTTCTGCCCAGAACTGGCAAAGCACAATCCCGGCTTCAATCGTCTTCCCGAGTCCAACTTCATCGGCAAGAATCACGCCTTTTGAAAGCGGTGATTGCAACGCGAACAAGGCCGCCTCGATCTGATGCGGGTTGAGATCAACTGCCGCATCAAACAGTGCCATTGATAGGCGATCCATACCGTTTGGAGCACGACGAGTCAAATCGTAGGCATAATACCGGGCATGATAGGGCGTAATGCATCCCCTACTTAAAGCCGTTCGTTCAGCCGGATTCGATGTACTCAACATATCAGACATTTGAAACGATGCTCATCGTTTGAGAAACATCTAATAATGGTAAGCAGTCTGTTGGTTTAGGAAAGATCTTCATGGGGGAAATACTGATTTCTGAAAACAGTTTTCAGCAAACGATGACAAAAGTGATGCCATGTAATATCAGCATATCATTATGTAAAAAACATTTACCTCATACACAAACGAAGTGGATATTTTACTGCGATTTTCCTATTCACTAGGAAGAATCCATTCCCGTCCATATTTGAGTTACCTCCCCGTCCCTTAAAAGACCAGCTTTTTACAGCCACCATATTTCTTCAAACTCTCCCCCGTTCTCCCTACATTTAACTACGCACATCATCGACAACGTCAAGTAAAGGCAGCATGTCAAAGCTGACGGTTTTAGTAGCAGGGGCTTCGGGGTATCTCGGAAGGTATGTTGTCAAGGAATTCACTGAACGGGGATATGGGGTGCGGGCTCTCGTGAGGAGTAAGGACAGGCTTGCAGGCGTTGGGCCGAACTTCGAACCCGATGTTGCTGAAGTCGTCGAGGAGGTATTCATCGGCGATGCGACCGACAAGGCGTCCCTCAAGGGCGCATGCAAGGGGGTGGATATTGTTTTTTCATGCATGGGGCTCACCAAGCCGCAGAACGACGTCACGAGCGAACTGATTGATCACCTCGGGAACCTGGCGCTTCTTGAGGATGCTATCGCCTGCGGCGTGAGGCGGTTCATCTACATCTCCGTTTTCAATTCCGACAAGATGATGGATTCGGATCTGGTTGCGGCACACGAGCATTTCGTCCGGGACCTTCGTTCTTCGGGCATGCCTTATACCGTCATTCGGCCTGGCGCTTACTTCAACGATATGGGTATGTTCTTCAATTTTGCACGTAAAGGCCACGTATTCCTTTTCGGCGACGGCTCGAACCGGTTCAATCCGATCCATGGGGCTGATCTGGCAAAGGTGTGCGTCGATGCGGCAGAAGATGAGGGGAACAAGGAGGTGGCTGCGGGAGGGCCGGATATCTTCACCTACGATGAAACCAACCTCATGGCATTCGAGGCGCTGGGCCTTGAGCCGAAGATCACGCACATGCCCATCTGGGTCGGCGATATGGCCCTGTTCGTCATCGGCCTGTTCAACAAACCGTTCGCAAGCATCATGTCCTTCGCGATCGCCGTCAGCCGGATGGATAATATTGCCCCTTTGACCGGCACGAGACGCCTCAGGGATTTTTACCGTGACCTCGCGGCCCAGGGGAAATAGAACCGTTCAGGATCAGGGAACGCTATAGATGATTATAGAGCCTGAGCCGACTCCTGGACATTGTTTATTAGGTCAAATAAAAAAGCATATGACAGCAATCGAATCACCCTGTCATAATCAGTTAACATTCAATGTATTAACGGAATACAGGGTAATGATAAATCCTGTGTCTATGGATTGAATCCCAGGAACGGTAAGGATGGTTGCGCCTATTATGCAGCATCATGCAACGGCAGTTCCTGACCAGGCAAGTTCATCCACAGTTATCTTTCCGATTTTATTGGCTTAACGCCGGGTAATCGGTATAACCATTTGGACCGGTCAAATAAAAGGTATTCATGTCGGGGGCATTGAGTGCTGCTCCGGATTTCCATCTCGTAACCAAATCCGGGTTGGAAAGGAATAGTCTTCCCACGGCTATCAGATCGCACTTCCCTTCTGCCAGATCGCTCTCTGCACGTGCGACATCGTAACCGCCGGAAAGTATGAGCGTTCCTTTAAACTCTTTGCGGAACATTGCCTTGGTTGATGACGGGACTTCGGGAGCACCCATGGACGAATGGTCTACAAGATGGATGTAGAGCAGGCCGCGTTCGTCAAGCTGCCTGGCAAGATAGTGGTAATCAGCGTCCATCTCCGGGTAGAGCGGCATGTCGTTGAAAACGCCGTATGGCGACAGGCGGATGCCGACCCTCTCCTTGCCGATAGCCTCGATCGCAGCGTCGGTAACTTCGAGTACAAATCGGGCACGGTTCTCTATGGCGCCTCCGTAACGATCAGTGCGCTGATTCGAGTTGGGGCGGAGGAATTGTTCAAGCAGGTAACCGTTCGCGCTGTGCAGCTCGATGCCGTCGAAACCGGCTTCGATCGAATTCCTCGCTGCCTGTGCAAACTCTTCGATTGCGACCTTGATATCACCCTCACTCATCTCCTGCGGGACGACCTGTTGTTTCATCCCTTCTGCGTCGGTGTAGATGTCGCCGACTGCGGCCACTGCCGATGGGCCAAGGACACGCGCGCCAGCGGGTAGATTGAGGGGATGAGCTATTCGTCCGCCATGCATGAGCTGGATGAAGATCTTCGCGTTTT
>JAAXWO010000006.1:129505-142835 GCA_013334965.1 Chlorobiaceae bacterium | reverse complement strand
ATGGGGTGTCGCCACTGCGGGGATAATAATCCGGACAATGGAACGCGAGTTGGCGGATTGTCTGGATCCAGGCAACCATAGTTACAGCCAATAGACCGGATAATGCCGTTTCTGGTTTGTTGAGGGGCTGTTTACCAGCAGGGCGACGATGAGCATAATGACGGCTCCTGCCAATACAGGAAAGAGGACGTACATAGAGCCGTAAGCCGACTCCGGGACGTTGTTTATTAGGTCAAATAAAAAAGCATATGACAGCAATCGAATCACCCTGTCATAATCAGTTAACATTCAATTTATTAACAGAATACAGGGTAATGATAAATCCTGTGTCTATGGATTGAATCCCAGGAACGGTAAGGATGGTTGCGCCTATTATGCAGCATCATGCAACGGCAGTTCCTGACCAGGCAAGTTCATCCACAGTTATCTTTCCGATTTTATTGGCTTAACGACGGGTAATCGGTATAACCCTTTGGACCGGTCAAATAAAAGGTATTCATGTCGGGGGCATTGAGTGCTGCTCCGGATTTCCATCTCGTAACCAAATCCGGGTTGGCAAGGAATAGTCTTCCCACGGCTATCAGATCGCACTTCCCTTCTGCCAGATCGCTCTCTGCACGTGCGACATCGTAACCGCCGGAAAGTATGAGCGCTCCTTTAAACTCTTTGCGGAACATTGCCTTGGTTGATGACGGGACTTCGGGAGCACCCATGGACGAGTGGTCTACAAGATGGATGTAGAGCAGGCCGCGTTCGTCAAGCTGCCTGGCAAGATAGTGGTAATCAGCGTCCATCTCCGGCTAGAGCGGCATGTCGTTGAAGATGCCGTAGGGCGACAGGCGAATGCCGACTCTCTCCTTGCCGATAGCCTCGATCGTAGCGTCAACAACTTCGAGTACAAAACGGGCACGGTTCTCTATGGTGCCGCCATAACGATCAGTGCGCTGATTCGAGTTGGGGCGGATGAATTGTTCAAGCAGGTAACCGTTCGCGCTGTGAAGCTCGATGCCGTCGAATCCGGCTTCGATCGAATTCCTCGCTGCCTGTGCAAACTCTTCGATTGCGACCTTGATATCACTCTCACTCATCTCCTGCGGGACGACCTGTTGTTTCATCCCTTCGGCGTCGGTGTAGATGTCGCCGACTGCGGCCACTGCCGATGGGCCAAGGACACGCGCGCCAGCGGGTAGATTGAGGGGATGAGCTATTCGTCCGCCATGCATGAGCTGGATGAAGATCTTCGCGTTTTTGGCGTGAACCGCATCGGTGATAACCTTCCATCCCTCGATCTGTTCCCTGGAGAATATTCCCGGTATGCGGGGATAACCCAACCCATTGGGAGACGGCGATGCGCCTTCAGTGATGATGAGTCCGGCTGATGCTCTCTGGCCATAGTACTCAGCCATGAGTGCGTTCGGGACGTTGCCTGTCGCACGATTGCGGGTCATCGGCGCCATGACCAGATGATTCTGGAGCGTAAGCGCTCCCAATGTGGCTTCTGAAAATAGCTTAGACATGATGGTTCCGATTTTGGAAAAAACGTTTTCTGACCAGGTAAATGAGTGACCGTATACCTAATCAACCCGCTCAGCAAAGTAATAATTCAGGATAAATCCCGGATTTCGGGATGTTGATCGATAGGCGATGTTGCGAACGAATACGGGCGGCCACGGGGGGCCGTCCCTGCAGGGATAACAACCAACTCCGGGACGTTGTTTATTAGATCAAATAACAACAGAAATGCAAAACACAAACACTCTGCCGAAATTCAGGTATGGTATTATTTAGTATAGCATAACGAATAATGATACATCCTTGACCCCAGAATTGAATCCGAAGGATGGGCAGGAGCCTTGAATTTGATGGGGGGCCGTGAAGCGGGCGGCCATGGGGTGTCGCCACTGCGGGGATAATAATCCGGACAATGGAACGCGAGTTGGCGGATTGTCTGGATCCAGGCAACCATAGTTACAGCCAATAGACCGGATAATGCCGTTTCTGGTTTGTTGAGGGGTTGTTTACCAGCAGGGCGACGATGAGCATAATGACGGCTCCTGCCAATACAGGAAAGAGGACGTACATAGAGCCGAGAGCGTGGACTTTATCATCGCCGACAACTGCAATCAACGAGGGTGCCCCTCCGGGCAGATGCAAGGTCCTTGTGAAATGCATGGCGATAACGGCGAGTGATACGGCTATGGCACTTGCGAGGTAAGGGTCTTTGATGAGCAGGAATACGGTGACTCCGACGACAGCGGAAACCATGTGCCCTCCCACAAGGTTCCGCGGTTGGGAAAAGTCGACCATTGGTGCTCCGTAGACGAGAACCGCTGATGCGCCGAACGAGCCAATCAGGAATATTGAGTGTATCCCTATTTCAACCTACTTCCCGAACATGGCGACAAGGTAAATCACGAACAAGGCCCCGATCCATGACCATAGAATTTAGCTGACTGGTTTTCGAGGCGGACAGCTTCCCGTCCCTTTCATCCGATTGAAATACTTGTTCATTCACCATGGCTGTTGTTCAAACACGACTTAGTGAACAAGACTATAACTCATTGTGAGCGGCTTGTGCATCTGGCACTCGTGCCGCTCAATCGATGAGTGAATATTGCTTTGATGTCAGTTGCCCAGCGTCTTGCACTGCTCGAAGAAGTCGCGCAGGCGGTGGGTGCCGTGTTTTGGGGAGACGATGTCGATTTTGCTGAGGGTGGTCGCAAAGAGTGCGACGTCGCGCACGTCCGGGTTGAATAGCCCGACCATATTAACCAGTCCATCAGCCACCCAGAAAGGCAGAGGGATCAGTGCCGGTTTTGCTCCTGCGATTTCACATGCCAGATCGACCATTTCGTGATAGGTGAACACTTCTGGACCGCCGACTTCGACCTCCCTTTCCGTGCCTTCCATCGCATCGACACAGACCTTGGCAAGGTCGGCTCCGTGAATGGGGTTCTGGCGCTGGTAACCGTCGCCTACCCAGATCATGTAGCCTCTTTTTGCCCTGGCGACGAACTGCCCTATTTCGGAGAAAAAGCCGTTAGGGCGGATGATTGCGCTCTCAATCTTTGCGGCCTGCAGTTCCCTGACGAATTTTTCGTGTGCCTGGACGTTGGGAATGTTCATCATGCGATGCGCGTCGAAAACCGAAACGTAAACGAATTTTTTGACGTTAGCCTTAAGAGCGAGGTTGAGAATGTTCATGTTCCCCTGATAGTCGACGTCGAAATTCGAATGTACGAAGTCTGGCTTGATCATGCCGAGCGATGAAAAGATCACATCGATGCCGTTGCATACTTCGGAGATAGTTTCCGGTTTCGTGGCGTCGCCCACGAATATCTCGTCAGCAATCGTGTCGATAGCGGGGGCAAAATATGGCCCGGGTTGTTTGGCTTTTTCCGCGTTGCGTACAAGCGCGCGCACCCAATAACCGCGATTTTTGAACTCCTGGACTGCATAGCGTCCGAGATAGCCAGTTGCACCGGCCACAAGTACTTTCTTCATTGATAATACTGATGAGGTTGATGGAAAATCACGACGATTACCTTCATCGTAATGAAATTAATTGAAGCCAGCAAGACAATCCCTGCAAGGCGATACGTCTGGGAATTGCGGACTCATTTCAACCAATGAAGAAGAGTTCCTGGTAGTTGTATTTGAGATGCATGACCGGCAGGTTTGCATACTGTAACAGACATGCACGTCCGGTAATAGCGGGGTCGTTCCATGCAAATGATCCTGGGAAAGTGTGATGGTTTTCCCCATCAGAACGAACATCCCGTTCATGGTTTGATCACCAGATTCAAAACTAATCATGACGCATTGCGTTTCACGGGAAACATGACACAAAACCAATAAGCTCGACTTTCATTATCATGCTTTCTGGATTTACATAAGAATAAAACATAAATATAATACAACTATAAACCAGAATCATACAGGCCACCATACGTGATAATTACGATTTCTTCATTATTTTATGAATTATCTATAGCCACACATATATAACCACTACAAGACCTTATTATGTGCATTTCAACACCAAAAACAAAACCGTTATTTAATTTTTTTATACTTACACGAAAAGATATAGAAACACCTAACAATAACAAAAGTTATTCACATAACAGAAATCTTATTAATCAATTATTGAGCTATTTAATCATCAGAAATACCACCGCATCAGTATTAATGCGTTTCTGAGTTAAGTTAATTTATCTTTTTTTATTACAATATCTTAGACGCAGTCACAACACAACCAGAAGCACATGAATATCCGCAATTATCAACAACATTAACACATGACGAGCAAGCTATTGTACAGATTTATAATAAAGTGTGAGAAAAATATTGATTTACATTCTACACTGTTTAGTGGACAGTCATTCAGATGGATTCTGAATCCTTATGACCACAGTTACAGTTGCAATCTGATTGGTACGTCGCCTTTATTATTAAAAAGCATTTCAGATCATGAGATCGAGGTTATATCATCATCCATGAGCATTTATGGAAAACCAATAGAAGATTTTATAACAAGTTATTTTACGCTTGACATCGACATTAATGCTGTTTTTCCTGATGATTTCCACAGCATTTATCCGAATCTATGGGAAATGGTAAAAGGGTTCCGTTCCGTGAAGGTGATGCGGCAGGATCCTTTCGAAATCATGGTGACATTCATGTGTGCACAAGGCATCGGGATGCATCTGATCCGTCGTCAGGTGGAGATGATTGCCGAACGGTATGGTGAAAAACTGGTATTCGAATCTGAACACGGCCCACTTACGTTTTACAGCTTCCCTACCCCATCGAGTCTGGCGTCTGCTGTCGTGAACGAGCTTGCCGTTTGTACGAACAACAATCGCATAAGGGCTGCGAACATTATCTCTATGGCACGTTCATTCGAATCTGGCGCAATGGCAATCGCGTGTGTGCGTTCGGGAGAGTGTTCGCTCGACGCTTTGCGTGATTCGCTCTGCGTGCATAGTGGAATTGGAATGAAAATCGCCGACTGCATCGCTCTTTTCGGGCTCGGACGATTCGATGCGTTCCCGATAGATACCCATGTGAAACAGTATCTATGGGAGTGGTTCGGCATTGAGGCTGCGCAGCGAAGCCTGACCGAGAAGAATTATCGTTATCTTCAGGATGAGGCTCGAAAAATCCTTGGAAACGAGTTCGCCGGGTATGCCGGGCATATTCTTTTCCATTGCTGGAGGAAAGAGGTAAGAAAGATGAAGGCGTTTTGAACGATGGTTTTTTTTAGGGCACAGGCCGGACTGAAGTCTGGCGGGAAGAGGTTGGACTAAAGTCCGGGATTTATTTTTGATTCTCTATTCCCCCCCCGGGTTGAAACCCGGGGCAACTGAAAAGGGAGAATATCCGAATGTCCGTCGGGTTAAAACCCTCCTGAATATGGGAAGGCTGTACCCCAGAGCCACGGGAATGTAAGATGGGTTAATGTACGTTGGATTAAAACCCTCAATAGTATGGGCGGGCTGAAATCCGAGGCAACTGGAATGTAAACTGGTTGAATGTCCGTCGGGTTAAAACCCTCCTGAATATGAGGAGGCTGTACCCCAGAGCCACTGGAATTTAAGATGGGTTAATGTACGTTGGATTAAAACCCTCAATAGTATGGGCGGGCTGAAATCCGAGGCAACTGGAATGTAAACTGGTTGAATGTCCGTCGGGTTAAAACCCTCCTGAATATGGGGAGGCTGTACCCCAGAGCCACTGGAATTTAAGACGGTTTAATGTCCGCTGGGTTAAACCCTCTTGGGTATGGAAGGGCTGAATCACGTGGCAAATGGAATGTAAGAGCGCTGAATTGCCGACTGGTTAACGTCCTTCTGAAAATGGGTCTGCTGAGGCATTGGGGAACAGGAATGCTTGATGTTGAAGTTGTTGTACCCTTGGGTCTGTCCGTTTTAATAATCAAAACACTAATCGATTATGACTAAAATACTTGTCGCCGGTTCTACCGGTTATATCGGACGTTATGTTGTAGAGGAGCTTAAAGGACGCGGGTACTGGGTGCGCGCTCTTGTGAGGAACCCTGACAAGATCAAGACTCAGGGGGCGCACCTTGAGCCTTCGCTTGAAAACCTTGCTGACGAGTTCTTCATTGGGGATGCCACGAAGCTTGACTCTATTGCCGAGGTGTGCAACGGCGTAGATGTCGTGTTTTCGTCCCTCGGCATGACCAGGCCGGATTTCGTGCATTCGAGCTTTGATGTCGATTACAAGGCGAACCTGAACCTGCTGCGACTGGCGCAGAAGGCGAAGGTGAAAAAGTTCGTCTACATATCGGTGTTCAACGCGCAAAAGATGATGGAGATCGAGAACATCCAGGCTCACGAGAAGTTTGTCGACGAGTTGAGGGCGTCAGGGCTTGAGTATGCCGTCGTAAGGCCTACAGGTTATTTCTCCGATATGGCGCAGTTCATTGCCATGGCTCGTAACGGGGTGATGCTGTCGCTCGGAGACGGAGACAAAAAGTCGAACCCGATCCATGGTGCTGACCTGGCCAAGGTGTGCGTCGATGCGATCGAGGGCTCGGCTCTTGAGATCGAAGTCGGCGGTCCGGAGACATTCACCTATCGTGAGGTGGCCGAGATGGCTGCCGATGTGGTCAACAAGAAGCCGTTCACGGTTTCACTGCCCCTATGGCTGGCCGATGGCGTTGCAGCAGTGACCGGATTCATCAACCGCGACATTCACGACATCGCGTTGTTCGCGACGACCGTAAGCAGGAACGATACCGTCGCACCAGCCTATGGCACGCATCGCCTGCGCGATTTCTTCGAACAGATGGCGGCAATCATGGAGTAAAGCATTTTTTCACGGCGAATCCCTGATTAAGGGCACTGCCGGGAGATGTAAACCCTTTATTGATGGGCTTTTGAGGCCAGCTTGGGCATATGAGGTTTTTTTCGGCATTTGTTTTTTCTCACGAGCTAAATTCGGTATTTTTAAGTTCATGGGAAAGTGCGCACAAGCGCGACTTATGCCGATATAAACACTGAGAAATCAAGGGTACATGCTCAAAATTTTTGAAAAGATTTTTGGTTCCAAGCACGACAAAGACCTCAAGAAAATCTGGCCTCTCGTCGAGAAAATAAATGGGATTTACGGGCCGCTCCAGTCCCTTTCTGACGATGCGTTCCGCCAGAAGGGTTTCGAATTGAAGACCAAGGTACGCCAGCACCTGGCGACCTTCGAAAAACAGATTAAAGAGACCGAAAAGAAGCTTGATCGTCCTGATGTCAGCCTCGAGGAGAACGAACAGCTCAACTCGCAGCTCGATCAGTTCCGGAAGGATTATGAAGCCGCTTCGGCTGCGATACTCGACGAGGTGCTGCCTGAAACCTTTGCGCTGGTCAAGGAGACCTGCCGCAGGCTGAGGGGGCACACCTATTCGGTGATGGGCCGTGAAATGACCTGGGATATGGTGCCTCACGACGTCCAGCTGGTCGGCGGTATCGTCCTGCACCAGGGGAAGATTTCTGAAATGGCGACCGGTGAAGGCAAGACGCTTGTCTCTACCCTTCCCGTCTTCCTGAACGCCCTTACCGGACGCGGCGTACATGTCGTGACGGTCAACGAATATCTCGCCCAGCGCGACATGGAGTGGATGAGGCCGGTGTACGAGTACCATGGGCTCTCGACCGGTGTCATCCTGTCGGGCCTGAGCTCCAACGAGAGGCGCAATGAGTACCTGTGCGACATCACCTGGGGCACGAACAGCGAATTCGGTTTCGATTACCTGCGCGACAACATGGCTGGATCGGTCGAAGAGATGGTGCAGCGCGAGTTCCATTTCGCCATCGTCGACGAGGTCGACAGCGTGCTGATCGACGAGGCGCGTACCCCGCTGATCATTTCCGGCCCGGTGCCGAACGCGGACAACGAAACCAAGTTCCATGAGATCAAGCCATGGATCGAACAGCTCGTGCGTTCGCAGCAGAACCTCGTGGCTTCGTTCCTGACTGAAGCCGAGAAGCTGATGAAGGAGAAACCGACAAAGGATAATCCTACGGATTTCAACGCTGGGCTTGCCCTTCTTCGCGTCAAACGCGCACAACCGAAGAACAACCGTTTCACCAAGATGCTTTCGCAGACTGGCGTAGCTAAGCTCATCCAGACGGTCGAAAACGAGTACCTCAAGGACAACTCGAGCCGCATGCATGAGGTGGACGACGCGCTCTTCTACGCGGTTGACGAAAAAGCCAGCACCATCGACCTCACCGACAAGGGACGCGAGTTCCTGAGCAAGCTGAGCCATCAGGACAGAGACCTGTTCCTTCTTCCTGACGTGGGTACGGAGGTGGCTGCCATCGAAGCAGACAAGAACCTCCAGGCTTCCGACAAGGTGCTGAAAAAGGATGCGGTTTACCGCCTTTACGCCGACCGTTCGGAGCGACTGCACAACATCAGCCAGTTGCTGAAGGCCTATTCCCTGTTTGCAAAGGACGACGAGTATGTGGTTCAGGACGGACAGGTGATGATCGTCGATGAGTTCACCGGCCGAATCCTTGCCGGACGCCGATACAGCGAAGGCCTGCATCAGGCTATCGAGGCGAAGGAGAACGTCAAGATCGAAGGCGAAACCCAGACGATGGCCACCGTAACCATCCAGAACTTCTTCCGCCTTTACAAGAAGCTGGCCGGCATGACCGGTACGGCCGAAACCGAGGCTTCGGAGTTCTACGAAATCTACAAGCTCGACGTTGTGGTCGTTCCGACCAACAGGCCTGTCGTGCGCCGCGACATGGATGACCTGGTCTACAAGACGCGCCGAGAGAAATACAACGCCATCGTCACAAAGGTGCAGGAATTGCAGGAGAAGGGCCAGCCGGTGCTGGTGGGTACGGCGAGCGTCGAGGTGTCGGAGACCCTGTCGAGGATGCTCCGCGCGAAACGCATCGTACACAACGTGCTCAACGCGAAGCAGCATGACCGTGAGGCCGACGTCGTCGCCATGGCGGGCCAGAATGGGGCGGTCACCATCGCCACGAACATGGCCGGACGAGGCACCGACATCAAGCTCGGGCCCGGCATCCGCGAACTGGGAGGCCTGTTCATCCTCGGTTCTGAACGCCACGAGTCGCGCCGTATCGACCGTCAGCTGAGGGGACGCGCCGGACGTCAGGGCGATCCCGGCGAATCGATCTTCTTCGTGTCTCTCGAGGACGAGCTGATGCGTCTGTTCGGCTCTGAACGCGTCATCGCCATCATGGACCGCCTCGGACATGAGGAGGGCGACGTGATTGAACACTCGATGATCACCAAGTCGATCGAACGAGCCCAGAAGAAGGTCGAGGAGCAGAACTTCGCCATTCGTAAGCGCCTGCTCGAATATGACGATGTCATGAACCAGCAGCGCGAGGTGGTTTATACCCGCCGCAGGAAGGCGCTCAAGATGGACCGTCTCAAGACTGACATCCTGGACCTCCTGCACGATTACTCCCAGTCCGTGGTCAAGAAGTACCATGCTGCTGGCGATGCACTCGGACTCGAAGAGCAGATTCTCCGTGAACTCTCCGTCGAGTTCAAGCCGGACGCCAAATCGTTCGAAAGCGAGCCTGTAGAGAAGGTTGCCGAGGCGCTCTTCAAGACAGCCAGCGAGTACTACCACCGCAAGGAGTCTGCCCTGCCCGACGAAATGATGCGCCAGATCGAGAAGTACGCCGTGATCTCGGTGATCGACCAGAAGTGGCGTGAGCATCTTCGCGAGATCGATTCGCTTCGCGAGGGCATCAACCTGCGTGCCTACGGCCAGAAGGATCCGCTTCTCGAATACAAGCAGGAGGCTTACCACATGTTCGTCGAACTGTTGGGCGAAATCGAACATGAAACGCTCTCGCTCGCATTCAAGCTTTTCCCGGTGAACGAGGATGAGGCTGAGGAGATCGAAAAACGCCAGAAACGCCAGGCAGTGAAGCCGGAGCGGTTAGTGACACAACATCCGGAAGCGGAAAGCGCATACGAAATGGCCGTTGAGGCATACAATGAAAGCGCCAAGGTCCAGCCGGGCGACATTACGATCCAGATGCCGGTGCGAGCTGAGGAAAAGCCGGGCCGCAATGATCTTTGCCCCTGCGGAAGCGGAAAGAAGTACAAGAGCTGCTGCGGGCAGAACGAGTGAGGATAGTTGATAATTGATAATTGATAATTGATAGTTGGGGATGTTATCGGGTGAATGATGAGAGATGAGTGGTGAGGGCTGGGATGTTTGAGGGGGCGTTCAGTCCTGGCTTTTTTGGGACGACGGACATTCAGAACTCTTGCATTTTAGATGCCCCGGGGGTTAACCTCCCATATTCAGGAGGGTTTTAACCCGGGGAGAAAATGATCAAATAAATATCCCGGACTTTGGTCCAATTTCCTCCATTCTCTCTAAGATCCGGAGATCAGACAAGCACCGAAGAGGTTCCACCAAATTCAGTAACGCGCTATAAACGATAATGATGAATATCGAACCAGAAGTAAACCTGAAGCTGGCCCAGGAGCATGGCCTGAACGCCGAAGAGTACGACAAGATCCTTTCGGTGCTTGGCCGGACGCCGAGCTTTACCGAACTTGGCATCTATTCGGTGATGTGGTCGGAGCACTGCAGCTACAAAAACTCGATCGCCATGCTCAAGACCCTGCCGCGCGATGGCGAGTCCCTTCTGACGCAGGCCGGTGAGGAGAACGCAGGTCTCGTCGACATCGGCGACAACCTGGCAGTAGCTTTCAAGATCGAGTCGCACAACCACCCTTCGGCTGTCGAGCCTTACCAGGGCGCGGCGACCGGAGTCGGCGGCATCCACCGCGATATCTTCACCATGGGCGCCCGCCCGGTAGCTTCGCTGAACTCGCTGCGTTTCGGTTCTCCGCGCGATCCGAGGGTTCGTTACCTTGTTGACGGCGTGGTTCGCGGCATCGGCGATTACGGCAACTCGTTTGGCGTACCTACGGTCGGCGGCGAGATCTACTTCGAAGAGGGTTATACGGGCAACCCGCTGGTAAACGCCATGTCGGTTGGCTTGGTGGAGCACCACAAAACCGTGAGCGCCACGGCCAAAGGCAAGGGCAACCCGGTGCTGATCGTCGGTTCATCGACCGGTCGTGACGGCATCCATGGTGCAACGTTCGCATCCGAAGACCTCAGCGAGGCATCCGAGGACAAACGCCCGAGCGTGCAGGTCGGCGACCCGTTCGCTGAAAAACTGCTGCTTGAAGCGACGCTTGAAGCGATCGCCACCGGTGCGGTCGTCGGATTGCAGGACATGGGGGCCGCAGGTTTGACCAGTTCCACATCCGAAATGAGCGCCCGCGGCATCGAAAAGGAGGGAAAAGGCGGTATCGAGATCGACCTCGACCTGGTTCCCGCTCGCGAAAAAGGTATGACGGCTTACGAACTGATGCTCTCGGAATCGCAGGAGAGAATGCTGATCGTTGCTGAAAAAGGCCGTGAACAGGAGATCATCGACGTTTACCTGAAATGGGACGTCAGCGCGGTCGTGATCGGCCAGGTGACCGACGACGGCATGATGCGCGTCAGGCAGCACGGCAAGGTTATGGCTGAGATTCCTGCAATGTCTCTCGTTCTCGGCGGCGGCGCTCCGGTTTATATCCGCGAAGCTGTCGAAAAGAAGCCTGACACTCCGGTTGCCAAACTCGTCGGTGACGATACGCTCGATTTCAAGGCGCTGTCGATCAGGTTGCTTGCGCGTCCGAACATAGCGAGCAAGCGGTGGGTTTACCAGCAGTATGATTCGATGGTGCAGACCAATACCGTTACGCCGGTCGGACATACCGATGCGGCCGTCATCCGCATCAAGGGCACGAAGAAAGGCCTGGCAATGAAGACCGACTGCAACTCACGCTATGTCTACCTGAACCCCAAAGCCGGCGGTTCGATCGCCGTGGCAGAGTGTGCACGCAACATCGCATGCTCAGGCGCAAAGCCTCTTGCCGTGACGAACTGCCTGAACTTCGGCAATCCCTACAAGCCTGAAGTCTACTTCCAGTTCAAATCGGCAGTGCAGGGCATGGGCGACGCTTGCCGGATGTTCAACACGCCGGTGACCGGCGGTAACGTGAGCTTTTACAATGAAACGAGCCTGGGCGGCGGCCGTACGGCCATCTACCCCACCCCGACCATCGGCATGATCGGCCTGATCGACGACATCGACACCCTTGTCGGTTCGACATTCCGCAAGGCTGGAGACGCGATCGTGCTGTTCGGAGATCCGGAACTAACGCTCGAAGGATCGGAATACCTGGTGATGCAGTACGGCACACCGGGCAATGACGCCCCGGCAATAGACCTGAAGCATGAAAAGAACCTGCAGGACCTGCTGGTGTCGCTCGCTTCGAAAAAGCTCGTACAATCGGCTCACGACGTTTCTGACGGCGGACTGGCAGTCACTTTGGCTGAAAAATCGATCATGGACCGCGACGCCATGCTCGGATTTGAGGTGGATATCGAATATGCCGGTACGGATCCTGCAAGCATACAGCGCCAGCTCTTCTCTGAAGCGCAGGGTCGCGTCGTGGTATCGATCGATCCGGACAAGGTCGGAGCCGTCATCGAAGAGGCAACACGCCTCAATGTTCCGGTTCGCGTGATCGGTAAGGTGCTCCCGGCAGGTGCGCGCATCGCCGTCAACGGTAAAACCGTTGCCTGGTTCTCGCTCGAAGAGCTGCAACATGCCTATGAGCATGCATTGGAGCAGGAGCTGCATCTGGACGAACTTTGATTATCGTTTAATCGGTCAGTTCCTGTATCGCAATGTTTTGAATGAAGATATTGGGCTAAAGCCCTGGTTTTTTTGGGGGGCGGCACTCATCCCCGGACTGAAGTCCGGGGCAACTGAATGTAAGAAGTTTAATGTCCAGAGGACTGAAGTCCTCCTGAATATGGAAGGACTGAAGTCCGGGGCAACTGAATGTAAGAAGTTTAATGTCCAGAGGACTGAAGTCCTCCTGAATGTGGAAGGACTGAAGTCCGGGGCAACTGAATGTAAGAAGTTTAATGTCCAGAGGACTGAAGTCCTCCTGAATGTGGAAGGACTGATGTTCGGGGCTACTCAATGTAAGAAGTTTAATGTCCAGAGGGCTGAACGCCTCCTGAATGTGGAAGGACTGATGTTCGGGGCTACTCAATGTAAGAAGTTTAATGGACAGAGGAATGAACGCCTCCTGAATGTGGAAGGACTGATGTTCGGGGCTACTCAATGTAAGAAGTTTAATGTCCAGAGGAATGAACGCCTCCTGAATGTGGAAGGACTGATGTTCGGGGCTACTCAATGTAAGAAGTTTAATGTCCAGAGGA
>JAAXWO010000006.1:0-129405 GCA_013334965.1 Chlorobiaceae bacterium | reverse complement strand
GTGGAAGGACTGATGTTCGGGGCTACTCAATGTAAGAAGTTTAATGTCCAGAGGAATGAACGCCTCCTGAATGTGGAAGGACTGATGTTCGGGGCTACTCAATGTAAGAAGTTTAATGTCCAGAGGACTGAATGCCTCCTGAATATGGAAGGACTGATGTTCGGGGCTACTCAATGTAAGAAGTCTTAATGGCCAGAGGACTGAAGGCCTCCTGAATATGGGAGGACTGATATTCGGGGCTACTCAATGTAAGAAGTTTAATGGACAGAGGAATGAACGCCTCCTGAATGTGGAAGGACTGATGTTCGGGGCTACTCAATGTAAGAAGTTTAATGGACAGAGGACTGAAGTCCTCCTGAATGTGGAAGGACTGATGTTCGGGGCTACTCAATGTAAGAAGTTTAATGTCCAGAGGACTGAAGGCCTCCTGAATATGGAAGGACTGATGTTCGGGGCTACTCAATGTAAGAAGTCTTAATGGCCAGAGGACTGAAGGCCTCCTGAATATGGGAGGACTGATATTCGGGGCTACTCAATGTAAGAGGTCTTAATGGACAGAGGAATGACGTCCTCCTGAATATGGAAGGACTGATGTTCGGGGCTACTCAATGTAAGTGGTCTTACTGTCCGAAAGACTGAAGTCTTCCTGGATATAGGTGCATGAACCCTGCGATATTCAGATTCAGTTGATCCCGACAAGTCGGAACGACGGACATTCATAACTGCTGCAATGTAGTTGCCCGGAGTTCCACACGGGGTCGAATGATCAATAATTATTCCTGACTTCAATCCAGTTTTTTCTCTTGTTTGCTTCGAGTTATCGCATGTTAGTCCGACACATATCGGATATCCTGTAAACATGAGAATCATGAACTCATGGCATTCATCTGCTAATATTCCCTTCAGAACCAAAAAGCGATCCACATGCTGCCTGTACTGACTGCGCGAGAGATGAGCCAGGCCGACAAAGCGGCCATTGAAGAGCTTCGGACCGGGGAGACCCGATTGATGGAGCTTGCCGGGAGGGAGACCGCGAGGCTGATCGCCGAACAGTTCGACAGGGATGGAGACCTTGATGGGCTCTCGTTCCTGGTGGTATGCGGCAAAGGCAGCAACGGCGGCGACGGGTTTGTGGCTGCCAGGCATCTGCTGAACAGCGGAGCTGTTGTCGATGTCGTGCTGGTCTGGCCTGAAAGTGAACTCACAGGAGTGAACCTTGAGGGGATTAACATACTGAAAGCCTACCGGCGTTACCATGAAGGGCTGCGAATCTTCTCGGGCCTCGAAGAAGCAGTCCCCTTTATCGAAGAGCAGTCATATGACGCAGTACTTGACGCCCTGTTCGGTACGGGCATGAGGCTTGACCCAAAAAGGCCCGATCTTTCGAGCCCTGCACGTGAAGCCGTCGAACTGATCAATCGCCTGAACGAAGAGTCCGATGCAGTAACGGTCGCAATCGATGTGCCATCAGGCCTCGATGCCACAAGCGGCTTGAGCACAAAGCCGGCAGTAAGGGCCGACCATACCGTCACCATGGCATTCCACAAAACAGGATTTTTCCAGAACGACGGCCCGTCGCTTTGCGGTCCTGTGCAGGCGGCCGAAATTTCCATCCCGCGCTTCCTCGTCGAACCAGCCTCATGCATGCTCGTCGATGAGACCTTCGCTGCTGAAAGTTATCTGTTGCGCGATCCGTCCAGCGCCAAACATCTCAACGGCAAGGTGCTGCTCATCGTCGGTTCCTCCGAAGGGGGTTCATCGATGCTCGGCGCAGCGATGCTCGCATCAAGGGCGGCAGTAAAGACAGGTGCAGGATATGTTTGCGCTTCATTGCCGGAGGGCCATGCGGCGACCATGCACAGTTTCGCACCCGAGGTCGTGGTGATCGGGCGGAACATGGATGACATCCTCGAAAAAGCCGACTGGGCTGACGCCATTGTGATCGGTTGTGGAATAGGACGAAGCGAGGGGGGGCAGGATCTGGTCGAGGAGTTGCTGCGCAATCCTGGGATCGCCTCGAAAAAAATCGTTATCGATGCTGACGCACTCTTCGCGATCGCCGAACGGAACCTGTTCGATGAGGGGCTGATGCTGGAGGATGCCGTCGTCACGCCTCATGCCGGTGAGTGCAGCCGGATATCAGGACTGACTGCAGAAGAGATCCTCGCCTCCCCCATCGACGTTTCGAGAAACCTTGCAGCGTCTTGGAACGTCAATCTCCTGCTGAAAGGAAGTCCGACCTTCGTAGCCTCCCCGACAGGTATGGTGCTCATTAGTGAAAGCGGCACGGAAGCGCTTGCGACGGCAGGCACAGGCGATGTGCTGGCCGGAATGATCGGCGCCCTTGCCGCCAAAGGCCTTGATACGCATGATGCAGCCGCTGCAGCCGCCTGGCTGCACGGAAGGGCCGGTGACCTGGCGTGCGATGTTTCAAGCCTGGTGTCCGCAGTAGATGTACTGCAGGCAATACCGCAGGCCGTACTGGAGCTGTTTGAAAGCGAGGATTGAAGAAGTTGGGCTGAAGCCCGAAGATTTTTTTTGGGGGGAGCTGTCCCCCCCGGACTGAAGTCCGGGGCAACTGAATGTAAGAAGTTTAATGTCCAGAGGACTGAAGTCCTCCTGAATGTGGAAGGACTGAAGGCCGGAGCTACTCAATTTAAGAGGTCTTAATGGACAGAGGACTGTAGGCCTCCTGAATATGCAAGGACTGATGTACGAGGCTAATGAAATGTAAGAGGTTTTAATGGCCAGAGAACTGTAGGCCTCCTGAATATGCACGGACTGAAGTACGGGGCTACTGGAATGTGAGTGGTTTTAATGGCCGATGTCTCGACTGGTAGGGGCTTTGGAATTGATGATGGCTGATGTCCCGGACAAATGAAATTTATGAGAATTTATTCAAGAGTCCCGACTGGTAGGGATGACGGGCATTCAGTCTTCTCCATTTTCAGTTGCCCCGGACTTCAGTCCGGGGATAGCTGACCCAAAAATTATTCCGGACTTTAGTCCAATTTCTTCAACATAGCCCGCGCGAGATATCGTAATTACTGCGTATATTTATCCGTTATCCCTACAAAATCGGATACATGAATACAAGAGGTTGAACCCCTATTCTCCTCAATTCCATGCCATTCATCAAAATATGGGTCCACTGCGTGTGGGCCACGAAAAACCGGTCAGTCATGTTGAGCCGGGAAGTCCGTTCGAGCCTATTCGATCATATGATCGAACACGCAAGAAATAATGGACTCTTTATTGACAGCATCAACGGCAGCAATGATCATATCCATCTGCTGATCTCCATGGGCTCAGATCAGAACATCTCAAAAGTCGTACAACAACTCAAAGGTGAATCGGCATTCTGGTTAAACAGAAACGGGATGCTCCCTTTCAGGTTCGAATGGCAGAAAGATTATTTCGCTGTTTCGGTCAGTGAGTCGCAGGCAGATAACGTGCGCAACTACATCAACGGTCAGACAGAGCATCACCGGGTGAAAAGTTTCGCCGATGAGTACAAGGAATTCATTGAGAAATTCGGGTTCAGGGAGGTAGATGGGAGGACGGATGGCATGAACACGGAATGAAGATATTGGGCTAAAGCCCAGGATTTTTTTGCCTGTCACCCCGGACTGAAGTCCGGGGCAACTGAATGCAAGAAGTCTTAATGTCCAGAGGAATGAAGGCCTCCTGAATATGGAAGGACTGAAGCCCGGAGCAAATGGGATGTATGAGGTCTTAATGTCCAGAGGAATGACGCCCTCTTGAATATGGAAGGTCTGAAGTCCGGGGCTACTGGGATGTATGAGGTCTTAATGTCCAGAGGAATGAAGGCCTCTTGAATATGGAAGGACTGATGCCCGGAGCAAATGGGATGTATGAGGTCTTAATGTCCAGAGGAATGAAGGCCTCTTGAATATGGAAGGTCTGATGCCCGGAGCAAATGGGATGTATGAGGTCTTAATGTCCAGAGGAATGACGCCCTCTTGAATATGGAAGGTCTGATGCCCGGAGCAAATGGGATGTATGAGGTCTTAATGTCCAGAGGAATGACGCCCTCTTGAATATGGAAGGTCTGATGCCCGAGGCTAATGAAATGTAGTAGATATAATATCTTACCCCTCTTCAGTTGCCCCGGACTTCAGTCCGGGGTCAGCTGACTCAATATTATAATCAGGACTTCAGTCCAACATCCTTCAAGCGATTCAACGAAGCTTCAAGGTACTCAGCAGCCGTTGTTTTTCAGGAATTTCTTGATGTTCCTGGCGGCCTGGCGGATGCGTTCTTCGTTTTCGATCATGGCTACCCTGACATAGTCGTCTCCGTAGTTGCCGAACCCGATGCCCGGGCTGACGGCTACCTTGCCTTCGATAAGCAGTTTCTTGCTGAATTCGAGGCTTCCCATGCTGAGCATCGGATCAGGAATCTTCGCCCATACGAACATAGATGCGCGTGGAGTCACGATGTTCCAGCCGGCGTTGGCGAAGCTGGAAATGAGCACGTCGCGGCGTTTGCGGTATACTTCGCTGATCTCCCTGACGCAGCTCTGGTCTTCGGTGAGCGCGATGGTCGATGCCACCTGGATCGGGGTGAAGGTTCCATAGTCGAGCCAGCTCTTGATCTTTTCCAGCGCTCCGATCAGTTTGGCGTTGCCGACCATGAAACCGACGCGCCATCCTGCCATGTTGTAGGTCTTCGAGAGGGTGTAGCTTTCGACGGCGACATCCTTGGCGCCGGGGACCTGCAGGATGGAGGGGGTGACATAGCCGTCAAAGGTGATTTCGGCGTAGGCGATGTCGCTGATGATGTAGAACCTCTCCTTACGGGCCAGTTCGACCAGCCGTTCGTAGAAAGGAAGCTCGACGGTGGCGGTTGTCGGGTTGTTCGGGAAGTTGACCACCAGGTACTTCGGCTTGGGCGACGATTCGCGTAAAGCCGTTTCGATATTGCTGAAAAATGCCTCCTCGTCGAGAGTGAAGTCAGGGTTCATTTCGAGCTTCATGCGATGCACGTTGCCGCCTGCGAGGATAAACGCCTGGGAGTGGATCGGGTAGCAGGGGTCGGGCACGATGGCAAGGTCGCCAGGATTTGTGATGGCCTGTACGAGGTGGGCATACCCCTCCTTGGAACCCATGGTCACGACGACCTCCCTGTCGAGATCGAGATCGACGTTGTATTTGTTCCGGTACCAGGAGCCAACGGCTCCGCGAAGCTTGTAGATGCCCTTGGAGACAGAGTAACCATGCGTCTTGGGCTTGTTGACGCTTTCGACGAGTTTGTCGATGATGTGCTGCGGAGTGGGACCGTCCGGGTTGCCCATCGAAAAGTCGATGACATCCTCCCCTGCTCTCCGCTCAGCCATCTTCAGCTCGTTCACGGCAGCAAAAACATATTTTGGAAGCCTCTTGATCTTGTCAAATTCAATTTCGTCGAACATGGCTGATATCCGGGTATTCGTTAATACGGTAATAATTCACTGCCTGAGCGCAGTCGAACAGTACTTATCATAAACAAAAAGGCGTTGATCTCCATAAATTCGCGCTTTTTTTAGAGCTGAGACGTGCAATTCGGACACCTGACGGCTTTTAAAGGCACTGTCGAGCAGCAGAAGGGACACTCTTTTGTGGTTACAGGAGCTGATGCCGGCGCTGCTGAGGCTTTTGGAGTGCGCAACCTGTTGACCGCACGAACCAGCAGATACACGGCAAAAGCCATGATGAGAAATCCGATTACTGCATTGAAAAACAGGCCGTAATTGAGCGTAACAGCGCCCGCACGTTTGGCTTCGGCGAGAGCCAGGTAGGGGCCCGGCTGGGCTCCATCCCTGAGAACAAAGAACAGGTTGGAAAAGTCAACCCCCTTCAGGAGAAGGCCAAGCGGCGGCATGAGCATATCGGTGACCAGGGAGTTGACGAGCGCCCCGAAACCACCTCCGATGATTATGCCTACAGCCATATCAACCACATTGCCCTTCAATGCAAACTCTTTGAACTCTTTCAGCATATGTTTCGTTGGTTATTTAATGATACAGTAGATTTATAAAGCAGCAGAAACTTTTGAGGGGTTATAACTGCGATACCAGAAACAAAATAAACCCCCTTAATTGGACATTAGTGTATTTTTTATTAAAATAAAACCTCATTCCCTTGTTGAACCCGCACGAATTCATCCAAAATATAAGGCACTTCTGAGCCTTTGCATTAGCGCGGTCAGGAAGCAAAGTGGGTAATACCCAACCGAGCAACAGAGTCGCGCAGCAGTTTTCAGAGTGTCATAAAATCAGGCAGTCATCGAATCGATGGAGCATAATATTCGTACAGATTCATTGAAGCAGCAGCTCGAACAGACGACAGGCAATAATTATGCCTGCTGCTACCAATGCGGCAAATGTACCGCCGGTTGTCCTGCCGGCGGGTTCATGGACAATCCTCCGGCCAGGATCATGCGCCTTATTCAGGCCGGATACGTCGAGGAAGCGATGCAAAGCGACTCTCTCTGGTACTGCATCGGATGTATGACATGTACGTCAAGGTGCCCGCAGAACCTTGAGATCGCCGGGACCATGGATTCCCTGAGGGAGATGGCCATCAAGAGCGACATCATCTCTTCCGACCGGTCCAAAAAGCTGGTCACGGCCTTCCACTCCTCATTCCTTGCCACGGTACGTAAAAGCGGCCGATTGCAGGAGCTGGCTCTCGTCAACAGCTACAAGCTGCGTACCCGTACCTTCATGCAGGATGCCGGTGCCGGAATCAAGATGATCAAACAGGGCAAGATCCACCCGCTCAGCGCGTTTACTTCCAAAGAGAGCGTCGAAGGCAAAGATCAGATAGAGAAGATTTTCCAGCTTTCCGAACAGGAGAGCCATTCGCTGGCCCCAAGACGGAAGCCTGTAAAGAGAACCTTCAAGCCGGATGAGCCAGTAAGGATCACTCCCGGCATGACGATCGGGTACTACCCCGGCTGTTCGCTTTCGGGCACAGCCAAGGATTACGATATCTCTGTCCGCAACATGTGCGAGCACCTCGGCATCAAGCTCAGGGAGATTGAGGACTGGAACTGCTGCGGCGCAAGTTCGGCCCACGCGACCAACCATAAACTCGCCATGCTGTTGCCTGCAAGGAACCAGGCGCTGGCCGACGCCCAGGGCATGGAATACGTACTCGCTCCATGCGCAGCGTGCCTGAACCGACAGGTTACCGCACGAAAGGCGCTCATAGAATCGGAAGAGCTTCGTGCAGACCTTAAGAGCGTCACGGGCACCGAACCGGTATGCAAGGCCCAGTTCATCGGCGTCATGCAACTGCTCGAAGGAATCGGCACAGAACAGATCAGGAACAGGGTAACCAGGCCCCTGAAGGATCTTTCGCTGGCCTGTTACTACGGTTGCCTACTCGTCCGTCCTTTCGAATCCATGGGCTACGATGACCCTGAAAATCCGACCAAGATGGAGAAGATCATCGAGGCTCTCGGGGCAAAACCGGTGGATTGGGCTTACAAGGTCGAGTGCTGCGGCGCGGGACTGACGATGGCCCAGCAGGAGATGATCGAAGACCTGACGCACAAAATCGCCGACAACGCAGCGGCAAACGGAGCCCGCGCATTTGTTGTGGCCTGTCCGCTCTGCCACACCAACCTCGACATGCGTCAGGAGAGTATGAGAAAGCGGTACAGCGATGTGAACGCGATGCCTGTTTACTATATATCGGATCTTGTCGGCCTGGCATGCGGCGCAACCCCTGAAGAGGTCGCGCTGGACAAACATTTCGTGCAGGCGATAGACATGGTCAGAAACCTTTAATCTGCTCCCTGTGTATGAAAAAAGAGGGTTTGATTCGTACATTGAAAGTTTGCCACTGAACGTTTGAGTGACCGATGTTAACCGTGGCATCCAAACCTCAGTATATAGACCCTGAATGTTTTTGTCTTGGTCATCTTGCCGGAAATCGCCCGTACATGTCCGGCCTGGCAGGCAACAGCATGGTGAATGAACCTGCTCTCAATACGCAAATCCTGCAATACGCCGCTGAATGGCTAACGAAACAGCGGCATGAAGGATTGATTGTCCAATAGTCTGTCGGTACACGGCGGTTGAGCCCGTCGGTACCGGAAACACCTTAAATCAAGGCTTCAGGATGGCAAAAATAGGAGTATTCGTCTGTCACTGCGGTGAAAATATCGCCTCGATGGTCGACACCGCCAATCTGGTCGCGGCAATATCAGAACATCCGGGCGTAGAGATATGCACCGAGTATAAGTATTTCTGTTCCGACCCCGGACAGGAGACCGTCAAGAGAGCCGTCAGGGAGCATAACCTGACAGGCGTCGTGGTGGCTGCCTGTTCCCCGAGGATGCACGAGCAGACGTTCCGCAAGGCTTGCGCCGAAGCCGGCCTTAATCCATACATGCTCGAACTGGCCAACATCAGGGAGCAGTGCTCCTGGGTCCACACGGACAAGGATGAGGCCACCGCAAAGGCGATCGAGATCACCCGATCCCTTGTGGAAAAGGTCAAGCGCAACAACGAACTTCAACCCATTTCAGTGCCGGTCACCCGACGCGCCATGGTCATCGGCGGCGGCATTGCAGGCATTCAGGCTGCACTCGACATCGCATCGGCAGGCCGCGAAGTGGTCCTTGTCGAGCGGGAACCGTCAATAGGCGGGCACATGTCGCAGATTTCGGAAACGTTCCCGACACTCGACTGCTCACAGTGCATCCTGACGCCGCGTATGGTCGAGGCTGTACAGCATCCGAACATCACGGTCATGACCTACTCCGAGGTTGAGTCGGTCGACGGCTATATCGGCAATTTCACAGTCAAGGTGCGCCGAAAAGCCCGATACGTCCGAATGGAGACCTGTACCGGTTGCGGAGACTGCATCCAGAAGTGCCCTGTCAAGAAGATTCCGAGCGAATTCGAATGCGGACTCGGTAACAGGACGGCCATCTACACCCCGTTCGCGCAGGCTGTGCCCAACGTGCCGGTCATCGATCGTTCGCGCTGCACCTACTTCAAGAACGGCAAGTGCGCCATCTGCAAGAAGACCTGCCAGATCGACAGTATCGACTTCGACCAGCAGGACACGATTGAGAGCATCGAGGTCGGAGCCATCGTCGTGGCGACCGGGTTCCAGGTACAGGACACGAGCCTTTACGGCGAGTACGGATATGGCCGCTACAAGGATGTGATCACCGGGCTGCATTTCGAAAGGCTTGCTTCAGCCAGCGGACCGACCGCAGGCAAGATCAAGCGCCCTTCGGACGGCAAGGAACCGGAAACCGTAGTCTTCATCCAGTGTGCAGGCTCGCGGGATGCGGCAAAGGGCGTCAAGTACTGCTCAAAGATCTGCTGCATGTACACCGCGAAGCATGCCATGCTTTACGCCCATAAGGTACACCATGGCACCACCAAGATCTTCTACATGGATATCCGTGCTGCCGGCAAGGGTTATGATGAATTCACCCGTCGCGCCATCGAGGAGGACCAGGCCGGATATGTCAGGGGTCGCGTGAGCAAGGTGTTCGAGCAGAACGGCAAACTCATTGTCCGGGGCGTCGACATGCTGCTCGGCAGGCCTGTGGAGGTCGAGGCTGACATGGTGGTGCTTGCCACGGCCATGGTGCCGCAGCCTGACGCCAAGGAGTTCGCCAAGAAGATCGGCATCGGATATGACGAGTATGGATTCTTCAACGAAGCACACCTGAAACTTCGCCCGGTAGAAACGGCTACGGCAGGCATCTACCTTGCCGGCGCATGCCAGTCACCTAAGGATATTCCGGATTCGGTCGCCCAGGCGTCTGCGGCTGCGGCAAAGATTCTCGGACTGTTCAGCCGCGAGCATCTCGAACGCGAACCCGTGGTGGCACTGGTCAGCGACTCGACCTGCGCAGGCTGCTGGGGTTGCGTGACTGCATGTCCCTACAACGCGATCGACCGCAGGGACATCACCGACAGGAACGGAAACGTCATCAAGCGGGTGGCCAGCGTTAACCCCGGACTCTGCCAGGGTTGCGGCACCTGCGTAAGCTTCTGCCGTTCCAACAGCATTGACCTTGCCGGATTCACCGAAAAACAGATTTTCGCTGAGGTTATGGCTCTGTAGAAATCATTGAGCCAACCAGAAGCAAAACTGTAACAGCAATAAACCAAGCGACCGAAGTAGCCGATGAGTGAACCATTCGAACCGAAAATAGTAGCTTTTGTCTGCACCTACTGCACTTACGCAGGAGCTGACCTTGCAGGCACGAGCCGTATGAAATATGCGTCGAACGTCAGGATCGTCCGCCTTCCCTGCACTGGGCGCATCAGTCCGATGTTCATTCTCAAGGCGTTGCAGAAAGGCGCGGACGGCGTACTCGTCAGCGGGTGCCATCCGGGCGATTGCCACTTCGCACAGGGAAATTACCACGCACGTCGCCGATGGACCGTGTTCCGCGCCCTTCTGGCCTTCACGGGAATACCGGAACAGCGTATCCGTTTTTCGTGGATCAGCGCCGCTGAAGGCGCAAAATTCGCAGAGCTGATCAATTCGCTGACGGAGGATATCCGCAAGCTCGGTCCGTTCGAACAATACCACGAGCTGCAGACAGTCATCGAAACCCAGTCTACGTATTAAGGAATCATCCATGGGAATACAGGTACAATTCAGAAAAGAGGCTGCCGAGCTGCTCTCCTCAGGCGCAGTTAAGCTGGTAATAGGCTACGGGGAAGGATCGACCCCGGAGCGTCGTCGTCCGGTTTTTGTTCGCACGCCCGCCGAGACGGAGCGGCTTGTGCTTGACGGCGCCTGCGTGGCCAACCTTTCGACCTACCTGATCAGCGAGGGTCTGCTGAGCGACGGCAAAAACGTAGCCGTTTTCCTGAAGCCGGACGGCATCAGGAGCATCAACATCCTCGCGGCGGAGGCACAGTTGAACCCCGAACAGGTGGTGATATTCGGGTTCGACATCGAAAACGGTGAAGCCAGACCGCTCGCCGGACGCAAAGCATCGGATTTCACGCAGGTCGTCGAAGCCGCCAAAGCCGCCGGGCTCTCCCCCGAGCTGCAGAAGGAGGCTGAACGGCTTGACCATATCAGCGCCGCTGAGCGATTCGAGTACTGGAAAGAGCAGTTCTCCAAATGCATCAAGTGCTATGCCTGCCGCCAGGTCTGCCCGATGTGCTACTGCCGCCGCTGCATTGTCGACGTCAACCAGCCGCAGTGGATCAACACATCGTCCCACACGCTCGGCAACTTCGAATGGAACATCGTCAGGGCGTTCCATCTCGCAGGTCGTTGCGTAGCCTGCGGAGGCTGTGACCGGTCATGTCCCGTCAACATCCCGCTCAGGCTGATCAACCACCGCATGGCCAAGGAGGTCCTCGACGCCTTCGATTACTATGCCGGAGAGAGCACCGACCAGAAACCCGTACTTGCGACCTTCAGGCAGGACGATCCTGAGACCTTCATTCTTTAAGCATCCAGAGTTGTATGACCAGAATACTCCTTAAGAACAAACTCGACGAGTGCATTGCGGCATGGCGTTCCGCCGGCTTCAGCGTCCTTGCGCCTGTTAAACGCAACGATCTTTCTCGCTTCGAAGAGGTGGAGAGATCGGCCGACATGGCGCTGGACCTGCAAATCACGGAACGCACCATCAAGGACCACTTTTTCCCGCAGACCGAACCGCTGCTCAGGTACACGATCAAGAAACATGACCTCGACAGCCAGGAGATGCTGCCTCCCGACATCAGGCGGGTATTTTTCGGCGTGCGCCCATGCGATGCCTCCGGCCTGGCTATCGACGATCCGCTTTTCGGTTGGGATTACAAGGATCAGTACTGGTTCAAACGTCGCGACAACGCGGTGATCGTGACCATCGCGTGCACCACTTCAGACGACTTCTGTATGTGCACCTCGGTAAAGCTTGCCCCGGACAGCACAAAGGGTTCGGACGTCATGCTCCGGCCGCTGCAGAACGGCACGGGATGGCAGGTCGAAGCGCTGAGCGATCGCGGTACGGCACTGCTCGATTCGGTCTCTTCTATCCTGCAGGAGAGTTCCGAAACGCCTGCGCCCCCGGCCTCTGTCCCGGTCAAGTTCGATGTCGACAAGGCGATGGAATGGCTGGCGGATCCGGCCAATTTCGAAAGCCATTTCTGGAAGGAGATCTCGCTGCGCTGTATCGGATGCGGCAGTTGCACCTTCCTCTGCCCGACCTGCCACTGCTTCGACATCCAGGACGAAGGAGACACCTACACCGGCATCAGGCGCAAGAACTGGGACAGCTGCTCGTTCACCATGTTCACGATGCACACCTCCGGCCACAACCCGAGGAACACGCAGTCGACCAGGTGGCGCCAGCGAATCATGCACAAATTCAACTACTACCGCGGAAAATTCGGCGTCAACAGCTGCAGCGGCTGCGGCCGATGCACCCGCCAGTGCCCGGTGGACATGGGTATTACCGAAACATTGCAAGCTATTTCAAATTTACAAGGGTGACACAAGACCGTTACAACAGCAACAGCAGCATGATCTACAGCCCCTTCCCGATGCGTGTCGTATCGAAGCGCGAGGAGGCTCCCGGCGTCAGGACGCTCAAACTTGAGTTCGTCAGGCAGGAGGATCATGAATTCTTCAAGGCCAGTTACAAGACCGGCATGTTCGGTCTGTACGGCATTTTCGGCGAAGGCGAGAGCACCTTCTGCGTAGCCAGTCCCGAAACCAGGAAGGAGTACATCGAATGTACCTTCCGCCAGTCGGGCCGCGTGACCACCACGCTGGCGAACACCGATGCGGGCGACATCGTGACCTTCCGCGGACCCTACGGCAACCGCTTCCCGATCGAGGAGTTCGAGGGTAAAAACCTCCTCTTCATCGCTGGCGGCATCGCCCTGCCCCCGACGCGCAGCGTCATCTGGTCGTGCCTTGACCAACGGGAGAAGTACGGCAACGTGACCATCGTCTACGGAGCACGCACCGTGGCCGACCTGGTCTACAAGCACGAACTTGAGGAGTGGAAGCAGCGTGACGACGTCAACCTTGTGCTGACGGTCGATCCGGGAGGAGAAACCCCCGACTGGCAGGACCACGTTGGCTTCGTGCCGTCGATTCTCGAAAAGGTCGCCCCGTCTCCGGAGAACACGATCGCCGTCCTTTGCGGACCGCCGATCATGATCAAGTTCACCCTGAACGCCCTCGGCAAGCTCGGGTTCAGCGAATCGAACGTCTACACGACACTCGAAAACCGCATGAAGTGCGGCGTCGGCAAGTGCGGCCGCTGCAACGTCGGCTCTGTGTATATCTGCAAGGAGGGGCCTGTGTTTACTGCTGCGGAGGTTTCTGCGATGCCGCAGTGTGATCTGTAGGGGGAACGCGTAAGAAGAAAGAAACCAAAGGGACGGAAGATGCCGCGAAGAGATCGCGAATTTTCTGTCAAACTTTTTCAGGGTCCGGCCATGTTGCTGGGCCTTGTTATTTTATGGGCTTAGCTAACCACGTGCAAATCAAACACATTATCCCCTGTTTTGTCTATCCCGTCCATCCCGTCCATCCCGTCCATTTCTTTCTTTCCCTAAACCAGCCTGACCGGGCAGAATCTCTCGGGTTGGTGGAAGTCGGGAGTGCCGGGATCGTGCCACCAGGGGAAGAGGCCGTATTGCTGCTTTCCGAGGCTGGCGCAGCATTGCAGCTTGAGGTGGCCGTTGTGAATGAATGGTTCGAGGAGGGCATAGGAGAGCTCCATGCCGAAACCTGATGGGCCCGTGAACCGCTTCACGCTGTCCTCCCAGAGAGTTTCGGATGGGTCACCATGCCCAGCCGACCTTTGACGCTTTTCGTCAAAGCCCAAGGCCACCCAGTGCCCGTCCGGGGTTTCCTCGAACTCAAGATATGAGCTGCCAGAACCGCCGTCTGCGACGAAAAGCTCCGAGACGCTGCAGTTCCACAATTCATTGACAAACGTCCCTCCTGGGGCCTGCGGACGCAGCGAAAAGGAGTTCCCTGATGCGTCGTGAGTGCTCCAGCGGATAAAGGGACTATCAGGAGATCGTCGGGCCTCTGCGAGCGAGGCGAGTTGCTGCACTTCGACCGAAATGCCGTCGGGAAAATGGCAATCTTCGACGGTGTAGTCGAGCATCAGCCCCTGCATGAGCATCCGTGGGAATAATGCCGCCGCATCATCGGGCGCATGAAGGAGACCGGCCCAGGCGAAGCCGGGGCGCGACGGTTCCGGTGTTCCTGAAATGCCGCCCCCTTCAAGCAGCGATACATCGAACAGCCCTGCACATTGAAGTTCGAGCTCCAGAAGTGCGCCGGCATACTGCCTGGCTGCGCTTCGCATGGAGCCGGCAAGCCTCAGCACGTCGACGGCCTTTGCATCACCAGTGTTGAAAATGAAGTTGGCGTGGTGCCCGCTCACCTGCGCCCCCCCCTCCCTGCGCCCCCTGAAGCCGAGCGAATCGAAGATCTGCCCGCTCGGACGCCCGGCCTCGTAGTTGTTCTTGAAAGTTGAACCGCAACTCGGAAAATCAAACTGGTGCTTCGATTCGCGATCATCGGCATACCCCTGCATCGTCAGGCCGATCCCTGACGGTTCTCCGCCATCAGGAAATTCGAGCAGCGCCCCGACGACGATTTCCGGGCTTTGCATCAGGCTGGTCTGCTTGTAACCAAGGAAAACCTCCTGCGGTGATCGCCACCTGACCGTGCCGTCAAGGCCGACCGTCACGACACCCTTCGTGACCGTGGATATCTCTCGTCCGTAACATCTGCCGTTCATCCTGACCGTGGCACCGATCATTCCCGGCAACCTGAACAGCCACTCACCGCCGCTTCTGCCCGCTTTTTGCAGCGCGATGGCCACTTCGCTGTTCTCAACTCCTGCTTCACAGAAAAAACCGTGTTCTGAAATGCGACAGATGCGGTTCATCGACGCCAGCGAGATCACCACACCGGGAAAATCCTCATCGGAAAAGAGCATGTTGCTCCCCTTTCCCGCCACGATCACCGGCCTCCGGTGTTCACGACACCAATTCAGCAGCGCGGCAAGCTCGCTGACGCTCCGCGGAGAGGCAAGCCATCGTGCAATGCCGCCGATGGCATAATAGCCGACCGTGGAAAGAGGGACGTTGTCTTCACATGGACAGGGAAATATCTGTTCAGGCATCTCTTTGCTGATTGGAGGATGACGGCATCACCGGAACTCTCTCCGGTGCCTTCAAATATATGTTTTTAGCCTTAAGCCCCAATATCCTGCCCATAAGCCCGTGATGGGAGCCTATAATCGGCGTAATCCTTGGTTTTAACTTATGCTGTTGCTACCTTTTTTACGGATACCCACCCCTTTATGGGTTTCCATGACGCCTCTTCATCAATACCGTCCCTATCTGAGGCAGAGCTGTTTCGCAGTACCCCTTTTTACTAATCAAACGGAGCATCCATCATGGGCAAAAAAGCGCTGTGCGTCGGGATCAACAAGTTCAAAAACTATCCTGATGCCACACTCAACGGCTGCGTCAACGACGCCACCGACATGCAGTCGATACTGAAAACCTACAACGGTTTTACAGACAAGGAGATCAAGGTATTGACCGATGCGAAGGCGACCAAGGCGGCGATAATGACATGCCTTGAAAAGATGGTGGACGGAGCTCTCAAAGGGTCGTACGACTATCTGGTATTTTCCCTGTCGAGCCACGGCACGCAGGTTCCGGATACCAATGGAGACGAGCCTGACAAAGCCGATGAAGCGTTCTGTCCCCATGACCTCGCCGAATCCAAAGGCAACTGGCATCCGGACCACATCATCACTGATGACGAACTGCACGACCTGTTCATCAAGCTCCCGAAAAACGTGCTGCTTGAAGTCTATTTTGACACCTGCCATAGCGGCACAGGACTGAAGGCAGTGGACATGCTTCTCGATCGCCGCCCCAGATATCTGCCTCCGCCGTCACTTAAGGCCTTCCTGAACATCGAACAGCGGTCGCCGAGGGCGCTGAACGACCTGCTGCTGAAGAAAGGGGTGGCCCACCAGATCCTCTGGTCCGGATGCCGTTCGGATCAGACCAGTGCCGATGCCCAGATCGACGGCTCGTGGCACGGCGCGTTCACCTACTTTTTCTGCAAGGAGATGCGCGCCTCCAACAACAGCCTCTCAAGAGCCGAGCTGCTGAAAAAGGTTCGTCAAGGCCTGAAGAGTGCCCACTATACCCAGGTGCCGCAACTTGAAACCCAGGCAACCCAGCGCAAGCAAAGCCCTGGATCGACCGTGATAAAATGACCCCTGCACGATAGCACTCAGCCCATCGACGGAAATAAGGATCGAAAAATGGGGCGTTTGACGACATCGGGCAACAGAAAGCAGATGATGATGCTGAAAAGCGCTGGCGGCAGGTGATGCCATTCAGGGACAGCGAACCGGAACAGATCCCGCATGAGAGGCACGCCAGCCACGATGCCCAGAAAGAGCAGCGCCCCGACGGTCACCCACCACATCGCCGGATTCGGCACCTTCATCGACCTCAACATGGGTTCGTTCCATGAGCGGTTGGTAAAAATGAGCCCTATGTTACCCGCTACCACCCCCGCAAATGCGATCATCCTCGATTCAGCCTCGCCGTAACCGTTCTGCAGCATGATGGCATACATTACAAGAACGAAAAGAAAAATCAGCGATCCCTGAACAAGTGAGCGGATGACAATCTTACGACCGAGCAGCGCCTCGTCAAGCTTGCGCGGAGGTCGTTTCATGATGCCCCGCTCCTCCTGTTCCATTTCAAAGACGATGCTGCACGAAGGATCAATGATCAATTCAAGGAAAAGGATATGCGCGGGCAGCAGGGCCAGCGGCCAGTTAAGGAGAACGGGCAGCAGCGACATGCCGGCTATAGGCAGATGCACCGAGAGGATGAATGCCATCGCTTTCTGTATGTTGTCGTAGATTCGACGCCCCATCTTGACCGCACGGACGATGGAGTCGAAGTGGTCGTCGACAAGCACAAGCGAAGCTGCCTCGCGGGCCACGTCGGTGCCGCGCCCTCCCATGGCGATGCCGATATGGGCCGCCTTGAGCGCGGGGGCGTCATTCACGCCGTCGCCGGTCATCGCCACGACCTCGTTCCTGCGTTTCAGGGCCTCGACGATACGCAGTTTCTGGCCCGGATGGACACGCGCGAAAATGGAGGTACTGTCGATGCGCTCGCCCAGTTCCTCATCCCCCATACCTTCAAGCTCCGGCCCGGTAATGATGCGCTCCGTTCCCGCAAGGCCGATCTGGTCACCTATCCGGCGTGCAGTCGACGGATAATCACCGGTGATCATGATCATCCGCATACCCGCCTCGTGGCACTCTTTCAGGGCCTCCGGGACCCCCTCCCGAACCGGGTCCTCAAGGCCGAGCAATCCTACGAAGGTGAAGTCGTAATCGTGCTGCTCTTCGGGAAGGGGCTGGCTTCCCAAAGTGGCCCTGGCCACTCCGATCACCCTCATGCCGGAGGAGGCGATCGTATCGATTACCGATTGGAGAGAGGCTGTCTGGAGTTCGTCCAGATGGCAGAGGTCGGCTATGGCTTCAGGGGCGCCTTTGGCGGCGATGATGTAGCCGCTTCCGGCTTTCGAGCGCCAGACATGGGACATGGCCAGCAGCTGATCCGACAGGGGGTACTCTCTCTGGAGCTCCCAGTCGCGGTGAAGATGTTCAGTATTGGAGAGCGCTTTTTCACCAAGCTCGCGCATGGCCTTTTCCATAGGGTCGAATGGATCCGGAGGGCTTGCGAGAATGCTGTATTCCACCGCCTCGTGCACCTCTTCGGGAAGGCTATTCCCTTTTCCGTCAATCTCGTAAATGGCGCCCTCGGCATAGACCTGCCTGACGGTCATGCGATTTTCGGTGAGCGTGCCGGTCTTGTCGACGCAAAGCACGGTTGCCGCGCCGAGCATTTCGACCGCTGACACGCGTCGGGTGAGCACGTTGAACCGCGAGATCCGCCATGCGCCGAGAGCCAGGAATATGACCAGAACCATCGGAAACTCTTCAGGAAGGGTCGCCATGGCGAGGGTCAGGCCCGCCAGCAGGCCGTTGAGCCAGTCATGTCGGGTAAAACCATAGGCGACGGCCACGACGATGCAGAGCAGCAGGCTGTAGATGCTTATCGTTTGAACGACCTTTCGCATCTGGCGCTGGAGGAGCCCCTCCTCCTGGCTGAGTGAGCCGAGGGCTATGCCGATCCTGCCGATCTGGGTGCGTGGCCCGGTCTGAATCGCTTTGGCAATCCCGTGCCCTTTCACCATAAGCGTCCCTGAATAGACGAAGGGAAGATCATCTCCGCCAGGCACGGCAGGAGGCGTCATCCCCGTCCGGCACGTTTTGCGCACCGCGAAGGACTCGCCCGTCAGCAGCGACTCATCGGTACTGACGGAACTCGCCGAGAGCAGGACGGCGTCAGCAGGAATACGATCCCCTTCGGAGAGCAGGAGAATGTCGTCCTGAACGACCTCGCGACCCGCAATCCGCTGCTGTTCTCCGTCGCGCATGACCAGGGCCCGCGGGCTCGAGAGATCTCGCAAGGCTTCAAGGGCTCGTTCCGTCCTGCCTTCCTGTACAATGGCGATGCCGATGATGACCACCACGAACCCCAGGAGCATAAGGGCGTCCTCGACGCTGCCAAGAAACAGGTAGATCAACCCGCAGGCGATCAGCATGAGGAACATTGGTTCACGGACCACGTCGAACAGAATCACGAAAAATGAACGTCGCCCCCCTGAGGGAAGTTCGTTCCATCCATCGCGCTCAAGCCTTGCGTTTACCTCGTCGGCGCTCAAACCCGAGGGAACTCCATTCAATTCAGGCACGACAACGCTCCTTTCAGAAATTCAGCCACTCCATATCGGCTTATCCGGGTTATTGCACTCCGGGACAGGTTATCTCTCGAAGTATGGCGACAGGGACTATCGCTTTAATGGAAAAAACAAAAACCCCTGCAATAAAAGAAGTGCAGGGGTTCGAAAGCGTCGGCTGAAAACGTTCAGCAGAAGGAGGTCAGATAGTGATCAGTTCTCCAAAGGGTTGTTCTTTGTCAGGATACCGTCTTCCACCATCTTTTCGATGATTTTGCCGAGCTGCTCGTGGGTACGGATAAGCGCCGGGATCGAAAGTGCGATAGTGCTGACCGGGCGGACATTGGTCGCACCCTCTTCAACCTGGGTGATGTTGATCAGGTCGACGCGTACGACGCCGTCAATAAGGATCATGTTGGCGATGCCGTCAGCATAAATGGTCTGCATATGAGTTTCCTCCAGAGGATAGGGGTTGAGATGTTTTTTTGTGATGCAAAATCAGGCGTCAATATACGCAAAGTCAGAATGGTTTTGCTAAAGAGATTCGCGGTCGGGAATGCAAAACAAGCAGGGATAGCCGGGCGGGAACCCGATGCTCCCGACCCGGCTTGCGATTGTGGCCTTACCCCTTGTGCCTGGTCAGGATGCTGTGATGGCGTCCATAGAAAAAGTAGATGCCGAACCCGATAACGAGCCAGACGACGAGACGCAGCCAGTTCTCTGCAGGAAGCGAGAACATGAGCAGCAGGCAGGTCAATATGCCGGCGATCGGGATAAAGGGTACCAGCGGCACCTTGAACGGCCGTTCGGCATCCGGATTCGTTTTCCTCATGATAAGCACGGACGCGCAGACGATGACGAACGCGAACAGGGTCCCGATGTTGACAAGCTCCGCAAGCAGCCTGAGGGGCAGGAGCGCGCTCAGCACCGCAACCAGAATGCCGGTCAGTATGGTTGACTTCCAGGGCGTCCTGAACTTTTCATGGATGGCGCCGAAGAAGCTTTTCGGGACAAGCCCGTCACGCGCCATGGCAAGGAATACCCTCGGCTGGCTGAGCATCAGGACGAGCAGCACTGACGTGATGCCTGCAATGGCGCCGAGCGATATGAGGAACTGGGCCCATCCGAGACCGACCTGCCTGAAAGCGTCTGAAACCGGGGCGTCGATGCTTATGCGATCATACGGCACCATGCCGGTGATGACTGCCGCTACGGCGATATAGAGCACGGTGCAGATGATCAGGGACGCGACGATGCCGATCGGCACGTCGCGCTGCGGGTTGCGGGCCTCTTCGGCATGGGTCGATACGGAATCGAAACCGATGTAGGCGTAAAAAATCATGGCGGCGCCTGCAAGCACTCCGACAGGTGCGCCTGAAGAGCCCTCATGTCCGAGAATGGTCTTGCCGAATACGCTGAGGCCGGAATAGCCGAACGGAGCGAAGGGCTGCCAGTTGGCGGGATTGACGTACATCGCTCCGAGGATGATGACCAGCAGTACGACGGCCACTTTGACGATCACCATGGCTGTGTTGAAACCTGCGCTTTCACGTATGCCCTTGACCAGGAAAAAGGTGACGACGAGCGTGATCAGGACTGCAGGAAGGTCGAAAAGGGCCCCGTTTGTGGTGAACATGCCGGAGGCAGAGTCGAAATCGATCGGCGCCCGTGAAAAGGCTGCCGGTAACGATAATCCGAATATCCCTATGAAATCCTGGAAATAGTGCGACCAGCCATGGGCCACGCTGGCGGAAGCGACGGTGTATTCGAGCGTGAGGTCCCAACCGATGATCCACGCGAACAGCTCTCCAAGCGTGGCGTAAGCATAGGTGTAAGCCGATCCGGCCACGGGAGCCATGGAGGCGAATTCGGCGTAACAGAGGGCGGCGAAAACACATGCCATCCCGGCAAGTGCAAACGAAAGCATGACGGCTGGGCCTGCCTTGTCGTGGGCGGCAACGCCGATGAGCACAAAAATGCCTGTACCGATGATGCACCCGACGCCAAGGCTGGTAAGAGCCACGGGTCCGAGCACCCGATTCAGCCGGTGCTCGTCCTTCATCTCTTCAAGCAGAAGAGAGAGCGGTTTTTTCCGGAAGCTGTTATTCACGGGGATGGGGGGAAAGATTGATTATGAGTGATGTGTGCAAATTACGATATTTTTATGCCTTGAGACCAAACAATCCTTTTCGGACGCACCACTTTACGGCTTCGATGACCGGGATTACGGTCAAGGCGCCGATGATGACGATAAGCCAGTCCTCAAGCGGCAACAGCGTGGTGCCGAAAGGAACCCGCATCAACGGTACGGTCACGATCGCCGCAAGCATGACCAGTTCCCAGACTATCGCAAGGTTGAGCCAACGGTTTGCAAAAGGAGCCCTGAAGACCGGCGCCTTGTCCGACCTGAAATTATAGGCCTTGAAAAACTGGATGAGCACAAGCGAGACGAAGGTCATGGTCATCGCCTCCGCCATGGGACGACCTGAACTCAGGGCCCACTGAAAGAGCGCAAGGTTCACGATGGTCGACCAGATGCCTCCTGCCATCATCAGGGCTATCAGGGGACGGGTAAAAACCCCCTTTGCCGGATTGTACGGATGGCGTTTCATGATGCCTGGCTCCACAGGATCGACCGCAAGGGCGAGCGCAGGCAGGCCGTCTGTCGCGAGGTTCACATAGAGCAGCTGTACTGCGGTAAGCGGCAGAGGAAGACCCATAAGTGTGGCCCCGGCCATCACGCCGAGTTCGCCGATGTTCGACGAGAGCAGGTAGGTAAGGTATTTCCTGATATTGTCATAAATCCCGCGCCCCTCCTCCACGGCTGCGACGATCGAGGAAAAGTTGTCGTCGGTCAGGGTCATGGCAGAAGCCTCCCTCGACACATCGGTGCCGGTGATACCCATGGAGATGCCGATGTCTGCCTTCTTGAGGGCCGGGGCGTCGTTGACTCCGTCACCGGTCATGGCGACAATCTCCCCGTTGGACTGCAGGGCTTCGACGATCCGAAGTTTGTGTTCGGGCGCCACCCTGGCGAAAACCTCGATGCTTCCGACTATTTTCCTTAGTTCATCATCTCCCATGACGGCCAGTTCGGCACCGGTCACCACCCGCCCATCACCCAGGATTCCAAGCTCACGAGCGATGGCCGCAGCCGTAACCGGATGGTCGCCGGTGATCATGACAGGTCGGATGCCTGCTTCAAAACACCTCCGGATGGATTCGCGTGCTTCGCTTCTCGGAGGATCGATCATTCCGGCGAATCCGAGGAACAGGAGGCCGTTATCAGCTCCCGCAATCCCTCCCCCATCACTCGTTGCCATGGCGAGAACCCTTAGGGCATCCCTGCCCATGAGCTCTGCCTGATGCATGATTGCCTCCCTGGAGGCCCCGTCAAGCGGCGTGGGCCCATCTGGGCCTGATTGGTGCGTACATGAAGCAAGAATAGCCTCCGGCGCGCCTTTGACAATGGTTTTCACTCCTTCGCCAGTCCTGTGAACCGTTACCATGCGACGGGTTTCAGAGGAGAATGGCTGCTCGTCGATACGGGGATAGCGATCCGAGAGAAGTGCTTCATCTATCCCGACTTTCCTGGCCGCTACGATCAGCGCGCCCTCGGTGGGGTCACCCCTGATGATCCACTCCCCCGCTGCGTTTCTTTCAAGGCGGGCATCGTTGCACATCAAGCCTGCTTCCAGAAGCTGGCGTAAGGATTCAGGAAGTTCCGTGCGACCGTCAGGCAACGATATGGAGCCTTCCGGGCGATAACCGGATCCGCTTACCTGGAAAACGATCCCCTCAGCGTAAAGAACGCGCACCGTCATTTCATCGCGAGTCAGGGTGCCGGTCTTGTCCGAACAGATGACGGTGGTGCTTCCGAGGGTTTCGACTGCGGGAAGACGACGCATGAGGGCGTTGCGCCTGGTCATGCGCTGCACCCCGAGGGCGAGGGAGATGGTGACGACGGCAGGAAGCGCTTCGGGAACGACGGCAACTGCAAGCGCGATGCCGAAGATGAGCATCTCGATGAACGGCTGACCCCGAACGATACCGAGAGCCACGATGACGAGAACGATCACCAGCGCCGCCCGGGCGAGTGATGAACCCACCTTGTCGAGGTTCTTCTGAAGCGGGGTTTTTTCAGCTTCGACCTGCTGGAGCATCCCTGCGATACGCCCGAACTCGGTGGCCATGCCTGTGCAGGTGACGATGGCCCGGCCCCGTCCGTTAACGACCGCCGTACCTGCAAAAACCATGTTCAACCTGTCCCCGATGCCCGTGGCTTCAGGAAGCAACAGCGTACAGTTTTTTTCAACAGGAAGTGACTCTCCGGTCAGGGAGGCCTCTTCGATCCGCAGGTTCACGGACTCCAGCAGGCGAGCGTCAGCAGGAATCCTGTCGCCGGCGGTCATCAGGATGATATCTCCGGTCACGATCCCTGAGGCTGGAATCGACTGTTCCCGCCCGTCACGGATAACCCTGGCGTTCGGAGCCGCCATGACCCGGAGCGCCTCGATCGCCTTTTCTGCGCGGAACTCCTGAAAAAAGCCGAGCAGTACGGCAAACATGATGATAAAGGTAATGGCAACGGCTTCGACGGTGTGGCCGAGAAAAGCCGACAGGACGGTGGCGAAGAGCAGCGTCAGGATAAGAACGTTCCTGAACTGGTCGAGCAGAAGCAGCCAGCGGCTTCTGGTGCGAGCTGATTCGATGCGGTTCGGGCCGTCAGCTTCAAGACGCCGTTCCGCTTCGGGAGAAGCCAGTCCGAAGGGGGATGCATCGAATCGGTCGAACAGCTCGTCAGGAGACGATGCGTGAAAAGGCTTGTTCATGAAAAGGCAGTTAGAAGAATCGCCGCGAACAGCCTCTACCGAACCTGTTCCTGAACAGATTCAGTAAAGACTCTTCGTTCACCGGCAAAAAAATCCAGAATCAGGCAAAGTGAACGTAACCGTCAGAAAACTTTTTCAACGTAATTCCCGTTCCATCCGGAGTGCTCTTGTTGAGCCATTGAACAAGGCTTCCGCCCTTCCAGTCATTGATTGAGCAGCCGGAAGAGGGCGTTGAAGAAGTAAAATCGATAAAACGGCTCAGCAGCTCGTTGGTAAAGACAAACTCCTCCTGATTGGCGCCATATGGCTTGACATCCTTGCATCCATCACATGTTTTGCTGTCCTTATCCGCCAGGCTGCACAAATCGTTGCTGTGCCTGAGGTAACCGCAATGACTGCCCTTTTCGACCATGCACGTCGCAGCCCATGAATTGCTGACGGTATAAGCCATTTGTGCGAACTGACTCACTGACCTGTCGCTTTCATCAATCCATGAAGGAGGTGTGGAGGACTTCAGGGTGGTAGAATCACATTGACCAGTAACCATCAGGTTCGGCAACGGCATTGCCGCAAGTTGCTTTCGGTATGCCTCCATTCCTGGAAAGAGGAACGGGAATTTGTTGTCGACTGGCGAAAGCTGTAACAGGCCGACCGGATTCGCGCGCTGCGAACTCTCCCAGGAAGACATGGGCGGGGTGCTACCGGGAAACACCTCCCTGTTGTAAAGAACTGGATCGAACGGCATCCACTGATCCTTTCCGATACGCTGCAGATGGTCGAAACCGGTAGCCGCAGCCTGAGCCTGGGCTCCGCCGACGGAATGACCGGCAAAAATGACCCGGTTCCGCATCGAGCTCTCTTTCATGAACTTCGATGCCGCGACCTCAGAGGAGTCGTTATACTTGTAAGTCGCACCATAACGGACGAGATAGGAGGCCGCGGCATACGCCTCCTGACCAACCCTCGGGTTACCTCCGAAAGAGGTCCAGGGCATAATTTCGACCTGCTGGTGACAGGCTGTGACAAATGCCAGGGCCCAGTGGTTCCTGATGGCCGCCTCAGAATAGTTGTAGTACCATGATGGGTTGATCTGATACAGCGGGGTGTCATCCCCAGTCACCTTGCTGATGATCTGCCTCGGATAAAAGGTGAGATCGACGCCAATGAGGAATCCGTGGTTGAACATGACCAGGCCCTCGGCCTGACGGTCATTGGGATAGAACACCTCAATCACGATTTCCGTGAAGTGCGGGGAAGATTTCGAGTACTGCAGCCATAGATACATCCTTTTGAAACAGTAATCGCCGATCTGGATAGGGATCATGATTTCTCCGCTCTTTGGAGTTTATAAACTGATGTACAAATACCAAACAAAAGCCACCGCTGCCAGATGGTCAACGTAACGGGATGAACGCCATCCCGAAAAAAAGTACGATCTAATTTTTTCGGATGGCTATCCGCCCATGATGCATTGTTCAGTGCCAGAGGCCGCTGCTGCAACAGTGCCCGCTCTTTGGCGGCTGCTCGGTTACGATGTTGCAGAACCATGCTGCGACATGTCCAAACGCACCTGGCGGGAAGTCCGCCTTTGCCTGTTCAAGCTCCTCTTCTGAAAAATCGAATCCTGCCTCCCTGATGAGTTCGAAACGCTTTTTGGAGAGTTCGGATACGAGATTTTTGCGGAAGCCCTCCTCGTCGATGATTTTCCCGAGAAACGCACGGGCTGATAAGTGTGACATGACGGTCTCTTTCTTTTGAGGTTCAACAACTACGACATGATATGCCGCTGCAGGCACAGCAGCTCTAAATCAAATATCCGTAAATTATTATATCTACTGCAAACACAAATATCTCGAAAGCTTACTGACGCCACATATAAATACCGCGGAGGAGGGCAACGCCTCGAATCAATTCAGGTGAGCGACAAGGCTTCCCGTTGTCCCCAAGCATCAGAGTCTTGCCCCTCCTGATATTTCAAGTATCTGTCCCGTGATGAACGCTGCGTCGTCGGAAGCGAGAAAGAGCGCAGCCTTGGCTATGTCGTCAGGTGTTGCAATGCGTTTCAGTGGGTAGCGCTCAGCTGAGGCTTCGGCCAGGGCTTTCCATCGCTCTGGCCCGAGGGCGCGGACAAAGGCGTCGACTTCAACCAGGGCGGGAGCGAGGGCGTTTGCCGTGATGTTGAAACTGCCGAGAGCCATGGCGATCGAACGCGTAAAGGAATAGATTCCGCCTTTTGAAGCCGAATAACTGAACTGGTTCGGACTGCCGCGATAGACCAGGGAACTCATGTTGACGATGCGCCCGTATCCCTGCGGCTTCATGAGCTTGGCCGCCTCACGGCAGCAGAGCATGCAGGATTTGAGGTTCATGTCGAGATTCCTCATGGCGCGTTCCGGATCGATCTCTTCGACTGAAGCTGCCGGTTCACAATCGCCACCGGCGATATTTACCAGGATGTCAAGTCGACCGTGGGTACGACGAACGTTCGCAAACAGTTCGACGACCTGCGGTTCCGAAGTAAGATCGACGACAGCACATGATGCCGTCCCCCCCTCCTGAAGAATCTGTCTGAGGACATCCTCGCATCGGACTTCATCGATGTCGACCAGCACGACCGTTGCGCCTTGCCGTGCGAAACAGCGCGCCGTAGCGCCACCGATTCCGCCAGCTGCTCCTGTGACCAGCGCAATTTTACCCGATAACCTCATGCCGGTTCTCCTTTGTGTTGCGGTTATAGAAAATTCTGCAGATACCTGACTGGAAGCTCCCTACCCTTCGACAACCTCCTTGTTATCTTCTGGTGAGCCGGCGAAAAGCCTGAAACCCATGAGGCTCGTCATGGACTGGACCGCAGAGTTGAACCTGCCGATAAAAAGGTCGAGGTCATTGATTTTGAACTGCTCTATGCCCGACACCTCTTCCATGAAAGCAAGAAACTGCTCATGCCTCATCTCCCCGATCCGGGAAGACCATGAAACGTTCGATATCCTGAACGCGCAGAGGGGTTCGTCGATCATCCAGAAATCACCCAGCCGGAGAAGCTGAATCCAGTACTCGAGATCGATGGTATAAGGAATACGGGCGCTGTACCCCCTCGTTTTGCCGATAAGGACCGATGGATAAAGGCCGCAGACCGGCTCGCCCATGATGTTGGTGCCCATGCGGACCATTTTCCTGACCAGGTCGGACGGCTCCTTGCGACCGCCATCGATGAAATTGACTTTTTTTATAAGCGTCTTTCCTTCCGGATCGATGATGGTACGCTGGCATGAAACCAGACTGAGGCCTGCGTTGTCAGGGCGTTCGAAAATCTCGACCTGTTTTTCGAGGCATTCGGGATAGAGCAGGTCGTCGCCGCAGACAAGCTTGACCCAGCGACCGCGAACTTCGCTGACCGAGCGGTTCCAGTTGCCTTCGGGCCCGAGGTTCCTGTCGCTGGTGACGACGCGCATACGGTTGTCGGTATACGATCGGGCGATCTCAAGTGAGTTGTCCGTCGAACAATCGTCGTAGATGAGCAGTTCGAAATCGGACATGCTCTGGGAGAGTACCGATTCGATGGTCTCTGCGATGAAGCGCTCGTTATTGTAAAGCGGTATGGCGACGCTTACCAGTGGTTTTGCGTTGTATCCCATGCTTTTACAGACCTTTGCAGCAGGCGCCCTTGAAACTTCCCGGCCCTGCGCTGATAAATATATTATTGAATCACTCTACCGGGCTCTCTTCCGGGTTCCTCAGGCGTCCTCTGATATCAATGGCGCTGTCATGAAAAAGGTTCATCCTGAGATAAAATACCGAGGCCGTATAAACGATGCCGCTTATTCCGAGCGTGACCTTGTCACCCGTATAAAAACTGACCAGGATAAGCGACGCCGAAAGCAGCATGACGGTGAGCTGCAAAAAGGCCCTCGACATGGAGGAGTGGTCAAGCAACTGCGCGAGCGGATCTCCGGACTGAAGGAGTTCCAGTGTGCCCCTGTTCTGAATGGCCGGAATGACGATGTAGATCATGCCCGTGAAGGAGAGCGTGATCCACCCGAGAAGCGCTGCATGAGTATGGGAGTGATAGTTCCACATCTTGTCGGCCATGATGGGAGGGTAGCTCCCGAAAAGGATCCCTTTGCCGAAATAGATGTTCAGGATACCGAAAGAACTGGTCGCAAGCAGGAAGGCGAGTCCGCCGAGCAGAAACGCGAGCGCCGGATGGGCGAAGTTATTTTTGAAATAATTGTAAAGGAAAACTGCAAACGTGATGAGGAGGGTTATCACGCCGAAAGTAAGAAGATGGCTGATGAGCATCATGCTCAGGTAGTTGCCCATGAGGATCACCACAAGGAAGAAGAGCACACCCCCGACGAAGATGTTGAACCATACGCTGAAAAGCTTTCTGGCGAGCTCCATTTTTGCAGTCTGGCGCCATGCGTAGGTGTAGAGAAACCCCATGACGCTGATGCTCAGGGGAAAGGAGGAGCCGAGGAAATAGGCTGACTTGGTGACGAAAAACGGGATGATGCCGTTTGAGGGAAACGCCTCTTTCAAACCGAGGGTACAGAGGCCGAGGTTGGCGTTCAACAGAAAGATCACGTCGAAAATGTAGTAACGCCCGGAAACGTTCCGCCATATTTCAGCGAACGGGAGAGTGGTGAGGATCTCCCACAACGGCTGGATCACGACGACCATCATCAGCAGACCCGCCGCAGCTTTCAAAAGAGGCATATCGAAGAGAATCGACAGCGTGACAAGGATGAGCGCTGTCAGAACGGCAATGAGGTAGAGACGTTGCCGCAAGGGATCGATCCTGAGTTCAGGGAATATCGAAGCGGTCAGGTAACGGTTCAGCAGAAGAATGGCTGCATTGCCGAACCCGGTAAAAAAAATATAGGGATGAACCTTGTTCAGGAAGGCGTTACCAGTCAAGGCGCCATAAGCTCCTGCAAAAGAGGCCGTTACGATCACCATCACCGTGAAGGTGAGAAACAGCCTTGAAATATCCCGGAGGGTATATGCCGCCAGGTCAGCTGATGTGGAGCAGTTCATGATGCGGTTCCGTCGCGAGAGTTTTTTTTCAAATCCTGCAACGCAATAAGTGAAAGTCCTATGAGCGATACGTTGAGCGTGAACGGATTGAAAGGCAATGTGAACATGCTGGGTTCGACAAATGCGACATATCCGAGAAGCATCACCAGCACCACGATGTTAAGCTGAAACATCCATCGCTTTGCGACGATGAGGATAGCCATGCCGAACAGGATCTCTCCGTACCCCATATAGGTGATCAGGTTGCAGGCGATCTGGAAAACAGGCGTAACCGGAGCGAGCAGGTCGACCTCGCCGGGGCTCTTGCAGACAATCTTGGGCACCAGTCCCTGATAGATCCAGGCAAATGCGATCGAGATGCGGCAGATGAGCAACGTCGGCGCCTGTGGTGAAAACAGGTTCATGGCAATAGTGATTTCCGGGTCATATATTCAAAGATAACAGTTACAGGACAAATACACCTACACGCCCGCAAAGCGAACGTAGGCAAGGCGGATGAAGGGAAAGCTCATCTTTTTTTCTTCATCCGGGCCTGGAGCTTGTCGAACCATACATAGACGACGGGGATGACCAGCAGCGTCAGGAACATGGAGCTTGAAAGGCCTCCGATGAGGGCTACGGCAAGGCCGGATTTCCATTCGGAGCCCGAGCTTCCCGACAGGGCGATAGGCATGAGCCCGAAAACGAGAGTCAGGGTCGTCATAAGGATAGGTCTCAGGCGGTCTTTTCCGGCTTCGAAAATCGCTTCGGTGATCCCCATTCCCTCTTCCCGGAACTTGTTGATGAAATCGACCAGCAGGATTGCGTTCTTGCCGACAAGACCTACGAGCATGATGATGCCGAGAATCGTAAAGATGCTCAGCGATTTGCCGAATAGGGCAAGGGCATAGAGCGCGCCGATGATGGCCAGGGGGATGGAGAACATGACCACCATGGGCCACACGTATGAGTCGTAGAGCGCCACCATGATCAGATAGACGAAAATGATCGCGACCATGAACGCGTACAGCAGGGTCGAGAAGGATTCCCCCTGACGTTTGAGATCCGATTCGTAGGAGTGCGTAACCGTCGAAGGCATGATGCCGGATCGTTTCATGCCCGTGATGACGCGCTCGATATCCTTCCCGACGCTGCCGACCGGGCGTCCGACCACCTGGGCCTTGACCCAGATGGCGCTATTGCGGTTCCGTCTCTGAAGGACCGAGTAGCCCCTCGACTGCTCCTGCGTGGAGAACTGGCCGAGCCGAACCAGTTCACCGCTTCCTGACCGGAAAGAAAGGTCGCTGACCTCCCCTGTCTTGCTGCGGTAAAGTTCATCGAGGATAACCCTGATGTCGTAGTCGTCCTCGCCGACACGGTACTTTCCGACGTCCTCACCTGCATAGGCGACACGCATTGCTGCACCCACATCGGCCATGGTAAGCCCGAACGAAGACATCTGCTCGCGATCGACGTCTATGCGCATTTCGGGGCTCCCGACCTGTGATGAAAGCCTCACGTCGACGGCTCCCTGTATCTGCCTAAGGCTGTCCTGAAGCGCCTTCGCCACCCTGGTCACGGGGCCTCTCGACGGTCCGGTGACGACCACTGCGACCGGAGTTTCATTTGCCGTACCGAAGATGCCGATCGGGTTGATGCTCAACTTGAGCCCTGGAATATCCTGAAGCCTCGTGCGAATGCTGTGCATGATTTCGTCAGTGCTGCGCTTGCGCTCTCCTTTCGGCAACAGGTGTACGTTGAGCTCTGCGACATTGTCGGCGCTCTGGTTCAGCAGTCCTTCGCTCGACACACCTACGTTGACCAGCAGCCGGGTGATCTCGGGGTAGCTGCGCAACCGCTCTTCCACCTGCCTCGTGATCCGGTTGGTCTCCTGAAGGCTGGTTCCGGGTTCAAGTTCAAGCATGACCGAAAATTCACCCCTGTCGGAGACCGACATGAACTCTCCCCCGATGCGACCGAGCACAACGAGGGAAAATGAGGATACCAGAAGCATAAACGCCGAAAAAATGACCTTGCGCGGATTCCTGAGGCTCCATCCGAGCATACTGATGTACATATCCCGACCCCGGGTGTAAAAACGCTCGAAACCGATGGCGATACGTCCTCCGAGAGTGTCGCCGGTCAGGTGTTCGACTTTCGAAAAACGGGATGCGAGAAGCGGCGTAACCGTGAACGATACGAAAAGGCTGACCAGGGTCGAGATAACCATCACGACCGAAAACTCCCGCAGGATGTTGCCGACCAGTCCGCTCACCAGTGAGAGCGGCAGAAAGACGACCACGTCGACCAGCGTGATCGAAACGGCTGTGAATCCGATCTCGTTCCTGCCCTTCAAGGCTGCATCCCGGGGAGCGTCACCCTGTTCCAGGTGCCGGTAGATGTTCTCAAGCACCACGATTGAATCGTCGACCAGCACGCCGACAACCAGCGACAGCGAGAGAAGGGTCATAAGGTTGAGCGAGAAATCGAACAGGTACATCCCGATAAAGGTGGTGACCAGAGATGTGGGGATGGCCACCATCACAATCATGGAGTTGCGGAGGCTGTGCAGGAAGAGCAGCATGACCAGGGCCACGAGCACAATCGCCAGGATCAGGTCGTGCTGGACGGCGTTAACCGCGTCCAGTGTAAAGGTCGAGGCGTCCTGTGCGACCTCGAACTTCAGTCCCCTGTTTGCATAGAGTTTTTCGAGCTTCTGGAGCTGCAGGAGCGAAAGCCTGCTGACGTCGACCGTATTGGCGTCGCTCTGTTTCATGATCACAATGCCGACCGAGTTGCGCCCATTGACGCGTGACATGGTTGTGATCTCCTTGAAGGTGTCCTGCACCTCGGCGACATCCCTCAGATAGATCGCCCCGGAAGGCGAAGAGGAGCGGATGACGAGGTTGTTGAGCTCGTCGAGGCTGGTGAACTTGCCTGCGAGTCTTAGGACGAACTGGCGATCCTGGGCATCCACCTTTCCTGTCGGAAAGTCGAGATTGGCCTTCCGGACGGCGCTGAGCACATCGTTGACGGTCAGTCCGCTGCTCTCGAGCCTCTGGATGTCGAGGTTGACCCTGACTTCACGTTCCCGACCGCCCTGTATGGTCACCTGTCCCACGCCGTCGATGCTTGACAAGGCAGGTTTGACCTCGTTCTTGAGCAACTGGTAGAACTCCGTATCGGAAAGGTTGGCCGTGGCCCCGATGCGAAGCACCGGCGTTTCGTCGAGCGCAAAGCGGGATACGATGGGAGACTTGACCTCGTCCGGCAGCTTCCCTCTCGATTCGTTGACCTTGCGTTGAACGTCCTGCAGGGACTTGTCGATATCTGCGGAATTGGTGAACTCTATCGTGACCAGCGAGTGCCCCTCAGTGGAGCTTGAGTTGAGCGTCGAGATCTTTTCGATGGCAGACACGGCCTCTTCGACCGGTTTGGTCACCGATGTCTCCACCTCGTTCGGGGATGCTCCCTCATAGACGGTCGAAATGGTTACGACCGGCGGGGTCATTTTCGGCAGAAGCTCGTATTTGAGCTGGCGATAGCTGAAAAACCCGAGAATTCCCAGGATAGAGAACAGCACGACGACCAGGGTCGGCCGTTTGATTGCAAGGCCGGTAATGGTCATGATCCGGGTACGCTTGCCTTTTTGACGACGCTGACCGGAAGACCTTCGCTGAGCTCGTTCTGTCCGCTGACGATGATGCTGTCGCCGGGTGCGACGCCCTGAATGACTTCGAGGCTGCCGCCGAGATCGGAGCCGACCATGACTTTCCTGAGGCGGGCGACCCCCATGCTGACGACGAACACTTCAGGACTCCGTACGCTGCCGACAAGGGCCTGGCGAGGTATGACCAACGCCTCCCGTGAAGTCCCGGCCACAAATCCCGTACGTGCAAACATGCCTGCCCGGAACGGGGTGTCCTTCGGATTGTCCATGATGACCTCGACCTGATAGGTGTGGTCACGATACGATTTTGCGCTGACGCTTGCGATGGTCGCACGGAATACGCGTCCGGGATAGACATCTGTGGTGACGAGCACCGGAAAACCTTCGGAAAGCTTCGAAACCTGCTTCTCAGGCACGGACGACCGGATCCTTACCTTTGACAGGTCCACCATGCCGACGACCTTCGTACCGGGCTGGAGAAATGCGCCCACATCGACATGACGCGAAGTGACGGTTCCGGAAATAGGGGCTTTTATCTGAGTGTCCTGATACCTCCTTCTCGCAGAAACCAGGTCGGCTTCGGCATCCTCGAGCTTGAGCCGCATGGCGTCGAAGCTCGTAACGGCCACGGCGCCCTCCTGCTGAAGCGCCTTGTAGCGCTCGAAATCCCGTCTGGCAAGGTCACGCCGGACCTCGGCCTTTCTGAGTGCGGATGCGGCGACGTCGTCATCTATCTTTATGAGCGTCTGCCCGGCACTTTTCCTCTGGCCTACTTCGGCAGATATGGAACGGACGACTCCGCCTGCCTCGGAACTGATTTCAACGTCCCTGTAGGCTTCGCTGAGCCCAACCACGGTAAAGCTGTCACGCACCGAGCCTTTTGTGGCTATGGCCACGCTTACCGGAACCTTCGCCAGAAAGCCGGCCCTCTTTTCCGGCTGTGCCTTTGGCTTCTGCTGAATCACCCAGAACACCATGGCGACAGCAGCAATGATCGCCGGAATCATTATCCGTTTGGAGCGGAACATATCGATCAACCTGTTCATTGGTCTCTTTGTCTTTGATGCAAACCGGAACTCCCGGCCCCGCTGCGAAGCCGTTTACCGGGAATATCCTATCAACAAAATTAGTCCGGACTTCCAGGGTCCTTCCGTCGAAAACATGAAAGGCGGGCCATGTGCCCGCCTTTTCATACAACAGTAACTTACATTGCCTGGGGCTCAGCAGAAGTGACTGGCAATCGTACAGGAGATCTGAGCCGATGCCCTGACATGCTCAACCACGGAAAGTATTCCGGTGAGGTTGGTGATGTTCTGGTCATTCACGTCACTCTTCAGCTTTTTAACGGCCGCCTCGTAAAGTCCGTCGATCTCCTTCATCATGTCGAGCGTTTCGCTTGCGTGCTTCGAGTTGCCGCTCACAAAAGCCTCAACTGCTTTCTTGATCATTTCGGCAGTGATATCGCCCATCGGTTTAAGGCCATATTCATCCTTGTGCAGCTCCTGTACGTTTGCAAGCTGTATGAACTCGGTCTTGTCTGCGATGTTGAGGGCAAACTGGGCAAGTTTTTCGAGCTCTTTCAGAATCATGCGGGCATCGACTACCGTCTTGTGGTCGGCTTCGCTGAGCTGCTGGAAATTCGAATAGGCAAGAGTAAGGTACTCGACCTCGAACTTGCCTTTCTGGATATACTGTTCGTCAAAGGTAAATGCAGAGGCGGCCAGTTCGCGGTTCTTCTTGGTCGAGGCCCTGACGGCGAGCATGACGTTGTTCTCGACGTTCGAAGAGAGCTTGGTGAGCTTCTGTTTCAGTGTTTCGAGCTGCTCATGCACAGGGCCGGACGGCTTGGTGGCGAGATTGAATTTTGACGGATCGATCTGAATGCTGAAGGCCTTTGGAATATCGCCGGATTTCGGGGCATCGCCGAACATCTTGCCAAAAAGTTTAGCCATAGTGATGAAGCTCGTTGCTTTGGTTGATTGATTACATGATTCTTTGCCCCTGGCACGCTCTTTCGGGGAAGCGAACTTAATTTAAGCCTCCGAAGGGGTTATATCAAGCATAAGAAGCTAAAAAAAACGGCCCGGATGACACACCAGGGCATTGTCGAATCAATCCTTCAGCGATTGGATCAGTTTCTCGAATGAGTCCTCCGAGTGGCGAACGATCTCGCCGGTGACAAGGTAAATCACCTCGAGGGCGATCCTGGTGGCGTGATCGGCCATGCGCTCGATGTAGCGGGAAACGCTCAGTACGGCGAGGAGCTGTTCCGTACTCGATCCGTCCTTTTTCATCGCGTCTGCAACCTTCCTGAACACAAGACGGTGCATGGTATCGACCTGTTCGTCCGATTTACAGACGTTGTCTGCGAGATGCTGGTCTCGATTGACGAACGCTTCGAGGGACTTCCTGACCATCTCTCCTGCGACCTGCCCCATGTTGTCGAACTCATATCGGTCCATGACCTCGGCGCCGAGTTCAGGCATGCGCTCGATGATGTGAACCGCCAGATCTCCGATGCGCTCCAGGTCGTCGTTGATTTTCAATATCGTAACGATGGTCCTGAGATCTCTTGCTACTGGTTGCTGCAGGGCAAGAAATGACAGACACTGCTCCTCAAGCCTGACTTCGGCCAGATTGATCTCATCATCAATCGTCCTGATCTTTCTGGCTGCCTGCGCGTCCTGAACCCTCACGGCCACAAGTGCATCGTTGAAATTATTCAGCACTTTGTCCGAAAGTTGAACGAGTTCTCCGGACAATTCCCTGATCTGTTCGTGTACCGGTCTTTCCGACATGGACATATATGTTTTCGTTAGCTGAATCTTCCGGTTATATAATCTTCAGTCATGCTGTCTTTTGGCTTGGTAAACAATTGAGCCGTCGGAGCATGTTCGACAAGAACCCCTTCATAAAAAAACATCGTGAAATCCGACACCCTCGAAGCCTGCTGCATGTTGTGCGTAACGATCATGATGGTATAGCTTCCGCGCAATTCCTGGATGAGGTCCTCGATCTTCGCAGTAGCTTTCGGATCGAGCGCAGATGTCGGCTCGTCAAGAAGAAGTATCTCCGGTTCGACGGCAAGAGTCCTGGCGAAGCAGAGACGCTGCTGCTGACCGCCCGACATGCCCAGCGCGTTTTTGTCGAGACGATCACACACTTCGTCCCAGAGCGCTGCCTTGCGAAGACTCTTTTCAACGATACCTTCGAGAGTCTTTTTATCCTTTATGCCATGCAAACGGGGCCCATAGGCGATGTTGTCAAAAATCGATTTCGGAAATGGATTGGGTTTCTGGAACACCATGCCGATTTTTTTGCGAAGAAGCACCTCGTCAGTGAATTTACCATGAACATCCTCGCCGTCGAACATGAGCGACCCGGTCGTATGACTGTTAGGAATAAGGTCATTCATACGGTTGATTGCACGAAGAAAGGTACTCTTTCCGCAACCACTCGGGCCGATGATCGCCGTGACATATTTTGACAGAATATCGGCATTGACCTTCTTGACGGCCTCAAATTCGCCATAGTAAACTGAAAAATTCTTCGCCGAAACGTGCGGAACCCCACCACCGGAGACCTTTTTCCGTTCCGGGGGCAGATAGATTTCCCTGACGGATTTTGATGCGTTCTGCGATGTCTCGACGACTTCAGGAGACGATTGCATATTGTCTCACCCTTTTAATTTTTTGGAAATTCTTGCTCTCAGGATAACTGCAGACAAATTGAGCAGCAGCACAATGGAGATCAGGGATAGAACCATCCCGTACTGGACATGGCGGATCTCGGCAGCTGCTTCATGCTCGCTGGCAAGGTTGTATATGTTCCAGGATAGCGCTGGCGTCGGCGATGTGAAGACATCGGCAAGGCCAATGGCAGAACCGACGCTGACGGCAGCCGTAAAGATGATCGGCGCAGTCTCCCCTGCTGCCCTGCCAAGGCTGATAACCCCTCCTGTCAGGATACCTGGTAGTGCGGCAGGAAGAATAACGGTGACAATGGTGTTCCATTTCGTCGATCCCAATCCAAGTGATGCTTCCCGGTAGGTTTTCGGGACTGCGAGAATCGCCTCTTCTGCTGCCCGAATGATCGTTGGCAAGATCATTATTGCCAGGGTAAGTGAACCAGCCAGCACACTCTTCGATTCAGAAACCTTGAGGGTATTGATGAAAAAGGCAAGGCCGAAAAGACCGAACACGATGCTCGGCACACCGGCGAGCGTACTGTTGGCACTGCGCAGGAGACTGTTGAAAAATCCCTCACGGGCATATTCCGTGAAATATATCGCAGCAATCACACCAAGCGGAAATGCAAACAGCATAGCTCCGATTGCAAGAAAAAGGGTGCCCTGGATTTCCGGCCATATACCTCCGAAAATGTGTGAATCGACAGAACTATCAGTAATGAAGCCCCAGTAGAATGTCCATTCAGGCAACAGCATCCTGTCTATGTTTTTTTCTACGTAAGGAAAAAGCCTTGCGAGGGAAGTTCCTTCGAAACCAGCGGAACGACTGACAAAATACTCCTTGGCAACGACATCAGGATTGGAATAGTCCCACTTTTTCTCATAGAGCAGTTCCTGCAGTTTTTCTTCGGCTTTTTCCCATCGGTTCTGCCCATACGTCAACCTTGTCAAAGCCGGTTCAGAATCACCGGGAAGAGGTCCGAGCAATCCCCTGAGAGCCGATTTAACCTGATCGTATTTTTCTGTGTACTCCTGCTGTTTATCCTCATTCATCAGCATGAGCTCAGACTCGAAGCGGGAAAGCATATCATACACGTTCCTGCGAGCGGCATCCGACGCGGCGATTTCCTTCTCAAGCGCACTACGATTGCCTCGGTGAAACTCGTTAAAAACCATTTTTCGGTGTTCTACCGTAGACTTGAAAACAATTGCGCTGAAACCTTTGCTTACGATAGGCACAAGAACGACAAGAAGCATCATGGCCATGACGGCAATGGAACCTAATCCCAGGGCGGTAAACGCACGGTCAAGTAATTTTCTGGTTCCAAGATTCATAACACCAATAAATTAAGTTGATTTTGTCAGCAGGCAGCCTAAATGGAACTCATATCATTGACCGGAAAGAACCTTTCGCTGACGAACGATGATCCGTTCGCTGATAAAATTGCTGACAAAACTGATAACGAGAAGCAAAAGGCCCATGGCGAACAGCACATGGAAACGGGCCGAACCGGTAACCTGATCGGCCTCCCCCATATCACCGGCAATGGTCGCCGTCAAGGTGCGAACTGATTCGAGATAATTGAACCATGGATCCGGAATGTGCGACGAGTTTCCTGACGCCATCCAGACGACCATGGTTTCACCGAGAGACCTCATGATACCGAGAATCACCGCAGCAAGAATGCCGCTGCTCGCGGCAGGAAGAATTGTCTTGACGATGGTTTCAGCCCTTGTGGCTCCAAGTGCGTAACTGCCTTCACGAAGTTCACGCCCGACCGCCTGAAGGGCGTCTTCGGACACGCTGACAATCGTGGGCAGGGCCATGAAGCTCAGGATGATCGATACGTTCAGGGCATTGGTGCCGGTCAGAATCTCTATGCCCTGGAGTTTACGTCCGACAAAAAAAAGGAGAGCCAAAGCGATAAGCCCAAACACGCCAAGCGAAGTGGCATGGAGAATTTTCCGTTTTTTTTCACTGGCAATATTCGCAGTCAGCAACTCTGAGACGACGATAATCGCAAGAAGCAGAAATGGCGAAACAATCAACCACCATGTCCACATAAGGATAGGGCCTCCGAAGTTCTGGAGAAGCGGAGCGAGAATCACGAGAGCAAAAAAGCCGAATGCTACCGATGGTATCGCGGCAAGCATCTCGATGATCGGCTTGACATACTGACGAACGGAAAACGGAAGAACGTCGGAAAGACAAATTGCGGCGGTAATGCCCATCGGAATGGCAATAAGTGCAGAACCAACGGTCACCATCAAGCTACCATAAATAATCGCCAGGGAACCAAATCCTGGAGGATCGTCGGCCGGATACCAGTTGGTGCTTGTAAAGAACTCACTGAAGCCTCGGATTTGAAAAAACGGAACGGCATCACGAGCCACGAAGAAGAATATGAAGAGCACAACTACAGCTACGAACGACGCAATAAGCAGCAGGGTAGATTCGCCTGCCATTTTGCTGATCTTCTGCAGCTTGCGCTTTCGGGCACTCACGACAAAAGCCGATGACCTGACTTGCCTGGCCGTATCTTCACTACTCATATCGTTGCTGTTTTCAGGTTAAGGCCCCGGCTGACCGTTGCTCCTTTTTTCAGGACGCGAGAAATGTATGTGCTTTATTGCAGGAAAACAATGACACCATTGTTACGATTTTGGAACATTACACCAGAACAGAGAGAATGCCAGGACTTGGCGAGGCCGGACTCAAACCATCGGGCCGCAAGAACAACGCATCCCGGATATATTCAAGTCAATACTTACCTACAAAACCAAGCTCCTTGATGATGAGTTTCCCGTCGGAAGTTTTCGGGAAATCGACAAACTGCTTTATCAGGCCAGTCGGTTGACCGTTGGTAACAAAAAAGAGTGGTCGTGACAGCGGATAGCTCCCGTTTTTCACGGTTGCAGAACTCGGCATGACATTATTAACAGCGACCTTCTTGACAGATGAATCGGTAAAACCAAGGCCAATGAACCCAATCGCCCCACGAGTAAGAGAAACCCTGTTTTTAACTGCCCCATTGCTTGCCTGGGTCTCGGCGCTTCTGGTAACGGGAGTTTCCTTACCAACGACAAGCTCCTTGAAAGACTCCTGAGTACCGCTGTTTGATTCACGCTGAATGACAACAATCTGGGCATTAGGTCCTCCGACCTTACTCCAATTGGTAATCTTTGCGGTGTAGATATCGGCAAGCTGTGCTTTGGTGAGCGATCGAACAGGATTCGAGGGATGCACCACGATTGCCAGGCCGTCGAGGGCTACGATACTGGAAACAGGATTGACTCCATTCGATTTTGCCGCGGTAAGTTCCTGCGGCTTCATCGAACGGGACATGCTCGCGATGTCACATGATTTATTGATCAGGCTTTTTGCGCCATTGCCGCTGCCGGATTCGCTGACGGTCACCGGAACCTTGTACTTTTTGTCAAAATAGGCTGCGAAGGACTTGGCCAATGGCCCTACGGTGGTTGAACCGTCTATTACAATACCACTTTTTGCCTCGGCCCGACCTGCCGTTACAAGTGAAATAATGGCGAGTACTGAAAGCGCTTTACCCCATTGTTTTATCATGATCACCTCATTTGTTGATTGGTTTTCGTGTGGAAAGTTAACGATGGGCATCCGATTTTAAAAACATGGGCTCGTCACACTCCAGGACGCTACTTACTGGAAAAACAAAAAAACCTGCAGGTACGAACTCCTGCAGGCTTTGGAACGCTTTAAGGAAACGCTCAGTAATAGTTCACAAAACCGATCTCGCTGATGATTTTCTTGCCTTCAGCTGTTTTCGGAAGATCGATAAACTGCTTGACACTGCCGGTCGCCTGACCATTGGTGTACATAAACAACGGACGATGAAGGGGATATGTGCCATTCTTCACCGTTTTTGCATCAGGATCGACGCCATCGATGAGCAGCGCCTTCACTGAATTGTCCACAAAACCAAGGCCGATGAAACCTATTGCCGCAGGCGTGGAGGCGACTCGGCTCTTGATGGCTCCATTGCTCGACTGGGTCTCTGTCCTCTTTGAAATCGGATTATCCTTACCCATGACCAACTCCTTGAAAGAGTCCTGGGTGCCGCTGTTCGATTCACGCTGGATCATGATGATAGGAGCATTCGGACCGCCAATCTGGCTCCAGTTGGTATATTTGCCCATGTAAATGCCGCGAACCTGTGCCTTTGAAAGGGCGTTGACGCGATTTGACGGGTGTACGACCATTGCAAGACCGTCGAGCGCAACGACATGCTCCACCGGGTTTACGCCCTTGCTCCTGGCTGCGGCAAGTTCATTGTCCTTCATTGGTCTGGACATATCTGCGATGTCGCAGGTTTTGTTGATCAGGCTCTTCGCGCCGTTGCCCGAACCGGACTCACTGACCGTAACCTGAGTGCCGGTCTCTTTGTAGAAATGCGAAGCAAACGCCTTTGCGATAGGCCCAACTGTCGTCGAGCCATCCAGAACGAGTTTACCTGCTGCAGAAGCAGTGCCTGAACTCATTAAGCCGAACAATGCAGCGCTTAAAAGAATTTTCCTGAAATGTTTCATAATCATATTCCTTGTTGGGAGTTATCAATAGTAAATACAATGTCGATAATGCCTGCAAACAGGCAGAGGTTTAAAATACTGGCCGCTCCCTATTCATACTGAGCGGCCAGTCAACAATCAGGATGAGCACACCACACACTCACCCAACGGAGAAAGAACACGCACACTCAAAGAACACGCACACTGAAATCAGAACTTCACCACCAGGTCGGCCTGGAGGGTATGCAGCCTCGGATTCGTGGAATCCGCACCCGTGAAACCGCTATGGTCAAGCTGACGATAGTTGTAATACTTTGCTCCGACAGTCATGTTCTGTACGAGATGATATGTGGCGCCGACTTCCCAACCTTCGGTGTTCGTATTCCAGTTACTGACCTTCCTGTCAGAGTCAGTAAAGATCGGGAAGACTGAATCACGCTCAATGTGGTTGAAATTGAAATCGAGTGCCCACTGACCCGGCTGTTTCGCATCACCTACGTTTATACCGGCCAACCATGCTTTTCTCTTACTGTTGTCAATCCTTGCATCATCAGTTTTGGAACTGGTATTGAAGGCATACTGACCATACAGCTTCCAGGGAAGGGTCTCGGTGACCTGACCACCAAGGGTGCCGAACAGCTCAACAACGTTGCGGTCGGCCACATTGATGCTGTATGGATAAGCTGAAAGGGACTGAACCGAGCTGGAAAAATGGCCGAGGTTCCGGAAGTTATTGTCACCGATACCAATCGTGTAACCCATATCGTATATCTCGCCCCTGTAAGCTGCCTGGGCGATGGTCAGGAACGGATCGTTCTCAAAAGCACCGTTGGTGGCGTTGAACTGCTCATCGAGGAAATAGTATCCGGCGACAAACATCAGGCCATCCTTCTCCTTACCAGCAGAATCCTTGCCATACTGTACGGTAACACCCTCAAGTGAGATATCCCCGTCGTACACAAGGTCGTTGACCCAAACGAGTGATTTTGCCACATCGCGTTTACCGAATACCAAATTCACTTTGCCGTCGAGTCCATAGCTCATCGGATGATAATCAAGAAAAGCTTCGTTCAGGTAAATGGATTTAGGCCTGAACAGTCCGTCGTAAGTCTCGTTTCTGGAAACGGTATCGTTGATTGCGTTTCCTATGTCGCCACTTGCAAGCTTAACCGTTGCAGAAAGTTCATCGTTGATCCATGCGTCGACACCGAAACGAACCCTCGTACGGTAGCGGTCACGCGAATAATCTTTCACGTCGCTCGTTTTTTTAACCTGCTGGGATTCGTAACGGAAGCGAACATCACCGTTCCAGTTCAGATCCGCAGCCTCTGCGGCATTGAACCCGAAAGCTGAAGCAAGCGCCACGAAATACATTGCTTTTCTCATAATATCGATTGTGTTGTGTTGTACTGTGTTGTGTTGACACCTCATGAACATGGAAGACCAACGGGCCTTCCTTTCTACGCGATCAATTTACAGGATGAAGTGTTGAGGAATTGTTGAGGGAGTGCAAAGAGAGTGCAAACAAAACGTCGACCGGCAACAAGCAGATTAATTCGATCTTTTTTCTGATGTGCCGTATATTAAATATCGGGTTAAGTGCAGATGGAGAGATTTTCCAGATCAACCACAAAGATTTGAATGACCAATATTTCCTGGACTGATGCGGATCGATTCGACAAAAAGGCATCCGAATGGGACGCAAACGCCCTTCGGGCAGCTCTTGCCGATGCAGTATCACGAGCCATTATTGCCCACCTTCCGGTGGGACAGCCTCAAAATTCACTTGAATTCGGATGCGGCACCGGACTGGTGACAATCCGCGTTGCAGAACACTGTGCCCAGGTTACGGCCGCAGACAGCTCGAGAGAGATGCTGAATGTTCTGAATGAAAAAATCGATGCAGGGGCGATCAGGAATATCAAGCCGACCTTCATCGACCTCAGCGCTCCGGAGTCTGTCGATGAACTCGGCGAATCCTTCGATTTCGTATTCAGCAGCATGACGCTGCACCATATCCCCGATACTGCCCGGTTCCTTCGGCAACTCTATGCACACATGGCCCCCGGAGCGACTATTTCAATAGCCGACCTTGACCAGGAGGACGGTTTTTTTCATGATGACGAAGCTGAAAAAGTCCATCATGGCTTCGACAGGAACAGCCTGAAAGAAATACTGGAAACAACCGGGTTCATCAACGCCGCGTTCATGACCGCCCATATTATCGAAAAAAAGAACCGCGAAGGCCGAACTGGCTCCTATCCGGTTTTCCTCCTCACTGCAGTAAAACCAATGTCATGACTTCCATCATCAATAAATCACCGGGACCATTTAAAGCGGTATTGTTCGATCTGGACGGAACCCTCCTCGACACACTCGAAGATCTTGCCGTCAGCCTCAACTCAATCCTTGAAAAGCACGGCTATCCGACCCATTCACTCGACGAATGCCGCATGCTGGTAGGCTTTGGAATGAAAGCGCTCGTCAGGAGCTCTCTTCCTGAAGAAAGCCGTGACGACTCCATAGTCGAACCACTGATGAAGGAGATGCAGGAGTCGTATGAAAAAAACTGGAAGGTAAATTCCCGTGCGTATGAAGGCATAGACCGCCTGCTTGACTCCATCGACCGGCTGGGCCTGAAAAAAGCGATTTTATCCAACAAACCCGACCGGTTCACCCGCCTGTGTGCCGACGAACTTCTTTCATCTTGGACATTTGACATGGTATTGGGCCATCGGGAGGGAATGACCCACAAACCGGATCCGCAAGGCGCACTGTTCGTATCAGAATTCCTTGGCGAAGATCCTTCTTCGATCCTGTACGTCGGCGACAGCGGCATCGACATGCAGACCGCAACGGCATCCGGGATGTATCCCCTTGGAGTTCTCTGGGGGTTCAGGCCTGAGAAGGAGTTGCTTGATTCAGGCGCCGCAAGTCTGGTTTCTTCTCCTGAAGAGATCATCGCCATGCTCAGTCCATCCGAAAAGATTTGAAGGTGTGTGGGCGACGCCCACACATATCAACCCCTCATACCACCCAACTCGAACAGATTTAACACGCCCTTAACGTTCCAAACAGCCTCGATTGGCTAAGTTCCCTGTAATCAATCGAGACTGTAAATGGATATCTGATTCCGTGCGACACACAAGCATCTGCAGGGAGTTCCAGGATATGGCCTGTCTTGACCAGATCAGTGATCAATATTCAGTATCCCGTGTCAACCATGGAGCAAAAAAATCTGGAAACCCTTCCTGCAAAAGTCGTTTCAAACCCCCATGATTTGAATTGCAATGGATCTTTGCCCGATTTTTCAGATCCTTCGCTTTACATCAACAGGGAGCTGAGTTGGCTGCTTTTCAACCAACGAGTACTTGAAGAAGCAAGTCGACCGGGACTACATCCACTGCTTGAACGGGCGAAATTCGTCTCGATTTTCAGTTCCAACCTTGACGAATTCTTCATGATTCGGGTTGCCGGTATTGAAAACCAGGTTGATGCCGGGATTCAGAAAAGAACCGTCGACGGCTTCACGCCTTCTGAGCAGCTTGAAATAATCAGGGAAGCTGTCCTTGGGCAACTGCAGCAACAGCACGAATGTCTGTATAACGACATCATTCCTGCACTCTCCAACGACGGCATATCACTTGTCAGCTATTCTGAGCTTCTGGTCGTCCAGCAACTTGCGCTGAACGACTATTTCAGTAAAGAGATCTATCCGGTAATCACTCCCCTGGCTTTCGATACCGGCCATCCTTTTCCGTTCATGTCCAACCTCTCCCTTAACCTTGCGATCGAGCTCGAGGACAGAAAAAAAGAGTGCATGAAATTTGCACGCGTCAAAGTGCCCGATATCCTTCCGAGGCTCCTGAAACTGAACGACATCGAAGGATTCGACATCGGGACGAGCGGTTCTCGGTTCATGTGGATCGAGGATCTGATAGAAAACAACCTCGGCATGTTGTTTCCGAAAATGAAGATAATCCAGAGCCACCAATTCAGGATTATCCGTGATGCAGATATAGAAATCGAAGAGGATGAGGCCGGAGACCTGCTCGAAACAATTGAAAAAGGAGTACGGTCAAGACGTTACGGCAATGTCGTAAGGCTTGACATCCACCCCGGAATGCCACCGTTCGTCAAGCATCTGCTGATGAAAAACCTGGAACTTGAAGAAAGAAACGTTTATGAGATTGAAGGAACACTTGGCCTCAGTTGCCTGACTGAACTTCTGAAAATAGACCGCCCAGTCCTTAAGGATGAACCGTTCTTACCCTTCAATGCTTTCGATGAAAAGCGTGACTTCAATATTTTCGCAGCGATAAGCAAAAAGGATCAGCTTCTCCACCACCCGTACGATTCGTTCCAGCCTGTCGTCGATTTCATCAACAAGGCGGCCTCGGATCCTGATGTTCTTTCAATCAAGCAGACCCTCTACAGGGTCGGAAGCAACTCTCCAATCGTCAAGGCCCTCATGAAGGCTGCTGAAATGGGCAAGCAGGTGGCCGTACTGGTCGAGCTCAAAGCGAGATTCGACGAAGAAAACAACATCGTCTGGGCACGCGCACTGGAAAATGTCGGCGCTCATGTGATTTATGGACTTCCCGGCCTCAAAACCCATGCAAAACTTACCATGGTCGTTCGCCGTGAAAGGAAAGGAATTAAACGCTATATGCATCTCGGCACAGGAAACTACAACCCGTCAACAGGAAAACTCTATACCGATTACAGTTTTTTTACCGACGACGACCATATAGCAGATGAGGTTTCAGAACTTTTCAATGCGCTGACCGGCTATTTCAGGCATACCGATTACCGTCATCTCCTGGTTTCGCCAATCAACACCAGGGAACGCATTATCGAAATGATCAAGCGCGAATCCGAATGGAAAAGAACAGGCAATGTCGCACGTATCATGATGAAGATGAACTCTCTGGTAGACCAGAAAACGATAAGCGCACTCTATGCCGCCTCATGTTCGGGCGTCAGTATTGATCTGCTCGTGAGGGGGATATGCTGCCTGAAGCCAGGAATCCCTGGAATAAGCGACAACATCAGGGTCTTCAGCATCATTGGGCGTTTTCTCGAACACAGCAGGATCTATTATTTCGAAAACGGAGGAGTCCCTGAACTCTATCTCGGCAGTGCTGACCTCATGCCGAGAAATCTTGATGACCGGGTTGAAACCCTATTCCCCATCTTCGACAGAACACTGGTCGATCGGGTCAAGGATGACCTGGAGATTCAGCTAAGCGACAATGTAAAGTCATGGCAGATGGCTCGGGATGCCTCATACTCAAAGGTTCCCAATGATGTTCCTGGAATAAACAGCCAGAAGCGATTCATGCAATACGGTTCAAAAGCAGGCCGCATGGCCGGCCCCGAAAAACATTGATCACGAAGTCGGGGCAGAAATCATTTTCAGACACCCTGTTGATTACCAGGAGTGCCGACAGGTTTGTACAGGCATTGCACAATCGACTGCAACGTCTTTGTTAATGTTGTGTTAACAATATGCAACACAGAAAGGAATGCATCAATGTTCATCTATCTTGATGAGGAACAGAAGATTATCCGCCCGATTATAAACAAATGCACAGACAAACAATGACACGTACTTTCAGGGACGTAATGGGAACGCTGGACGGAACCGGAGACATTGACTGCTCCAATATGGGATTGACATCACTGGAAGGCTGCCCGGAACATGTCGATGGGAACTTCAATTGTTCAGGCAATAGACTGACGTCGCTCGACGGTGCGCCCCAAATCACCGGCAGCTTCGACTGTTCCAATAACATCCTGGCATCGCTCGACGGGGGACCTAAAATAGTCGACGGCAATTACAGCTGCTCAGCCAACCTGCTTACCTGCCTCAAAGGAGCGCCATCAAAGGTAAAGGGAGCTTTTGACTGCTCCATGAACCGATTGATCTCCCTCAAGGGCGCACCGAAAAAAATGAAAGGCGCTTTCAACTGTTCAAACAACAAACTGGTATCCCTTTACGGCTCACCGCTCGAAACCGGATCTTTCAACTGCTCGAACAACCTGCTGCTCAGCCTTGACGGCGCGCCTGATGAAGTGCGACACGATTTCGACTGTTCACATAACCTATTGTCGTCACTTGCGGGAAGTCCGGATTTTGTCCATGGCCACTTCATCTGTGCAGGTAACCGCCTTGAGAATCTCAAGCACGGCCCTGTCGAAGTGTATGGCGATTTCGACTGTTCCGGGAACCGCATCACAACGCTAAAAAGGTCGCCGAAAATAGTGACCGGCAGAGTCAACTTCGCCGATAACCCGATCATGCCTTGCGAAAACGTGAAGAAACACACAAACCATGAAGCTCCTGACAGAAGCTGTTTAAAGCTTGTTTATGAAGTTGCCGGAAGTTATTGCCGTCAGGGGATAAACGAACATGCTCATCTTTCCATACCCATATCTCATCTCTATGCCTGCTGATGAAAACGCTTTCTGAAACACTCTATTTGAGAGTCAGCGACAACTCACCGCTTGACCTCCCAGACGGAAACTCCCTTCCGTCCGGTTGGAGTATCAGGAAAAACTCATCGTACAGGGAACGACATCTATTTTATGACACCTTTGAAGAACAGGCTTTCAACAGGGGTTTGATCGTCGCCCGGAAAAAAGGCTGCCTCCAACTGATAGATCTGGATACAGGCATGGTCAAGGCTGAAATCGTTTTTCCGGGTACTCCGACAACCTTCTTTCCATCTGCCCTGCCTGACGGCAAACTTAGGAGCGTTCTTGAACAGTGCAGCAGGATAAGGGCCTTCATCCGCACCTGCGTCGTCGATGTGTTCGTATCTTCATGGAAGGTTCTCGACGACGACAAGAAAACAGTCGCCATCCTGAATTCAGAATCGATGCAGGGCACGCGCGGAAACAATTCAGCACCTTTCGCAAAATTTTTTACGATCACGCCACTCAAGGGTTACCACAGGGAGTTGGCCAATATACTCAAGGCCCTGCCGGAGCAAATCGATTCCTACCGTATCATGGGCGTAAGGGATCGCTTCCTCATGATCATGAAAGAAACAGGTCCTGCAACAAGGGGTTACTCACCAAAAATGCGTCTTCAGCTTGATGCGGATGCGACAATCCATGAAAACGTCCGACGACTCTTGCAGTTCACCACATCGATTATGCAATTGAACGAACACGGCATTCGCAAGAATGTCGATTCGGAATTCCTGCACGATTACCGTGTCGCAATCCGTCGGACAAGGTCTATGCTCAGTTTGCTGAATGGTGTTTTGGCCCCCGACCAGACGGAATTGATTCTTTCCGGATTACGCGACCTTGGCAAACGCACCAACGAACTGCGAGACTGTGATGTCTTCCTTCTCCGGAAAAATGAATATTGCAGGCTTCTTCCTCCGACACTGCGGGAATCGCTCTCCCCGTTTTTCGAAGATTTAGAGAGCGCAAGGCGCATACTTCACAAGCGGCTCTGTCTTTACCTTTCGAGCGATGAATATGTTGCGTTCATGGCCTCCCTGAACGATTTCATCGGTCAGGATGAACTGCCCGAGCAGGAGTCAGCGCCGAAATCAGCCCTTTCGACAAAAGTTATGGCTGCGACGGCTCTCAGGAAAGCATGGAAAAAAGCGCTCTCACATGGACGTCGGATCGGAACAGATGCCGATGACCGGGCTCTTCACGCACTGCGTATAGACTGCAAGAAACTCCGGTACCTTTTAGAATTCTTCTCCTCGCTTTTCCCCCAGAAAAGTGCAATCCGACTTGGCCGGCAGTTGAAGGAACTTCAGGAAAATCTTGGAACATTCGTTGACATGACGGTTCAACTGAAATTCCTGCAAAACCGACTGGATTCGCTTCAGGCCGGTGAAGGGAAAATTATGGAAGCTGCCGCAACAGGAGCCCTACTCGCTTCACTTTACAGGGAACAGGAAAAGGCAAGGGAGCGATTCCATGAAACCTTCATCGGGTTTGACAACGAAGAAACCGGTAATCTTTTCGATGAAATTGTAACCAGCCTGCAGTAGCATGAAAACCATAGCGCTTTACAGCATCAAGGGCGGCGTCGGGAAAACGGCCGCTGCAGTAAACCTATCGTATCTTGCCGCCCAGGAAAAGATACCGACACTTATATGCGATCTCGATCCTCAGGGAGCCAGCTCATATTACTTCAGAATCACAGCCCCTAAAAAGTATAACAGCGACAAATTCCTGAAAGGCAGCAAAAAGATCTACAGGAATATCAAGGCTACTGATTTCGAACATCTCGACCTGCTCCCTTCTGATATCACGTACAGGAATCTCGATATCGATCTCGCAGAAGAAAAAAACCCAAAGAAAAAATTAAAAAAAAACATTGCTGACCTCAGCGAGGAATACGATTACATTTTTTTTGACTGCCCGCCAAACCTGACTCTTCTCTCTGAAAGCGTTTTTACAGCTTCGGACATCATCCTGGTACCCTTGGTACCGACGACGCTCTCCATAAGGACATTCAATCAGTTGATAACATTTTTTAAAGACAACAAAATCGACACGTCTAAAATCCGTGCATTTTTCTCAATGGAAGAAAAAAGAAAAACCATGCACAGGGATATCATCGATAGTTACCACAGTACCCCCGGGGTTTTTTCACATAGCATTCCGTACAATTCCGAAGTTGAAAAAATGGGCATTTACCGGAAGCCGCTCAATGCCGCACGCCCGGGTTGTTTAGCCGCAAAGGCATACATTGGTCTCTGGAATGAACTTCGGGCAAATCTCATTTGATGCATACATCCCATCCGGGATGTCAAGCATGATAGACTGCGTCGACAAAAACAGCGTAACAGTCAAAGCCGCAGGACTGAAAATAACGAATATCCCTGCCGTGGAATCATAACCGCAAGGGGATGATGCGGAAACGATGTCCGGGCCTGCATTGCACAGGGGAAGGAAGACCGGGATATCCGTCAATACAAAGCTCCCTTCACTCAGAAATCAGCTCTGAAGGAGCTGGTCACCAATCCGGAATTTTTCACAGATCTCCGTGAGTGATATTCGTCATAATCCGGCACAAGGCGGAAATACTCACCATCCATCAGTGGTGACGAGATCATGAAATCTGCGGTCGCGCGGTTGCAGGCTATCGGTATGTTCCAGACCACCGCCATCCTGAGAAGCGCCTTGACATCGGTATCGTGAGGCTGCGGCTCGAGAGGGTCCCAGAAAAAAATCAGAAAATCGATCTCGTTGCTTACTATCTTTGACCCGATCTGCTGATCTCCGCCGAGCGGCCCGCTCTGAAGGCGATTGATCACAAGGCCGAGTTCCCGTATCAGCGTCTCACCTGTCGTACCGGTAGCATATAACTCATGGCAGTCCAGCAGCGTACGATTGTATTTTGCCCATTCGAGCAAATCCCTCTTCTTGTTGTCGTGAGCGACCAGAGCTATTCTCTTGTCCTTCACCATTGATATTCTTTTGTGATGCATCGCCTTCGTTTTGCGTGATTGACTATTTATATCTGAGAGCACATGCAAGAATAGCAAACGAATGTTGGAGAGCTGTGACGTTCACGAAACGTTATGGTTAAATAAAGGTTGGGGCAACGTTCAGCGCCTCCTCTTCATACGCCCCGGATTCATGTTGACTTCGCGAAAGCAGCCTGATTCTCGAGAAAACGTAATCAAGTCTATCCTCATTGAGCACGACCCTGAAAAAGCCGCTTTTTCCAAGTTCTTCAGAAAAGCAGGCATCGCTGGAGACACCTCCCTCCATGAGCCCCTTGTGCCAATATACCAGCCTGATCATCCCATCCTCGATTTCAATGGCAGTAACCCCTCGTTTACCGATTGCGCAACCGGAGTTAAAAATGCTCGGAATGGTCAGGTTGGCATATCGACCGGTACGGAGGCTTTTCCTGAAACCTTTACGATAACATGCATCGAGTTCGTCTTTCAGGGAACCTATCTCTGTCTCGATTTGCACCCGTCGTTCAGGATCGGCTGATGGGTAAGCCCTGCAAAGATCCTCAATATGGTAGTTCAGGTAATCGACTTTAGACAACGATTCGAATAGCGGGCGATGAGTATGACCGATGATGGAGATAATTCCGGTCCGGTTAGAGAAATCATAAACAGCCTGCTCAATGGCATACCGCTTACGGCTTTTGTGTGACACGGAATAATTGCGGATGCCTGCAGGTTTGGCGATGTAACGCAACAGATAGAAAAGTAAACGACTGATCAGGGAACAAGGATTCTTGAGAAATTCCGAAGCCTGATGTCCATGAAAAAGAAGGATTGTGTTAACCCCATATCGAAATGCGATCGATTCGACAAGCCACGGCATAAGTCGATACCCCTTTTCTTGAAGAAGGCCAAGGTCGTGGTTCCCGTAAATCTTCCAGAAAAAGCCATTTTCCCTGAAACGGAGAAACAGATCGTAAAAGCGCCCCCACCCACGTTCGATGCTTCTGCTGGTGAACTTCATCAGCTCCTCTATATCACCATTGAGCACAAGGCTGAAACGCTTCGTCAGATAATGATTTTCCAGTACTGTCTCAAGCAGCTCCGAATTGCGCAGAAACTCATCTTTCCGGCTTCCGTCCCCCATATGAAGGTCGCTGAATACGACTACCCGTGACGAATTATCTATGGGAACAGGCCTTGCCGACTCCATGAGGCGTTCAAGTTCCGGATATCGTCGACGGAAGTATTTTTTCATATGACATTGATGGATTTCCAAGGCGCTTTAAAACCGTCACTGCGATGTTTACGGGAACATCGCGATCATCCCTCCGGCGGGGGCTTTTATATCGATGAGAGCTCCAGACGAGTGCGTTCAGAACAGGAGATTTCCGACATACCCAATCTCAAGTTATGATGAGGTTTCTTAATGTTTTGTGAACATCAGGAAAACTCGTCAGGAAGGGATATGAAGAATGAAAGAATGGGGGTTGCGATCAGGCCAAAAGGCGAAGGCGTGAAAAAACATAATCGAGATGATCCTCGTTGAGCACGATGCGGTAATTGCCGGTGTTGCCGAGCTGCTCCGGATCGCTGTTCCGGTCGCTTACGAATTTGCGACCCTGCTTTCCCTTGAACCAGTAGACGAGACGTATCCTGTCACCGTCAATTTCGAGCGCCGTAACTCCCCGCTTGCCTATGGCGCATCCTGAATTGAACACGCTCGGGATGACGATGTTGTTGTATCGTCCGCTACGCAGACCGATCTTCTTGCCTTCGGTGAAACATGCATCGAGCATGACTTTCAGATCGGATATCCGGGCCTGTATCGCAATCCGTTCATCGGGAGTTGCCGATGGATAAGCCCGGCAAAGCTCTTCAATGCGATAGTTAAGGTGATCGACTTTAGATAGGGATTCGAACAGGGGCCGGTGGGTGTGTCCTATGATGGAGACGATCTTGGCCTGGTTCGAGAAATCGTAGATCGATTTCTCGATGGCGAAACGCCTCCGGCTGTTGTAGGCAGATGAAAAGTTCCTGATGCCCATGGGCTTGGCGATGTACCTGAGGAACATGACTACAGCGCGGCTGACGATGGGATATGTCTCCCACAGGAGGATCGAGGCCTGATGACCATGGAACAGCAGCATCACCTCATCGCCGTACATGAATTTGATCGACTCAAGAAGATGCCCTGAAAGCCTGTAGTTGCGCTCCTCGAAAAGGTCCGCATCATGATTTCCATAGGTCTTCCAGAAAAAGCCGTTCTTTTCGAACCGGAGAAACAGGTCGTAGACCGCCCCCCAGCGTTCAGCAATGCTCTCGACTGAAAACTTGAACAGCTCCTCAACATCACCATTGAGCACCAGGCTGAACTTTTCAGGAAGGTAGTACTCCTGCAGCATCGACCTGACGATCTCAGCGTTTCGCCTGAACTCGTCCCGCCGCCCGCCGTTTCCCATATGCAGGTCGCTGAGAATCAGCACCCTTGACGAGCTGTCGAGAGAGATCGTCTTGGCAGTTGTCAGCAGCCGTTCAAGGTGCGGATGTTTTTTCTGATGCAGGCTCATTGTTTCACAATCGTACTGGTGCCACACTCCGACTGTTGATGATCGACACCAGAAGGTTCAACAAGTTCGAAGGTTTGAAGGTTCAGGACACGAGGTCATTCAACTTCCGGGTATGCGATCATATCCCTTCCGTTCATGAATGCAGAAATTGACAACTGCAGGGAATATAACCAAATACGCAGGAAACATCGCGAATCTGCCGGACATGTCGCTGCCCGACAATCGTTGACCGGGATCGCCGGATTGAAACATTATGAAAAAATAGCTTTCTTTGTCTTGTATTCACAACCATTTACCGTCAATCAAACCCTTCAACATTGATCGCACCGGAACGATTCCACAAGATACGACGGCTTCTTGAACAGCGGCAGACCGACATGACTCTCGTCATGGAGAACGTGAACAAGGCGCACAACCTTGCCGCCATCATCAGGAGTTGCGACGCCGTCGGCATCCACCAGATACATGCCGTTTCATTCCGCTCATTTATCCGGACAAGGCAGAATACGGCGGCCGGCGCAAGCAAATGGGTCAAGGTAAACCTCGGGGATTCAGTCGTCCCGATCTGCAGCAATCTCAGGCAGGAGGGCATGCAGATACTTGTCGCCACATTCCGGCCGGACGCAGTCGATTTCAGGTCGATCGATTATACGAAACCAACGGCTATCATCGTCGGGGAAGAGCTTACCGGCCCATCGGAAGATGCCCTGCGTATGGCTGATCGATGCGTCTACATCCCGATGTGCGGCATAGTGGAATCCCTGAACGTGTCGGTCGCCGCGGCCATCATCCTTTTTGAGGCGCAGCGGCAGAGAGAGGCTGCAGGCCTTTACCGGACAAGACATTTCTCTGACGAGGAATATCGAAAACTGCTCTTCGAATACACCTATCCCCGACTGGGCGAAGTGCTTCGCGAACAGGGAAAGCCATATCCTGAGCTTGACGAAAACGGCGCGTTCATGACCGATGTTCAAGTGAAGCCATGACACCATGTATCATGGATGTTTCCCCAGTAATCGTTGCCATTTCACCTCCTGTCACATCTGTTGAAAAACCGTTCGCCGAACGGCATCACCTCCCCTCCCCCGCACTCCTGATTCTTTCACCAGATGACGACCCCATTCCCCATGCAGCCAACATGGCACGGACAAACCACTCAAAAGCGCCTCAACGCAGACGCTGTAACGAACGTGAAATAAAATTTTCGTTCCGCACCCCAAAACATATACGATACCCACAAGCCACACCGAGAAAACAGCTTATACATACATAAAATCCCTGTACGGCCATTTTTTTGCATTTTGATACAACCTGTATTAATGGTTATTTCATTTATAAGACGGATATAAGAACCGTTCTTAGGTATTACATCCTGCCCAGCATAAAGATTGGACCGGATGTTTAAACAAGCAGTGAGTGACTCTGAAGACCATGTTGTCAACCACCTCTTCCTGCAGCAATGTTTATCAGATCTGTCTTATTCATTTTTGCATCTGGAGGCATGAGTCACCAGACGTACCATACAGGCCGATAACGTTCCACAGCATGTTCTGTGAACGCTGGTCTCAGTGTTTTATTCGTCGCAGGCATCAGTCCGTCATTTCGTAAACAAGAAAGCGGCTTATGATTTCTCATGCGTTGACCATCATCGTCAATGAGCTGAACACACACCTCGCCGATATCTATGGCGGGAGTTCAGGAAAGGCTCTGTTGGGAAATCCCTCGGATGGTTTCGACACCGGCAAGGGCGGGTTGTCGCGAGATGCCGTGATTTTTTCCGTGATCAATATCAAAGAGGAAAAATCACTGAAAAACCAGCCGAATCATGTGCGGGACCTGGTGACCCTCAAAGCCCTGTATGAAAATCCGCCCGTCTTCCTGAACTTCCAGATTCTGGCGATAGCGCCCCATGAAATTTATGCTGACGGCCTGCTTCTGCTTTCCAGGGTACTCCGGTTTTTCCAGTTCAAGAACGTCTTCACCCAGGACAATGTCGATCCGTCGTCGATAACGACAAGCGCCCCGAAAAATTCAATCGACTGCCTTGAATCGTTCAAGCTGATTTTCGACCTCTACTCCCCATCGATGGAGGAGGTCAACCATATCTGGGGAACGCTCGGAGGAAAGCAGTATCCGTTCGTGATTTACTGGATGAGGATGCTTGACCTGAAATTCAGGTCGTTGCCGAAGGAGGGTGGCCTGATCACGGAGATTGTCACCGATTTCAGCCATAAAACCTCATAAGCGAAACATTTATGGCCGAGCAAATCGTCACGGGATATAAAAAGCTGTTCGAAGTCCGCCTGCTCCACCACTATTGGCTGGACGACGGAGCAATGGCGTTCGACCGGATCAGTGGGCAGAAAAAGGAGGAGCTGCTCATGGCTTACGACGTTCAAGCCTTTATCGACATCGCTCCTGCAGAGGAGACGAAAAAACTAATGACCGGTCTGGGCTGCATCTGGCGAAACACACCGACCGGTTTCATCGCAGCCATTGCCGGGGAGGCAAACCTGCCTTCCGATATCATGTTCGAGTTCATACTGAAGGTCAGAAGCGGCGAATTCTTCAACTATACCGCCATGACGCTTTTCCCGCAAACTGTCCGCGAGCTCTATTCAGAAAAGGACAACTCGCGAATAAGGTTCAAGGAGAATGTGCCGGTCTTTTCAAATGTGACCGGGGCGGCAAGAGGAACCGGGGAGGACAAAACGCTCTTTTTGTCAAGGGAGATTCCTGCATTAAAGCCTTCAGACAGGATAGAATCCATTATCGACAAGGATGGGGCGCTTTACCTGCTGACCACCGATCAGGCGGCCCCTGGCATGACGGGCATGCTGAAGCTCGAGGACGATAAAACCCTTCTGCCGGTATTCGCCAACCAGGACGACGTGCCTGAAATCGTTCCGCCTGAAGGTATTGCCGGAGCACCTGGACGGGGTGTGGGCCTTACTGCCGGAATACCAGAGGATACCTTCGCCCTTGTGAGGCTCTGCCCGGTCAGGGAGGATGACGATGACTTCAGTTTCGCTGACGGAAGCGGCCTTGCCAGATCGAATCCTCCGGTGTTCCATGTACGCTTCAAAAACCGTCTGACATGGTGGAAACACATCGACAGGAACCGGACGGAGACGATGTCTGCAGAACCGTTGCCTCTCACCTTTTCAGGGAACGCTTCCGGCACGAAAAAGAAACCCTCTGCGGGGCTGGTAAAAGCTGAAAAAGAGAGCGGCGGCAACATCACCAGGCTTGTATCGGAGATCTTTGAATAATTTTTCCTCAACCTAAACGGGATAACCCATGACAATGTATAAGACCCCCGGCGTCTATATCGAAGAGATCCCGAAGTTCCCCCCTTCGATCGCCCCTGTAGAAACGGCAATCCCAGCGTTTGTCGGCTACACGGCAACGGCTCTCCGTAAAGGCGAATCGCTCAAGAAAAAGCCTGTCAGGATTGAGTCCATTGCAGAGTACGAAGAGATTTTCGGAGGAGCCCCGCCACAGAAAATGGAGGTCTGCCTCGACTCGGACAACAACTTCGTCAGCGCGAAAAAGTCAGAAAACAAGGGCGGATTGCTGTACGACAGCCTCAGGATGTTCTATTCGAACGGCGGCGGCAACTGTTATATCGTTTCTGTCGGAAGCTACGAGGAGAGCATCAAGAAACAGGACTTCATCGACGGGCTGGCTGCCCTGGAAAACGAGGACGAACCGACCATCCTCACCTTCCCGGACGCAGTGAACCTGCCTGGCAATGAATTGCATGACGTCCAGATCGCCGCACTCTCCCAGTGCAACAAGCTCAAGGACAGGGTGACCCTTTGCGATACGCAGAAACCGGACGGTTTCGGCACGGCAGTAAAAAACCTGCGGGACTTTATCGGCATCAACAACCTGAAATATGGCGCCGCATACGGACCATGGATCAACACGAGCCTCCCGCGCACCTTCTACTACCGCGACCTGACCCTCAAGAACTCCGGAGGCGACACCATTCAGGCGCAAAGCCTTACAAACGACAAGTCGATCCTGCAGCTCCTGTTCGATGTGACCAGATCACAGGGCGCCGTAGATTCCCTCAATACCGATGAAACTGCCGGAGCAGGAACCGGAAAAACCTGGTCGGACGAGCTCAAGAAGCAATCCGATCTCTACAGCGCAAGCACCGGCACGACGCTCACCGACCTTCAGGACGAACTGCAGGGCGTCTACAACCTTCTCGCGCAGATAGTATCGAAAGTGAAAAAGATGGTCGATGCCCTCCCTACGGTCGTTTCCGCCTCGCCTGATCCGGCAGCGAACCAGTCGAAGGATTTATTGCTGAAGGCTGACGTCGACCAGTACATCAAAAACTCGGGCCTGAAGGCGAGTGTGTTCGACGTTCTGGCGGCACACTACAACTATCTCAAGGTACCCGCCAACGGAGACATCAAGCTCTTCGCCGACAATCCGGCAACCGCCACGACCGACCTGGCCAAAGCGATCGCCTTGCTGGGCTACGCCGATTCGGCAGCCTTCCTGGCCGTACCCACGACCGATGTCGCGACCAGATATACGGCTCCCGGCATCACGGCAAAAGGCAAGGCCGACCTTGCGAAAAACGCTGCCGTCCAGGCCGGAACCGCTATCATCGCGCTCTACCGGTTTGCGGAAAGCACGGCTGCCGAGTACGAGAAAAAGTTCAATGACGCGCTGCTCAACGGCTTCGGGGCATACAAGAGCATCGTCGCAAAAGCGGTCGAGTCACTCAACCTTCTTCCGCCGAGCGGTGCGATTGCTGGCGTCTATGCATCTGTCGACCGTGACCGCGGCGTCTGGAAGGCTCCTGCCAACGTCAGCCTGAACTCCGTGATCAGTCCTTCCGACAAAATCTCCCAGGAGCAGCAGGCCGAATACAATGTGGATGTCAATGCAGGAAAATCGATCAACATCATCCGCAGCTTCACCGGCAAGGGCGTGCTCGTATGGGGAGCCCGGACCCTGGCGGGAAACGACAACGAATGGAGGTATGTCAACGTCCGGCGACTGTTCAATTTCGTGGAGGAGTCGGTCAAGAAAGCGACCGAACAGTTTGTGTTCGAACCCAACGACGCAAATACATGGGTACGGATCCAGGCAATGATCGAGAACTTCCTGACCGTCCTCTGGCGACAGGGTGCTCTCCAGGGCATCAAGCCGGAACATGCGTTCTATGTTTCGGTAGGCCTCGGCAAAACGATGACCCCGCTCGACATCCTCGAAGGCCGACTGATCATCGAAATAGGGATGGCCGCCGTAAGACCGGCAGAGTTCATCATCCTGAAATTCTCACACAAGATGGTTGAATCGTAACCGTGATGAAACAAGAGAGCTAAAATTCGTCCCAGATTTTTTCAATTCATAAACCTCACACATTATGGCACAGGAATATCCAATACCGCGGTTCCATTTTCAGGTCGATTGGGGAGGCGCGAAAATCAGCTTTACCGAAGTCACCGGCCTTGTGATGGAGCGCGAAAAGATCGAATACCGTCACAGCGACAGCAAGGATTTCAACAAGATCAGCATGCCGGGAATGGTGAAAAACAACAACATCACCCTCAAGCGTGGAAAGTTCGAGAACGATTTCGACTTCAACACGTGGATGGAGGATGTAGCCAACGAACGGGTCCAGAACAGGCGTGACGTGACCATCCGCCTGCTCAACGAGAAACATTCGCCGGTTGCTGCGTGGACTGCTGCGAGGTGCTTCCCGGTCAAGATCACGGCGCCGGACCTCAAATCGGATGCCAACGAGATCGCGATCGAGAGCATCGAACTCGCCCATGAAGGGCTGAAACTGATGAAGGTTTAGACCGTTACCGCGATGGTTGACTACTATCCGCCATGGGGGTTCTATTTCAGGGTTGTATTCGATATCAGCCAGGACAAGAACGACATTCGATTCCAGTCGGTCTCAGGTCTGTCGGTCGAATATGATTTTGAGTCGTTCAAGGAGGGAGGCGAGAACCGTTTCGAGCACAAACTGCCAGTAAGGACGAAGTACTCGGACCTTGTGCTCAAACGGGGACTGCTGACCGATTCGAGCGTCATCAATTGGGCTCTTGATGCCTTCCAGAACCGGATATTCAAGCCGGCAGGCATAACCGTCAACCTGATGAACGAACGCGGCGAGCCGCTGCAGTCATGGAATGTGGCCCATGCCATTCCGAAAAAGTGGCTCGTCAGCGATTTTAACGCTACTGAAAACGGCATCGTTGTGGAGACGATGGAGTTGAGCTACCGATATTTCACCATCCAGAAGGGATAGACTCATGCCGGTAGAGATCAAAGAGCTGCATATCAGGGTGACGGTCAATGCGCCGTCACCTTCGCAGAGCGCCGGTACGAGAGCAGATGCAGGCAACGGCAATCCCGCGGCAGGAGGCGACTCGGGCGCGAACCGCGAAGCGATGGTATCGGAATGCGTCGAGCAGGTGCTCAACGTCTTGCAAAACAAACTTGAACGCTGATGCCTGACAACGGAAAACTGGAAAAAATGCTGATCCTTGCCTTTTCCGATTCGAAAAAGGCAGAAATCGGAGGCAAAGCCGAGGCGGATGAGTTCGTCGAGGCGCTGATCAATCCGGAAAGCTATTCACTCAGCTACAAGCTCAAATTTTCCGAGTCCGGCCAGGGGCATGGCACCAGCGGGAAGCAACTTAAATATGAGTACACCGAGCCCGGAGAGATCAGTTTCGAGTTCCTGTTCGACAATACGGGAATCATCGACGACAATCCGAGGGACTCTATAGCCGACGACATCCTGAAGTTCAGGCAGGTCCTGATCGACTACAAGGGAGACTCCCACGAGCCGAGGCACTTCAAACTGGTATGGGGCCAGAACTCGATCTTTAAAGGCAGGGTGACCGAACTCAACATCACCTACAAGCTCTTCAAACCCGACGGCACGCCGTTACGTGCGACGGCAAAGGTGACGTTCAAGAGCAGCATCGAAGAGGAGAAGCGTGCTGCCAAGGAGGACAAGCAGTCTGCAGACCTGACCCATATCCGCAGGGTAAAGGCCGGAGACACCCTTCCGCTGATGTGCTACAGGATCTACGGCAACCCGAAATACTATCTGGATGTGGCCGCAGTCAACGGCCTGAGCGATTTCCGGACGCTGGTTCCGGGTATGGAGATCAGGTTTCCGCCAATCGACAAAGCCAGCAAGCCGACGTGAGCCCTGAAAACACCATTCCGACGCCGGCAACGCCGGACGTCTGTACGGTAGCCGTCCTGATCGAAGGCGCCGAAATCCCCGGCAGGTTCCAGCTTGTCTCGGCATCGGTTTCACGCGAACTGAACAGGATACCGACGGCCGTTCTGCACCTGATGGATGGAGAGGCTTCCAGGGGAACCTTCGAGGCCAGCGACGATACGCTGTTCATGCCCGGCAAAAAGATAGAGATCCAGCTCGGATACCGGTCAACGAACGAATCGGTGTTCAAGGGACTGGTAATCAAGCAGAGCATCAAAATCAGGAGCAACAAAAGCCTCCTGGTCGTCGAGTGTCGGGATGAAGCCGTAAAAATGACCCGTGGCATCAAAAGCCGCTATTTCGTCGACAAAAAGGACAGCGACATCATTGAGGAGATCATCGGCACGTACAGCCTGCAATGCGATGTAACGGCCTCGGTTCCTGACCTGAAGGAGGTTGTGCAGTACGAATCGACCGACTGGGATTTTGTCGTTTGCAGGGCAGAGGCGAACGGGTTCCTGGTGATGGTCGAAAACGAAGGCATCGTCGTCGCCCCCCCTGATACGTCGGCCTCACCAGTCCTGACGGTGAAGTACGGCGCGACGCTGCTCGAACTTGATGCAGAGATGGACGCACGCTGGCAAAGCAGGGGAATCACGGCCACCTCGTGGAGCCCTGCGGAGCAGGAGCTTGTTGAAACCGACGCCACAGAACCGTCGACGACCGGCAACGGCAACATTTCAGCCGACGAGCTGGCTGGGGTGCTCGGTGGAGAAGCCGACAGAATCCGGCATGGAGGATACCTCACCCAGCCGGAACTCCAGGCCTGGGCAGACGGACGCCTCATGAAGGAGCGGCTTGCCAAAGTGCGGGGACGGGCAAGGTGCCAGGGTTTTGCAGGAGCGTCGCCGGGCAAGGTGATTGAGGTTACCGGAATCGGGGCCCGTTTCGAGGGCAAGCTCTTCGTTTCGGGAGTACGGCATACGGTGAGCGGCGGCAACTGGGAGACCGACATCCAGTTCGGCCTGAACCCGGAACGCTTTCAGGAGACCTACAACCTCCGTCCACTGCCTGCGTCCGGCCTTCTGCCTGGCGTTTCCGGCCTTCAGATGGGAGTGGTGACGGCACTTGAAAGCGACCCCGACGGTGAAGAGAGGATCAAGGTAAGACTCCCCCTGGTAAGCGCCTCCGACGATGGGATCTGGGCGCGACTGTCCACTCTCGATGCCGGCAAGGAGCGCGGGACATATTTCAGGCCTGAAATCGGCGACGAGGTTGTGGTCGGGTTCCTTGGAGACGACCCTCGCCATCCGATCGTGCTCGGCATGTGCCACAGCAGCTCGAATCCTGCGCCCGAAGCAGCGAAGGACGACAACCACCACAAGGGGTATGTGAGCCGCGAGAAGATGAAAATGAGCTTCGACGACGAGAAAAAGATCATCCGACTCGAAACGCCCGGCGGCAACAGCTTCTCGCTCACGGATGACAAAAAGGGAGTCCTGATCGAAGACCAGAACGGGAACAGGATCACGCTCGACGATAAGGGAATTACGATTGAAAGCTTCAAGGACCTCATCCTGAAAGCTCCGGGAGATATCAAGGCAGAAGGGATGAATGTCGACATCAAGGCCCAGGCCAGTCTCAAAGCCGCGGGTTCAGCCACTGCCGAGGTTTCTGGAGCCAACACCACCGTCAAGGGAAGCGCCGCCACGATCATCAGCGGCGGAATGGTACAGATAAACTGAAAAATGAAACCCTAATGCCGTTTGCAGCACGCGTCACAGACATGATCGTCAGCACCGCCACCCAGGGGGCACCGGTTCCCATTATCCCGCCGGGAGCGCCGACCGTGCTCATCGGAGGAATGCCCGCAGCGCGGCTGGGCGATTCATGCGGCGTCGATGCCGTAGCCATGGGATCGACCACAGTGCTCATCGGAGGGATGCCGGCAGCCAGGGTCGGAGATCCCACCGCCGGCGGCGGATCGATCATACCGCCCGGAGCGCCGACCGTGCTTATAGGGGGATGAAGGCAATCGACCATGATTATTGAACGAAAAAGCCGGTAACGCACCAATGGAACTACCATTTATCGGACGCGGATGGTCTTTTCCGCCGACATTTGACAGGAGCACTGCCGGTGTGCAGATGCTGGACCAGGAGGCGGAAATCGCATCGAGCCTTGAGGTGCTGCTTGGCACCGCACAGGGAGAACGGGTCATGATGCCCGCTTACGGCTGCAACATGGACGAGTTGCTCTTCGAAAGCCTCGATACGCGCATCAGGACGCTCATGGCAGACAAGATCGAATCGGCGCTCCTCTATTTCGAGCCGCGCATCCGTGTTGAGAAAATATCCATCGACGAGAGCCCGGAGCTTGATGGTGTGGTGCTCATCAGCATCGACTACCAGGTCAAGACCACAAACTCGCGGTTCAATATGGTATTCCCCTATTACAGGCTGGAGGGCACCGACATCAACCTTCCGATTACCGTCAATTCATTACCCGGGGAAAGTTAAGGTATGGCCACTGAAAAAGAGTGCCAAAGACGAACGGATCCGAACAGGCTCGTCCGTGAAGGGACCAGCCAGGCCCAGCGCTTCCCGGAAGCGCTCGATCCCTCATACGCTTCCGTCGACGAACGGATGCCGGAACACGACATCGCATTCGCCCGGAGATATTCGGCCTACCTGCGCTTCCATGACCTGAACAATGTCGAAGTCGACGACTGGAAACGCTTTTTCGGCCAGGACCCGGCTGTCAGGCTGGCCGGTGCGGCCATTGAAAACGTCGACGCCTACCGGGTAAGGCTCAAGGCGTGTTTCGACCAGTTGAAAGAGCAGTCCGAAACCTCTGTAACAGCAGAACTTAAGACTTCTCTCGGCTGCATGTTCAGCGACGTGGGCACCCTTGCCAGGGAGCTCGACCGGCTGAAAGAGGAGCTTCTTGAAGAGGTGAACCTCAAAGCCACGCTGCAGAACCTGGTACGCAGCCGCCTCGCCCCTGCTTTCAGGAAACTCGTGGGCTATTACCGAGGCGGCGTGAAGCTGGAACTGATCGACGATACTGCCGATTCGGAGATCGTCATTTTCGAGGCGACACCCGAAAAGTTCTCGGCCATCTGCGAATCCCCCTTTTCCGCAGACTGGATAACCGATGGTTCGACAAGCTGGACTGACTTCCTGACGGCAGTCGCCGCCGATGAAAGCGTCTACGGAACGCCAGATGAAACCGCCCGGTTCAGCCATGTCGCGAATCACAACCTCTTCACCTCCCTGTTCGACACGTTCCTGAAAGCCTATGCACGAACTGTCGGAGATGCCAGGGCCGCAATCGAACAGAACCTTGGCGGCAGGAACGACCATCAGCCGCATTTCGGGCTCTTCCTGGCCTTTCTCCAGCTGAACGAGTTCTCCCGCAGCCAAATGAACACGCTGACCCGGAGACACCTCGATTTTTACTACAGGCAGGTACTGAAGCTGAAGGAAAAACCGTCTGAACCGAATCATCTGCACCTTCTGTTCGAGCTGGCCAAAAACCGTGACAGCGCACTCCTCAAAGCGGGCACAACCTTCCAGGGCAAGGATGGCAACGGAAAAGCCGTGCAGTATGCCCTGAACGAGGATTTCGTAGCCAATCGAGCCGGGGTGGCGGAACTGAAATCGGTACACCATTCGCTATCAGCGGACGAGAAGCGCCTGTACGCCTATCCGGCGGCAAATTCCGCAGACGGATTCGGCACGCCGCTCACCACTCCTGACGGACAGTGGCATCCATTCAGCGGCATGACCGCCGACAATAACCTCGCGACCATCGGCTTTGCCATTGCATCCCATTTCCTGCTCCTCGGCGAAGGTAACCGAAAAATCGTCGTCAAGCTCTCTTTCGCTGAAAAAAAGCTCTCCCAGGCCGACCTGTGCGACAGCTTCGATTTCTTCCTGACCGGCGAAAAAGGTTGGATGCAGGCAACCGTCGACAACGGAACGCCCTCCTCCTCCCCATCGGCAAAAATAGATATCCTGCTCTCGATCGACGGTTCGATGCATCCTGTCGTACCGCTGACGGCCGAACTCCACGGCGCCGACCTCCCTGAAGGGCTGCCGATGCTGAAAGCCGTCCTGAAACAGGCTTCAGGAGAGAGCCGCCCGCTCGCTGAGCTGCAGGAGCTTCAGCTGAAACCTGCCGATTCAAAAATCGATATCAGCGTAGGCTACATCGATGACGACGAACCGGACGGCAACGGCCTGAAAAACCTCGTCGTCCACAACAAGTTCGGCGAGATCAAAACGGACAAGCCGTTCCAGCCTTTCGGAGCAATGCCTGAAGATGACGATTACCTGATCATCGGTTCAGACGAACTTTTCCAGAAACAGGGCGCCCGGTTCCAGTTACGCGTCGTATGGAAAGGACTGCCCTTCTGGAGCGGGGATATCGACTTCGACTGGGTCAACGAATTTTACCCGAAAGCCGGGCTGACACTCCTGAAAAACGGATCCTGGCCAATGTCGAACGATCTCGAAGGGATCAGGCTCTTCCGGTGGCTCCGTTCCGACGTCAGCATTCCGGCTTCGAGGGTTAAGCTGGATGAAACGGCCCTGACCGATATGCATTTCGACAAACGGGCTTACACCCTGGATAGCCGTCGGGGCTTTCTGAGGCTGTCGCTCACCGGCGATTTCGGCCACAGGCTCTATCCCCTGACGCTGAGCAGCCACCTGATGCTGAAGGCAAAAGGCGCCGCGACGGTCCCCGACCGCATGGCGCTCTGGAAACAGGAGCGAGACAAGCTTTACACGAGGCAGAACAACCGTTGGGTGCCGAAGGACCCGCGCAACTTTACCGAGCAGTACATCCGCGCCTTTTCGCAGAGTTTGCCGGTCGAGCCCTATACCCCGGTGATCGAATCCCTGACGTTGAGCTACACCGCAACGGTATCGCTCAGCAGGACATCGATGTTCTGGCTGACGCCATTCGGCTCCAGGGCGATGGAACCGGACCGGAACCAACCTCTTCTGGCCCCATTCAGGTTTGAGGGTGAATTGTACATCGGCATCCGAAACCTGGTTGCCGGAAGAAACCTTTCGCTCCTTTTCCAGCTCGCCGAAGGGAGCGCATCACCGACTGTCACCAAACCGGACAACCATGTCCAATGGAGCTGGCTCGGCGCCAACGAATGGATCGGGTTCAAGAATACCGAACTCTCGGACGATACCGGCCAGCTCACCCGGTCAGGCATCATCAGGTTTTCCGTCCCTGCTGAAGCGACGAACGACGATTCGCTCATCCGACCTTACGGCCTCCACTGGCTGAGGGCGGTGGTCGCCGAAAAGCCGGAAGCCGTCTGCAGGATCATCTCTGTTGACGCCCAGGCTGCAAAGGCCACCCTGACGAAATCTGAAGCTCCCGTCGAAACGGGTTCCGTACAGTTGCCTGCAGGAACCGTCACCAAACCGGTCACGCCCGACGTCTCCGTCAAATCGGTCAAACAGCCTTACGCCACCTTCGGCGGTCGTCCGGCCGAGGACTCCGGAGCCTTCTACACCAGGGTGAGCGAACGCTTGAGACACAAAAACAGGGCCATCACCCTTTGGGATTACGAGCGAATGGTGCTCGATGCGTTCCCGCAGATATACAAGGTGAAGTGCCTGAACCACACAAGGTACGAACCGAGTGAAACCGGCATAGGCATCTACCGGGAACTTGCTCCGGGACACGTCACCGTCGTGACCATCCCAAACCTGCGCAACCACAACGCCGTCGATACGCTCCGGCCCTACACCAATCTCGGAGAGCTCGACCTCATCAGAAAGTTTCTCGAACGCCACGTTTCAGGAGTGATCTCACTGCACGTGGAGAACCCCATCTTCGAATCAATCCAGACCGGGTTCCGGGTAAAGTTCATGCCGGGCACCGACGAGGCGTTTCATCTCGACCTGCTCAGGCAGGAGCTGGTACGACACCTCTCGCCCTGGGCTTTCGAGGAGGGACGGGATATCTCATTCGGCGGCAAAATCCACAAGTCGTCATTGATCGATTTCGTGGAGGAGCGCCCATATGTAGACTACGTGACCGATTTCAGGCTCTATCACATCGACGGTGAGATGAAGAAAAGCGGCGATACCGACGAGGCCGTCGCATCCATGCCCCTTTCGATCCTCGTTTCAGTACCGTCCGGAGAGCATATGGTCACGGCTATTGCCGAATCGGAGACGACCGTCACAAAAAGCGGATGCTGACAGCCAAAACATTTCGATAAACGATAATCCGACATGGCCGAAAAGCCCGTTACCATACCGAAAGAACCGAAACTCGAACCGAGTCAGGATTTTGCGTACCTGCGCAGCAAGGGCATCGAGTTCATAGAGCAGTTGAGCAGCCGTTGGTGGACCGATTACAACAGCCACGATCCCGGCATCACCATTCTGGAAGCCCTCTGCTATGCGATTACCGATCTCGGATACCGGACCGGATGGGATATCGGCGACCTGCTGGCAGAACCTCCTGGCAGCGCCGCAACTGAACCTTGCCAGCCCTTCTTTACCGCGAGGCAGATCCTGACGGTCAATCCGCTTACCGCAGACGACTACCGTCGCATCCTCATCGATTGCGACCGGGTGAGCAACGCTTGGGTTGCGCCAAGGGCCTGCGCCTGCGAAGTAACCGTCCATGCAGACTGCAAAGAGGACCGCCTGACCTTCAGGAAGCCGGAATACCAGACAAATCCGGACACGGTCTCGCCTCTCGGGACATGGAACGTGATGCTTCAGTTCGAAGGGGATTCGAAACTCGGGGACCTTAACGACCGCAAAATCCGGCATGCGTTTACAGTCAAAAGCGGAGACCGGCTGTTCACCGTAACGGCGGAGTTCCGTTTTCCGGAATGGAACAGCGCCCTCTGGGGCGACCTGTCGAATCTTGTCAAAACCGACGGGACCCTGGTGACGCCGATAAAAAGCTTTACGTTTGCCGATCCCGTAAAGTCAGCGAGCCCGCGGCTGTACTTTGTCGACGCAACCATTGCCTTCACCAAGGCATCCGTTCCTGCCGTCAAACTGGAGGCGCTGCCCATAAGGCTATTCGGGAACGCCAGCGACCTGCAGGCCTTCCCTGCCGAATGGGATTCAGGGCTTTTCGACAGTACTGAACTCATCTCTGCTGTAGCCGAAACCTTCCTGAAAAAAGCTGCCGCCGTCGAGCGCAAGCTGGGCGAAATCGCCGGAGTTCTGCAGGCTCACCGCAACCTGTGTGAGGAGTTCTGCTGCCTGAAGCCGGTCAGCGCCGAAGAGGTGAGCGTCTGTGCAGACATAGAGGTGGGCGCAGACACAGATATCGAACGGGTGCTTGCCTCCGTGCTGTTCAGGATCGAGCGATATTTCAATCCGCCGGTCGGGTTCCATACGCTCCAGGAGCTTTTAGGTCAAGGTGTCGCCGTAGAGAATATCTTTGAAGGACCGATCCTCGAGCACGGCTTCATCAGACAGGAGGAGCTCGATGCCGCCACCCTGAGGCGACACCTCCGCACCTCCGACATCATCAATGAACTTGTCGAAATCGATGGCGTGGTATCGGTCAGGAACCTCAGACTGACGAAATATGACAGCAAAGGCCAGATGGTCAAGGGTGTCGCGGATAGAGGCCCGGGGTCCGACAAGAACAAAATCAGTGCAGAATGGACCCTCGAAATAAGCGAGAACTGCCTGCCGACACTCTACGTCGACAACTCTGCATTCGTTTTCTACAAGAACGGGCTCCCCTTCGTGGCTGAAGTTTCCGAAGTGCAGGACACGCTCAACCAGCTTCGGGGAGAAACCGAGCAGCTGAAAACCGTGTATACGCAGCCTCTCGACCTGCCAGTACCGGCAGGCAGATACCGTTCGCCCGATGCGTACTCGCCCGTTCAGTACTCCTTGCCGTTCATCTACGGCACCGGACCTGAAGGCGTACGCGAACCGGCGACAGAGAAACGCCGGGCACAGGCCAGACAGTTGAAGGGTTACCTCATGCTCTTCGAGCAGCTCCTGGCCAACGCCTTCGCCCAGCTCGCCAACGCCAGGAAGCTCTTTTCGCTCGACAGCACGCTGAAACAGAGTTACTTCGTGCAGAACCTGAACAGCGAAGAGATCATCCGCGGTGTCACAGACATCCTCAAACCCGCACTCGACGAAACGCGGCTTGTCGAAATGGCAGAAACAGAATCGACCATGCTCGACAGGAGGAACCGCTTCCTCGACCATGTGATGGCAAGGTTTGGAGAGCAGTTCAATGACTACGCCCTGCAGTTCACCAGCTACGAAGGCAAACTCAAGGGTGCGGCACGGACGGCCGAAGACAAGCTCTCTTTCCTCAAGGCGTACCCTCTTGTAAGCCGTGACAGGTCAAAAGGCCTGAACCATGCAAAGGATCCGGAGGCTCCTGAAAACCAGGCGGTGCTGAAAAAAAGGATTTCGCTCCTTCTCGGACTGGAACCGGATATAGAGGAGAAAATCATCATCGTCGAGCATCTGCTGCTCAGACCGAAATTTCCGGGCGATGCCCTGATGGAGGTATGCCTCGGAAACGATTGCGCGCCTTGCGGCGAAGCCGACCCCTACTCGTTCCAGCTGACGGTGGTCATGCCTGGCTGGCTCCCCCCTTTCGACACCAACATCGAATTGCGTCGTTTCGCAGATCGCACCATCCGCCAGGAGATCCCCGCGCACCTGCTCGGAAAGATCTGCTGGGTCGGAAACCTGGATTATGGCACAGGCCTCGACAAAAACCTGATCCAGGCACTTGCAACGCTCATCCGGAATGACGGCAGGACCGCTGCAAATGCACACCCTACGGTAAGGAGCGCGCTCAAGGGGGCCGGAAACCTTTATGATGCAGCCATTGCCGCCTTCACAGGCTGGATGGAATCGAACGTCTACCTTGGCCTCGATGAACCCGGCGTCGAAACGGCGCTCGACAAGCTGTTCCGCAAAAAGCTCGACCCCATGTCGGACATTTACAGCGGGATAAGCAACTACGGGCTCATCGGCGACAGCGTGTTCGAGATGCTTACCGGACATTTCGCGGCAATTGTAAAAGGTGACCAGTGGCATATCTACGACCGCTTCGAAAAAGCCTGGAAAGCCTGGCTTGAAGAGCTCTCTGCCTCGCCGTTCCGGAACGGTTGCAACGGTGATTTCGCAAGGTTGATCGAGCCGCTCCTGGCCGGGATGATCGGTCATTGGCTCGACCCTCATGAAGCAGCCGCCCAGGCTGTGGCAGAGTTCGGAAGCCTCTTCGCCGACAAGATGAAACAGACCGCACGTTCAGGTGCCGACTTGGAGGATACGGATAAAGCCGTCGCGGACATTTTCGATCTCGCTGTCACCGCTGCGCCGTTCAACAGCCCGTCACTTTCGGTGAAAGAGAAAAACACGCTGAAAAAACTCTTCGTCAGCCTTTACGGACCGCGGGTCCGGGAAAGCCTGGCCCTGTGGGATGTCGTCACGATGCTCTCAAAACTCAGGAGCGTCTATCCGCAGGCCACGCTGCACGATTGCCAGGACGGAAACGACAGGAACCCGGTTCGACTCGACAGCACGATGCTCGGTGAATAACAAATAGACCCCAGGCCATCAATCTCTTAAATAAGAGCATGTCATGATTCCAGAGAACAACAAATATCCGGTTTTCGAAGCAAACCAGGTGCTTAACGCCGATCATCTCAACTGCATGAATCGATACCTGGGCGAGCAGGGCCGCCTGACTCGCGCAGTGATGACTGGCGTCGGCATCGTTTGCGGCCTTAAGGTGCACGTCACTCCGAAAAACGCGACCTACGGATCGGTAACCATTACAAAAGGCTATGGCATCACCTCCGAAGGATTTGTAGCCGTCGTCGAAGACACAGGGTTCGAGGCCGACCGCTACCGGAGGCTGGAGGTGCTGGACGGCTATAAACCATTACTTCCTGCCGATGCCAAAGTGGCCAATAACCTGCTTGAACTGCTCGACGCGGAACATGAACATTATGAGGAGGGAGATCCCCTCAAACTGGCCGACCTGAAAGGAATGGTGGTACTGCTTTACGTCGAGCTCCTTGAAACCGACCTGAAAATCTGCACTCCCGGCTCTTGCGACGACCGTGGGAAAAAAGTCACGGTGAGCGTGCGAAAACTGCTCGTGCCCGACTCATGGCTTGACGACCTGCATTCGGAAAGCGCGGCAACAGTGAAAAAACTGAAGTCGACTGGTGACTTTTTCCCGAACCTCGCTTCCAGGCTGAACCTCAAGGATATCAGGATGCCTCGCTTCGACGTTCCGGCATCCGACATTTCAGATACCGAATCTATCATTGCCGCCTATAAAAAAATCCTGGTCGACCCGCTGGAGGGTACCGGAAAATCCCTCTTCAGAAGAGTCGGCGAGGCGCTGGATGCTGCCCAGGAAGCGTTCAGCCCCCTGTTGCCGATCGCTTCGGGAGGCTTCACGGCAAAACTCACGGCAATTGAGGCCGGGTTTATGAAGCCTGACGGCAACAAAGCCCTGCTGTTCCAGTACCACCATGATTTCCTGGACGACCTTATCCAGGCTTACGAAGAGTTCAGATGGAAAGCCCTTGAACTGATGAGCCTGTGCAACCCGCCCGGAGCGCTCTTCCCGCGCCATCTGGAACTGGGTGAACTGGAAAAATCGACGGTTCCGGGGACTCCTGCTGACGAAGCGGGACTATTGGCTTACCGACACTTTTTCCGCCCATCCCCGGCTATCGTAGACAGAAAGGCGCAAAGTCGTGAATTGCACTCCCTCTTCCAGAGGCTCCGGCTGATGGTCGACGAATTCGACCTGCCCGTGCCGGACGAAAAACTTGCTATCGACAGCCTGGTCAGGATCACCCCGAGCCGGAGCGGAGATACCGCCCTTTCCGGCAAGCCAATTCCCTGCTACTATGACCTTTCGGCGGCCCTGCTCGACGCCTGGGATTTCAGGAAGTCCAGGATCGGGCGAAAAAACCTCAATACCGGCTACAGGATCAAAACGGACGATTCGATACTCTTCGATCTGGAACAGAACGGCTTTTTCCGTATCGAAGGGCACATCGGGCTGGAATGGACCAAAACGCTTGAAACCCTCAAGGGCAAGATACGCAGCAACCGACTGCCTTTCGATGTGCTCGTCCTCCAGACGGGTAAACCTGCCACGCCACAGACTGAAGAGAGCGAACAGAACTACCTCGGCAATTTTCTCAAGAAGCATCCCGGCATCGAGCACATTGCGGGGGTTCCCCGTGGCGGCACATTCGTGCTGGTCTGTCACAGCCAGACGGGATCGATAGCGGCAAACAATCCGCTCCGCGACATTCTGGTCAATCTGAAGCCAAACGTCGTCGTGGCAGACTTCTCCCTGCCCTACCGTATCTCTGAAACCAGGATCGTGCCGGACATCCTCGTAGGTGAATGCGAATACGGCTGGATCGACAGCATACGGCATATGAACAACCTTGCCCTGCGAGGCTACAGGATCAAGGCCTCGTCGAAGGCTCCCGCGTCAAGTGAGCAGGAACGGGCCCGTCTGGCCGACAATTACATCGTGAGGGTATGCCGTTATACCATCCAGGGAAGGGCTTTCGTCGACGTAAAGCATCCGCGGGACATTAGCGTGCCACTGGCCGACCTGAGGAGATACGGGCACTCGGCCATCATGCAGAAGCTCAATGAGCTGTTTCCGCTCGGCCTGGTTTTCGATCATGCGGCAGGCACCGGCAATGTCCTGATCCGCTCGATCAAAGGTCACCAATTCAGGATTGAGTTCGAAGGGGTACAGGGAAACCGGATCCGCTACGCCTATGACCAGAACGGCATGTACCGCCGGGTCGACGACTCATGGGAACCCGTCGGCATCCAGCCGCCACCCCACACGTGCCGAATCGTCGCAGGAGCGTACGACGAAAAGCAGTACCGCTGGCTGCATGAAAAATTCGGCCCTGCAGGCTTGACGGAGATACAGGGTCCGACGGCAAAAGAGGCGATCGAATGGGAAAAACTGGTGCTTGCGCGTGCCAGGAGATATGCGACAGCCGACAAACTGCCTATTTTCAAGCCACTGCTCAGCGACATCGCGAGCGCCGTCAGGGCCATCGATCCTAAAGCGGGCATCGTCCTTGTCGGAAGCTGGGCGAACGGAAGCTGGGTATCACGAAATAACGAGGAGAACGTCAAAAGCGTCGGTTCTGCATCCGCCTGGAAGTCGCTTATTGCGCTCACCGCGAAAGTTACCGGCAAAACGGGCATCAGCGGAATAGACCTGCTCATTGACAGCGAACATGAAATAACGCCGGAAATGATCAGGGTACCATGCGGCTACAGGATAACCATGTTCAGGGGGAAAAAAGATGCGCAGAAAGGATTGGTCCTGTGAGAGAAGGAAGGGCTATAAACAGGAGAACCACCGACATTTCGTTATGCTGATCAAGACTTCAACTCAAGAGCTTTACTGGAATACCAGTCAAGAAGAACCGAAGCACCTTACTCATCATACCTTATTACCGGTGGTTAATGTAGGATCACCTTCACAGGCGTTATGCCGCGTAGACTTTCCCCATTGGAGACTCACAGGGCTACTGCAAGACTCAACTCAGTGAGTTAATTTACAATATTCGGGCAATGCTTTGCAACTTTTTTTATGGCGAACCAGCTTCACAAGATCGGCAGGCAATACCTGAATCTCGAGTTCAACGGCTCCGAAGCTGAGGCCATGACACTCCAGGGCGGACTTTCCGGGTTGTGCATGACCGAAATTGCGCCGGTCATCGAAAGGGTGTTCAACCGTTGTTCTGATCCGGAAGCGCTGCTCAGGATCGAGCGGCTTGATATCGATGCAGGCAGCGTCGCTCTCGACCATGTCGAGCGGATGCTGCCCGAAATGATCGAAAAAGCACTCGAAAAAGCACTGCGCGAAACTCCCGGGATCATGGGGGCGTTGCCTGACCTGCCGGACGGCAGCCATGTCCGGCACATGACGAAACAGGAATGCGCCACAGAAGCGTTTCTGTTTTTCCTGGACAACGGCACGCTCCCCTGGGCGTTCCTTCCCGGTTCGCAATCCGGGTTTGAATCGCTCGTGCTTGAAAGCTGGGGCCGGCCAGCCCCTGGAGGAAGCACCGATGCTGTTGTCGCGACCATACGACGTTCGCTTTCCGTTCCGGTCGCCCGCAAGCGCCTGATCGCCCAGTTCTCCCGGCCATTTACCGAATCGCTGCTTGAACGCCTCCACCCCGGCGCTGTTGCGCTGCTCAAAAAAGCTCTCCTTCGCTTGCAGCGTTCCAGGACTGTACCGGTAACGTCCGAAAAAGTCGAGGATGCAATTCGCGAACAGGCGTTCGCACATGCGGCATCGGCTCCCGGTTTTTCAGAAGAGGCGTTCCTGACAGAGATCGAAGCCCTGGCCTTGATGCTGCCACAGCTCGAAACAGCCGACAAAAAAGTTGCTCCGCCGTTAACGGGCGACAAGCCGGATACCGCCACAGGCGACCGAGCGGATCAGGACGAAAAAGCAATCCCTCAACAGGAGGTCGCAGGCAAGCCTCTTGACGATAAAGGGATAACGCTGCCTGACACAGCATCTTCGATCATCAATAACGAGAACGAAGACACGAAGCGCAAGGATGTCGAGGCGACCCAAGCCGAACATGACGGGTGGGCTCGACCTGATCCCCCGTCGTTTGCAGAGAGGGATATCCCTGCCAACGCAGGGCAAGAAGAAGGCAGAACTTCAGAGAACCCGATAACGAAGGAACGGCTCCCGTCCCCCGATCAGGAAATACACGGGGAGCATCCTGACGAGCAGTCCGGGATCTATGTCGATAATGCCGGTCTCGTGCTGCTCCACCCGTTCCTGCCGCAATGTTTCGAAGCGCTGGGCATAGCCCGACACGAGGAGATCCTGCTCCCCGATCGTGCGCTGCAACTCCTTCACCATCTCTCGACAGGAAAGGAAAATGCTCCTGAATATGAGCTCGTTATCCCGAAAATTCTCTGCGGTCTTCAACCGGGCACGCCAACCGGCAAACCATCCGGACTGACACCGGAAGATCGGGAAGAGTCGGCAGCCCTTCTGTCTGCAGTCGTACGGCATTGGGATGCGCTGAAAAACACTGCTCCTGAAGTATTGCGGAGAACCTATATCAAACGCCCGGGAAAACTTTCGAGACGAAATGACGGGAACTGGCTGCTCCAGGTCGAATCGAACAGTTACGACATCCTCCTGGAACGACTACCGTGGGGGATATCCATGATCCGCCTTCCGTGGATGACTCGAATGCTTCATGTGGAGTGGTATTATTAATGTCGTTCACACCATGAAAGAGCCGTTATGAAGAGCAGTGCCGATAAATCTTCTTCAAAAAGTTCGAACACGGTCACGCGTGCGTCGAGCACTCCGTTCATTGCACCTGCAGGAAGAGGCGGGTTCATCGCTCCCGCCGTCCAGATGAAAATGGAGGTCAGCAAGCCTGGAGACCGGCTCGAACAGGAGGCTGACCGCATGGCCGGCAAGGTTATGCGGATGACCGCTCCTCCGACCGCCTCCCCCGCCGGGACTGAGCGCCTTCAGCGGCAAGCGTCTGACGAAAAGATAAGGAAAGCTCCGCCACGGGAAGAAAAGCTGCAGCGAAAAAGCGAAGGTGGCGCTACTACCGCATCTTCGGGCGTTCAGTCTGCAATCCAGGGCAGCACGGGAGGCCAGCCGCTCTCCAGCGATGTCCGCGGCTTCATGGAGCCTCGCTTCAATGCCGATTTCGGCAACGTACGCATTCATGACGACCAGCAGTCAGCGAGCCTGAGCAACCAGTTAAGCGCAAGGGCGTTCACGTACCAGAATCATATCTTCTTTTCGAGAGGCCAGTTCCAGCCGGGCTCAAGCGACGGAAAGCAGCTCCTGGCCCATGAACTGACTCACACCATCCAGCAGGGCCATGCGGTCCAGCGGAGTCCCGAAGTCTCCGCGACAGCCGCACAACCGCAGGTACAGCGTTCCGCTGCGGGAGAAATCCTTGACTGGATCGCCGACAAGGCGCGCAATATTCCCGGATTTACGATGTTCACGGTCATTCTGGGCATGAATCCGATCAACATGAGCACGGTCGATCGCAGCGCATCGAATATCCTCCAGGCGCTGGTCGAATTCATGCCCGGGGGACGGATTGTCACCCAAGCCCTCGAAAACAACGGCATCATCGGCAAGGTCGCGACCTGGGTCGAAGGTCAGATCAGGTCGCTGGGCATGGTCGGCAGCATGTTCAAAAACGCTTTAACCCGATTCATCGACTCACTCGGCTTGTCGGATCTCGCTCCATGGAACTGGGGCAGCGTCTGGAACAGGGCCCAAAGCATCTTCACGACCCCGATCAACCGGTTGATCTCTTTTGCCGGAGGGCTCATCCGGGATATCCTGAGGTTCATCAGGGAGGCCATTCTCAAACCCCTTGCCGGACTCGCACAGGGCACCCGCGGGTACGACCTACTCAAAGCGCTGCTCGGCGAAGACCCCATCACCGGAGAGGTTGTACCAAGAACGGCTGAAGCGCTCATCGGCGGCTTCATGAAGCTGATCGGCCAGGAGGAGATATGGGAGAACATCAAGAAAGGCAACGCCATTGCAAAGGCGTGGGCCTGGTTCCAGGGCGCCCTGTCGGGGCTGCTCGGATTTGCGCGTTCAATCCCGGCAAAGATTATCCAGACGCTCGCCTCGCTGACCATCACCGATTTCCTTACGGTAGCCGGTGCGTTCACCAAGATTGTCGGCACATTTGCAGGAATCGCCGGAGAGTTCCTGCGCTGGGCGCTGGACCAGGTCATCAGCCTGCTCGAGATCATCTTTTCGGTCGTCGCACCGGGCGTCATGCCCTATATCAAAAAGGCGCAGGCCACCTTCGTCACCATCCTTAAAAATCCCATCGGGTTCGTCGGCAACCTTGTCCGTGCAGGTAAACTGGGCTTCCAGAGATTTGCAGGCAGAATCGTAGAGCACCTGAAAACCGCGCTGATCAAATGGCTGGTCGGTCCGCTTGCCGATGCCGGAGTCTATATCCCCAAGGCGTTCAGCCTCATTGAGATCATCAAGCTTGTACTTTCAGTGCTTGGCCTGACCTGGCAGAACATCCGGGGCAAGCTGGTCAAGATCATTCCTGAGCCGATCCTCGTCGGTCTCGAAAAAACCGCAGGCATCCTCGTCACCCTCGTCAAGGATGGCCCTGCCGCAGCGTGGGAACAGATCAAGACGGAGCTGGGAGAACTCAAGGAGCAGCTCATCTCCCAGATCACGCAAATGGTCTCCGTCGAGGTGGTCAAGGCGGCAGTCATGAAACTGGTAAGCATGCTCAACCCGGCAGGTGCGGTTATCCAGGCCATCATTGCGATCTATAATACCGTCACTTTCTTCATCGAAAAGATCAACCAGATCGCGGCTGTCGTAGCTTCGTTCATCGATTCCATCTCGGCCATCGCCTCCGGACAGGTCGATGCCGCCGCCGCGAAAGTAGAGCAGACGTTAGCCAATACCCTCACGGTGGTCATCTCCTTCCTGGCTAAGTTTGCCGGACTGGGAGGGATCCCGAACAAGATCGTTGGCATCATCAAAAAAATCCGCCAACCGATCGACAGGGGGCTGGACAAAATTGTGGCATGGCTCGGCAACATGCTGAAATCACTAAAAGAAAAAGCGAAAAGCCTGTTCTTCAAACCGAAAACTTTCGCCGTCAAAAACAGGACGCACCGGATCTATGCCGAAGGCAACAACGTCATGCTGGCAAGTGTTCCTGCCAGGCTGGACGGCGCCCTGACCAGGTTCCGCAGCACGACGCCCCCACCGTCAGCAAATATCAAGGCACTGATCAACCAGGCAGAGCAAAAGGGCACTTTGCTGCAAAGCAACATCGACAAAAACGATCCCAATCTTGAGCCGACCAATGAAAAACTGCGCGATGAAATAGTGGCGCTGCTGGGGCAGATCATGTATGAAACGGACGGGGAAAGCAAGGCAAGCACGATGACCAGGGCAGAAATCTCCTTTACGGTCTACGGCAACGCCAGCGAATTCAAACGCCAGATCGGCATGCAGCAGAGCGCCCTCAATGCAATGAAGGTCGGCGACTGGCAGAAAAACAGGGCGAAATTCGTAGCTTTCGGGCGTGAAAGCAGAACGATAGATTCAGATAAATCAAGAATCGAAGCGTTCGCCAAACTCATTGTCGCGAACGTGAACATAGTCCAGGGCCTTTCCGCTTCAGACAAAACGACCTTACTGAAATATGCCGATCCTCAAGGAAAGATCGTTCAGGAAACTGGCCATAAACTTGCGCTATCTATAGCTGAACGACTGATCGTGAGCCGTAGTGCACGAGGTGAAGCGGTTCTTCATACCGTCGATCAGGTCGCTGGGGGAAGCGCCACGGTTTATGGTGATCAAACAGGCGTACTCGGCGACTCCAAAATAAACTCCTCAATTGGGTCGCAATGGAAGGAAAAAATCCCGGAAGTCGACGCAAAAGCGGCAAATGTCGAAGCATCGGCTGATATCAATGTCAAACTGAATACATAGAGGACACATGTACAGCATTTTCGAGTTCCTGGAAAAACATCCGAGAAACAGGGGTATAACGCCGCTAGATACAGAAGCATCGTCACGACTTTTAAAATGCAATGCCCCGGAAGCGGTCGCAAGTTTTCTTCATCATGAGGGGGTCAGCGCATATCATGACGACTTTTTTTTCACGACAATGCCGGATGACCATTTCGAAACCCTTTCGGCGTGGGGTTTGAACGGAACGCACTGTTTTGCGTTCCTGAGAACAGCCTTTGGCTCCATCATCTACTCGTACAATGGGCTGATTTTCCAGCTCGACCCCATCTCCGGCTATGTCTACAGCGGCCAGTTTGATCTTTTCGATTTTTTGAATCTCCTGGCGACAATGGACTCATTTCTCGAATCGACCTATTTTGACATCTACCAGCAGGTTAAAAAAAACGAAACGCTTGGTTTTGATGAGGTCTATGCCCTTACGCCACCCCTTCCACTTGGAGGCAGTTTTGAAAGTTCACATTTCGAGATCGTCAAAATGAGGGAATATCTTGCCGTTACGGCTCGCCTTTACGGTAACAAAGCAAGAGAGTTGTAAAGAAAGCCCCCTTTATCCTTCATTCCGAAAATTCCATACATGAACAGCGACCATCTGCTTTCGGCTATCAGTTATCTCGATGCCGTAATTGCGTACCGACTCAAAAACCAGTTGATCAACAATAACGATGAACCTGTCGGAGAGCCCGCCTGCTGCGAAGAGACCCTGATATGGAATGACGTTATCAATATCAGAAAGCCTTCGCCTGAAGAGTTCGTCATTCTTACCCTTGCACTCATCCCTCACATTCAACCCGATTTCTTCAATCGAATCTTTACTGAACATCTTCCTCAAGGCGGAGATCTACCCGAATTCGGAGGCGTCAAAGGAACAAACCACCGAGGCATTCTGCCGACCGGTGAAACAGCCCAGTTCATCATCGCAGGCAGCGAACTCGTAAAACGGATCGAAGTCCAGCGCATGTTCGGCCCCGGGCACTGGTTTTCAAGGGAACATATCCTCTGGCTCGAACCGGTGCACGAAGGTGAACCTGTCATGAGCGGACGGCTGGTCATGAACCCGGAGCTGGTGGAAGAGCTCACCCTTGGCGAAGTCAGCAAACCTCGATTCAGCATGGACTTCCCCGCTGAAAGCATCGATACCGAAATGGAGTGGGACGACCTGGTGCTGCCGACGAGCACCAGGCATCAGATCCGGGAGATTGAAGACTGGATCAGGCACCACGACATCCTGCTGAACGACTGGGGTATGAAGAAAAAGATAAAACCGGGGTACAGGGCGCTTTTCTACGGCCCACCCGGGACAGGCAAAACCCTCACGGCCACCCTGCTCGGCAAGCAGACAGGAAAGGATGTCTTCCGTATCGACCTCTCCCGGGTCATCTCCAAGTATATCGGCGAAACCGAGAAAAATCTTTCGCGTCTGTTCGACAAGGCTGAAAACAAGGAGTGGATCCTCTTTTTCGACGAAGCCGATGCGCTGTTCGGCAAGCGTACCGACATTCGGGACGCGCACGACAAGTACGCCAACCAGGAAACAGCCTACCTGTTGCAGCGCATCGAAAGCTATGACGGTCTGGTAATCCTAGCCTCCAACAGAAGGGGAAATCTTGACGAAGCCTTTACCCGACGCTTCCAGAGCGTCATCCACTTCCCCATGCCCCTGCCCGAAGAGCGCTATATGTTGTGGATGAAGACGCTGCCTACGCAGATGGAGGTCACAAAGGAGATTGACTGGCACGCCATCGCCGCCAGATACGAACTCTCGGGAGCCTGCATCCTGAACATCGTGCATTTCTGCGCTGTCGAATCACTGGCAAACCAGAAACAGGTTCTTGATGGGAAACGACTGGAAAAAGCTATCATGAGGGAGTTCATCAAGGAAGGAAAGGTGGTCTGAACCCTCGACACCGAACAGTATCAGAGATCACATGAAAAGGTCCGGCACGAGCATCATTTTCCATAACCGAAAAAACCAGGTGCTGTTGCTCCTCAGGGACGACAAACCGGAGATCCCCTATCCGAACATGTGGGACCTGCCTGGCGGGCATGTAGAAAAAGACGAAACGCCGGAAGAATGTATCGCGAGGGAGATGATGGAGGAGATCGAGACAGACGTCTCCCGATGCAGGCGTTATTCGGTCTACGACTTTCCCGACAGGATGGAGTACATCTTCCTCATGGAACTTGACATAGACGCAGATTTGATCCCGCTGAACGAAGGCCAACGTCTTCAATGGTTTTCAGCCCCAGAGTTGCCCGACCTCCAACTCGCCTTCGGGTTCGATGCCGTGTTGTCGGATTTTTTCGCCGACCGGCAAAAGGGATGGCGATAGATGAAATCCTGAACCTCTCCGCGGGCATAGACGCCATTGACGCTGGTTTCCGTCGAGTGCCCTTTGGTGAGGATATAGCCGTAATCGTCCATATCGGGCTGCCCCCTGAACAGAGCCGCGTTCGGTTCGTGGCCGATAGCCATAAACACGCCTTCGCCGAGAATCTCGTCCACCACCACATTGAGCATGGTGCTGATTTTTGAATTCTTGCGAGCCCTCAGGCTCATGATTTTCGAGGCCCTGAACTCTTCACGCCGGTGGATCAGCACGACCTCGGACGCAAATTTGGTAAGGTAAAGCGCCTCCTCCATCGCAGTATCGCCTCCACCGACGACTAATACCCTGCAGTTCCTGAAGAAAAAGCCGTCACAGGTCGCTCATGCCGATACCCCGCGTCCGCGATAACGGTTTTCTGATTCGATGCCGGGCCACTTGGCGTTGGCACCTGTCCTTATACCGTCTTGTTTTCATACCAATCTTTTGAGCCATTGACAATACGAACCACCAGCAGCATCACGGGCACCTCAATAAGCACGCCGACTACGGTTGCGAGCGCAGCGCCGGAATTAAATCCAAACAGGCTGATTGCCGCTGCGACAGCCAACTCGAAAAAATTGGAGGCACCGATCAGTGCAGAAGGTCCGGCAACGGAATGTTTTTCACCGACCAGACGATTGAGCCCATAGGCCAGAGCTGAATTGAAAAATACCTGGACAAGAATGGGAACGGCAAGCAACGCGATAACAAGTGGTTGATTAAGGATCGCTTCACCCTGAAACGCAAAAAGAAGCACGAGCGTCGCCAGCAGGGCTGTAATGGACCATGGCCCGATTTTCTCCATTGCAACATCGAAAGCCTCCTGCCCCTTTGAGATCAGCGATTTGCGCCAAAGCTGTGCAAGAATAACCGGTATGACGATGTAGAGCAACACCGAGGTAATCAAGGTGGGCCATGGCACCGTGATGGCAGAGATGCCAAGCAACAGCCCCACCAGAGGAGCAAAGGCAACGACCATGATGGCATCGTTCAGGGCAACCTGGGAAAGAGTAAAGAGCGGATCACCCTTGGTCAGGCGGCTCCAGACAAAGACCATCGCAGTACAGGGCGCAGCGGCAAGGAGAATCAGGCCAGCTATGTAGCTGTCGATCTGAGCGGCGGGAAGCATTGGCGCAAAGATGTTGCGAATGAACAACCAGCCGAGGAAAGCCATGGAAAAAGGCTTGACAAGCCAGTTCACAACCAGGGTAACAGCGATACCGCGAACATGCTGGCGTACCTCGTGCAGTGCGCCGAAATCGACTTTCACAAGCATGGGAATAACCATTACCCATATCAGCAGACCGACCGGCAGATTGACCTTCGCGACCTCCATGCGGCCAACCGCATGAAACAGATCAGGCAGGAACTGCCCCAGCGCGATGCCAACGATGATGCAGAGAAATACCCATACGGTCAGATAGCGCTCAAACACGCTCATCGACGCACCTGCAGATTGGCTTGTTTTGACTTCACATTGAACCGACATACGTATTCAGGTTTTATCAGGGTTGAAATTCAGCGGATTATTCAGTTTCCCGTATTGGATTCTGCCGGGACATTTGAAGCAATTGAGGTATACCAACCGGCTCCTGTTTCAGAAGAGGTACGATAGCAAATCGGTTGGCGTATCTGGAGGCGACGGCATCAGCCTCCCGCAGTTCATTTTGCGCTCTCTGCATCAACAGGGGCGAATGCAAGGAGCTTGAGGCAATGCAGTTGTTGATTACCCATGCCCATGGTTCAATGCCGGCGCGACGCAGCTCAGCCTGCAGATCGGCAGCCTCAAGCACCGGGGTCGGTTCTGCCAGGGTGGCAATAATCACTTTGGTCTGCCGGGGATCCTGCATCTGCATCATCGGCGTGATACAGGGCTGACCTGAGTCACCCATCTGCCTGGTGATTTCGCGATGATAGGCTCCTGTCGCGTCGAGCAGCAAAAGGGTGTGGCCAGTCGGAGCGGTATCCATGACGACGAACTTCCGGTCTGCCTCACGGATGATTCTGGAAAAAGCCTGAAATACGGCTATCTCTTCGGTACAGGGCGAGCGCAAATCCTCTTCCAGGAGAGCCCGGCCATCGGCGTCAAGACTGGCTCCGCTGGTTTCCAACACATGTCGTCGATAGCGCTCTGTCTCTTCATGCGGGTCGATCCGGCTGATCGTGAGCTTCTCAAGTGTACCGTCAAGCGTTTCAACAAGGTGCGCTGCCGGATCAGAGGTTGTCAGGTGAACCGGAAGCCCGCGATCGGCAAGCTCGACGGCAAGTGCAGCTGCAAGCGTGGTTTTGCCTACTCCGCCCTTGCCCATGAACATGATGAGGCCACGGCCGTCAGCGGCAATATCATCGACCAGCGAGGACAGATCAGGAGCTGGTGATGCCGAAGGGAGCTCCACACCGAAGGGTTCTGTCGTTCTGACGCCATCATTCAGCAACTGACGAAGGGCATCAAGACCAACGAGATTGAACGGTTTTAGAGCGAGCCGGTCGCAGGGCAGAGACTGCAGGGAATCGGGAATAACTGACAATGCGGATCGTTCACGTTCGAAAATTGCCGCCGCCAGCTCATCCTTATCCGCTTCAGTACATGGCATCAAGCCGTTGATGACAAGATATTGCCTTGACAGCCCAACTGTTGAAAGCTCATCATGCGTTCGGGCAACTTCACGAAGGGTAACCTGCTGTGCGCGGGCGACCAGTATGAGGCGGGTGCGTAGCGGGTCTGCAAGGGCTTCGACGGCACCCCTGTACTGCGTTCGCTGTTTTTCCAGCCCGGCAAGCGGGCCAAGGCATGACGCCCCCTCTTTCGAAACGTCAAGAAAACCGTCCCATGCTCCGGGTAGCTGCAACAGGCGGATAGTATGCCCTGTGGGAGCGGTGTCGAAAACGATATGGTCATAGCCTGCAGTCAATTCGGTGTCGGTGAGCAGGGCTGTAAACTCGTCAAAAGCGGCAATTTCCGTCGTGCAGGCACCGGAAAGCTGCTCTTCTATGCCCTTCACGACGGCATCGGGCAGAACGCCCCTCACGGGACCGACAATTCGCTCCCGATAGGCCTGAGCTGCCGCCTGGGGGTCGATTTCAAGCGCAAAGAGATCCGGTGAAGCTCCTGACATGGGTGTGATTCGATTACCGATGTTCACGCCAAACACCTGACCGACGTTTGAGGCGGGATCGGTGCTGACCAGCAGGACGCGCTTACCTTGATCCGAGAGCTGAAGTGCCGTAGCGCAGGCAATTGAGGTCTTGCCCACACCGCCCTTTCCTGTAAAGAAGAGGTAGCGTGGGGGTTGATGAAGAAACTTCATTGAAATCTTTCCCGTTCAGCAGCAGTTCTTACCTGAGCAGCAACTTTTCGTTGCCGTTGCTGTCGTTAAAGAAACCTCGGACCAGCGTGCCAGGTCCGCACGAGTGGGATAGACACCAGCCAATACCATGTCGCCGCCAACGAGGGTCAGCGGAAGGGCTTCCTGACCTGAACGATCGAGGAACTCCCTGACAATCGGGTTTTCGGCAAACGTCAACGGCTGCTGTGCGAGGTTGAAACGCTCGATGGCAACGCCGTTCTGCTTTGCCCATGCTACATCTGCCGTAAAGGAAACGAGTTTCTGGTCAACATCAACTCCACAAACACCGGTACTGCAACAAAGGGCTGGTTCAAAAACCTGTATTGATTTCATGGTAAATCTCCTGATAATGTTGAAATAAAACTTAAGGCAGCAACAAGCCGATACGGTCAAGCTCAATCTTCATGCGATCACGATCGTTCTTCAACCCTTCCAGCGGCAAAGCAAGAAACGCTTCAATGCGGGTTCGAAGAATATTGTAGGCAGTCTTGAATGCCGCATCAATCTCTTTGTCACTACCTGTCGCATGAGCAGGGTCTTCTACCCCCCAGTGGGTTCGTAGCACCGGACCGAGGAATGCCGGACAGCTTTCGCCTGCTGCATTGGAACAGACAGTTATGACGATATCAGGTGTAACCGGAAGATTATCCCAGGACTTGCTATGGTATCCGACAGTCGATATCCCTTCGCGCTCCAGGAGTGCGATCGACCGTGGATGGACATACCCTGCAGGGTTGCTGCCGGCACTCATGGATGTCCAGCCTTCAGGAGCGAGGTGGTTGAAAATGGCTTCTCCGAGAATTGATCGGCATGAATTGCCTGTACACAGAAAAAGAATATTCATTGGGCTGATTGTTTGTTCGTCCTTCGATTTCAATAATCCGGCCATTGCTGCCCAGATCGCTTAGCAGCATAACTATTGCTGTCTGCATGACGTTAACCTGTCACTTCTGCGAACGTCAATAAGCTGTCGATTGAGTAACCTGTTTTAATCACTTCCCCGAACCTGAGTCTGCGCACTGCGAACAGATTGACTCAGGGCTGAATTCGCCACAAGTTTCAGGTTTACCGGCACAGCACTCATCTGTGAGATAGGCAATCAGGCCCAACATAAGGGGAAGATTGGCCCGATAGCGCTGGAAACGCCCTTCCTGTTCCACGTTGATCAGTCCGGAGTGTGTAAGGCCTTTCAGGTGAAACGAGAGGTTCGTTGAAGGAACATTGAGCGTTGAAGCAATCTCACCGGCAACCATGCCCTCATTGCCCATCTTGATGAGCAAACGATAGACATCCAGCCGTACCGCCGAGGAAAGAGATTCGAAAATCGTTATGGCTGTATTTTTATTCATGGCCAATATTACAATTAATGTTGAACTATTGAAATATAAAACAAACAGATCACTCACTTAATTTCAAGAGTTTTCATAATCGACACATTTAAACCGGAATATGAACTGATGTTGGACTCGATTCACCCACAAGCATGGACAGCCCTTTATTGAAAATGCACAGGGGCTGGCATAGGGATAATATGGCAGGGTTCCCACATGAACTGAACAACGCGAAAAAACGATACCATCAAGAATCAACAGCCTCTTGCGAAAAATGAAAAACTCCTGTAAAAATTATCTTTACAGGAGTTCAAATATGCGAATACGATAACCAGCCAGGACAATCGCCTGATTTACCGGGTATCGTTACCTGATCGACTCGAGGAATCGTTCGGCTTCTACGGCGGCCATGCAGCCGGTGCCGACTGCGGTCACGGCCTGGCGATAGATGAAGTCCTGGACGTCTCCGCAGGCGTAGACGCCATTGACGCTGGTTTCCGTCGAGTGCCCTTTGGTGAGGATATAACCGTAATCGTCCATATCGAGCTGCCCCCTGAACAGCGCTGCGTTCGGTTCGTGGCCGATAGCCATGAACACGCCTTCGCATTCGTGTTCTGTCAACTCATCGGTTTTGACGTTCTTTAGCCTTATGCCCGTCACTTTCATGCCGTCGCCGAGAATCTCGTCTACGACAACGTTGAGCATGGTCTTGATTTTCGGGTTCTTCCGGGCCCTCAGGCTCATGATCTTTGACGCACGGAACTCTTCACGCCGGTGGATCAGCACAACCTCGGACGCAAATTTGGTAAGGTAAAGCGCCTCCTCCATCGCAGTATCGCCTCCACCGACGACAAATACCCTGCAGTTCCTGAAGAAAAAGCCATCGCAGGTCGCACACGCCGATACGCCACGCCCACGGTAACGGTTTTCTGATTCGATGCCGAGCCACTTGGCGTTGGCGCCAGTAGCGATGATAAGCGTCCTGGTGACGATCTCACGACCGTCTTCCATGGTGAGGCTGAACGGGCTGCGTGACACATCGGCATCGGTTACGCTGCCTGAAACGAATTCCACACCGAACCGTGCGGCCTGCTCCCTCATTTTCGCCATAAGTTCCGGCCCGGGAATTCCTTCCGGAAAACCGGGGAAATTTTCGATGTCCGTGGTGATCATCAACTGACCGCCAGGCTGGTGGCCGTCGATTACCAGAGGCTTCAGATTTGCCCGCCCCGTGTAAATTGCCGCAGTATAGCCTGCCGGACCGGTTCCGATAATGACAACGTCCCTGATTTCGTTCTCCATCATTGTCCTCCGAATGTGCGTTGGATTTGCCGAAAATAGATATCCCGGCAAATTGCCGGGATATGTGAATGTAGGGCCTTAAGGCGGATCAGCCGATATGCTCGTCGATCTTTTTGGCGATCATGTTTTTAGGCATGGCGCCTACCATCTGGTCGACGACCTGGCCGTTCTTGATGATCAGCATGGTGGGAATGCTGCGAATACCGTACTGTGCAGCCGTATTCGGGTTTTCGTCGACATTGAGTTTGGCAACAATTGCTTTTCCTTCGTACTCGCCTGCAAGTTCCTCGATAACCGGGCCCAGCATCATGCATGGTCCGCACCATGACGCCCAGAAATCTACCAACGCAACTTTGTCCGATTCGAGAATCGAAGCCTTGAAATTCTGATCGCTCGCCGTAAAATATTTTCCGCTCATAATCGTGAAATATGGATTGAAATGAAAGAAAAGTCAACAGTTCATGCCAATGCAGTAGACAAGAATTGATATTAACAAAAAATTCCGATTAATACTACCCAGTAATTTTGACATTGTCCGGCCCGAGCACCTCTTCAAGCTTTTCGAGCGTTTCGTCGTCCGGCTCTATCGGAGTGTTGCGGGCAAAGATTTTCAGGGTTTCGCTGCACGACGAGACCATGGCCCTGACCTCGAAATCGACCGGCGTGCCTCCCTTGTGCTGCTCGAATATCTGACGTACCTGCGTAAGTTTTTCGATCTGGGAGGGATCGTCCGCGTCAATCTTGAGCACGACTTTCCTGACCATTCCAGATCGAACTTTTTTTAGCGGGACAACCTCACGCACGAGAAGCTTCAGGCTGCTGTCCTTGACCTCGGCTTCGACGGCCAGCATCACCACCTCATCGGCTCGAAGCAGGTGACGGAACTGCTCATAGACGCTCGCGAATACCGTAAAATCCGCTTTGCCGGTAAAATCCTCAAGAACCCCGAAAAGCATCTGCTTGCCTTTCCTGTCCTGGTAAGGCTTGACCGACACGATAACCCCGATCGCCTTGTAAAGTTTTGAGGGCACCACCTGGCGTGTGTCGAGCGGCAGGTTGGCGAACGCCTCCCAGTCGCGACGAAACCGGTCGAGAGGATGATGGCTCAGATAGAATCCGACAAGCCGTTTTTCATGCTGCAGCTTTTCGCTGTCGGGCATCGGGTCGGCGTTGTCGAGCTCCGGATAGTGCACGCCGATCTGGCCGTCGCCTGAATCATCGTTGAAAAATCCTCCCTGACCGAGCGTGACGGCCTTGTTCTGCATCTGGCCGAACTTGATGGCCTTGTCGACATTGGCAAGAAGCCTTGCCCGGTTATTGTCGATTTCGTCGAGCGCGCCTGCCTGGATGAGCGACTCGAGCGCTTTGCGGTTCATGGCCCTCAGATCGACAGATGTCGTCAGGTCGAACAGGTTGACGAAAGGCTTGCTGTTCCTGCGCAGCCTTGCTGCAACGACCGCCCTGGCACCTGCGCCGACCTGCTTGATGGCGCTCAACCCGACACGGATGCAGGAACGACCCTTGTACTCGTCGACAGAGAACAGGGCGTCGCTTTTGTTGATCGACGGCGGAAGCGTGAAAATTCCGAACCCCTTGGCTTCATCGGTCAGATGCTTCATGCGCTCGGTGTCGCCGATTTCGCTGTTCAGGATCGCCGTCACGAACTCGATCGTGTAGTGCGCTTTCAGGTAACCGGTCCAGTAAGCGAGCACGCCGTATGCCGCCGAGTGGCTTTTGTTGAAACCGTAGCCTGCGAACTCTGCCATAAGGTCGAAGATCCTCGTGGCCAGAGCCTGGTTGACCCCTATGGTGACAGCCCCCTCTACGAACTCATCCTTGAACTTCTGCATCAGCTTCGGGTCTTTCTTGCCCATCGCCTTGCGCAGGTTGTCGGCCTTGGCCAGCGAGAAGCGGCCCATGACCTGCGATATCTGCATCACCTGCTCCTGGTAGACGATGACCCCGTAAGTCTCCTTAAGGATACCTTCGAGCATGGGGTGCATGTAATCGATCTCCTCACGGCCATGCTTTCGGTCGACGAAAAGGTCTACCGCGTTGCGCTCTTCGTCGATCTCGGCGTTCAACGCACCGGGACGGTAAAGGGCGCTCATGGCGATGATGTCGCCGATCTGGGTCGGTTGCAGCCTGGTCATGTAGTTCTGCATGCCGGAGGACTCGAACTGGAAGAGACCGGCCATCTTGCCTTCCTGAAAGATCCTGAAGGTCTGGTGATCGTTTAACGGCAGCTTTTCGAGTTCGATGTCGACACCGTGACGCTTTTTGATCAGGCGAAGGGTCTCGTCGATGACGGCAAGGGTCTCAAGGCCGAGGTAATCGATCTTCAGCAGGCCAGCCTGTTCGATGCAGTTCTTGTCAAACTGCGTCACCACCTGCTTCTCATCGGCTCCATCAGAGGATTTGCCGCTCGTGCCGTCGATGTCGCTCGCATTGAATTCGTCGGCGTATTTGCGCTCTTCGGTTTCGATTTTGTTCGACACATAGAGAGGCACCTGTTCCTCGAGCATACCGTTGGTGATCACCACAGCCCCGGCATGCATCGAAACGTTGCGGGCACGACCTTCCATGGCCCTGGCGAACTCCATGAGCTGCTGGTACCGAGAGTCGCTGTCCACCAGTCGCTTGAGCTCCTTGACGTCCCTGAAGGCGTCTTCGAGGGTCGTACCCGGCCTTGTCGGCACCAGCTTGGCTAACTGGTCAACCGCCGGAAGCGGCACATCGAGCACGCGCCCTGCGTCGCGGATGGCCGCCTTCGCGCCAAGCGTGCCGATGGCGACGACCTTCGCCACACTGCCGGTGCCATACTTTTCGACAGTGTATTCAAGAACCTTCTGCTTGCCGACCGGGGTGAAATCGATGTCGATATCGGGCATCGAAAGCCTCTCGGGGTTGAGGAAACGCTCGAACAGGAGCTTGTGCATGATCGGGTCGATCCGGGTGATCCCGGTCAGGTAGGCGATAATGCTGCCAGCAGCAGAACCTCGTCCGGGCCCAACCGAGTATCCCATACGCCGGGATGCGGCAATCAGGTCGCTCACAATAAGGAAGTAGGAGCTGAACCCCATCTTTTCGATGACGCCAAGCTCCATTTCGATGCGCTCCCTGACCTCCTGCGGATCGATGCCGAGCGATTCCGCATCGGCATACTTCTCCTTCGCCCCCTCCCAGGTGAGGTGCCTGAGATAGGCCTTTTCGTCTTCGAAACCTTCAGGAAGCGGAAAGTTGGGAAGTCTCGGTTCCTGGGTAGTGAATGCGTAACTGCAACATTCAGCTATTTTTACCGTGTTGTCCAGTTCTCCGTGCGCATTGTCGAAAAGCGCAGCCATTTCGGAGGCCGATTTGAAGTAGTTCTCTTTTCCAGGAAGGCACTGCAGGTTCTGGCTGTTGAGTCTCTCCTTCGTTCTGTTGGCGATCATCGCACGATAACATCCGGAGTCCCGCTTTTCCAGGTAATGGACGTTGTTGGTCGCCACCAGCGGAATGCACAACTCTTCGGCAAGCCGGATCGTGGATCCGACCATGTGGTCGTCGTAAGGTGCGCCATGGCGCTGCAGCTCGAGATAGAACTGTTCGCCGAACAACGAGCGGTAATAGACGGCCGACTTTTCGGCGGCATCGTCGTCACCGGCAAGCAGCGCCCGGCCGATCAGGCCGGCATGGGCCGCCGACAGGCATACCAGACCTTCGCTGCAGGTCTCAAGCACCCTCTTTTCGACATGGGGCATCCCGTTATGGAACCCCTCCCTGGCTGCCCGCGACAGCAGGACGCACATATTGCGGTAACCGATTTCGTTCCGGATTAGCAGGATGAGCGTGGCGGGACGAGGGTTCTCCCTTGATTCGGTCCCGGCAAGGAAAATCTCGGAACCCATGATGAGCTTTACTTCAGCCTTCTTTGCCAGACCGAACAGTTCCGGCATGTTGAACATCGCCGCATAATCGGTGACGGCAACGGTCGACATGCCTTGCTTACGGCATGCCGAAAAGAGTTCGCCCGGGAATATCGGGCTGCTCTGCATCGAATAATGCGTATGGGTGTGAAGGTGGACAAACTCCATGGGACTCGGTCTACAGGGCATCAATGTTTAGGCGGGCAAGGGATCATACGCGCCCGCTCAAGGACACCCCTGACAATCATCATGGAGATTTTCAGAGGTGCTTCTCATCATTATAAGCTTTCACTGAGTTCCTGCAACACCAAAAATATCTCCTGTTTAAAACCTGGTCATGCCGCGATTTCAGCGCCGTTTACCACCACTCGCCGCTCAACGGGCAGGCGTAAGGCTGATGCTGCCATAATCCTGTAGTACAGCGCTTCATAATTATCGGTCATATGACGCTGCGTGAAGCGTTTTTCGAACTCCTGTCGGCACGCAACCCTCGAGATTTTATCGACATTGTGAATCGCATTGATGAAGTCAAGCTTGCTGTCACAGATAAAACCGTTTACACCGTTGGTAATGATTTCAGGAGAGGAGCCGCACCGACGAACGATGACGGGAGTACCGCAGGCCATCGCCTCGATCATTACCAGGCCGAAAGGCTCAGGCCAGTCGATCGTGTTAAGCAGGGCTTTTGCGTTGCGAAGCAACTCGATTTTCCGTTCGTCGCCGACCTCACCGACATACTCGATAAGCGGACTGCTGAGAAGCGGTTCAATACGGCTTTTGAAGTACTCCCTGTCAGCAGGATCGATCTTGGCCGCGATCTTCAGGCGTATGTTGCATGCCTTGGCAAGCATGATCGCCTGGTCCGGACGTTTCTCCTCAGAAAAACGACCGAGGTAGAGAAAGTAATCTTCAGGATCGGCGTTGAAACGGAAAAGAGTCTCGGGATAACCGTGATAGATCGTTGCAGCCCAGTTGATGTCTGGCACCGGAGTCCGTTGGGAATCGCTTATGGAAATATAGGCCATGGAGCGATACTGTTTCAGAATCCGGAAATAATCGGGTGTATCGAGCCTGCCATGCATGGTCAGCACGGTAGGAGTAGGGGATTTTGCAGCAAAAGGCAAGGTGTGGAAATCCACATGAGAGTGAATGATATCAAACTGGTCGGCCATATCTTCATACACCATGGCAAGAGTCAGCATGTTCATGATGATCGGCGACCGGGTCTTCCGGCCAAGCCTCAGACTTCTGGAAACCGGTGCGATCAGCCGGGCGCTGGTCGTCGAGTCACCGGACGCAAACAGAGTCACATCGTGCCCTTTTTCGACAAGTCCTTCGGTCAGGTAGTAAACGACCCTTTCGGTGCCCCCATACATCTTCGGCGGTACGCTTTCAACGAGCGGTGCGATTTGTGCGATTCTCAGCTTTTTCATAGAAAAACTCTCCTTTTCATCTTGTTGGGCAATAGCTCAATCGATGTGTTTCATTGCTACTTATTTTGGTGGTTTTACCATTCAGGGTACACGGAAGGTTAATATCCTCTTCGGCATCTATCCGGATTGAAACCTCGACATGCGTTATGTCAAGATGTACCAGGCGCTCGCGCCATTTGACCCGGAACGACAGGCACTCCCATTTCTTCGGAAGCCATGGATTAAGCACGATCCGGTCTGACTTGAGGGTAAGCCCGGCAAATCCGTGGATGACGGTCTGCCACGTACCGCCGACCGATGCCGCGTGAATGCCGAGTTCGGTATTGTTGTGCAGGTTCTCAAGGTCGAACAGGGCCGTTTTCATGAAGTAGCGGTAAGCGTTCACCCGCTCCGAAACTGCGAGCCCCATCATGGCGTGGGTGCAGTGGCTCAACGACGATTTATGGAGCGTACGCTGTTCGTAATAGGTATAATTGGCCTGCTTCTCCTCGGCGCTGAACGCGTGGGGAAACAGCAGCATCATGAGCAGAACATCAGCCTGCTTGATCAGCTGGGTACGGCCGATGTTCTTGTAATTCACCCCGAGCGGAAGCACCGGCTGCCCGGTTCGATCGCGATACCGGATCACGTAATCCTTCAGGGAGAAGTAACCGTCAAACTGTTCGATCAGCTTCGTTTCGGGATTCTGGGTGAATTTCAGCCTCCTGCTGACATCGAGCCAATGATCTGGTTCATCGTCGGCGAGAAGTGTTTTGGCTTCCACCTCTTCAAGAACTGCGGGATTGGTCTTGCCGATGTATTTGTAGAGCATGGCTGCAAGCCGCAGGTGCCATTTAACCAGAAAATTGGTGTAGGCGTTGTTGTCGACATGTTCATGGAATTCATCCGGACCGATTACCGTGAGAATCTCATAGAGCTCCCCGTTCTTTACTACCCTGCTTGCCCAGAAGCGTGCCGTCAGGAATACCATTTCAAGGCCGTAATGCAAGAGGAAATCCTCGTCTCCCGTAACCCTGAAATAGCGCTCCACTCCGTAGATGACATCGGAGACGATATGATCCTCCTCCATGCCTGTATAAATAAGCCTGATGGTTTTTTCAAGCTTGGAGGCAAATCGCGGTGTGACATCCTGGCCTGTGGTTGCAGACTCCCATGCATACTTGGCGCCCAGGTACCCCATCTTCTCGGCGTTCCTGAACGCCCCTGGAAGCGTGTTGTACCGATACATCAGCATGTTGCGCGCCACGGGCGGGAAGTTGTGGATATAAAACGGCAGGAGGAATATCTCGGTATCCCAGAAAACATGGCCCATATAGCCTTCAGAGCTGAGGAATTTTGCCCCGACACCTGTCGGCCTGACCGGACCGTTGATCAGCAACTGGTAGATGTTGTAGCGAAGGGCGTTCTGCGCCGTTTCGTCACCGTCAATGCGCACGTCGGCCTGTTCCCATAGCTTGCTCCACGCGGCAAGATGCCGTTCTATCTCGGGACCTGGGCCGGCACGGACGTAACCTTTAAGCTGACCGATCGTCTCCTTGATCATCGGGCCCTCGGGATACTCCCTGCTTGTCAGGACCACAACAAGTTTTTCGAACGAGTACGACTGGCCACGGGAAGCTTCTATGGTGATTTCACTTGCAAACTTCTCGCCGTAGATCCTCGGTTCCCACTGAAGCATCCGCCCAACATCCGAAATCATCTTCCACGACGCGGCTTCGGAAATCCGTATCCCCTGCTCGCGGGTTTTCATCTCAAGGTACATGAAGTTCCTGCCGTGCTCTATCCGTTCGAGCTGCAGATGTTTGTACATTTCCCGGGGAAAGTAACCCCTGTTGAAAACCTCGCCGTTCAAACCGGAAAGCACCCGGATCTGGCCAGAGAAATTTTTCGGGGTTACGATGACCCGCATGTAACCCCTGTGCGGATCATGCATGAACGCCATCTTCGAGGTCTGAAGGGTAAGAATCCGGCCTTGCTCGTTTTTGAAGGTGGTCTTCCTGTGCAGAATCCCTTTCTTCATGTCAAGAATCTGCTCGTGAGCTATCGGTGCGCCGCAGGAGAGACAGAACTTGTCCCCTTCATGCCAGACCGATACGTCGGTCCACATCGGGCATTTGACAAGCTCTTCAACGTCAGACTCGGATTTATCGTATATGCCGGCAAGATACATCCCACCGCTGTGTCCGGGAGGGAGTTCCTCAAGGCTGCCACGGATGTTGAGATATCCGTTCCCGATGGTCATCAGCGTCTCATTGACCTGAATGAACTTGGGCCATTTCCGAAACCCCTTCCGACGGATAAGCCACTCTTCGGAGGAGAGTTCGAAAAGTATATCAAGGGGGTTCCCCGGTTGAGGGGGATATTTTAAAGCGTGGCTGGCCATGAACTCTCCCGGGCATGTTGCCCCATTACATTACTGACTGAAAACAAAAGTGTATTTCTGTCTGAATGAAGGATCAACAGGACTTCCGGCGAGAATCCCACATGCGCATGACCTTTCTGCAGTCGTTTACCACGCGCTATGTATATAACAACATATACCAGTAAAAGTTCACCCCGATCGTCATGGCGGCACCCTCCTTTTCCGGGTTTCGGATATCGACATGCCGCCACACTGCGCTTTTACTTCAGGGTGAGGTGACGTGTATGGCTTAAGCCTTTTTTTTTCTTATGTTGAATAATAAAATCAAGCTCACATAACCCCTCAATGGCACATCCACATTGGAGCAAAACATCTACAAACAATGTCCTGTCTGCGGATTTCCCCTGACTGAACAAAATGCAATCTGTCCAAGATGCAGCAATGACATCATCGAAGACATCACAACCCTCGACGAACAGAACCTCGAAAAACATAACAGGATCATCGAGGACAAGAAAGCAGAGTGGTACATCCGGTGCCTCGCCGAAAATCTCGACACAGGCAAAACACCGACAGTGACCTTTTCTGCCGATCATACCGGCCCGTTGCATGGAGGAATCGTATCGCAACTCTCCATCGCCGAAAAACATGCGCTCGAAGCGTCCAGAGCCGTGCTGCTCAGAGACCCCCAGAAGCGTCACGACTGGTTCCGCGCGCTTGGCCATGACTGGAAAGAGGTGGTAAAGCACACCCTGAAAATCCAGCGCGACCCGGCAGACGCCGAACTGCTCACGTTCCTGAACTCGACGAGCATCCGGTGCGACAACATGAGGATTCACAACCTCGCCCCGATAAGCCTGCTCGAAAACCTGCAGCAACTGCGGTGTGACGAAACGCCTGTAGAAAACCTCGATCCGCTGAAAAATCTGCGGAACCTCAAGCGCCTCTATGCGTTCGACTGCGACTTCACCTCGCTTGAACCTTTACGCGACATCGTTTCGCTGAAGCTGCTCTGGATTTCAAGCACAGAGGTCAGCGACCTCGAACCGATACGCTCGCTGGTAAACCTCGAGGAGCTCTATTGCTCGGAAACCCTCATCAGCGACCTTTCACCGCTCAGGGAGCTCGTCAATCTCGAAAAACTGAGCTGCTACAAGACGGAAATCAGCACGATCGACCCCATAAGGCACCTGGAAAACCTGATAGAGCTCGGCGTCAACAGCACGAGGATAACAACACTCGAACCTATTGCGCAACTGGACAAGATCGAATACCTTCGCTGCAGCCGGACAGGCATCTCGACCCTCGAACCCCTGAGGAACATGTCGAGCCTGAGGGAATTGAGCGCAGAACAGACCGGAATACAGAGCCTGGAACCTCTCGCCGGGCTGTCAGATCTTGAAGAGCTGATCGTCACCGGCACTGAAATCAACTCCCTTGCCCCGATCATGCACCTGCAGAACCTCGAAAAGCTCGAGATCTCTTCGCATTATATCGCATCTTCGGAAATAGAGCATTTCATCAGGCTCCATCCGGCCTGTGAGGTGGTCGTCAAAAACTGAAAGGCCCGATCCGGATTTCAGTTCAAGAAAAAGAAGGCTGCCTGACCGGGAGCCGAAAACACAAAAAGGCCACCGATTCAGGTAGCCTTTTTGCATTGTGTGCCAAAGCCTGGCAATTCTATGTTCCTATGTTCGCGGCTTATTCGAGGTACAGGAGAATCTGGCCGGCAGATACGGAATCGCCCGGTTTGATGTTGACAGCGACCACACGGCCGGCCGCAGGAGACTTCACTGGCGCCTCCATCTTCATGGCTTCAGTTACCGCCACCTCCTGACCTTCAACAACGACATCACCGACCTTTACGGCCACAGAGACGACGTTGCCTGCCATCGGCGCCGTAACGGGTGTGCCGTGATGCTGCTGCACTGGAGCCATCTGCGGAATGGTGACCGCCTGCATTCCGGGGGCAACGGACTGGGCCATCGCTACGCCGTCGGCAATAACCACATTGAACGATTTGCCGTCGACCATGACGAGGTAGTTGCCTGAAAGGCTGCGGGTAGCAGGTCTGATAAGCTCCTGTAAACGCTCCGGAAGCGCAAGGGGCGAAGAGGTAACCTTCAGCTCTTCTTCATCCTTTTTCGCTTCAGCTTCAGCTTCGACAACCTTCTTGTAGCGAATGCCGAGCGGCTTGTCGCCGTTCAGGAATGCGATTCCCTTGGCCCCGCATGTCGCTGCGATAAAGACGTTTTCGTCCGTTTCAGGAAGGTGCGCCTCACGGAGCAGTTTTTTGTTGTGCTCAACGCCAAGGTCTGGATTGCGATCGTTGATATCGTGAACATCCTGAACCGTCGGTTCGAGGCCGAGCTGCTCGGATGCCAGCCTGACCACTTCAGGATCGGGCTCCGCAGGAGTCTTGCCGAAATAGCCGAGAACCATCTTTCCGTAACCGTCGACGATCTTTTTCCACGGGCCCTGCACCGTATTTGCGAACGCCTGCTGGAAATAGAACTGCGAAACAGGGGTGACCGAAGTGCCGAAACCGCCCTTGGCGACGACCTCACGCATGTTGCGGATGACTTCAGGGAAAAAGTGCAGGGTATCGTGGTCACGCATCATCTGCGTGTTCGCCGTCAGGGCGCCGCCCGGCATCGGGGAGAACGGGATGACCGGGTTGACCTCTTTGGCCTCGGGGGGCATATAGTACTTGTCCATGTGCTCGATGAACATCGATTCCACCTCAAGGTACTTCTCCTGGTCGATGTCGAGCGTATAGTCCGTTCCGCGCAGGCGGTGCCACATGGTGAGGATATCGACCTCGGCCGTACCGCCGCTGACCGGAGCCATGGCAAGGTCGATGATGTCGATACCGGCCTCAATGGCAGCGAAATTGCAGGCTACGCCCATGCCTGCCGTATCGTGGGTATGGAACTCGAGAACCGTGCCTGCCGGGAGCATCGCCCGAGCACCCTTGACGGTCTCATAGACCACTGCAGGGGTGGTGGTGCCTGACGCGTCCTTGAAGGCGACACTGTCGAACGGAATGCCTGCATCGAGGATCTCCCTGAGCTTGTCGAGGTAGAACCTGGGGGTATGGCAATAGGCTTCCTTCAGGCCGGGAGGAAGTCCCATCAGGGCGACCACCACCTGGTGCTTGAGTCCGGCGTTCACGATGCACTGACCGGACCAGGCCAGGTTACGCACATCCATGAGGGCGTCAAAGTTACGGATGGTGCTGACGCCATGTTTCTTGAACAGCTTCGCATGCAGGTCGATGATGTCCCTCGACTGAGACACGAGCCCCACGACGTTGGCGCCGCGGGAAAGGGTCTGCAGGTTGATGTCAGGACCGACAACCCTTCGGCAGGCGTCCATCATTTCGAAGGCATCTTCCTGGCAGTAGAAGTAGAGGCTCTGAAAACGTGCGCCCCCGCCGATCTCGAAATTGTCGGTGCCGGCGTGGACCGCCGCCTCGAGCACAGGAAGGAAATCTTCGGTTTTGACCCTTGCGCCATAACAGGACTGGAACCCGTCACGGAAAGAGACATCCATGAACCCTATTTTTTTCATATGACAACTGTCGTTGGTGATTACTGATGCGATATGCAGCATCCCCTGCCGGTGTCTTCAGAGGCAGGAAAAACTGCGTTGTATTTTACTTTTCTGTCTCCTTCAGGACACACCGGGCTTCACCCCCGTGGCTTACGCGAACGATTCGAGTTTGCCCAGGGACTCATCCTCCACCTGCTGGTGAAGGCTGTTGCCGTGAGCGTCCATGGTCACGATCGCAGGAAACGAGTTGACCTGCAGGTGCCACATCGCTTCCGGAACACCCATCTCTTCGAGGAAGTCGACGCCGGTCACCTTTTCGATGCACTTCGCGTAATACTGTGCAGCTCCGCCGATGGCATTGAGATAGACCGCGCCGTTCTCCTTCAGGCCCTGCAGCGTTTTGGGTCCCATGCCCCCTTTGCCGATCACAGCTCTCAGGCCGAGCTTCTTGATGACATCAGCCTGATATGGCTCCTCTCGAATCGAGGTGGTCGGCCCCGCCGCCAGGACACGATACTCCCCGGATTCGTTCTTCAGCATGACCGGACCGCAATGGTAGATGATTCCTCCGCGGATATCCATCCCTTCCGGCAGGTCATGATGCATCACATAATGATGGAAAGCGTCGCGACCGGTGTGGACCTCGCCATTGACGATGACGATATCGCCGACCTTGAGCTGCCTGATGACCTCTTCGCTTACCGGAGCCTGGAGCACCACTTCGCGGCCTGTCAGCGGAATTCCTGCGCCTCTGGCCATACGTTTGACTTCATCAGGTTTGCGATACTGCCAGCCGGTGATCGAGCCGTCAACAGGATCGATCGTCACGCCGAGACGACGATATGCCCAGCAGTTGTAGGCGACCGACACGTAGAAACTGGCTGGCACCCTGTGCGACTTGCCGATCTTGCATCCGAGGAGGGTCGTCTTTCCGGCAAACCCCATTGGGCCGATGTTCAGCTGGTTCGAGCTCTCAAGGATCTCCTTTTCGAGTTTCGCGAGTTCGGGGTCCGGATTCGTGTCGTCCACGTATCGGAGCAGCTGATGCTTTGCGAGGTCAAACCCGCTGGTCCTGTCGCCGCCGATGCCTACGCCGAGAAAACCGGGGCTGCATCCCTGGCCCTGGGCCTGAAATACCGCATGCATGATACATTTGCGGACGCCGTCGATATCCCTCGCTGCACGACCGAGTCCGGGAATTTCGGCAGGCAGCGAGTACTGGACGTTCTTGTTCTCACATCCGCCACCCTTCAGGATGAACTTCACTTCGACCTCATCCCTCTCCCATGGCTCGAAATGGATGACGGGAAAATGTTCGCCGAGATTGGTGCCCGAGTTCTTGCCGGTCAACGCATCGACCGCGTTAGGGCGAAGCTTTCCTGTCCTTGTGGCCTCTGTGACCGCAGACTCGATATCCTTTTTCATGGCGAGCAGGTCGACCCCTTTTGGCGCATGCACGAAGAAGGTAGGCATCCCGGTGTCCTGACAGACCGGACCGTTGTTGTCGACAGCCATGTCGATGTTGACCGTAATGGTCGACATGGCGAGATCAGCCCTTGAGTCCGGAGTCTCCTGTTCGAAAGCATCGGCGATGGCACGACGCACATCGCTCGGGAGGTTCGCGGATGTCTCGGTGATCAAGGCTATCATTGAGTCCCTGAAATTTTTCATGACGTCAACTGCTAATAGTGGATGAATATGGTGAGGGGTTATCCCGGAATGGCCTTGTCGACGGCATCCTGCTTGACGAGCAGCACAGGAACGGCTGCCGAACGGAACACCGCTTCTGCGACGCTGCCCATCATAAGCCTTATGAGGCCGCTTCGCCCGTGAGAACCCATGATGATGAGATCGGCAAACCACTCATGGGCATGCTCGATGATCGCATCCGTAGGCACGCCGCTGACGATTTTAACGTCTGCAGAAAGGCCTTTCTTTTTTTCTGCGAGAAGCATCCTGGTAAAATTGTCGGACATGGGAGACTCATCGTTCCCGAGTTTACGCACGATCCCTTCCGGCTCCTGGATATGCAGAAACCTGACGTGGGCATTGACGCGTCGGGCAAATTCTATGGCATACCGGACAGCTTTGTCCGAAGTATCCGAATAATCGGTTGGGCACAGGATTTTGGAAAGCTGTATCATCGATTACGCTTTTAGTACTGATATTTTGGCGATATATAAAGGCTGGTTGTAAACTTTTAATTTACAATTTTTTTTTAAGAAACCCCCGAATCACCGGCACTTCGCCCCCTGTCGCATCAAGAATCGTCCATGTTTTTCGTAGCCTTCCAGGCTCAGGCAATCTCCTTTTTTTCCCGTAGTTTCAGTGTAAGGCCTCATCTCTCCGAGCCCCAACGACAAGTCAACCCACCATGAACCCGGTAGCCGAAGCACTGCGTCACCCGGATGCCTATCCTCACCCCGTCGAACAGGATATCATTGTCGTCGAAACCCATATTTCGTGGATATTCCTTACCGGAACCTATGCCTACAAGCTCAAGAAACCGGTAAACCTCGGTTTTCTCGATTTCTCCACCCTCGACCGACGCAGGCATTGCTGTCTCGAGGAGCTTCGGCTGAACAGGAGGCTTTGTCCTGAACTCTATATCGACGTGCTCCAGGTATCCTCGTCGAACGGAAACATCCATATCGGTGATGACGGAGTCCCGATGGATTATGTCGTCCGGATGGTGCAGTTCGACCGAAACTTCGAACTCGATCGCCTTCTGGGCAAAGGGGAGCTCACCCTGCGTCATGTCGAAGAAGCCGCATCCATTATCGCCGCGTTCCACGCATCCGCCCCCCGGGCCGATCAGTCCTCCGGGTTCGGGACCCCCGAAGTCCTGCTGAAGCCTATGCTGGAAAATCTCGACCTGACAGAGCAGGTAATCCGATCGGAGGCTGAAAGCGCCGACATCGGAAAGCTCCGCAACTGGACGATCGACGAAGCGCTTCGACTCGATGATGTCATCCACTTGAGAAAGGCCGGCGGCATGATACGCGAGTGCCATGGAGACATGCACACTGGCAACATGGTGATCCGGGAAGGCAAAATCATGATCTTCGACTGCATCGAGTTCAACCCTGAGCTCAGCGTCATCGACGTCATCAGCGATACGGCCTTTCTTTTCATGGATCTGCAGCACTCCGCCCAAACCCGGCTCGCATGGCGCTTCCTGAACGCATATCTCTCAGAAAGCGGCGACTATCACGGGCTCCGCCTGCTTGGATTCTACTGCGCATACCGTGCGTTGGTAAGGGCGAAGGTGACTTCGATCCGTTATGCACAGGAGAGCGACGAGAAGAGAAAAGCAGAAACCCTCGATGAGCACCATTCATATCTGCAGCTTGCCCTTGATTATGCAAGACCTCGATCACCGATGCTCCTCATTACCCATGGCTTGTCAGGCAGCGGAAAATCGACGCTCTCCTCGGCTCTCGCAGACCTCGGCGGGTTCGTGCACATCCGTTCAGATGTTGAACGAAAACGGCTTTTCGGCATCGACAGCATGGAAAGAAGTGCCGATAGAGGACTCGACATCTACTCCGCAGAAACCACGCAACAAACCTACCACGCCTTGATCGAAGCTGCGTCATCAGCCCTCGCCGGCGGCTATACGGTCATCGTGGACGCCACCTTCCTGAAAAAGAGCCGGAGAACGACCTTTATCGTCATGGCTGAAGCGATGAGGTGCGAATGCCGCATCCTCTGCTTCCATGCTCCGCCGGAAGAACTTCGAAAAAGGATCGTTGCCAGAAATGAGGAGGGTCTCGACGCTTCAGAGGCCGACCTGAGAGTGCTTGAGATGCAGATGGGTTCGAACGAGCCTCCTGACGGAGATGAAAAAACCCTGTGTGTCGAAATCGACACACAGGGTAAGGTAAATATTGAATCGATCATCGGGCTGTTGGGTTCACAAGCACAACAATCGCGACGTCACGCCGAAACCCCGAAAAAGTAGCGTATGGCCAGGCCAGCAAGGAAACTGATGCCGGCAACCACGACAATCAGGCCGGACATCTCCAGAAAGCGGCTCCTGAACGAAACCCCCTGGGCTACGGAGATGTAGAAGTTGAATATCGCGACGATCATGAACGCTCCGGCAATCGCCAGGCCAAGGCTCAGGTAGATGGAGTTCACGAGCAGGTAAGGCACGATCAGCACCGCCACGGCCAGTATGTAGGCGATTCCGGTATACAGGGCGGCCTTGAAGGGACTTTTCGAACCGGCTTCCGTCTTTGTGGAGAGATATTCCGAGGAGGCCATGGACAAGGCGGCTGCAAATCCTGTGATCATTCCCGTGAGTGCGACGATCCTTGTGTTCTGAAGGGCGAAGGTCAGGCCGGCCAGCGCACCGGTGAGCTCGACCAGGGCATCGTTCAGCCCGAGTACGATTGAGCCGGTATATTGCAGGCGCTCTTCGTCAAGCAGCGTGAGAAGGGCGTGTTCATGCTCCTCTTCGTCCTTGAGAATGCCGCTGATGTCATCCCATGATCCCGCAAGGCGTTCATAGTTCACCTGGGCTGCCCTCTCTCCGCCCTCCATGAGTTTGACGGCGAACGTAAAGCCGAACAGCATGCTGATGACCGAATAGAACCATATCCTGAACTGACTCGGAGCGACCTCCTGCCTTGTGTAATTTTTCCAGACATTGTAATGACGCATCTCGTCATCGGATATCTGGGCGAATATCCTGCGGTTCTTCACCCCGCTGACACGCTTGGCGAGGTTCTTGTAAATGTAGTGCTCGGTTATCTCGTTCTTCTGGAATTCGACGATCCGCCGTGTATCGATCTCAAACTCTTGTCTCACAAATACTCAGATTTAATTATTACTTCGTGCTGCCGCCACTCCCGGCAGCGCCGACAATCGTCATCAGCTGTTTGCAGGCCCGGCAAGGTTTTTTACTGTCCGGATTAATCTTCCGAGACAACACCCCGGCTCATCAACGACCTTGTCGAATGTTGCGCAGGCCTTATGCCTGGACGACGTTCAATTTCCTGCCCTGGTGGCCGCCTCAACCAGCTCGTTCATCCTCGACACATACCCGGAGATCGATTCGAGATCGCCTTCGAGCAGGAGCGCCCCTTCAAAGAGCTGCAGAACGGCCGCACGAACGACGGCATCACCTGAGAGGCCTACCGCCTGCTTGCCGGCCAGGTTCCTGATGATCGGATGCGAGGTGTTGACTTCAAGGATCTTCTTCGACGACGTCACATCCTGCTGCATCATCTTCATGACCTTCTCGAACTGGCTGTCAAGAGCGTCTTTTCCGCTCACCAGCGTTACCGGAGAGCTGACGAGCCGTTTGGACTCGACCACATCGGCAACCCGCTCACCGAGGATCTCCTTGAAGAGCGATATGACGCCCTCGGCCCCTTCGGCTGCGAGGCGCTCCCCTTCAGGCTCGACCGTTCCAGCGTCGATTTCGGCCTTTTCGATCGATTTCAGCGGCTTCTTGTCGTACTCGAAGATCGATGGAATGACGAACACATCGACCGGATCAGTCAGAAGCAACACTTCGATATCGCGTTTCCTGAAGTACTCAAGGTTGGGATGGGCAAGCATCTGGCTGCGGTTGCTGCCGGAATGGTAATAGATCTCGCCCTGCCCCTCGGCCATACGGTCGGCATACTGCCTGAGGGTAACGTACTCCCCCTCTGCGGTTCTGGTCGTTTCGAAACGGAGCAGGTCGATAAGTTTGTCGCGATTCGCATAATCGGTGTTAAGGCCCATCTTGATGATCGGACCGAAAGCCTTGTAGAAGCGGGTGAACTTCTCCGGCTGCTCCTTTGCAAGGGTATCGAACCACCCGAGGATCTTGCCCGTGAGAATCTGGCGGATCTTGAACATGACCGGACTGGACTGAACCATCTCACGTGAAACGTTCAACGAGAGGTCTTCGGTGTCGACCACGCCGCTCACGAACCTGAGGTATTCCGGGAGAAGGTCGCGGCATTCGTGCTGGATGAGCACCTTCTTCACATAGAGCTGCGGGCCGTGCTTTTCGAGCGCCCCCTGCTGGTAAAGCAGCTCCATCGGGGCTTCTGCAGGAATGAACAGCAACGCCTTGAAGCTGACGGCGCCTTCGATCGAGATATGCAGGTAATCGAGAGGTTCCTTGAAGTCGTTTGAGATGAACTTGTAGAACTCGTTGACCTCATCCTCTTTAAGCTCACTCTTCGAACGCTGCCAGAGCGCGCTGATGCTGTTGACCTGGCGGCTGCCAAGGAAGATCGGATAGTCGACGAAGTTCGAATACTTTTTGATGATCTGCTCGAGGCGATACTCTTCGGCAAACTCCTTGAACTCCTCCTTGAGCGTGAACGATATCTTCGTACCGCGGCTCGCGCGTTCAGCAGCTTCGATCGTGTAGGTGCCCTGACCGGACGATCTCCATACCCTTGCTTCAGCGCCGCTTTCGGCGCTGAGGGTCTCTACGGTGACCTCGTCGGCGACCATGAACACCGAGTAGAAACCGACGCCGAACTGGCCGATAAGGTTTGCGTCTATCCGTGCACCCTCCTGCTGCGCCTTGATGGCCTCCATGAATCCGAGCGTGCCGGATTTTGCGACGGTGCCGAGGTTGGCGATCAGCTCCTCCTCGCTCATGCCGATGCCGGTATCCTCGATCACGAAAGTCCCCTGTTCAGGATCGACGCTGATAGAGATCTTCAGTTCACCCTCCCGGTCGAAGCCCTCCTCGGAAGAGAGCATCCTGAACCTTGCCTTGCCGAGAGCGTCGGATGCGTTTGAAATCAATTCGCGGAGGAATATTTCCGGATGGGTGTACAGCGAATGGACGATAAGGTCCAGAAGCTGTTTCATCTCGGCCTTGTATTCGAACTCCCTGACTGGGTGAGGTCTGTTTTCGCTCATGGCCATCATGTGGTTATCTGGTTGAAAAGCGTCATCCCGACTGACATTGCAGAAGGGAACGCCGGAATTAAAATCGGGATAAATTTAACGGAGTAAGGCAAATATAGCAAGCAATCACGGGCTGAAACGCTCGTCCCGCATACGAAAAAGAGGATCTCTCAAAAGAAGAAAAGGAACGCCGAAACCCTGGCGACGCCATACCCAGGCCCGGCAACTCATACGCAATCCCAGGCATCGCGCAGTAAACAGAACAGGATTGCTGTCCGGCAGCTTGAGCCGTAAAGCGCATTGGTCATCAGGCTTGATACCGAGACGCTCCCCGGCTCACTAACGACAGAAGGCTGCCTCGACCTGACGGTTGAGGCAGCCTTCTGTATTTCGTTTCAGCAAAGCTCAGACCCTGCGCAGCTTTTTCCTCGCTGCTGCTTCGCCTTCATAGACGCGCTTGACGCCGTCGCCAAGGGCCTTTTCGATATCCCTGATGTTGGAGACGAGCCTCGACATGCCGGAAATTTCTACGGAAGCAGCCTGATCGGAACCCCACATGGCGCGATCGAGCGTTACGTGACGTTCGACGAAAACCGCACCGAGCGCAACCGCAGCCCATGTCGTAGATAGACCCACTTCATGGCCGGAATAACCGATCGGGTTGTCGGGGTACATCTGCTTGAGGGTGGTGATCATCCTGAGGTTGAGCTGATCTACGGGGCAGGGATAGGTGGAGTTGGTATGGGCGATCATAAGGTTGTCGCGCCCCAGGGCTTCCACTGCCGCATCGACCTCCTCCATCGTCGACATGCCGGTCGAAATGATCAGCGGGCGACCGGTATCCTTGGTCTTTTTGAGCAGGGCAAGATCGGTCAGTGAAGCAGATGCCGCCTTGTAACAGGGCGGATTGAACTGCTCCATGAAATCGACAGCCTCTTCGTCCCAGCAGGATGCGAACCATGCGATCCCCTGCTGGCGGCAGTATGCGTCAATTTCGGAATAGTCCTCAAAACCGAACTCGACCTTGTACCTGTAGTCCATGTAGGTCATCCGGCCCCAAGGGGTATCGCGCTCGATCAGCCGCTGGTCCATGGGGACGCAGAGCTCGGGAGTGCGCTTCTGGAACTTGACTGCGTCGCAGCCAGCCTGTGCGGCTCCTTCGATCAGTTTTTTCGCGACCTCAAGAGAACCGTTATGATTGATTCCGATCTCTGCGATGACATAGACCGGATGGCCATCACCAGCCATGATATTTCCAAGTTTCATTTCAGCCATAAATAGTACTCAGTCAGGTAATGGAGAGCATGTTTCCTGCAAACGAATCACGCCTCTCAGGTTAAGGATTATAATGGTTCAAAAACTGTTCCGGTTCATCGAGCCCTGAGGGCGATCAGCCATTCTGCATATTCCCTGAATGCGCCACGACCACCGACGGCGACGCAACGGTAATGTACGCAAGGTTCGACGAAATGCATTCCGTCACCAGGACATGCCACAAGTCCGGCAGGGGCGATGGCGTTCATGATGCCGAGATCGTTCACGTCGTCACCGATGTAGGCGATCTCCTGTACGGTGAGGCCGGTATCGCGCAGGACGTCGTCAAGTCTTGACAACTTGTCACTTACCCCGAGATAAAGGCTTTCGATATGAAGCTTCTGGGCTCGCCTGACAAGGCTCGGCGAGACCTCCCCGGTAATGATTCCAGTCTCGATCCCATGGGCCCGCAGTCTCTCGACCCCCATGCCGTCGCGTATGGAAAATCGCTTGAACTCCTCCCCTTTTTCCGAATAGTAGACACCGTTATCGGTAAAGACACCGTCATTATCCGAAAGAACGAGTTTTATCCTCGATGCTCTTGATTGTAGCTCTTCAGGGGAAAGAAGAATCATGAAAACCTGACGTCCTGTTGCAATGAATGGATGCACCTTTTATGGCGCTTCGGCCAATATATCACTTTTCTCGTATATCATCGATTTTTCCCCTGCGAACCCGCATGAAAGCGGACTTTCCGGGTTCATCAACAAGTTATCAACATTCTGTCCACAAATATCGCACATCCCGCCTGGCGCGGTTTTGCGGACGATCCAGCAAGACGACCGATGACGATAAAAATCATTATCTTATTTTATTTATATCACTTAATGAGCTTCGACAAATTTTTGCCGCCAGGATATACAACCCGACGATCATTAAGGGCGTTACTCCATTTGACCTGAGATGCAGAGTTCTCAACATCCTTGACGATTTTGAGCGCTTTATTTTGACAAGTAAAAAACAAGGAAATAATCATCCATTTCCGTCAAGCCCGGCCATCTTCCGGGGATCCGCCAGCGCATCGAACTGGAGTTCAGATACCCAGCCTGACGCAAGAGCCGCTTCGCGGATCGAAACTCCGTCATCGATCGATCTGCGGGCAATTTCGGTTGCCCGTTCGTAACCGATCAGCGGAGCAAGCGCAGTAACGAGCATGGGGCTCCTGCCTGCGTTCTTTTCCATCACCGCCGTGACCGGTTCGATCCCGACGGCACAATGAAGGGTAAACGAACGGCAAGCATCGCCCAACAGTCCGGCCGACTCCAGAAAGGCCGAAATCATGACCGGTTTAAAGACATTGAGTTCGAAAGGCCCGATCGAGCCCGCAATCGAAAGGGTGACGTCGTTGCCGATCACCCGGGCACAAACCATCGCAAGCGCTTCTGCCTGGGTTGGATTGACCTTGCCTGGCATGATGGAAGAGCCGGGCTCATTGCTTGGAATCGTTATCTCCCCGAGCCCGCAGCAAGGACCCGAAGCCATGGCGCGCAGGTCGCCTGATATTTTCATGAGGCTTACGGCCGCGAGCCGGAGTGCGCCATGTGCCTCCACAAGGGCATCGTGTGCGGCCAAGGCTTCGAATTTGTTCGGTGCGGTAACGAACGGCAGGCCGGTAAGTCCGGCGATAATCCCGGCGCTCTTTTCTGCATATCCCGAAGGTGCGTTAAGACCCGTACCGACGGCCGTTCCGCCAAGAGCAAGCCGTTCGAGGCGTGGCAACGTCCTTTCAACAGCGCCGATCACCCCCTCGATCTGTGCCGCATACCCTGAAAGCTCCTGTCCGAAACTGATCGGAACGGCATCCATCCAGTGCGTACGACCGACCTTCACCACCTGCATGAAGCGTGCGGAGAGGTCGAGAAACACCTGGTGCAGTTCACGCAACGCAGGCAGCGTCGATTCCCCGAGCTTCATCCTTGCAGCTATGTGCATGGCTGTTGGAAACGTGTCGTTCGAAGATTGCGACCGGTTAACGTCATCGTTGGGATGCAGCGCCCTCGGCTCGCTGCCGGAAGCGTTGCCTGACAACACCTGACCCCTGCGCGCTATCACCTCGTTGACGTTCATATTGGTCTGGGTGCCCGAACCTGTCTGCCAGACTACGAGAGGAAAATGTTCGTCGAGTTGGCCGGCGACGATCTCTTCACAGACCCTGACGATCAACGCCATCTTCTCTTCAGAAAGGACTCCAAGATCGGCATTGGCCATGGCTGACGCCTTTTTCTGATATCCGAAGGCGTGAATGACCTCTTTGGGCATGCTGCCTGCGGGCCCTATCCTGAAGTTGTCGATCGAGCGCTGTGTCTGTGCTCCCCAGTAACGATCGGCCTGAACCCGGACCTCGCCCATGCTGTCTTTTTCGATGCGCCATTCCATGAGCAGAATCATTTTATGGTTAGACGAAAATGTCGGCGACGACGACGCGCCCCTTACGTAACCCGGTCATCATGCCTGTCAGGAAAGTTGATAAAACAGAAGGCGTGGAAAAAGAAAGAGGGATAAAAAAAGAGCGGCGAGGTAAAAAAACCTGCCGCTCTTCGAATGTATATGTTCAACCTGCGCTCAGGAGCGAGACTTACGCGTAAACCTCGTTGTACCTGGTGATCGACTCAAGGATAATCTGTTTGGCCGTCTGGGCATCCATGAAATCCTCGACAAGAACTGTCTTTTCCTCAAGGGCCTTGTACTCTTCAAAGAAGTGCTGCAACTCAGACTTGAAATGCTTGCCAAGGTCGCTGATGTCATTGATGCCGCTGACGCTCATGTCATCTTCGGCGACAGCGATGATCTTGTCGTCGCCCTCGCCGTGGTCGATCATGCGCATAACGCCGATCACCCTGGCCTGCACAACGCACATCGGCACGATCTGGCACTGTGAAATCACGACGATATCAAGAGGATCGTGATCTTCGCCGAGAGTCTTGGGAATAAACCCATAGTTCTCAGGATAGAGCATTGACGAGAAAAGAACCCTGTCAAGCTTAAGCATGCCGGTCTTTTTGTCCAGCTCGTACTTGGTCTTGCTGTCCTTGGAGATCTCGATAATCGCATTCACAACATTCGGACAATCTTCACCGATCTCGACGTGGTGCCACGGGTTGAAATTCATAGTTGCCTGTATTCTTGTAATGGTTATGGTAAAAGGTGTGGGAAGGTAGCATTTTTTTTCGAATCTCCCATTATAAATCAAGCACAAACATCGCGCCGAAAAATCAGCAATAGCGGCGCACATTTCCGGTTTTTAAGGGAAATATGAGAATCGGCAACAACGGATAGTCCTGCCTGCCGATTTTTTTAACGTAAGAAGTAGCGTAAGAAGTATATTTGCAGAATGATGCAACGAAAACATCACCCGGACAACCGTTGATACCGTACCTCCGCCCCCTCATCCTTGCGATGGCGATCTTCTCCTTCTTCACCAGCCCGATCAGGGCTGGCGTTACGGAACGCGTTATGGACAGGGCGACGCAATGCATTGGGCAGGAGCTTCAGGCCTGAAACAAAAAAGAGTGTCGTGAAGGATGCGATCTGGAAAACAGTTTCACTCCATGGGACAGAATGGCGGATTGTCGCATACAGGATGATTGAGCCCGTTCGCTGATTCAGACCGTTTGAGCCCTGACTGACGAAGGTCTACAGGCACGCCGTTGTTAAGCATTTCCAAGTAACATCTAAAAAGGAGAATCGTTATGAGAAGACATGGTTTCAGTATTGTAATCGCGTTGTTGTGCTCATGCATGGCCCTTTCCGGATGTGACAAGCGGGAAAAAGTCACCGGGCTGCAACAACTGGGCGGCAAGGAGTTTGCCATCCCGACCGGCACAGTCGCCGACCAGCTCGTTCTCTCAAAGTTGCCGAATGCCAAATTCAAGTATTTCAACACGGTCCTCGATGCCGCTCTTGCGGTCAAGGCAGGCAAGGCGGACGCTGCTGCATATGATGAGCCCATCCTCCAGAACATCGCCGCAAAAAAAGGCGGCCTTGTCGTCCTTAAAGAGATGATTACCGTCGACAACTACGGGTTTGCCGTCCGGAAAAACGATCCGGAATTAAAGCGGGCCATCGATGCTGTCATAAAAGACCTTAAAAACGACGGCACGACAGAGCAGATGATGAAACGCTGGTTCCCCAAATCGGGTAGCCCTGCCCCGATGCCGAAAATAGCCGCCACGGGAACCAACGGCGTGCTCAGGCTGGGAACGGCAAGCGTGACGGAACCATTTTCGTTTGTCGACGGCTCCAGGGAGATCGTCGGATACGACATCGAACTTGCCCGCCATATCGCGAACAAGGTCGGCAAGAAACTTGAGATCGTCAATATGGATTTCGGGGGAATGATCCCCGCATTGATGTCGGGAAAGGTCGACATGATCGCCGCATGCATCACCATCACTGATGAGCGATCAAAGCAGGTACTCTTTTCAGACCCTTATTATGTGGGAGGAATTGCCGCACTCGTAAAAGAATAACTCTCCCCGTGAACTCACCGGGAGAGACTGAAGCGCTCCTGAAGGAGAGTGCCGATCAGCGCAAGCCGCCGGGATGACAAACAAAAGAGCCGGCGGCTTGCGCATTTCATGGATAGAGCATATACTGATTGCATTTCAGCGTGAACATCCCAGTACAATCAAACTGAAATAGACCCTAATTATTGCCTCAATGGTAAAGTCGACCGTTACATATCTTTGGCTGTTCATGCTCGGCGGCTGCATGCTTCTTGCATCCGGACTCAAGCCGGGCGATCAACTGTTTGCCTCGGAAATCCGGAATATGATCCCTCAATCCGCTCATGCCGAAAGCGTGAGTGCGGGAGCTTCGGCTCCTGTCGGCACATCCCTCAATCAGCCTGCCGCCATGGGAGATACAAGATCGGCCGACCCGGGAACGCCTTCGTTTTTTTCGAGCATTGCGGAGAGCTTTCACAGCAACATCATCGAGGAAAACCGATATCTCCTCATCGTGAACGGCCTGAAAACCACTGCGATCATAGCCGTCCTTTCAACAGTGCTGGGAACCTTCCTCGGGGCCCTGATCTGTTATATGCGAATGTCCCGCAACCCGCTCCTCAACCTTCCGGCCAAAGCCTACATCTTTATTCAGAGAGGTACCCCTCTGCTGGTATCGCTGATGCTGATGTATTATGTCGTCTTCGCTTCTGTAGACATCAACCCCGTAATCGTTTCAATCATAGCGTTCGGGCTGAATTTTGCCGCATACGTGGCTGAAATCTACAGGGCCGGCATCAACAGCATAGACAAAGGGCAGATGGAGGCCGGCATTGCCATGGGCTTCACGAAATTCAGGACGATTCTGTACGTCATCCTGCCTCAAACCATTCAGCGCATTCTGCCGGTCTACAAGGGGGAATTCATTTCTCTGCTCAAAATGACCTCTGTCGTCGGCTATATCGCTGTACAGGATCTTACAAAAGCCAGTGACATCATTCGAAGCCGTACGTTCGACGCATTCTTCCCGCTGTGCATGGTGGCGATCCTCTATATTTTCATATCCTGGGTAGTCATGCTCGCGCTGGAGAACGTCGAAAAGCTGGCGGATCCAAAACTTAGAAGAAAGCAGGTTCAAGGCGCATGATAAAAATAGAGCATCTTTCGAAAAATTTCGGGCAACTGTCCGTCCTGAAGGACGTCAACATCGAAATCAGGGAGGGCGAGGTCATATCGATAATCGGGCCGTCCGGCAGCGGGAAGAGTACCTTGCTGAGATGCATCAACCTGCTTGAACGGCCGAGCGGCGGGACGATAAATATCGATGGAGTCGACATCCTCGACCCGAAAACGAACGTATCGAAGATTCGCCAGAAGATGAATATGGTGTTCCAGTCGTTCAATCTTTTCGATCACCTCTCCGTGATGGAGAACCTGACCATCGCGCCGATCAAACTCCTGGGGAAAAACAGGACGGAGGCCGAACGCAAGGCAATCGAACTGCTCTCGCTGGTAGGTGTGGCCGAAAAGGCGGAAAACTTCCCTGACGAACTATCGGGAGGCCAGAAGCAGAGGGTTGCCATCGCACGCTGCCTGGCCATGGAACCCCAGATCATCCTGTTCGACGAGCCGACCTCATCGCTTGACCCGACCATGGTCAGCGAGGTTCTTTCCGTTATAAGACGTCTGGCCAAAGGCGGCATGACCATGGTGATCGTCACCCATGAGATGGACTTTGCGAGGGATGTGTCTCACCGCGTGCTTTACATCGACGATGGCGTCATCTATGAAGAAGGAACGCCGGAGCAGATTTTCAACAATCCCGTAAAAGAGAAAACGAAGGCGTTTATCAACAGGATACGAAGCATCAGCTATCATATCACGACGCCCGCATACGACATTTATACGATACACGCCGAGATAGCGGCCTTTTGCGAAAAGCAGATACTGCCGGTAAAAACCAGGGAGAACCTGATCCTGATCGTCGAGGAGATGCTGAAGGCCTACAAGCCGCTCCTTTCATCATCCCCTGTCGATATGACACTCGCCTATTCCGAAAAGAAAGAAAGCGTCGAGCTGTTGTTCGAAAACAGGGGCGCCGCATTCAATGCGCTCGAAAACGCTCAGGCTGCCGAAGAATCAGGGGATTCCGGAGTCCGCGACATGACCCGAAGTATCGAATATCAGCGACTGAACGACACGAACCGCTTGACCATGCTGCTTAACTGATCTCGTGCTCAGAGATCACCGGCCACATCCTCGTCCCATAAATCAGGCCGTTCGCTGATGAACCGAGCCATAAGCGTCTCGCACTCCGGATCATTCAGGAGCAGCACATTGACTCCGTTTTGCTCAAGGAACCCGATGTTGCCCCTGAAGTTCCTGTTCTCCCCGACCACAACGTTCCTGATCCCAAACTGAACGATCGTACCGGAACACATCATGCACGGAGAGAGTGTCGTATAGAGGGTGACGTTATCATAACGGCTCCGCCGCCCGGCCTTCCTTATGCAGTCCATCTCCCCGTGTGAGACAGGGTCTCCGTCCTGAACCCTCCGGTTGTAACCCGAAGCGATGACCCTGCCGTTTTCAACCATGACCGCCCCTACCGGCACGCCCCCCTCTTCATAACTTTTCCGGGCCTGTTCAAAGGCCAACCGCATGAACTCGATATCGTTTTTCATGGCTTTTGGTTTAATTTCAGCCGCAGCGCCATCGCTGCATTTCTGCTGAACGCTTCAAGAATGAAACGCTTGTATACATTTATCTGATCAGCAACTGTAACAACCGTCTTTTTTCCTTTTCCAGGAAAGAGTATTAAAAAAAATATGTAAGTTTTTGTTGCAAATTCCCCCTAATCTGCTGATCTGTTTTTCGTATTCACCAAAGACTATCCGTTCAACGAACAAAACAATCAAAATCATGAAAAAATCAGCACTACTGATGGCTATGGCTTTCTTCGCGACGGTTGCATTTGGTCCATCGAAAACACTTGCCGAAAAGAAAGACCAGAAGCCTACCGCACCAAAGACTGAAAAGGTAAAGACAGGGAAAAAGGAAACACCAAAACCGGCGGAAAAACCAGCAGATAAAGCTGCTGTGAAAGCTACCGAAAAACCGGATCCGAAACAGGAAGCCAAACCTGCTGCAAATGCAACCGGCCCACTGAAAAAGGATGGAACTCCTGACATGAGATACAAGAAAAACAAGGAAGCAGCAAAACCTGCAGGACCGACAAAGAAAGACGGAACTCCTGACATGAGATATAAAGCCAATAAAAAATAGCTTTTACCGCACACATCCATCATTCGGCCCAACAGGCAGCAGCAAAAGAAGAAAACGACCCCCACTCTTTTGGTGCTGCCTGTTCTTCAACTCCTGCAGCGATTCATCAGTACACATTACTCCGGTTGCGTATTAAACACAGAAGAGATGAAAACATGCAACTCCTGGTCGGGCTGCACAGAGACGAGCCGGTCGCATCTCACGCCATAACGCGACTGTTATCGGTATCATGAAATCATAACTGCCTAGCGGCAATGCAATATCTCCCTCTCCAGTTTTGTTATCCTGTTGTTCGTAGCTCCCTGCAATATTTCACCGCTTGAAAAAACAACATATATTAATTGAAATACAGTATTTGAAAGAAATAACTCCCCAGTAACTATCGAGTGCCGAAGCCGGGAACAACTCCAGCATCAATCCCGACAATACACACAAGAAGCACATTGGCTGCTGGAACATATTAGACATCCCATGTCGGATATACCGTTACCTGCATCACAAGTCGACCTTGCGTTTTCAACACTTCTTGAATCGCATCCTGACGCTATCTGCCTTCTTGATCCCAAAGGCACAATCGTCAGGATCAACAGTGTTTTTGCCTCCCGCTTCGGCAGAAAACCACATGAATGTGTCGGCGCCGACATCTACGATCTGATTTCGAACATACGTCAAATGCCGGATATTGCCCTTCGCAGAAAAAAGCAGTGCGAAGAGGTCCTCAGGCTTGGGAAAAAGATCGAATTTGAAGATGTGAGGGGAAGCTATATCACCAGAATATCTATCAATCCAGTAAAATCGACAGATAACGAAATTTCCTTGCTGATTATCATCTGCCAGGACATCAGTGAGCAAAAACACCTTGAACAGGCACTATGTGAAAATGAAACAAGGTTCAATCATGCCATAAAACTTACACGTACGGGTGTTTGGGAGTGGGACCTGAAAACCAATGAAAATTTCTGGTCACCCGAGCTTTGGCAGTTGTACGGCATGGAACTGAACCGTCAGCCCCCATCGTTTGAACTCTGGGCTGGGACCGTCCACCCAGATGACCGGGAGATGGCCATCAGAGCTGTTGAATCGGCCGTCAATAATGAAACGGAGCTGAATCTTGAATACCGGGTATCATATCCTGACGGATCAACTCATTGGCTCATGTCCAGAGGGCTGCCATTACGTAATGCAAATGGCAGGGCTATCCGCTATTTCGGAATAGTGATCGACATAACCGACCGTAAACATATAGAGGATGAGCTGAGCGAATACCAGAAACGCATGGAGTTCGCACTTGAAAAAAGCCATGTAGGCGTCTGGGATCTTGACCTGCAGGATCATAAGGCAATACGTACTATCGAACATGCCCGTATTTTCGGTTATGTAAACAACCTTCAGGAATGGTCGATGGAGAAATTCCTTGACCACATTGTCGAAGAAGACAGGGATCGCATCAGATCGCTTATCAGGAGATCTATCGAAATCAGGCAGGATTTTTCGTTCGAATGCCGAATTTGCCGATCTGATGGTGAAATACGCTGGATTGCCGCCACCGGGGCTTTAAAATTTGACAATGACGGCGCGACCAGCCACATCATGGGGGTAGTAAAGGACATTACCGAACTCAAGCAGTCTCTGGAACTGATCATCGAAGGCGATTCGCGGATGCATTACATCATGGCCGCGACCAATGCCGGCCTCTGGGAGATTGAGTCCGGCTCGAGCCTATGCGTATGGTCGGAGGAGATCTGGGGACTCTACGGCATTGAACCTTACAGCTGCAAGCCATCTTACGAAAACTGGCTGAAAACGATCATTCCGTCAGACAGGGAAAGAGTGGACCGGAGCGCAAGGGAAGCAGAGAGAGCAGGCATTGAATTCAATGGTATATGGAGGGTTCAGAACGCTGATGGAACCATTCGCTGGCTCTTGTCAAAAGGCAGGCCATTCAAGGATCCTGAAGGCAGGGTACTGAAATATGTCGGCATCGTCATCGACGTTACCGACCGCAAAAAAGAGGAACTGGACAAACAGCAGCTTGAAACCCAGCTACGCAGAACCCGACGCCTTGAAACCATCGGGACGCTCGCAGGCGGAATCGCACACGACTTCAACAACATCCTTACGCCGATCCTCGGGTATTCGGAAATGGGCCTGTCAGACTTTCCCCCGGAAGACCCGATGCATGAATATTTCAGCGAAATAATGCATGCGGCAAATCGTGCCCAGACGCTTATCGCACAGATCCTTACCTTCAGCCGCTCCGAAGAAGTCTCCAGATCTGTCGTAAACGTTCAATCCATCATCGAAGAAGCGCTGAAACTCCTGAGGCCTTCGATACCGTCGACGATAACCATCGAACAGAGTATTCAGGAAAACTGCAGAAACATTCTGGCAGATCCATCCCAGATCCATCAGGTCATCGTCAATCTCTGCGCAAACGCATTCCAGGCAATGCAGCAAACCGTCGGCGTCATACGGATAGCACTGAAAGAGATCGTCTCAGACGCTGATCTGCGCAAATCGACTCCACAACTGACTGAGTCCGATTACCTTCTCCTCAGCATCTCGGACACGGGTTCAGGAATGGATGAATCCGTCATGGAGCACATTTTCGAACCGTTTTTCACCACCAAAGGGAAAAACAGGGGAACCGGTCTCGGCCTCTCTGTTGTTCACGGCATCGTCACCGGGTGCAAGGGAGCGATTACGGTCGAAAGCACGCCAGGTTCCGGCACCACCTTCAGCATTTACCTTCCGGTGATCAACGAGAAAATCGAGGTGCCTGACGACGAAAAGCCTTTCATGAAAGGAAGCAGCCGTATCCTGCTGGTCGACGACGAGGAGTCGGGCACAAGGATGATGAAGATCATGCTGACGAAACTCGGGTTCAGCGTTCAAACATCGAATAGCCCCAAAGAAGCGATCGCCCGGTTCAGACAGAACCCTGAAAACTTCGACCTGGTCATTACCGACCTGACCATGCCCGAAATGAACGGAACCGACCTGGCGATCGAAATTCACAAACTGAACTCCGGAATCCCGATCATCCTGCTTACCGGTTATGAAAAGGATTTAGGTGACATACTGAGCCTCAGGAAGTTCGGCATTTCGAGATGCCTGAAAAAGCCGGTCAAAATGGCGCTGCTGCCGTCGATCATCAACGAAGTCATTTCCGGCGCGACGGGGTGATTTTTTTTGAATGCTGGCAGCGATTCAAATCCCTCCCGTCTTTCGATACTCTTCGCAGCCATCCCGATTCCCGTTATCACAAGCCTTTTTGAACCACTCTTTCGCCATCGCAGGACTCTGTTGCACTCCCTGCCCCTGCATGTACATCATTCCAAGATTATATTGTGCTTTTGCCTCACCCTTCTCGGCCGCCAGCCGAAACCACTTTGAAGCTTCGATATGGTTCTTGCTGACACCCAGCCCGATGCCGTAAATGATTCCGAGATAGTTTTGTGCCTGGGCATGCCCTTTCGACGCAGCCAGCCGAAACCACCGCATCGATTCCTTGTAGTCCTGGACGACGCCAAACCCTTTGCCGTACATTACACCGAGTATGTACTGGGCTTCTGTATATCCTGCATCCGCCGCCGCCCGGAACCACTTTACCGATTCGACCTGGTCCATCTGTACCCCCTGACCGTTCCGGTACATCACGCCGAGATTGTACTGTGATTGGAGATATCCCTGATCTGCCGCCATCCTGAACCACCTGGCCGCTTCAGCAAAGTCCTGCCCGACACCATCGCCCTTGCCGTACATCAGGCCAAGATTGTATTGTGCCTTCGCATGGCCCTGATCTGCAGCCAACCTGAACCATCTTGCCGCTTCGGCATAGTCCTGACGGACCTCTTCACCATCGCCTCTAAGGTACAGGATCCCCAGATTGAACTGTGCGTCCGCATCGCCCATGGCCATTGCCATCCGGACCCAGTTTGCGGCTTCAGCATAGTCGAGCTGTGCATTTCCGGAAGTCTGACGCTGACGCTCCTCTGCATTGATGACAGAGGGAACCGCCAGGATTAAAGAAAAAATGAGGACAACACCGTACTTCATCGATTTTGTTGTATGGTTTGGACCCGGCTTTTGATCGACTCTCCATGCACCTTCATCGATCCTGATATCGGGTAATAAAACAATATTACTTGTCCCACGGTTTCTTCGACCGTTACGGTTGTTCCTGACCTTCCCGAATTGCCGGGCAAAACGCATCCGAACCGGTTATGGCAATTTATCAGAATCGCGGGTGAGCCGATCGGCGGAAATTGAACTCAAGGCAATTTTGTATGCCCACCTGCTCTTTATTTACCTCATCATTGGCGACAAAACACGGGTCGCGTTTTTAAAGCTACCTTATTAAAAGTATTTTGGACGCAGAGTCCGGAAAGCGGACGATAATATTCAATCCAGACGACAAGCAGGAAAGACCCATATATGGAGTTGCAGAAGGAAATCGCGAAACGGAGAACGTTTGCCATCATCAGTCACCCGGATGCGGGAAAGACAACCCTGACCGAGAAGCTGCTGCTCTTCGGTGGCGCAATCCATACAGCTGGCGCGGTCAAGAGCAACAAGATCCGCAAGACTGCTACCAGCGACTTCATGGAGATTGAAAAACAGCGCGGCATCTCGGTCGCCACTTCGGTGATGGGCTTCGAATACCGCGGTAAACGCATCAACATCCTCGATACGCCCGGCCACAAGGATTTCGCTGAAGACACCTATCGCACATTGACCGCCGTGGACAGCGTCATCCTGGTGGTCGACAGCATGAAGGGCGTCGAAGAGCAGACTGAACGCTTGATGGAGGTCTGTCGCATGCGCCATACGCCGGTCATCATCTTCATCAACAAGATGGACCGCGAAGGGCGCAACCCCTTTGAACTGCTCGACGAACTCGAACAGAAACTTGACATCAGCACCTGCCCGATGACCTGGCCGATCAGCCAGGGACAGACCTTCAAAGGTGTCTACAACCTCTTTAACAAAAAGCTCAACCTGTTCGAATCAAGCGCCTCGAAAATCGGTGACAAACTGACCGACATCAGCGGCCTCGACGACCCAATGCTCGACAAATGGGTCAGCGCCGCATACGCAGGGAAGCTTCGTGAAGATATCGCGCTGATCGAAGGGGTATACGAACCGTTCGACACTGAACTCTATCGCGAAGGGATGATCGCGCCTGTTTTCTTCGGAAGCGCCATCAACAACTTCGGCATCAGGGAGCTGCTCGACACCTTCATCGATATCGCCCCATGCCCGCACGAGCGGGAAGCCTCCGAACGCATGGTAAACGCATCGGAAGAGCCTCTCACCGGTTTCGTCTTCAAGATCCACGCCAATCTCGACCCGAACCACCGCGACCGTACGGCATTCTTTAAAATCTGCTCCGGCAGGTTCGAAAGGAACAAATTCTACTATCATACACGCCTCGACAAAAAGGTGCGGTTCTCCAATCCTACCCAGTTCATGGCCAACGAGAAAAACGTCATCGACGAGGCCTGGCCTGGTGATGTGATCGGCCTGTACGACAACGGGATCTTCAAGATCGGCGACACGCTGACCGAAGGTGAAAACCTGCACTTCAGGGGCATACCGAGCTTCTCGCCCGAGATCTTCAAGGTGCTCGAAAACCGCGACCCGCTCAAGACCAAGCAGCTTGAGAAAGGGATCCGGCAGCTCACCGACGAGGGGGTCGCACAGCTCTTCATCCAGTACGGCACCCGCAAAATCGTCGGCACCGTCGGCGAACTCCAGTTCGACGTCATCCAGTTCCGCCTTGAACACGAGTACGGCGCACAGTGCTCGTTCCTGCCGCTGCGTTACCACAAGGCGTTCTGGGTCACCAGCGACAACAAGGCGCAGCTCGACGAGTTCCTGCGCCGGAAATCGACGGTCATCGCCCTCGACAAGGAGGAGCACCCTGTATTTTTCGCCGAAACGGAATGGATGCTCAAGATCGCGAAAGAGGACTTTCCCGAGATCGAGTTCCACCTGACCTCAGAGTTCAAGACCGAAGGCAGCAAGTCGTAACCTTTTCCATTTCAGGACGATAAGAACACAGGTGCGGGAACCTTTGCCGGTCACTTCCGGTAGTATTTCAAGGAAATGTTCACCTCTGGCAATCGTGACTGGAAAACGGAGAAACGGAAGGGGCGGGCATTTGCGTCCGCCCTTTTCAGATTCTGGGGCTGAACTATCCTCTCCAATATTGCTCTCGAATCACGAATGGAGTGACTTGTTGATAAACTGCTGCGCCACATGACCACCAGAACCTATTCGGTCAAGGGCATGCATTGCGCGAGCTGTGCGGCCATCATCACCAAAAAGCTCTCTGCTGTAGAGGGCGTTGAAAAGGCAGATGTCAATCTTGCCACCGAAAAGGCGATGCTCGAATTCGGCGGCGACGGCATGTCGGAGCAGGCCCTGAACGATGTGCTCGGCAAGTACGGTTACTCCCTGCTCGAAGATAAGCCCGCTGAAGCTGATGCCCTTGCAATAACAGCATCGGCAAAGAACGTTTCACAACGAAAGGAGGAGAAGCTCGCGGAACTCCGGCAACAGAAAAATGGGGTACTGCTGGCGTTGCCGGTCGCCCTCGTGTTCTTCGCTGCCATGATGTGGGACATTGCCGCCAGAATGACCGGGGCGGTTCCCCCCATGCCGATCGACATGGAGACCTTCGATTCGATCGCCCTTCTCGTCTCATCATACATGGTGTTCCGCCTTGGTGCCCCGTTCCTGCACGGCATCGTCATGTTCGCCAGAAGCGGCGCTGCCAGCATGGATACGCTCATCGGCATCGGCACTCTGGTCGCTTGGTCTTACAGCGCCTTCGTCACCCTTTTTCCCCGACTCCGGGACTCGCTTGGCCTTCCGCACGACACCTGGTTCGACGCATCGATCGTCGTGATCGGTTTCGTGCTGCTCGGCAAATTCCTCGAAGCCCGTTCGAAGCTGAAAACAGGCGAAGCGATCGAAAAGCTGATCGGTTTGCAGGCAAAATCGGCATTCGTCGTCAGGCAAGACAGGGAGATTGAAATTCCGGTTGAGCAGGTCAGAAAGGGTGATGTGGTCGTGGTAAGACCGGGAGGCAAAATCCCGGTGGACGGAACCATCTCGGATGGTTTTTCATCGATCGACGAGTCGATGGTTACCGGTGAGCCTTTACCGGCAGACAAGAAAACCGGTGACAGCGTCATTGGCGGCACCATCAACAAGCAGGGCGCGTTCACCTTTACGGCATCGAACGTCGGCCCCGATACCGTCCTTGCAAGAATCATACGGATGGTTGAAGAGGCTCAGGGCTCCAAAGCGCCGATCCAGGATATCGCAGACAAGGTCGCTGCGATCTTCGTGCCTGTGGTGCTGGTGCTCTCCGCCATCACCTTCATCGTCTGGATAACCCTCGGCACCGCCATTCTCGGTTTTTCCATCGCCCTCTCATACGCCATCATGGGCATGGTCGGCATCCTGGTGATCGCCTGCCCATGTGCGCTCGGCCTGGCTACGCCCACTGCCATCATCGTCGGAATCGGCAAGGGAGCCGAGTACGGCATCCTGATCAGGAATGCCCAGAGCCTCGAATCACTGAGCACCGTCGATACGGTTGTGTTCGACAAGACCGGCACCATCACCAACGGTACGCCGACAGTCACCGACGTCAGCTCCACCGATGGATCCGCAGGCACTGATGAGCTTCTGCAGTTTGCCGCCAGCCTGGAAAACCGTTCCGAACATCCACTCGCGAAGGCTATCGTTGAAGCCGCGACTCAGAAGGGCATAACGATACTGGCTGTGACAAATTTCGAAGCCCTCGAAGGAGTCGGAGTGAAAGGAACGATCGGAGAATCCGCCGTCAGGATCAGGAAACCGGTTGAAGAGGAAACTGCCCTGCCAGGAATACATGCCCTGCAGGCACAAGGCAAAACGGTAGTTGTGGTCGAAGTGGAGGGACTGGCCAAGGGAATCGTGGCGCTTTCCGATACGATAAGGGAAGGGGCGCGCGATGCGGTCGACACGCTTAAGAGAAAAGGCATAAAGGTCATCATGCTCACCGGCGACAACAGGTCTGCCTCAGCGTACATGGCGGCCAGGGCAGGCATCGAAGAGGTGATCGCCGAAGTGTTGCCATCCGGCAAGGCCGATGTCATCAAGTCGCTTCAGGCCAGGGGACACAAGGTCGCAATGGCAGGAGACGGCATCAACGACGCCCCGGCCCTCGCCATCGCCGAAGTCGGCATCGCCATGGCCACAGGGACCGACATAGCCATCGAATCGGCCGGAATCACCATCCTCAACGGCGACATCAGAAAAGTCGCCCAGGCGATCACCCTGTCACGCAAAACGATGCGGGTCATCCGACAGAACCTTTTCTGGGCTTTCATCTACAACATCATAGGCATCCCGCTTGCCGCAGGCGCCCTCTATCCCCTGTTCGGCATCTTCCTTAATCCGGTATTTTCAGGAATCGCCATGGCCGGCAGCAGCGTATCGGTCGTGACCAACTCCCTGCGCCTGAAAACCGCAAGACTCTGACACATGGACAGGAAAGTACTCAATGCATACCGTTCGTTCCTCAAGGACAGTATCCGCAGCTCAGTCGATTTTTCCCAAACCGACCAAAGCCGCAGAATTCCCCCGCCCCCTGTTGAAAAGCCATTCCTGCCAGACGCGAAACGGATACCGCTCCCTCGAATCGGGCAACTGACGGAAACCGGGCAGATCGACCTGAAAAAAGCGATCGCGAATAGGGAAAGCTGCCGCACCTACAACGACGCACCTCTCAGCCTCGAAGAGCTCTCTTTCCTGCTATGGGCGACCCAGGGAGTCAGAGTCAAACTCGATGCGGGCCATGCGCTGAGAACTGTCCCCTCCGCCGGCTGCCGGCACGCATTCGAGACATACCTGTGCGTATTGAATATTGACGGGCTGGAAAAGGGAATCTACCGGTACCTCCCCCTCGAACACCAGCTCCTGTTTGAATTTGAAGAGGAAAAGCTCGAACGGAAGGTTGTAAGGGCGGTCCTTGGCCAGCCCTACCCGGGAGATGCCTCCGTAACCTTCATCTGGACGGTGATCCCATATCGAATGGAATGGCGATACGGTCTTGCCGCTCACAAGGTCATCGCCCTCGACGCAGGCCATGTATGCCAGAACCTGTACCTGGCCTGCGAAGCCATTGGCGCCGGAACCTGCGCGATAGCAGCCTACGACCAGGCTGAAATGGACAGGCTGCTGAAGGTGGATGGAGAAGAGGAGTTCACCATTTATCTGGCCCCGGTAGGTAAAAAGTTGTGACAGGCGCAACAAGGGAATCATGACGATCCTGCTCCCCCATTGCCCTGTCACGCAATCAGGACTTGTCGAAGCGCATAAGCCGAAGACTACCTTTCAATGTTGATGCCCATTTCGCCCGAACCTTGCGGAAAGAGAGGCCTTGAGTACCAGCGCTGTAAGCACGATGGCTGAAGTGACTGCGATAACGCCTCCCTCCTCATGCGCCCCGGCTCTTACCCAGTTTTTGATATCCAGGCCCAGATATCCGTAAAGGGCATTGATAAGCATTCCTGCAAGAAACGACATGAGGACGATGACCACCAGATAGACAACCGTCGCGCGCTTGCCGAGCAGTTTTGATATTACCGGCAACGAGGCCGCATTGGTCGCCGGCCCCACGAGCAGGAAAACCAGGGCTGCACCAGGAGAAATGCCTTTCAATGCAAGCGCTGCCACTATGGGGGTCGAGGAGGTCGCACAAACGTACAGGGGCACCGAGATGGCCAGCATCATCGCCATGGAGAGGAACTCGTTCGAAACATATCGTTCAAGCAGCTCCGGAGAGACAAAAACCGAGATCAGTCCGGCAAGGAGCACGCCGACAAGAAGCCATCCCCCAACATCGCCAAGCAACTCGCCAAAAGCGAAGGACATGCCTGACCTGAATTTATCTGCGACTCCGGGCTTGGGCTTTTTGGAATGGCTGCAGCCGCATGAGCAGGAAGAGGCTTTTTGAACGACTGCCGGTTCAAGGGCCTCTTTCGCACCGTATTTTTCTGAAAACGAGACCGCGATGCCGGTCGCAATCGCCGTAAGTATGGCTGCAACAGGCCTGAAAATGGTTATCACTGGATCAAGCAACGCGTAAGTGACCGCGATTGAATCGATACCGGTTTCCGGAGTGGAAACCAGGAACGAGGCGACTGCGCCCTTGCCTGCGCCCTGTTTTTTCAATCCTGCGGCAGCAGGAATCACCCCGCAACTGCACAGCGGAATCGGCACGCCTATGGCAGATGCCTTGAAAATGCTCCCGATACCGCCACCCAGATGGGTAGCGACAAAATTTTCCGGGAGAAACGCCTTGACGAGTCCCGCCACAAAAAAACCAATGAGAACGAATGGCGCCGCATCAAGGAGGACGCTCCATGAGGCCTTGACGATGCTGATAAGGACCACTACTGCTTCTTGCATGATACTACCTCCGTTACTGCTCTATATATTTTTGTATGATCAACTATTCATGTGTTAAGCAAAAAAAAGAGACCTTCTCACTCAACCACATGCTCGAAACCAATGCGGATAAGCTCGGCAATATGGATGTCGTCCAGGCTGTATATCACATTTTTCCCCTGTTTCTGGGACCTTACGATTTTAGCGTCCCTCAACACCCTCAACTGATGGGAGACCGCAGATTGGTTCATCCCGAGAATCGAGGTCAAATCGCAGACACACAGTTCGGAACGGTAGAGCGCATTGAGTATCCTTATCCTGGTGTGATCGCCAAGCACCTTGAAAAGCTGCGCCACATCCTGCTGCAACGGTTCCGCTGGCATTGAGCACCGAACTTCATCGACCACATCGGGATGATCGCACCTCTGCTGGCAAAGCTCTGCCTCTCTTTCGATTATGCCTGGCTTATTCATATGAACAGCTACTCATATGATAACATAAAGAGTGAATCCTGACAAATAGTTCATGCATCGCTCAATTAAGAAACGTCGAAAATGAAATCGGGCCTGTAGTCGCCCATATCATCAATCATAAAGATATGAGCAAGATCGCTTGTTCATGCATCAACAATCAAAATTCGGAAAAAATTTTGAATCCCGGCAAGGATGCCCCTGGACGGGGCTCCCTGAAATCCGGTCAACATCAGAAGACAAGCCATGCGAGAATGCCAAGCCCGGCTGCTCCGGCAAGGGCAACACCGGCGCCTCCGGAACCGCCACCGGTTGCCGATACTGCTGCAGCGACCGTACTGAAATGGTATGTGCTCGTACCGCCGTAGTGGTTCGAAGCAAAATCCAGAACGCTGCCGTCAGCGAAGGTCACGTAATAGCTGGTACCGTTGGCCAGGTTGGATGTCGGATCGATGGTGAGCGTGTCTCCGGATATGGTCACATGCGTGCTGGTTGCCGCATCGAAACTCTCGAACACGGTACCGACAGCAGAGTTGGTGTGGATTTGAATCAATCCGGTTCCCTTCTGCACAGGCTCACTGAACTTAAATACGATGTTGCTGTCCAGGGCGACGCCGGTCACCGCATCGCCAGGAGTATAACTGATCACGGTGGGAGCCGTCGTGTCGACAGCATCAACGGGACTTTTCGTCATGTCGGCAAACTGGAAATGCTCTATACCGGTTACGATATCCGTACCGTCGCTTGCGGCGCTGGAGGTATCGACAACGATATAGCTGTCCGTTGCGGCATCGTAACGGATATGGTAGTTGCTGAAATTATGGCTGAAAACCGCCGTATCGTCTCCGGCTCCACCGTTCAGCGTATCGTTGCCGGCATCACCCCGCAAGGTATCGTTACCGTTACCACCATCAAGCGTATCGTTACCATCACCGCCAAACACGGTATCGTTGCCGTCATCTCCGAAAAGAAGATCATTACCGGCCTGCGAACCGACGGTGTCATCCCCTGCCCCACCATGAATCGTATCATCTTCGGGACCGAGAACGATATACTGGGTGCCTGCATCCGCGATCACGACATTGCTTCCGGCTCCGCCTTCAATATGGGCAGGGCCGATGATGACGGCAAACTCGACGTTGTTCAGATCAAGTATGGTACCGACAGGAAGATGACTTGCATCAATAATGAGCGCCTCCTGGCCGGTAGCGTTTCCGGTGAGGGATACATGGTTTGCTATGCTGAAGCCGGTCGTGGCTTCGAGGCTCAATGCGCGGACAGTGAACACCGTCGGGTCTGCAAGCCCGGAAACGTAGCTGTCGACCGCACTGTGGATGCTGTCTTGTACTGCCCCGGAAGGTACCACCTGATCGACAAAAACAGAGATCTGATCAGAGAGAGCGACTCCGGTGGCCGTAAGCGAATCAGAAACGATGGTCACTGCTGACGGCACAGTCGCGGTTATGCCGGTGCCGTTGATCGCCAATCCCGTACCTGTTGCAAGAGTCTGCGCCTGTTCACCATAGACAGTCAGGGTATAGGCGGTACTGAAAAGCCCTCCATCACGGACCTGGAAACCTATCGTGCCGGTGGTTATCCCTGCACTCGACACGAATCTCAGATGACCGGCATTAATGTCTGTGGAAGTGATCACCTGGTTCAACGTCACGGCAGACCATGTGGTGCCGTTGCTGCTGTACTGGAGCGTCCCGGCCCCTGCAAGAGGCAGGGTGGTGATCTTCACTGCGCCGATCGCAACCCCTTCCGGATCTTTATAGGTGCCGAAATTGGCTATACCGAGAACCGTGGTGGCGTTATTGAGCGTCGTCAGGGTGTCGTTCGTGCTCGTGGGCGATTCGTCGATGTTGCCGATCGACAACACAACAGCTTTCGAGGATGAGTTGACGCCATCGTTTGCCACTACGTTAAAGCTGTAACTGGACTTTGTCTCGTAGTCAGCCGATGCTTTCAGTGTTACTGCTCCGGTGGCGGCATTGATGTTCAGCAAGGATGCATCCGCACCGGTCAGCGAGTAGCTCGTCGACTGACCAGCCAGCACACCGTCCGCATCCGTAGTCGCAGCCTGATACACTACGGAGCTGACCAGAGCGTTTTCGTTCACCGAACCAGTAGCGCCTGAAGTAAACACTGGAGCATTGTCGTTCAGGTTGGTAACGCTCACGACAACAGCTTTGGTAGCATTATGAGCAGGCAAGCCGTCACTTGCCACGACACTGAAGCTGTAACTCGTCTTCGTCTCAAAGTCGGCCGAAGCTTTAAGCGTTACTGCGCCAGTAGAAGCGTTGATGTTCAGCAACGAGGCATCGGTACCGCCCAGCGAATAGGTCAACGCCGTAAGGTTATCGGCATCCGTCGCTGCCGCCGTATAGATCACGGTGGCTGTCGAAGCGTTTTCGGCGACCGTGCCTGTTGCTCCGGAAGTAAATGCCGGTGAGTTGTCGTTCAGGTTGGTAACGCCTACGACAACAGCCCTGGTCGTGTCATGCGCGACCAGGCCGTCACTGGCCACAACGTTGAAGCTGTAACTCGCCTTTGTCTCGAAGTCGGCCGATGCTTTCAGGGTCACTGCTCCAGACGTGGCATTGATGTTCAGCAACGACGCATCCGCACCGCTCAGCGAATAGGTTAACGGATTGCCATCTGAATCAGTTGCCGCAGCCGTATACATCACGGTGGCTGTCGCCGCATTCTCGTCTACCGTACCGGTAACTCCGGAGGTGAACACCGGCGCAAAATTGTTGGTCGCCTGAACGGTAACGACGACTGCTTTGGTCGCATCATGAGCGACCAACCCATCGCTGGCAACCACATTGAAGCTGTAAGTCGCTTTTGCAGCCAGATTCGCAGCGGTTTTCAGGCTCACCGCCCCGGTGGTTGCATTGATGTTCAGCAACGAGGCATCCGTGCCGCTCAGCGAATAGGTCAGCGCCCCGAGGTTGTCCGCATCCGTCGCCGCAGCGGTGTAGATCACCGTACCCGAGGGAGAGGCATTGGTTACCGTTCCCGTGGCTCCAGATGTGATTACCGGCGCATTGTCGTTCAGGTTGGTGACACCCACGACAACAGCCATGGTCGTGTCATGCGCAACCAGACCGTCACTGGCCACAACGTTGAAGCTGTAACTCGCCTTCGTCTCGAAGTCAGCCGATGCTTTCAGCGTCACCTCTCCGGTCGATGCGTTGATGTTCAGCAGCGAGGCATCTGTGCCCCCCAGAGAATAGGTCAATGCTGCAAGATTGTCAGCATCCGTTGCTGCAGCAGTATAGATCACCGTGTTCGTGGCCGCATTTTCAACGACGGTACCCGTAGTTCCCGATGTAAATACAGGAGAATTGTCGTTCACATTGGTAACGTTCACGACGACAGCCTTGGTCGCGTCATGCGCCGGGAGTCCGTCACTTGCCACGACGCTGAAGCTGTAACTTGTTTTCCTCTCATAGTCAGCCGACGTCTTCAAGGTCACGACCCCGGTCGACGAATCGATGTTGAGCAACGAGGCGTCCGTACCGGTAAGGGAATAGAGAATCGGGTTGCTGTCTGCGTCTGTGGCCGTGGCAGTATAGATTGCCGTAGCCGTCGGCGCATTCTCGGCTACCGTGCCTGTTCCTCCCGATGTGAACACCGGAGCGGAATTATTTTGTGCCTGAACGCTGATGACGACGGGTTTGACAGCATCATGCGCAACCAATCCGTCACTGGCCACAACGCTGAAAGCGTAACTCGACTTTGTCGCGTAATTCGAAGCGGCGATCAGGGTGACGACCCCGGTGGTTGCATTGATGTTCAGCAACGATGCGTCCGTTCCTGTGAGCGAGTAGAGGAGGGCTCCAAGATTGTCCGCATCGGTTGCCGCTGCGGTGTAAATCACCGTACCTGAAGGTGCGTTGTTCGCCACCATACCGGTTCCTCCAGACGAAAATACCGGCGAATTGTCGTTCAGGTTGGTGACGCTGACGACAACGGAATTGGTTGCATCATGCGCAGGAAGTCCGTCACTGGCGACGACATTGAAGCTGTAGCTCGTCTTCGTCTCGTAGTCAGCCGACGTTTTCAGAGTCACCTCTCCGGTCGATGCATTGATATTCAGCAAAGAGGCATCCGTACCGCCCAGCGAATAGGTCAAGGCACCAAGATTGTCCGCATCCGTCGCTGTTGCAGTATAGATCACCGTGTTCGTGGCTGCATTCTCTGCTACCGAACCGGTTCCTCCAGAGGTGAATACCGGTGAAATATCGTTCTGGTTGGTGACGCTGACGACTACGGCCCTGGTCGCGTTATGTGCAGGAACTCCGTCACTGGCTATAACGTTGAAACTGTAGCTTGTCCTCGTCTCGTAGTCAGCCGACGCTTTCAACGTCACCTCTCCGGTCGATGCGTTGATGTTCAGCAGCGATGCGTCAGTACCGCTCAGCGAATAGGTTACCGCGTCTCCGTCGGCATCAGTTGCCGCCGCAGTATAAATCACCGTATTGGTTGCTGCGTTTTCGGCTACCGTGCCGGTTCCGCCAGAGGTGAATACCGGCGAATTGTCGTTCAGGTTGGTGACGCTGACGACTACGGCCTTGGTCGTATCATGTGCCGGGAGTCCATCGCTGGCAATAACGTTAAAACTGTAGCTCGTCCTCGTCTCATAATCAGCCGACGCTTTCAGCGTCACCTCTCCGGTCGATGAGTTGATGTTCAGCAAGGATGCATCAGTACCGCCAAGCGAATAGGTTATGGTGTTGCCATCGGCGTCCGTCGCCGACGCGGTATAGATGACCGTATTTGTCGCCGAATTCTCGACGACCGTACCAGTGCTTCCCGAAGTGAATACCGGTGAGGCACTGTTGACCGGACCATAAGACAACGCGACCGTGACCGTTCCCCCTGCACCATCGCCAAACACGATGTTCTCAACATTCTTCAGATTAAATGTGAATGAGGAACCGTTCTTTGTACTTGACCCGGAAATAACGATAATTCCACTGGCATTGACAGGATTGATCGTAAAATTTGTTCTCGGAAATCTAAATAGATAACTGGGGTTCGTACCGCCGCTGCCGGCAAGATAGAGGGTATCTATTCCTCCCGGATCAGTCACATTAAAAACACCTCCGCCGTTCGGCTCTGAATTAAAGTATAACGTGTCGTTTCCTGTGGTAGGGGTCCTGATAGCCATAGTAATAATCTCCGATATTTGAAAGTGTTATTGACCGGTTTATAGCCTTTTATACTCGAATCACCGTTAATTGATGTGCGTCATAAACTGGGACGCCTCACTGAATCCTACGACCCTGTTCTCTTTGATCTCGTTTCCTGATTTGTCGAAAAAGATGATTCCGGGAGGGCCGAAGAGGCCGAAACGTTTCATCAGCTCACGGTCGTCAGCACTATTGGCTGTCACGTCAACCTGCAGGAGCCTGAACCCTTCAAGTCCAGCCTTTACCTTCGGATCGCTGAAGGTGAACTTCTCCATCTCCTTGCACGCCACGCACCAGTCAGCATAAAAATCGAGCATCACCGGCTTGCCTGACGATTTCAGCTCCCG
>JAAXWO010000001.1:151928-461796 GCA_013334965.1 Chlorobiaceae bacterium | reverse complement strand
ATTATCCATTATCCATTATCCATTATCCATTATCCATTATCCATTATCCATTATCCATTATCCATTATCCATTATCCATTATCCATTATCCATTATCCATTATCCATTATCCATTATCCATTATCCATTATTTCCTGTTCCTCAAACCTCTGAAAAAATCCTGGAGGAGGCTTTCGGACTTGTGCTCCATGATGCCGCCGTAGACTTCCGGCTGATGGTTGAGCGATCGGCATCCGGTTATGTTGAGTACGGTTCCTGCGGCGCCCATTTTGGGGTCCCAGGCTCCGAACACCACGCGGCTGACTTTGGCGAGAACGATCGCGCCTGCGCACATGGGGCAGGGCTCGAGCGTTACGGCGAGCGTGCATCCTTCGAGATATTTGCTTCCGATGGTCGCCATGGCTGAAGTGAGGGCGATCATTTCTGCATGCGCAGTGGCGTCGGACAGCTCTTCGACCTGGTTGTAGCCCCTGCCGATGATCGAGCCGTTCGGATCGAGCACGACCGCACCGACAGGCACCTCTTTTTTCTCATAGGCTTTGATGGCTTCCCTGAAAGCCAGTTCCATACAATACCCGACATCATGCATATTTAATAGAAGAAATCTGCGCCTTAAGCCGCAGCGGTTTCAGCAAAACGATTAATTTTGTTATCATGAAGTTTGGAGCGTTTTCCAGTCCTCATTTACGTCCGACTTCCAGCAGCATTTCATAACCATAGAACATCTGGCATGAATATTCATGAGTATCAGGGTAAAGATATCCTGAAAAAATTTGGCGTAGCCGTACCAAGAGGCATAGTAGCATTTTCAGCTGAAGAAGCAAAACAGGCCGCAATCAAGCTTTTCGATGAGGAGCCGGGCCCTGTTGTGGTCGTAAAGGCCCAGATCCATGCTGGCGGCCGGGGCAAGGCTGGCGGCGTCAAGCTGGCGAAGTCTCCCGAAGAGGTCCTGGATATCGCCCAGAAAATGATCGGCACCATCCTGGTGACCCATCAGACCGGACCTGAAGGCAAAGAGGTAAGGCGCCTCCTGGTCGAAGAGGGCATGAACATCGAGAAAGAGTTCTATGTCGGCATCACCCTCGACCGCGCCACCCAGAGAAACGTACTCATGATCTCGACCGAAGGCGGTATGGAGATTGAAAAGGTTGCGGAAGAGACTCCTAAAAAGCTCCTGAAAATCCAGGTCGACCCTGTTTACGGTCTTCAGGGATTCCAGGCGCGCGAAGGAGCATTGTTCCTCGGCCTGGAAGGCGAGCAGTTCCGTAGCGCCGTCAGGTTCATCGAAGCGCTCTACGAAGCATACATGACGATCGATGCCTCACTGGCTGAGATCAACCCACTGGTCGTCACCAAGGAAGGCCGGGTGCTCGCACTCGATGCCAAGATCAACTTTGACGACAACGCCCTTTTCCGTCACAAGGAGTTCCTCGAACTGAGGGACGTCAGCGAAGAGGATCCGCTTGAAGTCGAAGCATCGTTGTCAAACCTCAACTACGTCCGTCTTGACGGAAACGTCGGTTGCATGGTCAACGGCGCCGGTCTTGCCATGGGCACCATGGACCTGATCCAGCTCGCAGGCGGCAGACCTGCCAACTTCCTGGACGTAGGCGGAGGAGCCAGCCCCAAGACCGTTGAAGAGGGATTCAAGATCATCCTCAGCGACAAGAACGTCAAGGCTATCCTGGTCAACGTTTTCGGCGGCATCGTCCGTTGCGACCGTGTTGCAGGAGGCATCATCCAGGCCGCGAAGAACATCGACATTCACCTGCCGGTCATCGTCCGACTGGAAGGCACCAATGCAATCGCCGCCCAGAAGATGCTCGATGAGTCAGGGCTCAACCTTGTCTCGGCCAACGGCTTGAAAGACGCGGCCCAGAAAGTCCAGAAAGCGCTCGCAAGCGCCTGACCGCCCAGAAGCATATACATTAAAAAGCCGTCCTTCACCAGTCAGTGAAGGACGGCTTTTTACGTTCCCTATGGTTTTATGGCCATCGAACTGTTCAATTCCAGGATTGTTGCGTCCAATAAAGATCCTGGACTGTTGTGTAAAAACCCAGGCGCAATATGGAGTGTTTTCCTTAAACGCCGGGCTGAAGCCCCTGGCAGCTGAAAACAATCCAAGAAGTTATTGCCTGGACAAGTCGGGACTCCGGGCGGAACTAATGGAACAACTGAATACCGGGTTTGGACGAATGACCGTTTTCCTGAAGTATCGGAACGCTTGAATGTAAAATGGTTGGGCATCGTGGGCCCGGGCATAAAAAAAGCAGGGCGAAAAGTTCAAGATACTTTTCGCCCTGCCATTTCAGCAACTACCAGTGCTTCCCCGCCAATCATCATCATCTTCTGTAGTCATCATCATTCATCGTGTTCAACCATAACATCAAACAGCGAAGAAGACCCGGTTGCTACTGCAACACATCAGCATTAAAACAACACTCACAACACAATAAATCAAGAACACTTTTCTCGTCTACCATCTGTCTCGTCTCATCTGCCGACTCGTCGGCTCGTCTTCCGGCTCGTCGGCTTGTCTACCATCCAATCGTCTCGTCTACCATCCAGTCGTCTCATCTACCATCCAGTCGTCTCAAGTCCTGTCTCATCTGTTCATCGTATCTGTCATCTCATCCCATTCAATAGGTAAGACGATGTTGTCCGGAGAACCTTGCGCTCTTTTTTTTCTTTTTTCAAAAAAAATCCCTGCCGTTTCAGACAGGGATATAATAGTGTTGCCTTATCGCAATGACCAGCGCCCATCGAGCGACGTGTCACTCATAGCGCAGCGCTTCCACAGGCTTGAGGCCGGCTGCTTTCTGGGCAGGCCAGAGGCCGAAAAACAATCCAATCAGGACCGAAAAACTTGTGGCTATCATAACCGACAGGACAGAGGTCTTGACGGCCCATCCTGCAAAAGTCGACAGCAGGACGGATACGCCGACACCGACGATGACACCGATAATGCCACCGGTGAGCGTCATGCCTACCGATTCGATGATGAATTGCATCATGATGTCGCCTTTGCGGGCTCCTATGGCTTTTCGCAACCCGATCTCCCGGGTTCTTTCGGTGACCGAGACCAGCATGATGTTCATGATGCCGATACCGCCAACCACGAGTGAAATCGCCGCTATCGATCCAAGAAGCGTGCTCATCGTCTGGGTCGTGGCGCTCAGCATCTGCTGGAACTGGGTCATGTCCCTGATGTTGAACGAATCCTGGTCATTGGCTGCAAGCTTGTGACGTTTTCTGATAAGTGCGTCAATGGCTTGCTTCGCCGGCTCCAGGTTTGCGGAACTCGACACTTCCACGAAAATGCCGTCGAGATAATCTTTGCCGAGCACCCTGTACATGGCTGTCGTCAGAGGTACCAGCACGATATCGTCCTGGTCTCTCGGGCCGTTGAATCCCTTTGCCGGAGCGATGCCGATGACCGTGAAATTGATACGGTTGATCTTGATGGTTTTGTCGATCGGGTTGGTATCTCCGAACAGCTGCGAAGCTACCGTCGTTCCGATGATGGCGACCTTGTCGCGCGTCTGAATCTCCTCACGGGTAAACCATCGGCCAACCTTCGGCTCTGCAGCACGCATTTTACCAAAGTCGAAATCGACCCCTTCGACGTTGCTGCTCCAGTTCTTGTCGAGGTAAACCATCTGGCCTGAGCCGGTGACATCGCCCGAAACATACTTGACCAATTCGGGAATCTCGGCTATGGACTCTGCATCCTTCTCGGTAAATCGGGTAAACGTGCCGGAACCCTGGGCTGCGTGACCTATCCTGGCAGAGCCTCCCCTCAACGAAAGCAGGTTCGAGCCCATCGATTTCAGCTGCTCCTCCATGGAGGACCTCGCGCCTGCGCCCAATGCCATCATGGCGATCACCGAAGCAACGCCGACAAGAATGCCGAGCACCGACAACAGCGTCCTGATCTTGTTGGAAACGATAGACTGGAATGCCTGCACGACAAACCCCATCATCCGGGCGGGTTGCAGCAACGGCAGATGGGCCACATCCAGGGTAGCTTCCGACGCTCTCTGCGGAGAGGGGGCGTCCGATTTCCGGCGGTCGTCGAGAATAACGCCGTCCTTCATGGTGATGATGCGGTCGGCATATTCGGCGATATCGGCTTCATGGGTGACCATGATGATGGTCTTCCCCTTCTTGTGCAGTTCAGTGAGGATCCGCATGATTTCATGCGAGTTCTTGGTGTCGAGGTTACCGGTCGGCTCATCGGCAAAAATGATCATCGGATCCCTGATGAGCGCGCGGGCTATGGCGACGCGCTGCTGCTCGCCGCCTGACATCTGGTTCGGGCGATGGCTTGCCCGGTGGCTGAGGCCGACCATTTCAAGCCGCTGAAGGGCGTCCTGACGGAAATCGCCCATCTTTCCGCTATAGATGCAGGGAAGCATGACGTTGTCGATCGTGCTCATCCGGGCAAGCAGGTGAAACTGCTGGAACACAAAGCCGGCGACGTTGTTCCTCACCGACGCAAGCTCATCCTCGCTCATTCCGCTGACCTCCCTGCCCATCAGGCGATACTGGCCGGTATCGGGCACGTCGAGCAGGCCGAGAATGTGCATCAGCGAGGATTTACCCGAACCGGAAGCCCCCATGATGGCGATGAACTCCCCCTGCCCTATCTTCAGGCTCACGCCATTGAGGGCATTGACGGGGCTCTCGCCGATCTGGTAGGTCCTGGTGATGTTGACGACTTCGATCATCAGCCCTTTCTCTGTTGTGGGTTACCGCGCTGCGGCACAAAGGGGTTGCTGCCGTTGCTGTTCCGTTTCGGCATGACAAAGGTCGAATCCTTGACGACGACGACGTCGCTGGTTGAAAGGCCCTGAACGATTTCGACATTCCGCTCATCCTTCATGCCGGTCTGTACCGCCACCTTCCTGACAGAGTCGGGCGAACCGCCCCTGACGGAAACGAAAGAGCTTCCGTTACGCCCTTTGACGGCGGATATCGGAAGCAACAGGACATTCTGTTTTTCATTGATGATCACATTGACGTTGGCGCTCATGCCCGACCTGAAAACATCGGGGACCGACGAAGGCACCAGATCAACCTGGTAGATGTTCACGTTATTGACCAGTTTCGACTCGTAATAGATGTGGTCGACAACCCCTGTCACCTTGATTTCAGGATAGGCGTCAAGGCTGATTTCGGCTTTCTGGCCGATTTTCACATTGCCGATGTCGGTCTCGTCGACATCCGCCTTGACAATCAGCCTGTCGGACAGCACCAGCACGTCGTCGCTGGTGGTGATGGTCTGGCCCGGGTTGAGGCTGCTGACAATCACCTGTCCGTTGATCGGGGAGATCAGCACAGTCTGGTTATAGACCTTTTTCCAATAATCGGTTTCGCTCTTCCCTTTCTGGGTCGCAGCATCAAGAAGCGCGGCGCGTTCTGTGGAACTGATCAGGGCGAGCACCTGCCCCTTCGTGACGAGCTCCCCCTCCCTGACCAGGATTTCGTCGATCCGTCCGCCTACCGGCGACTTGATCTGAAGGCGGTTCTGGGGCTTGATCGTCGCCGTGGTGGAAACCAATGAACGAATGGTGCCGATTTCAGGATGGAATTCACGGAATGTGACTGCGGATTTGCCTTTTCCCCCTATCCTGAACAGAAAAATCCCCGCCATGACCGCGACGGCAATTACAGCCCCAATGATCCATATCCGTTTACCTGATTTCAAGTGTCCCTCCTTTTGCCTGCACCCAGTTCGCCTCGGTAACCAGCAGATTGGACTGGGCGTTGAGAAATGATTTTTTTGCGTTCACAAGGTTGTCCTCGATAATGGTCCAGTCATTGAATTTTATGAGCCCCGACGAATACTGGGCATCGGCAATACGAGCCCGTTCAGTGGCGGCATCGAGATATTTCTTCTGTACGGCGACGTAATCCGCGGCGTCGCGGAAGTTTTTCCAGCTCTGTTCCAGGCTGCGCATCAGCGAGAAATAGAGACTTTTTTCATCGTAGGTCAGCTGGTTGAGCACGGCCTTTGCCTTGGCCACGGCCGCTTTGCCCGAACCGCCCGCATAGATTGGCACAGCGACATTGACGCCAACCTGCCAGTCTGTCCTGTCGGGAGGCAGCTGGGTAAACGAGCTGTTCCCGATGCCTGTCGACATGGATACCTTCGGGATGAAGACGCTTCTTGCCGCCTGGAGGTTGAATCGGGAGCTCTCCTTTTGAGAGGTCGAGTTCAGGTAGGCGGGATTCTCCTTCACGATGCGGTCGAAGTCCGGCGACGTCCTGGTCTCCTCCCTGGTAACGAACGCCCCTGAAACCCTGAGCGGCGTGAACGACTCCCGGCCAAGCTGGGTGCTCAGCACTACCTGGGCCAGTTCGATGGCTCTTTTCGCCTGTACCACTTCGAACTCTGCCGCGGCCAGATCGGCGTTAGCCTTGCTTTGAGAACCGATATTTTCCTTGCCCGACTTGTACAGCAGGCCGATCAGGCGAAGGTTCTGTCTCCGTTTTTCCGCGATCTCCGAGGCGAGCGACACCTGTCGCTGCGCCGTCAGCAGCTGAACGAAAGCCGCCCGAAGGGCCTGCCTTGTCGAGGCCGAAACCTTTTCCCTGGTGAAGCGGGAGGCCTTGATGCCTTCAGACGAAGCATTGACAAGGCTGGAGGTTTTCGATCCGTCGAAAAGCAGCTGGCTCGCATTGAGATTGTAAGACCAGGAGCCGGCACCAGCTTCGATGTTCGAGCCTGAACGGTCGCCTCCGGCGCTCATGCTGACGCTCGGCAACAGCCCGCCCCTGACGATATCCCGCTGGGCTTCCGCCTGCAGGACTGATTGCGTAGCCGACTGAAGGTCGGGATGGTTGGCGGCGGCCTCAACGAGGCACTGCTCCCAGTCGAGCGTTTCGACTGTTGCTGCATGGGCGATCGGTGCGACGGCAAAAGCCAGGGAAAAGAGAAACAACAGTGAAACACGTAATCGGCTCATAATCAGGGCTGCGTTATGGAAATCATCGGAAAGCACATACTTATATGACGTTAAAAGGTCGATTCATCAAGCGGATCTGCAATCGAAATAATTCAGTTATTTTTCATGTTAATCAAGATCATGAAGGTTCAGGCCTGGAAAAAATCACGCTTCCGGAACTTCCCGAACAGCATCCTGAACATCGCCTTGCGGCGGGTGAGCCACTCGATGCTGGTAAAGTTGCCCGAGGCCGCAAGCATCCCGTCGACGAGGAATGCCGAAACCGTGTCGACGTCGTCCGCCAACATGTTGTAGATCATCTTCCGCTTCCGGCTCTCCGGGCTGTTGTCCCTGACGGTGTCGAACAACAGGTCGGTCACCACCATCCCCGGCAACAGGCAGCCGACCGTTATGCCGCTCCCTTTGGCTTCATGGGCAAAAGATTTCGTGAAGTAGCTGGAGGCGCTCTTGGTCGTGCCGTACATGGTCATTTTGTCGAGTATGGCTCCCTTGCTGCCATGCCCTTCCATGGTGAAAATCTTGCCCGTCCCCCGTTGCTTCATCGCAAGGAAAGGAACGATCGTGCCGTGCACCACACCCATGATGTTGACGTCGGCAAGCCGGGAAAGCTCATCTTCGCCCAGTTCCCAGACCTTCTGCAGCGGCTGGCCGAGACCGGCGTTATTCACCCAGATATCGACCTGGCGGAACCGTTTTTCGGCTTCACGGCACAGACGCTCGATATCGCTTCGGGACGAGACGTCGCCAGCAACGCCGTGAACCCTGTCCCGATATGACGAAAGCGTGCCGAGAGCCCTGCCGACGCTTGCCTCAGTGGAACCGTTGATGACGACATTGCACCCTTTGTCGAGAAAGTGCCGGGCAAGTCCGAGACCAAGACCCCTTGTGCTCCCGGTGATGACGACCGTATTCATGCTCTCTTGTTTTGTATGAACGTTGGATAACTACCTGTAGACTCCATAGAGAAAAACCATCACATCGATGAACCAGAGAATTTCAACGACGAGAATGACCTGGTGATACCATCCCTGACGATGCTGCCGGTGAAGGAGAAGCGCAACGCCGAAAAGCACCCAGACGAGAAAACCGAGCATCACGCCGTACATCACGACAAGCTTGTGGTTTGCCGTATGAGCCATGGGAGGCAGGATGCCGAGCGACGGAAGAACAGCCGTCACCATATCGAGTAGTACTCCGGCTGACATGACCATGAGGGAAACACGGGAACCGCCGCCTTGAAACGAACGGGCGGCACCGGCGAGAAACAGGCAGTAGGCTATTATCGACAATACTTCAGAAAGAGTTATCATAAAAACCCTGATTCGGTTGATATCACGATCAGCTCCGGCAAGCAGGACAGGAACTCCGACGGAAGCCAGAGGTTCAGGACAGACCCATCTTCGTTCGCAAATCAATCTGTTCTCTTGTCAATCAATATAACGCTCGACCATAAAATCCGCTTTACGAACAATGCCTGAAGCGATATTCATGTCGCATTACTGAATTATCGTATCTTATCAACCGTCTTGTTGATCAATACCATGAACATCACTGAATAAAGGCTCTCCATCCGTTATGCTTGAAACTCGAAATCTTTCTCTTTCTGCCGGTACCAAGGTGCTCCTTAACGAAACCTCCTTCAGGATAGGCGACAAGGATCGCGCCTCGCTGGTCGGCCTGAACGGCACCGGCAAGTCCACGCTCCTCCGCCTTCTCAGCGGCACGCTCGAAGAGGACGGCCCGATGAGCAGCGGCCAGGTCATGAAGTCCTCGACCACCACGATCGGATACCTGCCCCAGGAGATATCATTCGAGGGTGATCTGGAAAAAACAGCCCTGCAATACGCCCTGCTGGCGAACCAGACGCTGAACGAGCTTTCAGACAAGATCGCGCAAATGGAGCTTGAGCTGGCCCTTCCCGACCAGGACCACGAAGGCGAGGCCTATCACAAACTGATCGAGCGCTTCAGCGACGCGGCCCACGACTTCGAAAGACTCGGCGGTTACAGGATGCAGTCCGAAGCGGAAAAGATCCTCTCCGGACTTGGATTCAGCGGAGCCGATTTCCACAAGAAGGTGAAGGAGTTCTCGGGAGGATGGCAGATGCGCCTCCTGATCGCAAAACTGCTTCTGCAGAACCCGACCCTGCTGCTGCTCGACGAGCCGACCAACCACCTCGACATCGATTCGCTCAGGTGGCTCGAACAGTACCTGCTGAACTACGAACACAGCTACCTGATCGTTTCGCACGACCGTTTCTTCCTCGACAAGCTCACCACCAAGACGCTTGAAATCGCCTTCTCGGAGATCACCGAATACAAGGGCAACTACTCTTACTACGAAACGGAGAAGGCCGAACGATACCAGTTGCTGATGGCCCGTTACGAGAACGACCTGAAGAAAATGGCCGACCTGAAGGCTTTCGTCGATCGCTTCCGCTACAAGGCGACCAAGGCCCGCCAGGCCCAGAGCCGCCTGCGCCAGATGCAGAAACTCGAAGGAGAGCTGCAGACGCCGGAGGAGGATCTGTCGCAGATCTCGTTCTCCTTCCCGAAAGCGCGTCCCTCGGGACGAGAAGTGCTCAGGCTCGACGGCGTATCGAAATCCTTCAGATTGCCGGACGGTACCGACAAAAACGTGCTGAAGAATATCGATCTCGAAATCATGCGGGGCGACCGTATCGCCATCGTCGGTTCGAACGGTGCCGGTAAAACCACATTCTGCCGTATCCTGGCCAACGAAATCGATTTCGAAGGCACTCGCCAGACAGGCCATAACGTCAGCATGAACTATTTCGCCCAGCACCAGACAGAAAGCCTCTCGCCCGAAAAAACGATCCTCGAAGAGATGAACGACGCTGCACCGGACTCCGAGGCACAACGCAAAGTGCGCGACATCCTCGGTTGCTTCCTGTTCAGCGGCGACGCCGTCGAAAAGAGGACCGGCGTGCTCTCGGGCGGTGAAAAATCGAGGGTGGCCCTGGCCAAGATCCTGCTCCAGGCCTCAAACCTGCTCATCATGGATGAACCGACCAACCACCTCGACATGCGGTCGAAGGAGATGCTGATCGATTCGCTCGAAAACTACGACGGCACGCTGCTCCTGGTCAGCCACGATCGATACTTCCTCGACAGCCTGGTCAACAAGGTGTTCGAAATCAAGAACGGCAAAGTGCAGGTCTACCTCGGCACCTACGCCGAATACATCGAAAAAGCCGAAAAGAATTACGAAGAGGAGCGGAAACGCCTGGCGGAAGAGAACGCAAGAAAAGAGGCCGAACGAAAGGCCGCCGCACAGAAACCGGTAGCGAAACCTCCGGTCCCGAAGGCGAACAAGAAGAAGATCGACGCGATCGAAAAGGAGATCCAGAGACTCGAAGAGGCCAAAAAACAGCACGAAGAGCTGATGGCCCAACCCGCCTTCTACGAAAAACCAGCCGACGACGCCAAGGCCGAAACCGAAAAATACCAGGAGATCTGCAAGGAACTGGAAGCCCTCTACGTCTGCTGGGAAGAGGAGATGAAATAAGGCAGAGGGGGAAGAACGGACGGGATGGACGTTATGGTCTTGATGGACAAAAACAAGACTCAAATGCCCCTCCCCCTCTTACATTGTCCATTCCGTCCATAACGTCCATGATTTCTTCGTCCATTCCGTCCATTTTCTTTCTTACTTCCCCGCCAGCACCCTCAGCCCGGCGACGCCGGCGATAATGAGGAAAATGCAGAAGAGGCGGGCGATTTCGCGGGGTTCGTCGAAGAGCACCATGCCTGCTATGGCGACGCCCACCGCTCCTATGCCGGTCCATACCGCATAGGCCGTGCCGACCGGTACGGTTTTCATCGCTATCGACAGCAACCAGAAGCTCACGAGCATCGCCGATACCGTCAGGATCGACGGCAACGGCCTGGTGAACCCTTCGGCGTACTTCAGGCCTACCGCCCAGACGCACTCGAACAGTCCGGCTATGAACAGAATAATCCACGCCATAGTTGATTCTCAAGTTTCAGATTGAAGGAGAATTATGGATGATGAGTTATGAATGATGAATGATGAATTGAAGAGTCAGGAATGAAAAGCATTGGACTACCAGATTTGCTCGTCAGCATTCATAACTCAGCATTCGCATTTTCTTTCCCTCCCCTAAATCCTGACCCAGCATTTCTGCCTGTCGGAATCAATGCCTGCCTGCATGATCTTCTGTATCATCAGCCCGTCGCGAAAGTTGGCAGCATCTTCAATGGAGTGCTCGCCTTTCTTGATGGCCTTGACGATACGATGGGCCAGGAACGCGAAGCCGACTGCGAAAATGCCGTGCACGGCCAGCGACGAAAGCTTGATCTTTTCCTGAAGCACCAGTTCGTCCCAAGGCAGTATCGGTTCCACAAGCTTCCAGCGCGGAGCGTCGATAAGGCTCCTGCCCCCCTTTGCATCGCTGTTGGCGATCTCCCATAAGCGGCCCGCGCCGTCGAGCCTGATGGTTTTCATGCTCCCGACCACTTCAAGTGAAAACCAGGTGTATGCTCCGACGGTGGTGACATGCATGAGCGACGAAGCGCCAAGGGCGACCGACGACGGCCCGAACTTCATGAACATGGCAAAACTGTCGTCCGAGGTGACCGGCAGGCTGCCGCCCTGCATGGCCGGATCGGGGCGATGATGAATCGATGTGGAGAGATTGCAGCAGACTTCGGAGATCTCTCCAACAAGGAACCGGTTCAGGTCGATGAGGTGGGACCCTATCGCCCTTAGCGCCCCGCCGCCCCTCGATGCGTCGCTCCACCACGACCAGGGCTGGTCGGTGCGGTTACGGGTGGCCAGGTTAACCACGGCCCGTACTTCGTACACCCTGCCGATCTCTCCGCTTTCGATCATCTGCTTCATACAGCGCACCGACGGATGAAACCTGAGCTGGTGATCGATCAGGGCGAGCCCGGGAGAAGTGGCGGCAATGGCAGCCATACGTTCAGCCTCCTCGACCGTGAGGGCGAAAGGCTTTTCGCAGAGCACTCCCTTGCCGCTTTCAAGCACTCCGGCAACCATGGGTTCATGCAACCAGGTCGGAGTGGTCACACAAACCAGGTCCAGATCCTGTTTCACGAGGTCGCGCCAATCGGCAAACCCATCCTGTATTCCGAACATATCCATGAACTTCTGCCGATGCTTTTCAGTCGGGCTCGCAACAGCAGCCAGATCAACATCATCCATCAGCGAAAACGCTGGCGCCTGGGCGACCCTTGCCCAGCCACTACCGATAAATCCTATTTTGACACGCATTTTCATCGTTTATCCTTTTCCATATGAAGTGCTGCTGTACATACCTGCGAGCTGTTCACAACTGATGAACGAACTGCCCGCCCTGTAGTGGCGAACCTTTGCGTCCGCCCTTTCGCGCATAAAAAAAGGGTGACCAAGATCACCCTTTAATTGTAAAGTCACCATCGCATCGTCAGCCGGGCTGCTGGGCCTGAAGCTTTGCCTGCCGAGCGCGTTCGATGTACTCCTTCTGGATGTCCCTCGACACGTTGTATGCCTTGGATAGGCTGTCGGAACGCCAAAGATGGGCATCGAAGGCCATACAGATGTTCCGGAGGAACGGTATGCCTGTCTCGGTCACCTTTACCCCCTTTTCAAGCAAAACGACCAAACCGTCGTTCTCCATGTCTTCGAGGCGATAGCGGGCGACGTCGAGCTCCTCGGTAAACATGGCCGGATCTTCCCACGAAGTCTCCTGGCGGCACATGAGGTTCAGGATATGGCGGCGCAGCACGAGGTCCTCGTCTGTCAGGAGATGTCCGCGCATGATCGGGAAGCGCCCTTTGTTCACCTCTTCGATGTAGCGGTCGTCGTCACGCTCGTTCTGTGCGAAAGCATACCAGGTGTCGCTGATCGACGAAGCGCCGAGCGCAAGCATCATCTGGGTGGTGTTCTCGGTGTAACCCATGAAGTTACGGTGCAGTGACCCGTCCTTTGCTGCGAGCCAGAGTGCATCGCCTTCAAGGGCGAAATGGTCCATTCCGACCTCATGATAGCCGATCGATTCGAGCATCGCACGGCCCTTGTCGTAAAGCTCCTGTTTCACGTCGCCGACCGGAAGGTCAGTCTCCTTGAAGCGGCGCTGTCCTTCGTAAAGGTGCGGGTTGTGGCCATAACCGTAGAATGCGAGGCGGTCAGGCTTGAGCTGCATTACTTTGTCGATGGTATCGGTAACGGTAGCGAGCGTCTGTTTCGGAAGACCGTAGACGAGATCGAAATTTATCGAAGTGAACCCGATCTGACGGGCGAGATCGATCTTCTCCTTGACCAGTTCGAAGGACTGGGGACGGTTGATCTCCTCCTGGACGACAGGATCGAAATCCTGGATACCGAAGCTCATGCGGCGGAACCCGACGCTGTAAAGGGCTTCGAGATGCTCTTTCGATGTCGAGCGGGGATTGGTCTCGAAGCTGAACATGTAGTTGTCCATCTTGTTGACATCCTTGAACAGGGTGTTGACCAGCCTGACGAGGTTTTCCGGGCTGAAGAAGGTCGGGGTGCCGCCGCCGATGTGCAGCTCCTTGACGTTCAGCTTACCGGGGAACACGTCGAGGTACATCTGCCACTCCTTGATGAGGGCATCGATGTAGGGCTTCTCGAAGGAGTGGTCCTGGGTACGGTGCGCGTTGCAACCGCAGAAATAGCAGTGGTTCTCGCAGTACGGAATGTGGATGTACATGCTGATGCCGGTGGTTTCGTTACTTTCGTTGAAACCTTTGACCATGGCCTCTTTCCACTGCTCCTGGGTCACACCGTCGGCGCTCCATGAAGGAATGGTCGGATAGCTGGTGTAACGTGGACCGGGGTTGCTGTACTTGATTGCCAGATTTGCGAGATTTGACGTCATTGTATTCTTCCTCGACAAGTGTTATTTTTTCTTGAATAGGGGGAAAATACATAAAACTCAGCAAATTCATAACCGATATCCCCTCAAACCGGCCGCACCAGTGATGCGGTCTGATCATTTTATACCATGAAACACGCACAAGCAGAAAACCTCTCCCCTGTCGCAGGAATCCTCATGGGGTCTGACTCAGACTTCGATATCATGAAAGAGGCTGCCGACGTTTTTGTCGAGTTCGGCATCCCTTTTGAAATGTCGGTCATCTCGGCACACAGGACACCCGGCGACCTTGAGGCCTATGCCACTTCAGCGCAGGATCGCGGCCTGAAGGTGATCGTCGCTGGCGCAGGCGGCGCAGCGCATCTCCCTGGCGTAACGGCGGCAATGACCGTGCTGCCGGTGATCGGCGTACCGATCTACAGCCGCAAGCTCAGCGGGCAGGACTCTCTCTACTCGATCGTCCAGATGCCGGCAGGCATCCCGGTTGCGACCGTCGGCATCGACAACGCCCGCAATGCCGCACTGCTCGCCGTCCAGATGCTCGCCATCGGCGACGAAAACCTCATGAAGGCCATGAAAGCGTTCCGTGACCGCCTTGCTGAGGCATCGCGCCAGAAAACCGCAAAAATCCGTGAAAAGCTGAATGCGAAAGGCTGAGTTCTGGATCCTGCGACTGGGCCTCGAACGACACCCTGAAGGGGGCTGGTACCGCGAAACCTACCGGAGCGACGGCTCGTATGATTTCGACGGAAACAGCCCTTTCGGCTCTCCCCGCTCATTTGCGACCGCCATCCACTACCTGCTCGAACAGGGGGAGCGGTCGCGCCTGCACCGCATCCTTTCGGACGAGCTCTGGTTCTTTCATGCCGGGTCACCCCTTGAGGTGCATCTTTTTCCCGAAACAGGCGCCCCGTCATCGTTCACGCTCGGCGACTCGCCTGACGAAGGCCAGGTGCTCCAGGCGTGGGTACCGGCAGGCTGCGCGTTCGGCGCACAAATGAACGAGGCCCTCGACGAAGGGAAATTCTCCCTCGTCAGCTGCGTTGTTTCACCCGGATTCGATTTCAGGGATTTCACCTTCGTAGACAGGGAACTACTGATCGCTCAACACCCCGGACACGAAAAAATCATCACAGCATTGACCTGACGAAATCACGTTATATATTCACCTCCAGAGCCGACATTCGGCTCTTTTTTGTTATATATTCCACAGTTTGCATATAAAGTTACAGTTGAACAGATTGAACAGGACAATACGGGAAGACATGATGAAGCGGGTTGTAATCGTCGGCGGAGGTTTTGCGGGCCTTAATGCCGCAAAAATGCTCAGCAACAGGAAAGATATCGAGGTAACGCTGATAGACCGGAAGAACTACCATCTCTTCCAGCCCCTGCTCTACCAGGTGGCAATGGCCGCCCTGGGCGAGGGAGATATCGCCACCCCCCTTCGGAACATGCTGGCCGGATACGACAACATCACGGTATTCAAAGGTATCGTACGCAATGTTGACCTGGAGACGAAAACGGTGCATACCGATTTCGGCGAAATCGAATACGACTACCTCGTCATGGCCTGCGGCGTGCAGCACCACTACTTCGGCAACAACCAGTGGGAAGAGTTCGCACCCGGGCTGAAAAACCTCGCACAGGCGACTGAAATTCGCCGGAGGGTGATGGAGGCTTACGAAGCTGCGGAAAGGACGAACAACCCGATTGAACGCAAAAAACAGCTCACCTTCGTGATCGTCGGCGGGGGACCCACTGGCGTCGAGCTTGCGGGTTCCATCGGTGAAATGAGTCGCTACACCCTCTCGAAGTTCTATAAGCATATCGATCCCAAGCTCACGCGAATCTTCATCGTCGAGGCTGCGGGACGCATACTCGGGGGCTTTTCACCCGAACTGTCGAGCAAGGCGACCCGCGAGCTGGAAAAACTCGGCGTCCAGGTCTGGACATCGAGCGCCGTTAGCGACGTCGATGCCGACGGGGTGCAGATCGGACGCGAACGCATCGAAGCGGCGACCGTGCTCTGGGCCGCAGGCGTCCAGGCGTCGGACCTCGGCAAGTGCATGGGCGTGGAAACGGACCGCAGCGGAAGGATCCTGGTCGAAACCGACCTCAGCCTTCCCGGTCACCCCGAAGTGTTCATCGGCGGCGACCAGGCGTGTTTCACCCACCAGACCGGCTCGCCGCTTCCCGGCATGGCGCCGGTGGCCCTGCAGCAGGGGAAATATATCGGCCGTACGATCCTGGGCGACATGAAGGGGCATGTACGCAAGCAGTTCAGGTATCTCGACAAGGGACAGATGGCGACCATCGGCCGTAACAAGGCGATCGTCGAATTCAGGAATCTCAGGTTTGACGGAGCACTCGCGTGGTTCACCTGGATCCTTGTCCACATCTATTATCTTTCGAGCTTCAAGCACAGGGTTTTCGTGCTCGCACAGTGGGGCTGGTCCTACTTCACCTTCGGGTTTGGAGCACGGCTGATCGTGAACAAGGACTGGAGATTCTACGGCAAGGATCCGAACAAGGCAGACGACAGTTGCAAGGGTTGACATGGCAGAACATCCAGACGACAGGCATCAACCCGGAGGGCGGATTTCGTTTGCCCGCATCCTCGACGCGTCCCTTTCAGTGACATTTCTTGTGCTTGCTGCGTATATTGCCTTCTATGCGTCGAAACCCGGCGTCCCGGACAGCAGGAATCTCCTCTATTTTTCTGCGCTTATGGGCGCGTACGGCATCTGGCGCATGATCAGGACCGTGCTGAAAAACCGCGGCCACGACGATGCGACTTAAGAGGATATTTTTTTGTCCCCGATAATTTCAATGCACTGAAGATTGATGAAAAGTATCGACATAAATCTGGAAACCGAGCAGCAGCTCTTTTTTCACAATTACGGCAGGCTTCCCCTCAATATCGAATACGGTAAGGGGTCGTTCCTGTATACCTCCGACGGCACCGGCTACCTCGACATGATCGCAGGTATCGGCGTCAACGCGATCGGCTATGGCGACCAGCGCCTTCTTGACGCCATAACCGGACAGGCCGGCAAATATATCCATATCTCGAACCTGTTCATGCAGGAACCCCAGTTCAGGCTGGCAGCAAGGCTTCTGGATATTTCAGGTCTCTCCAAGGTATTTTTCTGCAACAGCGGCACCGAGGCGATCGAAGCAGCCATCAAGCTGGCCAGGAAGTTTGCGGCCCAGAACGGAAACATCGAGAAAAGAGAGGTGCTTTCGCTCAGCAACTGTTTCCACGGCAGGACCTACGGCGCGATGTCCCTGACGGCGAAACCGAAATATGTCGACGGGTACGAACCGCTTGTGCCCCATGTCGGCATGATCGACTTCAACGATATCGAGGACCTTGAAAGAAAGGTCTCCGACAGGACCGCGGCAGTGTTCGTCGAGTTCGTCCAGGGCGAAGGCGGCATCCACAGGGTCAGCAAGGCGTTCGTCACCCGCCTCAAGGAACTGGCCGATCAATTGGGGTTCCTGATCATAGCAGATGAAATACAGGCTGGATGCGGACGTACGGGCACATTTTTCAGCTATGCCCAGTTCGACGTTCAGCCGGACCTGGTGTGCCTGGCCAAGCCGCTCGGCGGAGGACTGCCGCTTGGCGCGATTATCGGTACGGAAAAGGTCGCCCAGGTCTTTACCCCGGGCAGCCACGGCACCACATTCGGCGGCAACCCGGTCGCCTGTGCCGCAGGCCTCGCCATGATCGATGCGATCTATGCCGACGGCCTCATGGAAAAGGCTGTCGAAGTGGGAACCATGATCAGGGAAGGGTTCGAAAAGCTCGCCACGAAACATGCGCAGATCCTCGAAATCAGGCAGTATGGACTCATGATCGGCATCACGGTTGACAAAGAGGCGAAATTCTATGTCGAACAGGCGCTCGAAAAGAGAATCCTCATCAACGCCACCAGCATGAACGTGATCAGGCTCCTGCCGCCGCTGTCGATTGACAAGTCTGAAGCTCAACTCTGTATCGATACTCTCGATGAAATCTTCAGCAAAGAAAATCAGTAAGAAAGCGGAGCCTGCTGCGGCACCGCAAACCCCGTCAGTTATGCCACTCGGCGCGGTGAACTACCTGTTCATCGCGCTGGGATCGGCAGTACTCGCCATGAGTTACGCATTCATGTACCTCGAAAAGGAGGTCGACGGGTTTTTCGCGCTCAACATCGCCCCGTTCACCCTTGTGGGCGCTTACCTCTGGATCCTCTTCGCGATCTTCTACCGCCCCGCAAGCACAAAAAAAAGCGGAACACCCTGAAGGTATTCCGCTGACCTGTTCAAATATCTTTTCCTGTTGCTGGCTTCTCCATGACCGGAAAGTACAAGCTCCCGGTTGGCGCCGAAAAGGTTCTTTTGCCCCCCCCCTCTTCTACGAATCGCTAATCGCCGTGAAGCGTAAACCTGACCGGAATGGTCATCCAGACCCGAACCCTCTTGTTGTTCTGTTTGCCTGGGATGTATTTCGAACTCATGACAAACCGAACCGCCTCCTTGTCGAACACATTGCAATCCTGCGGCACACGTTTGACAATCTCTGATTTCATGGCCTTTCCATCTTCGCCGATCAGCACACGAACGAATACCCTGCCTTCGATACCTGCAATTCTCGCCATTTCAGGATACATCGGCTTCAACGAAGGATTTTCCAACCTGGGCGGATCCTGACACTCTACGAACTCCAGTACGGGATTATCGCAATTGGCCCCGTCTCCCTGGGAAACGGCACCCTGCTGAATAACCTGCTTGATCTCTTTTTGTGTAGCCAATGTCTGCTCGGCTGACGCATCGGCAACCTTCTTGATCTTGCCGACGTTGGGAGGAGCTTCTACCGGAGCGTTGGCTGCTTTGACCTTGGGCGGTTCCGGGGGAGCGATCGGAGGTGGCGGCGGAAGCTGGGTGACGTTGGTCACGATCTCGTAACACTGGACATTGATCTTGTCCTCGTGTTTGAAAAGACCGGTCAATGCCATCAGGTTGTTCCAGTTGGCGCTGACCAGCCAGAAACAAAGAAGGCAGATAACGGATACGATAACGCCGTGTGTCAGGAAAAGATGCGCCTCACGCCGAAGCACAAGGTTGCCATAGGATATGCGCCGAAGACGGTCGGTATCAAGGAACTGTTCACGCAAAGTCCATCCTTGCGCCCGACTCGCCAATTGGCCATGCACTTTTTCGAACTTAGAAGACACGTTCCCAAACTCCTTTATTCTTGTTCATGAACCTCAGGAATATCGACAATTCCCTCAACGAGCGGCCACGGAACGCAGCACTGCAGCTTCGTCCTGACTGGTAAAATCGTCAAGGCTGAACCGGTCGATCTTCAAAAGATTCAGTTCATCGATGATATCGACGAGAGACTTGTATTTGGCCTTTTCGCTGATCTTGACCAGGATCACCAACTTCTTGTTGTCGGCAGCCCGATCGCGGAGAAGCTGACGCAACCCATGGCTGAGCGACAATTGCGATTTAGCATTGTCGTAAAGAAGCTCTTTCCTGGGAGCCTCCTCACCCAAAGACCAATAAGCATAACCATCACCGGGAATCCTGAGAGTCATCACGTTGCGCTCTGCAATGGAGACTTCGCCAACTTCCGGCGGAATATTGATCTCCATGGTGTTCGACTTGGCGAAGGTAGTCGTCAGCATGAAAAATGTCAGCAGCAGAAATGCCACGTCAACCATCGGCGTCATATCGAGGCGGAACCCGAGCCGTTTAGTCTGGTGCCCGCCTTTTTTCTGACTTCGCCTGTCATTAGGGGTATCGACCATTCCCATATCAGCGAACCTCCCTTTCGATGACCGTCACCAGGTTGAAATTAAGCATGTTCAACTTCTTGAACACCTTCATGACATAGTTGACCGACTCGTAATCAGCCCTGTTGTCAGCCCTGATCACCGGCCTGAGACGCTGATCAGCCAAACGTGACATGATAATGTAACGGGCAAGCTCCTCACGGTTGATGCGGAAACTGTCGTCAAGCCGAAATTTCTTGAGCGAATCTGCAATGGCCGGAGCCGGCATGCCTGCATTCTGAAGATTCGGTTTTATGACCGTATCGAACAGCTTTACCCTTGTTCGCTGCGACGATACGCCCATGAAAAACGTATTGTCACTGGCGACAGTGACGGTAAGCACATCCGATTCCGGAAGCTTCATATCCGAATGTGAAGACGGCAGGTCAAGCTTGACCGCTTCCGGAGGCCTGAACTTCGTCGTCAACATGAAAAATGTCAGCAACAGAAACGCCACATCCACCATCGGCGTCATGTCGAGACGGAATCCTACCCTTTTTGCCTTGATTTTGGACATGGCTTACGATTGGGATTTACCGGTACCGAGCGTCTGGATGATGTAGAACGCAGCCTCGTCGATCGTGTAATGGAACCTGTCGACCATGCTGGTGAACACGTTGTAGGTAACGATACCCATGATACCGCCAAGAATGCCGAGAGCAGTATTGAAGAGAGCTTCGGAAATACCCAGCGAAAGCTGCACGGCATCGGGAGATCCGCTCGTCGCCATGGCAGCGAAAGCCCTGATCATGCCGAGCGTCGTTCCGAGAAGACCGACCATCGTGGAGATGGAAGCGATCGTCGAGAGGGCGACAAGGTTCTTTTCCAGAAGCGGCATCTCCATGACCGTTGCCTCTTCCACAGCCTTTTCCAGTTCGCTGATGCGCTTTTCCCTGTCGGTAATGTTGTGTACGGCAAGCATCTTGTAACGGTCAAGTACAGCACGGATCACCGCGGCAAGCGAGCTCTGGTGTTCATCGCAACGGGCGATCGCCTGATCGATCGAACCGCAATCGACATCCTGCTTCAGGCTCTGGACAAATTCAGCAACCGCTCCCTTTCCGGAAGCCTTGTTGATTGCAACGCTCCGTTCAACGGTATAGGCAATAATCATGAGGATCATCGCCATAAGTATCGAAACGATAGGCCCACCTTTCCATATCGCGTGGAACATGGAGTCCGGAGGAGTTGTTCCCATCCAGATGTAAAACCCGAGGGATACTGCGTATGTGACCACGATCAGTATCGCCGTAAAAAAACCGTGCTTCATATTCTTTGCGTTATAATGATGGAATTAAAACAATCCATAATCTTTTAGTACAAATAAACCACAACTTACCGATTAGTTACAAGCGATAAGAACCGTTGATGCCATAATTGGGCAACAGATATATATTTTTATTGACAGCAAGCTCTTCAGGGAGCTGAATGATGATGCAAAAAACCCGGCTTTGCCCTGGATTCCCAATCGATCTATCCAGCATGCATTCGGTCCGGTATTCTCATCTTCAGCCCACTCCAGACAGGGCGCAACAAAGCCATAACGATTTATGGTTAAACCCAATAGAGCAGCTAACCCTAACAACAAACCGGCAAAGGGACAAATCAGGTAGGTCATAAAACTGCAGCCTGTAGATGGGTAATAATCATCAAATCTATCTAAAAATAGGCTTAATGTGTAAATGTAGTAAAAAAACACTTGATTAAAGAGAGATGAAAAGGCGAAAAATCGCAAGAACAGCCACGCCAAAAGAATGTTCAAGAAAACCCCCGCCGTTCGCACCGGCAAAGGAGCTGCAGGTGACGTTGTGATTTCATTTTTTTCGGGTTATCATAGGTTCGAAAACCAATTTAAGCGCACTATCGGGGAAAAAACACTGGCATGATACCGCAACGCATGATTGATGAAGTCCGTCAGGGAACGGACATTATTGACATTGTGTCGGATTATGTCAAACTGAACCCTTCCGGTCGCCACTACAAGGCCCTCTCCCCTTTCACGCAGGAAAAAACCCCCTCCTTCATCGTCTCGCCCGACAAACAGATTTTCAAATGTTTTTCGAGCGGCAAAGGCGGAAACGTTTTCACCTTCATCATGGAGATGGAGAAAGTGACCTTCCCCGAAGCCGTCGAACTGCTGGCGAAACGCGCCGGAATCGATGTGGGCAAGTATCGGGAGGCAATGGGAAAGCAGGAGGAGAAAAAGGATGACAGCCGGCACGAAACCCTGCGCTGGGCTGCCCGCCTCTTCAACACTACGCTTGAAAGCGACGCAGGCAAAAAGGCCTATGCCTACCTGACCGCAAACCGTGGACTGGAAGCGGGAACCATCCGGAAATTCGGGCTCGGCTACGCTCCCGAGTCATGGGACTTCCTGCTGAATGCCGCCGCCAAAGATAAAATACCGGTCGAGCACCTGACCGAACTCGGCCTCCTGACACGCCACCGGCTGAAAGATTCCCTGTACGACACGCTCCGGCTCCGAATCATCTTCCCGATCATGACCATCGCCGGTCAGGTTACCGGTTTCGGCGGACGAACGCTCTCCTCCGACCCGGAAACCCCCAAGTACATCAACTCGCCGGAAAGCGCCACCTTCGAAAAATCGAAGCTGCTCTACGGCATGCACGCGGCCAAAGATGTGATCCGCAAACAGGAGACGGCCATCCTCGTCGAAGGATACATGGACGTGATCGCGCTCCACCAGGCAGGATTCAGCAACGCGGTCGCCTCATGCGGGACCTCGCTCACCCGCTATCAGGCCAAAATCCTGAAACGTTACACCTCACGGGTGATTTTCCTTTATGACGGAGACAACGCGGGGAAAAAATCGATGCTCGCCGGCATCGACATCCTGCTCGCAGAAGGGCTGACACCATGGGTGGTCATGCTGCCCGGCGCGGAAGACCCCGACAGCTTTATCCGGACACGCGGCAAAGAGGCTTTCGAACAGGTTCTGGAGAGTGAAAAAAGCTCCTTCCAGGATTTTCAGATTCGCTGCTACCGCGACGCCGGTTACATGGAAACCCCGGACCTCACATCGAAAGCTGTATCGGCCATGACCAAAAGCATCGCCCTGATCACCGATCCCGTGCAGAAAGAGATTTACATCGAAGAGCTCTCGAAAAAACTCGACATCAGCCGAAAGACGCTCCAGAAGGTCATGGCAACAGGAAGCGCTGAACAACAAAGACACCTGAAGGAACCGCCGACCGGCAATCACGACGAACCGGCGCCACCGAGCCCGGTGCAGAACACCCCGCTCTCGGTTTCCGAACGGACATTCCTCGAAGCGCTGCTCGAAAGCACCTTCTACGGCAACGAGGTACTTGCATTCGCAGCATCGCACGAACAGATGCTTCGCCTCTCGAACCACCCTGCGCAGACCATCTTCACGCATCTGGTCAACCGTTACCGCGGCATTGCCGGAAAAACGGACCAGGGCATAGACATCGCAGCCGAAATCAGCTCGATCGAACTCCCCGAAGCCCGCGACCTCGCCCTCGACATCCTCTTCCGGCTCCCGGTCAGCGAAACCTCCCGCCCCAACCCGGCCGAAACCGCCCAGCACGCCCGGCGCTGCCTCTCCCACTTCCTCATCGCCGTAAAAACCATCGTGCTCGAACCCCTGCAGAAAGAAAAAGCCGCGCTGCTCTCAAAGCTCTCCGGCGGCCCGGTCAAATCCGAAGAAAAAACCCTCTTCATGCGCCTCCACGAACTCAACAACCAGATCCGGACAATGGACCAGGAGGTAACCGGCTCCATCAACACGATCCTCGACGCGTGAAGCCTGAAAAGGCAGAAGGAAAGTGTAAGAATGGACGGAATGGACTTGATGGACAAAAACAAGAACCCAATCCCCCCCTCTTACATTGTCCATTCAGTCCATTCCGTCCATGATTTCTTCGTCCATAACGTCCATTTTCTTACATTCTCCTGTTGCGACTACCCCTATAACCTTCGCAGCGATAATGAACATAGAGCCACTTATCCCCAGGCACGGAGGATACAGAAACCTGAAGGCGTTCCAGGTTGCACAGCTGGTTTACGATGTGACCGTCCGTTTCTGCACCCGTTTTGTCGACAGCCGCACCCGCACCCATGACCAGATGGTACAGGCCGCCCGTTCAGGCGTCCAGAACATCGCCGAAGGAAGCCAGGCTTCTGCGACATCAAAAAAAACGGAACTCAAACTGACCAATGTTGCCAGGGCAAGCCTTGAAGAGCTCCTCCTTGACTATGAAGATTTCCTGCGCCAGCGGAACCTTGCCATGTGGAAACACGACGACCCTCGCAGGAAAAGCCTTATCTCAAAACGATGTTCAAATGCCGATGAAGTCGCCCGATGGGTAAAGGAAGAGCACGAGCGGGAGCTGTGGGAAAGAAATGGACGACATGGACGCTATGGACTGAATGGACGTGAAGGACAGAACGATCTGGACAGCAATAAAGCGTTCGCGTTATCAACTCCCGCCTCTTTGCCCGGAATAGCGGCCAATGCTGCGCTCACACTTATCGCTGTAGCCAACAGCCTCCTCGACCGCCAGATCGACAGCCTCGCCAGATCGTTCGAATCAGAAGGAGGGTTCACCGAAAAACTCTACCGAATCCGCTCAATGCGAAAACGAAACAACCCCTGAACCGACTGACTCATCACTTGTAACCCACACCCCCCTCGCCCCCTCTTTTTCGTCCATCCAGTGCATTCTGTCCATTTCCTCCCCGCCCTCACTTTCCCTCCTGCACCAAGTCGGCCATTCCCAAAACTCCAGAATTGGCCAGCAATCTCAAACGCGCAGAGTGCCATTCCGCTATTGCACGTATCCGTTCCTGCTCTGCGTCTGCCAGTGATGACTGGCTGTTGAGAACTTCAAGGATATCGGCTGCACGCCGGTCATACCGACGCATGGAAGATTGCAGCCCCTGTGTTGCCGCCGCCATAAGCTGCTCGGAGGCTTTGAGTGAGCCCAAGGATGTCAGGGCATCGGCATGCGCCTTCACGACTTCTGTCAGTATCTGATTTGTTGTCTCCTGCAGATGGACCTGACTCTGCTCGACCTGGGCTATTGCACCCCTGATCTTGTAGGTTCTTCCAAAGCCCTCAAATATCGGCAGGTTAAGGGAAACACCCGCCGTCGTCACTGACTGGCTGTTATTCGACAGCCCCTGGTTGGGGTATCCGTTCCTGGAGATATAGGCCGTCGCATCCAGCGAGGGCAACCCCTCTGATCGTACCACGGTAATTTTTGCCTGATCAGCAGCCAACTTTGCGCGGGCTTGCCTGATTGACGGATGTTTATCTTCAGCTTCTCGCAACCAGAGGTTCAGCTCCGTCACGTCATCTGCACGATAAAGCTCCAGATTCTGTGGCAAGCGAAGAGCTGTCCCGGGCGCCAATCCCATTGACTGGACCAGCATACTAAGCGATTTGTTGAAGTCACCCTGGGCTCGCGCTTCATTGAGTCGAGCCTTGGCCAGAGCAGTCAAGGCCGGCAAGGTATCGGACAACGCCACAGCACCATGAGCCTCACGTCGTTTGGTTGCGGCAAGAATGCGTTCAGCTATCTCCGCCATTTTTTTACAGGCAATCAAATGCGACTGTGCCGTCATCGAATCATAATATGCCTGAATGACACCGGACATAATCTTTTGCAGCGAAGCGTCATGTGCGGCAAGGGCAGCTGCAAGCAGTAGCGATGCCGCCTTATTGTTCGCGCTTCGCTCCCCGAAATCCAGCAATCTCCAATTCATGGTACCATAAACCTGAATTCCTGTCCGAATGGGATCGGATCCGCCAGAAAGAGAGGAGTTACCCGTCCGGTTCGACAGTCGGCTCACTGAAACCCTCATTGTCGGCAGATAGGCTGCACGTGCTTCACCCAAGGCCCCCGCCTGTATCTTGATCCCGGCCCAGGATGAACTGATTTGTGGATTATTGCACAACGCGACGTCGATTGCGCTTCCAGGCTCCAGCGGTTCTGAGAGGTCTATGGTGGCCGGACATGCAATGAGACTCCCGTCGGGAAGCGCTGAGCCCGTATGCAGTCGACCGGGTTGCGCCCCCAGTGGGTCTTCGAGAATATCGGGCACACCAAGGGCGGTCGATGGCCACGAAAGTGCCGTGATGAGGATTGACAGTATACGGCGCAACGACTTACCGTTGGTTAAAACTCTCGTGTGCATGTTGAATCAGGGGAGAGAGGAAATATTCGATTATGCGTCTGCTGCCGGTCTTGATCTCGATCGATACACTCATACCGGGCGTCAGCTCGACCTGATGTCCGTCGATAGCCATGGATGATTTATCCAGAAGCACCTTGATGGCATACACCGGCCCACCGGGTGAATCCTGTTTCGGATCATCCTGAGAAGCCTTCGGAGAGGATGGACTGGTCGTCTGGGTATTCGGGTCTATGGCATCGCGGGATACATGAGAAACGCGGCCGGATAGCGTCCCGTATTTGGTGTAATCGAAAGTTTCGATCTTGACCTGGGCTCGCTGGCCTTCCGCGACAAATCCAACATCCTTGTTGTCAATAAAGGCTTCGACTTCGACCTGGTGCCTGCGAGGAACTATCACCATTAATGGCTGCGCAGACTGCACCACCCCTCCAACCGTATGCACCGTCAACTGCTGCACGGTACCGGCCACTGGGGCCCTCAGGCGCAAGAGGTCACTATGGGCAGCCGCACGCTCAGCGTCCTGCCCCGATGACTGTGCCTGCCTTAGCCCATCATTGAGTGCGTCCTGCGCATTTTTTCGCGTCTCGGCAATATGTGCGCGCCGCTGGTTGGCGACATCCGCAAGCCTGCCTTCCAGCTCAATCCGATCCTGCTCCTTTTCCTGCCAGGCATGTACCGATACATCATGGTCTTGCGCCAGAATCCTGTAATCATCAGCTTTCTGGGTGATGAGCGGCAACTGCCGCCGATATCGTGCCATCTCGCCGTCCAAACGTATCAGCTTCGCTTCAAAATCCTGCCACTGACTTTCCAGATGACGCCTTGCATCAGCAACACGTCCCGCCGACACCCCTTCAACGCCATCGATCTGTTTGAGCCTGTCAGCCGCAATCGAAGCCAGGAGTGCACGGGAGCGCTCGACCTGCAAGAGCGCCGTTTCCCGATCACCTGCAGCCTTATCACGTTCCCGATCGCTCATGCGGGTATCAAGTTCGATTAGCAGATCACCTGCGGCGACACTCTTTCCCTCTTCAACGAAAAGCCCATCCACACGAGCAGTTTCAACGGAAGAAATGGTTTTGCTGCGATCAGAGGGAATGATCTTGCCCGTCGCATTCACGATAATATCCATCCGGCCTAAAACCGACCACAACAGCAACGCCGTCAGCAAGGCCATCAGGACACGGGCAACCCATCGCCCGGCAGGCGATACCGGCGTGGTCTGCAATGCCAATGCTGAAGGGAGAAATTCCGATTCGTGCGCCTTAAGGTCTGGCGGCGTCAGCTCATGCCGTATCGACCAGAAATGGGCAACATGATGTCGATATCGGGCCATCAGCTCCAGAAAGGCCTGCCAGCGCAGCCTGAAATTCCCACCTTCGACGGGACCGGCCCCTTTGTCAGCACAAACACGACGCCTCAGATGCAACAGGAGTGACGTTACCTTCGCAACGTACTGACGGTGTCTTGCAAACAGGTTCATACGGAAGCCTCGGCAGACTGCAGGCCCTGCTGTAACTTGTACAGATGGGCATAGATCCCATCCGTTTCCCGCAGCAGCTCCTCGTGGGTGCCGTTCTCGGCGATCTGTCCCCGTTCGATCACGATGATGCGGTGCGCATCTCGCACGGCCGACAGACGATGGGCAATGATCAATACCGTTCTGCCCACACAAATCTGACGCATGTTGTCCTGGATGATCTTCTCGGACTCATAATCCAGGGCGCTGGTTGCCTCATCAAAAATCAAAACCCGCGGATTGGTGATCAGTGCGCGGGCAATGGCGATCCGCTGTCGCTGTCCTCCGGAGAGCCCGGTGCCGTGCTCTCCGACGATCGTGTCATATCCTTCAGGCAATTCACAGATGAACTCATGTGCACCGGCTAATTTTGCGGCATCAATCACCGATTCAAGCGGTAAAGTCGGATTGGCCAGGGCAATGTTTGCCCGGATAGAACGGTTAAAAAGTGTGTTTTCCTGCAGCACCACGCCGATCTGCTGGCGCAACGAGACGGCATCCACCACTGCCAGGTCGTGACCGTCGACAAGAACGCGCCCACGGTCAGGGACATAAAGCCGCTGAACCAGACGCGTGAGCGTGCTTTTACCCGATCCGGATCTCCCCACGATACCGATCACTTCACCCGGCAAAATCTTCAGGTCGACCTGTCGTATGACGTCTGAAGCGTCCGGACGGTAACGGAACGACACCTGGTCGAACTCGATCGCCCCGGCGATTTTCGGAAGCCGTGTCCTTTGGGCGGCGACCTCTGTCGGCGCATTGAGGATATCGCCCAGACGGCTCATGGAAATGCCAACCTGCTGGAAATCATTCCAGAGTTGCGCAAGGCGCAGGATCGGGCTCGACACCTGTCCGGCCAGCATATTGAATGCGATCAGGGCACCCACCGTCAATCTGTTTTCCAGCACCAGTCCCGCACCCATCCAGAGAATAGCGACGGTGACCAGTTTGCTGACAAGCGTGACGCCACCACCGGCAATCGTCGCCACGTTGGTTACCGACAGTCCGGCGGTGACATAGGCCGCCAGCTGCTGATCCCATTTGTGCGTCCAGCGAGGCTCGACCGCCATCGCCTTTACCGTATCGACACCACTGATGGTTTCAACGAGAAAAGACTGGTTCTCCGCAGATCGATTGAATTTTTCGTCGAGACGCGTACGAATCATTGGTGTGAACACGACCGACAAGGCGATGTAACAGGGTATCGAACCGATCACGATCATCGTAAGCGGGGTGCTGTACCATAGCATGACTGCAAGAAACACAAACGAAAAGGCGATATCGAGCAACACCGTCAAGGCATTGCTCGTCAAAAATGAGCGGATATTCTCCAGTTCCCGAATCCGGGCGACCGAATCGCCGATCCTGCGACTCTGGAAGTACGAGAGCGGAAGCCCGAGCAGATGACGAAAGATGCGGGCACCCAACTCCACATCGATCTTGCTGCTCGTATGCGCGAAGACCCAGGTGCGTATTCCGGTCAATACCGCTTCAAACAAGGTCGCCGTGACAAGACCGATCGCGATGACATTGAGGGTTTTCATTGCGTGGTTCACCAGCACCTTATCCATCACCACCTGGAAAAACAGAGGGGTCACCAGACCGATGAGCTGAAGACACAGTGAAACGAGCAGAATTTCACCCAGTAATCGGCGGTACTTGATAATCACCGGGATGAACCAGGTGAAATCGAATCGAGCAAGCGCTCCACTGAAGGTCGCCTTGCTCATGAAGAACATCAACTCACCCGTACTCTGTGAAAAAAAATCCTCTACAGAGATGATTTCCGGAGGTTGCCCGGCATGCTGCACCAGCAGCCGCGGGGAGTTCGCCTGAACTCCCTCGCCGTTACCGGGATCGAACCTGGCCACCACAAAATAGCGCCCATCCAAATGACGCGCAATGGCCGGCAAAGGGGCCTTGTCCAGACGCAACGGCTCCTGTCGGACCAACCTGGCCGTCATTCCGAGCTCCCTGGCCGCGAGCAGGAGCGCCGAGTTGCCAAATACCGCATCACCCGTAGCTTCATCCCGCTCCATTTCAGCAGAAAGGGTGTGTTTGAGGGTCATCTCATCCACCACGATCTGATGAAAAGCCCCGATAACCTGCAGGCAGAAAAATCCTGTATCCATCAAGCGCTACAACCCTGTTGGCGTCGTCCTGCGTAAACTCTGCCCGGGAGAGATGCATCAACGAATAACCTCATGCGAAATAAATGTCTTGTTCGTCGGGACTGAAGGGATATTTGGTATTCCTGCGCATACCGTTGGTGGCAGCAAGTTTCCACAACATCCCGACACCAAAGAGAATGAGAGCTGCATTCACCAGCCACCAGGCTCGTTTCCCGAATGCTGCCCTCCTTTCCGAGACTTGCACCTGATCAGCCTGGCTTGCAGGACGATCGTCATCCGTCTGTTCTACCGAAAAATGTTTCATGCTGCCCCCTTTTGGATTTAATTCCAGCTGGCTGCCAAAATCGGGGCGAGCTGCGTCTGAACGGCTGACGAAAGTACGGTCTGACCCATCACCGGGGCGTTCATGGTCGACATCGCCTGGACCAGTGCATCGACATTGACATCAGTCAGCACCTTGCCGTCCCCGGAACGAATCTGCTCGACATGGTTGGCAGAACCTGAATACCAGTTACGTATCGCTACCGAATCCGTGCCACCGATGATGTTGATGACAAGATCATTGCCGACATGTCGGAACCAGAGCTGGTCATAACTGACATCACCGGCAAGCGCAAGAAGACCGCTGTTGCCCACCGTAGAGTCCGTATCGACGATCACATCCTGACCGCCTCCCCGGGCAAAACGATAGAGATCACTGCCCAGACCACCGTTGAGGGTATCACTACCGGTTCCACCGTCAAGTTCGTCGTTGCCTGAACCGCCATTCAGGATGTCGTTGCCGGCATCACCGTACAGCACATCGTTACCGGCCTGACCGGAAACGGTGTCGTCTCCCGCTGCAGCATGGATAACATCATCAGTAACGAACCCGGTCAGGATCTGGGACGTGTCGTTACCGGCAATCGCCTTGGCCGCAATGGTTGCGGCATCCCACACCGTGCCGTCGTCGAACTTTACTTGCTGGATCGGATTATAACCGTTTGACGTGTCGTCGGTGTAGAAGAAATAACGAACGGTAACTGCGTCACCGGTACCCGCAATCGACAATGTCAGATGGGCAGAAGAGCGTGTCACCACGACATCTGCAGAAGCTATTCCGGCCTTGAACTGAAGCACATTGAGCTTGCCTGCGGAAGTGTCGTAATCAAAGTTGATCGAATCCTGTCCGTCTCCCCTTCCGAACAGGTAGGTATCGTTGCCTGCTCCGCCATAGAGCAGGTCGTCGCCTGTGCCACCCGAAAGCGTGTCATTGCCTGCGTCACCGTAGAGCGTGTCATTGCCTGCCTGACCATTGATAACATCATTCCCGCCTGCGGCATGGATTACATCATCCGAGACATAACCGACAAGCTTCTGTGCCGTATCGTTGCCCGCAATCACTTTGGCCATGATCGTGGCGACATCCCACGAAGTGCCGTCGCTGAACCGAATCTGCTGAACCGGATTGAAACGACCGGATGGATCATCTTCATAGAAAAAATAGCTGACGGAAACCGAATCATTGGTTCCGGCGATCGCGACCAACAGATGGTTTGAGGAACGTGTCAGCACGACGTCAGTCGGCGCTATACCTGCCTTGAATTGCAGAACGTTGAGCTTACCAGCAGATGAGTCGTTGTCATAACCGATGATATCCTGGCCATCTCCCCTGCCGAACAGATAGGTATCGTTGCCGCCCTGTCCGTTGAGGGTGTCGTTGCCGATGCCTCCGGAAAGAATATCGTTGCCCCCACCACCATTGAGCGTATCGTTACCGGCTAATCCGTCAATAACATCGACGAGCGAGGTGCCGGTAAGGGTATCGTTTGCGGAGGTTCCTGCGACATGGTTGGTAATGTTCAGCACAAAATCGTCGCTGATCGACGCACCGCTCTTGTCAGTAGCGGTAACCCGCACGTTCAGCGTGCCTGAAGAAGTCGAAGAGGGCGTACCACTGAACGTATGCGTTGTCGCGTTGAAGCTCAGCCACGACGGAAGCGCATTCCCGTCGGCAAGCTTTGCGCTATAGGTGAGCGCGTCACCTTCATCGATATCGGTAAATGTGTTTGTCGGAACAACAAAGCTGAAAAGAGCATCTTCGACTGTATTCTGGTCAGCAACTGCATTGGCGAGCGCCGGGGCATGGTTCACTACAGCGACAGCAGTTGTAGCCGCAGAGCTGACGGACTCCTGTGTACCGAATCCGTCTGTATAACTCGCCACAGCCCGTACCTTGCGCCCCACCTCCGACTGCGACAGGGTATAGGTCGATGACTTAGCCCCTGCGATGTTCGTCCACGACACTCCGTCGCTGCTCGACTGCCACTGGTATTCGATCATACCCAGACCATCTTTATCAGCCAAACTGTTTCCAGCCATGAGCACTTGACCCTGCATCGCAATGCCACTGACGGTAACCGTGCCCGTCGGCAAGTCGTTGATGTTGGCGACGGCACCGGTCATCAACGTTTTGACGCCTTCCCCATTTCCTCGCCCGTCAACATAACTGACCTTGACACGAATCCGTTGTCCTACGAAGGACTGATCCAATGTATAGGACAACCCGGTCGCTCCGTCAAGGTCGTTCCACGTTATGCCATCGCTACTGGCCTGCCACTGGTAACGCATCACCCCCAAACCGTCTGGGTCGGCCAGGGTATTGGACAACGTGAGCGTCTGACCCTGCGTCGCCACGCCCTCAATCTTCACCCCTCCGCTCAAGCTCGCATTGAATCCACTCCCGTCACCAAGGGCATACCAGATAGTACCATCGGCAAACTGGACCTGATCAATTGCATTGTCCCGGCCACCGGACATACCGTCAATCCGCACACTGTCCTGAGCGGAAATGGTAAGTGTCAGGCTGGTGCCATTGCGACTCACCGCCACATCGGTCGCCCGAATGCCCTGGCCGAACACCAGGGTATCCGTTCCCTGTTCGTCCGTGATCACCTCATGACCATCCCCGAGACTGAACTGGTAAGCATCATCACCGGAACCACCATCCAGCATATCGTCACCGACTCCGCCCGACAGGGTGTCGTTGCCGCTTGCCCCCTCAAGAAGGTCGTTACCGGCAAGCCCTTTGAGCACGTTATCACCTCTATTCCCGACCAGCGTGTTGTTCAGCTCATTGCCTGTAGCATCGATATCTTCCTGCCAGAACTTGATCGGCGCGATGGTATAGATGGAATAACCACCGGCGACGATAGCTGCATTCCGGAATGTCTCAATGTCGACGAACCGGGTCATATCACTGACAAGACCGCGTCCCGAGTCGGCAATATAAAAGCCCATGAGCATACCATCCGATTCACGGTACACTGCCCCGGTAAGGGTGATGGCATGGTTGGCGCTTCCGTTACCGATATATGCGGCATCACCCCATAACTGACCAGCATTGACAGAGACAATGACCCCGCGGCCGCTACGCACAAGATTTGCAATCCCCGATTCGTTATACCCCAACACGACATCGTTGCGAATGCCATAACTATCCAGGATTTCGCGTTGCTGGGTTACGTCAGATCCACCAAGCTGGTAGGCCGGCAGACTTGGATCGTTCAGTGCCCAGTTGTTCTGAATTGCCAGGTTGACCACCTGACTCTCACTCGTCGGGCGACCTGCCTGGGTAATGAGGTTGGCAATAGAGGTGAGAGCGCAGGTTCCCAGATAGTTCTCAACCGCATCCCCTTGCATGTAGTCGAGTTCGTTACGCTTGGGATAGCCAAAAACCAGAACCTTTTCCCCATCGACAAGACCGAGTTCCGGTTTCGCGAAATCCAGCAGCAGCACATTTTCAACATTGCTGCCCAGCTGAAAACTGATGCTGCTCTGGACGGTATCGGTGCCTTCGCCGGCTATCTCAGTCACTACATCACCGGTATTATCAACATAGTATATGTCGTTTCCCTGACCACCGATCATGGTATCGGCACCCGTCACTCCATCGAGGATGTTGTCCGAGCTGTTACCGACGATCAGGTTGTCGAGCGCATTGCCCGTAGCGTTGATGACGGTCCCCTCAAGCAGTCTCAGCTCTTCAATATTGGCATTCAACAGGTAGTTTTTGTTCGTGATGACGGTATCGTAACCTTCACCAGCGACTTCATAAATGGTATCGTTGACACTATTGACGATATAGGTATCATTTCCTGTTCCGCCCACCATGACGTCGGCGCCTGCTCCCCCATCAAGATAGTCGTCACCTGCGCCGCCGATGAGCGTATCATGACCGGAACCTCCATAGAGATAATCATTGTCAGTTTCTCCCGAAATCAGTGACTGCTTGTCTTCATTGCTCGCCGTGAAACCAACGAGCAGGTCATCGCCCTCACCACCATACAGGATGTCATCCCCTACCTGCCCAAAGAGATTATCGTTGCCAGTATCGCCATACAGGATATCATTACCGACACCGCCCTGCAGCTCGTCGCGCCCATCACCTCCGTAAAGCAGATCACTTCCCAGTCCTCCGATCAGAATGTCACTCCCCGCTCCGCCACTCAGGGTATCATCATCAGTTTCACCGGAGTTCAATGTCTGTTTCGCTTCGTTGGTTCCGGTAAATCCCATCAGCAGATCATTGCCGTCACCACCCCAGAGCCGATCATTACCGACCTGACCGAAAAGCTTATCGTCACCAGCCCCGCCGACAAGCTGGTCGTTGCCTTCGTTACCCTGCAGTTCATCGGCGCCATCACCCCCAAAAAGGGAGTCGGTTCCCTCGAAACCGATCAAAAGATCGTTATCGATCCCACCATCCAGATAATCATTGCCCAACCCGCCAAAAAGGTTGTCGTTACCCGCTTCACCATACAGGACGTCGTCGTCCGTCTCGCCGACGTTGAGCGTCTGCTTGGCTTCGTTAGAGGCCGTAAAGCCTACAATAATATCGCTGCCATCACCGCCCCAGAGAATGTCGTTGCCCACCTGCCCGAAAAGTTTATCGTCGCCCGCACCACCGACAAGCTGGTCATTGCCTTCATTCCCCTGCAGTTCATCAGCTCCGTCGCCGCCAAAGAGCCGGTCATCACCCTGCCCCCCAAACAGAATGTCGTTTTCTGTACCGCCATCCAGATAATCGTTTCCGAGACCGCCATCCAGAGTATCATCGCCAGATGCACCATAAAGAGAATCGTCGTCCGCTTCACCAAGATTCAATGTCTGCTTGGCATCGTTCGACGGCGTAAAGCCCATCAGCAAGTCGTTACCCTCACCACCATTGAGAATATCGTTGCCCACATAGCCAAACAGACGGTCATCACCTGAGCCGCCATCCAGATAGTCGTTTCCGTCCTGACCCAGAACCGTATCAGCACCATCCTCACCATACAGCTTATCGTCGCCAGCATAGCCAAAAAGGGTATCGTTTCCGGTGCCACCCCAGATGCTGTCATTACCACTGGATCCCCCAACCTGGTCATCTCCACCACCGCCGAGGAAATTCGTCAACGGGGTCGTAAACAACTTTTGATATGCACTATAATAACCAGCATCAAAGCTGTCGTTACCATCCGTGCCGATCAGTGTATTACGGGTGGAGTTGTTGATCTTTATCTGATCCGGTGTCCAGAAAATGAAATAACTACCAGCAACCACATAAATGTTGTCCGTATCACGCAATGTCCGGTAATTACTATCAGGAACGGCCAGCCTCTGATCAATCTGGCTGGGCTGACCACGATTGATTGCCCAAAGCGGCAAGGCGCTTTCCGTCGTCGGTGCATCCACCTCATAATCTACCATCGCCGCATTACCGCCAGTGAGCTTGCTCCAGTTCACCGACCAGATCGCACTCGTCACCGCATTAAGTTCACCGGCATCAAAATGCCCGTTTTCATTCAGGTCTGTCAGCAACTTCAACCCCGATGCCTCCGCCACACCAAGAACCCCATCATGGTTCACATCCAAACCCTGAAGCGTAGCCAAACTAGCCCGCCGCCCCTGCCCGTCAACCAAAACCCCCGTCTTGTCGGAAATCGAGAGAGCATTATCGTATGTTGCACTCTGGCTGTCGTAGAAGGCCCCGATCGGATCAAGAGTCATATTCAATCCAGTATACGTGTAGTCCGATGAATCCTGACTCGACACCATCCAGTTAGAGTCCGATTGTGTGAAAAACATATAGGTATCAAGACTAATTGAACCATTGGAATATGCCTTCCATAACGAATATTCGGAATTATACATGATATTGTCCGTCAACCTCCAATTGTTTAGATAATATTGGAGAATGTTATTTGGCGCATGTTGTATCCAATTTGGATCCAACGTCGAATCCAAACCTGGAGTAAGATGTGGATCAAAATCAATAACAGGAAGACCCATAGCTTCACCAAACGCTCTATGCCCAGTATTGGAGTTCTCGTATGAGAACCAGTAAGGAACGTTCAGACCATTGAAGTATGGTATTTTCGTACTTCCAGCATTCCAGTGTAACAAAGCATCTTGTAAAGAATTTGACTGGTATGCAACAATGGCATTATCGTACATATTAAATAGTGAGCCTTGCTCTATCGGCCCCAATATTCCTAAATCCTGTGCAGCTTGAGGATCTAATGAATACTGAAAGAATTGTAATTTTCCATATGCAGAATCAACAATGTTACCAGTTTCATCAACCGGCATAGCCTGAAGTTCTGCTATTGGCGTACCATCCTGATAAAGGACCCAATACATGTGATTACCAACCGCGAGAACTGGCCATGAGCCTTCGAGAATGGTATATGTAGAAGTAGGCGCAGACATAATTGTAATTATTTAATTATACTTTGATATTGAGAAGAGATTTTATATTGGGTCATATTAATTAACTGTACATTCATATGACGTATAATCCCATCATTATCAGCTTTAAAATCATATCTTATGACAGTTATTGGAATTATTGATAAATCTGTAATATCAGCTGAACTACGCATACCTATATTTTTCAGCTTCCACTGACGTTTAAACTTGCAAATCAAATGCTCTTCACCATCTTTACCTTTAACAACATCACAACCACACCCATATACATTAAAAGTCTGCATAACGACATCTCTATGCTGGCCTACAAAGACTGAATCTGACATCCTGTTTATTTTAGCAGAGTCGAGCATAGAAAAACCAGTCCCTCTCCCAAGACTTGGATTTGGCTGATCATATCGACCATTTACAATTATCCTTGAAAAAACATCATCACCTATACATGAAAAGTCATCAACCCATATCGGATATCTTGGTATATATCCTATCGCATAAACCACCAGCCCAAGTGCAATTACCGCAAATAAAAACACATTTCTTTTACTATGCATCAAAACCACACCTAAATAATGTTGTTTTATTAAAGTCATCATACCGAAACGATCCGGCAAGCGGTTATCGGCATATTGATACAGAATCTATCTAGTCAATAATAGAGTACGATCCGCCCCACCATTTAGACTCTAAACCATGGCATATAAATCCCCCCAATCATTATTATTCAGAACAATATTATCACAGCGTAATATCATATAACAACCTATATTCTCTGCAACAATAATATTATAATTGCACGAGCCACAATCACAAGAATTGCCGGAAACAAACAAAATAATATGATTATGTATATATAGTTCATCAGACCATTAAGAATCGGATTGTAATTTATACTCATCATCAAAATAATTGATGGCACCATGGGAGAAAGAACAATGCAAACCAAAACCGCCAAATAAGCTGAGCGATTATTCTCAGTACAACAAGCAACAGGGATAAGACAAATAAAAACCATGTAAAATGGCAACAGAATTGGATAGGTAAATATTTCACCACGCCACAAATAATGGATATCTTTTGCAAAATTATACATATCCCGAAAAACAATCATAGTCCCTGTAAGCATAATTATACTTACCAATAACACTATTCGATCACGCCTCATAAGTAATGTATTCTCCTTAAGCTTTCGGAGTATAATCGCGCACAACCAAACCCCATAATCGCTTTCAATAACTATTAACCAAAACGCTCTATCACAGAATTCTGGGAAGCAACCAACATATTCATTTGATATACAAGCTAAACCATATCGAGATCAAAAACACGTCAACTTATCATATACGTATCCTACTGGCTTATGAAACATATTAGAATTCAGGCGTCACCAAATTCCAATCAAAGTCTTTACCATACAGAATGCATAGCCTTCATACGCACATTATCAAACAAGCGATAACATTGTGAGATTTTAAGATTCAGGACAAACCACCTGATTATGAGGTAACATCGTCATATCCGAGGAACTGTTAGGGGTTACAGTAGGGGACTCGGTATCGTAAGATCTTTTTGTAAACTCCCAATAATACGAGAATTTTACATTAAAATACAAACAATATTAGCACATTTTTACATCTCGCCATAACAAAACTCTTCGTCAATCCTTATGCCAAAGCTTCAAAAACTCGACCAAGGCATCTTTTCGCACCTGAAGTTCAGTGTATTCAAAGTCGGAGAGAATAGGTGAACGGCTTGTCGTCGATGCGTATAAGTGAGAATACAGAGGGAAATGAACCCATCAGCTTGCCGTGCAATCTTCTGATGACATTGATTTCCGTGTTATCTGCCAATCGGCACCACTTAACCGAAAAACACGGTTCAAGCCTCGAGTGCGGTTTATTGAGAAACGGCGTTACATTACGGGCCAGGGTCATACCGCAGGACCATAAACCCCTGCTTCCCGCTCGGGATAGGATGCGTAGCAGTACTCAAACTCAGCTACGCACTGCTGCTTGTAGATATCTGACGTGTAGGTTCGGGGGGGGGGAGGGCAAGAGGGTTTTCTACAACATGTACAACTTGCTTTAACATCCCGCCGCGCCCCATAAATGGAAAAAGGCCAGAGGCGTATGTGCCTCTGGCCTTGATGCATGATTGTAGTGACCTGTCAGAATTCGTACCTGAATCCGGCCATGACGTTATGAATTGTCCAGCTCAGGTCATTGTTGCTGTTGTCGTGAACACCTGTCGGCCTGAGGTACCGGTACCCTACGTCGACCAAGACATTGTCGGAAACTTTACAGGCGACTCCCGCCCCTAATTGCCATGCGAAATGGGTGTTCGTACTTCCGTCGACGAAATCATTGCTGTAATGGACATTGGCAATACCTGCGCCAGCCATGACATAGGGCTTGACGCCTGAGCCTGCGGCGAAGTCGTAGTAGCCGTTGCCCATAACCGTGAGGACAGACAGCTGTGGATTGACATTAAACGTATCGTCAGAAAAAGCGTGCTGCTGATACCCGATGGCTGCTTCAGTCCTGACCTCTCCGAATTTGTACCCTACGGCTCCGTTCAGGGCGACGCCGCTATCCATACCCTCCCTGAGGCCATTGTCATACACGAGATCTCCGGAGATACCATAGCCAATGGTGCCACTGACATAGGGAGCTGCATTCGCTGGAGTTAAAGAAAGCCCTGCAAACAACAGGGTCAGAAAAAGGGTCTTTTTCATTTTCTCTCCGTCTATGGGTTACAATTACGTACACACGTACCATTTAATGTAATCATTTCCGAAGTCTTCTACCCAGCAACTACTGCAACCTGAAGTGACAAGGCTTTGCAGAGGCGATAAAACTTGCCTGAGTGCTGCTGCACGTTCAAGAGGGTCAATAGTAGCGACAAAAAAAGGGCCACGTTTTCAAGTAGCCCTTGTAAATTTTTTACCGAATTTAACATATGTCATCTTTTCAGGAATCATCTGGCGGACTGCACTGCAGCGGGGACTTCAGACGGTCATGAACCTGCATGGCTGCTGCCGGGCGTTCCCCGTGTCGAAAGTTTTCAGAATTCGTACCTGACGCCGGCCATGATGTTGTGGGTTTCCCAGTTCACATGCCAGTTATCCAGATCTTTAACGCCTACGGGCATGATGAGCCGATAGCCGAGATCAAGTGTGGTATCCTTTGCGAGCTTGACGCCGATACCCGCTCCGAGCTGCCAGGCGAAATAGGTGCTGTCAACCCAGGCGTCGCCTGAATTGAAATGTGCGACACCAGCTCCGCCCATGACGTATGGCTTGACGCCGGATGCGGCTTTGAAATCGTAGTATCCGTTAGCCATAACCGTCAGTAACGATAGATGAATATCGGTAACAACCGTCTGGGTGACCGGATTAAACGCCGTAAAGAAAACCGCGCCATCCGAATCGACCTCCTTGTTGAACCCATTCTGCTGATAGCCGATGGCGGCTTCCAGCCTGGTGTTTCCGAAGTTGTACCCGAAGGCGCCGTTGAATGCGCACGCGGCGTCATACATCACATTGGCATCGACCTCTGCGGGAGTTGGTGATTTATACTCCACGTCGCCAGGAAGGGCTGCGCCAATTGATCCGCTGACATAGTACCCTGCATATGCCGGAACTGTACCAAGGCATGCAAACAGCATGGCCAGAAAAAGGGTCTTTTTCATTTTATCTCCTTTTTAATGGTTACAATAACTTCTACACAAATTAATGTAATCAATTCTGGCGTAATCTTTGGTCAGGGAACTACTGCGGTCGGGTATTCATAAGATTTGATGCGGCTATAACGAAGAAGCTGTTTCAATGTTGCTTCTGAATCAGCTGCATTTTCATCAATCGGCAAGGACTCGGAGAGCAAGCCCTTAATGGCGGACAGGAATGTCCGCCCTCCTTTTGAGGTAGCGGAAGTTTATAGGAAGGCGGGTTTTCAAACCCATTTCACTCGTTCGGCGAGCCCTCGGAGATCAGGCCCTGAATGGCGGACAGGAATGTCCGCCCTCCTTTGGTGGGCCCTTTGAGACAGCCTCGTTCGCCGGATAAAAAGGATCAGAACTCGTACCGGACGCCTGCCTGGATGTTGTGGGTTTCCCAGTTCACCTGCCAGTTATCCTGGTCTTTCATCCCTACTGGCCTGATATACCTGTAACCGAGATCGAAAGTTGTGTTCCTTGCGATTTTTACACCGATTCCGGCGCCCAGCTGCAATGCGAAACAGGTCTTGTCAATCCAGCCGTCGCCGGAATCGAAGCTTTCGAGGCCAGCGCCGGCCATGAAGTAGGGCTTGATGCCGGATGCCGTCGTCAGATCAAAGTATTCGTTAGCCATGACGGTCAGTACCGACAGATTGAAATCGGAAACATACTGCTTAAGAATCGGGTTCCAGGAGTTGTTGATAACTGTACCATCCGAATAGACCCCATTTTTGAAACCATTCTGCTGATAGCCGACGGCGGCTTCCACCCTTGAAGTTCCGAAGTTGTAGCCGACTGCACCGTTGAATGTGCACCCGGTATCAAACTTTTGAAAAAGATCGTATCCTCCGGGAATCGGGGCTACATACTCCACATCGCCCGGCATGCCGGCTCCGACGGATCCGCTGATGTAGTAGCCTGCATATGCCGGAGCTGAGCCAAAGGCAGCGAAAAGCAAGGCAAGAAGAAGTGGTTTTTTCATTGTCTCTCCATTTAACGGTTGCGATAACTTCCAGAGGCAAAGACAATGTAATAAAATCGTATTATTTTTCACCAAATACACTGCAAAAGATCATAAATTCGTGTTGATCACCCCTGTTTCGTCGAAGTTCTCTTCACGAGTTGGCTGGCCTGAAGGAGATCGGGATCCTTTGGTTTCCGAAGTCACCGGGTTTCGGGTCGAAGCGTCCGGCGATCGTCGCGCCGCAATGAGAGCAATTCCCGGTGATGGTGATTCGATACTCGCGGATCTGGAAAGAGTCGCGCATGATGAGAGGAGTTTTGCATGCGGGACAGAAGGTGGTGGCTCCGTCGCTGTGGTCGACGTTGCCGGTATAGACGTAGTGCAACCCTGCGCGAAGCGCTATGTCTCTCGCCCGCAAAAGGGTTGCGACCGGGGTTGCGGGCACGTCGGTCAACCTGTGACTCGGAGTGAAGGCTGAAAAGTGAATGGGAACGTCCGGGCCGAGTTCCCGGCATATCCATTCCGCCAATGCGGTGAGTTCGGCGTCGGAATCGTTCCAGCCGGGAATCACCAGGGTGGTGATTTCCAGCCATACGGCAGTTTCGCGCTTCACGTAACGCAGGGTATCGAGCACCGGCTGAAGGTGTGTGCCGGTCAGCTTGACGTAGAACTCATCCGTGAATGCCTTCAAGTCAATATTCGCAGCGTCCATCCGGCTGAAAAAATCGCGCCGTGCGGCTGCGTTTATATAACCGGCAGTTACCGCGACAGTCCTGAGGCCGAGGGCATGGCTCGCATCGGCTGCGTCCATAGCGTATTCGGCGAAAATAACGGGGTCGTTGTACGTGAAGGCGACACTTATACATCCGAGCTGCACAGCCCCATGGGCGATCATGTCTGGGGTGGCTTGCGATTGCAGCAATTGCATGTCGCGAGCCCTGCTGATACCGGAGTTCTGGCAGAACCTGCAGGCAAGGTTGCAGCCGATGGTGCCGATTGAGAGGATGCCTGTCCCTGGGTAGAAGTGGTTGAGCGGTTTTTTCTCGATCGGGTCGACGCAGGCGGACGAGATGCCTCCATAGGTGGTAAGGAGCATGCGGTTGCCTGAGTTCATCCGGGCGAAGCATACTCCCCTTTGGCCTTCGCTCAGGATACAGTTCCGCGGACACAGGTCGCATTGCAGGCGACCGTCTCCCGTGGAATGCCAGTAGCGTGCAGGATAGTCCGACATCATCATCCTCCCGATGCAGGTTTTTCAGCCCATTTGTGAACCCGGTAACGGAGAAGGCGGATCGATTCCGACCAGAAGTCCTGTGGAAGGCCTGCCTTGATCTTGAGCTGGGCCATGAACTGCCTCGGGTCTGGAAGCTGCTCCCATACCTGCGGCAGGAAGGTGCTCCGGTGCTGGTTGAATTCAAAAATGAGGCCGTCGACTCCTCCTTGCAGTTGGCCGATCGCATCGGCTTCAGAGGAAAAGGTAAGGGGTTTATGCTGGAAGAGCTGTGAAACTTCGATCTGCAGTTCCGGCAATTCGGCCAGGGTCACCGGCTGGAAGCGTCGGTCGAGCTGGGCGGCGGCCCTGGCGTTGGCTTTAATGTCTTCAAGCAGTCGACGGTAAGGGGTAAACGAGCCGATGCAGCCTCGCAACTTACCGTTTTTATGCAGCGTCACGAATACCGCACCTCGTTCCTGGAGCCACCCTGCGGATTCGTCGGCGGTGCAGGGGTTGCCCAGGGCCGTCGAAATTGATGCCCGGGCGATGGACAACATGATCTTCCCTCGCTCAACTGCGTCGTCAAGCGGGACATCCTTTGCCGTTGAGGGGTCCGTGTAGGTAAATGATGCGTAACCGACGACGCTGTCCCGGTTGGCGACCTTGTCGCCGGAGTTGCAGAACCCAACCAGGCTGGGAATGAGTCCATGCTGCTTCGCGGCAAGTATCATTCCGTTGATAGGCGTAGCGCCGCAGGCCTGATCATAGGTATACAGTGGGACGCCGTGCAGGATGCGTTGAACCGTTTCCTGATCGATCTGCCGTGCCTGATCGTATTTATGGAAGTGCGAAAGGTCTGAACTGATGACGATGACGGTTTCCGGGCCACCCCACAGCCGGTTCAGGACCTCGGCAACTTGGCCATTGCTCGCGTTGCCGACGGCGAGAGGAACGAGCTTGAAGGAACCAAGGACATTCTGCAGAAACGGCAACTGGACTTCCAGCGAGTGCTCTGCCTGGTGCGCGGCTCCGCTTACCACGACCTGTGGCAGACCGGCAAGGGAGCGGACGGCGTCCTGGTCAATTTCGATGACCCCCAGCGGCGTCGCAAATGCCTGCGCATCGGGAAGGGCGAGCCCGTTGACCGGCACACGGTGCACTGGCCCAAGCAAGACAACCCTGGTGATGACGGCTGCGTGGCGCCGAAGCGTGATGTAGGCGGCCGCGGCCGTACTGCCGGAATAGAGGTAACCGGCATGGGGCACGATGAGCGCCTTGGGGCAGGGCGTACCTTCAGCCGGTTCTTTGACCTGGCTCAGCAGGTCACGGACGTCCCTGACGAGACTCTCTTTGGACGCTTCATAAAAAGTGCCCGCTACGGCGGCTTGGCGGATGGTATTCATTGGTACTTACCCGGTCCCGAGTGGTTTTGTGAAAGACGATGTATCCATGATCATGAACCGCACCTACTGTTTCAGGAGCACAGAACCATCGAAGCTGCTCAGTTGATCTTCACCGGATGAACGATATTCATTTGAATTTACATGTATTCCAGCTAGGGAGCGACTGACTTTTCTTCTGGCGTCGAAAAGCCGGAGAGATTTGAAGAAAGTCATGGCTGGTTTGCCGTTCAGTTTTCAGTTTTGATTTACCTGCGATCTCATGCAAGGGGCTGTTTCATATGGTCAAGCCATGGTTATTGACGAGTTTCAGGAAATATGGAGGTTCGCCGACATGGAGTATCATCTTTTTGGCCGAAAAGAAATAATAAGCGGCCGCCAATACAGAAGAACCGATAGAGCCGGATGATAACCAGATTCATCGAATTCAGTCGGTCAAGCCCGGATAACTTGTTATTTTACAGTATTATCGACATACCGACAACTCCACACCTGTCCAACATGAAAAAATCGTTTCATCTTGTCACACTCTTCATGGTTGTCTGCTGTGTACTGCTGACCGGTTGCACTGAAAAGAACGGCCGGATTTCATCGGTTGACGATCTGAAAGATAAACGGATCGGCGTCCTTCAGGGTTCGGTTCATGATATTTATGCGACAAAAACCTTTCCCAAAGCGACAATCCTGCAATACAAAAGCCCGTCTGACATGATTCTTGCGGTGAAATCAGGCAAGATCGACGCAGGGATCTACACTTCGGACGAACTGGTCGACCTTATTCGGCATCAGCCGGAGGTGACCGTTTTCGGACCTCCGCTCTTCTCTTCAGACCTTGGCCTGGGGTTCCATCGTGAAAATGGCGGATTGCGGCTATCGTTCAACCGGTTCCTTCATCAGATTCGTAAAAACGGCGTCTATGACGACATGGTCAACCGATGGATGAACAAGGGGGAGAGCTCGATGCCTGACATACCGAAAGTTGAATCGGGAGCGCCTCTCGTCGTCGGTCTGGTCAGCGACAACGGCTTGCCGTTTACGGCGGTCAAGGATAATCGCCTGGTAGGCTTCAATATTGAACTTCTGGAGCGGTTCGCCGTTTTTTCCGGCCGGAAACTCACCTACCTGGACATGCAGTTCGGAAGCCTGATCCCTGCCTTGGCAAGTAAAAAAATCGATATGATCGGAGCGGTCATGTGGATTACCGAAGAGCGTAAAAAGCAGATCGATTTTTCTGACCCCTATTATGTTCAGGGAGCCAATTTCTTTGCCCTCAGGAAGAATATCATTGCCTCCGGCAAACCCCCTGAACCAATGCATTAGATTTCTTTGTCAGCTCATTGCCGATTGATATTGAATGACCGGTCGTGCTGGAATATTTCGGCCGGAGTACTTTTGTGGCCGTTCAGGCACTTTTAGTACGTAAGCGCTGTTTAATGAATCATATGTATACAATTTTGTCAATTCTTGTCATTCGATGAACTTGTGTTTTGGGTGTGGTAAATTTCAATAGCTGTTTGTCAGACTTGTATTCAGCTATGAACTTTAAATGGAGAAAGAAATGAAACAGACTTTTAAAATCGCATCAATTGCCGTTGCTGTTTTCGCCGGATTAGGCGGTACGGCTTTAGCAAATGGCACATTCAGGGAGGCACCGGCACCGGTTATTGTTCCGGAAGTGGTGTTACCTCCTCCAGCGCCAACACCTCCGCCTCCCCGTCCTCAGCCGGCACCACCTGCAAAGGCTCCTTCATCGGCTGGTCCCTATATCAGCGGTGCCATCGGAATCGGCATTGCTGAAGATGCCGAGTTTGATGGCATTGGGTACAGGCTTGATAATGCATTGGCATTAAATGGCGCAATAGGATACGACTTCAAGCCGGGAAGACTTGAGCTTGGTATTGGTTATCAGGCACATGACTATACGGACTTCCCGCAGTATGGCGATGTATCGGGCCTGACGGTAATGGCCAACGGGTATTATGATTTCGAGGCATCCAAGGATGTATTCCCTTATGTGATGGCAGGACTTGGCATTGCCGACATCAATACCCCCGATGACTATGTCAATGAGACCGTTTTCGCATGGCAGATCGGTGCCGGCGTAGGCTTCAAGGTCGCTAAGGATGTCACGCTCGACGTTGGATATCGCTACCTGAAACCTGACGACATGACCAGTGTTCAGAATGAGAACGTAAGCTGGGCTGGACACAACGTCATGGTTGGTCTCAGGTATCAGTTCTGATTCCGTGGGTTAAAATCCAAAAATTAACCCTGTCTTTAAAGGACAGATGAACATGAAAAAGGGCTGCCTGAAAAGGTGGCCCTTTTCGTTTATGTACACTCCTCAACAAGTTCCTGAGCGATCAGCCGGTTATGGGTGATCGTGGGACCGACAATATACCCTGGGATACCAGATACCAGACCTGCGATAAAAGAACCGGGCCTGCCACCTCCGGCAAGAGGTTGCTGATGGCCGACATTGCTGTCATGGCGGGCTATAATTGAAAAAGACCGGAAACCCACAAGAGTCGCCGGTCTTTTTCGCCGTGGTTGGAGAACAGGGTTCAAATCAGCGGGCCATATCCGTCAAGGTTAATCCCTGGCCGCACCGGCTTGACATATTCCTTTGCTCCGAGACAAAGCCTATGCGAATTGCGCATGTCTTAAACGGAAGCACGGCTCAATCATCATCAAAACACTTTGCTGAAACCGAGGGCGATCAACTCTTCACTCATGTGAATATTGACTTCAGGGCCAAAGGGATTCGATTGCTGTCCATACACCGTCTCTTTGGGCACATGGACATAGGAAACGCTCAATTCACTGCCAGCTCCGGTTTTCAGGCTTGCACCCGCAGAGAAGTGGTCCTGAACGACGCCGGGACAAAGGATGTTGAAAAAGGTCTGGTCGCCCGGAATACCGTGCTGGCAATGGCTGTAACCTGCGCGCAGGGTCAGTTTCTCATTGTATTTATGTACCACACCGAATTTGAACACCGAGACGTCCTTCCATCCGAAGCCTGCACCGTCAGGACTGCCGAGCGCTCCTCCCGTGAACAGCGCCTGCATGGGATTGCCGCCCGACTTGAAGCTTCCGTACTCAATGCGTTGCCAGTCCGCAGCCAGCGTCCATGCCGGCGAGGCTTGCCAGGCGATGCCTGCGCCATAGGTGGCAGGTATATCAAAGCTGCCGCCCTCGGCGAACAGTCCTCTATACTTGTCAAAATCGCCGGTTTTGATCTTCGACGACCAGGCGGCGCCCAGGGTAATGTCAGGAGTCACGTTTCCTGTCCAGCCGAGCTTTAGTCCCCAACCGCTTGAGGAATCGGTGCCCCGATTGGTGACATAACCGGGAGCCGAGGATATATAGGGGTTATCGAAAGAGGCCAACCCCTTCGCATCAAAGGTCTGGTAGGCAAAGGTGAGCCCAATACCGATCGACTGGGATGGACTCAGCTTATAAGCCACCGATGGCGTTACGTAATACTGTTTGAAACTTATGCCTGCCGGGCCTGAAGCGCCGGACGGATCGAACGGGTTAGTCGCGTAGTCGGTGTTCATCCCGCCATTGCCATACACTGCCAGGCCAACACTGAGACAGTCGTTGAGCTTGCGCGTGTAGCCTATCTCGGGTACCAGGAAATCCTTTGTTCCATTCCCGTCAAAACTGTAGCTCCCGATGACGGCTCCCCTGTCGGTGTGCAGCAAGGTAACATCGAGATCAAGTCGATCGCCAACCAATGCCGTACCGGCCGGGTTCGTGGCGGCCGCCAGCCCGTCCTGGGGCAATGCGTAACCGACGCCCGCGACAGCCTGGGAGCGGATTCCGTAACCATGGGAAAAGTAGCCGTTGGTCGCAAAAGATGCCGCAGGTGCCAACAGGATCAATGATGCGGCGGCAGCGCTAAGTCGTCTCTTCATGGGAGCACTCCTGGTAAAATTATATTTCAATAGCATACTAATTATTAATATACGCACCGAACCTCACCAACAAACAGGGTTTGAAACTTTATTTCCATTTAATGCGATATAAACCCGACCTCCCTGCTGTACATAAACTACCCGTCAGCAACAAGGCATAAAGGGAGAGGATCAAGCTCTGGCGAATTGAAAACACCTGCGGAAAGGAAACAAAAAGGCCGGGAACCTTTGTGGTCACCGGCCTTTTTGTTTGCCATAATATTTTGCGCAGGGTCAGATCAGCGGACCATATCCGTCGAGGGGAAATCCAAGGCAGAGCTGTTTTACCTCTTCCCTTACTCCGCGGCAGATATCCGCGATATCGGGACGTTCGGCCGAGGTGATCACCTTGTCGATGAGGCTGACGATCTGCTCGCTTTCGGCGATCTTCATGCCCCTGGTGGTCATCGCCGGAGTGCCGACGCGGATGCCGCTGGTCACGAACGGTGATTTGTCGTCGAACGGAACCATGTTCTTGTTGACCGTGATGCCTGCTTCGTGCAGAAGGTTCTCGGCGACCTTGCCGTTGACGTTCTTGTTGCGAAGGTCGAGCAGCATCAGGTGGTTTTTGGTGCCGCCGCTGACGATGTGGTAACCGAGATCAAGGAACCTTGTGGCCATGGCTGCTGCGTTGTCCTTGACCTGCTGGGCATAGACCTTGAATGATGGCTGCAGGGCTTCGCCGAAGGCGACTGCCTTGCCTGCGATGATGTGCATGAGCGGGCCGCCCTGGATGCCGGGCATGACCTCTGCGTCGAGCACTTCGGACATCATCTTCACGCGGGAACCGGTCTTTGTCTTGATGGTGATGCCGAGCGGGTTCTCGAAGTCGCTGCCCATCATGATCATACCGCCGCGAGGACCGCGAAGGGTCTTGTGGGTGGTCGTCGTCACGAAATGGCAGTGCGCCATCGGATTTGGAAGGACGCCTGCCGCCATGAGACCGGCCGGGTGGGCGACGTCGGCCATGAGCAGAGCGCCGACCTTGTCTGCGATCTGCCTGAAGGCTTTCAGGTCGAATCCCTGCGAATAGGCGCTTGCGCCAGCGATGATCAGTTTCGGGCGAACCTGGAGGGCCAGCTCTTCGACCTTGTTCATGTCGATGATGCCGGTCTCGCGGTCAACGCCGTAAGAGTGCGCCTTGAAGAACTGGCCGGAGAAGTTGACCGGGCTGCCGTGTGTGAGGTGGCCGCCGTGGGAGAGGTCGAGACCCATGATCGGGTCCCCAGGCTTGAGCACGGCGAAAAGCACTGCCATGTTTGCGCTGGAACCGGAGTGAGGCTGAACGTTGACGTACTCGCATCCGAAGAGCTGCTTCGCACGGTCGCGGGCAAGGTTCTCCGCCACGTCGACATACTCGCAGCCGCCGTAGTAGCGCTTTCCGGGATACCCTTCGGCGTATTTGTTGGTCATGACCGAGCCGCACGCTTCCATGACCGCTTTGCTGGTGAAATTTTCCGAGGCGATCAGTTCGAGGGTTTCAGTCTGGCGTTTCGTCTCGCCGGCAATCGATGCGAAGACCTCAGGGTCCAACCGTTTGAGAATATCGTTGTCCATCGTCGTTCCTTCTCCCGAGGGAGTTTTACTGTTTTTTATGCTGCTTCAACTGCTCTTCGGCAAGCCGTTCGAAAATGATTCGATCGTTGCCGGTGACCGACTCTATCATGTGGCCGAGCTTGTCGCGCTTGGTCTGCAGATAGTGACGGTTTATATCGTTCGCTTCTACTTCGAGAGGCACTCGCTCAACGATTTCGAGTCCGTAGCCTTCAAGGCCTACCACTTTTTTCGGGTTGTTGGTCAGAAGCTTCATTTTTTTGACTCCGAGGTCCTGAAGTATCTGGGCTCCGATGCCGTAGTCGCGCAGATCGGCCTTGAAGCCGAGCTTTTCGTTGGCTTCGACCGTATCGAACCCTTCATCCTGGAGGTTGTACGCCTTGAGCTTGTTGATGAGCCCGATGCCCCGGCCTTCCTGCATAAGATAGACGAGCACGCCCCGTCCCTCTTTCTCGATCATGGTGAGGGCAGTCGCCAACTGGTGGCCGCAGTCACAGCGCAACGAACCGAAGGTGTCGCCGGTTGCGCATTGTGAATGTACCCTGACCAGTACCGGCTCACCGTTATCGACGTCGCCCTTGACGAACGCCATGTGGTTCTGCTGGTCGATGAAGGATTCGTAGGCGATCAGCCTGAATTCGCCGTGCGCGGTAGGTAGTTGGGACTCGACGGCGCGATGCACCAGCTTGCTCTGCTGCATACGGTAGGCCACCAGGTCCTTGATGGTGATGAGCTTGAGGCCCAGCTTATCTTTCAGCTTGAGCAGTTCAGGAAGCCTTGCCATGCTGCCGTCGTCGTGCAGGATCTCGCAGAGCAGTCCGACAGGCTCGCATCCGGCCAACCGGGCCAGGTCCACCGCGGCTTCCGTATGACCGACCCTCCTGAGCACGCCGCCGTCCATGGCACGGAGCGGGAAAATATGGCCGGGCCGTGAAAAATCGTCGGCCTTGCATGTCGGATCGGCGATCATCTTCAGGGTCATGTACCGGTCGTAAGCGGAAATGCCCGTCGTAACCCCTTCTGCGATGGCGTCGATGGAGACGGTGAAATTGGTTTCGTGTTGCGAGGTGTTGCGCTGGACCATGGGTTCCAGCTGCAGTTCACGCGCCCGCTGCATGGTAACGGCGACGCAGAGCAGGCCACGAGCCTCCTTGGTGATGAAGTTCACCATCTCGGAAGTCACATGCTCGGCCGCGGCGATCAAATCGCCTTCGTCTTCACGGTCTTCGTCATCGACCACGATGACCAACTTGCCGTTTTTTATATCCTCTAAGGCCGATTCTATGGAATCGATACGAGTGTTTTTACTCATCGCTTTAATCCTGTAGGTGCTTGTGTTTCCGGTCGGAAATTACATGAAAAACGAAAAACAATATAATGTAAAAAAACTTCCACTACCGGGAACCTGCCGCTTCGGTTTCCATGCATTTTAATCCCGACAGAACATGGCGACCCTTTGCCAGCGTGTTCCCTGCGCGGCATGAACGGCCATGTGCCGGAAGCTTTGACTTGGAATGGCGTTTTATTATAATTGTCCGACTTCAGGCCACATCGGACAACCTGTTGCGGGTTCCGACCCTCAACGTCAGCCTGTGACTGAATTTCGTGGAAAGGAGGACGCAGGGAACCGCACCCTTCAGTCGCTCCGATCGTCGGCGTTGCAGATCAGGGTGATCACGACGATTTTTTGAGTGATACTTTAAAGAAAGCCGCCGAATTGTTATCTTATTGAACGGTCTACTTTCCAAGTTTTTTTCCAATACGATTCCGCATGACCACACCAGTCACTGAACTGTCCCAGGATGCTCAAGCCCTCTCGCTCAGACTGCCGAAAGCATCCCTGAGAAAAGCCAAGGAAAACGGGTTCTCCGATTTCCAGATAGCGAACATTTTCCATACCACCGAGAACACGGTCAGGGAGTTGCGCAACCACCTGGGGGTAGTGTCGGTTTTCAAAACTGTCGACACCTGCGCCGCCGAGTTCGACGCAAAAACGCCTTACCACTATTCGACCTACGAAGAGGAGAATGAGTCGGTACGCTCCGATCGCCAGAAGGTGATCATCCTTGGAGGCGGACCGAACCGCATCGGCCAGGGCATCGAGTTCGACTACTGCTGCGTCCAGGCTGTATTCGCCCTCAAGGAGGCCGGTTACGAGACCATCATGGTCAACTGCAACCCCGAGACGGTTTCCACCGACTACGATATCGCTGACAAACTCTATTTCGAGCCTCTCACTTTCGAGGACACCATCCGCATCATCGAGCACGAACAGCCGCTCGGCGTGATCGTGAGTTTCGGCGGGCAGACGCCGCTGAAGCTCTCAACAAGGCTCGATGCTTCAGGAGTGAAGATCCTCGGCACCTCGTCAAAGGGAATCGATCTGGCAGAAGACCGCAAGAAGTTCGGTGCGCTGCTCCAGAAGCTCGACATACCGCATCCCGATTACGGCACGGCGACCAGCTACGCCGAAGCGCAGGAGATCACGAAAAAGATCGGCTATCCGGTCCTCGTGAGGCCCAGCTACGTCCTGGGCGGACGCGCCATGAAGATCATCTACAACGACGACTCCCTGAAGGAGTACGTGGACCAGGCGCTCTTCATCACCGAGAAATACCCGCTCCTGATCGACCGCTTCCTCGAAACCGCCGTCGAGTTCGATATCGACGCGATCGCTGACAGGAGCGACTGCGTCATCAGCGGCATCATGCAGCACGTAGAGGCTGCCGGTATCCACAGCGGCGACTCGACTTCGATCCTGCCTTACCATAACATCGAAAAGGCGGCCATCGAAACGATGAAGGAGTACACGCGGAAGCTCGCCGAAAACATCGGCGTCATCGGCCTGATGAACGTGCAGTATGCAGTGCAGAACGGCAGGGTTTACGTGATCGAGGTGAACCCCCGTGCAAGCCGCACCGTTCCTTTCGTGGGCAAGGCCACGGCAATCCCGGTCGTCAAGATCGCCACCCGCGTCATGCTCGGAGAGAAGCTGAGCGACCTGCGTCGCGAGTTCGACCTGAAGGATTGCGATGAGCTCGGCCTGAAGCACATGGCCATCAAGGAGCCGGTGTTCCCGTTCTCGAAGTTCGTCAAGTCCGGCGTCTACCTCGGCCCTGAAATGCGCTCGACAGGCGAGGCCATGAGCCTTGCCGAGGAGTTCCCGGAAGCGTTCGCCAAGGCATACCAGGCGGCGAACATGCACCTTCCCTCTTCCGGAACGGTATTCATCAGCGTGAACGAACAGGACAAGAACCCGAAGATCATCAATATCGCCCAGGAGCTCTACAGGATGGGATTCGACCTGGTGGCGACCACAGGCACCCATGCGTTCCTGACGATGCACGGCATCGACTGCAAGAAGGTTTTCAAGGTGGGTGAAGAGGGTCGTCCCAACATCTTCGACATCATCAAACTCGGCAAGGTCGATTTCGTCATCAACACCCCGAGAGGCGAACGGGCCCTGCACGACGAAGAGGCCATCGGTTCGGCTTCGGTTCAGAGCGGCGTTCCGTTCGTGACCACCATCGAAGCGGCAGAAGCCTCGGTCAAGGCTATCGACTGCATGCGGCGCCAGGAGTTCGGCGTCAAGAGCCTGCAGGAGTACGCAACCTATCGCAACAAATAACTTCCTCGATGAAGCGCCGGGCGTCGGTTCCGATGCCCGGATTCGAACTCTCCCTCGGTCCCGCGACGTTCAACACCTCGACATTCCAATCCCCGATCCATCGTGCAACGGCCTGGGCGTCCTGCGTACCGTCAAGGAAGACAACCATGCACGGGCGGCCATATCGGCGCGCAAGCCCGATCGTAAGCCTGGTACCGCCGCGTATCGCTCCTCTGGACAGCACGAGGGTACCGTCGGAATCCCGTACATTGCATTCTGTTCTTTCTGAGTAGCGGGAGGAGGGCGTTTCGCTGAGACGGTAACCGCCGGGAATCGTGCCGTCTTCGGCCTTACGTCCACTTGGGCACCAACCTCCGTGACCAACGCCTGAGCTGATGGCCGCGTCGAGGGCTCCGCGGTCCACGCCGGTCTGGCCTCCTGAAACGATTTTCAAAAGCATGGGCAAGTGAAGGTCGCGATGAGCTTAAATAATCTGGTCACTGTTCACTATCTTGAACTGTAATTCCGTCAACATTTACTGTCATGACCATGTCACAGACATTTACGCACCTTCTCGATGAATCGATAAAGCTCGAGCAGAATGTGGCCCGCCTTTATACCCTTTTCAATGACCATTTTCCGGAAGACGAAGATTTCTGGTGGCAACTCGCCATGGAAGAGAGAAGCCATGCCGCCCTGCTCCAGCAGGAGAAAAAACAACCCTGGCCGCTCCAGTCTTTTCCCGCAAACCTCCTGGCGAAGGATATCGATGCGCTCCGGGCCAACAACGCCAGGGTAGTCGAATATACCCAACGCTTTACCTCGTCGCCCTGTTCCAGGGAAGAGGCCTTCAACATCGCCCTTCAGGTCGAGATGTCGGCAGGCGAATCTCATTTCCAGGATTTTATGGATAGCGACAGCAGTTCGCTTACCGGGGATCTTTTCAAGCGATTGGCAAGCGATGACCAGAACCACGCGCACCGGATACTTGAGTATATGACAGAGCAGGGTTTGAAAGCTGTCGAACGCCCCTGAGAAATCACCCGCCCCTGAAACCTGAAGATCACCGGCGGCAGGAAACCGACACCGCCTGCCGCTAACGGTTGAGATTCACAAACCGGTGCGACCAGCTTCCGTCCTCGTTGACGACCACCTCTCCATATCGTTCAGATGCGTACTTGAAGCTTCCGCCATTGATGAAGGTGACATCGTCTGCGCGATACACCTGGAACCTGTGGAAGTGTCCATGAAGCACGATACCGACGCCAAGGCTTTTCATCACCTTGAGGAATTCATCCCTGTTCTTGAACTCCATCGTCCAGTCGAAAGCCTGATCGACAAGGGCATCGGTCCCATAAACCCTGTAGGCGTGATGGCACATCCCCATGACGAAACTTCCGTCGAGCGCCTGCACGACCTGCTGATCCAGAAGGGCGCGAAGCGTTTCACGCGAGACACTGCCTCTTGCGCCAAGCGGATTGTCAGCTCCTGACCAGGGCAAGACCGAGCTGACCGCCACAAAAGCGATCGATATATCACCGAAACGCATGACTTTGATGAACGGCAGACCGGCGTTCGCGTCATTATCGGCAATCAATGGCCGGAAAATCTCCGAAAAGCGTGCCAGACGATCGCGAACCCGTCGCAACCTGGCGTTTTCGGCCGGATTGAGGGCATGATAAAAACGCATCTCCTCTTCGAGATCGATCAGGTCATGGTTGCCGGGAATGACGGTCGTACGGTTCCATTCGAACAGGCCATGCCGGACGAGGGCGTCCCTGATAATCGCCCAGTCTGCAGGGACCGCCGTATCGATCAGGTCTCCCGTCATGACGACATGGTCGTATCCGCGACGTACGAACTCCGCGAGCATACGGTCAAGTCTTGCGATCTGTCGGATATCATTTTTGCCGCCTATATGCAGATCGGAAAGGTGCGCTACTGTTACTTTATTATCAATCGACACTTGTGAATTGAGGTTTTTCACTTGAAAGCCTTAAATTGTCCGTCAATCGACGAATTCGGCTGGGTTCAGGCATATCCTGACGCCGTTCGTCCCTAACTGAAGTCCAACAAGGGATGCATCAGTTAAGATAGTACGTTTTATGAACCTGCACCACCAAAGGATGCAGCAAAATCCACTTACCCGCCATGTCCAAAAATATCAGATCCATCAACAAACTCTCCCGAAACCTCTGGTGGTCATGGGATACCGACGCAAAAGATTTGTTCAAAAACCTCTCTCCCCTTCTCTGGGAAAGGGTCAATCATAATCCCGTCGAACTTCTCAGGCATATTTCCACCGAGGAGCTCCAGGCCCGCTGCTCATGCGAATTCGCCGCAAGAATCGACAAGGTAACAAAACGGTTCGACGAATACATCGAGGAAAAGGACACCTGGGCTGCAAACCATGCGCCTGAGCTGGTCGCCAATCCTGTCGCATACTTCAGCGCCGAGTTCGGCATCCACGAAAGCCTCCGCATCTACTCCGGCGGTCTCGGCATCCTTTCCGGCGACCACCTGAAGTCGGCAAGCGATCTCGGCATCAATTTCATCGGCGTCACACTGTTTTACAAAGAGGGATATTTCCGCCAGTACCTGAACAATGACGGTTGGCAGAACGAAGATTATCCGCTTCAGTACCCGGAAAGCCTGCCGGTCGACAAGGTGACCACAAAGGACGGCAAGGATCTCATCATCGAGATCACCATCGCCCAGAGCACCGTTTACGCACAGGCATGGAGCCTCAAGGTAGGACGCGCGACGCTGTACCTGCTCGACACCAACATCCCGGCCAACGAGCCTCATTACAGGGGGATCTGTTCAAGGGTTTACGGCGGCGACCAGAACATGAGGATCAACCAGGAGATCCTTCTCGGCATCGGCGGCGTAAAGCTTCTCGAAGCCCTGAACATCGACCCGGCCGTTTACCACATGAACGAAGGACATTCGGCATTCCTCACGCTCGAACTCCTCAAAAGGGAGCTTGAGCAGGGGCTTTCGCTTGAAGATGCAAAAGCGAATGTGAAGTCCCAGTGCGTATTCACTACGCACACCCCGGTACCCGCCGGACATGACCGTTTCTCAAGGGACATGATGCACTACACCTTCGACAAATATGTTTCGCAATGCGGCATCGATTTCGATGATCTGATGCTGCTCGGCTCCGAAGATCCCAACAACACCTTCGGGCTGTTTACCATGACTGTGCTCGCCCTGAAACTCTCAAGGTGCGCTAACGGCGTTTCCAAACTGCACGGAGAGGTGTCGAGGGAGATGTGGAAACACCTTTACTCTACCGACGATCCGAATCAGGTCCCGATCGGCCACATCACCAACGGAATCCACACCAGAAGCTGGAGCAGCGGGTTCACCACCCGGTTCTGGAAAAAACATACCGAAAGCATCGAAGACCTGTTCTCGTCGAGAGAGTCAGCTGAAGCGGTGCTTTCGAAGGTCTCAGACAACGAGCTCTGGTGCCTGCGCTACCGCCTGAAAAGAAGCCTGTTCGACTATATCTCACGTTACCTGTCAAACCAGCTCTATCACCAGCATCAGTTCACGCCCTACAAGCAGGCCATCGATTCGTCGAGGTTGCTCAAAAGCACACTCTCTCCGGATGTCCTGACCATAGGCTTCGCGAGGAGATTCGCTACCTACAAGCGCGCGCCCCTGATCTTTCAGGATCTCGAACGCCTGAACGCCATCATAAACAACACCGAGATGCCGGTGCAGCTGCTCTTTGCAGGAAAGGCTCACCCGCACGATGACGCCGGCAAGGATTACATCCGCCAGATCGTCCAATTTTCACAGCAGCCACAGTTCCTCGGCAAGGTTATCTTCCTTGAGAACTATAACATAGGCGTCGCCAAACGACTGGTTTCAGGCGTTGACGTATGGCTCAACAACCCGGTCAGGCCGATGGAGGCCAGTGGCACCTCGGGCCAGAAAACGGTACTGCACGGCGGACTGAACCTCAGCATCATGGACGGATGGTGGTGCGAGGCTTTCAACGAAAACAACGGATGGTCTATCGGCGACGGAGAGGAGAGCGACAACTACGACGAACAGTACCGCATCGACGCAGGAAAGCTGTATGATGTGCTTGAAAACCATATCGTTCCGACCTTCTACGATCGTGACGAGCAGAACATCCCGGTCAGGTGGCTGAAACATGTACGCAACGCCATCGAAACCATCGCGCCGGTCTACAACACCGACCGCATGGTCAAGGAGTATACCCTGCGCTATTACCTCAAAGTGCCGCGCATCTGAGCCTAACCTTACAAGCACATGGCCTCAACAGAAGCAAAAGTTAACTCCCCTGCCGCCGTCAGCCTCGGCAGGGGTCTCGACCTGAGATCACCGGTCATGCTCGCCTCCGGCACCGTATCTTACGGGGAAGAGCTCTCCGGGCTCTGTGACCTTGGAAAAATAGGCGGACTGGTCACCAAAGCCATATCCCCCGAACCGCGAACCGGCAATCCTCCGCAGAGAATCGCCGAGACGTCGTGCGGCATGATCAACGCGATCGGTCTCGCCAACGTTGGACTCGACAGGTTCGTCACCGACAAGATGCCGTTCCTGAAAACGCTCGATACGAGGGTGATCGTCAATATCGCCGGAAAATCGATCGATGACTACTGCCAGGTGGTCGAAAGGCTCGACAAACTCGATGGCATAGCCGCCTACGAACTCAATCTCTCCTGCCCGAACGTGAAGGGTGAGTGCATGATCATGGGCGTCAGCCCGGATGCGACCAGGGAGATCGTCTCTACCCTGCGCAGGCTCACGAACCGCCACCTGATGGTCAAGCTCACGCCGAACGTCACATCGATAAGCACGATCGCGCTTGCAGCCGAGGAGGCCGGAGCCGACTCGGTGTCGCTCATCAATACTGTGGTAGGCATGGCGGTGAATTACCGCACAAGGAAACCCCTCATCAGGAACGTGACCGGAGGCCTGTCCGGCCCGGCGATAAAGCCGATCGCCCTGGCCAAGGTCTGGGAGGTATCAAAAGCGGTAAAGATCCCTGTGGTAGGCATGGGCGGCATCGCCTCGTTCACCGATGCCATGGAGTTCCTTCTCGTCGGAGCAAGCGCCATCCAGATAGGCACCATGAACTTCGTCTACCCCGACATCGGAGAAAAGATCGCCATAGCCATGGAAGAGCACTTCTCACAGCCAGGCGCCATATCGATGAAAAAGTATGTCGGAAGCCTGATAACCGGGTAAAGGCGGAAAAGAATAATGAGTTATGAGATCAAGAGTCAAGACCCCCGGTCATTCATAATTCAGCATTCATAATCCATAATTCAGCATTTCTTCCCCCTATCTCCTCCTCCTGCTGTTACCGATCGCCCTGCTTCTGAACCTCTTTCCGGCGGTGAACGTCGGTGTGCCGTACTGACGGGTCAGGCGGTTTCTGTTGAAGAACGAGGGGTCGATGAGCTGGGCGATGATCCGTCCTTCCGTCTCCCTGATATCGATATCGGAAGGACCCGCATCGGAAAGCAGCTTGACGATCAGAGGGGCACATTCAAACGCTATCAGCAGTAGGGTAATGAACGAAACCGCGTTGGCGGAAGAGCGGCTGACGTCGTCGCTCGAATGGGTCAACGCGCCGAGCGCCCAGTTCCTGTCTGCAAAACCGGCCCGTGAGGCCTTCTGGTCAAGTATCTCCTCGGAAAGCATCATCTGGTTGTTCATCCCCTCTGCTGCTTTCTGCCGGTTCAGGAACTCTTCGAGAGATGCGAGCTCCCTTGAAAGATATGCCAGACGCGCATCCTTGCCCAGCACCACAGACTCCTTGTTCTTTGCATAGGTGCCGTAGCCGGAAACCCCTGAGGTCGTCCCTGTCCTGGCTCCGAAAACCTCGGCCTTGAGCTCTTCCCGCAACCGTCCCGTCTCCTTGCTGAGCTCGTCGTATTCTCCCTGGTATTTTGCGATCCTCGACAGTTCGAGCGCATATTTCTCCCTGAACGAGTCCTGCTGCTTGATGATCTGCGATTTCTGGTCAAGCAGGTATCGCTCCTTGAGCTTGTCGTGTATCTCCTTGTCGAATATTTTCAGTTCGAGCGGGCGGGCGATGACAATGGCGATAAGAACGGCAAGGATGAACCTCGGTGAAGCCTGGTAGAGCTGCGTCTTGCCCTTCGAGGTCTTTCTGATGCTCGAAACGATATAGCGGTCAAGATTGAAAATGGCCAACCCCCAGAGCAATCCGAACAGGAGAGAGGCCACCCAGGCGGCTGCAGTTCCGGAAAAGACGAAGTAGAGGGCATAACCTCCCGAAAGACCGGCGAACAGTGCGGTAAAAAAGATCGTCGCGCCGATACCGAGATATTTGGCGTGCTCGGTCGGATATTTGTCTATGATTTCGGCCGGAGTACCGGCGCAAAACCAGAAAAAACGCTGCAAACGATCAAAATTCATGTAGCCCTCTCCATATCACGTCATAACAAAAGTGCCGGTGTCGCGCGACACTGTTCAATTTAAGACCTTGGTGCGAAACACCCAATTCTGATTGAATGCCACCTGTAACGGAACAGGATCGCATGGTTCCGTTTTTTCGTGAATTGTTCTATCTTTCATCCCACATCATTTCACTCACATCAATCCCTGTAAAGCATGCGCATAGGAATAGGTATAGACGTCCATCCCTTCATCGAAGGGCGGAAACTGGTCATCGGCGGGGTAGAAATTCCCTCACCTATCGGCCTTGAAGGTCACAGCGACGCTGACGTCCTGCTTCACGCGATCAGCGACGCCCTGCTCGGCGCAGCTGCCCTCGGCGATATCGGCCTCCACTTCCCGAACACCAGCCTGGAGTTCAAGGACATCGACAGCATGATCCTCCTGAAGCACGTACGGAGACTGCTCGACAGGGAAGGGTTCAAACCGGTGAACGTCGACGCCATGCTGCTGCTCGAAAGCCCGAAAATCGCCCCCTACATCACCGACATGCGCCGCAACATCGCCCGCTGCCTCGACATGGACATCAGCACCGTATCGGTCAAGGCGACCACCAACGAAAAACTCGGTTACGTAGGCCGTGAAGAGGGCGCCTGTGCCCACGCCGTGTGTATTATCGAGTAAAGTGGAAAATGGGGGGAGAATGTAAGAAATGGACGGAATGGACTTGATGGACAAATGTAAGAGATGGACGTTATGGACAGAAGAAAGAGCTTTTTTCCCTGAATTGTCCATTCTGTCCATTCTGTCCATTCTGTCCATTCTGTCCATTCTGTCCATTCCGTCCATTCTGTCCATTCCGTCCATTCTGTCCATTCCGTCCATTCCGTCCATTCCGTCCATTCCGTCCATTCCGTCCATTCCGTCCATTCCGTCCATTCCGTCCATTCCGTCCATTCTGTCCATTCCGTCCATTCCGTCCATTCCGTCCATTCCGTCCATTCCGTCCATTCCGTCCATTCCGTCCATTCCGTCCATTCCGTCCATTCCGTCCATTCCGTCCATTCCGTCCATTCCGTCCATTCCGTCCATTCTTACATTCTCCCACCCCCGTCATTCTCCCTGCACTATCCCACCTCGCCCCTTAGCACCTTCACGGGGAGATAGCTCGTGGCCCTGCGAGCCGGGCCTACTGAAGAGATCACCGTGATGAGGATCCCGAAGAAAATGACGATGACATGGGCGTCGGGCGTTTCGAACAGGTTGATGCGGTCGCTGCTGATCACACCGGCGCTGCTCGCCTGAAACCTTATCGAATCGACAAGCTGGCAGATAAGGTGCCCGGCCGGGCTTCCGACAAACACCCCCATGACACCGATCATGAGCCCCTCAAGCATGAAGATGAGCGAAATGCTCTGCCGCTGCACGCCCATCGAGCGCATGATGGCAATATCCCTCACCTTCTGCAGCACGACTGTCGTCATCACCGACGAAACGCCGAGCCCGGCGACCACGAACACGAATGCGACCAGCACAAGCGTGATCGTCGAATTCCTGTTGTAGAAGTCGAGGACGTTCTTGTTGCTTTCGCTCCAGCTCTTCGTATCGTAACCGGTCATCTTCTCTATCCTTGCCGCGATGGCGTCGGCCTGCCCGATCTCATTTATCCTGAGGCCTATGCCGGTGACCGTGTTGGCGGAAAGGGACTCCATCCGCTGGGCAAGGGCGAGGTTGACATATGCCTCTTTTTTGTCTTTCTCGTTGAACCCGCTCTTGAAGCGTCCTACGACCGTCACAGGATACTCCTGCCCGTTCTTGTCGACCAGCACGATCCGGTCCCGGTAACCGACCTTCAGTTTATCGGCAAGCATGTGGCCGAGGATGACGCCGTTCGGGGTCCACGCCAGTTCGGAGAGGGCGCCCGGCTCAATCAGGTTCTTTTTCAGGTTGGCGATGTCGATTTCGAGCGAAGGAACGACGCCTTTTGCGAAACAGGGGGTATATCGCGTCTTGTTTCGGGCAAGCAGCTTGCTCGTCACGAACGGGGAGATATCCGCGATCTCCTTGATAGGTTTGATGGTCTCCACAACCTGGACATAGTTCTTGATGACCACCTTCCTGTCAGTCGTCAAATTTTTTTCGACCATGGCGACCCTGCCAGTCATCACCCCGATGACGTTGTCCGGCACCTCGGGGACGAGCCGTTCCGCTCCGATGGTAATGTGGGGAGCGATATCGATCAACTTGGTGAAAACATTTTTCGTCGAACCTCTCGCAACGGCGATGGTAGTAATCATCATCGCTGAACCGACAGCAACGCCGAGCGCAGTCAGAATGGTCTGGCGCTTCCTTTCCCGGAGATGGACGTAGGCGATTCGAAGATGGTCAAGAAAGGTCATGTACAGATAAATTCAGGGGTTCGCCGTTCCGGCATTTCATCATGCAGCAATGAAATATCATACAAATCCTTATCTTGGTCATCATAGGCTGCACCGTATACATCACGGTGTAATTAATCAATTTTAGCCTTCAAAAACTAACCTGAGCAACCGAGGAGAGAACACTGTGAAAAAAATCGGCATCCTGACAAGCGGTGGCGACTGCGGCGGATTGAACGCCGTCATCAAAGGCGCTGCGCTTATGGCCCTGAAAAAAGGCCTGGAATTTTATGTCATACCAAACGGCTATGCCGGACTGTACAACCTCCTGAACCAGGATCACATAGTCAAGTTCGATCTCGCCCGCCTGGACCAGTTCGACGCAAACTTCGCCGGTTCCGAAGCCGGTCACTCAAGGGTCAAGATCAAGGCTATCAGCAACCCCGACAAGTACAACCGCATCAAGGCGGGAATGAAGAAGTTCGAGCTCGATGCCCTGATCATCAGTGGCGGCGACGATTCCGGCAGCGTCATGATCGACTTGAACCAGAACGGAATCCAGTGCATCCATGCTCCCAAAACGATGGATCTCGACCTGCAGACCTATTCTGTAGGCGGCGACTCGACCATCAACCGCATCGCCCAGTTCGTCGAAGACCTCAAAACCACGGGCCGTACGCACAACCGTGTGCTGGTTACCGAGGTGTTCGGCCGCTATGCAGGCCACACGGCGTTCCGCAGCGGCGTTGCCGCAGAGGCGGACTGCATCCTGATCCCCGAAATCCCGGTTGACTGGGATGTCGTCTACGAACACGTCGTCGAACGGTTCACCAGGCGCATCCGCCAGAGCGACGTACACAGCGGCACCTACACGATCGTCGTGGCCGAGGGCATGAAAAATGCAGACGGCACGGACATCGTCGACGAATCGGCCGGGGTGGACGCGTTCGGGCACAAGAAACTTGCCGGCGCAGGAAAGTATGTCTGCCAGCAGATCCAGAAAAGGTTCAAGACCGATCCCCGCATGCCGCTGTTCATGAAAGAGACCGGCATGTTCGTCGAAGGCATCTACGAAATCCCGGAGGTGCGCGAAATCCATCCCGGCCATCTCGTCCGTGCAGGCAACTCTTCGGCTTACGACATCAATTTCGGTTTCGAAGCCGGTGCGGCGGCAGTCCTCCTGCTGCTCGACGGCAAGACCGGCGTGACCATTTCGAAGGTCAAGGGTCGCAAGATCGAGTATATCGAAGCCTCGAAAGCCATCGCCCAGCGCTATGTCGATCTGGACCATGTCGCCATGTATGAGTCACTGGGCACATGTTTCGGCAGGGCCGCCGTAGCCTACGACCCTATCCTCCGCGAAGTCGAAGGCGTTTACGAACGCATCTACTGATTCAGGCTCCATACCGTCGACGCAAAGGGCTGCCTGGAAATGGCGGCCCTTTGTATTTCGGAGTGCTCGGCGCCCATGGGTTTTCGAAGCGTTTCCGCACCCCGCAATTATCGTCGGACATGTCAAAAGAGGGAACAGATTTATAGCCGCACTCTTTTAAAAAAGGCAAAACAGACTATCTTACAAGTCTATACCCATACAGTTTTTCAACCCAATGCCATCGTCATGAACAAGTCTTTAAAAATATGGATGAACGGTGAACTGATCGACTGGAGTGATGCCAAAATCCATGTTATGTCTCATGTCGCCCACTACGGATCGTCAACCTTCGAAGGCATAAGATGCTATGATACGACGAAAGGTTCGGCAATTCTCTTTCTTGACGAACACGTCAGGCGCCTGTGGGAGTCATCGAAAATCTATCGCATAGAAATCCCTTACTCAGAGACTGAAATAAAAGAAGCGATCATCGCTACCGTAAAGGCTAACGGCCACAAGGCCTGCTATATCAGGCCGCTGGTCTTCCGTGGCCAGGGCGCGCTTGGCGTCAATCCCCACCGTGCATCGATCGAGGTCGCCATCGCGACGTGGGAATGGGGCTCTTACCTCGGTGAAGATGTGCTCGAAAACGGCGTCGATGTCTGTGTTTCGTCCTGGAACCGCCTGGCTCCGAACACCTTGCCGTCATGGGCCAAAGCGGGCGGAAACTACATGAACTCCCAGCTCATCAAGATGGAAGCCCTCATGGACAACTACGCCGAAGGCCTGGCGCTCGACACCAACGGCTACGTCGCCGAAGGCAGCGGCGAAAACATCTTCGTCATCAGGCACAACATCATCTACACCCCCCTGGCCGCCCAGTCCATTCTGCCTGGCTTTACCCGTCACGCAGTCATGCAGATCGCCAAGGAGCTCGGTTACGAAGTGCGTGAAACGCTGATTCCCCGTGAAGCGCTCTATATCGCTGACGAGATATTCCTCACCGGAACGGCAGCAGAGATCACCCCGGTCAGAAGCGTCGACAAATACCCGATAGGCAACGAAAGACGCGGCCCGATCACCGAGGCGCTCCAGAACCACTACCTCAAGGTGGTGCAGAACGGCGAAGATCCCTACAACTGGCTGACCTTCATCTGATCAGCCGGGCATGATGGCGCCGCTGTTACCTGTCGTGAGCCCGAAAGTCGGACGGATGACAGAAACCTTAAGGGCGGACCGGTGTGTCCGCCCTTTTTCGGATTTCGAACCCCTGTCGACGCGCCTGTCGATTCACGGAATAAATACATGGAAGTGCCATGAGCTGGAATTCAATCGTCGGCCATGAACATCAGGTACGGGTGCTGAAAACAGCGCTCGCGACCGATCGTCTGGCCCATGCCTATCTCTTTGCCGGTCCTGAGGGTTCGGGCAAGGAGTCTGTGGCATTCGAGATTGCCAGAATCCTCAACTGCCGCAACACCGCCAACGCCGCCGATGGCGCTTGCGGAGAGTGCGAAAGCTGTCGCCAGGCAGACCAGTTCATGCACCCGAACATCGAGTACCTCTTCCCCGTCGAAGCCATCCTGCTGGAATCCTCCGATCCTTCGAAAAAGGAGAACAAAAAGCTCACCGAAGCCAGGGAGCGTTACGAAGCCCTGATAGAGGAGAAAAAAAGGAACCCGTTCTTCACCCCTGCGATGGAACGATCCATGGGCATCCTGACCGAACAGGTGGTCATGCTCCAGCAGAAAGCCTCCCTGGCGCCACGCGACGGAGGTAAAAAAGTATTCATCATTTCACAGGCTGAAAGGCTGCACCCATCGGCGGCCAACAAGCTCCTGAAGCTTCTTGAGGAGCCTCCGGCCCATGTGCTCTTCATCCTCGTAACGTCAAGACCTGAATCGGTTCTGCCGACCATACGCTCACGATGCCAGGCCATAACCTTCACCCGTCCCAAGCCCTCTGAAATTGAGGCATGGATCGGCAGGCGCGCCCCGGAGCTGGACGAAATGGAGAAGGGGTTCATCGTCAGCTTTTCGCGGGGCAGCCTCGGCAACGCCTTCGAAATGATGGAGGCCAGAACCGGCGACGGCGCAGCTCCGGCAATGATCGGCATCCGGAACAAGGCGATCGATTACCTGAGGAACATCCTCACTCCGGTGCGCTTCCACGAAGCGATCGCCACCTGCGAAGAGCTCTCCAAAAACCTCTCCCGTCCCGAACAGGTCATTTTCCTCGAATCCCTGCTGCTCTTTTTCCAGGATGTAAAGAGGCGGAGCATCGACCCGCTCTTTCCGGATCTCAACAACCCGGACATCTCGATATCTACCGACCGTTTCGTAAAAGCATTCCCGGGACGCGACCTGCATCGTGCATCGACCGTCATAGAAGAGTCCATCCGCTCGATCGAACGCAACGCAAACCCCCTGCTGGTCATGGCGGGAGCCACGGTCGAACTGAAGGAAATCCTGTCAGGAAAGTGAAAACAACGGGCTGATAAGAGACACGGGATTTAAAGGACGGAAAGGAAAAGAGATGTTTCCGAAAGGTCATTGATCGTTTTTGATTTTCTCTTCAGTGGATGAGTCAAGCCATGAGAGATAACCCGGCAGACCGCCCGTAACGGGAAGCTTGATGATCTCCGGCACATCGTATGGATGGTATTCGCGGACGTAGGCTTCCAGGTCGGCATACCGTTTTTCGGTCGTCTTGATTGAAAGCACGACCTCGTCAGCCTTCTGCAGGACGCCGTCCCAAAGGAAAAAGCTCCTGATGTCCGCCATCTGGATACAGGCCGCCAGCCGGTTTTCCAGGATTCCCCCGGCAAGGTTTTCAGCCTCCTGACGGCCTGGCGCCGTAGTGACGACCATGCAATAGCTGCTGTTCATCGCTCCCTCCATGATGCTCCTCAAAGTTCGATGAGTTCCTTGGTATACCTCTGGAGCGGCTCCGCTCCGTCCGGGCCGAGCAGGACCATATCTTCGATGCGCACGCCGAAACGGCCCGGAAGGTAAATTCCCGGCTCAATGGTGAACACCATCCCCTCGTAAAGGGTTTTGGAGGCGGTGGTGCCGATCCTCGGAGATTCGTGAACCATGATTCCCACACCGTGGCCAAGGCCGTGGCCGAAAGCTTCGCCATACCCTTCGCGTGCGATGAATCCGCGCACCTCAGCGTCGAGATCGCGTGCGGCGACGCCTGCCCTGGCGGCTTCTATACCGATCTGCTGGGCACGCAGCACCGTGTGGTAAACCTTGCGGGCCTCATCCGGAAGCCGGCCAAGCGCGACAGTCCTGGTCTGGTCGGATGCGTAACCCTCCACAACGCAGCCGATGTCGATGACGATCAGCGTCCCCGGTTCGAACTTCGAGACGGTAGGCCTTGCATGAGGCATGGCGGAACGGATGCCTCCGGCGACGATGGGATCGAACGAGTCCTTTTCCGCGCCGAGTTTCCGGTGGCGATAGGAGATTTCGGCGGCAAGATCGATCTCCGTGATATCTGGAGAGATCATGGGAATGACCTGTTCGAGCACCGTTTCGCTGATCAGTACAGCGTGCCGCATTTTCTCCAGCTCAGCCAGATGCTTGAATTCGGTGAATTCATCAAAAAAGGCGGTGACGCCGTGAAAACGACGCCCTTCGAGGCTTGCTGAAAGCTGCTGCATGTCGTGCCAGCTGACATGGTCCGCCTGGATGGCCATGCAGTCGCCGAGGCTCCAGCTTCCGGATGTCAGCTCAGAGGCGAAACTCTCCTTGAGGATAACCGTACCGATGCCTGAAGTCTCCTTGAGAACCTGCTCCTGGTAACGAAAATCGGTAAAGAGCACTGCGGAGCCCCCGGCTATCAGGAGCTTTGCGCTCGATCCGCTGAACCCGGTCAACCACCGGATGGCCGCCAGATCAGTCACCAGCAGGGAATCGATTGCCTCTGCGGACATTTTCCTGCAGATGTTGTCGAGCAGGGTTGCCCTGTGTGCCCGAAGGTCGTTGTGCTCCATGAATACGTGTCGCTGAAAAATAAAGCCCTTGGCGAGCCGATAATTGGTAAAAGGACAGATTGTTATTATAATAGAAATTAAGCGATTTTTTTCATTTCGACCCCAGCCCAGAACATGCGTCAACAGGAGCTTTTACAGAAACTGCTCGCGGGAGTGCACCTTTCCGACAAGAACATGGAAACCTGCATGAATTCGATCATGGAAAACAGGTTTACCGATGCAGGAACAGGCGCTATCCTTGCCCTTCTGCAAAAAAAGGGGGTCACGTCCGGTGAGGCGATCGGAGCATATGACTGCCTGATGGCCAAATCCACTCCAATCGATATCGATCGGCGGGCGGTCGATACCTGCGGCACCGGCGGCGATCATACTGGTTCATTCAATATTTCAACGGCTTCGGCTTTCATCGCCGCCGGTGCCGGAGTACCGATCGCAAAACATGGCAACCGTTCGATCACCAGCAAATGCGGAAGCGCCGATGTACTCGAAGCCCTGGGTTATACGGTCGATCTCCCGCCATCTGCCTCCGAGACGCTGTTCCGGGAGACTGGCTTCGCCTTTCTGTTCGCCCCGATTTACCACCCCTCGATGAAAGCGGTGGCCGAAGTCAGGAAAGAACTCGGAATAAGGACGATATTCAACATGATGGGACCGCTGATCAACCCGGCGAAGGTGAAGCGTCAGCTGATCGGTGTGTTCGACCCGTCGATGATGGATATCTATGCCAACGTGCTCATCCACTCTGAATGCGAACACGCCCTGATCGTCCACGGAGAAACCGAAACCGGCTCAGGCCTGGACGAACCGAGCGTCTGCGGAGCCACGAGCATCGTCCAGCTCCAGGATGGGCAGGTAAGCCACCATAAGGTCACTCCTGAGGATTTCGGCCTGGGAAGATGGAAAATCAACGACCTGCTGGGTGGCGACAGCGAAGCAAACGCAAAAATCATCATCCAGATCATGGATGGATCGGCCCCGCAGGCGAAAATCGATGCTTCGCTCTTTGCCGCGGCCATAACCTGCTACGTTTCGGGCATGGCCGGATGCATTGATGACGGAATGAGCATGTCGAAAGAGAGCCTCGAAAGCGGACAGGCATTCAGGAACATGAACAGGATCATCGAAGTCAACCGGCGCATAACGGCTGAATACAGGTCAGCTACGAACTAAATGCTTATAATTTTATCTGGAAAACATGTATTATTAGAGCTTTGTTTCCAGCCGATGCAAGCAATAAGTAAATCATGAACGGAAGCGACACGGTCAATCCTGAACTGGACCTTGACGGTAAACTGCACCAGTCAGGCATAAGCCCGTCCAGACAGAAAATCATCCAGGAGGCCCTCGAGAACGTCAACAGGCCAGGGTTTCGTATTGAGCCTTCCGCGATAGTTCCGCTCATGAAACCGGTAACCTGGTTCCCCCCGATGTGGGCATTTGCCTGCGGAGTGGTGTCTACAGGCGAAAATGTCTCCGAGAACATCTCCATCCTGATCCGGGGCGTCATCCTCGCCGGGCCGCTTATGTGCGCCATGTCCCAGACGATGAACGACTACTTCGATCGTGAGGTCGATGCCATCAACGAACCCGAACGCCCGATCCCTGCAGGAAAAATCTCCAAGCAGGCAAGCTGGCTGATCACCTTCGGCCTGATTCTCACGGGGTTCCTCGTCGCACTGTCGATCCATCCGTATGTCGTTGCCATCGCATTCGTCGGCGTCCTGATGTCCCATGCATACTCAGGTCCACCCATCCGGGCGAAAAGAAACGGCTGGTATGGAAACCTGATCGTCGGCCTCGCATACGAAGGGGTCGCCTGGCTGACCGGAAGTTTTTCGATTACCCAGGGAGTCCCGTCGAAGGAATCGATCGCCCTGGCTGTCATTTTCTCCCTTGGAGCGCACGGCATCATGACCCTGAACGACTTCAAATCGGTCGTCGGCGACAGGATCCGCAAGGTTGGCTCCATCCCTGTCCAGCTCGGAGAGAAAAAGGCGGCCATACTTGCGTCATTCGTCATGGACCTCGCCCAGATCGCAGCCATAGCGATCCTCATGGCAAAAGGCTCGACGACATCAGCAGCCATAGCCACGACGCTTCTTGTGCTTCAGATTCCGATGCAGAAAATCCTGATCGCCCATCCTGCGGAAAAAGCCGTCTGGTACAACGCTTTCGGCACACTTCTCTACGTGCTCTCGATGATGGTCTGCGCAGTAGGCATAAGACCGTGAAAGAGAATGATGAATGCTGAATGGAAGAAAATTAAAGTCTCTCCCTTCCTTCAATTCATAAGTCAGCATTCATAATTCATCATTCCCCCCTGTTCTGTTTTCGTATTTCCGAACGATTTATTATATTCCGTTTCATTTTTTAACGTCAATCGATCCCATCATGTCCAAAGTTTGCGCGCTGACCGGTAAAAGGCCTATATACGGCAATAACGTTTCCCATGCCAACAACCACACCCGTACCCGTTGGGAGCCAAATCTTCACACCAAGAGGATCTGGATCGAAGAAGAAAAACGCTGGGTGAAGGTTCGCATCTCCGCCAAGGCAATGAAAATCATGTCCAAGACTGGCACCGCCGAACTTGCCAGGCTACTGAAGTAAGCTCCGGCACAACCGGAATACCTGTACCCAGGAATATTAAGGCTCATCCGATGGTTGAGCCTTTTTTTTGGCCGCGTCCATTGTCTGTTGCCCAATTTGTACCCATGGAAAAAACGATCATACTTTACACCGACGGCGCATGCAGCGGAAATCCCGGCAAAGGGGGTTGGGGTGCGTTGCTCATGTACGGAGGGAAGACGAAAGAGATTTCCGGCTACGATCCTGCAACGACGAACAACCGTATGGAGCTGATGGCCGCCATCAAGGGTCTCGAAGCCCTCAAGGAGCCATGCCACGTAAAAGTCCACAGCGACTCGAGCTACCTGGTCAATGCCATAAACGAAGGCTGGCTGAAAAGGTGGGTGGCAAACGGCTGGAAAACGGCAGCGAAGAAACCTGTTGAAAACATCGATCTCTGGCAGGATATCCTGAAGTTGATTAGATTACACCGCGTCACCTTTCACAAGGTAAAAGGACATAGCGACAATCCGTACAACAACCGGTGCGACGAACTTGCCCGCCTTGCAATCAAGGACAACTCCTAACAGCGTATTAACGTATGAGCGGCAACCAGACCCCGCCGGTGATGCCTGCGATGCAGGCCCCCAAAAAGAAAGGCCCGAAAGTCATCGCCACACTTTTCGTGATCGGACTGACCGGTTTCCTGATCACCCTCCTGTGGGTCAACTGGCAGAAACCGCGCGTACAGCCTGAACAACTCTCTCCCGAACTCACCTCGATCATCCAGAACATGCCGGGTTCGTCCGACGCCATGATCTACGTAGGACTGAAAGACATACGGCAGAGCCGGTTCTGGAAAGAGGCCATTCCGGATTCGCTCAAAAAAACCCCATTCCTGAGCACCAGCAAAAGGCTCGACGAGCTGATGAAACAGAAAAACATCGACCTCTCCGAGGACCTCGACACCCTTCTCATCAGTTTCCAGCGTTCAGGCAAAAAACAGCAGAACTATATCGGCATGGTCTGGGGACCGGTTACCGGCAAGGCCTCCGCCCCTGTGCTCCAGGCTGCGAGCATGAAAACCGCAGAAATTGGCGGTCGCCGTGCATACGAAATCGACAGCACCCTCTGGGTCTGCCCAATGGGTCAGGGAAAAATGGCCATCGCAAACAGCAGCGGAATGCTGGGAGAGTTCATCCGCCCTTCAGGCCATTTCATGGAAAGGGATTCCGTTTCTGCCTCAATGATCAAAAAGACCGCCTACAAGTCGCACCTCTGGTTCACCCTCGCTTCGCCGCAGTGGACATCCGGCGCCCTGCAGAGCATAACATCCAAGAACCGCGACGTCAAATCAGTAGGCAACCTTGACCGCCTCCAGCAGATATCCATGTCGGTCAAGTTCGATGACGGCCTGAAAGGACAGTCAGAGTGGGTTTACAAAGATCGTCGGGCTGCATTTTTCGCGTCAACGTTTCTCTGGGGCACGATCGAATTATCGAGCGCTGCCGGCACAAGGACATCGGAATCGGCAAAGGCGTTGCTGAAGCATCTCAAGGTGCACCAGAACCTCGAATCGGTCATCATTACAGCCGACATGCCGCTTGCGGCCTTCAAGAAACCTGCCGTCAGGAACTGAGAGTCAGGCCGAGCCGTCTGCCCCGGCGGAAGGCTCGGCAGCCAGGAACCTCAGATACCCGTCTCTCCTGACGACCACCATTCCAGCCCCAACCGGAACGCTTCTTCCCGACTGCCTGCTCAGCAGGTCTGTGACCCGTTGCAGGGCCTTGCTGTCGATGGTGAGTCCATGCATCCTGAAAACCCGTTTCAGTATCTCCTTCCTTTCGAAAAGCGTCAGATCAAGCATTGTCACGATATGCAGCTTGCCGGCTTTCAGGTCAAGGCCGGAACGCTCTCCGATGAGTCGATCAAGATGACGTTCAATGAACTCGTCGAGTTCCCCCGCGTGCTCCGAGATTCTCTGCAATGCAGGCATGAGTTTGTGCCTGAACCGCTCTTCGATCAGGGGAATCACCCTGTTCCTGATGAAATTACGGTCATAATCGATATCGATGTTGGTACGGTCCGTTCTCCAGGTGATCCGCTTCTCCACGAGGTAATCCATAATCTCCTTCCTGCTGAACGACAGAAGCGGCCTGATGATGCTGCCGTGCCTTACCCTGATCCCCCTGAGGCCTGACAGGGCCGTCCCCCGGAACAGGTTGAAGAGCATGGTTTCAGCGTTGTCGCCGACATGATGCCCGGTCGCAATGCGGGTATATCCCTGCTCCCTGAGCAGTTCATCAAAAAAATCATAACGAAGGATCCTGGCCGTCTCTTCGATGGATTTCTTCAACCTCTCCGAAACCGCGGCGGTGTCAAAACGCCTGACATGGCATTCCACGCCGAGAGTGCGGCATGCCTCCCTGACAAAGGTTTCATCATGTTCGCTCTCCTCTCCCCTCAGGCTGAAATTGCAGTGGGCGACGCCGATCCTGCATTGCAATACGGATGAAACCGCAAAAAAAAGATGCAGCAGGGCCATTGAGTCCGGACCGCCCGAAACGGCCACAAGCAACGCATCGCCCGCTCCGGCAAGCTCAAGCCGCCTGACGCATTCAAGGAATTTCTTCTCGGTCCGGTTCACCCGTCGATTGTCCAATGGTTCAGAAAAAAAGGGGCCTCGACAGAGAAACCCAGTCCCCTCGGCATGCGCGATACCCCCCTGTCAAGATAGCATCACCAGACCGCTGTTTGCAACAATAGCACGGATGCGACAGCTGCCCTGATGTTTTTTGCTCCAAAATGGCTATCATAGGTGTCAATTTGCAAGAAAGGAAAAGTAACTCCATGCGCATCTCTCCCTACGGATCCGGCAGTGTCGCCAAAACTGCAATGTTCTGCGCAGCCCTCTTTATCGCCGGACTGCTGCTCCCGGAACCGGGCTGCGCCATCGTGTCGGCTACAGCACTGCTTTACCTGGCCTTCACCCTCTATTTTTACCGTGACCCTGAACGTTCAGTGCCTGTCCATCCGGACATCATCATCGCGCCGGCAGACGGCAAGATACTGTTGAACCAGACGGTAGACCACCCGATGACAGGGCCCGGGTCCACGCTGGTCAGCATCTTCATGTCGCCGTTCAACGTCCATGTCAACAGGATTCCCATGGAGGGCCGCGTTGTCGATCTCCGCTACCACTCCGGGAAGTTCCTCATGGCGTTCGACCATCGAAGCATGTCGGATAACGAAAGAATGGAGATCGGCCTGGAGACTCCTGCGGGTACAATCTGGTTCTGCCAGGTATCCGGATTTCTTGCCCGAAGGATCGTCTGCAAGCTTGAAAAAGGCGACCAGGTCAAGACTGGAAACCGGTTCGGCATGATCAAGTTCGGGTCAAGAGTCGATATATTCCTGCCGGCATCTGTCGAGGTAACAGCACCCATAGGCATGAAAACCCTGGCCGGCGAGACAATTCTCGGGCGGGCCAAAAGTTTTTAAACCGAAACTTTTGGTTTAGGGACGGGCGTTTTTTAGTTTGCAAATGCTGAAATATGTACCACCATCGATTTATACACTTTTTGGAGGAATCCCCATGTTCGGATTAGGCGGCCAGGAACTCATTCTCATACTTCTCATCATCCTCCTGCTTTTCGGGGCACAGAAGCTCCCTGAACTCGCAAAAGGGCTCGGCAAGGGCATGAAGGAGTTCAAAAAAGCGCAGACTGAAATTGAGGAAGAGTTTAACAAGGCGATGGACGAGCCATCGAAAAAAGAGAAGAAAGCCTGACACAAAAGGCGCTATAGCCATATAGATTTTCCCGTTCCGGAGTGTCCGTAAATACCGGCGTTCCGGATTCCATATTACCTCACCAGTCGAACGGCCCCACCCTGCAATGCAGGCACCGTCAGACTGGCGAAGCAGAATAGAACATCGATCAACCATACCTGACAGCAAGATGCGCCCCTACCATCTTCCAGTCTTGATCGTCCTGTTGGCTGCCGGTTGCGTAGACGGTAACGAAACGAAAAGTTTTACCGAAAACCTCGCTATCCAGGACAGGGCAACCGGACCGGTCATCAACGAAATTCTCTTCGACCCCCTTCAGGAATCGGGTGACAACATCCCCGACCAGCCCGATTTCGTCGAGATCTACAACCCCGGCATCAGTGCGATCGACCTTACCGGCTGGAGCATCGCTGACCGTCCCAGCCCTGCCACTGGCAAAGCCAATCGTTATTACTTCGCACCCAAAGGGGGCAGCAACATGCTCGGGCCAGGGCAATACGGAGTTATCGCACCTGAGTCCAACGGCATGGTCGCCGGATCGCGCCTGACAAGCTACTTCAGCTATCTGCAAAGCACCCCTGATGCACGGATTTTCCTGGTAAAGAGCTACAAAGTCTTCTCGCTCAACAATGAGGGTGATTGCGTGCGACTGCTCGACAGCAAGGGCTCCGTTGCCGATTCGGCGAACTACACCCCGAACTGGCACAACCCCGCGAACAAGTCGACAAAACACCTCTCGATAGAGAAGTTCCATCCGCTGCTGCCCTCAGACTCGCCCCTGAACTGGACTTCATCGTCCGACACACAGTACGGCGCTACTCCGGGCAAGTCAAATTCGGTCTATACCCCCCCGTCAAGATCGGAAGAGGTGTTCCGCCTCTCTCCGAACCCCTTCTCCCCGAACGGTGATTTCAGGGAAGATGTGCTAAAAATTACGGTCAGTCTCCCTGCCGGCTCCTACCAGCTTTCCGTATCGGTCTACGATCCGACAGGCAATAAAGTCCGTACCCTGGCAAGCGGCACTCCGGCAGGTCCAGCAACGGCGCTCACCTGGGACGGCCGTAACGATTCCGGCCAACCCCTGCCGACGGGGACATACCGGGTGACCATGAATGCCGCAGGCTATTCGGGCGCACGATTCAGTGGAGCCGAATCGGTAATGCTGGCCAGATGACTGGTGCCGGAAGTTTTAAAGCCGCACTTTTAGCGTTATCTTTTATGCGTTAAGCGGCCAGTCGGGCACTCAAAACCATCCGTCTCATGCTCCAGACCCTCTATGTCAGGGATTTCGCCCTCATCGACGAGCTTTCGGTAAGCTTTGCGCCCGGATTGACGATCATCACCGGTGAAACCGGTGCAGGCAAATCGATCCTCATGGGCGCGCTGAACATGGTCCTCGGCGAACGGGCAAGCAATGAGCTGGTCCGCAGCGGGGCTGCAAGGGCCATCATCGAAGCGACCTTCTCCGGAGACCATTTCTCCTCAGTGGCGAACATGCTCGAAAGCGCAGGCATAGAAAACGCGGACGAGCTCATCCTTCGGCGTGACATCTCATCTTCGGGTCAATCGCGCTGCTTCATCAACGACACCCCATGCACGGTCACACTGCTCAAACAGATCGGCCTGCAGCTCGTCGACCTGCACGGACAGCACGACCACCAGCTCCTGCTGCACGCGGACACACACGCCGCACTGCTCGACGGGTTCGGTGCGGCATCGGATGAGCTTACGCGGTACCGAAGCCATCACGCTCGTTGCCGCCAACTGCAGAAACGGCTGGCAGAGCTCATGGAAAAAGCCGCCACCCTGAAGGAAAAACGCGATTTTATCGAATACCAGTACAGGGAGCTTGAAGAGGCCGGGCTGACCGAAGGCGAAGAGGCCGCCATCGAAGAGGAGATCAACCTGCTCGAAAACGCAGAGACCCTCTTCAGTCTGGGCAGCGAGCTGGAACTGAAACTGTACGACTCTGAACATTCGGCATATTCGGAGCTCTCATCATCCGTCCACATCCTCGAAAAACTGGCTGCCATCGACAAACGGTTCGAACCGCATCTTGAGGAGTTGCGCGGAGCAACGGCGTCGGTCGAAGAGGTCAACCGCTTCATCGGCAAATACACCTCGGGCATCGAATTCAACCGTGAAAGGCTCGAAGAGCTGAGGCAACGGCAGATGATGCTGCAACGACTTTCAAAAAAACACGGCAAACACGTCGACGGGCTGATCGCCCTTCGTGACCAGCTTTCCGCTGAACTCGCCATGGAAGAGAACCTGGTTGAAGAGGCATCAAACCTCGAACTGCAGATCGGGCAATCGCGCGACGAACTGACGGCGTCAGCCATCGAACTTTCGGAGAAACGGAAAAAGGCTGCTGTCCGGCTCTCCGGAGATATCTCCACAGAGCTCAGCCAGCTCGGCATTCCGCACAGCACCTTCGACGTGGGCTTCAGCCGTGAGGAGTCCCCGAACGGAGAGATCGATCACGACGGACGCCGATACCGCGCTTTCGACAACGGCTTCGACAGGATTGAGTTCCTGATCTCGACCAACCTCGGCGAAGCCCCGAAGCCACTTGCCAAAGTCGCATCGGGAGGTGAAATCTCGCGGATCATGCTTGCCCTGAAAAGCGCTCTCGCCCGTTCGGCCGACTTGCCGATCCTGGTTTTCGACGAAATCGACGCCGGCATCAGCGGAAAGGTAGCTCAGGCGGTAGGCTTCAGCCTGAAAAGGCTCTCCCGTCTGCACCAGATCATCGCCATCACGCACCTTCCTCAGATCGCAGCCATGGGCGACGCTCACCTGGCCGTCATGAAACGTGTCGAAGATGAGCGAACCGTAACCAGCGTAGCCTCGCTTCGCAACGAAGAGCGGGTGCATGAGGTGGCGCGCCTGATCAGCGGAAGCACCGTCTCCCCGTCGTCCCTCCAACTCGCAGGCGAGCTCATCGAAGCGGGAAATTCCGTCTGAGCCCTTTTGAATGATTTGTCGTGAACAACGCTCATGTTCGCAGTCACAAACACAGGTTATGATACCGGAGCGGCAGGGATTATTGTTTTCAATCGAATCGCAGGACAAATAAATAGAGGTGCGATTTAGAAAATCACGAAGTTTGCTTTATAATTGCTTGCATATCGTTGCATGCAATAATCACACATCAGTTTTATGAGCAATCGCCTTATTTCAGGTTCCGCCGTGGCCCTGGTTACCCCGTTCCTCAAGGACGGATCGATCGATACCGAGGCTCTGCGCCGGCTGGTGCACTTCCACCGGGAAGCAGGGACCGATATCGTCATCCCCTGCGGTACTACCGGCGAATCGCCGACCCTTTCGACCCCCGAACAGTCGGAGATCATCCGTATCGTCCGTGAAGAGGCCGGTCCGGACATGATGGTGGCCGCCGGTGCGGGCACCAACGCAACAGACCATGCCGTCGAGCTTTCCCGAAACGCTGAAAAAGCCGGGGCACAGGCAATACTCTCTGTCGCGCCATATTACAACAAGCCTTCACAGGAGGGGATCTACCAGCACTTCAAGCATGTGGCAGAGTCTGTTTCGATCCCGATCATCATCTATAACGTGCCCGGTCGAACAGGCTGCAACGTCAGCGCCGACACGATCATCCGGCTGGCCAACGATTTCGGCAACATCCTTGCCGTCAAGGAGGCCTCGGACAACATGGACCAGATCATGGAGATGATCGAACGTCGTCCTGAAAGGTTCTCGGTGCTGACCGGTGAGGACATGCTGATCCTGCCGTTCATGGCCATGGGTGGCGACGGGGTGATTTCTGTGGCCGCCAACCAGGTGCCGAAGGCCGTCAAGGGACTTGTCGATGCCATGAAAGCAGGCAACCTCGAAGAGGCCCGTGCGATCAACAGGACCTACAGAAAGCTTTTCAAGCTGAATTTCATCGAGAGCAATCCCGTACCGGTGAAGTACGCCCTATCACAGATGGGAATGGTGGAAGAGGTTTACCGCCTGCCGCTGGTCCCGATGTCCGAGGCCAACAAGGCGACCGTAAGAATGGAGATGCAGAAACTTGGGCTGATCTGAGAGCCGGGAGCCTTGACACGTAACGCGTCACGGCTCCCTTTATCTGTTCAGGCAAGGCTGGCGAGTTCACTGACGAACATGTCCAGCTCTTCCCTGGTCCTCTGTTCCGTGACTGCTACCAGAAGGCCGTTTTCACCCCAGGCCGAAAGGTCGACACCTGCGAACACTTTCCTTGACAGCATACCCTGGACGATCGCTGCCGCCGAGACAGGCGTCTCCAGCACAAACTCGCTGAAGAACGGCGCTCCGTACTTCAGCGAGTAACCGGGCAGTGCCGTGATTTTGTCGGCGAGGTAGTGCGCTTTCTGCATCGAACGCATCGCAACGTCCCTGATCCCCTCCCTGCCGAGCAGCGAAAGGTGGACCGCCGCCTGCAAGGCGCAAAGCGCCTGGTTCGAACAGATGTTCGAGGTCGCCTTCTCCCTGCGGATATGCTGTTCGCGGGTCTGCAGCGTAAGAATAAATCCGTCCTGTCCGTCGCGGTCTTTGGTCATGCCGACGAGGCGTCCGGGAATCTTGCGGACGTGCTGCTGCTTGACCGTGAAGATGCCGAGATAGGGACCGCCGAAGCTCTGGGCGTTGCCGAGAGACTGCCCTTCGCCGACCGCGATGTCTGCGCCGTATTTCCCGGGGGCTTCAAGGACGCCGAGCGAGACCGGATCGGCCATGACGATAAACAGCGCGCCGTTCCGACGGGCGATCTCGCCGATGGCTTCAACCTCTTCAAGACATCCGTAAAAGTTCGGTTGCTGCACGATGACTGCGGCTGTCGAAGAGGAGACGATCGTTTCAAGGGACTTGATGCTTCCGATGCCATCTTCGATGGCGTTCTGGATGATCGGTCTGTCACCCGCAGCTTCGAGATAGGTCTCAATGACCTGGCGGCTGTAAGGATGCAGCTTGCCTGCGACGACGATATCGTTGCGCCCGGTGGTGTTCACGGCCATGATTGCGGCCTCGGCCAGGGCGGAGGCTCCATCGTACATGGAAGCGTTCGCCACATCCATGCCGTAGAGGCGGCACATCATGCTCTGGTACTCGTAAATGGCCTGAAGGGTGCCCTGCGACACTTCCGCCTGATAGGGGGTATAGGCCGTATAGAATTCGCTGCGTGACGAAATGGTCCTTACTGCGGCAGGAATGAAATGGTCGTAGGCGCCTGCGCCGAGGAAACTCACATGATCGGAGGTCGCGGCGTTCTGCTGCGACATCTTTTCGAGCAGGCGCTTCACTTCCGGTTCGCCCATCGCCGGAAAGAGGTCGAGTGCTTTCTGGAGGCGTATTTCGGCAGGTATGTCTGCTATGAGATCATCAAAACCCTGGACGCCGATCTGCCGAAGCATCTCTGCCCGCTCGGCATCAGAATTGACAATGAAAGGCATGGTATATATGGATACAGTTAAAAAACCTCGCCGGAGCCGGTCACTCGCCGATCAATGCGCGATAATCCGCAGGCGACAGCAATGACTCGACATCCGAAACGTCGGCGACCTTGATTTTGACGATCCAGCCCTCACCGTACGGACTCTGGTTGACGACTTCAGCGCTGTCGAGAGCTTCGTTGACGGCAACGATCTCGCCTGCGATCGGAGCGAACAGGTCTGCGACAGTCTTGACGGCCTCAACGGTCCCGAACACCTCATGTGCTCCGACTTTCGTACCTACCGGCTTTGTTTCGACGAACACGATGTCGCCGAGCTCGGATTGCGCGAAATCGGTGATGCCGACCAGGGCGGTAGCGCCGTCCTCGAGGAGCATGATCCATTCATGGTCCTTCGTATAGCGGAGATTGTCAGGGAAGTTCATGGCACAGCGTGGTTAACAGGTTGTTAGGTGTTTCAATCTGAAGAATTTCAAGGTAACATTTTTTCCGATTTCAGGGAATGGCCATTCCCCATCAGCTCAACCTTTGGCGCATCGCTTCGTAGAGCATCACTCCGGTCGCTACGCTGACGTTGAGCGATTCGACGCAGCCGGCCATGGGTATGCGCACTACCGAGTCACAACGTTTGCGGGTTTCAGAGCCGAGGCCGCTGCCTTCGGCGCCCATCACGAGGGCCATCGGGCGGCTCCAGTCGACGTCGGTATGGTTTTGTTCAGCGTCCATGTCTGCTGCGACGATCGTGAACCCGCGCTCGCGGAGCAGGTCGAGGCTTCTGACCAGGCTTTTCACCTTGCAGACGCGCATGTGGGACAATGCGCCTGCTGAAGATTTATGCACGGTGGCGTTGATCGGGGAGCCTTTACCGTCGATCATGACGACGGCATCGGCGGCTACCGCTTCAGCGGTACGAATGATTGCGCCGACGTTGTGGGGATCCTCGAGTCCATCGAGAATCACGAGAAGGGGCGAGCTGTTCCTCGGTGAGGCAAGCACCTCTTCAAGGCTGTAGAAGGTCACGCTGGTGAGGAGCGCGCAGACCCCCTGGTTCTTGGCTGTTCCGGCAATCAGGGTGAGCTTCTCCATACGGGCCTTGCCGCAGGGGATTTTCAGCCGTCTGGCCGTGATGACGATCTCCTTGAGCTTGGGGTGGGATGTATTGAACTGGAGATATATTTTTTCAACTGTCTCCGGCTTTGTCTGCAGCAGTTCGACAACGGCGTTCCTGCCATAGACTACCTGCTCTCGAGGTTCCTGGGCCGGGGCACCGGCGTTCCCTGTTTTATCCAACAATTACCCCCTCCCAGGGAGCCTGATTCGTGTATGTGTGGCGCCAGCTTTAGAGGCAGGCACAAATGCGATCTGAATTGAAGTATATCAGTTTTTTTCCTATCTTGAAAAGCACACTCGAAGCTTTCTTACCTGCGATCGTAACTTTTGCCGTACAGTCGAGGTTTACCTATCGAGGATCACTCAAGTCCCAACAATCATAATCCAGTTATTGATCGTATGACCCGGACATTCAAGACAATGGAGGGGAATGAAGCTCTTGCTCATGTCGCCTATCGCACCAACGAAGTTATTTCGATATACCCAATCACTCCTGCCTCACCCATGGGCGAGTATTCCGACGCGTGGGCTGCGGTGGATAAAAAGAATATTTGGGGCTCAATACCGCTGATCGACGAGATGCAGAGCGAGGCCGGTGCGGCCGCCGCAGTGCATGGCGCCCTCCAGACGGGAGCGATGACCACCACATTCACTGCTTCGCAGGGTCTGCTGCTGATGATCCCGAACATGTACAAGATCGCCGGTGAGCTGACTCCCTGCGTCATCCATGTCTCGGCCCGTTCGCTTGCAGCCCAGGCGCTCTCGATCTTCTGCGACCACGGCGACGTCATGTCGGTCCGTGGAACGGGATTCGCCCTCCTGGCGTCCTGCTCGGTGCAGGAGGTCATGGACATGGCGCTGATTTCGCAGGCCGCCACACTCGAATCGAGGGTGCCGTTCCTTCATTTCTTCGACGGATTCAGGACTTCGCACGAAATTTCGAAAATAGAGGTGCTCTCTGTCGAGCAGATCAAATCCATGATCGACGACGACCTGGTGAACGCACACAGGATGCGCCGCATGTCTCCGGATGCGCCGATCATTCGCGGCACGTCGCAGAACCCCGACGTCTACTTCCAGGCCAGGGAGAGCGTCAACAGCTTCTATAACGCCTGTCCGTCCATCACCCAGAAAGCGATGGACAAATTTGCCGAGATGACCGGCCGCTCATACAAGCTGTACCAGTATTACGGGGCTCCGGATGCCGACCGCATCGTGATCATGATGGGTTCAGGCGCCGAAACCACCCTTGAGACCGTCGAATACCTGAACCGCCAGGGCGAAAAGGTCGGACTCGTCAAAGTCCGCCTCTACAGGCCATTCGATGTGGCAGCTTTCGTCAGATCGCTTCCGTCGTCGGTCAAGTCGATCACGGTGCTCGACCGCGTCAAGGAGCCGGGCAGCGCAGGCGAACCGCTCTACCTCGACGTCGTTAACGCCATAGCGGAATCGCTCCAGGACGGAACGCTCTCTTCGGCTCCGAAGGTAGTCGGCGGACGTTACGGACTCTCGTCAAAGGAGTTCACCCCCTCCATGGTCAAGTCGATATTCGAAAACATGGCAGCGGCAAAACCGGTCAACCACTTCACCATCGGCATTGACGACGACGTGACGGGCCTGAGCCTCTCCTACGATCACAACTTCTCCATCGAGCCTGATTCCGTTTTCAGGGCGCTCTTTTACGGCCTCGGTTCTGACGGTACGGTCGGCGCAAACAAGAACTCGATCAAGATCATCGGCGAGAACACTCCGAACAACGCCCAGGGATTCTTCGTCTACGACTCCAAGAAAGCAGGCTCGATCACGGTATCGCACCTGAGGTTCGGCCCTGATCCGATCAGGTCGACCTACCTCGTCACCGAAGCGCAGTTCATCGGCTGCCACCACTGGGTCTTCCTCGAAATGATCGACCTGGTCAAAAACCTCAAGACCGGCGGAACGCTGCTGATCAATTCCCACTACACTCCGGAAGAGGTTTGGGAAAGGCTGCCGCGTCCGGTCCAGGAGCACCTGATCAGGAAACAGGCGAACCTGTTCACCATAGACGCATATAAGGTCGCCCAGGAGAGCGGCATGGGCCAGCGAATCAATACGATCATGCAGGCATGCTTCTTCGCCATCTCCGGCGTCCTGCCTCGCGAAGAGGCGATCGAAAAGATCAAGGACTCCATCCGCCAGACCTACGGAAACAAGGGCGACGAGGTGGTCGGAAAGAATATCCAGGCAGTCGACAACACCCTGGCGAACCTCCACAGGGTTACCATCGGGGCAGTTGCCGACAGCAGCAAGGGCCTTCGCTCACCGATCGCCGGTGAAGCTCCGGAGTTTGTCTGCAATGTCCTGGCGAAAATCATCGCAGGAGAGGGTGACGACCTTCCGGTCAGCGCCATGCCTGTGGACGGCACCTATCCGACCGGAACCTCGAGATTCGAAAAACGCAACCTTGCACTGGAAATTCCGGTCTGGGAATCCGACCTTTGCATCGAGTGCGGCAAATGCGCCATGGTCTGCCCCCATGCAGCCATCCGCGCCAAGGTTTACGATCCGAAGTACCTCGAAAACGCTCCGCGCACATTCAAGAGCATCGAAGCCAAGGCGCAGAACTGGGCAGGCATGCGCTATACCATCCAGGTAGCGCCTGAGGATTGTACGGGCTGTACCATCTGCGTGAACGTCTGTCCTGCAAGAGACAAAAACAATCACGACCGCAAGGCGCTCAACATGCATGAGCAGGCGCCGCTGCGTGAGTCTGAAGTCGACTGCTGGAACTACTTCGTCAACATCCCGGAGTTCGACCGCAACAAAATCAATCCGAGACTGATCAAGGAGCAGCAGCTTCAGCAGCCACTGTTCGAGTTTTCCGGCGCCTGTTCGGGCTGCGGAGAAACTCCGTACATCAAGCTCATGACCCAGCTGTTCGGCGACAGGCTCGTCGTCGGCAACGCAACCGGCTGCTCGTCTATCTACGGCGGCAACCTGCCGACAACGCCTTACTGCGCAAATTCACAGGGTCTCGGGCCGACATGGGCCAACTCGCTGTTCGAAGACACCGCCGAGTTCTCCATGGGCTTCAGGAGCTCGATCGACAAACAGCAGGAGTACGCAAAGGAGCTGCTTAAAACGCTCTCTTCCCAGATCGGCGACACGCTGACCCAGGAGATACTGGAAGCGACACAGACGACCGAACCGGAAATTTTCGAACAGCGCAGCCGTGTTGCTGTACTGAAAGAGAAGCTTGGGGCTATCGGTTCACAGGAGGCGAAAAACCTGCTTGCCGTGGCTGACATGCTCGTCAAGAAGAGCGTCTGGGCTGTCGGTGGAGACGGTTGGGCATATGACATCGGCTACGGAGGCCTTGACCACGTCACGGCATCGGGCAAGAACGTCAACCTGCTCGTGCTTGACACAGAAGTCTATTCCAATACCGGAGGCCAGGCTTCAAAAGCGACTCCGAAAGCTGCAGTGGCCAAATTCGCGGCAGCAGGACGCGTCCAGACCAAAAAGGATCTCGGCCTGATCTCGATGACCTATGGTTCGGCATATGTCGCCAGCGTAGCCATGGGTGCCCGTGACGAGCAGACCCTGAAAGCCTTCCTCGAAGCAGAGGCATACGACGGTCCGTCCATCATCATCGCCTACTCGCACTGCATTGCTCACGGCTTCAACCTTGATGCCGGACTTGAGCACCAGAAAGCCGCAGTGGATTCAGGACACTGGCTCCTCTACCGTTACAATCCCGACAGGATCAAGGAGGGGCTGAACCCGCTGGTCATGGATTCCAAAAAACCGAAAATTCCAGTCGAGCAGTTCCTTAACATGGAGAACAGGTTCAGGATCCTCAAGAAATCCCACCCTGCACTTGCCGCAGAGTACTATGCAGCAATCCAGAAAGAGGTGGATGCGAGATGGTCATTCTACGATTACCTTGCCAGCCGTCCTTCTGAAGGCGGGAAGTAAGCGGAACAAGAACAACAAAAAAAGCGGTCACTGACCGCTTTTTTTGTTTAATGGAAAAAGGGATGCTTTGGCGGTTACTGCTTTGTAGCCTTTGCCTTTTCGACCTTCGACCTTTCGAACATCTCTTCAGCCTTCTGTTCGTTGCCGAGTTTTTCATAAGCCAAGCCAAGATGCTGGAATATTTCAGACTCGACCACTCCCGTTGCCACAGCCTTTTCAAGCATCTGGCGTGCGAGGTCGTAATTGCCCATGCGGTAGTGCACCCAGCCGAGGGTATCGAGGTAAACGCCGTTTTCAGGCTCGAGCATCACCGCATTTTCTGCCAGCCTCAGGGCTCTTGACATCTTGGTTCCCTCTTCGGCAAGCAGATAGGCCAGGTTGTTCATGGCCAGCGTATTGTGCGCATCGAGTTCCAGCACCCTTGCATATGCTTCACGACAACTCTTTTTCCTGCCGAGAGCATCGTAAGCCATCGCCAGGGTGGTATTGGCCTGGACAAGGAGATCCTGGTTACTTTTGTCCGATTTAACCCTGACGACCGTTTCCAGGATAGCTGTCGCCCGCTTCGGCGAACCGGTATGAAGCAGCGCATATCCCTCGATGGTCTTCCACTTTGGCATATGACGAGGATGCCTGCTTTTTGCCTTTGCCAGGAGATCGAATGCCTTACGATTCTCGTCAAGGTCCAGGTGGGTCGTAATCATATACTCCAATGCCACGAGGTTGCCGCCGTCAATCGCAAGCGCTTTCCTGAAAGTGGACAACGCATCACGCCCCCTGTCGTGCCGCATTTCATAGATCCCTTTCAGCATGTAGATCCTGCTCTCCCGGGGATGACGGGAGATGATTCCATCGACAAGGCGGCTCGACGGCTCGACATACAACGAATCTTTTTCGGCACGGACCAGATAGAGTTTTGCTACTTCGATCTCCGTATCTGCAGATGAGCGCCTGAGGTCGAGAAATGTATTGAGTTCACGCAGGTAATCCGCCTGACGACCCCCCTTTATGAAATAATCGAACATGGAGACCCAGGCAGGAACATAGTCAGGGTCTGCTGCGATCATGGCCCTGAAGGTGTCAAGGGCAAGTTCACCCTGGCCGGTCAGCACATAAAGGTCACCAAGGGTAAGCTGGATCGTCGATTCGTTCGCCCCGCCCTTTTTCAGGAGTTGCCGGAGGGAAACAATCGCCTCGTCATAGCGTTTGAGGCTGATCTGCAGCAGCAGGGACTGGGAAAGGGCCTCCTCGTTGAGGGCATCTATCCGAAGAACTTTACTGAACGCTTCCAGGGCCTGTTCAGGCTTGCCTGCCGCAAGATATTCGAGGGCCTGAAGATAAATGATATCAGTTCGTTCAGGTTCTGCAAGGGATACCTGACCGTAAAGCTCTGCCGCCCTGTCAAAATTCTGCATTTCATGGGACAGGCGGGCAAGGTACCTTGCGTAATAGGTGTTTCCGGGATCAAGCTTAACGGCCGCCTCACCGTGCACCCGGGCTGAATCGGGAACAGCGAGGCCGAAATATGCCTGTGACAGCGAATAATGAACGGCTGCTTCATTCGGTCTTGCTGCCGCGACTTTCCGGAAGCTGTCGATTGCTCCCCAGAAATCGCCTTTCATGGAGAGGAACAGGCCATGCACATATTCAGGCATCAACCCTGCCGGGGCAGCCTGTGAAGGGATAACGGCAGTTTCAGCCGGACGCTTCTCCACATCACGGGCTGCGGCACAAGGTGCAAAGCCGTACATGATGACCACAAAAAGAAGCCAGATACGGGCGATCACGACAGGGATGCTTCGTGACTCCGGATATGTCAGCCTACTGTCCATGACCGCCTGAGGCATCAAATAGCGGACCGTCGTACTGGGTGCCGGGAATTGAAAACCTGGAGACGGCAAGCCTTGTAGCCACCCTTCCGCGGGGAGTCCGGGCAAGATAGCCAACCTGGATCAGGTAGGGTTCATAAACCTCTTCGATGGTATCCTGCTCCTCTCCGACGGATACGGCCAACGAGCCGAGGCCTACAGGACCGCCGCCGAATTTATGGATGATGGCATGCAGGATTTTCTTGTCCATGTCGTCGAGGCCGCCTTCATCGATCTCCAGGGAGTCGAGGGTCTGTCGGGCTATCGGCAGAGAAATCGATGTTTTGTTGGCAACCTGCGCGAAATCACGGGCACGCTTCAGCAGGCGGTTCGCAATTCTCGGGGTACCCCTGGAACGCTTTGCAATCTCCATGGCGGCATCCACGTCGATACCGATATTCAGGATCTCGGCAGACCTTACGATGATGTGCTGGAGGAGTTCGGCGCTATAGTAGTCAAGTCGGCTGTTGATACCGAAACGGGCCCTGAGCGGCGATGTAAGGAGGCCGGACCTTGTCGTGGCGCCGACGAGCGTAAACGGTTCGAGTTTGAGCTGTACGGCCCTTGATGCCGGACCGCTGTCGAGCAGGATATCGATGCGGTAATCCTCCATTGCAGAATAGAGGTACTCCTCGACGGCGGGCGCAAGGCGGTGAATTTCGTCGATGAAAAGAATATCCCCTTTCTTCAGGCTGGTCAGGAGGCCTGCGAGGTTGCCCGGCTTATCGATCAGGGGCCCCGAGGTTATTTTTATGCCCCCGCCCATCTCTGATGCGATGATATGGGCCAACGTGGTCTTGCCCAGTCCGGGGGGGCCGGAAAGAAGAACATGGTCAAGCGCATCGCCGCGCTGCCTTGCCGCGGTTATGAACACCTTGAGGTTGTCGGTCAGTTTGTTCTGTCCGGCAAAATCGCTCATGCTCTGCGGTCGTATCTGCTCTTCGAACCGCACCTCAGCAGGGTCCGGCACGGTATTCAACAGTTCAATCCTCACTCAGTTCCAGGTTTTCAGGTTCATACATATCACAGCTTGATCCTCGGGTCAACCACTGCATAAAGCACGTCGGCAAGAAGGTTTCCGAGCACGATCAGGGCGCCGGAAACAAAGGTGTTTGCGATGATCAGCGGATAATCACGGGCAAAGATCGCCTCAACGGTAACACGGCCCATGCCTGGGAACGCGAAGATGACCTCGATGAACAGGGCTCCGCTGAAAATGAAGGGCAGCGAACTGCCCATGAGCGTAACCACCGGGAGCAGGGCGTTGCGCAGCGCGTGTTTCAGGATGACGGTCTTCTCAGACAACCCCTTGGCCCTCGCCGTGCGGATATAGTCCTGGCGAATCACCTCGAGCATGCTCCCCCTGACGTAGCGGGCGATTCCCGCTGCCCCGTTTATGCTGAGGACGGTTACGGGAAGTACGAGGTGCCATATCCTGTCGAGAGCGAAAGCGAAGGGTCCATAATTTTCAGCGCCGACTTCGTTCAGTCCGGAAACCGGAAAAAGCGGAAACTTCAGCGCGAAAAGAATGATCATCATCAGGGCGAACCAGAACTCGGGCATCGAATAGAAAAAAAGAGCCGTCACCGTGAGAAACCGGTCAAGAAAGGTGTTCTGCCTGACGGCCGAAATGACCCCAATAATGATTCCAAAAGCGAAGTTGGCGATCAGGGTCAGCACCGCTATCGTCATGGTCACCGGCAACGCTTCAGCGATCACATCGAGCACCGGCTGCTGGGCGCGGCTGAAACTGCGTCCGAAATCGCCGTGCAGGACGTTGCCGAGCCATTTGACATACTGGACCGGCAACGGATCGTTCAGGCCATACTGCTGCCTGATCTGCTCTGCGACCTTAGGGCTGATTCCCGGCTGGATAAAAAATGCCGCCGGATCGCCAGGCGCAAGCCTGATGATGAAAAAGGTCAGGGTCAGGACACCGAAAATCAAAGGCACGGCGATCAGGAGCCGTTTCAGGATATATTTGAGCATCTCGTTACGGCACAGCGTTTGCTGACGGCTTCAGGACCCAGTCGTCTATGTTGTAGAAAGTTCCGGAAATATTGAGCTCTTCACCCTGAATGCGCTTGCTGAAGCCCTGGGTCTCCTTTATCCAGTAGAGAAAGGTGACCGGCTGGTCATTATGAAGGATCTTCTGGTATTCGACCCAGTATGCGCGAGCCTCTTCAGGCCGCATTTTTCCCTTGGCGAGTTCACACAGCTGATCGATCCTCGGATTGACGTAACCGGTGAAATTGAAGCGGCTCTTGTTGAGATCCGAGCCCCAGCCATCGAGAGGATCGATCTCCAGACCTATCGACCATCCTGCCATCCACGCATCCAGCCTCTTCTGCTGAAGGTTCTCGAAAAAGACGTTCGACTCCTGCAATTCAATCCTGCAATCGATGCCGATCTCCTTCAGGTTCTGCTGTATGACCACGCATGCGTAATTCCGGCGCGCGTTTCCTGCATTTGAATGGAGCACGAAGCTGAACTTCTTCCCGTTTTTCTGCCTTATGCCGTCAGGGCCCGGCAGCCATCCCTCTTTTTCAAGCATCTTCACTGCAAGGGCCTGATCGTAATCGTGCGCTTTGAGCGTATCGTCATAAGCCCATTTCAGGGAAGGCGATATGTCGGTATTGCAGATCACTCCGTAACTGCCGAGATAGCCGTCGATGATCGCCTGGCGATCGATTGCATGGGTCAGGGCGAGGCGGACCGCAGGAGACCCGAACAATGGGTGGGGCTTCAGCTTGCCGGTTTTATGGTAGTACTCCTGGTCGATATTCAGCCATCCGACGTAATCATAGACCCTCAGGCCGAGCGTCTTGACCTTGATACCGGGATTGGCCCGCTGCAGGGCGGTGAAATCCTCGGGTTTGACATTCTCGACCACATCGACGTCGCCGGTCTGCAACTGGGTGAGGCGAACGGTATAGTCCGGCACGACCCTGAACATGATCCTCCTGATGTTGCCGGGCTTCGGAAGGACGCAGGCGCGGTTCGAAGAGAGCACGACATCCTGCTGTTTGTTCCATGCCTGAAGACGGTACGGACCTGCGCCGACCGGGTTCTGGTTGAGTTTCGACTCCCTGAACTCCTGTGGCTTCACCTCCTTCCAGAGATGTTCGGGAAGCGGGGTAAGCGAGGTGTGGAAAAGCGCCAGATGTTCCGGAACAGGCTTGTAGAACCGGAATACCAGGGTCGTATCGTTCGGAGTCTCGATTGCCTGGTCAAAATCGACGCTCCCCTTCTCTGCGCCGACAAGTTCGGCGAGGAACTGCTGGCGCGGGCTGGCGATAACCGGATTGCCGTAAAGCCGGTATGCGAACTTGAAGTCGCGCGACGTAATCGGCTTTCCGTCATCCCACCGGGCATCGCTTCTGAGAATGTAGGTAATCGAACGATGGTCGGCCGACATCGTCCACGTCTTTGCCAAGGCCCCTTTCGGCGACCTCGGAACCCCTTCGCCCGTGGAGGGACGCAGTTTCTTTTCAGTGGCCATGTAATTAAGGAGGCCTGTTTTGGTATCGAACTCGCTCTGGAGGAGCGACGGGTAGATCAGGCCGCTGATATTGCTCGACGTCAGGGAAGCACCGATCACCGGATTGAGATAATCAGCATCGCCAAGCATGCCGATGACCAGCGTCGAGTCCTTCGCCGATGCCGACAGCCCATCCTTGCGGGCCTGCTTCGAGCAGCCAGTCATGAGCGTAACGGCAGCGAACAGAAGCAGAGGCAGGATCGAAAGGATCGTCTTATTCGATGTCTTCATCATGATATTCTGGAATGATTGACTGGTCGTGCGTTCCGGCACGGTCCTTGTTGATTACGGTTCGTATTCGTTCGGTAAGGGCTTCTGCGGCGACATATCCGGCATAACGCTTCAGCAGGAAGTTGAGCGCCACAACCTCGATGATGACGGTGATGTTCTTTCCGGGAAAAATCGGGAGCTGGACAAGCGGCAGATCAACTCCGAGCACCTTGACGGTTTTCATATCGAGTCCCAGCCTTTCGTATTCGGCCTCCTTGCTCCATTCAAGCAGTTCCACCACGACCTGGACCACCTTTTTGTCGCGAATGGCCCTGATGCCGAAAGTCGCCCGGACATCGACGACGCCGAGACCCCGGATTTCCATGAAATGATCGATGATGTTGTTACGGGATGCAACAATGGTAGCCGTCTCCCCTTTGCGCTTGAGGACGACGACATCGTCGGCCACCAGGCCGTGTCCCCGCTCGACGAGGTCAAGCGCAATTTCGGACTTCCCGAGACCGCTTTTTCCCGTCACGAGCACGCCGACCCCGTACACATCGACCATCGAACCATGATACTGCTGGTACATCGAGAACTGTTCGTCGAGGAAATCCGTGATGAGATAGATCGCCTTCGTCGAAGACTGGCGGGTGATATAGACCGGTATGCCCGCTTCCGTGGCCATGTCCAGCAACTCCGGTTCGAGCTTGTTGTTGCTTGTCAGGATGATGCATGGCATCCTGAACTTGACGAAATTGGAGAACGCCTGCTTTCTTTCTTCAGGATTGAGATGGTTCAGGAAGCGGGTTTCTGTATTGCCCAGGATCTGGACCCGTTTATAGGTGAACAGGTTCGTGAATCCGGCGATGGCGAGTCCGGGGCGATGGAGATCGCGCTCGAATATACGCCGGTTCTGTTCGTCGACGTTATTGAGCCGGCGAAGCCTGATATCGAATTTCTTCCCTATGTTCTCAAAAAAATAGGCGACCGTGATCGATCGCTTTTTCAGTCCCTTCTGGTCAAAATTCATGCTCGGGAAATCATGATTGTTTGAGTCGCATCATATCAGAACAGGGCCAGCAAGCTGGCCCTGTTCCTGTACTGAATTTCAGATGTTCCGCTGCTTTTCCTTGAATTTCTTCAGCTGTCTCGAAAGCGAATCGATACAGCTGTCTATAGCCTGCTCATAGGTATGGCCTGACTCCCGAGCCACAAAATCGTGCTGAGGGACATGGACGGTTATTTCGGCCAGCTTGTTCTGATCGTAATCGTTCTTCTGGTGGTCCAGAATGACATGACAGTTAAGTGGCGCAGGATAAAATTTAGTAAGACCCGATACTGCGGCCCGCGCATACTCTTCTATGGTGCTATGATTATTGGAATGACGAAGGGTGACCTTTACGGCAACCTCATCACTCATAACGGATTTTGTCATACATACCTCCATTGAAATAATTGAAAACTTACAAAGAACGGAACAGACACGACCCCTCCTTTTAAAAGGGTTTACGGAAGATCATGCCCTGGGATGCGCTTTTGTATAAACCTCCCTGAGCCTGTTGAAAGTCACATGGGTATAAAGCTCAGTAGTAGTCAGGCTGCTGTGTCCCAGCATTTCACTGACACTTTTCAGGTCAGCTCCGCCGTTCAGCATATGGGTGGCAAAACTGTGCCGGAGAATATGGGGGTTTTTCTTTTCCGACTCAGTAACAGGAGAGAGATACCGTTTTGTCATTCTCTGGACAAGCATGGGATATATTTGTCTGCCTCTTGTTGTCACAAACGCCTTCGACGATTCTCCAGCACCCTCTTCAGATATTCTAAAGAAGTTTCGCCTGACTTCAAAATATTTTCTCAGCGCCTCTTCCGCCGGTTTCCCGAGCGGAACGATCCTCTGCTTCCGGCCTTTTCCGGTAATCTTCAGAAAGCCGTGAAGCAGGTCGACATCTGCCGTCTCCAACCCGGTCACTTCCGATAGACGAAGTCCGCAACCATACAGAACTTCAAGCACCGCAAGGTCCCTCGAAGCTTCGAATATCCGTACATCCTCCTTCCGGTCACCGCCTCCGACATCCCCTCCTGAAGTCCGGAACCGGACGAAAATCTGCTCTGCCTGCTCCTCGCTGAGGAAATCGGGCACTTTCCGGCCAAGCCTTGGGGTCATGACCAGGCTGACCGGCGACTGATCGATCTTGCCGGTTTCGAGAAGGTAACGGTAGTAGCTTTTTACGGATGCGAGCTTCCTTGCAATGGAACGGGGCTGGATACCGCTGTCGAGCAGATATCCCATAAAAAACCGGACATCGGTGACGGTCGCACAAGCCGGATCAACCGAAGCAGAGTCGACAACTCCGCCCTGCCCTTTCAGGAACGACAGATACTGGAGAATATCGGTTCGATAGGCGGTTATCGTCTTTGGGGAGACATTGCGGGCAGACCCAAGAAATGAAAGGAACGACGCAAGCCATGGATATCTGTCAATTTCCGGGCTCTCTACCATGATTGTCGCGGGTTTGCTCATGAGCCTCACCTCATTGATACGCTGATCAACTCCCTGTCCCCTTTAATGTAATATAAAGTCGAACCTTTGATGAGGATATTATTGAACAAAGGCATCGGAGCGTTTGACGCCATCACGTCGTCATAAACCGCCAGTTCCCCCATCATGATCCTCAGTCCTGAAAACCATGTCCCGTCAGCAACGTTCATGCGGTGATACCCTTCGGCCCTGTATGCTCCGCAGCTTACGGATTCGACAGGTTCGAGCCCCGACCGGACAAGCTCCGGCAACAATATTCCCTGACGGGCCTGTTCGCTTTCTGCAGAGTCGCGCAACCGGTTCGGACGCTCATGTCCGTTACCCATATGTTCGATATCGACACCGGTCATGGAATCGACAAGTGAATACTCCCTGTCCGGAAAACCGGCAAAGACCCGCGTACGGTAAGCGAGTAGAGAACTGCCGAGATTGGCCGCAAAGGTAAGCTCCGGACGGCTCCAGACCATATGCCCGGCGGAAAGGTCGACGGCCCAGATGCCGAGGTGTTCGGGACTGCCCGGCTGGTAGGAGTGGCAGAGAGCCAGTTCACCGTGGGTGGTTTCGAGGCCGATCATCCACCCTTCGCCTACAGGGGAGTCAGGCTGGTCGGCATTCTTCAACACAAAATCGTCACAGAGCGCCATGCCGGTTTCCGACTGGAGACAGAACAGTGACGCGCTTCTTTGCGAAGGAATACGCTTTATCCCCAGGACATTTCCGCTGTCCAGAAACATCAGCTGCCAGATCATGGCTCCGGAACCGCCGTCCCAGGACCATTGCCTTGTCACGCCATGCGGCGGCGCGGCTTCCTTAACCCCCTTCTTCACGCCTCTACCCGTTCGAGCTTATAGATTGTAACGGCGATCGTCTGATCGCCTACGGCATCGTGCGACTGGGTTTCCGAAACCCGGAAGCCGTTCTCTGCGACCAGTTCGAGAAACTGCTCGGCAAGGCGACGTCTCGGATCAGCTATATATGCGGCCCCGCCGGGTGCAAGCAGGGTGTCGATCGCCGTGACGATAGGCAACAGATTGACCCGTTCATACAAGACGTCCGCAGCGATGACGATGTCAAACTTTTCGTCGGTCATGACCATTCGCCAGTCAAGTCGACCGGTATCGAGCTGCACGCCGTTTCTGAGCGCATTGTATCGAACGAATTTCAGAGCTTCGGTAGAGTAATCGGTTGCCAGAACGCGAGCCCCTTTCCGTGCGGCCGCGACACTCGCGATTCCTACGCCTGCCCCGAGCTCAATCACGGACTTTCCTTCAAGGTCAAGCTGCTCCATAAGCACATGCGACAGCGTCACAGCCGCCGGCCAGATTTCAGCCCAGTAGGGCATCTGCTCATCCTTTACGAACTCTTCCGGCGATATGCGGTCAAGAAGGGCATAACTGTCCTGTACGCTCAGGAAGCTGAAATCGACACCTCCGAAGCAGTAACCATTGTCCTTGAGGTCGTACTCTGAAGCAAGCTCCTCACGCAGGCGCGCCATCTCCTCTTCACCAGCTTTTCCGGACTGAACGATATCCGAAACCCGTTGTCTTGAAGTCACCATTGATGTATTGATTCTGACGGACGCCTCCATTGTGAATCGGCGCCGTCGCTTACGATAATAACATGGGGTTGCCCTGACGATGGCCTTATCCTTAAATATCGTCCCGAATTTAACGAAAATCGCTTCCGTTTTCTATTTTGCGGCATTAACGGATGGATTATACCAACAACAAAGCAGCCTGACCACCATGAAAAAAGAGATCCTCGAAGTCTTTGACAACACCTATCCCGGACGTGATTACACGATTGAGATCGTCAACCCCGAATTCACTTCTGTCTGCCCCAAGACAGGCTTGCCCGATTTCGGCACCATCACGATCACCTACGTACCCGACAAGAGCTGCATCGAGCTGAAGTCCCTGAAATACTATTTCCTCGAGTTCCGCAGCGCGGGAATCTTCTATGAAAACATCACCAACAGGCTCCTTGACGACCTGGTGGAAGCATGCCAGCCGAAAAGCATGACGGTCAAAACCGACTGGAACGCCAGGGGCGGCATTACCGAAACAGTCACCGTCACCTACACCGCCAAACAGGCCTGATCCCCTTGAACGCACAACGCCCCGGAGTTCGGCTCCGGGGCGCTGATAAATTCTATCTGAAGAGTCCTGTCGACGATCAGTACTTCTCGTGAAGCCAGATGCCTACTGCCTTGGCATCATCATCCGTGATACCCGATCCAGGGAAGCCCTGCATACGTTTCACGATGAGATTGACCTGACCGGTCTTCTTGTACTTGGTACGGAAAAGATCCTGAACGGAATCGAGGGTGTGGCACTTGTTGCATCGAGAATCGACCAGGGTCTTTGCTGCAGCGAAATCGAACCCTGCGGGCGCAGGAGGCACATCGCTGGTGGCTGACGGTTTGGCAAGAAAATCCTTGAGTTCAGCAACGGTCCTGATGTACTTGCCGTCCATGGTTGTAGTGCGGCCTTTCTCCCAGTATACCCTGAGGCTGAAGAACATCACCATGACGATGACGAAAATGCTCAGCGGAAAGCTCAGGAACCACTTGTCGCTTATTGCGGAAGACATTTTGCCGAGCCCCATAATGATGATCGAAGCACAGAAAATGAGCAGAAACCAGCCCATGAATGATTTCAGGGGAACAAGGGCCGGTATTGTATTCGGTGCCGGAACATAACCGGTCAGGAAAGACACGCAGAAAAACAAAGCTCCCATTAAGGCAGCCCCGCCAATTGCCAGAGCAATAAGTTTACCGTTTGACTTGTTGTCCATGACAGGTAATTGGATTAGGTGTTAGCCGCTTGCAACAATTTATTGCTTTAAGATAAACATTATTAACAAAGCCGACAAACAATTAAGCAAAAAGCTTTAACCGTCAAATCACCGGAATATCGACTGCCGGAATATCCGCAGGAACTTATCCTGCCTGATTTTGTAACTCACCTGCGAGTGGTTAAGTTGGAGCAGTAAACTTAACTACTGAACCGGACAATGATCACCTCCACAACCAGCGTCGTCGATTTCGACAAGGCCGCACTCGACTTTCAGTTTCTGCTCGACTGCTTCATCGAGGTGCTGGATGGTCTCGGGCAGGCCGAGCTCGCCAACCACCTCCGCGGCGGCAGCCAGATTGCCATCTCCGGATTCGACAAAGCCGAACGCGCCGTACAGGCATGGTCCATCGTCTTCCAGCTGCTCAACATGGCCGAGGAAAACTCGGCAGCACAGTACCGCAGGACGCTCGAATCGACCGACGGAGTCGAATCGCTCACCGGCCTCTGGGGAGACACTTTCCGATGGCTGAAAAAGCTGGGGGTCCCTGAATCTGAAATCGCGGCCGAACTTCCTGAAATCGAGGTCGAGCCCACGCTGACGGCGCATCCGACTGAAGCGAAGCGCAGGACGGTGCTCGAACAGCACCGGGAACTCTACCTCCTGCTCGTCAAGCGGGAAAACCGCATGTGGACCCCTGCTGAGCGTGAGGATATCCGTAAAGAGATCATGGTTATACTGGAAAGGCTGTGGCGCACCGGTGAAATCCTGTTCGAAAAACCTGAGGTCAGCGCCGAACGCCAGAACGTGCTTCACTATCTGCACACCATATTCCCCGAAGTGCTCCCCATGCTCGACAAACGACTGGCCCAGGCATGGACTTGCGCAGGATTCGACATGGAAATGACGACCGATCCTCGCCGTCTGCCGCGCATCAGCTTCGGGAGCTGGGTTGGAGGAGATCGCGACGGACACCCCCTGGTGACGGCGGAAACTACCCGACAGACGCTACAGGAGATGCGCAGACATGCGCTTCTGCTCGTCAGGAACCACCTTGAACGGCTCGCTTCGAAACTCAGCATCTCCGGCAGGTTCCAGTTCCCGACCGGAGCCATGGCTGAGCGGATGGAGTTCCTGCGCCACCGGCTCGGAAGCAAGGGCGAATCTGCCGTCAACAGAAACCGGCACGAGCCATGGAGGCAGTTCGTCAACCTGATGATCGCGGCACTGCCGACAGAATCGTCCATTAATGATGAAGCCAATGGGGAGTCGGAGGATTTCCGGTACCGGCGTCATGGGGAGCTGCTCTCGGATATCGAGCTCCTGAGGTCGTCGCTCGTGGTGATTGATGCCGAGAACATAGCCTTCGGAGACGTCGTTCCGGTTTACAGGATAGTCCAGACTTTCGGGTTCCATCTCGGCAGGCTCGACATCAGGCAGAACAGCCGCTTCCACGACCTTGCCCTTTCGCAGCTCATGTCAGCGGCTGGCCTGGACGGCAACGGCTTCCTTGAGTGGGGCGAGGAGGCCCGCATAGAGTTCCTCGGCCGGGAACTGCTTTCACCACGCCCATTCACCCACCCGGACATGCATGCCGGACCAGAGGCTGAAGCCGTACTCTCCTGCTACCGCGTGCTCTTCGAACACGTCAGGCAGTTCGGACATGACGGCATCGGTTCGCTTATCGTCAGCATGACCCGGAGCGTTTCGGACCTGCTTATCGTCTATCTTTTCGCCAGGGAGGTCGGCCTGATGACACCGTACGGAGAAGGAGACGCATGCCTGATCCCTGTCGTTCCGCTCTTTGAAACCATCGACGACCTCGACAAAAGCCCAGGGATTCTCGGGAAATTCCTCGCGCATCCCGTTACACAACGAAGCGTCGCATTGCAGCAGGAGTTGCATGGCCGTAAAAAACCTGTCCAGCAGGTCATGGTCGGATACAGCGACAGCAACAAGGACGGCGGCATCGTGGCAAGCCTCTGGAGCCTCTATCGGGCTGAAGAACAGCTGATCGAAGCCGGAAAAAGCCACGGAACCGATATCCTGTTCTTCCACGGACGGGGAGGCAGCATCAGCAGAGGAGCGGGACCGACCCACAGGTTCATCAGGGCGCAACCCCACGGGTCGCTCGATGCTGGCCTCAGGGTGACCGAACAGGGAGAGACCATCGCCCAGAAATACGCAAACAGGATCAGTGCCGCTTATAACCTCGAGCTCTTCCTGGCTGGAGTCACCGAAGCAAGACTTGCCCATCGCAGGAGAGGCTACCGGCAGAACGCGCTTGAAAGCAGCATGGATTTCCTGGCCATGAGCAGCAACAGGGCTTACCGGCAATTGATCGAAACCCCGGGAATGCTCGACTTTTTCCGGCAGGCGACGCCAATTGACATCATCGAATCGAGCCGAATCGGATCGAGGCCGTCACGACGCACCGGAAAACAGAGCCTTGAAGACCTTCGGGCTATCCCCTGGGTTTTCAGCTGGAACCAGGCTCGTTTCGCGATCTCCGGATGGTACGGCGCCGGATCGGCGCTCGAAGAACTTCGAGCGAGCAAACCGGAAGCGTTCGACCTCATGCACAGCAGCGATTTTTCTTGGGCTCCGTTGCATTACATCGTCAGCAACGTCGCCACGAGCATCGCGTCTGTGGACCCCTGGATCATGCAGCAGTATGCATCTCTGGTCGAGGATGACGCTCTCAGGGAGAACCTGCTCGGGATGATAACAGCAGAATACCTCCGGACGATGCGCCTGCTCGAACTGCTCTACGGAGGTCCCCTGAAAGAGAAGCTGTTCAACGTGTTCCGCTTTATCGAAACCAGGGAGGAGGGGCTCTCCATGTTGCATCGCATGCAGATCAAGCTGCTCAGACAATGGCGTGAGCACTCGGCGATGGGCAGAACCGAAGAGGCCGACGCCATGCTCCCCGAACTGCTCCTGACGGTCAACGCCATTTCCAGCGCCCTGCGAACGACAGGGTAAGCAGGGCCCTGGCGATTGAAGCTTTCAATTTGAGCTATCTGTTACGTCGAAAGTTGTCGCTACGTTGTAGCTCCTGTTCTCAGGGTCGGAGACCAGACAACAAGATTGCGCCCGACCATTGATCTGTAAAACGCCGATCAATACATTCGCCTCCCTCTTCCGGGTAGCGTAAATCTAAGCCATTGCATCGCTGCTCGGCTGACATTCATACGATCGACTCTGTTTATTTGTATTTGCATATTCCGATACCCGAGCAAAGCGTTGTCCCGAAACGCCTGATCGAAATCCTGATCTCCCGACAAGTCGGGAGATCAGGATTTCTGCGCTCCGCCCACAATATCCCCAGCCATCTTACAGACAATACATCCACGGCCCTCGGCAATCATGATGGAAAAATCTTTTTCGATCAAAATAAATTCGAAATACGCATTTTTATCCACCCGAACACAGCATCACTCCACGCTCATAACCAATCAAATGATTCATATATTTTATAAACCATAATCTTCAGGAATATATAATATTCAGCTACAGACAACATGATACAAAAACCACAAAAACACTCTTAAGCACAAACCAATAAATATATTAAGAGAGCACTTCGAGTAACAGGATAAGACTTATGACACACACTTAACCAAACCAGGAACAACCAAATATCATCAACCCAAACAAATAACCTATATTATTTTTTATTCCTTTTTTTCCTTATCATATAAAATATAAGTACTCGCCGTGCCTTCGTATAAGACATCCCAATACATAAACATCTGACACCCATGATCGCAATATCACCGTCAACCCTGCCGTCAACGCCTACCGGTACAGGTTTCGACCAGCTCGTCGATGCAATACGAAACGATCCGGGGCTGGCCGGTCATATTTCAGGACTCGATATCGAATCAGGAGCCGTTGCCGCCGCAAAGATGAACCATATTCTCATCGAAGCCATCTCAATGACAGGCTCGGGCCTGTCAGGCGCCTTTTCAGCCGATGATGTCCGAACCGTCAATCAATACATCAGGACAAACTACCTCAACACCTGGCAAACGTTGCATGGAGACGATGAAACCAACGAAGAGACGGGATATCACCTCGTGCAGAATGATGGCGCCTACTGGCAATACAGGGGAAACAACCTTCTGAATACTGTAGCCGATGGCATCTATCATCTTGGATTCGAAATCCAGGGTGATACGCTGCTCAATGAAGATGGCAATCCGAATGCCAGCGTACAGCAGATCGCCGAATGGTTGACACAGTTCTACACCGATCATTCTACAACAGGCTCCGGGCTCGACAGAATCACCGATATGGTCATGGCTGACAAAGGACTGGATATCAACATCAGCGATGCCGACATTGCTACAGGAGCCGATACGGCAAACCGGATGAATGAAATTCTCGATGAAGCCATCCGGGAAACAGGCGCAAACACCGACCTGAATATCTCTGTAGACGATATCAGGGCGATCAACCAATACATCAGGGAACATTACCTCACTGAATGGACGCTTCTGCACGGGGATGATGAAAACAATGCAGAGACAGGATATCATCTCGTACAGAACGATGGTGCATCCACGCGCACATTCGGCGCCAATTTCGTCAACACGGTAGCCGATGGCATCTATCACCTCGGATTTGAAATTCAGGGAAACAACATCCTCAATGAAGACGGAGCGGCAAATGCCACATTGAGCGACCTTGCTTCATGGGTTCAATATTTCTATACAGACCAGTCAACGACAGGAACCGGACTTGATCGGCTGACTGACGCGGTAAAAACCGATCGGGGACTTGCCTGCAATACTTCCGCCCAGGATATCAATACCGGCGCGGATGCCGCGGATGCCCTGAATGGCCTCCTCATAGAAGCCATAACAACCGTAAACGTTGCCGTTGATGGAAACATCTCTCCTGACGACATCCGACTGATCAATGCATATATCAGGACAAATCACCTTGATGAATGGATTGCACTGCACGGCAATGACGAAAACGGCGCGGAAACAGGCTACCATCTTGTACAAAACGATGGCTCCAACATCAACTTCCGTGGGGATAACCTCATCAATACGGTCGCTGACGGCATTTACCATCTTGGATTCGAGATCCAGGGAGATACGGTTCTGAACGAGGATGGAAATCCCAATGCAACACTTTCAGATCTGGCGACATGGCTCAACTACTTCTATCTGAACAGCGAAATCATTTACGGAACCAATGATCCGGAAACAACATATGGCCTGAACCATAGTGAAACTTTTTACGCGCAGGACGGCGATGACAAGGTCTATGCCAACGCCGGTGATGACTTTTTGTACGGAGGATCAGGCAACGATGCCCTGTATGGCCAGGACGGAAACGACTCCCTTTTTGGCGGTGCAGGTGATGATCTGCTTAGCGGGGGCGCGGGGGATGACTACCTTTCCGATACGGAGGGCAACTCGACCATCTACGGCGGCGATGGGAACGATACTATCTCCACGGTAACAGGAGCAGGGAAGCTGTACGGTGATAACGGTGATGACTCGATCAGTTCCGGAAACGGAGACGACAAACTCTATGGAGGCAACGGCAACGACACCCTTTCCGCTGGAGCCGGCAACGACTCACTCTATGGCCAGGACGGCAACGATACCCTTTATGGCGGTGCGGGAGACGACCTGCTCAGCGGAGGTGCGGGGGATGACAACCTTTCCGATACGGAGGGTAACTCGACCATCTGCGGCGGTGACGGCAACGACACCATCATGGCTGGTGACGGTAACGACTCGCTCTACGGTGACAGCGGAAACGATACGATCAATGCTGCCGGAGGCGACGACGCCATTTACGGAGGATACGGCATCGACCTGATTTTGGCCGGAAGCGGCAACGATAAAGTCTATGGCCAGGACGGCAACGATACCCTTAATGGCGGTGCGGGAGACGACCTGCTCAGCGGAGGTGGAGGGGACGACTACCTTTCCGATACGGAGGGCAACTCGACCATCTACGGCGGTGACGGCATCGACTCCATCATTGCCGGAGATGGTAACGACGCGCTCTCGGGCGACAGCGGAAACGACACGATCAATGCCGCCGGAGGAGACGACGTCATTTACGGAGGATCCGGGTTCGACCTGATCGAAGCCGGAAGCGGCAACGATAAAATCTATGGCCAGGACGGCAACGACTCCATTTATGGCGGTGCAGGAGACGACCTGCTCAGCGGAGGCGCGGGGGATGACTACCTTTCCGATACGGAGGGTAACTCGACCATCTACGGCGGCGATGGGAACGATACCGTCACCACGTTGAGTGGGGCAGGTAAACTGTACGGTGATAACGGTGACGACTTGATCAACTCTGGATACGGTGACGACAAACTCTACGGCGGCAACGGCATCGACACCCTTTTCGCTGGAGCCGGCAACGACTCACTCTATGGCCAGGATGGCAACGATACCCTTTATGGCGGCGCAGGAGACGACCTGCTCAGTGGAGGCGCGGGTGATGACTATCTTTCCGATACGGAGGGCAACTCGACCATGTACGGCGGAGACGGCAACGACGCCATCATTGCCGGTGACGGTAATGACTGTATCACGGGCGACAGCGGAAACGACACGATCAATGCTGCCGGAGGCGACGATGTGATTTACGGAGGATCCGGCATAGACCTTATGCTGGCAGGAAGCGGCAATGATAAGCTCTATGGCCAGGATGACAACGACTACCTATATGGCGGTGCGGGTGACGACCTGCTCAGCGGAGGCGCGGGTGATGACTACCTTTCCGATACGGAGGGCAACTCGACCATGTACGGTGGCGACGGCAACGACTCCATCATTGCCGGTGACGGTAATGACTGTCTCACTGGCGACAGCGGAAACGATACGATCACTGCTGCAGGAGGCGACGACGCCATTTACGGAGGATCCGGCTTCGACCTTATACTGGCAGGAAGCGGCAATGATAACGTCTATGGCCAGGATGGCAACGACTCCCTTTTTGGCGGTGCGGGTGACGACTTGCTCAGCGGAGGCGCGGGAGATGACTGCCTTTCCGATACGGAGGGCAACTCGACCATCCTCGGTGGCGATGGGAATGATACTATAGAAACGGTAACAGGAGCAGGAAAACTCTACGGTGATAACGGTGATGATCGGATCAACTCCGGGAACGGTGACGACAAACTCTACGGTGGTAACGGCAACGACTCCCTTTCTGCCGGCGCCGGCAACGACACCCTCTATGGCCAGGATGGCAACGACTCCCTTTTTGGCAGTGCGGGTGACGATTTACTCAGCGGAGGTTCGGGAGATGACTACCTGTCCGATACGGAGGACAACTCAACCATATACGGCGGTGACGGCATCGACACCATCATTGCTGGAGACGGTAACGATACGCTCTCCGGCGACAACGGAAACGACACGATCACTGCTGCCGGAGGCGACGACGTCATTTACGGAGGATCCGGTTTCGACCTGATCGAAGCCGGAAGCGGCAACGATAAAATCTATGGCCAGGATGACAACGACTCGCTTTTTGGCGATGCGGGTGACGACCTGCTCAGCGGAGGTACTGGTGACGACAGGATGGAAGGCGGAACAGGAAATGATCAGCTCCATGGAGGAGACGGACTCGACCTCATCACTGGAAACGATGGGCATGACCAGATCAAGGGTGATAACGGAAACGATATCCTTTCCGGAGATGACGGGAATGACCTTATTTCCGGCGGTTACGGAAACGACCTGCTGATCGGAGGTTTCGGAAACGACACCCTATCCGGCAATGATGACAACGACATTCTGGTGGACGGCAATGGTGCTGATTCATACTCCGGCGGAAACGGTGATGACGTGCTGGTTGCGACAAGAGACAACAGCAACGACACCCTTTCAGGAGGAGCCGGTGCCGATGTGTTCCTGTTCATTCCCGGCGAGGGCGCATCGATCGGGAATGACCTCATCAGGGACTTCTCGGCCATACAGAATGACCGTATCGAAATCGGTGGGGCAAATACTTCCATACAAATCACCTACCTTGATACCGACGGCAACGGCAAACTGGATGCAACATGCATTTTGCTTGCCGACAATATCGGCGCCCCGCTTGGCAGCGTCACGGTTGCAGGAAACCTGCTCAATGCTGGTGAAATCATGCTTACCGGTGTAGTCGACTATGAGAACGCACTGATTCCCGATACCGCCATCTTCTGATCCATAACAGTCCTCATGAAAACCGCACAGGAGAAAAACCATCTCCTGTGCCACCTCCGGAAGAAGTTCATTCGGCGTCATATCAGTTTGCGGCTCTTTCCACACTCCATCCTGCCGGCGATCCCAATCCCAGCCTGAAATCCCTGCACGATCACGATGGTGGTAATTCAGATTTCACTACTCCCTGAACCCAACCAGACATTCAATGCCATTTCCGAAAAGCTGCGATCGACAGGATGAGCTTTAAGGATGAGAATATTTACTGCTTTTTTACTATACTCAGAAAACGAGACGCCCCCTGTCAATTACCCTGACCGTTTCGAAAACAGCACGATACATCCCGGAATGGCCCGACAGGCGTCGGCAGTGATAACCCCTAATCATTGTCCCTCCCCCATGCTCACCAAACTTTGCGCAGCGGCACTGCAGGGTATCGACGCCATTAAAGTCGAAATCGAAACCAACGTTTCCGGTGGCCTGCCTGCATTCACGGTCGTCGGGTTGCCCGACAGCGCAATCAAGGAGAGCCGTGAACGGATCCTGACGGCGATCAGGAACTCAGGGTTCGAACTGCCGTCGAAAAAAATTACGGTCAACCTGGCCCCGGCCGACGTTCGCAAGGAGGGAACATCGTTCGATCTCGGCATAGCGGTTGGCCTGCTCGGTTCGTTGATGGAGATCAAGGGCAACTTCGAAGGGACCATCGTACTCGGTGAGCTTGCCCTCGACGGCTCGGTACGGAGAATCAACGGCACACTTCCCATGGCCATCATGGCCGCAAGGGAAAACATAGGTCGCATGATCGTCCCGAAGATAAACGCGCCCGAAGCGGCTGTAGCCGTTTCAGCTTCTGGCGCGTCGACGCAGGTGTTCGGCGTAGAGACGCTCATCGAGGCGGCAGGGCTGCTCAACGGATCGATGCAGATTGACCCGGTCACTGTGGACGTTGCAAAGCTTTTCGATTGCGATCCGGAGTATCCGGTGGATTTTGCCGAGATCAAAGGACAGCAGGCGGCAAAGAAAGCCATCGAGATCGCCGCCGCAGGAGCACATAACATCCTGATGATCGGGCCACCCGGAAGCGGCAAAACCCTTCTGGCGAAAGCGATACCGGGGATTCTGCCTCCGCTGGGATTCGAAGAGTCGCTTGAAACGACCAAGATCTACTCTGTGGCAAACCTGCTCGACAGGAACAGGCCGCTCATGATCACCAGGCCATTCAGGAACCCACACCATACGACCAGCAACATCGCCCTCATAGGCGGTGGCGCCATGGCAAAGCCGGGTGAAGTGAGCCTTGCCCACAACGGTGTGCTCTTCCTCGACGAACTGCCCGAGTTCACCAGAAACGCCCTCGAAGTGCTGCGCCAGCCTATCGAAGACCGCGAGGTGACCGTATCGAGAGCTGCCCTTTCGACAAGGTATCCTGCCGGCTTCATGCTTGTCGCCGCCATGAACCCGAGCCCGGCGGGGCCCCTCAAAGACCGGGACGGCACCCTGACCGCCTCCCCGGACCAGATCCGGCGCTACCTGTCCAAAATCTCGGGTCCCCTGCTTGACAGGATCGACATCCACATCGACGTACCGAAGGTTGAGAATACCGAGCTGTTTTCAGCATCGTCCGCCGAAAGCTCCCGCGACATCCGTGAGCGCGTCATCCGGGCCCGCGCCCTCCAGCAGAAGCGGTTCGCCACCATCAATTCGCCGAGGATCTTCACCAACTCGCAGATGAACTCAAAACTGATCCGCCAGTTCTGCAGGCTTGACCGGCAGTGCGCCGAAAAGCTCATGGATGCAATGAACCGCCTCAACCTTTCTGCAAGGGCACACGACCGCATCCTCAAGGTCAGCCGTACCATCGCAGACCTGGAAGGTGCGGAACAGATTGAAATGAAACACCTCGTGCAGGGCATCCAGTACCGCACCCTGGACCGTGAGTTCTGGAGTTTCTGAGAAGGAGGAGAAAGGGATCAGGCGGATGCCGTGAGCGCATCCGCCTGACAAAGGGGTTCAACGGATGTGCACCTCTACGGGATCGACAGCAAGCACCTGCGGGGAATAGGAACGCAGCAGCATACGAGCCGTACCCATGCCGGGCATTTGACCGAATGGCAGAAGGCCCAGCACAGACTCCCTTGCGAGACGAGTTGAAACAGTTGTCGCCAACTCCGCCGCTTCACCGTCAAAAAGATAGTCGACCACGGTTTTACGAGCCGGCAGGTAGAGTAGATTCGTCGTTTTTTTCGGATCCATCCGCGCCAGTTTCTTCGCCTCGGCCACGGCATCGGAAAGCCCCCCGATCCGATCGACCAATTTGACTGAAAGAGCGCGCTGACCGCTCCATACACGGCCTCCCGCAACGGCGTCTACCTGTTTCGGAGTCATCTTTCTCCGGGCCGCAACCATTCCGGTGAAGTCACGGTAGATCTCGCCGGAGGTATCGACAAACTTTCGGAAAGAGGCGTCGTCAAATGACTTGAAGGGGGTATAGGCATCGGCGAATTTCCCCCTGGCCACAACCTCCCGGCGCACGCCGCTCTTCTCCAGCAGGCCGCTCACATCGGGTTTGAGCGCGAACACGCCGATGGAACCGGTAAGGGTCAACGGTTCTGCGAAAATCCTGTCGGATGCAAGCGCCACCATGTAACCGCCCGACGCCGCAACTCCGGACATCGATGCAACGATCGGCTTTTTCGTTTTTGCATCGTCGAGAAGTTCGAGCATGGAAGCCGCTGCCAGGGCATCTCCCCCTGGGCTGTCGATCCTGAGCACGATCGCCTTGACGTTGCGGTCGTCGAGCGCGGTTTCGAGAGCATGCTTCAGGGATGCCACGTCAATGCCCTCCGCATCCCCCATCTCACCGACGCCTCCCGAACTGACGATCGGACCTGCGATATTGACCACGGCTATGCGATCGCCGATACCGCCCGGCCTCATTCCGCCTGTCGCTTCAAGATAGTCGCCAGCCCCCACGAAAAGATCCCGGGCCATTACTCCTGATTGCCGTTCATAGCCTTTCTCGAACTGATGGGCACTGGCAACACGGTCGATGAGGTGAAGGCTGAGCGCTTTTTCCGGAGAGAGAACAGCGAGGGAATCGATGACGGCTGCAAACGCTTCACGGCCTATGCCTCGACGACGGGATACATAATCGAGGTAATCCGACCAGGACTCATCAAGCAGCGCATTGACCTCTTCACGGTATTCCGGGCTTGCCGAACTCCTGGTGAACGGCTCGATGCCGCTCTTGTACTTTTTCCACTGGGCGGCCTGAAAACCGATACCCAGCTTCCTGAGGGGTTCTGCAAAGAAGAACAGCTCGGCCTTCAGACCATCGAGCAACAGCCATGAACCCTTCTGGACCACCACCGAATCGCATGCCACGGCCAGCATGTAATCCTTGTCTTCCGGACTGCGAAGAAACGCAACCACCTTTTTGCCGGATTTCCTGAACGCGTCGATGGAACTCCTCAACTCCTGGATCTTGGCTGACGGGGCTGAAAGCCCGTCGATTTCGAGCACTACGGAATCGACGCGACGGTCCGTGCCGGCACGGTCCAATATGGCCATCAGCTCTTCGAGCGACAACTGCTGGCGAGCAGAATTGAAAGGAAACGCACCCTGATCGGATGGACGTTCGTCGATCTGCCCGCTCAAGGGCAGCCTGAGCACGAAATGTTCGGGAAGCTTTTTCCCCCATAGGTGAAGCAGTATGGCAGCGCCAACAAGCAGCAGGGCGACGACGGTCACCGTAAGGCATCCCGTCCTGAAGCATCCCCCTTTTTTTCTATTTCCTTCCATGAGTCTCCTTTCAGTCGTGAATCACTCGCAAAGCAGGCAGCTTACCCGATGCCGTGGGTCGTCCTTCAGAGCCAGCAGTGCAGGCTCCCGCTCACGACACGCCTCTTTGGCATAGGGGCATCGGGGATGGAAGCTGCACCCTTTGGAGATCGTCATCGGACCGGGCAGATCGCCTTTCAGGACGATGCGCTCCCTGTGACGGCCAAGCTCGGGCATCGGGATCGCAGACAGGAGGGCCTGCGTATATGGGTGTTTGGGGTTGGAATAAAGCGTTTCACCATCGGCGATCTCGACAATCTTTCCGAGATACATCACGGCAACCCGGTCTGAAATGTACTCGACCACCGAAAGGTCGTGGGCGATAAACAGGTAGGTAAGTCCTAACTCCCGCTGCAGATCCTTGAGCAGGTTGATGATCTGTGACTGGATCGACACATCGAGCGCCGAAACCGGTTCGTCGCAGATGATGAACGAGGGATTGACGGCCAGAGCCCTGGCGATGCCCACCCGCTGGCGCTGGCCACCGGAGAATTCATGTGGATAGCGATCGGCGTACTCCCTGTTGAGTCCTACCGTATCGAGAAGTTGCCGGATCTTTGCGCCGGTCTCATGAGTCCCCCTGGTGACTCCGTGAACCTTGAGCACCTCGCCGAGCATCTGGCCGACCGTCAACCGCGGATTGAGGGAGCCGAACGGATCCTGGAAGATCATCTGCATCTCGGTACGCAACGGCCTGAACCGGCGGTTGTCGAGCGATGTGATGTCGCGGCCACGGAACACGATTTTACCGCCCCTTGAAGGCTGTACCAGGCGCACGATCGCCCTTCCGAGGGTCGTCTTTCCGCATCCGGACTCACCCACCAGACCGAGGGTTTCGCCCTTCATGACCTCGAACGACACGCCGTTGACCGCCCTGGCAACCGTTCCTCCGCCGAACAGTCCGGCGCTCCTGACCGGAAAATGTACCTTCAGATCGCTTACCGACAGGATCTCTTCATGCTGCATTGGTTCACATCTGTTTGTCATATTTTTTGCTATACTAATATACAAGCTTAAACATCCAATCAAAGCGCACCGCCATTCACCGGGACAGGACCGTAATATATTGAATACCCGCGACCAACATACCGGCACGCTCTATGTCGTGGCCACTCCGCTCGGCAATCTCGACGACATGACCTACAGGGCAGTAAACACCCTCCGTGAAGCAGGGGCGATCGCCTGTGAAGACACCAGGCACACCTCCATCCTGCTCAGGCATTTCGGCATCCAGGGCAAAAAGCTGCTCAGCTACCATAGCTTCAACGAGGAACGCGCCGTCGGCCAGGTCTGTGCGCTCCTCGAAGAGGGTACGGACGTCGCCATGGTCACCGATGCAGGCACCCCGGGCATCAGCGACCCCGGCTATACGATGGCCAACGCGATCCATGCCAGGGGGTTCGGCATTGTCCCGGTTCCCGGGGCGAGCGCGCTGACGGCGGCGTTGTCGGTCTGCCCCCTTCCGGTCAGCAGCTTCTTCTTCGCGGGGTTCCTGCCCCACAAAAAGGGACGGAAAACCCGCCTCGAATTCCTGGTATCCCTTGAGAGCACCATCGTCCTCTATGAGTCTCCACACAGGATCGGCAGGCTTTTCGAAGAGCTTAAAAACAGTTTCCCTGATGCAGAACTCTTCGTCGCCCGCGAGATCACCAAGATGCACGAAGAGTATGTAACCGGCACACCCGACTCGTTGCTGGAACATTTTTCGAACGGTAAAATGCGGGGTGAGTTCGTCGTGGTGGTCCACCCGGCAGGTAAACGTTCAAAACAGAAAAAAGAGCATGCAGATCATCACTGAACCGGCCGAGATGCAGTCGATAGCCGAAAGCCTCCGGCTACAGCATCAGTTCATAGGGGTCGTCATGACCATGGGCGCCCTCCACAACGGGCATCTCAGCCTGGTCCGGATCGCGAAACAGAAAGCCGGAACCGTGATCATGACCATCTTCGTCAATCCGACGCAGTTCGGACCCGGCGAGGATTTCCACCGCTACCCGAGGCCGTTCGAACAGGACGCCGCCCTCGCCCGTTCTGCAGGGATAGACTATCTTTTCGTCCCATCTCCGGAAAAAATGTACCCGGAAGGGTTCCATACGACGATCGACCCCGGCCCGATATCCAGCCTGTTCGAAGGCAGGTCAAGGCCCGGCCATTTCAGCGGCGTGGCCACCGTCGTCGTCAAACTGCTCAACATAACACAGCCGCATATCGCCATATTCGGCGAAAAAGACGCCCAGCAGCTTACCCTGATCAGGAAAGTCACCGGTGAACTGAACATCGGAACGAAGATCATCGGCGCACCGATCGCACGGGAAAGCGACGGGCTTGCGACCAGTTCCCGCAACATTTACCTCTCCTCCTCGGAACGGGAACAGGCCACCGTACTTTACCGTGGCATCTGCCACGCAGAGATCGAAACCGGTGAAGGCAGAACCGATCTTGCAGTCATCGCCGAAGAGGCAGAATCGCTCATCCGCTCAATGCCTGACGCAGATCCCGACTACGTCTCCTTCGTCGACGACGAGACCTTCGAGCCTGCAGATAAAGCCCTACCCGGGAAAGCTTATCGCCTGGTCATGGCCGTCCGCATCGGAACGACAAGGCTCATCGACAACTGGAGGTTCGTCTGTCCCTGAGGACTCGATTGCGGCACTATTATTGGGAGGGCCCTGTACTGGAAGGCAAGTTTTTTATATTATATTAGCGCACTTTAAATTTTTGATTTCGTATCGACCAGGACCTGCATTCGAGCCCTGAAAAACTCCAGCGGCACACCATCGAAAAAGGTCTGACGAAGAGGTTCATCATCACTAACTTCAACTGATTTCCATGTTTATTAAAAAAGAAATCGATCTTGGATTGGGCAAAAAAATCACGATCGAAACCGGAAAAATGGCGAAACAGGCTGACGGCGCCGCAGTCGTAAGTCTTCATGACACCATGGTGATCGCAACAGTCGTATCGAGCAAGACGCCACCATCTCCAAACCAGGACTTTTTCCCTCTTCAGGTCGAATACCGTGAAAAATATTCAGCAGCCGGCAAGTTCCCCGGCGGCTTCTTCAAACGGGAAGGTCGCCCTTCCGAGAAAGAGATCCTTTCCGCCCGCCTGATCGACCGCGCGCTTCGTCCGCTTTTTCCTGACGGCTATCTCCAGGAGACCCAGATCATCATATCGGTCATTTCTTCGGACACGATCAATGACGCCGACGTACTCGGCGGCATCGCCGCTTCGGCAGCCATCATGGTTTCGGATGTGCCTTTCGCAAACCCGATGTCCGAAGTTCGCGTCGGACGCATCAACGGACAGTTCGTCATCAATCCCGACATCAACGAGCTGACCAACAGCGACCTCGACATCTGCATCGGCGGAACCGAGGATACCATCTGCATGCTCGAGGGCGAAATGAAGGAGATCTCCGAAGCCGATATGCTTGAAGCCATCAAGCACGGTCACGATGCGATCAAGAAGATCTGCCGCCTCCAGAAAGAACTCGCCGCAGAAGTGGCAAAAGCGAAACGCTCCTTCACTCCCCTTCTGCCTCCGGCCGAACTTGTCGCCGTAGTCGAGGACCTCTGCGCCGCGCAGCTCAAGGAGCTGGCCTACATGCCGCTGGCCAAGGAAGAGCGCGCCGACAGGACCAAGGCCGTTTACAAGGAGACGATCAAGAAAACCGTTGCACACTTCAGCGCCATCATCAGCGCCGATGACATTGCCGCCGACCCGACAAAAGCGCTCTTCCTCAACGAGCATATGATCGATGACTGCATCCACTCTGTCGAAAAGAAGATGATGCGTCACATGATCCTCGACGACAAGAAGCGCCTCGACGGCAGGACTCTCGAAGAGGTCCGCCCGATCAGCATAGAGCTCGGACTCATCCCCAGGGCCCACGGATCGGCGCTCTTCACCCGCGGAGAAACCCAGGCGCTCGTCACACTGACCCTCGGCACCAAGAAAGACGCCCAGTCGGTCGACACGCTGACCGACGACCGCGACAAGCGCTTCATGCTGCACTACAACTTCCCACCCTTCTCTGTCGGCGAAACAGGCAGGCTGGGCGGCACAGGACGTCGCGAAATCGGTCACGGCAACCTTGCCGAACGCGCCATCAAGATGGTCATGCCTCCGGAACAGGAGTTCCCGTACACCGTGCGTATCGTTTCCGACATTCTGGAGTCCAACGGCTCGTCGTCGATGGCTTCGGTCTGCGGCGGCACGCTGGCGGCAATGGATGGCGGCGTACCGCTGAAAAAATCTGTCTCCGGCATCGCCATGGGCCTGATCAAGGAAGGTGACAATTACGCGGTGCTGTCGGACATCCTCGGCAATGAGGACCATCTCGGCGACATGGACTTCAAGGTCTCCGGCACCAGGGACGGAATCACGGCTTGCCAGATGGACATCAAGATCGACGGCCTCGACTACCATATCCTTGAAACGGCTCTCGAACAGGCACGCAAAGGCCGCCTGCACATCCTCGACGTCATGAACGAGGCCCTTCCGGAAGCACGCCAGGACATCGGCAAGTACGCCCCTCGCCTGACCACCATCCAGATTCCTGTCGATGCCATCGGCATGGTCATCGGCAAGGGCGGCGAAACCATCAGGAGCATTACCGAAGAGACCGGTGCAGAGATCAACATCGAGGACGACGGCACCGTGACCATCGCCTGCTCAAGCCCGGAAGGTACGGCAGCCGCAGTCGACACGATCAAGACCCTGATCTCCAAGCCGGAAGTCGGCACGATCTACATGGGCAAAGTACGTGACATCCGCGACGATCTCGGCGCTTTCGTTGAGTTCCTGCCGAAAACCGACGGACTGGTTCACATCTCGGAAATTTCACGCGAACGCATCGCCAAGGTCAGCGACGTGCTGAAGCCCGGCGACAGGGTGAAAGTCAAGCTGATCGACGTGCGCAAGGACCCGCGTACCGGCAAGACCAAGTTCGCCCTCTCCATGAGGGCACTGCTCGAAGAGGGCGCAGAAAATCCTGCCCCGTCCGAGCGGAACTGACGATACGGTCACGAAACAGAAGGCAGTGCAGGAGTTCTTGATCTCTGCACTGCCTTTTTTTCATTCACGACGCCGGCAGGTTTAACCCGGCCTTCCTGAATAAAAAGCGATTCTTGAAAACGACACAGCAACATGAGGTACGATTTTTCAGCGACAGAAAAGAAATGGCAGGCTCGCTGGGCGGAGCAGAACACCTTCGCCACAGGCACCGACCAGAACAAGCCCAAATATTATGTGCTCGACATGTTCCCCTACCCCAGCGGTTCAGGACTTCATGTCGGCCATCTTGAAGGTTACACAGCCACAGACATCATCACCCGCTACAAAAGGTGCCGCGGATTCAACGTCCTGCACCCGATGGGCTGGGACGCGTTCGGATTACCGGCAGAACAGTTTGCCATCAAGACAGGCACCCATCCGAGACTCACCACCGAAATCAACATCTCAAGTTTCCGGGATACCCTCAAGAGCATGGGGTTCTCCTACGACTGGAGCCGTGAGATCAATACGACCGACCCCGGCTACTTCAAGTGGACGCAATGGATATTCCTGAAGCTCCATGAAATGGGGCTGGCCTACATGTCCGAGATCGACGTCAACTGGTGCGAAGAGCTCAAGGTCGTTCTGGCAAACGAAGAGGTCGACGAAAAGCTGGCTGACGGCTATACGGTCGTCCGGAAACCGCTCAGGCAGTGGGTGCTGAAGATCACCGCGTATGCTGAACGGCTGCTCGAAGACCTGGATGGACTCGATTGGCCCGAGAACGTCAAGCAGATGCAGCGCAACTGGATCGGCCGCTCTGAAGGCGTTGAGATCGATTTCGAACTCCGCTGCCACCGCACGAACCTCAGGGTTTACACCACCCGGCCCGACACCCTTTTCGGCGCCACCTACCTGGTCATTTCGCCTGAGCACCCGATGGCCGAAAAGCTGGCCACGGCCCAGCAGCTCACCGCGGTCAAGGCATACATCGAACAGGCCAAACTGAAGACCGAACTTGAAAGGACCGGCCTGCAGAAAGATAAAACAGGCGTCTTCACCGGCTCCTACGCCATCAACCCTGCCACCGGGGAGGCCCTCCCTGTTTGGATTTCAGACTTCGTCCTGACCAGCTACGGCACGGGGGCCATCATGTCCGTCCCGGCGCACGACAGTCGTGACTGGGAGTTCGCCAAAAAATTCGGCCTTCCGATCAGGGAGGTCGTCAAGAGTCCACACGATGTCCAGGAGGCCGTGTTCGAAGCCAAGGAAAGCGTCAGCGTTAACTCGTCAAACGACGAGATCAGCATCGACGGACTGCCGTTCAAGGCGGCCTTCGATCGCATGGCGACATGGCTTGAGTCAAAAGGAAAAGGGAAAAGAACCGTCAACTACAGGCTCAGGGACTGGATATTCAGCCGCCAGAGGTACTGGGGCGAACCGATCCCGATCAAGCATTACGAAGACGGGACCATGCGCCACGAGACCAACCTTCCGCTGACCCTCCCCGAAGTGGAAGCCTACCATCCGACATCAACAGGGGAATCTCCGCTTGCCAACATTGAGGAGTGGCTGATCGGATCCGACGAGCACGGACGTTACCGCCGCGAGACAAACACCATGCCCCAGTGGGCCGGCAGCTGCTGGTATTACCTCCGGTTCATCGATCCCGCCAACGCTGAAAAACTGATAGACCCCTCAAGAGAGCGCTACTGGATGAACGTCGACCTCTACATCGGAGGCGCAGAGCACGCCGTGCTGCACCTGCTCTATTCCAGGTTCTGGCACAAGGTGCTCTATGACCTCGGCGTCGTGAGCACAAAGGAGCCTTTCCAAAGACTCTTCAACCAGGGCATGATCCTCGGCGAAGACAACGAAAAAATGTCCAAATCGCGCGGCAACGTCATCCCTGCAGACCTTGTCCTGAGCACTTACGGAGCTGACGCTGTCAGGCTCTACGAAATGTTCCTCGGACCGCTCGAACAGGTCAAGCCATGGAACACCAACGGCATCGAAGGCATCAGCAGGTTCCTCAGCAAGGTCTGGAGGCTGGTCTATGCTGAAAACGAGACCTCACTGAGAATAACCGAAGAAAAACCCGGACATGCGGTCCTGAAAAGGATGCACAAGGCGATCAGGAAGGTATCCGAAGACACGGAACTTCTGAAGTTCAACACGGCCATCTCTGAAATGATGGTACTTGTCAACGAACTCCACAAGGCAGGCTGCTACAGCCGGGAAGCCGTCGAAACCGTTCTTCTTCTGCTCTCGCCATTCGCGCCGCACATCACCGAAGAGCTCTGGCAGACGCTTGGCCATGAACAGTCCATCAGCGGAGCCGCATGGCCTCTCTTCGACCCGTCCATGGCCAAAGATGATGTCGTGACTATCGCCGTGCAGGTCAACGGTAAACTCAGGGGCACCTATGACGCTCCAGCCGATTGCCCGAAAGAGCAGTTGCTCGAAGAAGCAAAAAAACTCGAAAGCGTCGTGAAGTTCCTCGAAGGACAATCAATCGTCAAAGAGATCGTAGTCCCCGGGAAACTGGTCAATTTCGCCGTAAAGCCTCTGTAAAAAGAGGCTTACCGCTTAATCACGACCATCGGAACTGCTGTTGGCAACATCTGTTTTTTTTATGTAAATTCTGCATTAACAATTTTGAAGGGCCGTCAGCCGGGCCCGCCCCGAACACCGGCTGAAACATCCGTATGTACTCTCAAACCTCCCCAACAGGGGTGGTTGTCGTTTTTTTACAATAAATAAAACAGTTTATCAATGGCTACTGAGAAAACAACAGCCCAGTCCTCGGAATCGATCAGTTCGGTGTTGTCAGAGCGGAGGAAATTTCCACCGCCGGCAGAGTTCTCCTCCCAGGCGATCGTTTCAAGCATGGAGCAGTACGAAAAGCTCTACGCGGACGCTGCCGCAGATCCCGACAAATACTGGGGTGACATTGCGGAACAATTCCACTGGTTCAAGAAATGGGACACTGTCCTTGACTGGAACCCTCCGTATGCCAAATGGTTTAACGGTGGCAAAACGAACATCTGTTACAACGCCATCGACGTTCATGTAAAAAGCTGGAGAAAAAACAAGGCAGCCATCATCTGGGAAGGTGAAGAGGGCAACGAACGCATCCTTACCTACGGTGAACTGCACCGCCAGGTCTGCAAATTCGCCAACGTCCTGAAAATCGCCGGCATCAAGCCTGGCGACAGGGTTGCGATCTACATGGGTATGGTGCCTGAGCTCATCATCGCCGTTCTTGCCTGCGCAAGGGTCGGCGCCGTACACAACGTCATTTTCGCAGGGTTCTCTGCTCACGCCATCACCGAGAGGGTGAACGACTCCCGTGCCAAGCTGGTCATCTGCGCAGACGGCACCAGGCGCCGCGGTGGTTCCATCAACCTCAAGAATATCGTCGACGAAGCTATCGTCAACACTCCGTCCGTAAGAAGCGTCATCGTCCTGAAAGTGACCAACGAGACCGTGCACATGCACGATGGCATGGATCACTGGTGGCACGACCTCATGGGCCTTGCTGTCGACGACTGCGAGCCGGCACAGCTTGATGCCGAGCATCCGCTCTTCGTCCTCTATACCAGCGGTTCCACAGGCAAGCCCAAAGGCATCCTGCATACCACCGCAGGCTACATGGTTCACGCGGCCAGCTCATTCAAATATGTGTTCGACATCAAGGACGAGGACATCTACTTCTGTACGGCCGACGTAGGATGGATCACCGGCCACACCTACATGGCTTACGGCCCGCTACTCAACGGCGCGACCGTGTTCATGTACGAAGGCGCCCCGAACTACCCGCAGTGGGACCGTTTCTGGGACATCATCAACCGCCACAAGGTCACCATCCTCTACACCGCCCCGACGGCTATCAGGGCCTTCATCCGCGCCGGCAACGAATGGGTCACCAAACACGACCTCAGCTCCCTCAGGCTCCTCGGTACGGTCGGCGAGCCGATCAACCCGGAAGCATGGATGTGGTACCACAAATATGTCGGACAGGAAAAATGCCCTATCGTCGACACATGGTGGCAGACCGAGACCGGCGGCATCATGGTCTCTCCGCTGCCTGGAGCAACCCCGACCAAGCCGGGTACTGCTACCCGTCCGCTGCCGGGCATCATGGTGGACGTCGTGCGCAAGGACGGCACCCCGTGCGATGCCAACGAAGGCGGATACCTGGTGATCAAGAGGCCATGGCCCTCTATGCTCAGGACCATCTACGGTGACAACGAGCGCTACGAGAAAACCTATTGGTCAGAGTTCAAGAACATGTACTTCACCGGTGACGGTGCAAGGAAAGACGATGACGGATACATCTGGATCATGGGCCGCGTCGACGACGTCGTCAATGTTTCAGGCCACCGTCTCGGTACCAGCGAAGTCGAAAGCGCCCTCGTCTCTCACGAGGCTGTTGCTGAAGCCGCTGTCGTCAGCCGTCCGGATGATATCAAGGGTAACGCCCTTGTTGCGTTCGTCACCCTCAAGGACGAGTACGAAGGCGACATGAAGCTGCGTGAATCGCTGCGTAACCATGTAGCCAAGGAGATCGGCCCGATCGCGAAGCCTGACGAAATCAGGTGGGCGAAAGGACTTCCGAAAACCCGTAGCGGCAAAATCATGCGGCGCCTGCTGCGTGAACTCGCCACCTCGAACGAGATCAAGGGCGATGTCACGACACTCGAAGATTTCGGCGTGCTTGAAAACCTGCGTGGACAGGAAGACGAGAACTAAGAGAATCGCCTCCGGAAACGGAACCGACATATCGAAACAGAAAGAGCGGCTTTGATGCCGCTCTTTCTGTTTCATGGCCAGTTTGAGGCCAGCAGTTCAACATAAATAACCGAAATCATCGCGCTTGAAATTTACCCCGTTATCGTCAGATGGGTAAATGACACCTTTTGCAACAACAATTGACGAACATCATGAACACCTCACTCAGAAACTGGGCCACCCCAATGGTCATCGCAGCATTCACCATTTCGGCGGTAACCGGCGTACTGATGTTTTTCCACAAGGCAGACGGACTGGTCAAGCCTGTCCATGAATGGCTGAGCTGGCTTCTGGTGGCCGGAGCGACGATCCACACCATCGCGAACAAGAAACAGTTCCTGGCATATCTAAAGCGCAAATCAGGTGTTTCAATCATAGCTGCGGGAGCGATCGTCACCTTGATGGCCATTGTTGTGCCGATGAAAGGCGGCTCAGGAAACCCTGTAATGAAAATCGCGAAGGGGCTCTCATCAGCTCCGCTCGAAACTGTCGCGTCAGCCGCCCAAAAAACTCCGGAACAGGCTGTTCAGATGCTTGAAACCAGAGGCATCAAGGTCAGTGACAAGCATGACAACATCACCAGCATAGCAGCAGCGAACAACAAAAAAGATATCGAAGTGCTTGCCATGCTGTTCGAATAGCCTCTGCCAGCTCAGGAGTTGAGCCGGAGGATGACGAAATTCAGAAACGAAGCGAAGCTCACCCACAGCAGATAGGGCACAAGGCAAATGGCGGCTGCTTTCGATACCTTTGCAAAAGAGATGATCGTTGCGACAATGAAAGCCCAGAGGACGAGTATCTCAATGAATCCTGCAAGCGGGGACTGAAAACCGAAAAAGGAGAGAGACCATCCGAGGTTCAGAAAAAGCTGTACTCCGAACAGAAGCGTACTTTGCCTGACCTCTTTTTTTTCGGTACCCTTGTCGAGCACCAATGACAGGGCGACCCCCATCAGAATGAACAACACGGTCCATACTGGAGGAAAAAGCCAGTTCGGCGGATTCCATGGAGGCTTGACCAATGTCGTATAGTACCATGACCCGGCAACAGGGGTAAATAAACTACCCGCGTAGGCAAATAGCATGCATATGCCTATACACAACGCGATCGTAAGGACTCTTTCGTTCTTCATTTCCTGTGGTTGGTGCGCCGGGAAGCTTGCCCGGTGCGGTTGACGATACACTCCCCTCAATCCATGACAAACTGTTGAAGCCTCAAGCCAGAGAACACGCCACCCTTGCAGCTCATCATGGAACCCTTTTTACTATATAACACTATCTCAAGCAGATAATTCCTGTTACGTTTAATTCGCTTCGATTTTTCATCAACTTTCACCCCGGATCGGATTTCACGGTCATGACGCCTCTTCTGTAATGGGCAAATGATATATTGCAGTCAAAAAACGACCGTGATTCATGTTGCCACCATTATGAGCAAAGAACTCCAGACCGCCATCGAAGCCGCCCGAAAGGCCGGGGCCATAACACGTGCCAGGCTCGGTGACCTTTCCAGGCCTGAAATCATCGCCAAAGAGTTCAAGGACTTCGTCACAGAGGTCGACAGGCAATGCGAGGAGGCCATCACGTCGCTCATCAGGGAAAACTTCCCCGACGACAGCCTGCTGTGCGAGGAGGGCACAACGGGTGAAGGATCTTCCGGAAGGACCTGGATCGTCGATCCGCTTGATGGAACGCTCAACTTCATCCACTCCTTCCCTGTATTCGCCATCAGCATCGCCCTGCGCGACAGAGACGGCGAGTTGGCTGCCGGAGTGGTCTACCAGCCGGTGCTTGGAGAGCTCTTCACTGCCGAAAAGGGCAAGGGAGCCTTCCTGAACGGAACCCCGATAAGGGTGACCGACCGGCACTCCAAAGAGAGCTTCATGATCGCTACCGGCCTGCCCTTCAAGGATTACGACGGCTACATTGAACGCTACATCGCCATGCTGAAAGAGGTCATCCAAGATTCGGCCGGCATCAGGCGAGCCGGTTCAGCAGCCATAGACCTGGCCTACACTGCAGCCGGAAGGTTCGACGGATTCTGGGAGTATCGGCTCTACCCATGGGATTTCGCTGCCGGTGTCCTTCTGGTTCGCGAAGCCGGAGGCACAGTCACCGGATTCGACGGTTCCGAGGATGTGTTCCGACATCACAGCATCATTGCAGGAAGCGGGATCACCCACCCAATGCTTCTGGAAAAAGCCCTGAGGCATTTTGCTCCGGAACATCACTGAGAAGCCATGATTTGAAGAGTAGTAAGCTCTTTCGTATCTTCTTCATCTTTTACCATTGTAAGCATCCCCACCCATGCTCATTCATCAGCGTACCCTCCAGAAAGAGGTCTCCCTCACCGGCACCGGACTCCATACCGGTCGTGAGTGCACGATCACCTTCAAGCCGGCTCCTGAAAATTACGGCTACACTTTCGTAAGAACCGATATCGACGACTGCCCTGAAATTCCGGCTCTCATCGATCACGTCGTCGATGTCCTTCGGGGCACCACCATCGGCATAGGAGATGTCAAGGTGCACACCACGGAACATGTCCTTGCTGCCCTTTACGGCCTGCAGATCGACAATTGCCGTATAGAAATCGACGGTCCTGAGCCGCCGGTGATGGATGGCAGCGCCCGCCCCTTCGCCGACGCCATTATCTCCGCAGGCATCGCCGAACAGGAGGAGCCAAAAAACTACCTCGTCATCGACGAAACCATAGAGTTCCACAACGCCCAGCAAGGCGTTGATATCGTTGCCCTGCCGCTCGACGGCTTCAGGACAACGGTCATGGTCGACTACAAGAACCCGGCGCTCGGATCACAGCACTCCGGACTGTTCGACCTCAACACCGAGTTCCTCAAGGACTTTGCCCCTTGCCGCACCTTCTGCTTCCTGAGCGAAGTCGAGACCCTCGCAAACCAGGGCATCATCAAGGGCGCCGATGTCGACAACGCGATCGTCATCGTCGACAAGCAGCTCGAACAGACCGAAATCAAGAGCCTGGCCGGCCTTATCGGCGTGGACAGCTCTCATCTCGTTCTCGGCCAGAACGGCATCCTGAACAACCGTGAACTGCGTTATCCGAACGAACCCGCACGTCACAAACTCCTCGACCTTCTCGGCGATCTGGCACTTCTGGGTATGCCGATCAAGGCACAGGTGCTTGCGGCTCGTCCCGGCCACGCATCGAACGTCGAATTCGTCAAGCAGCTCAAAAAGTATGCTGATCGCAACAAACTGGCCCGCCAGTTCCAGCACGAGAAGAAAGCCGGCGTCATCTTCGACATCAATGCGATCCAGAACATTCTTCCGCATCGCTACCCGTTCCTTCTTATCGACAAGATCGTCGAGTTCAGCCTTGACGAAAAGATCGTATCGATCAAGAACGTAACGATGAACGAACCCTTCTTCCAGGGTCATTTCCCCGGAAACCCCGTCATGCCCGGCGTACTCATCATCGAAGCCATGGCCCAGACCGGCGGCATCATGATGCTCAACGGCAACGAGAACATCAAAAACTCCGTCGTTTTCTTCATGGGTATCGACAAGGCGCGTTTCCGCAAACCGGTGCTGCCAGGAGACACGCTCGTCATCGAGGCAATTATGACCAATAAACGCCGCACGGTTTGCCAGTTCGACGCGAAAGCCTACGTAAGGGGCGAACTGGTCTGCGAAGCATCCCTCATGGCCACGGTCATGACAAAAAAAAGCTGAACTGACCGAACTGGAGATCAGGCTGTATAATAGCAGTCATGAAGTAAAAAGGGCTACCTGAAAAGGCAGCCCTTTTTACGTTACCGGCTGAACCTTGACAGATTGGAAAAATCGCATCTACCTGTCGCCGACACCTTCCATCATCTTCCTTTTCAACACCTTACCAACACCCCTGCCAACAGGTTGCCAACAAGTTATCCACATTTTCACCAAAACGGAAAAAATGCGGGAGCGCCCCTCTATATCGTTTATTTACAATAACTTAATTTCTCATATAGATACGCATATGCACCATCTGTTTACACTAGTCAATATTCAGCGTGTTAATGTGTGGACAAGCTTGCGAGGCAAGGCATAGCAGCCATGAAGGGTAAATGGGGAGACTTAAATCGTAAGCGGATCAGGGCTTTCTTTTAGATTCCTGCTGGATCCGGTAGAACCTGATGCAGTATTCGACAAAGGAGTAGAGAAGCGTGGCTGAGGAGAGATACATGAAAAATTCCTTGACCGGCCAGCGGTCGAAAAAGGAAAGCGGCCATACCATGGTGATGAACATCATCGAAACGAATCCTACGGCCCACTTGCCAGGCCAGAGAGAGGTAGTCAGCACGTTGTGGCGATGACGGATCCATGCCGCGCCAAAGAAAATCACCAGGTCACGTAGCACGACGAACGATACGAACCATAGGGGCAACTCCCCTTTCCAGAGAAAATAGAGTGCTACGCTGGCCAGGCACAGTTTGTCGGCAAGCGGATCCAGGATCTTTCCCATATCAGAAACCTCGTTGGTCCATCTGGCCGTCTGACCGTCGAACCAATCTGAAAGCAATGCGACAATCATAATGACCATCGCCGTTCCAGACTGCCCTGTGTGAAGGCAATAGATAAACCAGGGAATCAGCAGAATCCTCAGAAAACTCAGGAAATTCGGGATATTGAAAATATGTCCCTGCACGTTTCTTATGGTTTTGTTCTGAGAGAATCCATTCCTCATCACCGTCGGCGGCGATCAGCAGCCACCAAAGTCAGGCGACGAGTTCCGGATGATCGTCGATAAAAGCCGACCACCCCTGTTTTCGGCTCTTCTTGCCCCGGCCCTGTATCGAATCACGCAGGATCACGCCTCCAGCATTTCTCGAAAGATCGCAATATGCTATCCCGAGCGCATCGGTAACATCAAGAGGCCTCTTTTCATCTCCAAGTTCCAGAAGCCGTGAGAGCATCGCAGCGACCTGCTCCTTGCCTGCCGAACCGCTCCCGGTAACGGAGAGCTTGACCTCTCTCGGCGCATACTCGCGCACGGTAACTCCACATCTCATGGCGGTAGCGAGTACCGCTCCCCTGACCTGGCCCAATATGAGCGCGCTCCTGACATTGCGACCGAGAAACGCCGTTTCAACAGCCACACATTCCGGCCTCATCGACGCGATGAGCTCTTCGAGAGCGGTGCATATCTGCCATATCCTTTCGTTCATCGACTTCGAGACATCCGGACGAATGAGCCCTGACCCATGGACATGAAATCCTTCCGTGCCCTGACTGATGACACCATATCCGGTTTTCCGGCTTCCCGGATCAATGCCCATGACAATCATGGTTCAGTCTTCAAGGCTTTCCATCGCATTCTCGCTTATCTCCATATTGCTGTATACCGCCTGGGCATCGTCGCTGCTTTCGAGGGCGTCGATGAGCTTGATCGCCTTGCGCGCATCATCGCCGTCGAGTTCGACATAGGTGTCGGGAAGAAGGTCCATCTTGGCGTTCTCAAATGGAATACCGGCTCCTTCAAGCACCTTCTTGGCAGTCTCAAGGTCCCTGACATCGGTCAGTACGGTATAATACTGTTCGTCATCTCCCTCCAGCTCTTCAAGGCCCGCATCAAGCAGCAGCTCCATGAGCTGGTCTTCCGAAGCCGCAGACTTCAGGATATCGATCGATCCTTTCCGCTGGAACATCCATGCCACGCTGCCGCTCTCACCCAGGGAACCTCCGTTCCTGCTCATCAGATGCCTGATGTCTGCCACAGTCCTGTTCCTGTTGTCAGTCGCCGTCTCGATGATGATGGCAATGCCTCCCGGTCCGTAACCTTCGTAGGTGATCTCTTCGTACATTGCACCTTCAAGCTCTCCGGTACCCTTCTTGACTGCACGCTGGATGTTGTCCATCGGCATTGAGTTGGCCCTTGCGGTATCGATGGCAAGCCTCAGCCTCGGGTTACCTGAAGGGTCGCCGCCTCCCATTTTGGCCGCTATGGTGATCTCTTTGACGAGCTTGGTGAACAGATTTCCCCTTTTCTGATCAGTGGCGGCTTTCTTTCGCTTGATAGTCGCCCATTTACTGTGTCCTGACATAAGTTACAACCCGATGATTGATAGTATTCCTGAAATGCCGCGTTTATGACAAAAGATTTATTTTCTTTAAGAAAAGAAAACATCATTGCGTAGGTAGCGGTAAAGTTAATCACAAGAACAAAGAATGACAAACTGGTTGATCGCTTATCAGGGGGAACCCGGCGCATACAGCGAAATAGCGGCTCTCAGGTTCGGGAAACCTCAACCTTGCGAGAGCTTCGACGACGTTTTCGCTGCCGTCATGGACAAAAAGGCCGACTACGGGGTAATCCCGATCGAGAACTCGCTCGGCGGAAGCATCCACCAGAACTACGACCTGCTGCTCCGCAGGCCGGTGGTCATCCTTGCCGAGACGTTCGTCAAGGTCGAGCACTGCCTTCTTGGCCTTCCCGGCTCTTCAGCCGAAAAGGCAACAAAGGTGCTTTCGCATCCACAGGCCCTTGCGCAGTGCCACAACTTCATCACCGAACACCCGAACATCAGGGCGGAAGCTGCCTATGACACTGCCGGGAGCGCCAAGATCGTCGCAGCAGGCGGTGATCCGTCGGTACTGGCCATTGCGTCCAAACGTGCCGGTGAGCTCTACGGACTGGAAATCCTCCAGGAAGAGCTCGCCGACGAAGAGTGGAACATAACGCGCTTTTTCTGTATCGCCCGTCAGGACAACCCCGACGTTTCGCATCTCAAGAACCAGCCTGACACGCAGCAGCAGAAAACATCGATCGTCTTTTCACTGCCAAACGAACAGGGGTCGCTCTTCAAGGCCCTGGCAACCCTTGCGCTTCGCGGCATCGACCTCACCAAGATCGAGTCTCGCCCATCGAAGAAAAAAGCCTTTGAATACCTGTTTTACGCCGATTTCCTGGGCCACAGCGACGATCCCAATATCCACAACGCACTCGAGCACCTCAGGGAGTTTGCCCCTATGATCAAGGTGCTCGGCAGCTATGGCGTAATAAATCCATGAGCAGCCAGAACCAGTTCGACCTTTTCGCAACCGCTTCTCCCGCGCCTGCGCCGATTGCCGACCTGAGCACCACCGAAGCCGAGCCCTCCCCTTCGGCAAAGGAGCCCAAACCGGGTCTCTTCCTGCTCGACGGCATGGCGCTCGTCTATCGCGCCTTCTTTGCGCTTCAGCAGGCCAGGATGACCACAAAGGAGGGCATACCGACAGGCGCCGTATTCGGCTTTGTTTCCAGCCTGCTCAGGATCATCGAAGATTACCGTCCCCATTATATCGCCGTAACCTTCGACAGCCGTGAAAAGACCTTCAGGCACGACCGTTACGAGCAGTACAAGGCGAACCGTCCAGCACCTCCGGAGGAGCTCATCAGCCAGCTGGAAAATATCCGGGAACTGATCCGGGCGTTCGGTATACCCGTCGTCATCATGCCCGGATTCGAAGCGGACGACCTGATCGGCACAGCCTCAAAAAAGTTCGGGGAGAGCTGCAGGATATTCATCGTCACTCCGGACAAGGATATGTCGCAGCTGGTGCAGGAGGGCGTCCGAATCCTGAAACCTGGCAGGAAACAGAACGATTTCGAGCTCATGGGAAGCCCTGAGATCGCCGAACAGTTCGGCGTACCTCCCGAGCAGTTCATCGACCTGCTGACGCTCACCGGCGACACCTCCGACAACATTCCCGGCGCAAAAGGGATCGGGCCGAAAACAGCATCGAACCTGCTCGAAAAATACGGTTCGATCGAAGGCATATACCAACACCTCGAAGAGCTTACCCCCAAGACAAGGCAGAGCCTCGAAGAGTTCCGGGAGATGATGCCCCTGTCAAGGGAGCTGGTCACGATCAGGACCGATCTTGACCTCCCGCTCACGCTCGAACAGCTGCACTGCGGGAAGCCCGATCCCGATGCGTTGTTCGCGCTCCTCGACAGGCTGGAGCTCAGGAGCATCGCCGCCAGGATCCCCTCAATACTGAACATCGCCCAGCGGACGCTGGCCTCAACCGGCCAACATTCGGCTGCAGAGGGCCCGGAAGATCCGCCGCTCATTCCTGCCGGAGAAGGCGCGACATACACGCTGATCGACAGCAAGGAGAGCTTCGAGCAGCTCATCGCCCGACTTGAGCGATCCGGCGGCTTTGCTGTCGACACCGAAACCACCAGCCTCGACACCTTCGAAGCGGAACTTGCAGGCATCTCGTTCGCCATCGACCCCGGCGAAGCATTTTTCGTCTATTTCGGCAAAAGCGGGCTCAACGCCGAATCGTCGGTCGCCCGCCTGAAACCGCTGCTTGAACAAGCAGCACTCCCGAAGACCGGGCAGAACCTCAAATACGACATCCTCGTCCTGAAGAAGTACGGAGTCGAACTGGCCCCTGTAGGATTCGACACCATGCTCGCGAGCTACGTTCTTGACCCGGAAAGCAAACACAACCTGGATGATCTCGCCGCCAGGCATCTCGGACGGCAAACGACAAAATTCACCGAACTGGTTGGAGAAGGCAAGGCCGTCATTCATATTTTTGAGGTCGACCCCACGAAACTCTCCGATTATGCCTGCCAGGACGCCGATATGGCGCTGCAGCTGAAAAAGGCGCTCATCGAACAGATGGAACCTGCACCCGAACTGCTCAACGTCTGCGAGCAACTCGAATTCCCTCTGGTCGGCGTCCTTGCCGCCATGGAACACCAGGGCATATCGATCGACACGGCCCATCTGGAGCGAACATCGGAAATCGTCAACCGAGAACTGGCATCCCTCACGACGAAGATCCACGAAGCTGCCGGTGAAACGTTCAACATCGACTCGCCGAAACAGCTTGGAAACATCCTCTTCAATGTGCTGAAGCTACCGGCCAAAAAAGCGACCAAAACCGGCTTCTCGACCAACGTGCAGATTCTCGAGGATCTCACCGGCATGCATCCGATAGCATCCGACATCCTGGAGTACCGCAGCCTCCAGAAACTCAAGACGACCTATATCGAAGCCCTGCCGAAGATGGTCCATCCACGCACCGGCAGGCTGCATACGTCGTTCAACCAATACGTCACGGCGACCGGACGGCTCTCCTCATCGAACCCGAACCTGCAGAACATTCCCATCCGGACGCTTCTCGGCAAGGAGATCAGGCGGGCGTTCATCCCCTCCAAAGAGGGCAACCTGCTGCTGTCGGCCGACTACTCCCAGATAGAACTCAGGATCGCCGCCGAGCTTTCAGGCGACCCGATGCTGATCGAAGCCTTCCGCAACAGGGAGGACATCCATTCCGCCACGGCCCGCGTCATCTTCGATACCGACGAAGTCACCCCGGACATGCGGCGCAAAGCCAAGGAGGTCAACTTCGGGGTGCTTTACGGCATCCAGCCCTTCGGTCTGGCTCAACGCCTCGGCATCAACCAGAAAGAGGCAAAAGCCATCATCGACACCTACATGGCCAAATATCCCGGGATGTTCTCGTCGCTCGAAACGACCATCGAACTGGCCAGGACGAACGGCTATGTCGCCACGCTCATGGGAAGGCGCCGCTATATCGCCGACCTGAACAGCACGAACGCCAACCTCCGCAAGGCGGCCGAACGCGTTGCGATGAACACCCCCATCCAGGGGACCGCCGCCGACATAATCAAATATGCCATGTGTTCGGTCAGCCGCCGGATGAAGCAGGAGCGCCTTGATTCGGTCATGCTGCTTCAGGTACACGACGAATTGCTGTTCGAAACTTCCGACAGGGAAAAGGAGTCGCTTAAAGCTCTTGTCGAAGAGTGCATGATCGATGCTGCACTGAAATGCGGAGTGAGGAACGTTCCCGTCGAGGTCGAGACAGGCATGGGAAAAAACTGGCTGGAAGCCCATTAGCCGTTGACTATTAAATAAATCTTTTTTTATATTTCGTGTGCTTAAAGAGAACCACACTGCTTCCGGACAACCAACCACGCACTTAATGCACTCTTCAGACAAGGATTGCTGCCTGATGAAAGGCGATACGGTCGTGCGGGTCCGGGGAGGCCGCTATCGACGCACGATTGCACTCGCCGTTGCGTTGGTGTTCATGGTTATTCATCCATTTTCGAAAGCCGTCACCGTTATAGGTACGGCATATGCGGCAGAACCCGCTCAGGCCCCTGCGTCGCCTGCCGGGTCATCAACCGGCGAACTGCTCACTGCGACTGAACTGATGATCGAAAAACTGGTACTCCAGATCAACCAGCAGGACGAAACCAGTTCCGACAGAAAAGCCACAAGGGAGAATTCAGGGAAAACATTCATAGCCAAACTTCCGGACATGCGCCCTGTTACCGGGTTCATCACCAGCAGCTTCGGCATGAGGGAACACCCTATGTATAAACGGATCCTTTTTCATGCAGGCACGGACTTCTCGGCGCCCATCGGCACAAAGGTGATGGCGACAGCGGAAGGAACGGTAGCCTTTTCAGGCTTCGACAGGGGATACGGGAAAACGGTTATCATAAACCATGCCCATGGCTATCAGACTGTGTACGCCCATCTCTCAAAAACCCTGATCAGGCAGGGACAGCGCGTCAATCGAGGTGAGGTGATCGCTTTTTCAGGAAATACCGGAGTATCCACCGGCCCCCATTTGCATTATGAAGTCCACAAGGACAACGTCCAGGTCAATCCGACAGGTTACTTCCCCGCAGATATGTCGCAGGACAATCGTGTGACCCTGCAGGAATCGACCCTGGCAGAAGAACACAGCCATTCTTAATCCCAGAATCAATCACTAACCGACAGTATGTACTGGAATCTCGATCTTGCCCGATATATAGCCGATGCTCCATGGCCCGTCACCAAAGATGAGCTGATCGATTACGCCAACAGGACTGGAGCTCCCCAACAGGTGCTGGAGAATCTCCACGACCTTCCGGACAGCGACGAACTTTATGAAACTCTCGAAGAGATCTGGCCGGACTACCCCACGGACGAAGATTTCGGCTATAGCGACGAAGAACCGTTAACGTAGAGGCTAAGCTGCGATGTTTTTTTTTTAGGTTAACTTCCCGATTCAAGGCCTGGATTATCATTTTCCTTGCCTTGTTTCTCATGTCGCCGGTATATGTATGGGCCGAGAACGGCTCGTCCGGCGCTACAAGCAGGTCGCCAGCCGTTCAGGAGGTTAAAAGCATACGGATCACCGGCAACAAAGCCATCACCTCCGATGAGATCCGGGGAATTATGATGACATCGACCCGGAGCTCCTTTCTGGGATCTGGCCTTTTCAGGGGAGGTGTCCGTCCGTTCATCTCCGAAGACTTCGAAAAAGACATCAACCTGATCAGGAAGCTCTATACCTTCAAGGGCTACTTCTTCGCAGACGTCGACACCACCATCGTCCGCAAACCCGGACGAAACGTCGACATCCTCATCTCAATAAAGGAAAACAAGCCGACGAGCATCGACTCGCTCACCTATGCCGGACTTGAAACCTTACCGGAAGAGCTCCGTACCGGTTACTTCAACAAAAGCGTACTGAAGGTAAGGGAGATATTTTCTGTAGAAAAGCTTATCCAGGAACGTGACCGCTCCCTTGAATTTTTCAAGGAGAACGGTTACGCCTATATCCACCCCGACAGCATCAGAATCAAGGTCGATACCCTCGGCCTGAACGCAGGTGTGCACTTCCGCATCGGCATACCCGCCAGGTTTGCATACGGCCCGGTAAGAGCCGTGGTTCATGACCCGAGGAAAAAGGATGATGAATCTACCGCCACAAGATTCCAGCGTGACAACGTCTCGGTAACCATCTACGGGCGCCAGAAATTCTCACAGAAACTCTTCCCCACCTCGATAGCGTGGAGAGCTGGAGAGACGACCCGGCAATCACTCGAACAACGAACCCTCCAGAACTTCGGATCAACGAACCTTTTCTCGTCGATTTCGATAGAAAAAGACTCCATTAAATCGGGAAGCATCTACACGACGATCCATCTGGAACCGAGCCCGAAACAACAGATCGAACCGAAACTCCTCGTAGACAACCGCTACGGCTCACTTTTTCTGGGTGGAGCGCTGGCCTACGAAAACAGGAACCTGTTCGGCGGAGGCCAGCAATTCAGGCTTTCGAGCAATTACGGCATCCAGACCTCATCGAACACGAACCTCCTGGGCAACCTCACGCCGGACCAGTACGACAAGATCATCCCGTATGAGCTCAACATCAAGGCTGACCTGCTCATGCCGATACTGAAAAGACAGGGATCATACTACAACTCATCCGTGGAATATGCCCAGTCAAAGCTTCCCGTGCTGCTCTCCAGTCGCAGGGAGATCGCCAGGGCCACTTACAGCACCAGGCCCACCAAAAACTCGCGCATGAATTTCGATTTCTTCGAGATCGAGGTCGTCCGCAAAGATTCCCTGCGCGGCTTCGAACAGTTGTTCAAGACCGATCTGGCAAAAAACATCGGCATCAATCCTGCCAACCCGACCGCAGTGAGCAAAGGCATCGACAGCCTTCTCCAGACAAGGCTCATCCAGACCTTCCGCCTGCAATACAACTATTCCAACAGGAATGACCTGTCGCCACTCAAGACGACGACATGGAACTTCACGACCACTGCCGAAGAGTCAGGCAGCCTGCTGTGGCTCATCGACAAATACATCGACAAGAAACAGTACAGTACGTTCGGGGACTCCCAGCCACAGATTTTCGGCACAGCATATTCACAATACCTCAAGCTCGATACGCAACTCGCCTTCGCAAAAGACCTGACCCCTGATCGACAGGTCGCCGGCAGGATCTCCCTTGGCTGGATGAGCCCATACGGCAAGGCAGAAACGACGCCTGAAGAGCACCGGTTCTATGCAGGAGGCTCAAACAGCATGAGAGGCTGGCTGTTCAACACCCTCGGGCCAGCCAACTGCCGAAGCGCGGCGACATCCAGCTTCGGCGCCGACATCAAGGCCGAACTTGGCCTGGAGTACCGGATGAAGCTGTTCAAGGTCTTCGGACAACCGTCGGGGATAACCCTCTTCACCGACGTCGGCAACATCTGGGACAGGAAAGGCCCTTATGCGTTCTCGATTCAATCGTTGACCAGGGATTTTGCATGGGACTGGGGCACCGGCCTGCGCATCGGCTCGCCCATCGGACCGTTCAGATTCGATTTCGCATGGAAAGTGCACGACCCGGCAAATCCGAACCCATGGCAATTTTCGAACATGGGCCTATCGAACCTCACCTTCAACTTTGGAATTGGAGAGGCTTTTTGACATCAGAAACCAGTTTTTTCATCTAACAACACCTGAAAGCTTATGCCCGGCAAATCCACCCTCATTGCCCCGTCGATTCTATCTGCTGACTTCACCAATCTGAAGTCATCTATCGAACTTGCTGAAAAAGCAGGTGCGGACTGGCTCCACTGTGATGTCATGGACGGCGCTTTCGTACCCAACATAACCTTCGGCCCCCTGATCGTCGAAGCAATCGCCAAATCCAGCAGCCTGGTGATCGACACCCACCTGATGATCAAAGATCCCGACCGCTTTATCGAGGATTTCATCAAGGCCGGATCGCACCAGATCACGGTGCACCAGGAAGCATGCCCCCACCTGCACCGCACGATCCAGTACATCAAGAGCCTCGGAGCCAAAGCCGGCGTCTCGATCAACCCGGCCACTCCGGTCTCGGTGCTCGAATCGATCCTGCCGGACCTTGACCTCGTCCTGCTGATGTCCGTGAACCCCGGATTCGGCGGCCAGAAGTTCATTCCCTCATCGGTCGCCAAAATAGCGAGCCTCGATACCATGCGCATGGAGATGAACCCGCGGATGGTGATAGCCGTGGATGGCGGAGTAACCGAAGAGAACGCCGCCGAACTCTCAGCCGCCGGAGCCGACGCACTGATCGCCGGCACCGCCTTCTTCAAGGCAGCCGACCCCGCCGCAGCAGCGAGGAAGATCAAGGGAATCTAAACCCTGGGAAAACGCAAAAAGCGCTTCTCTCTGAAGAAAAATCAGGAATGCCAAACCCCGGGAGCGCCGAACTCCGGCTCGGCAATTCAAAGGCGAGCTTCGAATTAAGTAATGAACGGATAAAAAAAGGGGCCACTTTTCAGGTAGCCCCTTTTTTTATTGCCTATCAATTCCTTGACAGTCTCCTCAATTCAATGCCGACCAAAGGAGGGCGGACATTCCTGTACGCCATTCGATCCCCGACACTCGACGAATGTAATGGCGGCCTGGAAAACCCGCCCTCCTCTCAAATAATGTTATGTTAAATGCTTCATAAGTACACTTAGTCATGATCGTCGCTGATGCCCCCCACGACTTGTCGGGACATCTGACATCAGAACCCAAATTCTACTGTCGCTTTGCAGAATCAGTCCCATATTCCGGAGCCCCGACTTGTCAGGACTCCGGACATTCAGACATCTTACATACCAGTTGCCCCGGGTTTCAACCCGGGGGATAATGAATACAAAAAATATATTCAGGGCTTCAGCCCAACATCTTCGCTGCTTTCGTCGACAGCAACGACCTCGCCAAACATTGCCGCCGGAATTTGAATCGTAAGGTTTCTTTGCTTGGTCACCTCAGTCACTAAATGTCGTATAGCGATGTAAGTTTATGAGTTCAGGAACGTCCCCCTGATCTCCTATTCGCTGCTTTCGTCGACAGCAACGACCTCGATAAAATAGCCGCCGATCTTTGAATCGTAAGGTTTCTTTGCTTGGTCACCTCAGTCACTGAATGTCGTATAGCGATGTAAGTTTATGATTTCAGGAACGTCCCCCTGATCTCCCCCCTGATCTCCCTAGAACGTGGGAGATCAACCGGGAAGTGGTGCTGAACCCGGCCGAAAAGTGAATGTATTACTTTAATAAAAAGCGACATCTCTGTTGACATTAAGCGGGGGATGTGAGTTAAGTATTCAGGAACTTACCCTATCGTCTTCAGCATCTACAACTTCCTTAAGTTCTATAATAAAGTCCTGCTTTATTAATCTTTTTGTGCCATCGGCTCTTTCTACGCGATATGACTGAGGTGTTTTTTTGATGCATTTTACGCCGCGCTCATATTCCGTTTCATAACGGCCAGTTGAGAATGCAACGTCATATATTTTGCCTATTTCCATTTTACCCTTCCTTCTTTACGGTGCGTAATAGATTGAAAACGAAAGCCGTTTTGATTTAATGACGAATGCGCAAACAGTTGCCTAACGCCAGCAAAGGACATGGAACGGATCGACGACGGTCCTGAATTCAGGAACTTATGTAGCTCAAGTATATTAACAATTCCGTACAACAGGAAACACGACCACAACCGCCATAGACTATTCGACGACAGAGCAACAGCCTTAACTACTCATAAAAGAGAACTTAACGCAGTCATGGAAACCTTGAGAATTGCCATCCTCCCTAGTTTTGGGGCCAAGACAACGAGATTACAAGGACAGCGGTTCCGCAGCAGTACAGAAAACGATAGATCCATTGATTTACACGCTCTGTAAGGGTAGCACCCCCAAAGGTTTGAATATCCCACCCACGAACGGCAAGAGTTCCCCAAAGCAATAGCAAGGCACCGGCAATTTGCAATATGGAAATTGTGTTTGATGATGCTGGGCCACAAAACACGTGCGCTATCTTTCCAACAGTAGTTCCAATTACACCCGAGAGAGCCACAAGCTCGAATGCTCTGAGCAACGCATGACGGAGTTTAAGAGCACGATTTTCAGGTTCAACCCGTGGAAACTCATTCAGTTGTCGATTATTGGCTTGTTCCTCGGCAATAAACCGCTGTGGACAAAAGAGGGCTAGAAAGCAAAGGTGAATTGCCTTAATAAAAGAGATCTTCGCCGGGTTCTGTACATCCATGATATGAAAGCTAACGTTTGAGTTCAGTCCGCAGCCGGGCAGAACCGTTGCGGCAGCAATGAATGGTTAGCCAAGCGCCAGCTCAATGCGCTATTGATCTAATACTGCATCGTGAAAGTCATTTTCATGAACGATAACTATAGGATACCCTGCCCTTCTGAGCTCAACGGCCTTCTCAACTTTGCGTCCGTAACAGGCATATGCCCAACACGGATTCCCGTCTGCGCCAACGACCAGATAGTTAACCTTCTTGGAAACACCGCTTGAGACCGTCCCGCCGAGACTGGAGATTAGTTCTTCAAACTCATTCCTTGTGTACTTGTGTGATTGTCCGGTAAGGCAAAAGACAGTATTAGAAAACGCTATTTCCGGACATACGGCACACAGACCACCAATATTTGAACCATCAAGAAATGCCGGGCTAACAATCGTCTTGTTATCAAGGATAGATATAAATTCACCGAAAAAGCGCATTAGTATCTTGTGCTCATTGGGGTCGATCTTCTTGTCTACCAGAACGCTGGTGACGAGACTTTCAATTTCATCATATGGCCAACAACGCCTCAGGTGTTCATGCTCCTCTAGCCAAACAGACAGACACTTTAGCTCTTCAACGGATATTTCACCATCTGAGGCGATGCCTGCAACAATGGCGTGAAGCTTTTGCATCTCTGCGGTAGCGGTATTGAAATACTCCACAGAAGTAAGGCATTTGCAGAGCCACAATATATCTGATCTTTCATCCTCAGTAAGGACACCGTCAGCAACGGCTTGCTCAACTACTGGAAAAAGCTCATTGAAGGGATGCCTTCCGGAATTAATTCGATGGTCGCCTAACCATGCCTGAAGGAAACCGATTTCTTTTTCGTTTATTTTGGCATCAATGACAATGCCTTCTACCAAGCCCAGGATGGAATTTACCGCCTTCTCAAACTCAGCCTTTCCCGTAAACTTCCTGTATGCTTCATGGTCGTTCATATCTATCTCCATTGCGTAAAGAGGCTAACGAATAGTCCGGGAATAGTCCGGGGACGTCCCTGAATTCATGAACTTACATAGCCCAAGAATATCTAAAATTTAGCACTAACAGGAAACGATCACAACCGCCATAGACTATACGACGACCAACCAACAGCCTTGACTACTCAAAAAGATAAATTTACGGCCGCTGCCAGGGGAACTGCTTGAGCTCTTGGCTGGTGAGCAGGCCTTCGCCGATCAGGACGGCGTCAAATCCGGCTTGCTGCATCATGAGGATGTCGTCCTTTCGCTTCATGCCGCTTTCGGCGACGGCGATGATGCCTTGGGGCATCTCTGCCTTGAGGCGGACGGAGGTCTGGAGATCGACGGTGAAGTCCCTGAGGTCCCTGTTGTTGACCCCTACAATGCGTGAACCCTGTTCAAGGGCGATTTCGAGCTCCTTCAGGTCGTGGACCTCGACCAGTGCGTGCAGGCCGAGCTCGCCGAACAGCTGGAGGTAGTCCCCCAACTGCGAAGGTTCTAATGCCGCCACGATCAGCAACGCCGCATCGGCGCCCATGAGGCGGGTTTCGTAGATCTGGGTCTCGTCGATGATGAACTCCTTGCGGAGCACAGGAATGGAAACAGCGTTCGTCACTGCCCTGAGGTAGTCTGGCGAACCCTGAAAATATTTGCGATCGGTCAGGACGGAAAAGGCGGAAGCACCCAGAGAGGCGTACTCAGCGGCAAGTTCGAGCGGCCTGAAATCTTCGACGAGCACTCCCCGTGAAGGAGAGGCCTTCTTGATTTCGGCGATGAGGCTGATGCCGCCGTCGTGGCTTCTGATGCCGGAATAAAAATCCCGTGTGGCCGGAAGTTCGCGACAAACCTCACGATACCTGCGCTCAGGCTCTTGCTTGCTGAGAACGGCAACCTCTTCGACCTTGGTTTCGAGAATCCTTGTCAGGTAGGTCATGACTCGCTGCCGGCTGCCATCTCCCGAAGTTCATCCTCAAACGCGACGATCTGGCGGATGTTGTCAAGGAACCAGGGATCGATGCCTGTCGACTGATGAATCTCTTCGACGGTGGCTCCTGCCTGGAACGCGTAGCGCAGATAGAACATCCTGTCGGCCTTCGGCACCTTGATCTTCTCGAGCAGGTCCTCCTTGGCGAACTGGCGCTGCTGCTGGGTCATGTCGATGACGTTCATGATGTCCTTGCCGTCACAACCGAGACCTGCACGACCGATTTCGAGGCCGCGGAGCGATTTCTGGAGCGCTTCCCTGAAGTTCCGGCCGAAAGCCATCACTTCACCGACCGACTTCATCTGCACGCCGAGGCGGGCATCCACGTTCTTGAACTTCTCGAAGTCCCAGCGGGGAACCTTGACCACACAGTAGTCGATCGAGGGTTCAAAGCTCGCAGGGGTGGTCTTGGTGATATCGTTGATGATCTCATCGAGCGTGTAGCCGACAGCTAGCTTGGCTGCGACCTTGGCGATCGGGAATCCGGTGGCCTTGGAGGCGAGTGCGGAACTTCTCGAAACCCTCGGGTTCATCTCGATGATGACGATGCGGCCATCTTCAGGGTTGATGGCGAACTGGATGTTGCTGCCGCCGGTCTCAACGCCGATTTCGCGGATGATCTTGATCGAAATGTCACGCAGCTCCTGGTACTGTCGATCGGTAAGGGTCTGTGCGGGTGCGACCGTGATGCTGTCGCCGGTGTGGACTCCCATCGGATCGACGTTTTCTATCGAACAGACGATGATGACGTTGTCGGCAAGGTCGCGGATGACCTCGAGTTCATACTCCTTCCAGCCTACAAGGCACTCCTCGACCAGCACCTCGCCAATCGGGCTCTCTGCCAGGCCACGCCTGACGGCATCGTAGAAGTCCGACTTGGTTTCGGCAAAACCGCCACCCGTGCCGCCAAGGGTAAACGAAGGACGAATGACGATCGGCAGGCCGATCTCTTCAAGAGCCTCTTTCGCCTCTTTTTCGTTGCGCACGAAAAAGCCTTTGGCCATCTCAAGGCCAATCTTTTTCATGGCGTCGCTGAAGAATTCGCGGTTCTCGGCTTTCCTGATGGCACGGAGCTTTGCGCCGATCAGTTCGACGCCGTAACGTTCCAGGATGCCCGATTCGGCCAGCTTCACAGCCGTGTTCAGCGCGGTCTGTCCGCCCATGGTGGGAAGCAGCGCGTCCGGCTTCTCTTTCTCTATGATCTTTGCTACATATTCCGGGGTGATCGGCTCGATATAGGTCGCATCGGCCAACTCGATATCGGTCATGATGGTGGCCGGATTGCTGTTGACCAGAATGACCCGGTATCCATCCTCTTTCAGGGCACGGCATGCCTGCGTGCCTGAATAATCGAATTCACATGCTTGCCCGATGACGATTGGGCCTGCTCCGATAACTAAAATCGACTTGATATCCTCGCGTTTTGGCACTGTAGTCCGCTTTTAATCTTGTGGTATAGTTTCAGTTTCGCAATGTACAAAATATTTTTCTGGTTCCCGACACATCCGTGAATCGTGATCCTTGACCCGTAATCCGTGACGCGTGACGCGTGACTCGGGAACTGTGAATCGTGACGCGTGACTCGGGAACTGTGAATCGTGACGCGTGATTCGTGACGCGTAACACGTGACGCGTGACCCGTAATCCGTGACGCGTAATCCATAACTCGTGAGCCGTGACGCGTGACTTTTATCGCGTTACGTGTTACGTGTCTCGCGTCACGCAAAAGCCATGACTCGTAATCTGTTATGCTTAACTCTTGGCGCTTCACGTGTTACGTGTCTCGCGTCACGCACCCCTACTCTATTACTCTTATCTGCTCCTGGTGAAATCCTCCCGAATCCCTTCTGAGCCACGATGTGACCTCACGGGGAACTCCTCCGTGCAGGGAGATGATGAGCATGGAATGGCCCGGCCTGGCGAAATCGACATCGTTCTTCGATGGAATCGCCGTCGAGTTGAGGTGTGAGTGGTAGGAGCCGACGACGATCATCCCAAGGCTCTGCGCTTCACGCTCGACCTCCTCGAATTCGCGATACGAGATTTCGAACCCGTTTTCGCGACCATGGTACAGGCAGTTGCGGCATGGGGCGATTTCGAGCACGATATTGTCGATGTTTCCACGATGGTCGACGAGTTTCCTGCCCACAAGCAGGCCGCAACACTCGTAAGGCAGCTCTTTTACTGCATGCTCCTGGATGATTTCGAACTTGCGGCGAGGTAATTTCATTGCATACTGATCAATGATGTACAAGCCATTTCAAAGAGCCTTGGCGCCGATGTCACGACGATAGACGGCTCCTTCGAACCCTATCTTTCCGATTCCCCGGTATGCCCGGTCGATCGCTTCCCTGAGCGAGCCGCCACAGGCTGTCACCGACAGCACTCGACCGCCGGAAGTCACCAACCCCGCGCCGTCGCTCTTCGTACCTGCATGAAAAACGAGCACCCCGTCCAGATCGTTCACTGAAGCATCAATGCTGATCGCCTTGCCGGTCTCATACTCGTCGGGATATCCGGCAGAAGCCATGACGACCGTGGCGCCAGCGCCAGCGTGCATTTCAAAGGGCACATCCGCCAGGCTGCCGTCAAAACATGCCGACAGCGCGTCGATGAAATCGCTTTTCAGGAGCGGAAGCACCACCTGGGTCTCGGGATCCCCGAGCCGGGCATTGTACTCTACGACCGAGGGTTCGCCGCCATCGATCATGAGACCGACGTAAAGAAAACCGGTATACGGATAACCTTCGGCAGCCATGCCGTCGAGGGTAGGCCTGATGACGCGATCCTCAATCTTCTTCATGACCTCAGGGGTAACCAGCGGTGCGGGAGCATAGGCGCCCATGCCGCCGGTGTTCTTTCCTGTATCGCCGTCACCGATGCGTTTATGATCCTGCGCGGGCAGGAAAAGACGATACTCCTTGCCGTCAGTCAGGGCAAAAACGCTTGCCTCCTGACCATGCAGAAAGTCCTCGATTACCACCTCATCGGCAGCCTGGCCAAAAATCCGGTCCAAAAACATCGAGTTGTTCGCACTCACCGCCTCATCACGGTTTTGCGCGATAATAACCCCCTTACCGGCACAGATGCCGCTTGCCTTTATCACCTGCGGCCACGAAGCGGCTTCGGCTGATACATAATTATTCGCTGTGGGAGCATCATGAAAAACATGATACCCGGCTGTTGGAATGTGGTGGCGTTCCATGAACTCCTTGGCGAACACCTTGCTGGTCTCAAGGCGGGCAGCCTCTTTCGTCGGGCCTATGATTTTCCTTCCAGCTTCGCGGAATCGGTTGACGACACCAACCTCCAGAGGCTGTTCGGGGCCGACGATGGTCAGGTCGATACGTTCGCTGGCGGCAAAATCCAGAAGGGCTTCTACATCCGTCGCGTTGATCGGCACGTTGCGAACCTTGCCGCCCATCATTGCCGTGCCGCCGTTTCCCGGAGCTGTGAAAACCTTTGAAACCTTCCCGCTGCGCATCGCGGCCCAGGCCATGGCATGTTCCCTGGCGCCGCTTCCGATGATCAGAATATTCATGATACTGTGTGGAGCAATGGCCTCAAATCACCTGGACGAAGTTAAAATCCCTGAAGCTGTTCGATTGTCGCGCGGGACCCGAACCGCTCGATGACAATTTTAGAATCGTCCGTTCCTGTGGTTTGTCGGCATGTATTGTTAAATTGAAACCGGTTGACCAGACCGGCTTTACGCTGGATGTATATAATGCATGATGCATCAAAAAAACAATTAAAAAAATTCCGGCCTGAAAACCTCGTCTGCATTTCCGGCCGTACCCTTTCCACCGAATGCCGATCGTGAAAAACATCCTCTGGAACGCTGGGACGAGACTTCTCCCTCCCCTCCTGAAGCTTCTGTTTTCATCCCTGCGCCTGAAAATCGTTTCTCCTGAAGGCGGCCATCCAGGTACGGAGCACGGAATCATATTCGCGTTCTGGCACGGGAAGATGGTCACCGGCTGGCTCCTGGTGCGGAGGCTGTTGCCCGACATCAGACCGTCAGCAGTGGTAAGCCTCTCCGAAGACGGCCAGATCCTTTCAGAAACGCTCGAACGCCTCGGCTTCAGGCTCATCAGGGGATCGAGCTCCAGAGGCAGGGAGGATGTCAAGACAGGGATGCTTGAGTCGCTTCGAAACCGCGGCGTCATCGCCATCACGCCCGACGGACCCCGCGGCCCGTTGCACCGCTTCAAATACGGCACGCTCAGAATCGCTTCGGAACACCAGGTGCCGATCCTTTTCGCAGACATAACCCACGAACGCTACCGCGTCCTGAAAAGCTGGGACCGGTTCGAGATCCCCATGCCATTCAGCAGGACGACCGTGTACCTTCATTCGATCCGGGTACCGGCATTTACCTCCGAAGAGGCCCTCCATGAGTTCGCAAGGAAACTCTCTGAACACTTCGGGCATGCCTCCAGATAGCACATCCAGACTTCTGCGTCCTGCGGGGTTAGCGTACGGCATGGTCATGAACATCCGCAACGCACTCTACGACAGGGGAATCCTTAAAGCATGGCAATCGCCGATTCCCGTCGTTTCCGTCGGCAACATCACGACCGGCGGCACCGGCAAGACTCCGCTGGTGGACTGGATCGTCAAGTTCTACCAGGCATCGGGACTCAAGGCCGCAATCATATCAAGAGGCTACGGACGCCGGACCAAAGGGGTGCAGCTCGTTTCAGACGGCCAAAGCATCCTGCTCGAAAGCCGGGACTCCGGCGACGAAACAGCGATGCTTGCCGCCAGGAACCCCAGTTCGATCGTCATCGTTGCGGAAAAGCGGCAGGCGGGGGTAGAGTTCCTCATGCAGAAGTTCGCCGACCATCTACCCGACGTAATCGTACTCGACGACGCGTTCCAGCATCGAAAAATCGCAAGGGATCTCGATATCGTGGTCGTCAACGCCCTCGACCCGCTCGACGGTGCGGCCATGCTGCCGGAAGGACACCTGCGCGAACCTGTTCAGGGTCTCACCCGCGCCGACCTGATCATCCTCGGGAAGATCGTCGACGAAAAGCGCTCCGAGGCGATGATGGAAACGCTGAAAAAAACCGGCAAACCGGTGCTCCGATCGAAAATCAGGCCAAGCAAGCTCGTTCCTGTCGGAAAAAGGCTCGACCCGCACGATGACGGGATGATGGGAAAAAGAGTCCGCGCACTCGCTTTCGCAGGGATAGGGGCCCCGACGGGATTTATGCAAAGCCTCAAGGATGCGGGCATCGATGTTGCCGCTTCAAGGTTTTTCCGCGACCATGAACCCTACACGGAAACTTCGGTGCGGACAATCGTTTCTGAAGCGGCCCTGCAGGAGCTCACACCGGTGACAACGGAAAAGGACTGGTTCCGGCTCAAGGACGATATGCCGCTCGCGAAAATGCTGGAAGATGCCCAATGCAGCTACCTCGCCATTGAGCCGGAATTCCCCGGGGGGACAGGGATGCTCGAAAAAAAGCTTCTCTCTGCCGCCGCTCGCCGCCGGTGATCAATCCTCCTTGATGATCTTTGAGATCGCCTTGAAGGTATCCCCTTCGGCGACACGCAGCAGTTCGAAAATGGCCATTTCAGTGCTGGTTGGAATGCCTCCCGCCCTTTTGATGGAGCGGATCCCGACCTTACGGTTCTCTTCCGTCCTGGAGGAGACGGCATCCGTCACCAGATGCACGTTGTATCCGAACTCGATCAGCTCCACGCAGGTCTGGTAAACGCAGACATGGGTCTCCATGCCGACGACAAGAATATCGTTACGACCGAGCAAACGAAGACGCTTCATGAACTCCTCGCTGCCACAGCAGCTGAACGACAGCTTTTCGAAAGGCTTCTCGTCGCCCATCACCTCCCTCAGCGCATCGACGGTGTTACCGAGTCCTTTGGGATACTGCTCGGTATGGATGACTGGCACCCCCAGTATCCTGCAGGCCCTGATGAGCTTGCTGATATTCTTTTCCACACGATCTGGCTGAAACACGGAGGCGGCAAGTTTGCCCTGTACATCGATAACGAGAAGAAGGGTATCTTTCGGGGTAATCATACTTGTTAGAAGCGAAAAACGGTTGAACAGAATGTTATTACGGCAGGATTATTACAATTCCGTAGTTTTTTAAGATAAGGCAATTCAAACAATTGTTAAACGGCGACATGAAAAAACAGGATCCTCAAATAAAGCGCTTCGGCGACCGGGGAGAACTCCTTGTAGCCTTTCAGGCCCTGCTGATGGCGATATTCGTCATGACCCCCGCATGGCCGGATCTCGGTGATAGCGAACTTTACCGTTCGACAGTTGCCATCCGCTGGGCACTGCTCGCAATCTGCTGGGCTTCCGCTGCCATATTCGGCATCGGAGGCTTTCTGGGCATCAGGAGATACCTGACGCCCCTGCCATATCCCACTGAAAGCAACCGGCTCGTCCAGAGCGGCGTCTATGGTCTTGTGCGCCATCCCATCTACACCGGCCTGCTGCTTGCTGCGCTCGGACTGACGGTGTTCGACATCAGCCTCGCCCACCTCCTGCTGATCGTGGTCGGCATCATTTTCTTCAACCACAAGGCGTCAAAAGAGGAGGCCTGGCTCACGCATCGCCATCCGGAATATGCCGACTACGCACGGAGAGTCGGAAGATTCCTGCCTCGGTTCAGGCGTGGTTAAGAAGCCATTTCATGAGCCGATACATGCCACAGCGTTCGGCAAGCCCCTATCGGCCAGACGGTTTTAAAACAGCCTCCTTTATATTACATATTAACAGACCGGAAGCGCTCGGCTCCAGAAATTGTACCTGAACCAAAACTATCTACAGCGTCATGAAAAAAATCGGCGTCATACTCTCGGGCTGCGGCGTCTACGACGGAGCCGAAATACAGGAAGCGGTACTGACGCTTCTCTATCTTGATCTTGCCGGGGCGCAGGCTCTCTGTTTCGCCCCGAACGTCGAGCAGCACCACGTCATCAACCACCTTACCGGGAATGTTTCAGACAATGAAACACGGAACGTGCTCGTCGAATCGGCCCGAATAGCACGCGGCCAGATTACCGACCTGAAAGAGATCGATTCGTTCGATCTTGACGGCCTGATTCTCCCAGGAGGTTTCGGGGCAGCGAAAAACCTGTGCGATTACGCATTCAAAGGCCCGGATTGCGAGGTTATTCCAGAGGTTGCCCAGGCGATCAACTCGTTCCTGCTTGCAGGAAAACCGGTCGGGTTCATGTGCATCGCTCCGGTCATCGCCGCGAAGCTGCTCGGCGGTGAGGGAGTCGAACTCACGATCGGCAACGAAGCCGGGACCGGCGCCGACATCGAAGCCATGGGTGCCGTCCACCTCGATACGCCGGTCGAAGGTATCGTCGTGAGTTCCCGCAACAATATAATAAGCACTCCTGCCTATATGCTCGGTCCGTCCATCAGGGATGTGGCAAAAGGCATCGAAGCGCTCGTCAGGGAACTGCTCGAACGCTGCTGAAAGCGCTTCGGCTGATCTGTCGCGATGTTCGATCGCGTTTCTGTTGCAATCGAACCAGAGTCACATTCAGTAAAGGGGCTGTTACAGGGAACTGCCCCTACCTGCCATTGAATCGCCTACTTCCCGTAGGGAATGCCAAGTTCTTTCGGAGGGGTGGACTTTCCGACAAAACCGGCAAGGACGAACAGGGTGATCACATAAGGGAGCGACTGCACAAGCTGCGACGGCAGCCAGCCTGACTGGACCCATATCTCCATCGCCTCGGTCGAAGCGAACAGCAGGCTGGCGACCGCTGCCCCGGCCGGCGACCACTTGCCGATGATCATTGCCGCCAGCGCCATGTAACCCCGTCCTGCCGACATGTTGTCAGTGAAACTGTGCTGCTGAAACACCAGGAAAGCCCCTCCAAGTGATGCCAACGCGCCCGAGACGAGGACTCCGGCATAGCGCAGGCGCTGAACATCGACCCCGGCCGTTTCGACCGCCTCGGCACTCTCCCCTGCCGCACGCAGCCTCAGGCCGACCGGGGTACGGAAAAGGATGAACTGACCGATCACGACCGACAGCACCGCGGCGAGGAAAAGCGGATCGAGCAGCAGCGAAGAAGCTCCCATGCCCTCTATCCTGGCAGAGTTCATCGCGCTGCCGAACAGCAGGCTCAGCCCGAACCGGGTCGCCCCCATGACAAGGATGTTGATGGCGATGCCGCTGACGATCTGGTCGGCCCTGAGCGTCACGGTGACAAAAGCATGCAGCAACGCCACAAGCAACCCCAGCGAAAGCGCACAGGCCACACCACCCCACGCAGAGCCGGTGAAATGCTGGCCCATGGCCGCCCCGAACGCACCTGCGAGAATAAGCCCCTCAAGCGCAAGGTTTATGACTCCGCTCCGTTCAGAAAAGACCGCCCCCACCGAAGTCAGCATATATGGCACAGAAATCCTGAGCACCTGCAGAATGAAAACGGCTATGACACTCTCCATCATGCTATTGTTTTGATACCTCTCCTTAAGTTTTTCCAGAGAGTTTTTTCTGTTAAATTGGTTATTCGGAAAAGTAGTCATCCCAGACTGCTTTTTGAATGCTTTCATCTGTTTTTTTTGGGAAAACCAACTATTTCACTCCAGTATCATGCCGAATTCTCACGCTAACGAAGAATCATCAGCAGCCAAGCAATACATTTACAGTTTTGCTGGCGGCGCTGCCGAAGGTGATGCATCAATGAAAAACCTCCTGGGTGGCAAAGGTGCCAACCTGGCGGAAATGGCCAACATCGGACTTCCTGTCCCCCCCGGATTCACCCTGTCGACAGAGGTTTGTACCTACTATTACGACCACCAGAAAACCTACCCTACCAACCTTTTCGAAAAAGATATTCCGGCTGCCCTGAAAAAAGTTGAAGAGTACCTGGGCAAGAATTTCGGCGATCCTGAAAACCCGCTCCTCGTTTCGGTCCGTTCAGGCGCACGCGCTTCCATGCCGGGCATGATGGACACCATCCTCAACCTGGGCCTCAACGACATCACCGTGGCAGGTCTCGCAAAAAAATCCGGCAACGCCCGCTTCGCCTGGGACTGCTACCGCAGGTTCGTCCAGATGTACGGCGACGTCGTGCTCGACCTGAAGCCGACTGACAAAAAACAGATCGATCCGTTCGAAGAGATCCTCGAACACAAGAAACATGAACTGGGCATCGAACTCGACACAGAATTCAACGTCGAAGACCTGCAGGACCTGGTAGCCAAATACAAAAAGGCGATCCTCGACAAAACCGGGAAAACCTTCCCTGAAGATCCGCACGAACAGCTCAGGGGAGCGATCGGCGCCGTATTCAACAGCTGGAACAACGACCGCGCAATCGTCTATCGCAAACTGAACCACATCCCCGGATACTGGGGCACGGCCTGCAACGTCCAGGCGATGGTGTTCGGCAACATGGGTGAAAACTGCGGCACGGGCGTAGCCTTCACCAGGGATGCCGCCGCCGGTGAAAATATCTTCTACGGCGAGTACCTGATGAACGCACAGGGCGAAGACGTCGTGGCAGGAACCAGGACTCCGCTCAAGATCGAACAGCTCCGCCAGGAGAACGAGAATATCTACGATCAGCTCGACGAGATCCGCTCTATTCTCGAAAAGCACTACCGCGACATGATGGACATCGAGTTCACCATCGAGAACAACAAACTCTTCATGCTGCAGTGCCGCGTCGGCAAACGTACTGGTTTTGCCGCCATCAAGATCGCCGTCGACATGCATAACGAAGGTCTGATCGACGAGAAAGAGGTGCTCCGCAGAATCGAACCCGAACAGCTCAACCAGCTCCTCCGTCCCGTGTTCGACCTCAACGAAAAGAAAGCCGCCATCGACAGCGGCAGGCTGCTGGCGACAGGCCTTAATGCAGGACCTGGCGCAGCAACCGGCAGGATCTACTTCAACGCAGTCGACGCCTACGAAGCTGGCAAACGCGGCGAAGAGGTCATCCTCGTCAGGATCGAGACCTCCCCTGAAGACATCAAGGGCATGGACGCTTCTGAAGGCATCCTCACCGCACGTGGCGGCATGACCTCCCACGCTGCCCTCGTGGCTCGCCAGATGGGCAAGGTCTGCGTCGTAGGCTGTGGCGCCCTGAAGATCGACTACAAGAAAGGCGAAATGATGGTTAACGGCAACGACATAGTGCTCAAGGAGGGTGACTACATCTCCATCGACGGCAGCACGGGTGAAGTGATCGCCGGACAGGTCAAGACCAAGAACTCCGAGATCATCGAAGTGCTGGTCGACAAGACATTGAAAATGGAAGACGCCCCAACCTGGAAGATTTACGACCAGTTGATGCAGTGGGCAGACAAATACCGCAAGCTGAACATCCGCACCAATGCCGACCAGCCTGACCAGGCTGAGGTCGCCATCACCTTCGGTGCAGAAGGTATCGGCCTTTGCAGGACCGAACACATGTTCTTCGGCGGCGACCGAATCGACGCCATGCGCGAGATGATCCTCGCCGACGACGTCGCAGGGCGCAAGACAGCGCTCGACAAGCTCCTCCCCTACCAGAGGGAAGACTTCTACGGCCTCTTCAAGGCCATGGGCGCCCGTCCTGTCACCATCAGGCTCCTCGATCCCCCGCTTCACGAGTTCCTCCCGCACACCGACGCGGAAATTGATGACCTGGCCGGAAAAATCGGCAAAACCAGCGCCAATATCAAGCAGCGCATCGCAAGCCTTCACGAGTTCAACCCCATGCTCGGCCTCAGGGGCTGCCGTCTCGGCATCCTGCACCCGGAAATCACGGTCATGCAGGTCCGCGCCATCATTGAAGCAGCATGCCGCATCAAGCAGGAAGGACATGAAATCGTGCCGGAAATCATGGTTCCGCTCGTCAGCACCGTCAAGGAGCTTGAAATGACCAGCGAAGTCATCCACAAGACCGCACGCAGCGTCTTCGCCGAAAAAGGCGTCGGAGTCAAGTACCTCGTCGGAACGATGATCGAAGTGCCCCGTGCAGCGCTGACTTCAGACCAGATCGCCAAGGCTGCCGACTTCTTCAGTTACGGCACCAACGACCTTACCCAGATGGGCCTCGGAATGAGCCGCGACGACTCCGGCCAGTTCCTGCCGCTCTACCAGCAGTATGAGATCTTCGACCGCAACCCGTTCGAGACCATCGACAAGGACGGCGTCGGCCGCTTGCTGAGCATGTCGGCAAAGGAAGGACGCTCAGTCAAGCCAGACCTCAAGCTTGGCATCTGCGGTGAACACGGCGGTGACCCTGCCACGGTTGAGTTCTGCCACATGACTGGACTTAACTATGTCTCCTGCAGCCCCTATCGCGTACCGATCGCAAGGCTCGCAGCAGCCCGTGCAGCTCTCCAGGACTGAGTGCTCAGGACAAACGCTTAACGCAAAAAGGCGACCATCTGGTCGCCTTTTTGCGTGTATCGACCTCTCCGTCAGGGAGAAGCCATTCATTCGACTCATCGCTCCATAGACTCAACGACAGTCGAAGATCAATCGCCCAGCTTGATATCCATTTTTGTACTGTTCCCATCGGTCACGGTAACTTTGCTGCTCTCCTGAGGCTTGAGTTTTTCGCTCCACACAGCTATTTCATACGTACCGGGAGGAACATCTGAAATGGTAAAATTCCCACCCTTGTCAGTCACGGCCGCATACCTGTTTTCTGTAACCACAACCCAGGCTGACATCTCTGGATGTACGTTGCAGAGCAGGTTGACAACGCCCTGCCTTTCAAAGGTAACCTGCTTGGCTTTTCCGGGATCATAGGTATGGAGATTGAACTTCTTGGCCTCGCTTACCGAAAAGACATTGTGATAAATTTTATCGTGGTTGGTAAACACGACCGTCGACCCCACGGGTATGGTCGTCACTTTGGGGATGAATTTGAGATGATGCTGCTCAATGGTAACTGTTTTCGGCGATGCAGGCCCACTGACACCTTTCAGATACACAACGGCATTCTCTTTGTTTTTTTCGATGTCTGTTCCAATGGTGCCCGTAATGGCGCCATTGGAATAAGCTTTTGAAGCCATAAGCGCGAAGCCGAACATCAGCAACGCGCTCTTAAAAAACATGGTTTTGCTTTTAAACATGTTTACCCCCTTGTCATTGTTCACAATTGTTAACAAATACACAACAAACGTCACTCAAGCTGGAAATAATTAACTGTTGAGTGTGAAAAAACCGGATGTTTGCACAAATAAGAGTGACCGAATCACTGATGGCAGAAAAATGGGAATTGCCCAGCCTTCACTATTACCATATGCTGTGTTTAAAATAAAACAAATTTAATAATTATTCCTATCTACATCATACAACGTAAACAGTAATCTATCGGATTCTGATTGAGCGATATCCATTAATTAATGACCTCAACCAGATGAACCCTGACAGAACAGGACCTCAACCAAATAAGAATCCGCATGCAACATGACGCATGAACCGCAGAAATGTTGCGAGTTAATCAAAAAGCCGTGGTAAAAGAGCGGAACTGAAACCTATCTGATGAGGAACAAAAAAAGAAGTCAAAAATGAGCCCGACTCTCTCCTGTTTTTTTTACGCACCGCACCGAAGACAATCCTGAATAAAGAGTTGCCACCGGAAATCACTTCAAACGATCTCTGTTAACAACAGGTATTCAAATAATATTTAGCACCTGTAATGACAACAGCCGGTTACCTGCCGATCTTCAGAGACAGGAAAACGCTCCGCCGCTGACCAGGGATACAAGCGTCCTGATGGTCGCGCTTTTCTTGCAAATGTTTTTTACTTCCGGATGGAGGGGGAAAAAGCACAGTCATTTCACCAACGAGCTCAAGTAACCATGGGCGTGCAGCTTGTCAATTCTCGACAACTTGCTCAGATGTTCAAAGTAAATGACCGGCACCTTATATCGTTCACGAATACGATCGATCATCGATAACCACAAGTGCGAAGTCATTTCAGCATCAGCCAACGCGCGGTGAAATGTTCCTGTCGGACTGATACCCGCATGAGAAACCAATGTCTGCAGTTTATGGTTCGGGGCGTCCTGGTAAATTCTTCTGGAGACAAGAAGCGAGCAACAGCAACTGCCCGTATAAGCCATATCGAGCCGTTTCAGTTCAGAATCGAGAAAACGCCTGTCAAATGAAGCGTTATGGGCAACGATGTTATAACCGGAAATAAATCCTGCAAACTCGGCCATCACCTCCTCACAACAGGGCTCTCTTTTCAGCATGTCGTTGGTAATGCCCGTATATCCCTCAATGAACGAACTGATCCTGAACCCCGGATTCATCAGCTTTTGAAAACGATCAACGATAACGCCGTCCTCAACACGAACAGCGCCGATCTCGATCGCGCGGTCTCCATACTCGGGCGACAGTCCTGTGGTCTCAAAATCCAGCACCACAACGGTGTCCGCAAGGGTTCTCGCCATTGGAAATATCAATAGATGGATTCATTGGATACTCACTACCACCTGTAATATACTATTCCTGTCTATCGTAGACGGGACCATCATATTCCTGTTTATAGTGTTTATAGAGTTAAATCAGGAAATATCAGCCCATCCCTGAATGGCGGCAGCGCCGGATCGCCGGACTCCATTCAGCGCGTTTCATCGATGAACAACACAATATTTTCGCAATGAATTCTTAACATTGAAAAAGAGGCAATAATGACGATAACATCATAAATTCAACTATTCAGACGCCGTGAAACGAACCCGGCCGAGCGGACGGCATATACTCGTATTGAGGATGTCTGCTCATTGTTGATCGGCCTGAACGGAGGAGCGTCCGGGAGTACAAAGAGGATTGTTGATAATGATTTCAATCATTCCCAACCACGTTAACCGTACTTTATTTATCCCAGGGAGGGCCTATGCCAACGCAGACAGTCTCTGAAACAAGCGACAGGAAAATCGATCTTTTGGAAAGATGGCACAACGGATTACGGATCCTGCAAAAAGGCAACTTCATGGCCTCAACCCATTACGGGAAATGCGGCAAGCTCTTCGGCATCCCTGTGGTGATCATAACAAGTATTGTCAGTTCGGCGATATTTGCAACCATAGGCAAATCTGCAGATTCAGCGATCCAGCTGACTGCCGGGTTCATCAGCATCCTTGCAACCGTGCTCTCCTCCCTGCAGACATTTCTCGGTTATTCCGAAAGGGCCAGCAGCCACAAGGAGGCGGCTGTCGGATATGGCACGCTTCGAACTGAAGTGCAGGTGCTCCTGGCGAACGACCTCTCAAAAGTCAATAACCTGGATGACCGCATTGAGTCTATCCGAACCCGCTGGAACGCTCTGGACAAATCATCTCCCACCTTACCCCAATGGATTTTCGCAAACGCCCGGAACTTGCCGGAATCTAAATGAGATCCACAAGACATGGCCGGTGAGTCGCTCTTCGGCTTTCATTTGCATCAGATATATCCCCGTAATTTGCAACAACAGTTAAAAGCATGAAGATGAACATCAAAGGGGTAGGCCGATGCGGAGGAATAGTCGCCATATCAGGCATCATCGCGATTCTCAACAGCCAGGCAGAGGTGACCGGAGTTTCTCAAAAAAAGGGTCCACAAAAATCTCAGGTAATGGTCAGCTCCGGGCAGATATCATTAAGCGTAACTGAAAAGAGCAGGCTGAAGTTACTGACCGGACAGCATCAGAAGATACGCTCTAAACTACAGGCAGGGCAAAGGGATGAACTGGACATCCTGACTGCAGAGTTGAAAAAGCGTCTTTTCAGCCGACCATTAACGGGCAGATTGCTGACCACAACCGTTCAAATCGTCGATGAAATGATCCCGGGCCTTTCCACGCAGGAATCACGGAGTCTCGCAGAATACCTGCTGGGCGGCATCGCCAAAAGCGATCAGGCCATTGAGGCGGCGTCCAGGTCAATGCAGGAGATGCAAATGAGCTTCAATTTGCAGTATCTGCAACTCCAGTCTCAAATGCAGGATGAAAACAGATCATATACCATGATCAGCAACATTATGAAAAACAAGCATGATACAGTGAAAAACAGCATCAACAACATCAGGTAAGTTGACGCTGAAGTGTCATAGAACCAGCATTACAGCGGCGTGGAGAGTGTTGCTGATAGCATCACGGTTCCGAAATATTTCCAGTCTTTCAGCACCGAATGACAGCAGGGAAAAAATCCCTGGGTTTATTGGGAAGTGGTTGGGACACGGACTCATACCCGGACGTTAACCTGAGCGCCCGGCGCATAAATGAGAACCCCGGGCGACAATGCCCGGGGCAATTCTAATGTCAGTCCTCGTAGCGGTTGGATGTTACTCCGAGTATACTATAAAGCGGGCAATAACCAATAATCGCCGTGACAAGAGGAACAAGCCCGACGACGCCAATCAGGTTTTGAAAAATAAGTCCATACATCAACAGTAGCACGCCAAAAATTGCACGGACGGCACGATCTTTTTGACCCATATTTTTCGTCATGGTTGCTCCGGAATGGTTATTGGTCCGATTAGAATGTTTCAATGGAAACTGCTACCAGGAACTGCAGTGTTGAAAATATACGAAAAGATCAGGCAGAAAACCCATAACCTGAAGTCGAGGGCGATCTGCCCCTGCGCGAGAAATCCCGCAGCATCCGTTAATGGAAGGATGATGTTCTTACGGTCGTTGTATTCAAACAAGATACCATGGAAAGCATACTGCAACCCGGATACTCTCCAGGTAAAACAGCAGGAACCAGGGTCTCATGGAACTGCAGGCATGGCTCCCCTGTACAATGCGACTCCTGAAGCAGGATAGAGAACCGGGCCAGAAAAGAGTGAAAGATAAGTGACGGGTCAGAAGGTGGAGGCTTCGCGCTGGTAATTCTCAACATTTCCGATTTTCGTACTGACGGGCTCGCGACGTCTGTTTTTGATGTCGGGATGTTTTCTGATCTCTTCCCAGGAGCGTTTGGCTATCTGCGAAGGAAGAACCGATTGACTGATCAGCACCCATGGGCCGGTAAGATCATCGGCAATGTACCATTTATCAGCCTCAAAGGTAAAGTAGATCTGCCCATAGTTGATGACCATGTCATCCCCGTCAACTGCTACTGAAAGCCCAAAGTTTTTCAACTTGATGAAATGAGGCTTTGCATTGAGTACAAATTGAGGCCCGACGAAACCGACTTGTGACGTCTGCTCCTCTGCTCGCGCATCAAATGCAGGCAGGCATGTAAACAGACACAAAGCCACAAAGGCAAGTAAGATGTGCTTTTTCATACCGATACTCCCTGCTATTATAACAACATCATGAAACAGACTGTCTTTTACTCATTAATGTAACATAACACGTAACATATACAAGCGATATGAACAAAATCGAGCAAAACATGTAATTACACATACACCAAACATCATTCGTATCGTTCAGTTACCGTCAGTGTTCCAACCACCCTTCGATCGTCAGCATTTCCTGATAGTGGTTCTCCTTATGCCGGACATAAAAAAGCAAGAGGTCCTGGCGGAACTGAATCTCCGCCGGGACCCCTTGCAGTACGAGAAGCTTTGACAACACCACCATCAGGACGCCTGATGGTTTATGACGCGCATCCAGAAGCTTCTGAATCCAGGTAAACCTTTACGACGATAAAACTGATCAACAGGTTACGGGACTCCTATTTCTGTTCCTCTTCCTTCTTTTTGAAGAACATGCAACCACCTTCGGAAAGTACGTCCTTGCCGAAGCAAGTGCCGGCTGCGGGGTTGGTGGTGCTGGGGGTGAAGCTCTGGCACTCCTGGCACTGCTTGCCGGGCTCAGCCTGCTGCTTATACATAATCTCCATGGTCGTAATGCGATTTATCGGTTATGATACATATATATGCGTCCTGACGGACTGGTGAAATATACGCCTTGACTTCAATTTTCAAAGGTTTTTTCAAAGCTCAGAAACGATCTCGACCTGAGCTCTGTTGATCCCGTAAACGGGAGATGGCCGTTGCTGATTGATGGAACATTCATAGATTGTAGTACAAGCCATTTTATTTATTACTCCTGCGGGAGAGTCAAACGTCACCAATGGACTTCAGTCATATCACCATACGCGGAGCGAGGGTACACAACCTCAAGAACGTCTCGCTGAAAATTCCCCGCAACAAGCTTGTCGTCATCACCGGCATTTCCGGTTCCGGGAAATCGAGCCTTGCTTTCGACACGATCTATGCCGAAGGCCAGCGACGTTTCATGGAGACGCTCTCACCATATGCGCGCCAGTTTATAGGCAACATAGAACGTCCTGATGTCGATTTCATCGAAGGCCTTTCACCGGTCATCTCGATCGACCAGAAAAGCACGAGCCGCTCCCCCCGATCCACGGTGGGAACCGTAACCGAAATCCATGATTTCGTCAGGCTTCTGTATGCCAAAGCAGGACGGCGATACGATCCGTCGACGGGACAGATGCTGCAGAAACAGAGCGAAGAGAGCATCTGCGAAACCATCATGGAACTGCCTGCAGGAGCAAAAATCCAGATTCTCTCGCCGTTGGTCAGCGGCCGCAAGGGTCATTACCGAGAACTGTTCGAACGCCTCACCAAGAAAGGGTTCCTCAGGGCCCGCATCGACGGCGAGTATACGGAACTGTCCCCAGGAATGCAGCTTGAACGCTACAAAAGCCATGCCATCGAACTGGTAGTCGACCGGCTGGTGGTCGGGCCTGGAATGGAAATTCGCCTGAAAGAGGCCGTATCGCTGGCCATATCGCTCTCCGAGTTCAAATCGACAGTCATCTGCGATACGGACGACAGCCGTCGCAAAGAGATGTATTTCAGCACCAAGTATGCGTACTCTGACGGCACCGTGCCGGTCGATACCCTCGCACCGAACCAGTTCAGCTTCAACTCCCCCTACGGCGCATGCCCAGAGTGCAACGGCATAGGGGACATCATGCAACTCTCCGCAGAACTGATGATGCCCGACCTGAAGCGTTCGCTGGATGACGGAGGCATAGAGCCTTTCGGTAAACCGGGAAAACGCAACCTCTGGCAGGTCATTCGCTCAATCGCGAAAAAATTCGATTTTTCTCTCTCGACGCCTCTCTCCAAAGTCCCCAAAGAGGCGATCGACATCCTGCTTTACGGGTCCGGGACCAGGACGTTCGACGTCGGCTACACCTATTCCGGTCGCGAGCATCTCTATCCCCAGACCTTCCAGGGGGCGGTCCCCTATGTTGAGGAGATCCGCCTGAACGCAACGACACCGAAACTCAGGGAGTGGGCCGAAAGCTTCATGATCAGGCAGACCTGTTCGGTGTGCGGCGGCGCAAGGCTGAAGCAGGAAAGCCTCCAGGTGAGGATCGACGGACTCAATATCGCCGAAGTCGAATCGATGCCCCTGCCCGAAGCGCTCGAGTACTTCAATCTCCTGCCGGGAAGGCTCAATTCGAAAGAGCTTCTTGTGGCGACGCCGATACTCCATGAAATCTGCAAAAGACTTGAGTTCCTCCTGAACGTCGGGCTGGGATACCTTTCGCTCGACAGGAACTCACTGACCCTGTCAGGCGGAGAGGCACAGCGCATCAGGTTGGCGTCCCAGCTCGGCTCCCAGCTCAGCGGAGTGCTCTACGTTCTCGATGAACCGAGCATCGGCCTTCACCAACGGGACAACCATCGGCTCATCCAGTCGCTCAAAAGGCTCAGGGACCTTGGCAACACGGTGCTCGTCGTCGAACATGACAAGGATACGATGCTTGAGGCGGATGAAATCATCGATCTCGGGCCGGGCGCAGGAGAATATGGCGGAGAGATCGTCGCCCAGGGGGCGGCCGACAGGCTCGGTCCTGAATCGGTAACTGCAGGATACCTTGACGGGACACTTTCGGTCTCGTTCCTCCCGGATAAAACCGATTCGCAGGATGAGCGGCAATACCTTAGCATCAAAGGCTGTCGTGGCAACAACCTGAAAAACGTCGACGCTCGGCTCCCGCTAGGCTCCCTCATCAGCATCACGGGGGTCAGCGGTTCGGGCAAATCGACCCTGATCAACGAAACGCTCTACCCGATCCTGGCCCGTCACTTCTATCGATCGAAGCTCCTTGCCCTTCCCTGCGACGGCCTTGAGGGTATCGACAAACTCGACAAGGTGGTCAACGTAGACCAGTCACCAATCGGCAGAACGCCTCGTTCGAACCCTGCCACCTATACCGGGGCGTTCACCTTCATCCGTGATTTCTTCACCCGGTTGCCGGAAGCGCAGATCCGTGGATATAAGGCCGGCAGGTTCAGCTTCAACGTCAAGGGCGGACGCTGTGAAGTCTGCCAGGGTGCAGGAACGAGGAAAATCGAGATGAATTTCCTGCCCGACGTCTATGTACATTGCGAACACTGTAAGGGAGAGCGGTACAACCGCGAGACCCTTCAGGTCAAGTACAAGGGCAAATCGATAGCCGACGTGCTCGAAATGCCCATCGAGGAGGCCGCGGAGTTCTTTGTCGATTTCCCCCGAATCAGAAGGATCCTCACCACGATGCAGAGCGTCGGGCTTGGCTATCTCAAGCTCGGACAGCCTTCGCCGCTGCTTTCAGGCGGCGAGGCGCAGCGCATCAAGCTTTCGGCTGAACTGGCGAAAATCCAGACCGGCAAAACGCTCTATATCCTCGACGAACCGACCACCGGGCTCCATTTCCAGGACATCCAGCACCTGCTCGCAGTTTTGAGGCGGCTTGTCGACAAGGGAAACACGGTCATCATCATCGAACACAACCTCGACATTGTCAGAAACAGCGATTGGGTGATCGATCTCGGTCCAGAAGGCGGAAACGGAGGCGGCATGATCGTAGCTGAAGGAACGCCCGAACAGATCGCATTGAACGAAGATTCGCACACCGGAAAGTTCCTCAGGATCGAAATGGAAAGCGTAAGGGGAATTATCGGCGGCCCTGCCGCTTAAGCACAGGAGAAATAGAGCTGGCTGTGAGGAACGGGGCAATCGCCTGTCTATCAGAACAGACCCTGGCAAGAAATGTGTCGGGAAGGATATACAAATGGCAGGAAAATGCTCGGGACAATCCCGGTTAGAACCGGCCCCATCTTCCCTGAAGCTGAACAAGCTGCATAAGGGAAATGGAAGCCGGAACTCCGGAAAAACAGGATTTCAGAGAAACTCTTCCAGATAATCAAGGTCCTTGTGGAAGGTCTCCTCAAGCGAGGCAAGCGATGCCAGGGCAATGACCATACAGATCCCTCCGACGATGAGTGCCGAGTTTTCAATACCGATGAATCCTTTCGCGAACTGGAACAGCATCGTAATGGGCACGACCATGCCCCTTACGAAGTTCGGCACGGTCGTGGCGACCGTTGCGCGCAGGTTGGTACCGAACTGCTCGGCGCCCACGGTCACGAAGATGGCCCAATAACCCCCGGAAAACCCTAAAGCAATGCACACCGCGTAAAAAAATCGGGGTGTGGCTGGCCCCTGGAGGAAAAACACCCCGACAGAGCCTATTGTCAGAAGCATAAAGATGAAGATCGCTTTCTTGCGGCTCTTCAGGAACTGGCTCAACAGGCCGCTGCTCAAGTCACCGAACACCAGGCCGAGGTAACAGAACATCACCGCGTTGCCGGCTGTAACCTTGCCTGAGATTCCAAGGGCTGTAGCAAATTCAGGAGAGAACGTAATGAGCACGCTCACGACGAACCATATCGGCACGCCGATGAGAATCGAGTTCAGGTAACGGAAAAAACGGTTCTTGTCGGTGAACAGGCTCAGCATGTTTCCCCTGCTGACACCCGTTTTGGCCTCCATCTTCTGAAACATGCCCGACTCCGCCACTTTTATACGCGCAAGCAGCAGAAGCAGGCCAAGGATACCGCCGATGAAAAATGCGTTGCGCCAGTCGTATGTACTGGCAACCATGTTGGCAAGGATCGCACCTGAAACGCCTACAGAGGCGACAAGCATGGTGCCGTACCCCCTGATCCTGGTATGGAGCACCTCTGCGACCAAGGTAATTCCTGCACCAAGCTCACCGGCAAGGCCTACGCCTGCGATGAACCGCAAAACAGCATAAACCGGCAACGTATTTGCCAAACCGTTGGCGAAATTGGCCAGCGAATAGATCAGGATCGACCCGAACATGATTTTCAGACGACCTTTTCGATCCCCGAGCCACCCCCAGAGAATCCCGCCGACAAGCATGCCGATCATCTGCATGTTGAGCAGAAATACACCGTAGTCGATCAATGCCTTCCCCTCGAGACCGAAGGACTTCAGGCTCGGCACCCGAACAATGCTGAACAGCACGAGATCGTAAATATCGACGAAGTAGCCCAGCGCAGCCACAATGACGGGCAGGCTGAAGACGTCGCGGATGCCTGGATTGGCTTTTTCCTGCATAGGAAGTAACGATAACAGTTATAAAGACAGAACCATAAGTAAACACTTTTTAGCGTATACAACCATAACTCCAGCTGCAACAGCTGATTATGCCAATGAATAATAAGATTTTTTCGGGACTGGATCACTTGGATCGACAAAGATCGGTAGTACTTTGAGAGAGGGGACGTTTGAGTCAGGCGTAATGCTGGTTGCCTTTCAATGTCCATGATTTCTTAATAAACAGCGTCATACATGCTACGCTTCGGGACACAAGAACACTCATTCATCAAGCTGCTCTCGTTCCGCTTTCTGATCGTCATCTCGTACCAGATAACCTCGGTCGTCGTTGGTTGGCACATTTACGGACTGACACACGACCCCCTTGCGCTCGGGTTGATCGGCCTGGCCGAGGTAATCCCCTATTTCGCAAGCGCGCTTTTTGCGGGTTATGCGATTGACCACTTCTCACGAAAAATGTTTGGTGTTGCGGCATCCCTGCTGCTGACCATCAACGCGCTCACCCTGACCGCCGTATCCGCAGGCTTGACAGGCGGCAACCCTTTGTTCTGGCTGTACGGCTCCATTGCCGTCGGAGGGCTTGCCCGTGCTTTTATCAGCCCATCTTACAGTTCCCTGTTTGCACTGATCCTTCCTCGCGAACACTACGGGCGGGCATCCGGCATCGGCAGTTCGGCATTCCAGCTGGGGCTTATAGCCGGTCCCGCTACTGGAGGCATCCTCGCCGGATGGGCAGGCACTACTGCGGGATACAGTGTTGCCGCCCTCCTGTGCATTTGCGCAGCAATCTCCCTGCTCTCCATCCGCATCGAGGAACCGCAGGCCGCTGAAGGCGCCCCGGTCTTCACCAGCATAGCAGAGGGTTTGCGATTCGTCTTTTCCAACCAGATCATTCTCGGCGCCCAATCGCTGGACATGTTCGCCGTTCTCTTCGGAGGTGCGGTGTCCATGCTGCCTGCATTTATTCACGACATCTTCCATTACGGACCAGAAGGGCTTGGAACCCTTCGCGCGGCTCCCGCCATAGGCTCGTTGATAACCGGTCTTTACCTTGCACGCCACCCGATAAACCTGCATGCCGGTCGCTGGCTGCTCACTTCTGTGGCGGGTTTCGGCATCTGCATCATCGCGTTCGCCCTGTCGCCCGACATATGGATTGCCGGCCTCATGCTGATGCTTTCAGGTATCTGCGACGGAGTCTCGGTCGTCATGAGAACGACCATCATGCAACTCTCAACCCCGGATGCCATGCGAGGTCGCGTATCCGCCATAAACGGTATTTTCATCGGATCGTCCAATGAAATCGGAGCATTCGAATCGGGCATAGCTGCTCGCCTGATCGGGCTGGTTCCCTCCGTGATATTCGGAGGAATCATGACGCTTGCCGTAGTCGGCGCCACCGCGAAACTGGCGCCGAAGCTGCGCCGACTTGAACTTCATCAACTGTACTGACCCGACAGGCTGTACTCTTTTTCGACTCATCCGGCGCCCTTGCTGCTGCCGGCATGATAACGTATTCATCTATAATTTTATACATTCAATAAAGATCGCGGCCGATTTCCCGATCCTGATGTGAACAATTGCCAATCATCAGAGCCAACAAATCCGCCCCGGCATCTGCATACCTGAACGACCGCTCATAAATCGATTCCCATGCCTGAATCTGCACAAAATATTCAGCCTGACGGAAAACCCTTCGATAACTCCATTGCGGATGCATTGCCTGACTTTAATGACCCTGTTTTCGTATTGGACCTGAGTGGCCGGATCATCAATGCTGACGGCTCGTTGTCAGAAATGATCACCTCTGAATCACTGAAAGGCCATGGCACGGATGTTCACGATCAACTTTCGCCCGACGCATCATACGCATTCGCTGACGATGTGACACTGAAATCGATGATCGAAGAGTCTTTTCGTAATGGAAAGGTAGTAAGCTGCAAAATCTTCAAGAACAATGAGGCAACCGTAAACACCATCTATCCCGTTCGATCCTTCGGTGGAGACATAACACACTTCCTTCTTGCCCTCACGAGCCATGACAGGGGAAAACAAGCCCGGAGAGATCCGGGCCGAAATACCCTGACCGCCCTGAACAAGCTTTATGACGCCATACCGGCATCGATCCTTGTTATCGATTCGCAGATGCGCCTCATCGGATGGAACCGGTTTTCCCGTGAAAAAATCAATGGCCGCCCTGATGAAAAGATGTCAGGCATCAATCCGTTTGAGCGTGTACATCCTGATGACCTTCTTGAACTTGTCAACAGGAAATTTCCGAATGTCCTGAACAACGATGTCGAGGAAACCGCCGAGTTCAGGATGTTCCATAAGGATGGCCCTCCTTATAAATGGGCAACACTCCGTGCTAAAAAAGCCTTTATCGATGGAGAAGCATGCGTAATTGCCGTCGTAACAGAAATAACCGAACTGAAACAGGCTGAAGAAAAACAGGAAATACTTGAGGAACAGCTGCGGCAATTTCAGAAAATGGAGTTGATCGGCCAGCTTGCCGGGGGCATCGCACATGACTTCAACAATGCCCTCGCCGCCATCATCGGCAATGCTGAGCTTGTGCTCAATAAACTTGGACAATCCGCTTCATTTGTCGACAACATCAAGGATATTCATTATATAGCCAACCAATCGGCGAAACTGACACGCCAGCTGCTTGCATTTGCCCGAAAGCAGGTAGTGATACCTCAAATCATCGATATAAAAGAGAGCATTACGGAATCCCTTCCGTTACACCACCGGCTGATCGGTGAAAACATTCAATTCGAGTGGAATCCCTGCAATAAGGATGTGACCGTTCTCATCGACCCGACCCAGCTCGACCAGATACTTTCCAACCTGTTTATAAACGCTCGCGATGCCATTACCGGCAACGGGAAAATTATGATCGATTGCGATCTGGTACATTTCAATAAGGCCGATTGCACCTGTAACCGATCAGCTCTTTCTCCCGGCGAGTATGTCAGGCTTTCAATCGGCGATACGGGTAGCGGTATCGATACAAAGGTTCTCCCCCATATCTACGAACCGTTCTTTACGACCAAGGAGGTCGGCAAAGGCACTGGACTCGGCCTGTCGACCGTCTACGGAATCGTTATGCAGAACAACGGCCATATCGAATGCCATACAGAACCGGGCAAAGGAACGAGATTCGACATGTATCTGCCAAGACACAGGGAATCGAAACAGGAAACGGAGTCCGAGGGCCAATCGCCCGTATTCCTGAATGCGAATCATACGATCCTTGTGGTCGAAGATGAACCATTCATACTGAAACTCATCAGGGATATTCTCGAAAGCCACGGATTCACCGTGCTTACGGCAAGGGACGCTGAAGAGTGCATATCCATCTGTCAAACCTGTGAAACCAGCATCGAACTGCTCATAACCGATATCGTACTCCCGACTATCAACGGCGTGCAACTGGGCATGCGGCTTCTCAAGGAGAACCCTTCACTCAAGCTCCTCTTCATGTCCGCCTATTCACCTGAACACATCAGCCAGGACAAAGAGCTCATGGAAGGCGTCGATTTCATCCAGAAACCATTCGGCATTAATGATTTCATGACGGCGATCAACAGGGTGATGAGTTCGACATAACGATGGGCTGACGGGCGGCAGTCGGCCCCAAGTGAATATGCCCTGGGCATAAAGCTCCGAGAAGTGCGCGCCGATGCCGGAAACTCCTGAAAGAGGTGCGTTTTTTTCATCGAAGAGTTATGGGAAATATGAATACATTTAAATCGACCTGACGCCGGTTGGAATAGAACGCGGTCAGAACGTGATTCGCCGGATCGATAAGTTCGGCAACGGCGTCCAGTCAAATCCAAATGTCACGGGGTCTTCTACCTGCTGCCGGTAAACGTCAGGTTCCGGAAACGGAAAACATGCTTGCAAGCACCCATTCATGAGTATTTCGTCTGTTCGTGAGCAAATGCGTATCTCCCGTCATCTGTCAACCGATACGCGGTTACCGTTCCAGTTCACCGGTATCAAGGGGACATTGAAAAACAGCGTGCGGTTCCCTGCGCTCGCCCTGCTCGCCATGATTTCTACGGCAATCACCGCCAACGCCGCCCCGGGAGCGGGAGTCACCGTGCAATCCGTCAGGAACAGCTCCTTCCATCCTGCCATCTGGACTTATGTCGACCAGATCGAGGTCAGATCCCTGCGACTGTTGAACGGCATCTATGAAAAAGGCAGAAAAAACGTCGACTCGGACTACGAACTTCTGCAGATCGTGAAGGTTGCCCTCGGCGACTTGAACGGAGACGGAAAAACGGACGCGGCAGTCTCCCTGTACCACATGAAAGACGACAGGGAAGCCTCGGAAGTGGCGATCGTACTTGACCTCAAAGGAGTTCCGGTCCATGTAGCCACCCGGTTTTTCGGCGTAGGAACTGAAATTATGGATCTATCGGTGGTCAACGGATCGATCCGCCTGGAGGTAAGCAACGCGAAATACTGCGAAGGACAGGGTAAAACGGTAACCTATCGCCTGATCAACAATAAACTGGTCGGGCCGGATCCTTTCGGAAAAACAAGGTATTGATCTGACCGGCGCCGGCAGATTGATACAGATGCGCCGTTCAGCGGCGCCTTGCCGATTGTTTCAGGGCATGGAGGTGCTTGATGACGCCAGACACGTCAGGCTCGACCGCATGGGCACGATCGAAACACTGTCCCCTGGTCAGCGCATTCGGGACTACGATACAGGCGATCCCTGCTGCATGGGCCGAATCCAGGCCGCGCCTTGAATCCTCAACCGCCAGGCACTCTTCAGGCTCAATCCCGAGCGATCCGAGAGCCTGCAGGTATGGTTCGGGATGGGGTTTCGGGTTTTTTACCTCATCGTCCGTAACGATCACCTCGAAACGGTCGAGCAAGCCGTTATCACCATGCATAAGCTCGAGTTTGTCACGAGGGCTTCCTGTTACTATCCCGAGCCGGACCTGCCCGGAAAGCGCTTCGATGGTTTCGAGGACCTTCGGCATAAGCGCCACCGGTCGACGAATGCGTTCGATGAACGCCTGGTTGCGTCGTTCGATCAACGGACGGGCAAGCTCAGGAGCCAGACCGAGCTCCAGAGCTATTTCAAAACTGTGCTTCGCGTTTCCCAGATAGTCAACTCCCCAGTACTCCTCTGTAAGCTCCAGCCCGGCGTCAGCAAAAAATCTTCTGGTGAGATCAAAAAAGAGCGCTTCGCTGTCTACCAGGAGACCGTCATTATCCCATAACACCGCTTTGATCATTTTGAGGATCCTGATTTTGGTTTGTCCTGGCTTGAGGATAACAATAAAAAAGATACCGCGGAATACGCAATACGTTCAACGATGCAGAAGTGAATCCCGGTCTGGCCAGTACCGTAAAAACAGGGAAGGGCTTTCTCGCGAAGCCCTTCCCTGATAGATTCATGCCGTTTGTGTCTGCAACCGATTGGTTCTTGCCCTGCTTTTCTTCCTGACGCAGTTGCGGTACAACCCGGCCAGCTTCACCCCTGCCTTGCGGACATCGGAATCAGTAAAAAGGGCGATCAACTGCCGTACGGTCAAGCCCGGATTATTGCGCATGAGTTCGTTTCGATAAAGTATCCGCATGAGAATATCCATCGATATCGACCAAGCTGCATTGACGACCTCATCAAGACTGATCACCGGGCCGGTCACTGGATCGCTTGCAGAAACCTTTTTCATGGTCATCGCCCTGCCGTCGCCCTGCTGACGGATGATGAAATCGACGCGTTGGCCTGAAGAGTGCTCGACGCTCACCACATATGGCTGCTTCATCACCGGCAGCGGAGGAGAGTCGCGGTACTCGATACGGGGATTCGTCCCGAGATAGCGAACAAAAGCGTCGAATATGATCTGGCCGACCTCCTGCCTGTCGAGGTCCTTGTTCACCCTGAGCAAAAACACGAGCTGAAAAAGATCCCTCAGGAAGACGATGAGAACCCCCCGTTCGCTATCCCTTTTCAGCAGGGAACGATAGTTGCAGAAGGCCACGTTGCAGTAGGCGAGCATCCGCACAAGGGCGGCCGTGTCCAGGTGGGCCGTCTTGATGACTGGGGTAAAATTATTGTACAGGTCCCAGTCGCTGGAGGTGATGTTGCCCTCGCTTCGATACTCCTCGAATATCTTCGTGCCGGGATAAGGGGTCATCGCCATGAACAGGGCTTGCCTTAACCCGAGCGATTTCGCGAATTCCGGATAAGTCATGGTATCCTGTTCGGTCTCCGAATGGTGACCGATGATGAAATAGCCTTCGGCACCGATGTGGTTATTGGTCAGCAGGCCGATAGCCTTTGAAACGTCGTCGAGCGAGTTCTTCTTGTTCATCAGCTCGAGGGTCTGGGGATTCGGGCTCTCGATGCCGAGTCCCACCTTCTTGAGCCCGACGCTGTTGAGTTTACCGAGTATCCTTTCCGCCCGCACCACATCCTTGGCCCTCGTTTCAGTCATGATCCTGAAATTGGTGAGCCCGCGGTCGATCATGAGGTCGCAGATCGCCTCTGCACGTTTGATGTTTGTCAGGAAGTTGGCATCCCAGATCTTGAGCAGCTTCTTTTTCTTCGGATCGTGCAGCTTCGCGATCTCGTCCACGACGTTCTCAGCGCTGCGGCCGCGCCACTGCTTGTGCATCTTGTCGTTCGCGCAGAACGAACAGGACCACGGGCATCCCCTCGAAGTATAGATGGTGTCGATGGTATAGTCGTCACCTTTTTCGCCGAACCGCTCAGGCCGGAGTGCGCGCAATGGATAGCGGATTGAATCGACATCCATGATCAGCTCCCTCATGCCGGTATAGACAACCTCGCCGTTTTCCCGCCAGGCAAGCCCCTTGATATCGCGAGACGGGCCGTTCTGTACAAGCTCCCTGAAGGTAGCCTCTCCCTCGCCGATTGCGATGAGGTCGACGCAGTCAAGCTTCAGCACCTCTTCAGGAAGAGATGTAGGATGAAACCCTCCCATAACGACGTACTTGCCGTGTTCCTTTGCAATGCGTGCAAGCCCTACTGCATTGTTGAAGCCGCCGGTCATCGAGGAGATGGCCACAAGATCGATCGGCTGCTTTTTCAACAGGCTCCTGAAGCTGTCGAAAAGCCCGTCATTGTAATAGTTCTCGGGTATGACCAGGCTGTCCACGATATCTTCAACCGCAGCTGCCAGATAGCAGATGCCGATACAATCGGTGATAAACCGGGGAAAAGGCGTGACGACGACCTGAGGGGCCTCTATAAGGCAAATGTTCTTGTAAAATGCCATAACTGACAACTCCGGCTTGGTTTGAAGGCAGGTCGAATGAACCCATTCATCAACTGCCGAAACACTCAGAAAATATACTTTGGGATATTACTCATATAAAATATAAGCAATATCCCTGTTTTTCTGCGAAAATGCGGCTATCCGGCACAGGTTTAACCAGGCAGGATCATGTGGATGAAAAAGCAGGTATATGAAATTGGCGATCGGTAATAAAACGCAAAAAGGGCAGGCTCTCGCCCGCCCCCTTTCACGTCATGTGAACAATGCTTTTACGCTCCGGCCATCATGGCCTCTACGTCAGCGTCAACCGTTCCTATAGGCTTGATGCCGAACTTCTCCACAAGAGCTGCAGCGATGTTCGGAGTGAGGAACTCAGGAAGCGTTGGCCCGAGCCTGATGCCCTTGACGCCAAGATAGAGCAGGGCGAGCAGCACGGTGACCGCCTTCTGTTCGTACCAGGCGATATCGAACGAGATCGGCAGATCGTTGATGTCCTCAAGACCAAATACCTCCTTGAGCTTCAGTGCGATGACTGCAAGCGAGTAGGAGTCGTTGCACTGGCCGGCGTCGAGCACGCGCGGAATGCCGCCGATATCGCCGAGAGCAAGCTTGTTGTAACGGTACTTGGCACATCCGGCTGTCAGGATGACGGTATCGCCGGGAAGCGCTTCTGCCACCTCCGTGTAATAGTTTCGCGTCGCGTGCCGACCATCGCATCCTGCCATGACCACGAAACGTTTGATGGCGCCGGACTTGACTGCGTCGACAACCTTGTCGGCCAGCGCAAGAACCTGGGTATGGGCAAAACCACCGACGATCTCCCCGTTTTCAAGCTGAACGGGAGGCTGGCAGGTTTTAGCAAGCTCGATAATCTGCGAGAAATCCTTGCTGCCGCCCTCAGGACGCGCAGGAATGTGCTTAAGGCCTGGATATCCCGCCATTCCTGTAGTGAACATGCGGCCCCGGTAGGACTCGCGGACAGGCACGATGCAGTTGGTCGTCATCAGGATCGGGCCGTTGAACGTCTCGAACTCGCGATCCTGGGACCACCATGAGCCGCCGTAGTTGCCGATGAAATGGCTGTACTTCTTGAAGGCCGGATAGTAGTGGGTCGGGAGCATTTCACAGTGGGTGTAGACATCGACGCCGGTACCGCTGGTCTGTTCGAGCAGATCCTCCATGTCGCGGAGGTCATGGCCGGAAATCAGGATGCCGGGACGGTTGCTCACGCCGGTCCTGACCGTCGTGATTTCAGGATGCCCGTAGGTTTCGGTGTTCGCCTTGTCCAGCAGGGCCATTGCCTTCACCGCTACGGCACCTGTCTCCATGGTCAGTGCGAGCAGCTCGTCAGCCGAAAGTTCCTGGGTGAGGGCGGCAAGAGCCTTGACGTAGAAGTCGTAGATCCCGTCGTCGTGGTAGCCGAGAACCGCGGCATGGTCGGTATAGGCTGCAAGCCCCTTGATGCCGTAAAGCACGAGGCTCTTGAGCGAGCGGAGATCTGCATTGTCGCTCAGGCTGTCGATGGTGCATGAGTCCGCCTTGCGAAGGAAATCCTCCCTGGTGCTTCCGCTCCATGTGGCGGCGTCATGTGCAGGGACCTGGCCGGTTATCGTCTTGGCCGCATCGCGCATGACGAGGGTCTTGCGGATCTGTTCGACGATGGCGTCGTCATCGAAATTGGTGTTGGTCACGGTTACAAACAGCGACTCGCTGATGAACTGCCCATATTTCCTGTCGAGCGGTTTCTGAAGCGCGTCGGCACAGAGGCTGAGGCCCTCTACCGCATAGATGAGGGTATCCTGAAGCTTTGCGGTCATCTCGTCCTTGCCGCAAACGCCGCGGACTGCGCATCCTGTTCCCCTGATGCTCTCCTGACACTGGTCACAATGCATGGTCATACTATAGATTCTCCCTTGTTTGTTTTTTGTTCACGATCTGATGACAGAAGCATCGCCAGCCGCCTGTCGGCGGAGGCGCCATTCCCGTCACCAATTTTCTCTTTCGCGAGGGCCCGCTGGAGCAAAGCTGCTTTCATGAGCCCCTTCTGCCTTGGATGCCGATTGACCACTTCGCTGAAATCCTCAATCGCCCCCTCGTAATCGGCGGTTTCAAAACGGATCATTCCCCTGTTTCCATGGGCGACGATGCTTTCGCGGTACCTGAGTCCGAGCTTCAGGGCCATGCTGAAGTCCCGCAACGCACCATCAAGATCTCCCTCTGCGCTCCTGATGCCTGCCCGGCTGCACCAGGCATCGGCGTTATCCGGGTCGGAGTCGATAAGCCTGCTCACCTCCCTTTCCGATCCGCGATATGCTCCAAGGGCATCTTTCAGCATGATATCCACTCCTCTGCAAGAATGTCGCCGGCAACACCGACGACGACCTGCTTGACCGGCACCTTGCGCTGAGCCTTTGCGAGCGCCTGGATGACCAGTCCCGTAAGGCCTCCGCAGCACGGGACCTCCATAATTGCCACTGTTATGGTGTTGACTTTTGCCATATCGATCATCGCCGTCAGTTTTTCGACATATCGATCCATCTCGACGTCGAGTTTCGGGCAAGCTATCGCCAGGGTCCTGCCGCGCAGCAGACGATCGTGGAAGTTCCCCAATGCGAACGCTACGCAATCGGCGGCGAGCAGAAGGTCGGAACCCACGTAATACGGGGCGATCGGGGTGACCAGATGAAGCTGTACCGGCCACTGCCTGAGCTGGCTTGACGTATCGCCGCTTTGCGCTGCCGCACCTGAACCATCTACCGGCCTCTCTCTGAGGTCCATCATGCGGCTCCCCGGGCATCCGCCTCCATGGGCGTGTCCGGACGGGGCCCCGTGTGCTGGGCCATGAACCTGGCCTGCACTCCCGGGTTTATCGAGCGGATTCGGTATTCCCTGCTCCTTGAGATAATCGAGCGCCGTATTCAGAAATCCGCTTTCGCCGTGCTCCATGAGATGTCGAAGATGTGCGGCAATGACGTTGGGGGCGGCCTTGACGATGCTTTCGGCCATGACCCGGCGCTCATCATACGGTTCAGCCTCACGCGTCTCCACGCTCATGGCCCCGGTCGGGCACTTGCCGACACATGCGCCAAGCCCGTCGCAGAACAGATCGCTGATAAGTCGGGCCTTGCCGTCGATCACCTGCAATGCTCCTTCCGGACATGCCGGAATACAATCTCCGCAACCGGTGCAGCGCTTTTCATCTATGGTGATAATCTGTCGTTTCATGGAATTTTCACGTTATGGGTTTTTCATTTGCCCGACACGCTTCAGGTCGCCGATCAGCTTGCCGACCGTCACCTTTGAGAACTCTTCGTTGACCATCTGCTCGATGCGCATGATCTCATGCCGAAGGACGCAATTGGCACGGTTGGAGCATAGCTGCTTGCGGAACATGCATTCCGAAACCTGCACCTCCCCCTGGAAGATCTCGATGACATCCTTCACCCTGATCGAATACGGATCCCTCGCGAGCTTCACCCCGCCCCCCGCGCCTTCCTTCGAAGCGACCAGTCCGCTCCTGATCAGCTCCTGAAAAATGCGGCGAAGAAACTGGTACGGAATCGCCTGCTCGTCCGAGACGGACTTCGCCGAGACCCAGCCGTCAGGTTTCATGCCAAGGGAGATCAAGGCTCTTACCGCGTAATCGGTATGTTTGGTCAGTACTTTCATGGTGTCGCTGTTTTCTGATACTAATTTAGTATCAGTTAATAAGAATCAAAAACCTTTTCAGAAAATTCCCGGATTTTCTTTTTCATGAAAAAAATTCTCAGCCTCCCCAAGAAGCCTCTGCAAACCATTCAATCTCCTGTATATTGCAGTGGAACAACTACTTTTCATCTTCTGACCCGAGATTAAACAAGCTTTTTAAAACGGTCATGCATTGAATTTGTCACCCGGCCGGCAGTTCAGGCCAAAACCTGATTAAAGATGATCCAGCTCAGAACAGCCGGCTACAAGGCGCTCGACAACCTCCGGTCACGAGGCGAATTCCCTCCGCAATGGAGTTCGCCGACTGAACTTGAAACAATCACCAACAATTTCATTGAGCGATTCCTGGCAGAACGGCTCGATGCCTCCAGGGAGCTGGGGCCAGGGTTTCTCATGCCCGAGATGATCGACCGGGCCATCAGGACAAGGGAGATCGAAAATATGGACGCCGCTTCGACCGACGGAACTGAAAAGCTCGAATGGATAAGGGCGTTGGACAGGATGAACCTGATGACTCAATCTTATGACCACCAGGTAAGCCTGCTCCTGCCGATCATCGGCGAACTTCGCCAAGGCCGGGCCCCCGTCAGGATACTCGAACTTGCATCCGGGTCGGGCGGACTTGCATTCGCCCTGGCAGGACAGGCGGCGAAAAGCGGGATCGACATCGTCGTCACCGCATCGGACATCGTTCAGGAGACCGTCAGCGAAGGGAACCGGATTGCCGCTGACCGGCAGCTTCCGGTCAGTTTCAGAAATCTGAACGCGTTCGATTACGAAGGCGTGGAAAAGGGCTCTGTCGACATGGTCGTGATATCCCAGAGCATGCACCACTTCTCCCCAGGACAGCTGGCGCTGATGATCGCAGGGGCCAAGGCAATCGGCGCTTCGGCATTCGTCGGCATCGACGGATACCGAAGCCTGCTTCTGGTCGGAGGCGTACCGCTGGTGGCAAGCATGCAAGGGATAGGGGCCTTTACCATGGACGGTCTGACATCAGCCAGGAAATTTTATTCAGAACTGGAACTCGGCATCATCGCCGATGTCGCCACAAGAGAGACCGGACACCGCGTGGAGTGTTCATGGCCGCTTACGCTCCTGCAGGTAAAACTGAATAAATACGACCGTTGAACGATGTCTCCACTTGCGTCAACAACCGCTTCCCGGGCCACGATTGGTAAAGCTTGATAAAGATTTTAAATTTGCAGATAAGATGCCTGGCTTTTTCAGTCAAAACTTAACGGAGAAGTTGCCCATGAAAATCGGCAAAGCAGTTGTTGTGGTCGTGGCGGTACTTGTCCTTATCCAGTTGCTGCCTATCGGACGCAACCATACGAATCCACCGGCGACGGGCAAGCCCAATTGGGACAGCGCCCGGACGGAAGAGCTCTTCAACAGGGCCTGTAAAGATTGCCATTCGAACGAAACCGTCTGGCCATGGTACAGTAATGTGGCGCCGCTTTCATGGGTACTGAGCCTTGACGTCAAGGTAGGGCGAAGCAAATTCAATGTTTCCGAATGGGGACGCCCCGGAAAGAACGAAGGCGAGGATGCGGCTCCTGAAACCAGATCCGGTAAAATGCCTCCATGGTTTTACCTGCCGGCCCATCCCGAAGCGAAGCTGAACGCTTCAGAAAAGGAGGAGCTGGTCAAAGGACTCGTTGCCACCTTCGGCGACAAGGAAAATGAACAAAAAAAGGATGTGCGCTAAGCCCTACCGACCATTTCTGCCGGGTCGCCGCTTCAGCGGCCCGGCAAATGCATCTTCCCGCTCCTTTGACTGACAACGTCGAAGCAATTCCGCAACCGACCCGGGCTTCAAGGCCCAGAAACAATGCATGATTTGCCGTCCCCCAACAAAACCACCCGGACGGGCAGGAACTATCCCCTCCATATCCTGCTGTTCATCCTTACCCTGTTCTGCACAACCTGGGCAGGAACGATCTGGATCGGCCGTCCGCCTCGCTTTGAGAGCATACTGGCTTTCCTGGGTTCACTGAAGGATGGGATTCCCTACTCGTTCTCGCTCATCGCGTTCCTGACCGTTCATGAATTCGGTCATTTTTTTGCTGCGCTTCGTCATCGTATCAGGGCGACCCTGCCCTACTACATTCCGTTGCCGCCGCTGCCGTTCCTCATGAGCATCGGAACCATGGGAGCAGTCATCAACATCAAGGAGCCGATCACGAGCCGCAAAGCGCTCTTCGATACTGGAGCATCCGGCCCGCTGGCCGGTTTTGCCGTGGCGTTCGGTTTGCTCCTCTATGGCTTCCTGAACCTGCCGCCTGCAGGGTACATCTTTTCCATTCATCCGGAATACCTTGCTGAAGGAGTCGTTCCCGCTGCTCAACCGGGAACGCTCTACCTTGGCAAAAACCTGATCTACATGCTTTTCGAAACTGTCATCGCACCGAAGGAGCTGCCGCCGATGACAGAGATGTACCATTACCCGTTCCTGTTCACCGGGTGGCTCGCGTGTTTCGTTACCGCCCTGAACCTGCTTCCGGTTGGTCAGCTTGACGGCGGTCATGTCATCTATGCGATGTTCGGCAGGCAGAAGCACAAAAAAATCGCCGGATTGTTCCTGCTCTTCATCACCGTTCTCGGATCGCCCTCCTTCATTGAAGGACTCCTGCCGTTGATCATGCCCGGCTCCAACCTTCATGTACCGGAGCTTCTGCTCCGATGGTCCTGGTCGGGATGGCTCCTCTGGGCCTTCATCCTGAGCCGGTTGATCGGGAGCAGGCACCCCCAGGCGGGAAACGATCTTCCGCTGTCGGCAAGGAGAATGATAACCGGATGGTTGTGCATAGCCATTTTCATCCTGACATTCACACCCGTGCCGTTCGGCACCAAATGAGATTCGATTTAAACCATATGAGTGACTCATCAATCAACAATAACCGATTCAGGCTGGACTGCTCGGGAACCATTCTCGACCTTTCGGCAAGACCAGCCATAATGGGTATCGTGAACCTGACGCCCGACTCCTTTTTTGATGGCGGGACCTATACCAGGGAGAAGGAGGATACCGATCTGAAAAGAGCGCTCCAGGCCGCGCTGGAGATGGTGAGCATTGGCGCGGAGATCATCGACGTAGGCGGCGAATCGACCCGGCCGGGCGCTGCTTATGTCAGCTCCGGTGAAGAGATCCGCAGGATCATCCCGTTTATCGAACTCCTCCGCAAGCACAGCGATGTGCTGATCTCCGCAGACACCTACAAGGCGGAGGTTGCCGAAAAGGCGCTCCAGGCCGGGGCGAACATCATCAACGACATTTCAGGCCTCTCCTTCGATCCCGAGATGCCTGAAGTCTGCGGCAGGCATCGCTGCGGCGTCGTGCTTATGCATACGCCGACCAGGCCTGGCAGCCTTCAGTGGAGCCAGGATACCGGAACCCTTGAGCGCGACATCGTACAGGAGGTGATCGACTTTCTCGGACGCTCGGCTGAAATCGCCGGTAGACATGGCATCAGCTCCATCATGGTCGATCCGGGATTGGGGTTCGGCAAAAGCGTAGCGGAAAACTTTCAGCTGCTCGGCCGCCTCGACGAGCTTCACGCCCTTGGCTTTCCGGTGCTTGCCGGACTCTCCAGGAAGTCGTTCCTCGGCCAGGCCATCAGGAAATGCGGCGAAAAAATCCCATCACCCTCCCGACGCCTGAACGCGACCATCAGCGCGAACACCGTTGCGCTGATGAAAGGCGCCGACATCATAAGGGTTCATGACGTCGAAGCGGCCATCAATGCCCGATCGATCATCCTCGCCATGCGCGACGCCATGGAGGAGATGCTGTAATATTGAAGGTATTGCCCCGTTCGTCGTTTTTTTGTTAAATTATGTTTTAACCTTTTTTCGATTGCCGGATCACCCCTTCCGGAGATCCATATTGTTCTGTCGCTGACCGTTAACTTCCTGTTCATGTATCTGTCGAAAATCGAGCTCTTTGGCTTCAAAAGCTTTGCCCACAGGGTCAGGATCTCCTTCGATAAGGGTCTCACGGCTATCGTCGGCCCGAACGGATGCGGCAAAACCAATGTCGTCGACGCCATTCGCTGGGTGCTTGGAGAGCAGAAATCGATGCTCCTCCGCTCCCCGAAAATGGAGAGCATCATCTTCAACGGCACCAAGAGCCTCAAGCCCCTCAGCTTTACCGAGGTTTCCATCACCATCCAGAACACCCGCAACGTCCTGCCGACGGAGTATACCGAGGTCACGGTCACCCGCCGTCTCTACCGCAACGGCGACAGCGACTATCTGCTGAACATGGTGCAATGCAGGCTCAAGGATATCCTCGACCTGTTTGCAGATACCGGCATGGGAAGCGATGCCTACTCGGTGATTGAGCTGAAAATGATCGAAGAGATCATCAGCAACAAAAGCGAAGAACGTCTGAAGCTTTTTGAGGAGGCGGCAGGCATCACCAGGTACAAGCAGCGCCGAAAGCAGACCTTCCGACAGCTCGAAAGCACTGCACGCGACCTGGCAAGGGTCGACGACGTGCTCGCCGAGGTCGAAAAGAAGGTTCGCGTGCTCAGGCAGCAGGTTAAAAAGGCCGAAAGGCTCAAGGAGATCAGGGAGGAGCTGAAATCGCTCGACCTGACCCTTTCAGGCATCGTCATGGGTGAGCATCTGGAAAAGCTCCAGCCGCTGCTCGAATCCATTGAGGGCGAAGAGCGACAGGGCCATGAACTCGCGGCGATGATCGCTGGCCTGGACAGCGCACACCAGGAGGCCGAGCTGCAGCAGCTCAACATGGAGAGGAGGCTTGCTGAAGATCAGAAGGAACTGAACGCCACCAACAGCATCCTCCACACTCTCGAAAAACAGCTGCTCCAGCATCAGGAAAAGCAGAAAAACCTCCTGCTTTCCATCGATCGCCTCAACCACTCGATCGCCGAAAAAAGTCGTAAACGCATCGAACAGCAGAGGCTGGCCGAAGAACTTTCCGAACAGCATACGCCTCTTGCAGAAGCCTGCGCCTCCCGCCTTGAAGGGTTCGAACGGTTGAAAAAACAGCAGGAGTCGCTGAATGCATCGCTCGACGAAAGCCGCCGGGCGCTTCAGGACGAACGTCAGAAGGCGGCAGAGCTCCAGAAATCGCTCAACTCCCTCAGCCTGTCGCGCCAGTCGCTGAAGACCAGAAAAGAGCATCTGGACGGCTCTGTATCGAGGCTTGAACAGAGAAAACTCGAACTGGAGTCATCTCTGGAACAGGCCGAGCCCGAACGCCATCGAACAGCAGGCCAGATCAAGGAGAAACGGGCCGCACTCGAATCCTTCAGGCAGGAGGAAAAGCGCCTTGCCGACCTCAAGGGCGGCATTGCAGAAAAGATGGAAACGGGCAAGGAGCAACTGCTGTCACTCCGCGGCGAGCACAACCACCTGAACAACCAGGTGATCCTGTGCAACTCGATCCTTGAAAAGTTCGAAGGGCTGCCCGAAGGGGTCGCGTTCCTTGAAAAACACCGGGACGGCAAACCTGGCCTTGGGTGCCTGTCTGACCTGCTCTCACTGCAGGGAGCACACAAGAAGGCTGTCAACGCCGCCTTCGGTGAAAGCCTCGGATACTACATCTGCAGGAACCTCGATGAAGCAAAGGGAGCTGTATCTAGCCTGACCAGAGCAGATAAAGGCAAAGTCAATTTCCTGGTTCTCGACCTGGTCAATCTCTCAAGCAGTGCCGATTATCCTGAAATCGAAGAGGCGCTGAGGAGTGTAGACGTTGTCAGCGCTCCGGAAGAGCTTTCGCAAGCGCTCCACCTCCTGCTGCATCTCAGTTACATCGTACCGGACCTGGCGACGGCGGAAAGGCTTGCCTCGAAACACCCTGAAGCGCTGTTCATCACCTCTGAAGGAGAAAAGTTCACCAATCGCGGGCTGTTGTTCGGAGGCAGCGCAAAAGGCAGCGAAGGGCTCCGGCTCGGCAAAAAGGCCGAGCGTGACCAGCTGCAGAAAAAGTTGAAAGTGGTCGCTGCGTCGATCGTGGAGACGGAGACGTCGCTCATCGCCATGAAAAAGGAGCTTGACGCCATCCGCACCGACGAGGCAAAAAGATCGGCGACCATGATTGAGCAGGAGATCGGCTCCCTCGAAAAAAAACTTGCCAGGCTGGATGCCGAGGAGCGATCAGGAACAGACCAGGTAAGACGTACCGATGAAGAGGCGGTAACGGTCAAGGCGTCGATACAGGGAGTTGAAAGCGAACTGGAACGCATACAGCCGGAACTGCTTCGACGCGAGGAGGATTCGGCTGCATCCCAGAAAAGGCTTACTGCGATGCAGGATGCCCTTTCGAAAGAAGAGGATCGCATCAAGGCCATGAACGCTGAAGTCCAGGCCCAGCAAGGCCGGTACCGTGATGCACAGCTCGAACTCGAAAAACACGGCTTCAGGACTGGTTCCTGCCGTCAGGTCATCGCAACGCTCAGCGAGGAGCTGGCATCGATGCAGAACCAGGTCGACTCTGCGGAAAAGGAGATCGCAGCATTGGGCTCATTGATCGCCGAAACGACCGCCGAACACGAAAACGTGATGATCGCCTCGGCCAGGCAGCAGCAGGCGCTGAACGAACTGGAATCATCATATCGCGACCTGCAGGCGAGAAACCACGACGCGCTTGCAAATCTGAGGGACCTGAGACGCAAACACGACATCTCGCAGCAGATGCTCTTCGAGTTCGGCAACAGGAAGACCAGGCTCGAACAGGAGATCGTCCATCTCCAGACGACGGTCATGGAGCGTTACGGCATCGAACTCGAAAGGATGCCGTCGCTGATGCCGGAAGGGTTCGAACCGTTGAAGTCGAGGGAGAGGCTCGAATACCTTCAGAAGCAACGCGAGCAGTTCGGCGCCATCAACGAGCTCGCCATGGAGGAGTACGACAGCGAGAAGGAGCGACTCGATTTCCTTTCGGCGCAGAAAGAGGATCTGGTGAGCGCCGAGCTGCAGCTCAGGGAGACGATCGAGGAGATTAACCGGACGGCCCTTGAAAAATTCCAGGAGACCTTCGTCGAGGTCAGGAAAAACTTCATCAGGATATTCCATGACCTTTTCGATCCGGAAGACGAGGTCGACCTGCTGATCCATACCGATGAAGACCCGCTCGAAGCACGCATTGAAATCGTGGCCAAACCGAGGGGTAAAAAACCGTTGGCCATCGAGCAGCTCAGTGGCGGGGAGAAGGCACTGACAGCCCTTTCGCTGCTTTTTGCCATCTACCTGGTCAAGCCGAGCCCGTTCTGCATTCTGGACGAAGTCGACGCTCCGCTCGACGACGCAAATGTCGGCCGGTTTATTAAGCTCCTTAAAAAATTTGAGAATAACACTCAATTTATTATCGTTACGCACAACAAAAAGAGCATGGCCTCGTGCCAGGCGCTTTACGGCGTCACGATGGAAGAGGAAGGGGTATCGAAACTCATTCCCGTGAAAATAGAAAAAGCACGTTCTGAAGAGGTAGCAGCCTGATAATGCATCGCAAACTTGTTCTGTTTGACATCGATGGAACCCTCGTCAAGGTCGGGAGCGTCAACCGACGCGTCCTTGCCGACGCACTCATCGAAGTATACGGCACCGAAGGGAGCACCGGCCGTCACGATTTTTCCGGGAAAATGGACGGTGCAATCATCTACGAGGTGCTCGGCAACGCCGGGCTCGAACGCCATGAAATCGCCGAAAAATTCGACAGGGCAAAAGATGTCTATGTCGAACTGTTCCGCGAAAGGGCCAGGCCATCCGACATCACCCTGCTCGAAGGGGTACGCGAGCTGCTTGACGAACTCTCGAAACGTTCTGAAATCCTGCTCGGACTCCTCACCGGCAACTTCGAAGCCTCCGGTCGCCATAAACTCAAGCTGCCTGCGATCGACCACTACTTCCCTTTCGGTGCTTTCGCCGACGACGCCTTTGAACGAACCGACCTCCCCCGCATTGCGCTCGAACGCGCCCGCCGCATGACCGGCACAAACTTTTCACCAACGGATATCGTTATAATCGGCGACACAGAACACGACATCAGATGTGCACGTGTTCTCGACGCCCGTTGTATCGCCGTGGCGACAGGCAATTTCAGCATGGAAGAGCTGGCAGCACACAAACCAGCCGTCCTTTTCAAAAATTTTGCTGCGACCGGTGACGTCGTCACCGAGATCCTTACAACACAACACTCTTAATTTCGCATCATGAAGACCTACAGACGACAGATCAGGGAAAAAATACTTCAGGCGCTCTATACGCTTGAACTAAGGGAGGTCGACATCGAATCGGCATCACATTGGTTGCTGACCAAGGAGATCATGGACGATCCGAACGCAATGAAGTTCTTCAACCACCTGGTGAACAGCATCGTCAAAAACCGTGAGGAGATCGACCGCTACATCTCCAAGCACACCTTCAACTGGGACATGAGCCGCATCGCCATCATCGACAAGAACATCCTTCGCATGGCTCTTGCCGAGATTCTCTACTGCGAGGACATTCCGCCGAAGGTTTCGATCAACGAAGCCATAGAGATCGCAAAAAAGTTCAGCAGCACCGACAAGAGCAGCAAGTTCGTCAACGGAATCCTTGATGCCATTTTCAACGACCTGAAAACCGAAGGTCGGGTACAGAAGTGCGGAAGAGGCCTGATCGACCATTCGGAAACGAAGCTGCAGAAAACAGAAAGCGACCAGTAACAACGGCCTTCCAGCCAATGAATATACCTGCAAGCAATAAAATCGCCTTCATCGACAAGGCGCTGTCGACCGTGTGGCCTGAACCGAAATGTGAGCTGCACCACGAGACGCCCTTCCAGCTGCTCGTAGCTACCATCATGGCCGCCCAGGCCACCGACAGGAAGGTCAACCAGCTCACGCCGATGCTCTTCAAGGCCGCTCCGGACGCTGAAAGCATGAGCCGCATGGATGTCGACGACATCAGAACGATCATCAGGCCGATCAACTACTACAACAACAAGGCAAAAAACATACTTGCCGTCAGTCGACTGCTCGTCGATGAATACGGAGGCGAGGTTCCCGGGTCGCGCGAGGCGCTGGAAAGCCTGCCCGGAGTAGGGAGGAAAACAGCCAACGTCGTTTTGAGCAATGCCTTCGGGGCTCCCGTAATGGCGGTCGACACGCACGTCCAGAGGGTTTCCAACCGTATCGGCCTGTGCCATACGACCAAACCGGAGGAGACGGAAGCCGCCCTCATGAAGATCATCCCCGAACAGCTGGTAATAAAATTCCACCACTTCCTGGTGCTTCACGGACGATATACCTGCAAGGCAAAAAAACCGGAGTGCGGGGCATGTGTGATCAGGGAGGTCTGCGAGTTCGAGGGGAAAACTTTTTAAGAAAGGGACCAAAGGGAGTTGAATGACCTCAATTTTCTTAACACTTGAGTCCCTTTGGTCCTTTATGTCCGCTTGCTCCCTTTCTTTTCTCCTTAAGGCAATTCAATCTTCCTGTCAACCGCATAGAGCCACTCGCATTCCGGCCTGCCCCTTGTTCCTGCCCAGAGTTCAATGGTGATGCCCTGGTTTTTGCTGGCAAGCGAAGTAAATATCTCCAACTGGTAATAGAGCTCGTCGAGCAGGTCTTTCCATGCCTCGTCGAGGGGATTTGCGGTGCCTGCATAATGCTCGGACGCCCCGATCGTCGGACTTCCGGCCTTGAACCAGTCCGACAGGCAAAGATAGCTGTCCGGCATGAGGCAACCTCCCCTGAAGGTTCCACGGGGATGCTTCACTCCGGGAATTTCCACCCAGAACTCAAGACGGGCATCCGCAGTGAGCTGACCGTCGCCCGCGAGCTTTTCGAGCAGCTGGGTGACCGTGTCCCTGACGAGTTGCTTGCTTTCGTCAGAAAGCTCGAGCATTTTGAAGTTCGGCGTATGGTCTCTCATGGGTAGATGCGGTTGGTTGACGGTTGCATAAAGGACGCTGCAATATCAATATACAGCTCTTCAACTTCCCCATCAACCTTTCAGGATGCCGAAGGCATCGGGAAGCCCGGCACGCCGAACCCCGCGCAGGGCATTGCAGATGAGCAGCAGGTCGGCACGATGCAGATCGTCGAGGGTGATCACCCGCTCTCGTATCCACGGCCTGGTGCGCAACAGATAGCGGCGGTATACTCCGTTCAGCAGACCGCACGATTCAGGAGGAGTATACCAGGTTCCATCAATTCGGGCGATCACGTTGCTGATTGCTCCCTCCGTGACCTCCCCTCGCTCGTTCAGGAACAGCGTCTCCTGGAAACCATTGTCGAGAGCGGCCCTGAGACCCCGGTCATACCGTTCACGCCAGGTAACCTTGTGGTGGATCAAGGGGTCCGCCGAGTCTACCCTTTCAGTTGCGATACACACCCGGACGGAACTGCTGAGCGGTTCTGGGATGAACGGTTCAGCAAAGACAGAGAGATTCCCGCCGGGGTCGAGCGACAGCCTTACCCGGTGGCGTCCGCCGATGACCGACAACTCTCTATCCGCTGCAGCAAGAGCCGCACGAACCTCCCCGACATCACACTCAATCCCGAGAGCCGAAGCTGAAGAGGCCAGGCGTTCCACATGATCTTCGATCAGCAGGTACCCGCCGTTCCAGAGAATGGTCTCGAACAGGCCCGGGAGTTCGTCTGCCAGATCAGAGAGGATGCGCGCCTTGAGCATGCACTCACGGTACTCCTGTTGCGGGTCCGAGTCCCAGACGATGCCGCTTCCCGTACCGTATACCCCGGTTCCGCCCGAAAGCTCGATCGTCCTGATGGCGACGTTGAACGCCATGCGACCTCCGGGCAGCATGAAGCCGACCGCGCCGGTGTAAACTCCTCTCGGGCTTTTCTCCAACGACCTGATCAGATTCATGGCATTCACCTTCGGTGCGCCGGTCACCGAGCCGGAAGGAAAAAGCGCCCTGAACAGCCCGTGAAGACCGATATTCTCCCGCAGCTCGCCCCGAACAGTCGACACCATCTGGTGCAGGGTCGGATAGGTCTGGGTCTCGAAAAGACTTGAAGCCTCGATTGATCCAGTCCGGCAGATCCGTCCGAGATCGTTGCGAAGCAGGTCGACGATCATCAGGTTTTCCGCCCGGTTCTTTTCACAGAGCGAGAGCTGCTGGCGTTCCGCACGATCCCTTTCCGGACTCGTGCCTCTCGGCGCAGTCCCTTTCATCGGCATGGTTTCGATACCCAAGCCCTGTCGCGAAAAAAATAGTTCGGGAGAAAACGAAAGGATTACCCGCTCCCCGGTGTTGAGATAGGCAGACCATGGGGATGGCTGGCGACGCTTCATGGCCACATACAGCGCTTCCGGAGAGCCGTCGAAGGTGAAACGGCAGCGACCCGTAAAGTTGACCTGGTAGACGTTTCCCGAGGCGATCTCCTCCTTGAGCAGCGCGAGGCGGTCAAGGTACTCCTTTTCGGTCAGTTCGAACCTGAGACGGGCTATCCGGTGGGGTTTTGCTGAAACCCGCTCATCTTCAGCCCCAACAATTGCCCTGTCGAACCGCTCCGGTTTGGCGTACACGCCGAACCATCCGGAGAGTCCCTGGGAGCCCGGGGGCCAGGCACATCCTGAAAGGGCCGGATCAAGTGAGAACCCGGCCTCGTAACCAAGCCATCCCGCGAGGCAGAACCCTCGTTCAAGCCACGATTCCAGCTGTGCGAACCATGCCGTGATATCATCCCCATAAGCAAGCGGCAATGTTTCGACCGGATCCGAAAAGAACAGGGAATCGCCGTAGCATTCGTCAGGACAGGTGGACTCGAACCAGAGGGAGCCTGGGCTGGCAAGGCGATCGTACAATGACATCACTGCACCCGGGCTTCGATCCTGATCGGTTTTCCGAGCACCTCTTCGAGCCAGGATTTCAGCGATTCCGCCGCCCATAGTTCGATATCCGGCTCAAATTTCGTGATCGCTTCGAGCACTATCCGATCAGGCTCGATGTGAGCCGTAATGGAGACCACGTTCTGACGGTGGCCGCGTTCGAGACCGTTTGCGATGCGTAGGATACCTGAAAGGACATCGACCGCATGACGGTGGGATGGTTTGAGCTGGCTGTAGAGCGGATGTTTTTCAGATGGCGGCAGTTTGCGGTGATACCGGGCGACATTGCCGATGATGTCGAGCTCGGTCGGTGAAAAGCCCCTGAGCTCGGCGTTCCTTATGATGTACTGGCTGTGCTTGTGGTGGGCGGATATCGATATGAACTCCCCGATGTTGTGCAGCAGCGCCGCGTATTCGAGAAGCTCGCGATACTGCGGCTTGAGGCCATGCAGAGGCTGAAGCTGGTTGAAAAGCATCACGGAAAGCTTTGCGACCTGCTGTGAATGCGGCTTGTGCCAATTGCAACGGTAACCGAGTTCGACAATGCTCTGGCGCCTGATATCCAGCTGCCCGATACCGCCGTTCCTGCCTCTGATGCCGGAGATGTACTGGATCACCATGCCCTCGCGAAGCGCCGATTCCGATATGACGACCTCTTTGAGGCCGAAAACCCGGAATATGGTATTGATCAGGATCAGGCCCGGCACGATCAGGTCGACCCTTTTTTCATCCAGTCCGGTGAGCTTGCGCCTTGCCGAAGCGTCGAGCGGCAGGACGGAACGATAGAACTTTTCGAACTCTTCCCGAGTAAACCCGGTCTGGTTAAGGGCCTCCACTCCGTCGGAATCCTTCCCGGAACGGATCATACGGGCGATGTTCAGCGCCGTGCCGGACGATGCGATTCCGCGGGTAACGCCCAGTTCACGGGCTTTTTCGGCTGAATGGTATAACTCCGCCGCGCAGAACTGCTCAAGCAGCTTCAGTTCGTAAGACGAAATCGGATCGGAGGTAACGAAGCGTTCAAGCATCCTTGCGACACCGATTTTCCGACTCTCCAGCAGATGGACATTATCGCAGTCGGCAATGATGAACTCGACCGAACCTCCGCCGATATCGAACAGCAGGTCTGGGGTCTCTCCGAGCCGAACGGAGTTGCGCACGCCGTAATAGATGAACTGGGCCTCCTCCTTGCCGGAGATGACCTTCACCTTCAGACCGGTCTCCCGTAAGACCATGTCGATGAAAACATCCCGATTGGCCGCCTCACGGATGGCGCTGGTGGCAAAGGCGATGATGTTATGGGGCGCCACGCCGCGCTGGGTGGCCAGCACAAGAAAATTCTTCAGCGCCGCCACGCCGGCCTGCATGGCCTTCTCGTCGAGCATTTTCGTCGAGATGCTGCCTCGGCCGATGCATATCATGTCCTTGACACGATCGATCTCCACGATGCCTTTGCCTTCGCTCTCCTCCACAATGACCATGTGAAAGGAGTTTGTGCCGAGGTCGATGGCGGCGACCCTGAGTTTACCTGATGTCATGCGCAGGAATGGTAACTGATTTCATTCGTGGGTAAAATACAGGATTTCCCCGAAAAACTATCCTGGCTGCCTCTAATCATGCCACCTTTCCTCGATAGGCTTTTTCGGTGTATATTCTGCAAAGCATTTCAGTTGCGACAGCACCGCGGTAAAAGCACCGAACCACCCCAGCGCGATGGCCCAATCGTATAAAACAGCAAAAGTCGAACCTGACCCGAACCGTCTGGCTTTCCGGTTCGAAGTCGCGCGCAAGGCCATCCACCTTTCGTCGCTGCTCATCCCGCTGATCTACTGGCACATCGGCAGGAAACAGGCGCTGCTCATCCTGGCTCCCGTCACCGCAGGCTTCCTGCTCGTCGACGTCTTCAAGAATTTCATCCCCTCACTTTCGCAATGGTACCATGACACCTTCGCATCCATGCTTCGGCACCATGAGCTGAACAAGGAGCGCCTTCACCTCAACGGGGCGACATGGATCACCCTTTCGGCTTTCGCGCTGATCGCGTTTTTTCCCAAAACGATCGCCGTGGCTGCTTTCGCAATGGTATCGGTATCAGATACCGTGGCTGCGCTGGTGGGTAAAAAATTCGGCAGGCACCGTTATGGGGAGAAAAGCATGGAAGGAAGCGCAGCGTTTCTGGTCAGCGCATTCATCATCGTTTCGATGGTGCCCGGGTTGCTGCTGCCGATCGCTGCCGCCATGGCGGTCGCGGGCACCCTGGCTGAAGCGATCGACATAAGAATCGCCGGTTTCAAGATTGACGACAATCTCACGGTACCCCTGGCTGGCGCCTTGGTAGGAGTCGCCTGTTACGCATGGTTGTTGCCGGCATCGGCAGGCGCCATAATCTCCGTTCCCTGATAATCCGAGACATGCAGACATTCGTCACCGATTCGCCTGAAGAGGCTGCCGGTTACCTGAACAGGGGCGAAACGGTAGCGTTTCCGACTGAAACCGTCTACGGTCTGGGCGCGGACGTGTTCAACCCCGATTCGATCGCCGGCATATTCACGGCCAAGGGGCGTCCCTCGGACAATCCGCTGATCGTGCATGTGCAAAACCCGGAAAGAATCAGCGAGGTCGCCGGAGAGATCAACGGAGCAGCTCGACTGCTCATCGAAAAATTCTTTCCTGGCCCCCTGACCATCGTCCTGAAAAAAAACCGCTCCGTACCGGATATCGTCTCCGCAGGCCTTCCGACGGTAGGCGTCCGGTGTCCGTCGCACCCGGTGGCATCTGCGTTCCTCGGCTTTTGCAACCATCCTGTCGCCGCGCCGTCGGCCAACGTCTCAGGCCGACCGAGTTCCACTGACTGGAAAACGGTCTATCACGACCTCGGCGGAAAGATCGACTGCCTTCTGCGGGGCGAACAGAGCACAATCGGCCTCGAATCGACCATTGTCGACTGCTCCGTCAACCCTCCGCTTCTCCTGCGCAGCGGAGCCGTGAGCATTGAATCGCTGCGGGAACTGCTCCCTGAAATGAAGATCGCAACATCATGCATGCCGGGAGAAGCGCCGAAAAGTCCCGGCATGAAGTACCGGCACTACTCCCCCGAAGCGCTCATCGTTCTTGTCGAGAGCCCGCCGCCATCGTTTCCCGAAGGGGAGCCCTCGGCATGGATTGGACTTTCAGCAACTCCGGAAGGAGCCGTCCAGGCCCTCCGATGCAAGTCACCGGAGGAGTACGCCCGTGTGCTGTTCGGCTTTTTCCGCACCTGCGACGCCCATGGCATCCGCAGGATCTACTGCGAACTGCCGCCGGAGGAGGGCATAGGAAGGGCGATCCGCGACCGGCTGTTCAAGGCTGCCGGGGATTAAAACTGCACCATGCACCCCAAATGAAACGATCCGGGCGATGAACTGGCACGAAGGTCGTTACCGCTGCCTGCTGCTTTTCGGTCGGCGTACCTTGTCGTTTCGTATTTGGCCGACAGACGGAAGTTGTGCAACGGCTCGTAACCGACCATGACGAACATCGCCTCTCCCCTGCCGGAGTAGGAGTTGAGGGTATAGACCAGAGGAAGGTCGTCTTCATAGGCATAGAGGGCTGAATCAAAGCTGTCTGTCTGGAAACGGGTAAGGCGGCTTTTCAGGACAAATGCCCCTATCGTACAGTCGAGCTGCCCGTAGAGGAGCCAGCCGTCGTCGGTCTGAATCCTGTCGACGAACGCGCTTTCGACGCTCTTGTACTCGCCTTTCGTTTTAAGGGTGAACATTGATGAGAGCTTTGCCTTCAGGCCGAGCTGCATCCGGTTTGTGCGCTTCGGGACGGGCATAACATATTCGAGCAGGGCTCCGCTGTCGGTCATGATGGCCGTCTCTTCCTTCTGTTTGTGCTGGTAAAGGCCGTCCCAGGTCATCGAGCGGTTCTGGCGCCACGTGGCGTACACCCGTCCGTCAAGACCTGTAGATGGAAGCGAATAGGTGCTGCTGAGCTCGGGAAACCTGAAGATGTCGCAGGAGGCCCCAACGTTCAGGTTGTCAAGAACCCTGGCTTTGAGGCCGAGATAGAACCCCTCTTCATTCGATCCGTCGCCGCCCCGCTCGGCAAAGCCTCCGGCGAAAGGCGAATGGAAGCCAACGGCGTACTGTCGCATGGAGGCCACTCCGGTAATGCTTTGGCCAAGATCAGCCTGCACTCCGCATATCCATGAAAGTGCCTCCGGAGCATGTGCATATGCCGCCTCTCCGAACAGTTGCACATCTTGGTAAACGATATTTGCCTCGACCGATCCGAGCTGGCGTCCACGACCCGATCCATCGAGCCATTCGAGGGGAAGGGCATAACGATAGGCCGCCAGGGTAGCGCCGATGCCTGCGTTAAAGGCTCCGGATCGATACCGGTAACGTACGTTCACTCCCTGCACATCCTGGGCAAGATCGTCCTTTTTCTGCAGCTCGTAGGCTGTCCGGTGATAACCGGTCGACGAAAGGCTGGTGACGACATTGTTTTCGATAGAGGCATCGACCCTGTTGTGCGACGTGAATGCCGTGATGTCGAAAGGTCCCGGGGAGAGCGTCGCCGCAACCCCCTGGAGGAAGTTCTCTTCAGCGGCGGAGGTGTAGGGGCGCAGCGCCGGAGAAAAAAGCAGCACCCCGTCGACAGCGTCTGTTCCCTTTGAAAAATAGCGTCCCTGGCCGAAAAGCAGCCCCTGCCCGAAGCTGAGCCTGTAATCACCGACGACTGCCTGGCTCAGGATGCCGATCTTTCCGGCATGGAGGCTGAACGAAAGAAAATCGCCGAAACGGGGCTCCCCTATATCGCTGTCCTGAACGAAACTGAACCCGAAGCCTGACGTGGACGCCTGGACCCTGTTGTAGGTGTGGCGGTTTTCACCTGAGTATTTACCGTTCAGGATGCCGAGCCTGGGTGGCGTCTCCCAAAAGAGACGACTGATTGCGCTGCCTTTGAACCGGCTGTCGTTTTTCTGCCCCGGAACGCGTCGCGGAATCTCAAACGTAAGATATTGGGCGGCTCGGCGAGCGTTGTCAGCGCCGATCACGGCTTCGAGTTCCAACGCAGAACTGATCGAGCCCTTATGCAGCCTCCAGTCGATAATCCTTGCAGCATCGACAGGGGTAAGCAACGGAAGCTCCAGAAGCTGCGATTCAGTGGCGAGGTTGACCTGCAACCGGTTCCGGCGCAGATCCTGCAGAAGCCCCAGGAGCTCTTCGGCGTTGCCTTCCGGCTCTGCGCGTTCCAACAGCTCTTCGACGCCTTCTGTGGCGAAGGCGGGAGCTGGCGCCGCCGTGGAGATGCACAGCAGCGCCGCCGCTGCCAGGCAGCGGGACAGTGAGGGATAATGGTGTTTCATCGATAGGGGTCGATGTTTATAAAAGCAAAATCCGGTCTATAACGTCAAACGGTCACTTCTGGCCGCAGAGGCGATACAGCTGCTCGACCTCTTTGCGGCTCAGGTATCGCCACTCGCCTCTTCTGAGGTCTCCGGGAGTCAGGCCGGCATAGGCGACCCTGTCAAGCCTTTTGACCTCGAAACCGAGCGTATCGAACATTCGCCGAACCTGATGGTTCTTGCCTTCGTGTATGCTGATGAGGACGGTCATCCCCTCGTCAAGTATTTTTGCCCTGCACGGACTCACTTTCTCGCCAGTGTCTTTAAGCCGCATGCCGCTGGTCAGCCTCTGCAGCATCGCCGGCGGGAATTTGGTATCGAGCGCAGCAAGGTACTCCTTCTGGACCTGCGACGACGGATGCATCAGCTGGTGGGCCAGGGTGCCGTCGTTGGTCAGGATCAGCAGACCGGTACTTTTCCTGTCGAGACGGCCGACCGGGAAAATCCGCTCACGGACGTCGATGAAGTCGAGAATCTGCTGACGGTCACGTTCATCATGGCTCGTGGTGATGACGTTTTTCGGTTTGTTGAAAAGGATATAGACCTTATGCTCTTCGGGCTTGGCCAGAAAATTTCCGTCGACGACCACCTCGTCCTTGCGGGGATCGACCTTAAGGCCGGGTTCATTGATCATTCGTCCGTTCACCATGACCTTGCCTTCGATCACGAGCTGATCGGCCGCACGCCGCGAAGCGACGCCGCACATCGCCAGATATTTATTGATCCTGACCTTTTCTTCCTCAACCTGCTTCTTCATTCACTGTCCTTTATTTCACTGATTTCATCATCTTCACGGGGCATCTCATCCCCGGCGGATGCAAGATATTGCTGCTCCTCGTGCTCCTGGAGGATCTCCTTGATTTCCCGCAACTTCGGCAAGTCCTTAAGGCTCGACAGGTGGAACAGGTCGAGAAATTCGACCGTCGTCCCATACTGCAGCGGCCTGCCGGGAGCATCTGCCCTCCCCCGCACTTCGATAAGGCCGCGGGCAAGCAGCCTGTCGATTGCGTAATCCGGGCTAACCCCCCTGATCTGCTGGATATCGCTTTTGGTGATGGGCTGATGCCAGGCCACAGCCGCAAGCACTTCGAGCATCGATCGTGAAAGGCGGCGCTGGATGACCGGGGCGAGCAGCTTCCTTATGAGATCTCCATATTCCGGTTCGCTCAGGAAGCGATAGCCGCCTGCGATGGCATGGATACGGAAGGTTCGCCCGGTTGCCTCGTAGTCGCGATTCAGGGTCGCGACAGCCTCCTCGAGATCGCCGTACTTGAGGTCCAGGCCGGTGATCTGGCATACGGTCTGCCAGGTAATGGCCTCTTCCGATGCGAAAATCAGGGCTTCGATAGACTGAAGGAGTTGTCGATCCTGATCCTGCACGATGGTCCCTTATGGTTAAGGTAGGCTGCGCGGTCGGGCCGCTCCGTCAGGAACAGCACCCTTTCTTGCGGGCTGTGGAAAACTCTCCGTCGATGCCGAGCCCGTTTTCATAAGCGTACCACAACTCCTGGCACGGAAAATTGCACTCATAAAGGGCTTTGCCGATGATGACGGAATCAACTCCGAGGCGTTCGAGCTGCCTCAGCTTGTGAAGATCCTCGGAACTGCTTGCGCCTCCGGAAGCGGTCACCTTCATACCCGCCTTTTCTGCAAAGGCGCGGGTGGTTTCGTAACCGACCCCCTGAAGCATGCCGTCACGGGTGATGTCGGTGTAGATGACCCGTTCGACCCCGAGTTTCTTCATCTCAAGGGCGAGTTCGAAATCCTTCATGCCGCTGCTCTCGGTCCAACCCTTGATTTTCGGCACTCCGTTTTCGGCATCGATGCCGACGACGATCTGGGAAGGGCTGTATTTTTTCAGGAGTTCAGAGATGAGGCCGGGATTGGTTACGGCAGCAGAGCCTATGACGACACGGCTGACGCCGATGTCGAGGTACCTTGCCACAGCTTCGACGGAGCGGATGCCGCCGCCGACCTGGATCGGGATATCGAGCATGGAGACGATCTCGCTGATCTTGTCGAAGTTGACCATCTCCCCGGTCAATGCGGCATCGAGATCGACGACGTGCAACATCTTGGCGTTCTGTTTTCTCCAGATGACCGCCATATCGCAGGGATTGTCGAGATAGATCTTCTTCTGGGAGAAATCCCCCCTCGTCAACCTGACGCACTTGCCGTCCTTTATATCAATAGCGGGAATAATCAGCATATGGTGTAAGGCATAACCCTCTTAAAAATCGGCAAAATTTTTCAGCACCTGCAAGCCCGATTCCGAGCTCTTTTCAGGGTGAAACTGTACAGCGAAAATACCATTTTTTTCGATGGCCGAGCAGAAATTTTTTCCTGCGAAACTGGTCGTGGCGGCAATGCTGTCCTGTTCGTCGGGAGAACAGAAATAGGAGTGCACGAAATAGAACCAGGAGTGGTCAGGAATATTGCGGAACAGGATCGAATCCTCCTTGCAGACGTCTGCGGAGTTCCAGCCGATCTGGGGAATCTTGTCGGTCGGGCTCCTGAACTGGAGCACCTTGCCGGGAACGATGTCGAGGCCGCTGAACGCCCCCATCTCTTCGCTGCCCGTCAGAAACAGCTGCATGCCGAGGCAGATGCCGAGCACGCTCCTGCCCCTGTCGATGTGTTCCCGGATGGCTTCCGTGAAGCCAAGGCTGTTGAGCGCTTCCATGGCGGGGCCGAAAGCCCCCACGCCTGGAATGACGACCTTGTCGTAGTTTGACACATCGGCAGCCCTGTCGCTCACAACAGCCTTAACGCCGAGATAATCGAACGCCTTGTGCACTGACCGGAGGTTACCGGCGCCATAGTCGGCAATGAATACCATGAATCAATAGATTAAATCATTCCTGAAAAGCCGACAAAAAGCAAAAAAAACATTTTGAACCATGAAAAAGCGTCAACCCGGCTTTTAATTAAGAAGTTCATGCCGTATTATAATAGATTCTGTGGCTTTCGATAGTTCACTGCTTCCCTGAAAGTCATTCCAATCCACATATCACGAGAAATCGAAAGAACCAATGTACAGGATTGTTTCCGCTATTTTTTTAGCTGAAAATATTAAAAAATTCGAAATAGAGGCCCCGAGGATCGCAAAAAAGCGAAAAGCGGGCCAGTTCGTGATGCTCAGGATCGATCCTAAAGGGGAGCGCTTCCCGCTGACCATCGCCGATTCGGATCCCGAAAAAGGGACCATCACGATCATCGCCCAGGGTGCCGGCAAATCGACCAGGGAGCTCAACCGCAAGGAGGCGGGAGACTCGATTTCCGATATCGTGGGCCCGCTCGGCACACCGTCACACATCGAAAATTTCGGTACGGCGGTCAGCATCGGCGGCGGTGTCGGAACGGCTATCGCCTATCCCACTGCGGCAGCCCTGAAACAGGCCGGGAACTATGTCATCACCATCAACGGCGCCCGCACCAGGGATCTGGTCATCCTCGAAGAGGAGATGAAGGCGGTCAGCGATGAGGCGTACATCACGACAGACGACGGTTCATATGGCTTCAACGGATTCGTTACGCAGAAGCTGCAGGAGCTGATCGACTCCGGCCGCAAAATCGATTTCGTCCTGGCGATCGGGCCGATCCCGATGATGAGGGCCGTAGCCGAAGTGACCCGTCCCCACAAGATCAGAACCATGGTAAGCCTCAACCCCATCATGATCGACGGCACCGGGATGTGCGGCGGATGCAGGGTCACCGTGGACGACCAGATCAAATTCGCCTGTGTCGACGGTCCTGAGTTCGACGCGCACCTGGTCGATTTCAAGAATCTTTCCGACAGAAACAGGATTTACCTGCACGAAGAAAAACAGTCAGACGAAGCCTTCGCCCATAAATGCAGGCTTTCACAGCAGGCATAGGCCCTGCCACCCAGCACATATCACAGAAATCGCCTGTCCTCCGATGCCCAGTTTCGCGCTCGGTGGCCAGGCTTGTCATGAAAACACGTTTCACTGCAAAACAGCGATAATCATGGATGCACGACATATCACGACCAAAGAACGCCTTGCCATTCCCCGCCAGGAAATGCCGGCGCAGGACCCGAACGTCCGCAAGGGAAACTTCGAGGAGGTGCATCTGGGGCTGACGCCTGAACTGGCACAGATGGAGGCCCTGCGCTGCATACAGTGCAAGGACCCGGTCTGCATCGAGGGCTGCCCGGTCAACATCAAGATCGACCAGTTCATCAAGCTCATCGCTGAAGGCAATTTCATTGGCGCTGTCCGAAAAATCAAGGAGGACAACGTCCTGCCTGCTATCTGCGGAAGGGTCTGTCCCCAGGAGGACCAATGTGAAAAGGTTTGTGTGATCGGCAAGAAACGCCAACCGGTGGCCATCGGCAACCTGGAACGGTTCGTCGGCGACTACGAACGCCTGAGCGGCCAGAGGATCGATCCGGAAATGGCTCCGCCTACCGGCAAAAAAGTCGCCGTGATCGGCAGCGGACCCGCGGGACTGAGCTGCGCCAACGACCTTGCGAGGTTCGGCCACAAAGTGGTGGTGTTCGAGGCGCTCCATGAACTGGGCGGCGTTCTCATGTACGGAATTCCCGAGTTCCGCCTCCCGAAAGCGATCGTCAGGGACGAACTCGACGGGTTACGCAGGATGGGCATCGAGTTCAGGACCAACGTCGTCGTCGGTCGGACCATCACCATCGACGAGCTGATGGAGGAGGAAGATTTCGACGCGGTCTTCATCGGCGTAGGCGCCGGACTGCCATGGTTCATGGGAATTCCCGGCGAAAACCTCGTCGGCGTGCTCTCCGCCAACGAGTTCCTGACCAGGGTCAACCTGATGAAAGCCTACGATTTCCCTTCGAGCGACACCCCGGTGTTCGAATGCAAAGGAAAAAACGTTGCGGTGTTCGGCGGCGGCAACACGGCAATGGACGCCGTCCGCACGGCAAAACGTCTCGGCGCCGAACACGCCTATATCGTCTATCGACGTTCCGAAGCGGAGATGCCTGCTCGCGAGGAGGAGATCCATCATGCACAGAAAGAGGGCATCGAGTTCATGCTGCTCACCATCCCGCTTGAGTTCATCGGCGACGAAAAAGCTTTGCTGACCGGCGTGAAGTGCCAGAAAATGGAGCTTGGGGAACCCGACGATTCCGGACGACGCAAACCGGTTCCAGTTGAAGGCTCGGAGTTCGTTCTTCCGATCGACATGGCGGTCATCTCTATCGGCAACGGCTCCAATCCGCTGATCAAGCAGACCACGCCCGACATCGAGTTCAGCAAAAAGGATACGATCGTCGTGGACATCAACACCATGCAGACCTCGAAAGAGTTCGTCTATGCAGGCGGCGACATCGTCACCGGCGGCGCAACGGTTATTCTCGCCATGGGCGCAGGCCGAACGGCGGCGGCAGCCATCAACGAGAAACTCGCCGGCACAGCCCAGCAGTTCAACGAGTGGTAAGGCCATGGGCGACCTCTACCGTTTCGGCATATCACTCGACAGGGAACTGATCGAGGCCTTCGACCGGCACATCGCTGCCCAGCAGTACAAGAGCCGTTCGGAGGCCATCCGCGACCTCATTCGCGAGGAGCTGCTGCAGAAGACCAGGTCCGAAGGCGGCACCGTCGCCGGCGCCATCGTGATGACCTACGACCATCACAAACGGGAGCTGGTCAACAGGCTGCTCGACATCCAGCACGATTTCCACGACATCATCATCTCGACACAGCACGTACACCTCGACCACGGCAACTGCCTTGAGGTGATCGCGGTAAAAGGGAACGCACCCGAGGTCGACAGGCTCTCCACAGCCCTCAAGGTGCTGGTAGGAGTCAAACATCTGAGCCTCAGCGTCTCTTCCGCCGACTGAGCGCGACAAACCGTCATATCACGGGCTTCTCTTTATTGATTCGTTGCTTTTTGATAGCACGTTTTTTATTTTCATGCTATCAGCAACTCATGAAGCACATCCCGATGCGAAAAAAAGTCCTGTTTACCATCGCGGCCATGATCTGGGCCACACCGATCTATGCGTCCCACCCGCTCATCACCGACGACACCAATAGTCAAGGAAAAGGTCGTTTCCAGCTTGAACTGAACACCGAATTTTCCCGCGACCGGGAATCAGCATCGGGGATCAGCGAGGTTGCGCACGGCACGACAGCGTCAGCCATGCTATCATACGGCCTTTCCGACAGGATCGACCTGATCGCAGGCGTGCCGACACAATGGTCCCGGCTCGAGGAAAACGGTAGCGTGACAGCTGACAATAGTGGAATGGGGGATCTCACCCTTGAAATCAAGTACCGGCTTCTTGAAAACAGGGACAAAGGAGTGAGCCTTGCCATCAAGCCGGGCGTATCGATCCCTTCGGGCGATGAGAGCAAAGGGTTTGGCAACGGGAAGGTTTCGGGCGGCGTCATGGTCATTGCAACCCGCGAAAGCAAGCTTTGCTCCTACCACGTCAATTTCGGCTACACCCGCAACGAGTACCGGCTGGCTGATGTCCAGAACTCAATGCGCAACGACATCTGGCACGCATCGCTTGCCGCAATGGTGAACGTGTCGAGTGCGCTGCGAGCCGTAACGGACATTGGCATCGAAACAAACTCCAGCAGAACCTCGGATATTGCCCCGGCGTTCATTATCGGCGGACTGATTTACGGAGTCAGCGACAATATGGACCTCGATCTGGGCATCAAGGGCGGCTTGAACCGTGCAGAGACCGATACGACCCTGCTGGCCGGCATTGCGTTGAGATTCTGAACTGAAACTGAAACTGGAGAGTCCCATGCACATGGCAGACGCGCTGCTTTCCCCGGTTGTCGGCGGAACCTTCTGGGCTGTAAGCGCCGGTATGATCGGCTGGTCGGCGAGAAAAATCTCCAATGAAACCGACGGCTCAAAAACCGTCCTCATGGGCGTGCTCGGCGCATTCGTCTTCGCGGCCCAGATGATCAACTTCACCATACCCGGCACCGGATCGAGCGGCCACCTCGGAGGAGGCCTGCTTCTGGCCGTCCTGCTGGGCCCGTGGAGGGCATTCGTCACGATGGCCTCGGTGCTGGTGGTTCAGGCCCTCTTTTTTGCCGACGGAGGCCTTCTGGCGCTCGGATGCAACATCTTCAACATGGCGTTCTTCCCTGCGTTTGTAGCATTGCCGATCGTCTACCGGACGATTGCAGGGAACAGCACATCAAAGGCAAGGATCTCAACGGGAAGCATCGCCGCATCCATGGCCGGTCTCCTCATGGGTGCGATTTCGGTTGTGCTCCAGACGACACTTTCGGGGATATCGGACCTGCCGTTCGGGACCTTCGCCCTCTTCATGCTGCCGATTCACCTGATCATCGGCATCGTCGAAGGGCTGGTTACCTGGGGTGTGCTGTCGTTCGTCGCAAAAACGGAACCGGCAATGCTCTCAGGCTCAGCAAGGCCGTCAGTCGCCAGGCTGGCCACCACGGCACTCTTCGTCGCCGCTTTGGCTACCGGAGGGGTGCTCTCCTGGTTCGCCTCGTCGAACCCGGACGGCCTGGAGTGGTCAGTTGCAAATACTTCGGGGAAGAGAGAGTTGCCCGCGCCGACCGAAAAAGCACATACGGTGCTTGCCGATGCACAACAGCGACTGGCGCTACTTCCGGGCTATGACTTCAGGACCCCGATAGCGGCATCAACCGGAACAGTGGCACCTGACTCACCGGTCAATCCCGGCACCAGCCTGTCCGGACTGCTGGGAAGCCTGACGGTGCTGTTTCTCGCCGGGTCGACAGGAGCCCTGCTCAGGAAACACAACGCACAGGCGAGCCGTTCATGAAGGAGAGAAGGCATTTGCCTGACTTGGAAACTGCAACATGCTCCCTTCCGGTCGGCGACAGCATGGCGATCATTCTGCTGGCCATGTTCGTACTCTTCGTACTCTCCGTACCGAAATATGATCTGGCCGGCGTGATCGCATTCGCGGCCGTTCCTTCGATGCTCGTCACTGCGGCCAGGATCCCGTATGCTCCCATCATGAAACGCCTGCTCGTCGCCTCACCGTTCATCCTCTTCATGGCCGCCGGCAACCTGATGCTCGACCGGGCTCCGCTCTTCAGGTTTGCGGGAGTGTCCGTAACCGGCGGCATGCTCTCGGCCACGGTAATCGTCACCAAAACCATAGTCACCCTCTCTGCGCTGCTCTCTCTCGTCACCTGCATTCCGTTCCACCGGTTCGGCATTGCCCTCAGGTCGATCGGCGTGCCCGAGGTGTTCGTCACCCAGCTCCTGCTCGTCTACCGATACAGCTTCCTTCTCTCCGAAGAGGCGCGAATGATGCAGAAAGCGCGGGACCTGAGGTCGTTCGGCGGAAAGGGAAAAGGAGCGATCGTGACGGCGAGGCTGATCGGATCGCTGCTGATCAGGACGACATCCAGGGCGGAACGCATCTATATGGCCATGTGCGCCCGCGGTTTCACGACACTCCTTCACTCGAGGCCCGCCGCACCGATGACCACCAGGGACATGGTCGCTCTTGCGCTCTCTTTTGCGGCCCTCATCGCCTTACGGCTCACGTTCTGACCATCCATACAATCATTACCGCAACTGGAGCCCACATTTGATTACGATCGACCACCTCTCCTTCACCTACCCAGACGGCACAAAAGCCCTCAACGGAGTGACGCTGCACATCCCAACGGGAGGAACGACCGGTATCGTGGGAGCGAACGGCGCCGGTAAATCGACCCTGGTCAGCCATCTGAACGGATGGTTCCTGCCCCAGAAAGGGTCGATCATCGTCGACGGGATGGCGGTAGGCAAAAAGAGCCTGGATGATATCCGGAAAAGCGTCGGGTTGCTGTTCCAGAACCCGGATGACCAGCTCTTCACGGCAAGGGTATACGACGACGTGATGTTCGGCCCGTCGAACCTCGGCATGAAGCGGAACGAAGCCGAGGCCGCAACTGAAAGGTTGCTCAGGGAGTTCGGCCTCTGGGAAGTCAGGGACAAACCCCCCGCCCATCTGTCGCACGGGCAGAAACGCTTCGCAGCCCTTGCCGCGGTGCTGGTGATGAACCCGAAGGTGCTGGTCATGGACGAACCGACATCGGACCTCGATCCGCGCAACCGGCGCAAGCTTATCGGGCTGGTCGGCAACCTTCAGGCCACAAGGATAACGGTATCCCATGACCTGGATTTCATCTGGGAAACCTGCTCCGAAGTGTGCGTCATGAACGAAGGCAGAATCGTCGCACAGGGGGAGACCAAAACAGTGCTCTCAAACCGTTCGCTGCTGGAGAACAACGGCCTGGAGCTGCCGCTGCGGCTTCAGGACCAGATCAGCACCGACGGCCGAATTCGGACCTGAGCTGATCGATCCGGCTCCTGTTCACGCCAAGATCAGAGAAGCCGAGGCGCGATGCCGACCGCACATGGATCACCCCTGCCGCCTCATCGATCCTGAACTCCACATCGTCGGTAAAACCGAAAACCGGCACGACAAAGGTCGTCCACAGGTAACTCCCCTCTTCGTGACGGACAGTACCGCCCATGGAGGCCACACACTGCTTCAGCAGTGCCCATGCCTTTCCAGGCTCACCTTTGAAAGAGAGGGGTTCCACATGCTCCCCCGGTTTTGCGCTTTCGCTGCACACGCAGTTCGGCGTACCGGGACATGGACGCAAACGTCCGTCAACAAGATGCGGCTTTGCAGCAGGGTCGGGCCACAGGCCGGAAGTAACGCCCGTGATGCCGCCCAACAGATCGTCGACAATACTCATGGTTCAGGCTCCTTTCAGTTGTCAGTTGTGGGAAAAATCCGCGTGCTCGCCTCTGTGGTTTCCGGTTACGCGATCAGACCGGGAATGGCATAAATCCTTGAAGATGCTCTCTCAAAAGGCCAGCTCTCCATTAAAAATGCAAAGAGGCTGACTCAAACCATACTTTTGAGACAGCCTCATGCAACATCCTTAAACGATCAACACTGCGACAAGCTCCACTGTTCCTGAACGCACAGCGCCATGAGCGCATGAAATCACTTATCCGGAGCAGCGACCGGTTCGGCAGGGCCCTGATCGGAAGATGCTGAAGGTGACTCCTGTTCCGGCCGCCTGCGGGCAGGTCTCCGCGCCTTGCGTTTCGGACGGGCTTGAGGCTCCTGGAGAGGAGCTGATTCAGGAGTTACCGGTTCGGCTGCCGCAGGTTCAGGAGAAGCCGGTTTAGCCGCCTTTGGAGTTGTCGAACGCGAAGTTCTCCTGGCTGCGGATTTGGGACGGGCAGGTTTGGTGACCAGAAACTCCTGAGGCTCTGACTGCGCATCAGCCGGTTCTGACGGTACCGCTTCAGGCGTCGCGGATTCCCGTGGTTCCGATTTTTTATCCGCCGGTTCCGGGCGAGGGGCTTTGGTCGTCAGGTAGGTCCTGGGTTCCGACTTGGGTTCCGACTTGGGTTCCGGCTTGGGTTCAGGCCTGGGTTCCGACTTGGGTTCCGGCTTGGGTTCCGGTTTGGGTTCAGGCCTGGGCTCCGGCTTGGGTTCAGGCTCCGGCTTCGCTTCAACTTGCTCCTGTCGCGTCGGCCTGGTCACCAGATACTCCCTGGCTTCAGGTTTTGCTACCTCGGGTTCAGGGTTTGCAGGTCTGGCCGTCTGGGGCTCCTGCGGTTCCGGCTTAACTGCCGGATGCTCCGAACGGGTGTGCCTTGTATATGGAGGCTCATGTCGTACGGGCCTGGAATGTGGAGGCTCCGCTGCTGCCGATTCAGACGGGGTCGAGGGCATCTCGCCCTCGGCTATACCCATCTCGGGCCGTCTGGCCTTGCGCTTGTCGCGGATATACAGCTCTGAGTTGTTGTTCCTGAACTCGCTGTCGAACAGGTCGATGGCGCGGATCAGGTCCGAAAGGCGCTTGAATCCGTAGTTCCTCGGATCGAACGACGCCTGGTTGGAGATGTTCTTGCCGATCTTGGCCAGGTTCGACCAGCCGTCCTCCTCCTGTGCGCTGTCGACGGCGTTCCTGACCAGGGTGATGAGCTTGCTGTCGCTCTTGAGCTCCTGGGGTGTCTTGCGACGTCCGCCGTCGCTTCGGGATCTTTCCTGCGCCTGCCCTCCGAACGATTCAAGGTACAGGAATGTCGAACATGCGTTCACGAAAGGCGATGGGGTCGATTTCTGCCCGAAACCATAGACGTTCAAGCCCTCCGAGAGAATCCGCATGACGAGCGGGGTAAAATCGCTGTCGCTCGATACGATGCAGAAGGCGTCGAGCTTGCTTCCGTACAGCAGGTCCATCCCGTCGATGGTCATGGCCATATCCGTGGCGTTCTTGCCCTTGGTGTAATCGAACTGCTGGATTGGACGGATGGCGTAATCGTGCAGCTTGTCCTCCCACCCCTTCAGCGAACTGCTTTTCCAGTTGCCGTAGGCGCGTCGGATGTTCACCACTCCGTACTTGGCCATTTCGGCCAGGATAAAATCGATCTTGTCGCTCGGAGAATTGTCGGCGTCGATAAGCATCGCTATCGTTTCCTTGCTGTGCTCCATAATGGTGTTCTTGTCGTTGGTCCCGGCCACTGCTTCATGGAGAAGCGGCAGGACAATATTCGGAAATTGGAGCCCTGACGTCATGCGCTGGTGGTCAGGCGGAAGGGCTGATGAGCGGGCACCCATGAAAAAGCTTTACTCAATAAGCATGGGATACCTTCATTTCATTTTAATATAGCTCCTTGACGGCATGATTCACATCTCCTCGGACCGTGAATCGGGTGAAAAAGCAATAATCTGCGAAGCGGCACCAGCCACTTTCACTGCGAGATATGAAGCGAATGCGGAAGAATCGTTCAGGCAGGGTATCGACTCAATCTGCATTGAAGGTTCCGAAGCGGCCAGAAGGCCTGCCCGATGAATGGTTTCGTTGCCGTCTGAAAAATAGCCTGCCGCAAAAAGAGACACATGACGACACCCACTCCCTCTCACCCTTTTCCAGACCTCATCGAACGAAGGAGCGCTCCACTCCCCCCCTACGTCATGATTCAGGTAGGCGGTCACCACCTTGCCCCAGCGATTGCGGGAATCGGATTCGATGGCATTGGTCAGGCTCGCGGCAAACGCTTCGGTCTCTTTCTGGCCGGTATGGAATGCGGGAACGCCTCCCTTGCTGTCCCTTATGAGCGTACCGTGGAACAGCAGCATCAGCACATTGTGCTCCGCAGCCGAAACCGGCAGCGCACGGCCGCTTTCGAACAGATGATCCAGATAGGTTCGATGCAACTGCCCGTCAGGCCACAACCTGCCGACAACCCTTGTCCGGGAGAGCTCTTCGGGAGTGCTCACTCCGGCAAGCTGTTCGCAGAGATACCCGCAGCTCAACGTGTTGTCCACAGGAGCCATGGGCAACAGTATCCGGCCGTCATACCCCCTGGTTTCTGCAATCACATCCTCGACGTAGGGTTCCGAAGCCGAAAATGCGGGCCTGACTTCGAACCTGATGCCTGAAGAGGAGAGTGGATGGTTGTCGAGGTGCTTCTGAAGGCTCGTGGCCTGTGTGCGGGTAAGCATGTTCTGCGGTGAGCCGCCGACAGGGGCCCGACGCAGCTTCTTTTTCAGGGAGGAGCTTACCGATATCACCTGCCTGAGCAGCGGAGGGATGTGCATCACTCCTGACGCACGATCGAGGGTATGCCGGCTGACACGGTAATTTTCCAGAAACCCCGAGGTTTCAGCTTCCCCGTGAGCGATGAGAACCACCGCGAAAGTTTTCACGCTCATGCGACGCTGTATTTAAAGCTGTTCAAGATTTGCCCTTCTTTGCGCTGACCAGCCTGGCCTCCATGCCTTCCCTGAACTTTTCCTGGGGCGAGGTGACCACCAGATCGCCGGGAGCCAATCCATTCAGAACCTCCACGTACGTGAGATCGCTGTCGCCGGTTTGTACCTGCTGTTTTTTCAGGCGGCCTCCGTCGATCTTCCATACAAAGCTCTTGCGCTCCTCTTCCAGAACGGAACTTTTCCTGACCAGAAGCGCACCTTTCCTGATATTGTAGATAATGTTCGCCGTGGCCGTCATGCCGCCCTGAACCGCTTTTACTGGCTCGTCCAGCTTCAGGTATACCCTTGAGGTTTTGGTCACCCGGTCAGTATGCGGCACAATCCTGCTGACCGATGCCTGAAAGCGCTTTTCGGGCATCGCGTCGAACGCTATGACAGCCGGCATGCCCGTTCGAAGTCGGGGAACATCCAGCTCATCGACCTCTACGGTCACCATGTAGGCCGATGGATCGGTCACGGTTGCGACTTCAGTGTTGGCCTTGACGAAATCTCCCTCCTTGACGTTCTGCAATGTCAGGATACCGTCAAACGGTGCGACGACCGCCAGCTTCTTCAGGTCATCCTCACGACTTTTCAGCTGTGCCTGCCGCTGGCGCAGCATTTCGAGAGACTGCGTGCTGTTGCGCTGCGCTTCATCGAGCTGCTGGCGGGAGATGGCCCCATCCCTGAAGAGCGCCCGGTTTCTTTCGAGTTTCAGGGCGTTGTCTTTCATCAGGGCCTGCTCCTGTGCGACGGCTGCACGCGCCTCCTCTACGGAAAGACCCGGAAGTTTGCTGTCGAACACGATTACCGCCTGTCCTTTCCTGACATGCTGTCCTTCGAGGGCGCTGATGGAGCGGACCGTACCTGAGGTTTCAGCGCTCAGGTTCGCGATGTTTTCAGCCTCGACATAACCGGTGGCGTAGACCGCTTCGACAAGTTCGGATTTCGAAACCTTTCCGGCCTCGACATTTACGGTATTTCCACGGGTGAGCAGATATCCGACAGTAACGACAAACACTACGGCGAGCGCTATCGATAACTTTGGAAGCATTTTCTGCAGGTTCTGCATGACAGTCTGGGGATTAACGGTTAAAAGGCGGCGCGGCAGTTACAGCCCGGAAAGCCTTTATCAGACCTTTACAGCAGTTTGCCATTTTTTCTCGGGCGCGACCTTGGTTTTTCAATATTTTTATCAATCTTTAAAGTCACTTCGCCGAACGCCACCCGATGGACGCATGTAAGCATCAATTGCAGGCACTACGGCAAAAATTCTAATCTACAGCTTCAATGAGCGAGAATCAAGATACGCAGAAGAGCTTTCTTGAAACGGTAAAATTCGATGAAAAAGGGCTCGTGCCCGCCATCGTGCAGGATCATGAGACCGGAAAGGTGCTGATGATGGCCTGGATGAACCGTGAAAGCCTCCAGATGACCATCGAAAAGAAAAAAGCCTGTTACTGGAGCCGCAGCAGGAAAGAGCTCTGGCTTAAGGGTGAATCGTCAGGCAACATGCAGGACGTTCACGACATCCTGATCGACTGCGACGGCGACACGCTGTTGCTGAAGGTTTCACAGAAAGGGGGGGCATGCCACGTAGGATACCACTCATGCTTCTTCAGGAGAACGACCGACGGAGAGGCAATGGAGATCTGCGATACGCTGATGTTCGATCCCGAGGAAGTTTACGGTAAAAAACACTGATCCGCCGATGCGCAGTTCAAAAGAAACGGCAAAATCGCTCATACAGTCCAAATCGCGCTCGTCGATCAGGAACATGTTCGATGAGGTCGCTCCGACCTATGACTTTCTCAACCACCTGTTGAGCCTCGGAATAGACAACTACTGGCGGGAGGTCGCGTCCGGAAAGGCAAAAAAGCTCCTCGCCGGGGTAAGTGAGCCCTTAATACTCGACGTAGCCACAGGCACTGGGGATCTTGCCGCGTCCATGGCCAAGATAAAAGGGGCCAGGGTCACCGGTTTCGACCTTTCGCCCGAAATGCTCGCCATCGCACGGAAAAAATATCCCGACATCAAGTTCATCGAAGGGTATGCGGAAAAGCTGCCGTTCGAAGACAGGAGTTTCAACGTCGTCAGCGCCGGTTTCGGGGTCAGGAACTTCGAAAACCTCGAACAGGGCATGCGTGAATTCCACCGAGTCCTGAAGCCCGGCGGCTGTGCATACATCATCGAACCGATGATCCCGCGTAACGCCGTCATGAAAAAGCTGTACCTGATCTACTTCAAGAAGGTTCTTCCAAAGATCGCAGGCATGTTCAGCAAATCGACCTTCGCCTACGACTACCTTCCGAACTCTGTGGAGCAGTTCCCGCAAGCCGAGGCGTTCACGAAAATCCTGAAAAAAGCAGGATTCAGCAAGGCAGAGTACCAGCCGATGACTTTCGAGACTTCGATACTCTATATCGCCACGAAATAAGATCGTTATCCAAAACAGAAAGAGGTTGTTTCAGTGTTGAATCTGGGACAACCTTTTTCTGTTTTGGTATAAAAATGAAGGGACCAAAGGGACTTAAAGGAGCACAAGGACAGCGAAAGGAAAGGATGATGCCGGTTCTTGTTTTATCCTTTTATCCCGGGCATCAGTCCAAAATCTTCATGCCCGACTATCCCCGGCTCCTGTTTATCCCGACTATTTCACCAGCGCAAACACTCCTTCGAACTTCACAGCTTCCTGACCCTTCTCGCCGACGACCGCGTTGATCACGATCTTTGCCATCCCTTTCCGCTCGTAGTGTTCGAGGAAGTCGTTGAAAACCTCTTCCGGCGGCATCATGCCGGTTGCAATGATATCGCTGGTGACAGGACGCAGATATTCGACGTTCCCCTTGCTGATGACGATGCTGCCCTTGACGCCTGCCTCCCTGAGCCTGAGAAACAGGAGCCCCCACGAGGAGAGGACTGCCGCGATATAGAGACTGCCTCCGAAAGCAGTGCCGAGATGGTTGAAGTTGTTTGCGAGGGGCGCAATGATCGTCAGCTCCTGCTTCGTGTAGCGCTCCACCATGATGCCCATGGCCTGAGTCAACGGAATCGCCTTGTTGAGGATATCCTGCAATTTCTGTTCCATAGATTGAGTACCTGATGCGATGTGAACGATCAGAACCGGTAACGGTCCTTGATTTCCACCCTGTATTTGTTGAAGTTCCTGCAGACATGTTCCTGTTTCGACCGATCCTTGTGGATCCTGACAACCAGTTCGACCACATGCGCAGGCTCCATGACGTGGAAGATATTGTGCATGTCGCCCTTGTCGAACAGTTTTTTCGGTATCACCTCTCCCTCAAGCCAGGTGAGCATGTCGGTCCACAGGTCACCGTACAGGATGATCGGGGTTTCGCAGAGCTGATGAACCTGGGTGAGCTGCCAGGTATAAAACAGCTCGAGGAGGGTGCCGATTCCTCCGGGAGCGACGACGACTGCGTCGGAAAGTGCCATGAAGGCGTCGATGCGATTGCTGAAGCGGTCGAACTCCTCCTTGATGTCGAGATAGGGGTTCGGATGCTGCTCACGAGGCAGCTTGATGTTCAGTCCGATCGACTGCCCGCCTTTCGCCACGCTTTTCGACCCGGCGTTGGCGGCCTGCATCAGGCCCGGCCCACCGCCGGTCACGATGTCAAAACCTTCTGCAGCCAGTCCGCTGGCGATCTCGAAGACGTGGCGATAGGCTTCGTCCCCCTCGCTGATCCTTGCTGAGCCGAAAATGGATACGCGGTAATGAGGTTCCATGCTCTGATTGATGTTTTTCGTTAACCTGCCCAGCATTATAATCGGTTACAACAGCACTCTCCGTTCACTTTGCCGCCGTCGCCCCTTCCCGGGTCCACTTCTCCGTCCGCCCGAAGAGAGAGATTCCTATAAAACCTCGAAGCCGTAACGTGTTCCTGTCGCGGCCGTCGTCGTCGAGCTGCATGGAGGCGCTGTACTCATGTCCGCTGTCGGGGTCGTAAATGCGTCCCTTTTTCCAGCTGTTCTCACCTGCGTAAACAAAGTCGCGCAGGATGACCTGACCCACGAGCACCTGCCCTCTTTTGGCGGGGTCCGGATTTTTCGAATCCAGGAGCCCAGGCGTCTCCCCCCAGACAATCCGCCCCTCGTAGGTACTGTTTTCGTTCCTGTAGATCTCGATGGTGGAACGGTGGCGCCCGTCCCTGAAGGTCTGCCATTTTCCGACGACATCCTCTGACGCCACCGTTCCGGCAGAGACCGGTATGACAGAGGCAAAACAAAGCAGTAACCCGGCAAGCAGTGAAACCACAATTCTGTTCATGGATTTGACTTTTTGTTGTTGAAGCATCGTTACAGCATCGCCTCGAACTCATCCTCGCTGATGACCCTGACGCCAAGCTTCAGGGCCTTGTCGAGCTTGCTCCCGGCTTCGCTGCCGGCCACCACCAGCCCGGTCTTTTTGCTCACCGCGGTGACGACGCGCCCGCCGCGTTCGAGCACCAGCTCAGAGGCCGCCTGTCGATCATGCCGTTCGAGCCCGCCCGTAAAGATGACGCTGAGCCCCTCGAAATTGCGGTTAACCAACGCCTTCTGTTCAGCGGCCTCAAACGGCAGGCCCGCCTCTTCGAGTTTGCCGAGCATCTCAAGCACCCAGGGTTTGCCGAAATAGTCGCGGATGCTCCGGGCGATCACCGGCCCGATATCCGGGACGGCCGCAAGCTCCTCCTCTGCTGCTTCGCGAAGGCGTTCGATGGATGGGCATGCATGGGCAAGCTCCCTGGCCGTTGCGCGGCCGACATGGCGGATGCCAAGGGCGTAGAGCAGTCGTTCATACCCCCGTTTACGGCTTTCAGCGAGCGCATCGAGAAGGTTCTGCGCAGACTTCTCGCCCATCCTCTCCAGGCTTTCGAGCTGCTCCCTGTCGAGCCGGTAAAGATCTCCCGGATCACCGACCACTCCCCTGCGGACAAGCTGATCGACGAGCGAATCCCCGAGATTCCGGATATCCATGGCGGTACGGGATGCAAAATGGAGGATCCTTCCCTTTTTCTGGGCAGGACATCCCGACTCGTCGGGACAGTACCAGCTCACCTCTCCCTCGGGCCTGACCAATGCGGTTCCGCACTCGGGACAAACTTCTGGGACATCGATCGGCTTCGTATTGGAAGGCCGATCTTCGAGCACCACGCTGACCACCTTGGGAATCACCTCGCCCGACTTCTCGATCATGACGTGATCCCCGACCCTGACGCCGAGACGCTCGATCTCATCGAAATTGTGCAATGTGGATCGCGAAACGGTCGAACCGGCAAGCTTGACCGGCTTGAGTTCGGCAACCGGAGTGATGGTACCCAGCCTTCCGACCTGGAATACGACATCCTTCAGCACCGTTCTGGCCTGCTGCGCCGGATACTTGTAGGCGATCGCCCAGCGGGGACTTTTAGCCGTCGCGCCGAGTCGGTCCCAGAGCGTGACGTCGTTCAACTTCAGCACCACGCCGTCGGTCTCATACGGAAGCTTCCAGCGTTTTTCAGACCACGTCCCGATGAATTCGGCGATATCATCGATCCCTTTGCAGAGCCGGTAGTTCCGACCGGTCATGAAACCCATGGCATCGAGACGGCGAAGCCGGTCGATATGCGGCATGGACTGGTCATCGAGCCCCTTGATGTAATAGGCCACGAACGACATTCTCCGGCGAGCGACTTCTGTGGAATCCTGAAGCTTGAGGGTACCGGCCGTGGCGTTGCGCGGATTGGCGAACTGATCCTCTTCTGGACGGTCCTCGTTGAGTTTTTCGAAATCCTCCTTTCGCATGAACACTTCGCCACGCACCTCCACCTCGCTTCCCTGCGCTCCGAAAAGCGGCCCTGCGGAGACCGGAATGCCGAGCGGAATGGTAGGGATTGTCCTGAGGTTCGCCGTAATGTCGTCGCCACTCGAACCATCTCCCCTCGTAGCGCCCCGAACCAGCACTCCGTCGCGGTACAGGAGGCTGATGGCCACTCCGTCGAACTTCAGCTCGGCGACAAACTCCGGCGTCCGTCCGCCTTCTGCTTCGACCAGCTTTTCGACACGGCGGAAAAAATCGGCCACCTCGTCGATCGAGTAGGTGTTGGCAAGACTGAGCATCGGCTCCCGATGCACCACAGAGGGAAAAATTTTGGTGATCTCCCCCCCGACGCGCTGCGACGGGCTGTCGGGAGTGACCAGCCCCGGGAACTCCTTTTCAAGACCAATAAGCCTTTCGAGCAGTTTGTCGAACTCGAAATCGGAGATGACCGGCTTCGCCTCGACGTAATAGAGCCTGTTATGCCGATCGATCTCGCCCCTGAGCCGCTCGACCTCGATCTTTGCCTTTGCGATATCCACCTTTCAGGAGTCTTGTTTTGAGGGTGTCATTGCCCACCCTGCAAGGTTTTTCAGGAATCCGGCTGATCCCGTAACGCCGAGTTTGTCCCATGTAGCCTTGAGGATTCTCGGGTAGCGCCAGGCAACCTTGAGCATGACGGTCACCAGCTCCTCGATCTTCATCTCGTCGCGGAACATGGCCTGCCGGTAACGGGTCGGCAGTTCGTCGAGCACGATCATCACTTCGTTCATGAGCTCGTTGACGAAGTTGGGCTCGTCAGTGTCGGGATCGTAGCACATGTACTTCATCAGGTTGGCCATCGAGGCTACGTTCGGCTCGTAGGCGCTGATTTCGCCAAGCGCTTTCCTGCCCAGGCGGCCTTCGCTCATCGCACGCTCAAGCCCTGCGGTAAGACGGGGGAGATTGCGAACCATCGATCCGAAGCCGCAGAAGGTGAGCGGCGAGGCCAGCGAGGCTGCGTCGCCGAGCAGGATGATCCGATCGTCCGAAACCACGCGCGTGCACCCTGTCCCGTCATGAAACCAGGCCGGGATGATCCCGTAGACCGGCCTGAGAATGTTGAACTCCGTTCCGGGCTGCTTGTAGTCGGGAAGTTTCCGGAAATAGGTTTCGAAAAGGCTGAGCAGCGACTTGTCGTTCGGCGAGTCGACCTTGTCGTAGAAGAACAGATAGGTGATGTACTCGTTTCCCTTCGCAGGGAAGCCCTCCCAGATAAGCTGACGCCCCCTCCCGCGCATGGTTTCAGCCGGTTCCGTGCTCGCGAGAATCTCGCCGACATCGAAATCGACATCCTCAAATCCGCTCGCAATCGTACCCACCGTCGGACAGACATGGGTCTGGGGCCTCCCGCCGTTGAGCTGCATCGCGACCTTCGAGACGATACCCATGGCATCGGCCAGAATCCCGGCCCTGAAACAGAGCGGGTTGCCCTCCCGATCCTTTGCCTGGACGACCACATGATCGGCAAACCGGTAGCAGCAGTCGAACGAGGTACGGCCCATCACCATCGATCCCTCGACTTCGAGCACCTTCGCCCTGGCTATGCCCAGCAGCCTGTCGGCGTCGACTGCGCAGTCAAGCACGTCGTCAATATACAGTCGCTTCTGCCGATTACCAGGCATATGGAACTCCACCCATCCGGTCCTGTAGCTCCTGACGATGGTCGATTCGAGCTCGGCTACCGTAAATACTCCCGTATCCGCGAGCCTGAGCAGCTCTTTGCGCGAAATGTTCCAGTCCCGTGTGGTCTCTGCAGGTTCACCCCTGTCGATCACCAGCACCTTCCTGCCGTATTGTTTCGCCATAACCGCCGCATGCAGCATGCCGAGCGTGCCTCCGGCATAAACGATATCAAAGCTGCCTGAGAGCCTTGTCCCGGCAGGCATCCGTGAGCCGTCCCTGATCACATCGGGTACCGGGTGCATCAGCGCATCCCAGTAACGGTCGATCGAAAGGATGGCCTGAAGATGGCGCTCTCCGTCCTCCAGTGCGCTGAAACGACTGTAGACGAGAGGATGCGTATTCCTGATCTGCTCGAGCATGGCTGTTATGAGATGGTGAACGTTTGTTGATCCGCCCCTCTGGGCTTCATGCCGGTACAGGCTGCATGGCGCGGGAGTCGCTCGCAATCATGCCGTCGACCAGATGGATACGGCGACCGGCGCGGTTAGCGAAATCTTCGTCATGGGTAACGACGATCACCGTCTGGTTCAGCTCCCTGTTCAGCCTGTCGAACAGCTGGTAGACGTTGTCGGCTGACCTCGAATCCAGGTTTCCCGTCGGCTCGTCGCCGAGCAGGACCTTTGGCTCGTTGGCAAGCGCCCTGGCAATGGCGACACGCTGCTGCTGGCCTCCGGAAAGCTGGTTCGGCCTGTTGGTGTATTTATTCTCGAGTCCGACGATATCAAGCAACTGCATGGCCCGCTCGCGGATCTCTTTTTTCGGGAACTTCCGTCGGATCTGCATCGGGAGGCTGACGTTCTCGATTGCGTTGAATTCGGGGAGAAGAAAATGGAACTGGTAAATGAACCCGATCTTCTCGTTCCTGATGACGGTCATTTCGGCTTCGTCGATACCGGTTATCTCCTGCCCATCGAGCCATACCTTGCCGAAAGTAGGCTTGTCAAGGCCTCCCATTATGTACAGAAGGGTCGATTTTCCGGAACCGGAAGGACCGGTGATCGCAACGAACTCCCCCTTGAAGATGTCAAGCGAAAGATTGGGAATGATCGTCTGCCGGACATCCCTCGACAGTTCAAGTTCCTTGCGGATACCCTCAAGACGCACAATCGATTCAGCCATCAGTTACCCTTTTCGTTCATCATTTACAACTGCCGGACAGCTTGCCATGAAACGGCCAACAGCCTGTCGACGCTGTGTAGTAAAGTATAAGAAAAAAGCCACTAATGAGGGAGATGGATCAGTATGGCCCAGCTATTTATTGTCTCGCCCATTAATATTATGGGTATCCGCCATGACCTCGAATGCATGTTTCATTTATTTCGTTATATCCTATATTGCATATCGAATAAGGACGAAGAAGCTAACAGGGACAAACAACATATACGTAGCTATTATTGATGACAGATAATCGAAACAACCGCATTATTTAGGTTATTTGTTATTTTTTCCTTATTATTTAAGGTGATTATTAAAATACACCTGCGCGCGTAACGAATTCCTCCTCATGGCCGGCTGTAATTGCGGAATGAACGGATTTGATGGCGTCAGAAGGGTATCCGACGATATAACCTTGATGACATAACGAACTGACATCGACAACAATGCATTACCGTATTCAAGACTCAGCAATAGAGAGCTTCCTCGAAGAGGACGTTCCTTACGGCGACCTGACGACGACATTGCTCGGCATTGATGGAATGGCTGGGGAAATACGCTTCACGACGCGTGAACGAACGGCGATATGCTGCACTGAAGAGGCCGGACGATTGCTGGAAAAATGCGGAGCTGAAACCACATTCTCACTGCCGTCAGGCACGGTTGCCGAACCGGGCACCCTCATTCTGAAGGCGGAAGGCCTGGCTGGCGGATTGCATGCAGGATGGAAAGCGGCAGTCAACCTGCTGGAGTATGCCTCCGGAATCGCCACACGGACAATGAACATCGTAGAGCGCGCCAAAGCCGCCAATCCGGGCGTCAGCGTGGTGACGACGAGGAAGTCGTTTCCGGGGACCAAAAAAGTGGCGATCAAGGCTATCATGGCGGGAGGTGCGCTTCCCCACCGGCTCGGCCTTTCTGGATCGATCCTCGTATTCCCTCAACACACCGTATTTACGGGCGGACTTGAACCATTCCTCGACACTCTTGCTGCCCTTAAGAAAAAAGCTCCTGAACACAGGATCATCGTAGAGGCCGAGTCGCCAGATGAAGCCCTCATTATCGCCAGGGCGGGAGCAGACGTGGTCCAGGTGGACAAGCTCTCCATCGCGGCACTGTCGAAACTGGTCCTGGATATCCGGGCGACCTGTCCTGGCGTCGCCGTCTCAGCCGCCGGAGGCATCAATGCCGACAACGCGGCCGCCTATGCCGCCACAGGTATAGACATCATCGTCCTGTCGTCGGTCTATTTCGGCAAACCTTCAGATATTTCAGCTGTCATCAACAACAAACATCAACCATACAAGCCATGAAACAGACCTTCAGACGTATCGTAGTGCTGCTGTGCACTTTCATGACGACGGCCATCCCGGCGATGGCCGGCCAGCTCAACCTTTCAGCGGCGGCCAGCCTGAAAGAGAGCGTCAACGAGATGACCGACAGGTATACGGCAACCCATCCCGGCACCACGTTCGTCAAGAATTTCGGGGCTTCCGGCGCCCTTGCCGGCCAGATTGAGAACGGCGCTCCGGCTGACCTTTTCATCTCTGCGAGCAATGAATGGATGGATTACCTGAAAAACAAAAAACTGGTAGATGCAGCCAGCGAGAAAAGCTTTGCCTACAACCTTCTGGTTTTTGCAGGTTCGACAGGCAAAAAAGTCACCGGCATGAACGATCTTGCAGCACTCGACAAGATCGCCATCGGCAGTCCGAAAAGCGTTCCCGCAGGCGACTACGCGATGCAGGCCATCAGGAAATCCGGAGTCGAACAGAAACTCACCGGCAAACTGATCATGGGCAAGGATGTCAGGGAGTGCCTCATGTATGCCGAACTGGGCGAAGTCGACGGTGCTTTCGTCTATCGGACCGATGCACTCCAGGCGAAAAAGGCCAAAATCCTCTTCACTGTACCGGACGAACTCTATTCGAGGGTAACCTACCCTATGGCGCTGACCGCAACCGGCGCCAAAAACAGCGAAGCAAAAGCCTTTATTGACTGGCTGCAGGGTGGCGAAGCCAAATCGATCCTGAAAAAGAATGGGTTCATCCTGAAATAGCCCTTCAGCAAACACTCCGTAACAGCACATGAACCTGACGCCTTCCGATATCGCCGCCATAGCGCTATCGATCAAGATTGCCCTTACCGCTACGGCAATCTCGCTGCCGCTCGGCTTCGCCGTGGCCGGGCTGATCGTCTTTGGAAAGTTCAGGGGAAAAGTGCTGCTCGAAGTGCTGGTCAACCTTCCCCTGACCCTGCCTCCAGTGGTCATCGGCTATTTCCTGCTGCTCCTGCTCGGCAGGAACGGCTGGGCAGGCACGGCGCTCAAGTCCGTCGGCATTGAAATCATCTTCACCTGGAAGGCTGCCGTCATAGCATCGGCGACCGTTGGGTTTCCCCTGCTTGTGCGATCAATCAGGTTAGGCATGGAATCGATCGACCGGCAGCTTCTCCATGCGTCCCGCAGCCTGGGGGCTCCCTGGCTCGACACCATGGCGACAATCGTCCTGCCGCTCTCATTCAGGGGCATGATCGCAGGCTCATCCCTGATGTTCGCAAGAAGCCTCGGAGAGTTCGGTGCGACCATCATCGTGGCCGGAAACATTCCCGGCCTTACACAGACCATTCCACTTGCGATCTACGATTATGCAAGCTCTCCGACCGGAACATCCATGGCCCTTTCCCTTTGCCTCGTATCTGTAATCCTGTCGGTCGCTATCCTTTTTCTGCACGAAGTGGTCGGTAAAAAGCTGGAAAACGGGAGGGCTTCGTGATTCTGCATATCGACATCGAAAAACAGCTGGGAGAGTTTTCACTCAAGATGAAAAGCGGGATCTCCGGCGAGCGTATCGGCATATTCGGCACATCGGGAAGCGGCAAATCGAGCCTCGTACACCTCATTGCCGGCCTCATGCATCCTGATTCGGGAGAGCTGTATCTCGACGACACCTGCCTTTACAGCGGCAGGAAAAGCATAAATCTCTCTCCCGAACAGCGCCGAATTGCCCTCGTATTCCAGCAATCGATGCTCTTTTCGCACCTTGGAGTCAGGGCGAACCTTCTTTACGGCTACAAACGATGCAAGCCGGAAAACCGGAAAATCACTCCGGAGGCCCTTACAAAAATCCTTAACCTTGAGCATCTGCTCCAGCGAGGCGCGGGCAACCTGTCCGGCGGGGAAAAACAGCGCGTCGCCCTCGGCAGGGCCGTGCTTGCCAACCCCCGGCTACTCATCATGGACGAACCGCTTTCGGCGCTCGACGACTCGTTGCGCTACCAGATCATTCCATACCTGAGAAGCGTCAGCGAGGAGTTCCGTATACCCTACCTCTTCATTTCGCATTCGATCACCGAGATGCAGCTGATGACCGACAGGGTGCTCGTAGTGAAGGAGGGACGCATCTCAGGCGTTTCGACACCGGACGAACTGGCCCGCGCCAATATGTCAGTCAGTCCGAACGGTTACATGAACCTTCTTCGCCTTAAAGATCCCGTCATGCAGGAGGGGCTGTTCCACTACCCGTGGGGGAACGGGAACCTTATCGTTTCATACGGCCGCCAGGAAGGTGAATCGCTGTTCGAACTCTCGTCACGCGACATCATCCTGTTCAAGAAAAACCCGGAGGCTATCAGCGCCCGAAACCTGATCGAATGCCGTGTTGCAGAGATATTTGACTCGGGAGGAAGGAAAGGGGTGGTGCTCGAATCGGGCAACCAGAAGCTGGTCGCCGAAATCGTCCGCACCGCGGCGGAAGAGCTCGAAATATCCACTGGAGCAACCGTTTTCGCCGCAGTCAAGGCTTCCTCGTTCAGACGGCTGGGCTGAGAAAAAACGGACACCCCCGCCCTGGTCCTGACCGCAAGGGGAGGAGTGGCTGACCACGACAGGGCCTGCGTTGCACAGATGATGGGTTGGGCTGGAGTGTCCGGATTCCTCTATTTCCCGGATACTGGAATTTTCGATATTTCAATACTCCTCACCAGTTTGACCTGCCTTGGGCCATTGGAGCGATCGTTGTCGCAGAACACCACGAAAGGCCCGTTCTCACCGATCGGTCGACCGTTCTCCTCGATTACGAGCCACGTACCCTCGCCTGCAACTCCGTAATAAAGCTCGTTGTAGGAATAGAGCACATTGTAATCATCTTCCGAACGGACAAGCACATAGTATTCGCCCCTCTTGTGGGGTTCGGGCATGACTACCTTCGCTGAATCGAGAATGTCGCGAAGAAGCACTCCACTGAAACTTTTCAGGGCATGCTTCGTCACTCCGGAATCACATACGATGTCCGTCGTCCCTTTTTCGACAACCTTCATCTTCCTGATCGACTCCACAGAAAGGTCGAGAGGATGCCCGACCAGTCCGGAAACCTTTAACGTCACTGTTGGTGAAAGCTTCCCGACATCGGCATGCGCGATCGAAAGGAGCGGAATCCATGCTGAAGCGACAAGAATGACTATCCTGGCAATCCTGATTTTCATGATATGCTGATCTTGTGGTTACAGGCGGTAATTCAGGCCGCCATAAAAATAGGTTCCGGTCATGCCGGCACCTTCGTTGTTTCCGTATGCCGCACTGGTATCGTGGTTGAACAGGTTGTCCGCACCGGCAAACAGTTCGGTCCCTTTACTGACCGTTTTTGAAACAAAGCAGTTGACCAGGGTGTATCCTCCAGCCTTCTCGCTGGCTGATATGTATTGGGAGCCTGTTGAGATCACCCTGATGTTTCCTTTCAGGCCCTTGCCGGGATTGGCATAGGAGAGCTTGACCATGTTGGTGAAAGCGGGTGCGAAAAGCAGCTTGCTGCCCGTCGTTTCGTTTCTGGTATCGAGAAATGAAACCTGGTCGGCAAGCATCCATCCATGCTGCAACTTGAATGAACCCCTGAATTCGATGCCCCGGGTCATAGCCTCTGAAACGTTCTCGAACCTGTAGGTAGCCGGCGTTGTCGTCGCGTCGACAAGGGCCTGTAAAATCATGTTCTTCACCCCTGTCCTGAAACCGGTAATACCTGATTCGAAGGCTCCGGAAACAAAGTCGGCCCCAAGTTCGAAACTTCTGGATGTCTCGGCATCGAGATCGGGATTCGCCAGTATTATGCTTTTCTTGGACTGGACCGATCCGGTGTATAGCTCATAGAGCGAAGGTGCCCGGAACCCCTCGCCGTAAGAGGCCCTCAGCTTCAGGTGTTCGTCGATTCTCAGGACTGACGCTATTTTGGGACTGACTTCGGAACCGAAGTCGGAATGATCATCAAACCTTACTCCGGCAATGAAGGAGAGCTGTTCGGACACACGGAACTCGTCCTGCGCGAAAAGGCCGAGGTTGCCTGAATCGTGCGAAATATTCGAAAGATCGGTCGTCGAAGTCGTTGTTGGCCCGCTGGTGATCACCCCGGTCGATATATTGTTCTTCGTCACGACCTTCCTTGTCAACGTTTTACTGTAATCATCCCTCTCTTCGGTGCGGTATTCAACGCCTGCCGTCAGGCGATTGGTCCCGGAAATCGTTCCCGTCCACTGTGCATCAAACTGTGTGGCATCCTGGGATACCTTTGTCAGTGTCTTGGTATTGGTGGCTGTAGTCGTTTTTATTCCCGATGTGACCGCTGTGGTGACGTAAGGCAATCCACCAAGATTATCCATCTCCGAAGACCAGTCGTAGGTGCTCTTCGAAACACGCAGCGAAAGGTTCGAGGTTGTACCGGTCCTGATTTCGGCACCGGCATAGGCCATCAACCTGTCACTGTCGACAACCCTGCCGAAATTACCTGACGTCTGTGCACGAATTCCATCGAGCCTGTTCCAGGCATAGATCGTGCCTGAAGTCAGCTTTACGTCGGGTGTCAGGGCGTAGGTCAGCGCCACAGAGCCGGAAGCTGTGCGCCTGTCGTCGCCATCGGTAGTCAGGTCCCTGGTGTCCCGATCATAGCGGTCACGGTCATACCATGAACCGGCAACGCCGTAACCGAGCTTGCCTGTCGTGCCGCTCACCCATCCGTCAGTCTGGACGGTCCCCACCTGGGCGTAGCGGCTTTCACCGCCAGAGAGCGTCAGGCCGGCCTGCGGCTCCCTGCGAGGCTTGCGCGTTATCACGTTGACCACGCCGCCAACGGCGTCGCTTCCGTAAAGTGCCGATCCTGCCCCTCTGACGATCTCAATCCTTTCGATTATTCCGGAAGGAATTTCGTGAAGGTCGACATAGCCCTGGAATCCGGAAGTGAGCCGTATTCCATCGACAAGCACGAGGGTCATGCGGCTGTCCAGCCCCCTCATCATCGCGACCCCGAGCCTTCCGTTGGTCGATGCCTCGGCATTGACGTCATGTGCTTCGGCAAGCACATCGGAAAGATTCAACGCACCGCTCTCTTCAATCTGGGCACGCGTGATCACCTCGACAGCCATAGGCAGCCTGGATACGGTATTGGGCGTGCGGGTAGCGGTAACAATGACCTCCTCTCCCTGGTATTCAGGAGATAATTCCGCAGCCTGGGCATACCCGGTAACACAACCGATCGCTGCAGCTACAGAGAGCAGGTTGCCATGACGTTTTTTCAGAAATGCCATATCGTTATATATTTGATGTTATAAAGACATGCAATAAAAAACCGGTTCCCGAGTGATCATCGCCTCAGGGAACCTCTTCGATCAATTCGCCGTTTCGCAGGCGCGTGCGCAGGGCCAGCAACCTGTTGTCGAACGATTCGAGTACTGCAAGGTTCTCTTTCTCCCGCTTCGTGGTCTTAATCACACGGTGGATACCGCCGTTCCTGATGACCATGCGTTGCTGAGCCATCAGGGCGAGAATCGGGTCGTGTGTGGCCATGAGCACGATCTTCTCTCTCCTGACCAGTAGTGATAACGCCCTTTTCCGGTCTATGCCGGCGTTTTCGATCTCGTCGATCAATACGACGGGCGAGGAGCTGAGGAAAGCCGTATCAGCGATCATCAGCGCCCTTGACTGCCCTCCCGAAAGCGACGTGACCGGGGTGGTCGTGCTGAAAGGTTCGCCTGCAAGCTGATTGGCCTGGGTGACGATCTCTTCCACCACGCCCTCGATGTTATCCACCATGCGGCTTTCGGCATGCATCGCCACGAACTCGGCGACCGTGGTATCCATGACGAAGTTCATGTTCTGTGAAAGCTGGGCAACGAGCTTGTATTCGAGCGAAAACCTCAGTTCCGGATCCGGTTTTTCACCATTGACCAGGATCGTCCGGCCGGTCGGCGTATCACACTGCGCCATCCATTCGATGTCGGCCAGCAGGCGGCTCTTGCCTGAGCCCGTAGGTCCGACGATGCTGGTGACCGATCCTCGCTTCAGGTTCAGGCGCACCTTTTCAGGATTACCGCCCTTGTCCCTGCCGCCGATGACCGTAATTTCTTCGACTGCCGGAAGGTGGCCGCTTTGAAGCATCTGCTGCTGAAGGAGATACTCTTCGAGGTTTTCAACCAGACCCCGCATATCGATGCCGATATCCTCATACATCTCTTCCGGAAGTGACTCCAGCCAGAGGCCGAGCGGAATGCCGCGTTCAAGGGGATCGAGACCGTAATCGCCCAGGAAAAGCGAGACCTGGGGCATATTCTCGTAAAGGTCTGCCATGGTTCTCTCAAGGATATTCATGAAATCGGCTCCTCTTTCAGTTTGATCCTCTTGATATTGCCGAGCTGATGCTCCATGCCGATCCTCGTTTCACCGAGGCAATAGGAGCAAAGGGCCGCAGGCATGGAAAAACGCAGGCGGGAGCCGTCGAGGCATGTGGTTTCAGGTGCGTGCAGGAACTGGGAAGCCAGCTCGCCTGCGCCCTGGCCGGTAATGCCGTTGACATGCATGATCCTGGCCTTCGGGTTGGCCCGTCTCACCTGGAAGGCGAAAACCTCGCGTTCCGCCTGGGATACGATATCTCCCTTGGTGATGACCACGATATCGGCATACTTCAGCATGGGCCCGATCTTCTTCGGGGTGGTCGCGCCCATGAGGTTGTCAATGACGCATACCGCGAGCACCCCCTTGATGTGGGGAGCACAGCGGTTGCAGAGGCCTGCGCTTTCGGAGAGCAGGAAATCAAGCCCATGGCGAAAACCCCAGTCGAGGCACTCCTCGATGTTGCTCACAAAGTAGTGGTCCGGACAGAGGTTACCCGAAAGACCAGTCTGCACGGGCACTCCCAGCGAGCGAAAAAGGGTGTCATCATCCGTGGCCAGGCAGTCGTATTTCAACGCTCCTACCTTGATTCCTGATGCGATCATCGAGCGGATGACACCGGCAAGGATAGCGGTCTTGCCTGACGATGGAGGACCCGATATGGTTACAAGTTTCATGATTGATTTCAGAATTTCAGTCAGGTTTGAAAAACGTCGGGGCGAAGCCCTTTTTTCAGTTCGACGTTGAGCGACTCGGTCATGACCTCATAGTCGCATTGCAGGAGAAAATCCCAGGATGGAAAGCAGAATGGCTGCATCCAGTCGAAATCGTCAGCATGGTGGAAGTCGCCCCTGCGCAGGGCCTGGCGCATGATGTTGCTGTGCATGAAGTTGATCAGTGGACGGCACTCCTCCATCCTTGATGCCTTGACATACATGAGCATGGGAGCGAGAATCGGGCCATCCTCGAACTCGAGGATCGCCCCGCGCTTGTTTGACGGCATCTGCACCGTGGCGGCGTTGGGCAACAGGTTGAACGGCGTACGCCTCTGCTCGGACGAATCGATGCGCTTCAGTATCTCGGCGAAATGCCAGACGTTTCGGATATTGGAGGCAAAGTCTGTAATGGCACTGCTGCCGAGCTGCTCCCTGAGCAGAAGGAGCAGTGAGGCGATGCTCGCCTTGCCGTTATAGCCATGGACCGTGACGAGATCCTTGTACGACGGATCGACAAGGTCGCGCCACCTCCGCGGATAGGGTACGCCTGACTCCAGGGAGAGATCGCAGACGACGCTCCAGAATCCAGTGCTGTATATCCCGATATTGTGCTGCGAGACCAACCGGCGATACAGTTCAGGCATTTTGGCAAGAGCTGATTCGCTCGTGACTCCACGGTACACGCCGGTGTCGATGAATCGCTCCCGAAACCCTTTCGACAGAACCGTATGCAGGCCTGATGCGACAAGCACTTCGGGAAGCTCATCCTCGGTCATGGCCGCCTTGAGCTCCCCTTCGATCCCCTTCGAATCGCCATCGAGCAGCATGGGTGAATAGATGGGCACCTCATGCGAGGCGTTGTAAAGTCCTGCAAATTCGCCTATCACCATTTTACACACCACCTTGAGAGGGCATGGCATGTTCATGTAGAGGTTGATGGCCCCTTTCCTCAATAGCGGCACTCCGTTTCCGGTGGCTTTCCGATGAAGCGGCGGCGCGCCGCAGTATGCAAGGACGTTGCCGTCACTGTCCATTCTATCGACTGGTTTCATCATCTCCTTTTGGCTTGTTTTCGATATGTGCCTGGGAGCCTCCCACTGAAGAGAGAGGGTTCAGTACCTCCTGCAGTTCGGCATCAGACAGCTCGCGGTGGAAAAAGAGGCTGAAATACTCCTTCACAGCCCGTTCGTAATCGATATGATAGACCTCGGGATAGAGCAGGTTGGCCAGCCAGATCGCCCCGAGGATCCTGTTTGTTCCCGGAGGCCGGTCGAACCAGCCGAACGGCTTGCAGGGGATCTGGTAGATACGGTGCTCCCTGACGGCGGGAAGCTTCGCCCATAACGGGTCACCGGAGATATTCCGGTAGGTGGTCAATTCGGGCCCCATGCCCGTCCATACGATGACGACGTCCGGGTTCCACTTCAGGAGCTGCTCCATCGAAACCGCGCTCATCCCCTTTCCGGAAAGGAGCTGGACCTTTGCCACGTTGGTTCCACCTACCAGGTCGATCACTTCGCTGTGGAAGGAGCCCGAAGGATCAGTGTTCAACCCCATACCGCCCTCGGCGTAATAGACCCTTTTCTTTCTGCTGTCAGGTATCTGCCCAGCCTTGTCGAACAACGGGGTAAGCCAGGTCTCGACATAGCGAATCATCCTGTCGGTCTGCTCCTTTCGGCCAAGCAGATCTCCCATCGTCGCGAACGACTGCGTATACCGCTTCATATCCATGTCGACCATGAATACCGGGACACCGGTTTTGGCACTGAGCCGGTCAGCCTCTTCGATCGACTTGGGATTGATGTTGAACCAGGAGATGATGAGGTCCGGATGGAGCTTGATGATCTCTTCGGCCGACCCGTCCGCGAAGGGCAGCTTCAGGTAGGCTTCGCTCATGAACTTTTCCGATCCGTCGGTAATCCAGAGCGAACGGTTCACCATCAGGTCAGGAGCGACGGCATAGAGCACCACACTGCCGGGCCGGGTCGAGTAGACCCTTTTGATATCAGTGGGGACGGTCAGTTTCCTGCCGGCCATATCCGTGACCTGTCGAGTGTCGATGCGGGTTTTTACGGCTTTGCCGCACGCGCAGAGCGAAAGGAGCAGCAGCGGCAGCATCAGCCTCAACATACGGGATGGATTCATAAAGTTTCTTTTCATGGCGTTACCTCCTTGGGTTTGCTGAATATGATCCAGGTGCCAGCCTCCTCATGCTCCACTGTCCCGGGGATACCGAGCCTTTCGAGCAGTGACCGGTAATGCCCGGGGGGATTCTTTGCCATCCTCTCCTTTCGCTTCCGGTTCCATTCGGGATCGCCCGCCCTGAGTTGTTCTATCTCCCGAAGCAGCTCAATGGTGCCGAAACCGCCGCCGATGTACGCCCAGCCCCCCGGCCTGAGCACACGGAACACTTCAGAAAGCCCATGCTGCTGATCCTCCCAGAAAAAGATCGATCCCCGACTTACGACAAGATCGATCGACCTGTCTGCGAATGGCAGATCCTCCGCCACCCCCTGCATAGCATCAACCCGATGCGCATATCCCTCTTCAAGACTGTTCTGCCTGGCCAGCTCGACACACTCCGGCATGAGGTCCACCACGGTAACTCGAAGCAGGGTGATTTTTGCAAGGGAGATGCCGAGCATCCCCGGCCCTCCACCCAGGTCGATGCACCTGCCGGTGACCACTCCGGTACGATTGATGACCTGCCTGGCGATCTCCGGGTAGATTTTCCGGAAATGCCCCTTCATGATCTTCTCGTTGAACTCCATCGCATCCATGGTATACATCGCCTTTCTCCTCCATTATCCATCTATGGTTACTATCTTTGCCACCCCATCACCGGCGCACAGAGCTTCCTTGTCCCGCCGCAATCTTCAGGCATGTCAAAGACCTGCACATCCACGCCATACACATGCTTCAGGGTTTCCGAAGTAAGCATCTCATCAGGCGGACCGTTGTGGCAAAGCCTCCCGTTTGAGAGCACGGCGACCCTTGAGTCCGTCATAAAGGCATGGTCGGGATGATGCGTCGCCATGAGAATGCCGATCGAACGACCGGCAAGCTCCCTGATCTTCCTGATGACCCTTACCTGATTGCCGTAATCGAGGTTCGATGCCGGCTCGTCAAGAATCATGAAACGCGCCTCCTGAGCTAACGCCCTGGCAATAACGACCATCTGACGCTGGCCTCCACTGAGTTCGTTGAACGACCGCTCGGCAAGATGAGCCATTTCCAGGATCTCAAGACACTCCATGGCGATCGACCGGTCTTTTCTCCCAGGCGCAGCAAACATGCCGAGATGCGCTGTCCTGCCGAACAAAACGACATCACTAACTTTGTAGGAAAACGGCATTGCATAGGATTGCGGCACATAGGAGACGAATCCAGCCACCTCTTTCGGCGAAAGACGCGACATATCCCTGCCGTCAACACTGATCGTACCATAAACCGGTTTGATGAACCCGAGCATCGTCCTGAAAAGGGTCGTTTTGCCGGCGCCGTTCTGGCCCAGCAGGCAGAGAATGTCGCCCGACCGGATCTCCAGGTCGACATCATGCACAATGGCCCTGCCGTTGTAGCCCAACCCCGCTCCTTTTATTTGAAGCGCCATGCCGTTACCGTTCATCATGAGCGTATCGATGATTTTTTCATGACCCAGATGAAAAAGGGTGCACCGGCAACCGCTGTGATGATCCCGATCGGAATCTCCACGGAAACTGCCGAACGGGCCACCGTATCGACAGCAAGCATGAACGCCGACCCGATCAGGAAAGAGACAGGCAGGAGCATGCGGTGGTTCGGACCGGCAATGAACCTGGAGATATGCGGCACAACAAGCCCTACCCAGCCGATGATGCCGCAAAGCGAAATCACGCTGGCCGTCACCATCGTCGCACAGACGATGACCACTGCACGCATGATTCCGGTATGAAGGCCAAGCGATCGAGCCTCCTCTTCACCGAACGACAGTACGTTCAACCTCCAACTGACCAGCATCAGGGGAACTGCCCCGGCTGCAACCATGAAAAGCACCGTCCTGAGCTCCCGTATCCTGATATCGGCAAGGCTTCCCATAAGCCAGTAGGTTATGGCAGGAAGCTTGTCCAGCGGGTCGGCCACATACTTGAGCATCGAAATCAACGCGCCGAACAGCGATGAAACAACGATACCGGAAAGCACCAGCACGAGTACCGAATCGTGCCCCCGGCCGATAGCCCTGCTGACAGCCACGGCGATAAGCACTGCGGATATGCCGCCAGTAAACGACATGAGCTGCACAAACGCCTGCGACATCGAAAGCAGGATAGCGAGCGCCGCCCCGAAACCCGCTCCCGATGAGACGCCGAGGATGTCGGGGCTGACCATCGGGTTGCGGAAAAGTCCCTGGTAGGCAGCTCCGGATATCGCGAGCGCCCCGCCAGCCACAACAGCCGCAAACATCCGGGGAAGCCGTATGCTGACCATTATGAGCGGTACATTGCCATCTGTACTCCCCCCGGTTATCAGCCATGAGATAATCGTACCCGGTGAAACCGGATACCGGCCGAAACCGAGGGATAGGATGCAGATGCCTGCCAGCACACACGCGCAGACCAGGATCAGGGAAACACCTTTCATGTCAGATAATCCTCTCAAAAGGCATATGCCACCGACATGACGTAGGCCCTGCCCGCTTCGGGGTACCCTTCGGAAATCTGGTAATTCCTGTCAAACAGGTTTTCCACAGAGGCCTGTATCGAAATCTGCCCTGTCAGACCGGCGCTGGCCCTGATGTTTGCCACTGCGAAGGAACCGGCAATGTACTTGCCGTCTGAAGAGCTGTTGCGTTTGGAATCGTATTCGCCTTCAAGCATGACCCAGTTTTTCTTCCCGAGCAGGAACTGCAGGTATCCAGACAGTTTGTTCCTGGGAACATCGGTAAACAGGATCGCGGGGTTGCTCTCGTTTTCACGTTTTATGTAGCTGTATGACAGATTGGTTTTCAACCCCTTCATCGCTGTCCAGTCAGCGGCAACTTCAGCTCCCGTAAAGGTGGATTTACCCGTGTTCTGCATCTGGTCCAGACCATTGACGGCCTTGGATACCTGCTGAATGGTGTCAGTCAGCCTACTCTGGTAAACAGAAGCAAAAAGCCTGAGATTACCGGAAGGCCTGATGCTGTAGTCCAGCCCATAATTCCAGCTGTGCTCGGGTTGCAGTTCCGGGTTCGGTGTCGCCGTAAAGTTTTTGTACGAATAACGATCTTTCAGGGTAGGGAACCGGGTGTTCTGAGCCACATAGGCTGTTATATCCTGAAGATCATCCAACTTCCCGGAAATGGCCAGTTGGTAATTCGTCGCCTGGCTGTCTCTTGTCGGAAACGGTATCGTGGCTGTCGAGCTGCTGTTATAACCATCAGCCCTGATCACACTGTGAAAATCCTGCCTGATGCCGGCGATGACCGAGATATTTTTCGAGGCGCTCCAGGTGTTTTCAACCGCAGCAGAAAAGGTATTGTCTTCCATCTCCTTGGGCAGCGGCACCTTAACGCTGTTTTCCCTGTGCTTGTCGGACTTGTCCAGCAAGGCGAATTTCAGAATATCGTTGCTGATGATTTCAGTACCGAACTCTACACCACCGCCAAAGGTCTTTTCATCATAGTAACTGATGTCGGAATAGGAGGTGTATGTCACATCCTTGTAGTACTTGAAAGCATTGTAGTAATTGTCGAAATAGGCTTTGGTCTTCACGTAGCTTTTTTCACCGATCAACGTTTTGCCGATATAATAAAGGCTTGATTTATCCCATGCTTCAATCCCCCAATACTTCACTTTATTCCTGTCACTGGCTGAACCTGCGCTTAATACTGAATTCAGCCTGGTCCTGTCAGCTCCGGTGTATTGGGGTATGCCTTTTGTCGAATGAAGAGCGCTGAAAGAAAGGCTGTACTCGTCGGTTTCGTTCGGAGTAAAGCCGATCCTGATAGAGCCCTTCATATCCTTTGTATCGGAGTGATCCCGTTGTCCACCGTTTTCATCGGCTGTCTGCTTGAAGGAATCCGACAATGCAATGAATTTGCGGTCAAGAATCGTTCCACCAGCCTGCACGTACCACTTGCCCTGGTTCGAGCCGATATTGATCGAAGTGAATTTTGATGCCAATGCATCATCAGCAAACGATATTCCTCCTTTCACGTTGCCGTCGAGCTTCCCTTCAGGCTTGCGGCTCACCATGTTGATTGCTCCACCAAGATTGTTCGGGCCGTAAAGCACAGAAGAGAACCCCTTGGAGACGAAAATTTCAGAGAGATCGAAGGTCGTGAAACGATTGGGATCGACATATCCGTCATAAGGGACGTAGAGCGGTACTCCATCGAGGTAAAGCGGTACCTGCCGCATATCGAAGCCTCTCACATAGATCATGCCCTCATTGCGCCCGCCGACGTTCCCGAGTGTCACACCGGGAAGCAGGTTAACCGCCTGGGTAACCGTCTTCCTGTCAAGTTTTTCGATTTCGCGGGCACTCACCCGTTCTCTTGCAATCTCTTTTTTGCCGCTTACGACAACCTCACCGGCGGTAAATACCGTTGCAGAATCATCGCCTATAACGGCTGATTGCTCTGCCGCCATCGCCGGCCGGACTGAGGCCAGCAGTAAAACCGTCAATATTGTTTTTTTCATTGGATCCGATCGTTGCGTTATAACTTTTACTACATAACTGTTTTCAAAAAAAAGGGGTCACTTTAAACATTTCGAGAAAATGGCAGAACGCTTCCGGGATTCGAAAGGCGAAATCCTCACCCTCACGTATCGTCCTATAGTGTAGACCACAGGCTCACTGATGCCCAAGGAAAAACCTTCTGCCCCCATAGCGCCCAGCGTGGTTTCAACCATGGCCTCTTCCGGCCAGCCTGCCTTGCTGACCGCGACAACCGGAGTATCATCCGGAACCCCTTCTTCACTGAATATCCCGAGTATGACGGGAAGGTTCGCTGTAGCCATATAGAGCACCATGGTCGCTCCCTGCCCGAACATTTTAGCCCCATTCCTGAGAAGAGAGCCGAGTTCATCGTTTACTTCGTTGACAATAATGTTGACTACGGCGTCGCTCTCGAATTTGCGGCTGATCGGCATGGCGTAGGCGCAGGCTGCCGCGGCCCCGGCAGATACTCCCGGTACGATCGCATAGGGAATGCCGAGCTGGTCGAGGAGGTCACACTCGTCTACTTCACCCCCGAACAGCGTCGGATCGCCAGCCTTCAGGCGCACGACCTTTCGTCCTCCGAGATAATGATCCCGGATAGACCTGATCATCGGCGTCTCCTCGCGGCACCCCTCTCCACTTTCGTACTGCGAACGTTCAACGGCAATGACTGTTGCGGTTGCGGATGCGACAAGCAATGCAGGCTCTACCGTCTTGCAGTCATACAGGATCACATCGGCATTACGGATCGCCCGATCCCCCTTTACCGTCAACAGTTCGGGATCACCAGGGCCTGTACCGACAATCAAAACTGGGTTTTTCTGTTTGTTTTCTCTCATGATGACTTACTTTTAGGCCGCATACGTTATATCCGCCAGTCTATAACGATAATTAAAAAAAAGAGAAGCACAATCCTCATGAATTTCCGATTAAAAAACTTAAAAAACAAATTATTTTTACATTTATGTATTAAATAATTAATAACAATACTTACAAAACCTAAATTATAAAGGCTTAACCTGTTTTTCCATGGGCTTGACCAAAAAAAAACAAATATTTACTGCTACCAGTGGCCACACGATAATTAAGGCCTGAATCGATTGAAAAAAATGAATATCTGCGCGCTCTATTCACCATCGTCATTTATTGCAGAATCAAGACACAAATCACCGCACGGAACCTTCTGGCGAAACACCGCAGTCCATTACCATGAACAGCGCAACCATCAATTAAAGAGTAAAATCATGAACATCAGCGCACGAAACATCTTCACCGGCACAATCTCATCGGTCGTCAGGGGAGCTGTTAACGCAGAAGTAACGATCACCCTCGGAGACGGCACACCAATCACTTCAGTCGTCACCATCGGAGCCGTCGACCGGCTCGGACTGAAAGAGGGGATGGCCGCCACCGCGATCATCAAAGCCAGTTCGATCATCGTCGGCACCAACATACAGGACGCGAAGCTGAGCGCCCGGAACATCGTCTGCGGCACCGTCAGCAAAGTGATCGAAGGACCGGTCAGCACGGAGGTCGACATCGAGATCGGCAGCGGTGACATGCTCTCTGCGGTCATCACGCACGGAAGCTCGACGAATCTTGGTCTTGCCGCCGGAGTTCAGGCTTGCGCCATATTCAAGGCATCAAGCGTCATTATCGGCATCGGGGAGTAGGCACAAAAACGGCAGAAAAAGCCGAATAAACCAAACGCTGTTGATTCGGGCAGTAAATGCGCATGGGCGTCTACGGCTGACGCAGCTTGGCACCCGCTTTATCCAGGAAAGCCTTCATGGTGAATGGATTGACGAGAAGGTTGATGGCGCCTGAATCGACCTTCTCGTCAAGAACCGTTCCGGAATGTCCGGACATAAACAGCGTCTTCATGCCCTTGCGAACAGAGGACAACCTCCGGCTTGATTGCACTCCGCTCAAACTACTCATCATGACGTCCGTCAGGAGCAGATCTATATTCCCATCATACTTCCCGGCGATCTCAATCGCTTCCGATGGGGTTGATGCCGACAATATCCGATAGCCGTTCATCTCAAGCATCTCCTCACATATCTTGAGAATGATAACCTTGTCGTCCACCAATAAAATCGTTGCCTTACCGGACATGGAAGAGTGGCGTTAAAATTAATTGCACGGCATATACAAAGATTTGCACCGTCCATCCATAACATCCGACAGCATGACTATAAGGTCATTATACATGTGATTGACAAATACTTCAAATTCACGCTGACGTTATCGACCACTCTTGCCAAAACTATCGTGTTTCCTGATCGGGATGTGATATTGTAATGGTTACCGATTGTATGTCGGCAACAATGGAAAGCTGCGTTGAATGATCTCATCCCCATACTTACGAAACGACAACGTCGCCCCTGAACCAATCACTGCACCACGACCCTTTCATTCAACTTTTTGACGTACCTTTCAATTGGTGGGTATATCCTGAAACTGTCGAACACTGAAACCTATGAACGCTTCAGGCAAGAAGGTCTGCTTCATGACCGGGGCTTCCGGCAAACTCGGAAGCGAAATTGCACTTGCAATCGCAGGGCAGGGATATTCGATTTTTTTCACCTGGAACTCCTCACAGGAGAAAGCCGAAAAAACGCTTGAAAAGATCCGTTGGGTAAGCCCTGAATCACGGATGGTACAATGCGACGTGGCAAAGGTGTCCGATATCGAGCGTGCGTTTTCAGCATTCAGCAGCCATTTCGACAGGCTCGACCTCCTGGTTTCAAGCGCCTCGAACTTTTTCCGCACAGACCTGCTTGATGTGACCGAATCTGACTGGAACAGCCTTGTCGACACGAACCTCAAGGGAACCTTCTTCACCATGCAGGCCGCAGCCAGGATCATGCTGAGGCAACCATTCCTCTCGCGCATCATCACCATGTCTGACATCTCCGCTGACCTCGTTTGGCGCAATTATGCACCCTACACCGTTTCGAAAACAGGCATTCAGCATCTCACGAGGATTTTTGCGCGTGAAACTGCGCCTCATATTCTCGTCAACTCAATCGCGCCGGGCACCATTTCCGCCTATCCCGGCCGTGAATCCGAACCGGAGGGGGATCTGCTGAAAAAAATCCCGATGAAGCGGCTCGGCGATCCGATGGACATCGTCATGGCCATACGCTTTCTGATGGAGAGCGAGTATATCACCGGCCAGGTCATCAATGTCGATGGAGGAAGGCTTCTGCACTGAGGGAGCAACATCACCGTTTTTTTACCTGGAATGCAGGAGAACGATTTTTCATATATTCAGATAGATGCAGGTCTCTTCGGGTCAAGCCTTCCCCACCGTGCGAGGAAAGCCCTGATGAGGGCAAGCTCAGGCATCCGCAGGAAATATTGACCCTCAACCAGAATTCGTCGACGACTATGGAACAGCACATCCCGATTACCGACATCACCCCAGAGGTACCGAAACCGACCCCGTCAGTCCGTCAGGATATTCCTGAACCGATCAGGGAGGTCAGCGAGAAGGTTTCATCGGCGTTCAAGGAGTTCCAGGAAACCGAAACCTATGAAAAGATTCTCGAGGCAAAGGACAAGGCCCGGAACTACATCGCAGACAATCCGGTAAACTCATTCTTCTATGCGCTGGGTGCAGGTCTTTTTCTCGGCCTCCTGCTGAGGAGAAAAAAATAGAACAGGAACGCATGACGCCCAAGGAAAAGCAGACTCCTTCCCCCGAACCTCAGAAAGGACGGTCGGAAAAGAAAAGAACAGGAATACCCGCGTTGATTGACGATACGGTTACGTCGACCTATGAGGATATGATGGCGATCATCGAGGCGAAACTTGAACTTCTCAGGATTGAACTGACCGAAAAGGTCGCCCTGGTAAGCGCACTAATCATTCTCGCGGTGATCCTCATGATCGGCACAGCCTATCTGATCACCTCGTTCGCGCTTCTCGCGGGTGAGCTTCTCGGACATGCCTGGCTCGGCTATTTTGCCGTTAGCATGATCTTCATCGTCTGTTTTGTCCTGTTCACGAAAGTCAGGCCGGAGATCCTGAAAAATTTCATCCATAAAATCCTTCTTTCCGCCAATGACTACCGCAAATGACCCGATAAAGAGCATTCAGTCGAGAATCGATGAGTTGGAGCAGAGCATCGCTGAGCGTGGTGAGCATATAAAGGCACGGACATTGCAACTGAAAGAGGAGCTTCAGGACGAGCTTTCCCCGGTAGAACTGATCAGGAAACATCCTGTCGAGGCGGCTGGAGCGTCGTTCGTGACCGGGGTGCTTCTGGGGCGTGCGATCAAAAGCATCGTCAGCCCGACCCCGCACCGGCCATCTGTACAGTCCGATCCTGCGGACAAACAGCGTTCGACACTCAGCGCCACCATCGGCATCATAGGGATCGAACTGCTCCATACCGCCAAGGATCTTGGAATCGCCTGGCTTAAAAACTACATCGAAGAGAAGAAGAACAAGCCTTCAGGCGCCCAGTAAGCTATCCCGCCGGCGACGACTACCAGTTCGAGATCATCCTGTTGAACATTTCGTCGACAGCCTGGTTGATTGCGCTCTGGATGGCGGCTTGCTGGGCAGCGTAGTTGCCTACCGAATAATCTGCAAAGCCGACGAACGACTGGGAGAAAATCCTGGTATCTTTTACCCTGTCATCGAAATCGCCCCTGATCACGATCGTGATACGGTTGGTGACTGCACGCTCAGTAGTGCTCCCCAACTGGCTGGGCTCATCGACATATGAAACGATGACCCCCTTCAGCAACGCATGTGCACGGGCAGGATCGGGCTCGATGGCGAGACTGCTCTGTGATTCGATTTTACTGATGATGTTCCGGGTAATTGCCTCCCTGAACTGGGCGATCCCCGCCTGGGAGGTATCGTCGAACAGCGGAACCGAAACGGTTTGCAGGTGAGACGGGAGGGAGGCGCCTGAAAAGCTGTAACAGCCCTGAAGGAGAACAAGCACCATCGACAGAAGCAGCGTAACGGTTCTGGAGATCTTCTGCATATCGTCCCTGGTTAAAAGGTTCGGCGATCGATTCTGTTCGTCAGTTTTCGGAACGGATAGCTCATCAGCATCAGTTTCTTGCGTTTACCGTCAAGGGCAGACATATAGATACCGGTTTTGCCGTCGCTCCATGACGAGGCCATCTTCACCGCATACCGGGCAGAACGCTCGGGGCTCTGCGAAAAGATGTCCTGAATGGTATTGAAGGTTTTATGCTGCCGGAGAAGCTCGGGTGTGGGATTTTCCGGGCTGATCATGCCTGTCCTGACAAGGCCGGGATGCAGAAGCATGATCGAAACCGGTTTGTCGCGGTACTCTGCTGCCATGGCGAAGGTGAACCGGGAGATGGCGGCTTTTGTCGATCCGTATGCGGAAATATAGGGGGTGTTCGAAGCCTTGTCGGTTCCTGATCCTGCCAGGTTGATGATTTTCCCGCGCTTGCCCTCCGAGAGGAAATACCTTATGGCAGCCCGGCTGCCGTAATAGGTGCCCTTGAGGTTCGTGTCGATCACCTTTCCCCACGCATCGGGGTCGCTGTCGCCGACGTTGACGAAAGGATCCGAGATGCCTGCGTTGTTAATGAAGCAATCGATGGTGCCGAACCTCTCGACGGCTGCACGTACAAGCCCTTCCATCTCATCGTACGACAATACGTCGCACACATGACCGTAGACCGATCCCGGGGAAAACTCGCTGACGGCAGCTTCGACGTTCTCCCTCCGGCTTGAGGTGATGACTACACGGGCGCCTTCCCTGACGAACTCGTGAGCGATTGCCCTCCCGATCCCTTTCGTCGATCCGGTGATTATCGCGACCTTGTTCTCAAGCTGTTTCATGACGGGATGATGATTTCAGGCATACACATCGGCACCACGGCCGCTGCATTTCCGGTTATTTCCTTGGACCTGCCAGATCAAGCATTGCCTGGAGCTCCGGACGCCCTTCTGCATAGCTTTCAATCGAGACGCCGCTCCAGATCGCTTCCCACGCCTGCCTGATGCTCATGGCGCCGGCTTTTGGGCCCATGGGATGACCGAATACGCCCCTGCCGGGAACAAATCCGAAATCGACGCTTCCGACCTTCCTGTAGACCGTTTCGAGTGTCAATGCTGAATCGCTTCCTCCTGGCACGGGCAGACATGGCTTGATGTGTCCCATCGGCTTGGTGCACTCTTCGATATTTTCGAGCACCTCCTCTTCAGGGGTCATCATCCTGTCGCCGAAGCCCGGCATGATGACGGCATCAAGTCCGGCAAGGCGTTGCAGCTTGGTCATCACCCTGGAGTGGATGCCGTACTTCTCCATCCGGCTGAACGATGCGATAAACGGAAAATGGCCGATCAGGGGAACCTGTGTGTAGTTGCTCAGCATCCTGACGGCGCTGAGTCCTACAGGCAGCGCGTTGATGAGCAGCGCGTTTGCGCCGTTTCGAACGGCCACATCGTGCTTCTCGATCAGGCTGTCGACCTCGTCAGTGATGTTGGCGAGGTAAATCTTCGGTTCTCCGGTTTCGGCTTCGGCATGACGCCTTGCCGCTCCCAGATGGGCGGCCCGATCGGCAATCGCAGACCAGGTCACATCGGCAAGCATCTCGTCGTCCTTGGCGATATCGAGTCCGCCCAGCCAGCTCTGATGGGCAATCTCACAGAACTCCTCGGGGCTCAGCCCGATATTGGGCTTCACGACGCCGAAGAAAATCGGACGCCCGTGGGCTTTAAGAATATTACGCAACCCTTCGATGCCGAACTTAGGCCCTTCGAAATCGGCAAGAAAAGAGTCGGGAAAGTTGATATCCATCAGCTTGACGATCGGCACTCCGGGAGTAAAAAAGGTGCCTTCACCACAGACAGCCGTGAGAAGGTTGGGAATTTTCGGGCCGAAATTGCAGTGCGGATGGGCGATGGTCACCCTGCACGCATGAATCTTGCCCGTTTCGGCATGCTTGACCGGATAGCTCAGTTGTGAAAGCTCTTCGATAATTTCGAGGTTGATGACCTTGGCTGCATGGACAGGACGGAAATCTTCGTCGATCCCTACCCTCTTCCACTGAGCGGTAGACTGTTCACTGCAGAAATGGGCAAGGGCCGTCTCAATATCCCCTACGCATTCGAGGTAATAGTCAAGAACAAGGTATTGCTCCATATCGAGCGTGTCCCTGGAGGCAAAAAACCCTTTGACGTCTTCAGCATTCATAATTAATTCATCAACCGCTGCAGTTAAAAAATAAGAAGGAGGCAGCGACTACTGCCTCCGCATGAACAGTGCAGGCAGCAATACCCGCAATCGATATCAGGCTTTGGCCTTGAGCGAGTTGAAATACTCGTAAGCCTCTTCCGGTGTATACTTTTCGTGGACGATCTTGCCCACAGCCTTCATCATCTCCTCCGGAGCATCGCTCTGGAAGATGTTCCTGCCCATATCCACGCCTGCAGCACCCTCCTGGATGGCGTTGTAGGACATGGTAAGCGCTTCGAGTTCAGGAAGCTTCTTGCCGCCGGCCATGACGATCGGCACAGGGCAGGAGGCGACGACGGTATCGAAATCTTCAGGTACGTAATAGGTCTTGACGATCTGGGCGCCGAGTTCGGCGCATATGCGGCACGCGAGTCGGAAATATTTCGCGTCGCGAACCATGTCCTTGCCGACGGCGGTCACGGCCATGGTCGGGATGCCGTAACGAAGGCCCATATCGACCAGCTTGGTCATGTTGTGGATCGAACGGGTCTCGTATTCCCCGCCGATGAACACCTGGAGCGTGATTGCTGCGACGTTCATGCGGATGGCGTCCTCGATATCGACGGCAAGCTCCTCGTCGGAGAGCTCCTTGAGAATGCTCGGGCCACCGCTGCAGCGCATGACGACAGCCTTGGTGAGGCTCGGAGGAACGGTCGTCCTGAGGATGCCCCTGGTGAGCATGATGGCGTCGGCATGGGGCATCAGAGGCACGATGTTCACGTCGGGCCGTTCCAGTCCGGTTGTCGGGCCCTGGAAATATCCATGGTCGATGGCGAACATGACCGTTTTGCCGGTGTCAGGCCTGAATATCCTCGAAAGTCGGTTCTTCATGCCCCAGTCGAGGGAGTGGGCGCCCTTCAGGAAAAAACCGTGGTTTTCCACCGGGATATCGGTATAGTACTCTTTCGCCTGTTTGTCCTTATCGTATTCCGCCATCTGCCAGACCTCCTGATTCGTTATTTGATTTGTGGTAATTTGATGATGCTCACCGAAGTGCGGCTGCGATATTGCCGCCGTCGACCGTGGTCACCGACCCTGTCGTTTTTGTTTCAAGGGCGAGATGGACGAACGCGTCCGCCACATCTTCGGCCGTCACTTCCAGATTCAGAAGATTCCCCGACATATACTCCTTTTCGCTCAACCCGCGCGCAGTCGATCGGGCCTTGATCATCTCGGGGGTCAGGAGCCCGCTGCGGATCCTGTCTGCGTTCACGCCGTTTGCGCGAATGCCGTCGCGGCCATGGTCGAGTGCGTACTGCCTGAGCAGGAAAAGCGTCGCTGCTTTCGGCAGGCCATAAGGGCCGAAATCGGGACCGGGGTTCACCGCCTGCTTCGACACGTTGAACAGCAAGACTCCGCCTGTACCCTGCCTGCGCATCACCCTGACGGCGTTCTGCGCGATCGTCTGGTGAGAGAAGAAGTTGATCTCGAAACTTTTCCTGAGCAGTTCGTCGGAAACATCTCCGATCCGACCCTGAAGTGCAACGCCGACGTTTGATACGACGATATCAAGCCCGCCGAACGTCCGGCATATCGTATCAAAGGCATTGCCGATCACCTCCCTGTCGGTTACATCACAGGCGATGGTCAGTGTGCCGGGGCCAAGCTCGCCTGCCGCCCGTTCGAGAGACGCAGGATCAAGATCCATGATAACGATTTCCGCTCCTTTCTGGCGGAACGCTTTTGCAGTCGCAAGTCCTATGGCTCCTGCGCCACCCGTCACCAGCGCCACTTTTCCGGCAAATTCGCCGCCGTTGCGGTTCCTGCGGACTTTGGCCTGCTCCATGTCCCAGTACTCTATCTCGAAAGCATCCTGCTCTGAAATCGATTCGAAACATCCGACCGACTCGGCATCGAACATGGCAATCGCAGAGTGTTCGGCAATATCGGCGGTCAGCCTGGCATCAGCCAGTGAGCGCCCCAGGCCGAAAAGACCGAGACCGGGAACGAGGATCACCCTCGGCATCGGATCTATCATGGAGACCTGCATGCCTGTCACCCTGCTCTGACGTTCGAAATAATCCTGGTAATCAGCCTTGAAACGCTCCACCCGCTCGTGAACCGCAGCCCTGAATCCTTCAAGGTCGGCGGCATCGGGGGCCGGGACGACCAGAGGATGATTTTTGGTGCGGATAATGAAGTCCGGAGTCATGGCGCCTTTACGGCTGAACAACTCCAGGTCGGCGGTATTGAGATATTCCATAAGTGCAGGAGAACTCCTGAACTCAAGAATGAATCCCTCGTAATCCTTTTCACCGGGGGTCTTCTCGAAAAAGCATGCCCCCCTGACGATCGGAGCGACATCCTCGACGCTTGCGATAGCTGACGGCATGGCTGCAGACGGAAAACATTTGCGATCAGCCGATGCAATCCGCCCTTCGATGCTGTCTACGCCCTCGATCATGCGGTCATAGGCCTCACGAGCCGTATCGCCGAAGGTGACGAGACCATGCTTGTGAAGAACCATGCCGTGAATCGACGGGTTCTCTTCGTAGGCATTCAGTGAAAGCTTGGCGAGGCCGAGTCCCGGCTGGATATAGGGAACCATGCCGAACCCGCTGCCCAGCGCTTCCCGGCAGAGACGATCGCCTTCAGCCTGATTGCTCAGGGTCAGCAGGGCGAGCGAGTGGGTATGGAAAATATATCGGTGCGGCAGGAACGCGTGAAGCAAGGTTTCGATCGAAGGGCTGAGCGATCGGCTGACCATTTGGTCGGTCAGGGAGAACAGGTTCAGGTAAAGAAAGTTCTTGAACTCCCTTGTCGAAAACCTCCTGATATCCTCTTCGCTGTGCCGCTGGCCTGAAGCGTACATCATCTGAAGCTTCTGGAGCGGATCGATCCGGACAGGGGTGAAATCATGAACGTCTACCGTTGCGAGGTTGACGCCGCTTGCCTTGATGAAGATGACGTTGGAGTGATTGCCGATGAAATCGGTCAGGACACTCTTGACGGAGGTGTTGCCGCCGCCATGCATGACCAGTCGGTCATCCTTTCCGAGAAGCCTTGAGGCGTAAACCAGTTCTACAAGTTCAGCGGGCGTATCGGCGGCATCGATCCTGCCGGCCGCTATCGATTTCAGATCAGACTCGTTCCAGAGATTCTGCATAGGGTAAAAAAATTCCTGTGACCACGATTAAGGGGTTAAATGCCGGTCAGGGCTTCAGCTTCTGCATCTTTTTGGTGTGACTTCTCTCGATAACGAATCCCGAAAGATACATAAGGATAAAGCCGGGAATGACAATAGCGAGAAAAAGATGCTGATGGGTCTCGGTCTTGAGCTGTCCGGAGGTCCAGATCATCCAGGCAAGAGCTGCCCAGAGCGGACCGACGGCATAAAAAGTCCTGTTCCAGAGGGTTTTGAAACTGTAGTTCATTGGAGTATCTCCTGTTGTAACTGATGACAGGGGCCGCAGTCCGGTCAGAGCTGGCCCTGCAACCTCAGTTTCTTTTCATTGCGTTTTTCAAGATAGATTCGGGCAAGGTACTGCAGGGCGTTGACGATGTAGCTGAGATAGGCGACAAAACCCGCCACGACCAGCACACTCTCTGAGGTACCCATCCAGGAGAGCACGAAATAGAGAATATGAAAGAATCCGGCGACCGTACTGCCTACGTCCTCCCAGAAAAACTCTTTCGAAAAGACCCAGTGGCCAAAGATCTCCTTTTCGAAAAACATGCCTGTAATGAACAGAATCGCAAAAAACAGTGTCTTGAAAAGGATGGCGAGACTGATCCACAAAAAATCTATGTTCCCGATGTTGTTCGCATAGAGGGTATTGAGGACAACGCCGGTCAGGAAAATGAGAAACTGAACAGGTGCAAGAAGGATCTGGAGATAGGTCCAGACCGATGCGTTGCGCATGATGAGCTGTTCTGGAGTATAGCGAGGCATAGTTTCTACGGCTTGCGAACTTACGGAGGATAAGTCAGCCTTGAACGGCTGGATTAAGCAGAGAATATAGCAAAATCCGTTTCGCCTTTAAAACGCTTAAAAAGCGAAATATGTCCTGCCGCAGCCATGAAATACAGCAATTATTAAAATGTCGGCAACTGAATGTTTTGGTAAAATCCGCAGGTTTTGTAGGTTTCACCTGTCAGGTTCCCTGTCCAGTATCTATATTTCATGAATACAGGGCAACCCTGCATAACAGAGTAATGGTTTTTCCGAAATATCCGGTATTTCACCTGAATGCAATTTCCTGACCCGGCATCAACAAAGCCGCTGAAAATCCTGCTTGTGTCGCCGCAGGGTAAAATGGATGACGACAGCAACCAGAAACCCCTTTTCCACATGGCGCTCGGTGTGCTGGCAAGCCTCACGCCGCCACAGCACCAGCTTGAAATTGTTGACGAGCATTTCCACGATGCAATCGATTATAACGGAGATTATGATCTCGTCGGCATAACGTCGAGGACGCTTGAGGCAACAAGAGCCTATGAGATTGCCGACCAGTTCAGGAAACATGGTAAAACTGTCGTGCTCGGCGGACTCCACATTTCGTTCAATCCGGATGAAGCCGCCATACATGGCGACTCTATCGTTGTCGGCGAAGCTGACAATCTATGGACGACGGTACTCGACGACGTGGCGAACAAACAGCTGAAAGCCCGTTACGACGCCAAGGATTTCCCTCCTGTCAATTCGATCACGCCCATCAATTACGAACGTATCGCGAAAGCCTCGAAACGCGGAAAGGTTGATGGAACCAAGTCTATTCCGATCTACCTGACAAGGGGCTGCCCGTTCAACTGTTCGTTTTGCGTAACGCCGAACTTTACCGGGAAAAAATATCGGTCCCAGGAACCCGACTCTCTGAAATCGCAGGTTGAAGAGGCTAAAAAATACTTCTTCAACCCAAGCAATAAGAGTTCGAAGCCCTGGTTCATGCTGACTGACGAAAACCTCGGAATCAACAAGAAGAAACTATGGGAGTCGCTCGACCTGCTCAAGGAGTGCGACATCACATTCAGCGTCTTTCTGAGCGTCAACTTCCTCGAAGATGCGACAACAGTCAAGAAGCTGGTTGACGCCGGATGCAACTTTGTGCTTGCAGGCCTTGAATCGATCAAGCAAAGCACTCTTGAAGCCTACAACAAGGGGCATGTCAACTCTGCCGAGAAATATTCGAAGATCATCGACGACTGCCGTCGGGCAGGGCTCAACATCCAGGGAAACTTCCTGTTCAATCCTGCGATCGACACCTTCGAAGATATCGACGAGCTGGTGCACTTCGTGAAGAAAAACCATATCTTCATGCCCATCTTCCAGATCATCACCCCCTATCCAGGCACGCAGATGTATCTGGAATACAAGGAAAAGGGGCTCATCACCGACGAGGACTGGGAGAAATACAACGCACTCCATCTGGTCATCAAGTCAGACCGCTACGACCCGCTCCTGTTCCAGTACAAGGTGCTTAAAAGCTATGTCAGCGTATACACATGGAAAACCATTGCGGGACGCATGCTGCATAACCCCAAGAAGATGATCAACTTCATCACCAGTTTTGCGTTCAGGCGACTCCTGACTGCCGAGCTCGCATTGTTCGAAAAAACACACAGGATGAACCCGGGCATGCTGGCAGGAGTCAAACCCAAAGGGGATGGATGAAAAGAAGAAAAGCGCAGCGCTCAATCAGGCGTTAAAACTTCTGGCGACCAGGGCTCACAGCCGGTCAGAGCTTGAAGCAAAGCTGAAAAGCAGGGGGTTCGATCCTGAAGCCGTCTTGAAAGCAGTTGAGCGTCTGGAGCAACTGAAACTGATCGATGACAGGGCGTTCGCTGGAAGCTGCATGGAGAGCATGGGCAAACGCAGACCTGAAGGCAGAATAAAAACCCGGATAAGGCTGAAGCAGAAGGGGCTGTCCGAAGAGATCGTCGATGAGATGATGGGCAGTTACGACCAGATGATGCTTTGCGCTGCCGCCGCTGAAAAAAAGATGCGCACCCTCTCGGGAACTCCTGAAGCAAAAAGGAAAAAACTGCTCACCTTCCTTAAAAACCGCGGATTCGACTGGCAGACAATCAGCCAGACCCTTTCACAACTCGGCGCCCCGCTTGAAGAACAAGACGATCAGGAAGAGTATCCGGAGCTCGATTAACCCTCTTTAAGCAGACAAACTGCAGAAGGCTGCCTCATCAGGATAAGGCAGCCTTTTTTCATTGGAAAAGCTTACAGTTTGAGCTCCCAGGACACGATGGACCGGATGGACTGGAGCAATGATAAACTTTCGGGATACAGGCAGAATTTCTTCCCAGGTCCATTACGTCCATCTCCCACATTCGTCCACCCAGTCCATCCCGTCCATCCAGTCCATCTCTTACATTCAATCCCTTTGAGTCATAAAAAAAGAGGCTGTTCCGGCACCATAACCGAGACAGCCTCCTTTTGATCTTCATAGCGTTACTCTCTATACCAGCTCTTCATCGATCTGTACCAGGGTACCGATCAGCTCACCCTTGAGAAGTCGGGTAAAGTTGCCGTTCGTATTCATGTTCATGACGACGATGGGCAGGCTGTTTTCGCGGCAAAGCGTAATGGCGGTCATATCCATCACCCTGAGGTTTTTCCTGATCACGTCGAAATAGGAGATCCTGGGGAAAAATTCAGCGTCGGGGTTCTTCTCGGGATCCGAATCGTAAACACCCTCGACCCGGGTGCCTTTCACGATAACGTCCGCCTCTATTTCAATCGCACGGAGTGACGCTGCCGTATCGGTGGTAAAGTACGGGTTGCCGGTACCTGCCCCGAAAATAACGACCCGTCCCTTTTCGAGGTGGCGGACAGCCCTGCGACGAATGAACGGTTCGGCGATCTGCTCCATTTTAATGGCTGTCAGCAATCGGGTATAAATGCCTTTTCGTTCAAGCGCGTCCTGAAGCGCCAGTGAGTTGATTACCGTGGCCAGCATCCCCATGTAATCGGCCTGTACACGATCCATGGAAGCAGCAGCTGACGAGAGTCCCCGAAAAATGTTGCCGCCCCCTATCACAAGGGCGATTTCAGCTCCAAGGTCATGCGCCTCCTTGATCTCATCAGCAAATCTTTCAAGGACAGCGGCATCAATTCCATATCCGCCAACACCTGCCAGAGACTCTCCGCTGATCTTGAGCAGGATCCTTCTGTACTTTAACATAGCTGTCTCCCTTTGCTGAATTGCTGGAACGTCTCTGATAATTAGCAAAAAAAAAGCCTCGTCGACAACGAGGCTTTTTTAGAGTTTTAGGCTCCCAACTGGTAGCGGACAAATGCCTTGACGTCGGCTTGCGCCTTGTTCTTCTTCCTGAACTCGTTCAGCACGTCTGAAACACGTGCGTTCTGGTCCTTGATGAAGACCTGCTCGGTCAGCACGACCTCCTGGTAATATTTGTCCATTCGTCCTATGACGATCTTTTCGACAAACTGTTCGGCCTTCCCCTGGGCAAGCGCCTGCTGACGGTAGATATCCATCTCCTTCTCGACATACTCTGCCGGGACGAACGAACGGTCGACGACGATGGGAGAGGCGGCAGCGACCTGCATGGCGAGGTCTTTTGCCAACGGCTTTGCCAGTTCAGGCTGATCGGTTGAAATATAGATCAGTGCGCCAAGCTGTGAACCCGGATGGATGTAGCTTTCGAGGACGCCGTCTTCAGCAGCAAGCATGGCCATGCGCTTCAGTTCAAGCTTCTCGCCGATCTTGCCGGTCATGGACTTGAGCGCCTCTTCAACGGTTTCACCACCGTATGCTTCGCCGAGCTTTACGGCAAGCAGCTGCTCTCTGGTCGTGCATTTGTTATTGAGGGCAAGGCTGGCAAGTTCGTTTGCAAAGCCGGTGAAGACTTCACCACGAGCGACGAAGTCGGTCTCGCAATTCAGCTCGAAAATCACGCCGGTTTTCTGGTCGTCGCTGATCCTGATGCAGATTGCACCTTCGCCAGCTTCACGGTCTGCCCTTTTGGCAGCCATTGCAGCACCCTTCTTGCGAAGATATTCGATGGCTTTCTGCATGTCGCCGCCGGTCTCTTCGAGGGCTTTCTTGCACTCCATCATGCCTACGCCTGTGGTATCCCTGAGATCCTTGACGTCTTTGGCGGAAATCTGGCTCATATATCTATCTGGAATTATCGTGATTGTTTAACGGAAACCCCTGTGAACGTGCTGTTTTCAGGGGCCCGATACTCTTTTGTTCAGTCGTTCTCAGACTCCTCTTCGACCACCTCTTCTTCCATTTCGGCAAGAACTTCCTGTTCGACCTGCAATGCACGTGCATTGATGATCGTGTCGGCAACTGCCTTGACCATGAGGTCGATCGAGCGGATGGCATCGTCGTTTGCAGGGATCACGAAGTCGACTTCGTCAGGATCGCAATTGGTGTCGACCATGGCGAAGATCGGGATGCCGAGCGTACGTGCTTCCTTGATCGCGATATGCTCTTTCTTTATGTCGACCACGAACAGCGCCGCAGGCAGCCTGTTCATGTTGGCGATGCCGCCGAGGATTCGTACGAGCTTGTCCTTTTCACGAAGAAGCATGAGGCGCTCTTTCTTGGTGATCATGTCAAACGTGCCGTCCGTCTCCATCCTGTCGATGGAGTTCATGCGCCGGATGCTCTGGCGAATGGTCGAGAAGTTGGTCAGCATACCGCCGAGCCAGCGCTCGCAGACATAAGGCATACCTGCGCGTTCAGCCTGTTCGGAGATGATGATTTTGGCCTGTTTTTTTGTACCGACGAGCATGATCTCCCTGCCGGTCTGGGCAATCGCTTCGATTGCCTTGATGGCCTCTTCGGCCATGACGAGGGTTTTCTTGAGGTCGATGATGTGAACGCCGTTCTTCTCCATGAAGATGTACGGCTTCATTTTCGGGCTCCAGCGGCGGGCGAGATGGCCGAAGTGCACGCCGGCCTTGAGCATTTCTTCAAGCTGAAAGTGTGACATTGTCATCCTTTTGTTTTAGTTGTTCCTCTACCCTGCCGCTGTCCAAGGGTATCCGGCGCCTGGGCACCGGACACTTCCCTCTGACCTCATCCGAATAACCGGAATGACAGGATATGCGATTTGAGTAATGAAAAAACGGTATCAGCGCTTCGAGAACTGGAAGGATTTACGAGCCTTCTTGCGGCCATATTTCTTCCTCTCGACCATACGGGGATCCCTGGTAAGAAGGCGGTCTTTCCTGAGCAGCAGGCGGATGGAATCGTCGAATTCGACAAGAGCCCTTGCGATGGCAAGGCTGACAGCGCCGGACTGGCCGGTAACACCGCCGCCACGTACGTTGACCTTGATATCGAACTCATTCTGCTTTTCGGCAGCGACCAGCGGTTTCAGGGCCTGGCTTCTCTTGAACTCGTCCTTGAAATACTCTTCGACAGGGCGCTTGTTGACCACGATCCTGCCTTTGCCCGGCGACATGAATACTCTTGCGACCGAGGTTTTACGGCGGCCTACGGTATCGATAACCTCTTTCATCAGTATAGGTGTGTTTATTTATTGACTTTCATTTCCACCGGGCACTGCGCTTCATGCGGATGCTGTGTGCCGGAATAGACTTTCAGCTTCTTGAAAAGCTGCCTGCCGAGGTTGTTATGCGGAAGCATACCCCAAACGGCGTGTTCAATAACCTTTTCCGGTTTTTTCCTGAGCACATCCTTCACCTTTTCGATCCTTACGCCGCCAGGGTAATGGGAGTGTGAGAAGTAGGTCTTGTCATCCTGCTTCTTGCCGGTCAGAGCGACCTTCTCGGCATTGGTCACGACCACAAAATCACCGGTATCGATATGCGGGGTGAACTGCGGTTTGTGTTTTCCTCTCAGAACGGTTGCGATCTGGACGGCCAGCCTGCCAAGCACCTGGTTCTCCGCATCAATGACATACCATGCCCTTTCCACCTCTGCCGGTTTGGCCGAGTATGTTTTAAAACTTATCGTCTTGCTCATGCTTCTCTATGGATTATCTGGTCTATTCCGAAAAATAAAGTTGAGCAATGTAATTTATTTCGATTAATTCTACAAACTATTATACCTTGTTATTCTCTTGCAGAACACCCAACCGAAAGAAAACAGAGCCGCAGATACTTACATGGCGGACGTTTACGATGTTTAAGAAGACATGAAACCACTGATCGCATTAGTAGGCCGACCCAATGTCGGAAAATCAACACTTTTCAACCGGATCCTGAGACAGAAAAGCGCCATCGTCGACCCGACGCCTGGCGTAACCAGGGACAGGCACATCTGCCCGGGCGAATGGCAGGGCAAGCAGTTCCTGCTCATGGATACCGGAGGATATGCAACCGAGACTGATACGATGAGCGTGGCCATGCTTGAACAGACCATGCACGCCTTCGAGGATGCCGACGCGATCATTTTCGTCGCCGACGCCAGGTCAGGACTCACCTACCTTGACCTCGACATCATCAGGATGCTCCAGAGGAAATTCAACTCGAAGAAGATCTTCTTCGCGGTCAACAAGGTCGACAACCCGCAGGTCGCACTGGAAGCCGCCTCGCTTGTCAAAAGCGGGTTCACCGATCCATATTACATCTCGGCCAGGGACGGCAGCGGCGTGGCCGACATGCTTGACGACGTTCTCGAAGCCCTGCCATGCCCCGAGGGAGAGGGAATCGTACAGGACGAATCGGTCAAACTTGCAGTCCTCGGCAGGCCCAACGTCGGGAAATCGAGCCTGGTCAACGCCCTGCTGGGAACCGATCGCCAGATTGTCTCTGACATCCCCGGCACGACGCGTGACGCCATCGACACCATTCTCAAGCGCAACCAGCACGAGTATACCTTGATCGACACCGCCGGACTCCGGAAAAGGACGAAGATCGATGCTGGTATCGAATATTACAGCTCGCTCAGGACAGAACGGGCAATCGAGCGCTGCGAAGTGGCGCTGGTGCTCCTCGACGCTCGGCTCGGCCTGGAAAGCCAGGACATGAAGATCATCAACATGGCGATCGAACGCAAGAAAGGGGTGCTTATCCTGGTCAACAAGTGGGACCTGGTGGAAAAAGACTCAAAAACCAGCAAGAAGTTCACGGATAACCTTGAGCAGCAACTCGGCAACCTGAACTTTATCCCGGTGCTCTTCATCTCCGCCCTGACGAAGAAAAACTGCTACCGGGCCATTGACACGGCAGCTGAAATCGCCATCAACCGACGTTCGAAGATCAGCACCAGCAACCTGAACAAGTTCCTCCAGGAGACCATCTCCATGAGGCACCCATCCACGAAGTCGGGCAAGGAGCTGAAGATCAAATACATGACCCAGATCGACTCCTCCCACCCGGTATTTCTCTTTTTCTGCAACAATCCAGAGCTTGTCGAAAGCAATTTCAGGCGCTTCCTCGAAAAACGCCTCAGGGAAACCTTCGGCTTCGAAGGCATCCCCATCACCATGAGGTTCGCCGAGAAGTCACCGGGACGAAACGCTCAACATCCTTAAACAAGGGAACCTTGAGGGTTCATGAATTTGTTGTTTGCAGAAACCCGAAACATTCATCACTCATAATTCATCATTTGTAATTTCCCTATGTCTTCAATACAGGAATCACAGATCATCTCGGCCCTGGCCACCGTCATGGAGCCAGACCTCGGCAGGGACCTCATAACCCTCGGCATGATCGAGAATATCGCGATCGACGATGCCGACAACGTGTCGTTCACCGTAGTGCTCACGACCCCCGCCTGCCCGATGAAAGAGTCGATCAAACAGTCATGCATCGACGCAGTAAGGGCTGCAGTGCCTGAAGCCGCTACAGTTGAGGTGACCATGGACTCCAAGGTGACCTCGTCCTGCAGCCATCACGGCAAGAACGGAGGACACGGACATGGCGGTCACGGCCACAATCACGAGGCTCACGGCGGACATGGCGCGCCCCGGAAGATCGAACTCGAAAACGTGAAGAACATCATAGCCGTCGCGTCAGGAAAGGGCGGCGTCGGCAAATCGACAGTTTCCGTCAACCTTGCCGTCAGCCTTGCCGCGACAGGAGCGAAGGTCGGACTGATCGATGCAGACCTTTACGGCCCGAGCATACCGACCATGTTCGGCTTGCTGGACACAAAACCCGAACTTCTGGATAACAAACTTATCCCGATCGAGAAGTACGGCGTCAAGCTGATGTCGATCGGATTTCTCGTCGACAGCGAAACCGCACTGATATGGAGGGGACCGATGGCTTCCAGCGCCATCAGGCAGCTCATCACCGATGTGGACTGGCAGGAGCTCGACTACCTGATTTTCGACCTTCCTCCCGGTACCGGCGACATACAGCTCACCCTTGTACAGGCCCTGGCCCTTACCGGAGCGGTCATCGTGACCACTCCCCAGGACGTTGCCCTCGCCGACGTCTCAAAGGCGGTCACCATGTTCAGGAAGGTAGAGGTACCAATACTTGGCGTCGTCGAGAACATGAGCTGGTATGAACTTCCGGACGGCACCCGCGACTATATTTTCGGACGTCAGGGAGGGGAAAAGTTTGCGAAAGCCAACGCGCTTCCGTTCCTCGGCGCCATACCGATCAGCAGTTCAATCCGTGAAGGCGGGGATACCGGAAAGCCCTTCATCATCAGCAATCCGGACGCGCCGACTTCGGCTGCGGCAAAGCTGGTCGCAGGTGAAATTGCCAGGCAGGTGTCGATACGGAACGCCGCATGCGACAGCAACTGACGTTAAATCATTTTGTTTTTTTATCAGGGGTGAGTGATATTAGGTCTGGAGCCGACTGCGCCCCCAACACAACCATTAACGCACAGCAACAAGTACCATGAAGGATTACCTGCCAAACAGCGACCCACTTTACGATAGGGTCATCGCCGCTCTCGAAACCGTCCGTCCCTATCTTCAGGTCGATGGCGGAGACTGCCAGCTTATCGGCATCACCAAGGAAATGCAGGTGGACGTCAAGCTTCTCGGCGCCTGCGGTTCATGCCCCATGAGCACGCTGACTCTCCGCGCCGGCGTCGAACAGGCCATCAAGAAAGCCATTCCGGAAATCACCAGGGTTGAATCGGTCTGAGCACCGCTTTCCAACGGCATCGCTACTTATCAGCATGAGGCTGTCTCGGTTTTGCTTCCGGGACAGCCTCTTTTTTTGTTCTGTTCAAGCCGTGACAAGTGACGCGTGACCCGTGACCCGTGACCCGTGACCCGTGACCCGTGACCCGTGACCCGTGACCCGTAACGCGTGACCCGTAACGCGTGACCCGTAACGCGTGACCCGTAACGCGTGACCCGTAACGCGTGACGCGTGACAAGTGACCCGTAACGCGTTACGCGTTACGCCTCACGTCGTCACTCTTAATCCAGGTTTCTCAGCAACAGCTCCAGTGAATCCTCGCTCTTGACGAGCACCTCCCTGGGCTTGCTTCCGTCCCCTGCGCTCACGATCCCGCTGTACTCCAACTGGTCCATGATGCGTCCTGCGCGGCTGAAGCCAAGCCTGAGGCGACGCTGGAGAAGCGACACGCTCGCCTGCTGATGCATGACGATCAGCCTGGCGGCCTCTTCAAACATGCTGTCGCGCCCGTCCCTGTCCTGTCCCCCGCCTGAGGAGGAACCGTTGCCCGAGTCCGGCGGCATCGGAAGAAAGCAGGCCTCCTTCTGGGATGGCTGGGAGCCGATGAAGGTGGTGATCGCATCGACTTCCGACGAAGAGACGAACGGGCACTGTACGCGGCTCGGTTTCGGCATGGAGGCCGACTGGAACAGCATGTCGCCGTTACCGAGAAGCTGGTCCGCTCCTGAGATGTCGAGAATCGTCCTGGAATCGACCTTGCTGGCCACCTGGAAGGCAATCCTCGACGGGAAGTTCGCCTTGATGATACCTGTGATGATATCGACTGACGGACGCTGCGTAGCCACGATCAGGTGGATGCCTACGGCCCTCGCCATCTGGGCGAGCCTCGTGATCGGCTCCTCTACCTCCCTGCCTGCGGTTATCATGAGATCGGCCAGCTCGTCGATGACAACGACGAGGTAGTACATCGCCTCGTCAGGCAGTTTGCTGTTGAACTCCTTGATGTTGCGCACGCCGGACTTTTCGAGCATCTCATAGCGTCGTTCCATCTCCCTGACCACAGACCTCAGGGCGGAGACCGCCTTCTGGGGATCAGTCACGATGATCTGGTCGTCGAGTCCCGGAATTTTCGGGAGGAAGTGGTTCTTCAACCGCGAATATTGGGAGAGTTCGACCCTCTTTGGATCTACCAGTACGAACTTCACCTCGTCAGGACGCCTGGCATAAAGGAGACTGGTCAGGATCACGTTGATGGCGACCGATTTGCCGGCCCCGGTCGCCCCTGCGATCAGCAGGTGGGGCATGGTGGCCAGGTCTTCGATCAGCACTTCGTTCGAGATGTTCTTGCCGAGGGCGATCGGCAGGGCCATGGTATTGTTCTTGAACTTCTCGACCTGCAGCACCGAGCGCATCAGCACCGTCTTCGGTTTGCTGTTCGGAATCTCCACCCCTACGGCATTCTTGCCCGGAATGGGAGCGATAATCCTGATGCCGCGTGCGGCCAGGGCCATGGCAAGGTCGTTTTCGAGCGACTTGACCCGGCTGATCTTCACGTCCGGAGCCAGTTCAAGTTCGAACAGGGTTACCCTCGGACCGACAGTTGTGGAGATCTTTACGACGTCGATCTTGTAGATGTTCAGTTTTTCGAGCAGGCGGTTCTTGCTGTCGGCAAGATGACGTTCGTCGTAGCGTTCATCGTCATCCTTGGGCTTCTGCAGAAGATCGATGGAAGGAAAGCGATAGGGCACCCTGTCCCGGGTCTTTACCTTCAGCCGCCTCGCGTCAAGGTCGGCCTCCTGTTCGTGAAACCCCTGCTTGATGATCATTTCCGGTCCATCGCCCAGATCGACCGGCAGCTCTGCCAGATCATCCCCTTCCGAATCATCAACCCGCGCCAGGACAGGTTCAGTTAAGAGCGGAGGCTCGGAAACCTTTGCCGGTTCAGGCTCAGGTTCGACCGGCTCAACGGCAACCGGCCGCGGAGCAGTCTTTTCGGCAGGGACATCCGCTCCCCTGGCCGCACTCTTCTTTCGCTCCTTTTCCTGGGCAGCAGCCATTTTTGCCGCCTGTTTCATCGCCTGCCGTTCCAGTTTTTCGTTCTGCCGTCTCACCCGCTCCGCCTTCCTGGCCTCAAGGGTTGCCGAAACCCTGCCCGAAAACGACGTAAGGCTCGAGATGATCTGCGAAAACAGGTTTCGGCCCATGTAGAACGTCAGGGCGATGCCGAGAATGGATGTCAGGGCCCAGGCTCCGGCATACCCGATCACGGTCGACAGGAACGATGCCATCATCCGCCCTGTGGCTCCGGACATCACATCTCCGAAGGAAGCTGTCGAAAGGCCGAACATTGCCGACAGGTCAAGCGCAATCAGGAGGGAATAGAGAAGAAATACAAGGGCGGGCCTGAGGGATTTCATCCGGAACAGATGCCATCCCAATACCAGAAAGCCCAGAAACAGCATTCCCGAAGGATAACCGAGGAGAACCCTGATGAAAAACACCGAGATCCTGGCCCCGAAAAGCCCCAACGGGTTATGGATGACCGCCGCGATCGCCTTGGCCCCTTCGCTGAACACTTCATGCCAGGGCAGGCTTACGATATAGATTTCGTCTTCTGCGTGGAAGTTGAACAGCGCGACCATGAAAAACAGGGCGACGAGCATCAGGACAATGCCGCCCGTTTCGATGACGAGACTATCCCTGCGGAAAGCCTTCATGTTCGCCATTTGTTTCAACAGGGACATAGCGCTTTTTCCGGTCAGGGCCTGTCGGCATGAACGAACGGAAGCCGACGGACCGAACCCGGCTGAAACGTGCCGCGAATTTCGACAAAGATCGGGGTTCCCGTTTCGATATAGTCATAGAGAAGGCTTGCCGTCCCGATCGGCTCCTGGAGCGTGGGAGAAATCGTGCCGCTGCAGACGTATCCTATCTCCTGGTGATCGCTGTTGTAGACCCTGAAATGCTGGCGAGGCAATGCCCGGCCTTCAAGGCTGAAGCCGACGACGCCACGTCTCGGGTCGATCTCCACCTGCTGGCAGGCCTGCTTGCCGATGAAATTGTGCTTGTCCATCTTCACGACCCATTTCAGCCGGGCTTCGAGTGGATTGACATCCTTCTCGATCTCGTGACCATAGAGGGAGTATCCCATCTCAAGCCTCAGTGTATCGCGGGCGCCCAGTCCGATAGGCTGGATGCCATAATCCTTGCCCGCGTCCATCAGGGAAGTCCAGAGAGCAAGCGCATGTTCGTTGGGCAGGCAGATCTCGACTCCTGCTTCACCGGTATATCCGGTCCGGGCCACCATGATTTCAGCGCCTTCATACGGGAGCGAGAGAAAATGAAAAGAGCGCAGGCTGCGAATCCCGGATGCGGGGAACACCCGATCGAGGATCTCCATGGATTTCGGCCCCTGCAATGCGATCAGCGAGAGGCTTCCGGTATGGTCCTCGAGCGTTACACCGTCAAAAGCTCCGATATGGTCGCTGATCCAGGCATAATCCTTTTCGCAGTTGCTTGCGTTGACGATAAGGAAAAAGGTGTCGGCGCTGACCTTGTAGATGATCAGATCGTCGACGACTCCCCCGTCAGGATAGAGCATGAGGTTATACTGAGCCTGTCCTTCCCTGACCTTGTCAATGTCGTTGGTCGTGAGGTACTGGAGAAATTCTGCGGCGCGCTGACCCCTGACATAGAAATTCCCCATGTGTGAAACATCGAAAAGACCCGCCGCTTCGCGGACAGCCTTGTGCTCGGAGATGATGCCCGAATACTGCACCGGCATCAGGAAACCGCCGAAATCGATCATTTTCGCACCGGCTTGCTCATGCCACGAACAGAGCGCTGTTTTTTTCATTGATCTCCCTGGATGAATTGGATGAATGGATGGAACGCCTTGTAAAAAAGCATTTCAACGTAAAGATCAAAACTCTTTTTGCACCGGCCTTGAATATAATCCCCCAGACAAAGCCGATGAAGCATACTGACTTATAGAATAAGTATTTCCCGTTACTTTGGCTAATGATTCAGACATCGTCAATGACCGATGATCATGGCATCGCCCAGTTCGTTCAGGTCATCAGCCTTTCGAGGAAAGTGAAGTTGCAGCAATTCGCCGCATCGGTCGACAGCAGTGCAGATAGCCTCACCCTGGCGCCCCTTGCGGATACCTTCCGTGATCGTGTCAACCGCCTCTTTCCAGAGATGCGTGCCGACCTTCGAATCTATGCCCGTATCGCCAAGCACGCGCACGCTGTGCTCAAAAAGGGAGATATAGATCAGAATGCCGGTGCGATCCCTGGTCTCGTGCACCTTTCTGAGGTAAAATGCCTTGATGGCGGCCTCCTCGACCTCCTCATTCATGGTTCGCCTGCTGGTGAATATCCTTTTAAGGAAGGGGAGTCGCTTGAAAAGTTCATGCATGGCAATGAACGACGGGGCAAAAATGGTGAGAAAAAGCCAAAGGGTATCGTTCGCCAGAAAATGGGTTGCAATAATGGCCAGGATCAACGAACATGCCCCGCTGCCGGCAAGCGTGGCAGCAGGATAGGAACTGCTCGACGAAACCGCCATCACAACGATTTCACCTGATGTGCGCGATTCGGCGCTTTTCACGCGATTTTCGATAGCCAGCCGATCCGCGGCGGTCAGGAATTTCTCAACGGTGTCTTTCATACCTTTATTCGTAATCTCATGAAACCTGCGCCTACCAGTCTCCCGAAGCACCACCGCCACCGAAACCTCCGCCTCCGCCGCTGAAGCCTCCGCCGAAACCGGAATCACCGAAACCTCCGCCGCCCATGAAAAACCCGCCAGGCCCCTGGGTGCCGCCAGGCATGAACGGACCGCCGCCATGAGCACCCCGCTGCATGCGAAGGTAAATGAACAGCACTATAAGAATGATCACCACCAGAGGAAGGGAGGGCTTGTTACGCTCCCCTTTTTTGGCTGGCGGAGCCTTGTATTCGCCGTTGACCGATGCGGCGATGGCATCTACGCCGGTGATGAATCCCGAGTCGATATTGCCGCTCCTGAACGCCGGCTGGATGACCTCATTGATGATCCTTCCGGATTGAAGATCGGTCAGCCGCCCTTCAAGTCCATAACCTACCTCGATCCTGATCTTCCTGTCGTTTTTCGACACAATCAGCAGAATACCGTTATCCTTTCCTTTCTGACCGACCTTCCATGCTTCTGCCACCTTGATCGAAAAATCCTCGATCGGCTGACCTTCGAGCGACGGCACGGTGAGAATGACGATCTGGGTAGATTCGGCGTCTTCGAGAGTTTTCAGCTTTCCCTCCAGGACAGCCTTCGCCTGGGGCGATATCATCGAAGCATAATCGTTGACCCTGCCGGCAAGGGCAGGCACGCCGGCCCCCTGGCTGACAGCAGGCAAGGCAAGCATCAGCAGAAACGAGAGTACGGCCAACAGCCCCGGGATAAATCGAGGCGTGCTGGAAAAGCCTCCGGGATGACGGAGGCTTCTGCCGGAAGATGCGTCCATGATCGGCGCGCTCAGAACTTGACCGCAGGAACAGCCTTGGCCGACTCGTCAGCCTTGAAATACTCCTTCGGCTTGAGCTTGAGCGCTACGCTGTTGGTCACGGAGTTCGGGAACTGGCGAATTGAGAAATTGAAAACCTCGACAGCCTGGTTGTAGCGCTGCCTTGCCACGCTTATCCTGTTTTCCGTTCCTTCGAGCTGCACCTGAAGATCCCGGAAATTCTGGGTGGCTTTGAGTTCGGGATACCGCTCGACAGCAACCAGCAGCCTCGACAAGGATGATGAGAGCTGGCCCTGCGCCGCCTGGAACTTCGCCATTGCGGCAGGATCGCTCAACTTGTCCGGCGTAATGTTGATGGAGGTGGCCTTCGCCCGGGCCTCGATCACCGCCGTAAGGGTCTCTTTTTCAAAATTGGCCGCACCCTTGACTGTGGCCACGAGATTAGGCACGAGATCGGCCCTGCGCTGGAGCTGGGATTCGAGATCGCCCCACGAGCGGTTGACCGCCTCCTCGTTCTGCTGCATGGTGTTGTATCCGCACCCGTTAAGCATGACGAGCGCGATCAGGAAAGGAAATACCCTTGAAATGAATCGAAACATTCTTGACTCCCCTATGTTTGAAAAACCGTTAAAGTCCATAAAAAATATAACAATCGCCAGCCCGAAGCAAAAACTGACAGCCTCTTCATTCGACGTGGTTTCAATGAAAATCCTGCGGAACAAAGCGAACTGAATTGTATTTTCAACGTAATATAATCATGTAAACAGAAAAATATCCGCAACCCATACGATTCCCTGACCATGCGTAAAACCCCGACCCTCTTCACGCTTTGCAGCCTTCTGTACGCATCTCCGACGTACGCCTCATTCGGTCAGAACCCGGTAGAGCCGAAGGGGCTTGCCATGGCAGGAGCGATGACCGCCGTTCACGGAGATGCTTTCGGTATGTTTTACAATCCAGCCTCAACGGCCTTGGCTGAAGGAACCATGGCAGGAATCTCGTATACCCTGCCCTACGGCGACAATGACCTCGTAAGGATCACGGGAGGATTCTGCCTGCCCCTCATGTCATTCGACCGGCACGGAACCCTTTCCGGGGGAGTGAGCCGGTTCGGCACCAATGGGTATGATGAGCAGACGGCGGCATTCGGCTATGCAAGGCATGTGACCTCTTCTCTTCGTGCTGGCATATCTGTTTCGCGTATGTCGATCCGGATGAGGGGCGTTGGCGACGAATCCGCAACAGGAGTGAACGCAGGAGTGCAGGCTGAACTGAAACCGGGCCTGACAATCGGCATCAGCTCCATGAACCTCAACTCGCCCGCCATGGGCGCATCCGGCACGCCGTTGCACGCAACGACGCTTACCGGAGTCTCGTACAGGCTTGCTACCGGAACCCTGCTGACCGTCAATGCCATGACGAGCCAGGATCGATCCGGACGCTTTCTCGCCGCAGGGGAGTTCCCTGTCTCCGGCAACATCGAGCTGATGATCGGCATGGCAACCAATCCTTCGGTCGTTTCGGCAGGCACAGGAATAAGAACGGGAGCTTTTCGCGCAACCCTGGCTGTGAGCCGTAACATGGAGCTCGGCACGACCTCCTCATGCGGGGTTGACATGACGCTATAACACAATGCCTGCAGGAATACCCGACGATCCATGACTGTCAATGAGTGGCGGTAACTTGCCTCAGCATAACGACATCTCCGAAAGCTATTCGACACCGGCCCCTGGTTTGCTGCAACCCAGGGCAAAGAGGCTGTATGATAGAACAACCCTCAGAACTGGTACCTGAAGCCAGCCAGAAGGTTATGGATGGCCCATTTCACTGGATTTCCGTCAATTGCACACTCAAGTCCTTCGGGCCTGAGATATCGGTAACCTAAATCCAGTTTCAGGCTTTTAGTGACATTGACGGACAAGCCGGCACCAACCTGCCACGCAAAATCGGTCGAACCTTCCTGCAGGAAGGAACGCTCGACAGTAACGACGCCAGCACCGCCGGTCACGTAGGGAACAACACCGGAACCGGCATCAAAGTCATAATATCCATTCCCCATACAGCTCATTATCGTGGCGTCGTGAGCAGGGAACTCAACATAACCGCTCTTCTGGTAACCGACCGATAGCTCGACCCTTTTTGCGCCGAACGTATAGCCGATGGCACCATTCAACGCGAGTCCGGTTTCAAAATGGCTGTTCCAGCCGACCTCTTCCCAGCAACCGGGCATACCGGCCCCGGCAGAAGCGGATAAATAGGGTGCAGCGAAAGCGGGCGTTGCAGAAAGGCCGGCACAGAGCATGGCCAGGATAATTGATTGTTTAAGCATCAACCTCATCATGTTTATGTCAACAGGATTAAAACCGCCAGGGGAGCGATTACGCACAATATACGCATATGCCTGACAAACACAACAGGGGAAGCGAACAAAAACATGAAGGGGAAAAATGCTGACGCGAACGATCCTGCAATGGAAAAGAGCGCTGCCATCGACAAGCTGGAACGGACGGCAATCCGTCCGCTCCAGCTTGTTCAACTGCTCATGCGCTCAACCGTAAACACCCCCTGTACTTTCCTGAGCTTGTCCATCAGGGTGGTCAGTTTCGCGGTGTTCTTGACAAAGATCATGAGGGTGCCGATGAAAATACCATCCTTGGCGTTAAGGGAGATGCTCCTGATGTTGGTGTCGAACTTCGAGATCACACCGGTGATCTGGTTCGTAATGCCGATTTTGTCCTCACCGACAATACGGATACCGGCAAGAAACTCCGTCTCAAGCTTCCTGTTCCAGGCCACCGAAACGATCCGTTCGCTTTTCAGGAGGTTCTCGTTGCTTACGTTGACACAGTTCGTCCGGTGTATCTTGACCGATCCTTCGGTCGTGACAAAGCCGATGATATCGTCGCCCGGCACCGGGTTGCAGCACTTCGCATAGGCGTAGGCGATATTGCTCAGTCCCGAAATGACCACCTCGTCCTTTTGCTCGGACGGCCGTTCCTGCGCCTGACGGGCGATCTCCGCGAAATCCTGCGTAATGGCCGATGAGTGTGACTTATCCTGGATATCAGCCGCTTTCTGGGGATTGGTCACGCTCTCCATCACCTCTTCACTGCTGATCTGCTGATTGGCGAGGGCGCTGAACAGGTCGGCAGGGGTCTTGATGCTGGACTTGCGGACGGATCGGATCGCGTCGTTCGCGGTAAACAGCTTTTTGGTGCCGGAAAGCATCTTATCCCAGATGCCACGACCCTTTTCTATCTCCAGTCTTCTCTCCTCGTTGATGGCAGACCTGATCTTGAGCTTTGCTCGGTGGGTCACGACGATCTTCAACCAGTCGGCCTTGGGCTTCTGGTTTTTCGAGGTGATTACCTCAACCCGGTCGCCTGACTTGAGTTCGGCGGTCAGGCGAACGATCTTTCCGTTGACCTTGGCCCCGATGCAGCCGTTGCCGATTTCGGTATGGATCGCATACGCGAAATCGATAGGCGTCGCACCGGCCGGAAGGATCTTCATGTCCCCTTTCGGAGTGAATACGTAGATCTCGTCATGATAGAGGTTCAGCTTGAACCCTTCCATGAAGGCCGCCGCCGAGTCGGCATCCTTGATCAGCTCCCTGGCCCATTTGAGGAAAGAGTCGACCGCCGCGTCATCCTTCGATATTTTCTCTTTGTAACGCCAGTGGGCCGCGACACCGAGTTCGGCGAACTCATGCATTCTCCTTGTCCTTATCTGCAGCTCGATCACGTAGCCCTGCGGGCCGATGATGGCCGAATGCAGCGACTGGTAACCGTTGTGCTTCGGAATGGAGATGTAATCCTTGAAATGCTGGGGGATCGGCGGATACTTCTGGGTGATGTATCCGTACACGGCGAAACAGTCCGACAGCTTATCAGTATCGATGACGACGCGGATACCGTAAAGGTCATGGATATCCTCGAACTCCTTGTTCTTGAGCCGCATCTTGTTGTAGATCGAATAGAGGTGCTTGGCCCGACCCTGCACCTCGACCTTGAACCCCTGTTTCTCCAGGTCGTTGGTGATCGGCACGATCATCTTGTTGAGGTAGGCGATGCGCTCGTTCCTGCTCAGGCGAACCCTCTTCAGGAGGTATTCGTACATCTCAGGGTCGATGTACTTGAGAGCCAGGTTTTCGAGGTCCACCTTCATCTTTCCAAGACCGAACCGGTGTGCCAGCGGAGCGTAGATGTCGCGGGTTTCAAGCGCCATGCGCAGCCTGCGATGGTCCGGAAGGGAGTCGAGGGTCCTCATGTTGTGCAACCGGTCGCAGAACTTGATCAGGATGACCCTGATGTCCTTGACCATGGAGAGCAGCATCTTCCTGAACCCTTCAGCCTCGGTGGTTTCGCGGTTGACCATGATTTCCGAAATCTTGGTCAAACCCTCCACGATGTCGGCCACTTCGGTGCCAAGCTCGGCGGCAATGTCTTCGTATGTGTAGCCGCTGTCCTCAATCACGTCGTGAAGCAGGGCCGCAGCGACCGAAACGCCGTCAAGGGGCAGTTCGGTAACCAGGAGCTTGGCGACCTCCACAGGATGAAAGAAGAACGGTTCGCCGGATGCGCGCTTCTCCCCCTCATGGGCTCGGTAGCACATGAAAAACGCACGCGTGATGAGCGACTCATCGTAGTTCTTGAGGTTCGTCCTGCAAAGCCGGAGTATCTCGTGCAGTTTCTGGTAATGTTCCTCTCCTATCTGGGCAAGCATCGAGGTTCGGTTCTCCTTGATAATTTGTACGGCCGGGCTGCCTCAACAGCCCCTATAAGGTATATATGAAATCATCGGCAATCGGCAATGCCCGTCAGTCGGGCATTTTCCCGATTCGTTCCTGAAGCATGAAAATCTCGTCCCGAAGATATGCGGCCTTTTCATAGTCGGTCTCTTCAGCGGCAAGCTGCATTTCGGCGCTCATTTCAGCGACCATGAGCAGCACATCCTCCCTGGTCATCTGGTTCAGCAGACCCTGCAGTTCAAGCTCGGGACGCTTCTGGAGCCCCAGGCGCTTCCTGCGGTACCGCTCCTCCGCGTCGGCGACGCTCGTGGTGTTGAGCACCTGGTCGACCGACTTGATGATCGAGCGCGGTTCGATGCCGTGCTTTTCGTTGTACTCCTGCTGGATGCGCCTCCTGCGCGAGCTTTCATCAAGCACCTGGCGCATCGAGTCGGTGATCTTGTCGGCGTAGAACATCACTATGCCGTCGATATTTCGGGCTGCGCGCCCGGCGATCTGCATGAGCGATTTGGCGTCGCGCAGGAACCCCTGTTTGTCTGCGTCAAGAATCGCCACGAGCGCGACTTCAGGGAGATCGAGGCCTTCACGAAGCAGGTTGACCCCAACGAGCACGTCGATATCGCCTGCCCTGAGTTCCCTGAGGATCTGGATCCTCTCAAGACTCTTGATCTCGGAGTGAAGGTACTGTGAACGGAGGCCGACCTTACGAAAATAGGCGTGCAGGTCTTCAGCCATCCGTTTGGTAAGGGTCATGACCAGCGATTTGTGACCTTGTCCCATGCAGGTGCGAATGCGCGCCAGAAGGTGGTCGATCTGGCCGACGACCGGATGAACCTCGATGATCGGGTCCAGTAGACCGGTGGGACGGACGAGCTGTTCGACGACCACTCCTTCGGAGCGCATAAGCTCGTGTTCGGAGGGAGTGGCGGAAACGCAGATAACCTGCGGCACCATCTCCTCGAACTCCTCGAACCTCAGGGGACGGTTGTCAAGCGCGGAGGGAAGCCGGAAGCCGTGCTCGACGAGAATGGTCTTCCTGGAGCGGTCGCCGCCATACATCCCCCGGATCTGGGGAAGGGTCACGTGGGACTCGTCCACCACGACGAGAAAATCTTTCGGGAAGTAGTCGAGCAGACACCACGGGCGCTCCCCTTCAGGCCTGCCTGACAAGTGCCGGGCATAGTTCTCGATACCTGAGCAGTAACCGAGTTCCTTGATCATCTCAAGGTCATATCTGGTTCGCTCTTCGAGCCGTTGTGCCTCGACCAGCCGGTCATCGGCGCGGAGGATGTTCAGCCGCCAGGCAAGTTCGTTCTCGATGGAGAGCATCGCCTGGTTCAGCTTCTCTCCGTCGGCCACGAACTGACGCGCAGGATAGATGAAGGAGTAATCCTCCGCACCGATGATTTCGCCGCTTTTGGGATCGAAGGCCTGCAGCGAATCGATCTCGCTGCCGAAAAACTCGATGCGAAGCGCCAGCTCTTCATGGCCCGGAACGAGGTCGATAACATCCCCGCGCACCCGGAAACGGCCTGGCGACAGGTCGACGTCGTCCCTGAAATAGTGCAGCGAAACGAGCTTCTGCAAAAACTCGTCGCGATCCATCTCCATACCGCGTCGCAGTTCAACGATCTGCGACATCCAGTCCTCAGGCGAACCCAAACCGTAGATGCAACTCACCGAACTGACCACGATCACGTCGTTGCGCCCGCTCAGCAGGGAGCTGGTGGCCCTCAACCGCAGCCGTTCGATCTCGTCGTTGATCTTGAGGTCCTTGGCGATATACTTGTCCATCGAAGGGATATAGGCCTCCGGCTGGTAGAAATCGTAATAGCTGATAAAATATTCGACCGCGTTATCGGGAAAAAACTGCCTGAGTTCTCCGTACAACTGTGCTGCAAGCGTCTTGTTGTGGCTGAGCACAAGGGTCGGGCGGTTGATGGCCTCGATGACGTTGGAAACCGTGAAGGTCTTGCCTGAACCGGTAACGCCGAGCAGGGTCTGCCACCGGTCACCCCTGAGCACCCCTTCCGTCAGGGCCTGTATCGCTGCCGGCTGATCCCCTGTCGGGCCGTATGGACTCACCAGCCTGAACTTTCCTCCCTGACTTCCCTGCATGAATGAATTGGTAATAAATGAATGGCAGACTCGAACAACCGAAACAAGAACTAATAACAGGGATAGTTAGTTCTTTTGGCCGTTGGCGGTATGCTTTGGGCGTCGACACGACTATCGCTTTTTTTCCGGCTCTTTTCCGGAATTTTCGTAATGTACGTTTTTGTTCCTGCCGGTAAGTGCGACCAGATGGTATATTCTTTGACTCTTTGACGATGATGACGATCCATGACCGGACCTTTCCTGAAATACACAGGCAGGACATGCCGCATGCTCACCTTCGGCATAGTGCTGCTCCATCTCATTTCCTGTAAATCCATGATGACCGAAAAAGCAAACTACCCATACACGACCATCCCCGGAGATTCGCTTCACACAAGGATCTACAAGCTTAATAACGGCCTGACCGTCTTTATGAGCCCCTACAGCGACGAGCCGAGGATCTACACATCCATCGCCGTCCGGGCCGGCAGCAAGAACGACCCGGCAGAGACGACAGGCCTGGCGCACTATCTCGAACACATGCTCTTCAAGGGCACCGACTCGATCGGATCGCTCGACTATGCCAAAGAGCATGTCGAACTTGAAAAAATAATAGAGCTTTACGAACAATACCGCTCGACCAACGACCCTGAACACAGGGCGGCCATCTACCGTGACATCGACAGCATCTCTAACGTCGCCGCGAAGTACACCGTACCGAACGAGTACGACAAGCTGCTCAACTCGATCGGAGCCCGCGGCACCAACGCATACACCTGGGTAGAGCAGACCGTTTATATCAACGACATCCCGTCGAACGAACTGGATCGATGGCTGACCATTGAAGCGGAGCGGTTCCGGAACCCGGTCATGCGCCTGTTCCACACCGAGCTGGAGACCGTGTACGAAGAGAAGAACATGACCATGGACAGCGACAGCCGAAAGCTCTGGGAAGACCTTTTCAGCGGCCTGTTCCCGACACACACCTACGGAACGCAGACCACGATCGGCAAGGCAGAGCACCTGAAAAAGCCATCGATCAGGAACGTCATGAACTACTATCGCTCCTGGTACGTACCGAACAACATGGCCATCTGTATCGCCGGCGACTTCGACCCGGATGCGGCCATCAGGATGATCGACCGGAAATTCTCGGCGCTCGCGCCGAAAGAGGTTCCGGAATTCCACTCTCCGGTCGAGCCCCCCATCACCGCACCGATAACAAAAACCGTGACCGGCCCCGAAGCGGAAGAGCTGGTGATCGGCTTCAGGTTCGGCGGCGTCAACTCAGACGACGCCGACATGCTGACGCTCGTCGACAAGATCCTTTTCAACCATACCGCCGGGCTGATCGACCTTAACCTGAACCAGCAGCAGAAGGTGCTTGACGCAGGATCGATGCCGGTTTTCATGAAAGACTACTCGACCCACATCCTCAGCGCGAAACCGAGAGAGGGCCAGAGCCTCGACGAGGTCAAGAAACTGCTTCTCGAACAGATCGAACTCGTCAAGGAGGGCAAATTCCCTGAATGGCTGATCACAGCCATCATCAACGACCTCAAGCTCGAAGAGCTGAAGCAGTATGAGTCAAACCGAGGTCGCACCGAAGCATTCGTTGACGCATACGTCTGGGGTATGGACTGGGACAGGTACGTACACCGGATCGAACGGATCGAAAAGATCACGAGGCAGGATATCATCGATTTTGCCAGAAAGCATTACACCTCGAACTACGTGGCCGTCTACAAGAAAAACGGAAAGAGGAAGAGCGAAGCAAAGATCCAGAAACCGCCGATTACTCCAATCAAGGTCAACCGCGACCACTCGTCGAGCTTCGCCGAAACCCTGCTGGCAGAAAAAACGGGCGTCGTCAACCCGGTATTCCTCGATTTCAGGAAAGACATCGGATACTACGACCTCAATCCGGAAATCAGGCTTCATTACGTACCGAACACTGAAAACGACATATACAGCCTGTATTTCATTTTCGACACCGGCGCAAACCAGAACAGGAAAATCGATACCGCCCTCGACTACCTCTCGTATCTCGGCACCTCCAAGCTTACCCCGGCAGAGTTCAGCCAGGAGCTCTACAAGCTCGGAGCCGAGTTCACGGTACTTACCGCCGACGACTACGTCTACCTCAAACTCTCAGGCCTGAAGAAGAACTTCACGCAAGCCATCGCGAGGCTCGACGAGCTGCTGGGCGATGCACAACCCGATGCCCAGGCGCTCGAAAAGCTGAAGGAGGGCATCCAGAAAGAGCGCGCCGACGACAAGCTTGCGAAGCGCAAAATACTCTTCGAAGCGATGGTCAACTACGGGAAATTCGGTCCGAAATCACCGTTCACCAACGTATTGAGCGACAGGGAGATCGATCAGCTGACCCCGGAGGAGCTGCTGAACGAGATAAAGAAGTTCATGAGCTACCGTCACAGGGTGCTCTATTACGGCCCGGAAACGCCGGAAGCGCTTCTCACCGAGCTGAAAAGCATGCGACATTTCGCTAAGCAGTTCAACCCCGTTCCCGAAAACAACCCGTTCAAGGAGCTTGAAACGGCGAAAAACCATGTCTATGTGGTTGACTACGACATGACCCAGGCCGAGATCATCATGCTGTCGAGAAGCGATCCTTATAACGCCGCCACGGTTCCGCTCGTCACGCTGTTCAATGAGTATTACGGCGGCGGCATGTCTTCGGTGGTCTTCCAGGAGATGCGCGAAGCCAAGGCCCTGGCCTATTCCGTATTTTCTGTGTACAAGCTTCCCAAGGAGATGGACAAGCACAGCTATCTCTTCAGCTATATCGGGACCCAGTCAGACAAGCTGCCCGAAGCTCTCCAGGGATTTCAGGCGCTGATGCAGAAACTTCCCGAATCGCCGGAGCTGTTCACGTCGGCAAAGGCGGGCATCGACCAGAAAATCCGGACCGAGCGGATGACAAAAAGCGAGATTCTTTTCGCGCTCGAGGAGGCAAGGCGGGTGGGGCTCGACCATGACATCAGAAAAGAGGTCTTCGAGAAAACACCCGAAATGTCGTTCGACGATATCGAAAAATTCCATGCATCGAAGTTCAGGGACAAAAACCAGGTAATGCTGGTGCTCGGTAAAAAGAGCGAGCTCGACCTCAAGACTCTTGGCAAATATGGCGATGTGACGTTCCTGACGTTAGAGGAGATTTTCGGTTATTAATCGAGATCCCCAGATGACCAAAGGAACAACAGCAGGGCAAAAGCCGTCCCCGAAGATGAAGCGCACCGGGAATACGCCATACATGAGCCTGATCGATCGCTATATCGCAAGACAGTTTCTGGTGACCTTCCTGTTCTCGATTGCGAGCTTTGCGGCCCTGTTCATCCTGATCAACCTGATCGAGAACCTCGATGTGTTCATGGACCGGCATATCCCTGTCGGAAAAATCATCCTGTTTTACCTGAGCGGCCTGCCAGACACGTTTCTTCTCACGACGCCGCTCAGCGCTTTGCTCGCCTCGCTGTTCGTCACCGGAAAGCTCTCGATGCAATGCGAACTGCCTGCCCTGAAATCGGCTGGCGTCAGCCTGGCAAGACTTATGAAACCGTTCATGGTCGTTGCCCTGCTGATTACCTGCATCAACATGGTCAATTCATGCCTTGTCGCCCCGGCGACCTACGACTGGTCCAAAGGCTTTGAGAAACGGCACCTCAAAAACAAGGACAACAGCGATGCGGGTCCGTTCCACATCATTGAATCGAAAACAAGGATACTCTCCGTCAACGAAATCGGCCGCGACCGGCTGGGCGCATCCACCATCTCTCTCGAAGAGTTCAAAGGAAGCCATATCGTTTCGCGAATCGACGCCGACTCCATGAAGTACCAGCCAGCCGTGAAACGATGGGTGTTCTACAACACGAGAACAAGGTATTTTTCAGCTGAAGGAGATCGTTTCGTGTCTAATCCGGCTACCGACACGCTCAAACTGTCGCTTTCGAAAGATAGCTTCAGGATGATCGATGCCGACCCCGATGAGATGAATATCGTGCAGCACTATAATTTCATCAGGCAAAAGGAAAAGTCGGGGCTGTCCGGTCTCGAAAAAGCAAAGGTCAAACTCCAGACAAAGATCGCGCTGCCGTTCGCCAGCATGATCATCATATTGATCGGCGTCCCGCTCTCAACCAGGAAAAAACGAAGCGGGCTCGCGCTTGAAGCGGCCATCAGCCTGCTCGTCGGCTTCCTTTACCTCGGCATGCTCAAGACGCTCAGCGGTATCGGATACAACGGCCTGATCGATCCCGTGCTGGCCGCATGGCTCCCCAACATCCTGTTTCTCCTGGGCGGGGCGATGCTCTTCCGTTCAGCCAACGAATAGCACATCATGCCCAAGCCGCCCCTGATCGCACTCCTGACCGACTTCGGCCTCCAGGACCCCTTTGTCGGCGTCATGAAGGGAGTAATCGCTACCATATGCAGAAGCGCGCAGGTCATCGACCTGACCCATTCCGTCAGCTCCCAGAACGTTCGTGAAGGCGCGTTCCACCTCGACCGCTCATCAGGATATTTCCCCGAAGGGACGGTTTTCGCCTGCATCGTCGATCCCGGTGTCGGAACCCTCCGCAGGGCTATCGCCCTGCAGGCAGGCCCCTACCGCTTCGTCGCCCCCGATAACGGCCTGCTGACTCCGGTGTTCGACAGATTCCCCGACGCCCGATGCCATGCGCTCACCGATACCAGGTTCCACCTTCCGAACCGCAGCGCGACCTTCCACGGAAGAGACATTTTTTCCCCGGTTGCGGCTCACCTTGCCGCAGGGGTTCCTGTCGAGGATCTTGGCCCCGAAGTCGAGCTTTCGACCTGCGCCCGGATCACCATGTTCAGGAACGACCAACTTGAAAACGGCACCGGCTGGAAGGGGGAGGTCGTTTCGATCGACCACTTCGGCAACATCATCACCTCCTTCGACGCATCAATGATCGAAGGCGACCCTTCCTGGCATCTCTCTGCCGGTACCTCAGGCTCACTACCCATCCTGCGCACCTACGGAGAGGTCGAGCCAGGAATGCCCCTTGCCTATATCGGAAGCAGCGGCATGATCGAGATCGCCATCCGCAACGGCAACGCCAGCAGGATATTTGGGATCGGAGAGGAGGATCAGGTGTGGATGAAGAGGGGCGTGACGCGTGACTGGGGAATGGGGACTACTCGTGACTCGTGACTCGTGACTCGTAACACGTGACTCGTAACACGTGACTCGTAACACGTGACGCGTTACGCAGATCATGGACGGTATGGACTTGATGCACGGAATGAACCTCGAAGATGCATGAAACAGCCCCGCTCCCATCTCTTTTTAAGCGTCACGGCAATCTCCCCCCCCCCCCAAAAAAAACAAATAATCCGGCGATACTGCTGCCGGCTTTTTTGAATAGTATGTTCCCGCTGAAAGGTCAGCTTCCGATGTACTCCTTGAGCACCTTGTTGCAGGCCGACTGGCGTGCCCCCCTATTTGCCCCATAAGCGCCAGCAGCATGGGTCTACCGTATATTCAAACCCGGACGGAGATACCGTTGAAGCAGCGATACAGCCGCCGCAGACAGCACGGACAGGGCATCCGTCACATGCCCGCATGCCACGCCGGAGTGCTGCACTGGCCTGTGAAAAATAGATTTCCTCCAGCGTCTGCTGCCACAGATTGCCCATTCGTGACGGCAGCTTGCGGCAACCGTGAACCTCGCCGTCAGGAAGGAGAATCACACCATCAAAGGCAATTCCGCAGCCGGTTCCGGTACATCCGGGCGTCGTTTTCTCGCCACGCTCCCAGAGAGCGAGATTGATGAGGCTTTCCTTGCAGGCGGCGATATGACTGGAGGCCGCACAGGCAATGTAGCGATCAAGGAACCCTTTATACTGTTCGGGAGGGATCTGCCTGAGGGCGGCACCCTCTCCGGTTTGCGAGAGGCGGGTAAAGTTGAAAGCATCGGTTCGACCTTCAAGCAACCGGACAAGCGGCAACACCTCGCGGTAATTCTCCTCGTGCAATGTCAACATGACCCCGGAAGGGATGTCGTATGACTTCAGGAGATCGAGGAATGCCATGACCTTGTCAAAGGAGCCCTCGCCACGGATACGGTCATTGCAGGATCGTCGCCCCTCCAGGCTTACCTGAAACTGCCCGGGTGGCCTTATCGAGCAGAGCTTCTCAAGTTGGTCGCCGGAGACAGGGTTGCCGAGAATCTCGACCTCGAACCCGCGGTTTACGGCTTCCCGGTAAAGGTCAAAAAAACCCGGATAAAGAAACGGGTTGCCGCCGGTGAACGCGATATGGCCGACCACCCAGTGTTCATGGCAGAAGTGCTGGAACTGGTCAAGGGCACGAAGCGCCTGGGCTTCGGTCATCGGAGAGCGTTGGCTCCGGTCATAGCAGTGCCGGCAATGCAGGTCACAGGCGTTGGTGATATGCCACTGCAACCCGAAATGGGCAAGTGTGAACAGCTCATCCCCCAGGTCGCGGCCAAACAGTTCCGGATCACGGCGCAGCAACGTTGCCGGGGCTTTGAGAATCCCCTTGCGATCGAGATAGGAGAGAAGCCGGTAAAAGCGGCTCAACGGAAGGTCGTGGGTATCGGCAAGCGACTTCAGGTCCAGGTTCCCGGTCACGATTTTCAGGCCAAGCAGGTCATCCATGTCCGCCATGGCCTGCCGAATCCTCCCGCCGACAGGCTCCTGCCATGTCAGGTGAATCCCGTCTCCACGGGACTCCATGCGGAGCGAATCGGCAAGCCGGTACCTGTTTCCACCTCTGCGACTCTCCATCAGCTTTCAGCACCCTGTACCGAATGGAATGAAAACCATTATTTGGCTGTCTCCGCGCCGGCTTTCACCTTGGCATCAGGCTTCATTCCTGCACATTTTTTGCCAGTAACATTATCTTTCACCACCGCCGTGCTTTTTTTGGAGGCTTTGACGTTCGCGGTCGGTTCAGCCTTCTTCATTCCTGCACATTTTTTCCCGGCCTTGCCCTCCTTGACCTGGGGGGTTTCAGGTCTGTCCGCTCCCATCAGCGGAAGTGATCCTCCCGCGATCAGTGCTGAAACGCCAATCGACGCCAGAATGCCTTTGACCGATTTTTTCATGGCTTACCTCTGCTTTGGAATGTTGCTGAACGGTTGAGTCGGGATAAGAATATGTCTATTCGCTGCGGCCGTCTTGCCTTATGCGGCAATAGTGCGTCAATGGATTTCATAAATGGAAATTACAGGAAATCGACATGCAAAACAATCAGCCGGTGCGGCAAAACCCGGGCTGGCTCATGACAACAAAAAAACCGGCGATACTGCTGCCGGCTTTTGAATTGTTTGTCCACGCTGAAAGGTCAGCTTCCGATGTACTCCTTGAGCACCTTGTTGTAAGCCGACTGGCGGAGGCGGCGGATGGCCTTCTCCTTGATCTGGCGGACACGCTCGCGGGTCAGTTTGAACTTTTCGCCGATCTCTTCGAGGGTCAGCGGATTGTCCATGCCGATGCCGAAATATGAGCGGATGACGTCGGCTTCCCTGGGGGCAAGCACCGAGAGCGAACGCTCGACCTCGAGGGTCAGCGAGTCGCGGTTCAGGCCGTGGTCAGGCATATGCCCGTCGTTCTGGAGAACGTCGAGCAGGCGGTTGTCGTCGCCCTGTGCGAAAGGAGCGTCAACCGACACATGCCGTCCGGCAATCTTGAGGGTGTCGGCCACATCCTGAGAATCCATGTCAAGCAGGTTGGCGAGCTCCTTGGTGTTTGGATCACGCTCGTACTCCTGCTCCAGCTGGCTGTAGGCCTTGCTGATCTTGTTCAGGGTGCCTACCCTGTTCAGCGGCAGACGCACGATCCTCGACTGCTCTGCAAGCGCCTGAAGGATCGACTGACGGATCCACCATACGGCATAGGAGATGAACTTGAATCCACGGGTTTCATCGAAACGCTTCGCAGCCTTGATCAGGCCGAGGTTGCCTTCGTTGATAAGGTCACCGAGGGTCAGGCCCTGATTCTGGTACTGTTTTGCTACAGAAACCACAAATCTCAGGTTTCCCTTGATCAACTTGTCGAGGGCTCTTTTGGCGCGTTTATATTCAGGCGTATCAACAGGCATGTCATAGCCTTCCTTGATCGCCATGGTAAGCTTCACCTCATCGTCAGCCGTCAGCAGCTCGTATTTTCCGATCTCCTGAAGGTAACGATCCAGGGAGAGACTCTCCCTGTTGGTAATCTGCTTGCTTATTTTCAATTGCCTCATGTATAGCTCCCCTTTCGAACTTCACGATACTTTCAAGGATAAAAAACCGCACTATTGCCACCAGCCTCAGGCACAAACGGCAAAATCCCGGACATACGGCTGCAAGCTGGGAATATCCGAAATATTTCTGACATTTCTCAGCAAAAAATGCACAACCTACAGCGCAAGCACATCAAGGTTATCATGAAGCTTTCGCACAAGTGATCGGGCCTCCTCCAGTTTTTCCTGTTCCCTGGCGACGACATCTGCTGGAGCGTTGGCGACAAAGGCTTGATTTGAAAGCTTTTTGTGAAGAGATTCAATATATGCTGAAACCTTAGCGATCTCCTTCTCAACGCGGATCTTCTCCTTTTCAAAGGATATCAACCCTTCAAGGCGGATAAATAGTTCATTGCCGTCCACGACAGAACCAGCGGAGTGGGCTGGTCTTTCAATGCCCTCTGCCAACTGCACCTCACATCTGGTCATGGCGGGAAATATCCTGTTGCAGGCTACAAGCGCCGTACGGGCTTCCTTCGAGGCGACCTTGACGATCGCTTCGGCACGCAGGTCATGAGGAACGTTGAATGCTGAGCGAAGGCTGCGGATTTCGGATACGATGTTGCGGACAAGATCAAACGAGGCCGCGTCTTCAGCTCCCCACGAAGCATCGGGTTTCGGCATGACGGTGAGTGCGATGCTTTCTTCGGGGCTGTGAGGCGCAATGGCATGCCAGATCTCATCGGTGATGAACGGCATGACAGGATGCAGGGTTTTGAGCACACCCTCGAGGATATGAACCGCAAGGCAAACCGTATGGCGAGCCTGTTCTGCGGACGGTTCGCCGGAGAGTTCGCTTTTCAGGGCTTCGAGGTACCAGTCGCAGTAATCGCCCCAGAAAAATTCGTGGACGATCTTGACCATGTCGTTGACCTTGAACTGGGCCATTGCGTGATGGTACCTTTCAAGCATGGAGTGGAAGCGGGACATGATCCACAAGCCTGAATCCGTCATCAGCTCACGGTCAGGGACAAAGGCGGCAAAGGCCTGCTCGAAATCCTCGCTGGAGCCGAACACGCGGTCACGCTGCATGAAGACGAAACGGGATGCGTTCCATATCTTGGTGGCGAAGTTCCTGCCCAGCTCGCACTTCTCCTCGCCGAACATCACGTCCTGGCCGAGCGGAGCGATATAGACGATGGTAAAACGCAGTGCGTCGGTACCGTAGGTGTCGATCACCTTGAGCGGATCGGGCGAGTTCCCGAGCGACTTGGAGAGCTTGCGTCCCTTCATGTCGCGGATGATGCTGGTGAAGTAGACGTCACGGAACGGAACGTCACCCTTGAAGTGGATGCCGGCCATGATCATTCTGGCGACCCAGAAGAAGATGATGTCGGGACCGGTCACCAGGGTGTCGGTCGGATAAAACGCCCTGAGGTCGTCGTTATCGCTGTGCAGGCCCGTCCAGCCGAGGGTGGTCAGCGGCCAGAGCCACGACGAAAACCAGGTATCCAGCACATCCTCGTCCTGAACCAGCTTGTCGGTACCCGCCAGGTGACAGGCCTCTTCGTAGGAGGAGGCGACCCATACGTTTCCGCTCTGGTCGTACCATGCCGGAATCCGGTGTCCCCACCAGAGCTGACGGGAGATGCACCAATCCTGAATGTTCTCCATCCAGTGGCGATAGGTGTTGATCCAGTGCTCGGGATGGAAGCGGATTTCTCCGTCGTTCACCGCCTTGAGGGCAGGCTCGGCAAGCGGCTTCATTTTCACGAACCACTGCTCCGAAAGATAGGGTTCGACCACTACATCGGCACGTTCCGAGTACCCGACGTTGTGCTCGTACTCCTCGACGCGAACCAGATGGCCGAGCTCTTCAAGGTCGGTGATGATCTTTTCCCTCGCATCGAACCGGTCCATGCCTGCATAACCGAAATCGTCGGTCATGCGACCGTCCTTGCCGACGACGGAAAAGGCTGGAAGGTTGTGGCGTTTGGCGACTTCGTAATCGTTCGGATCATGGGCGGGGGTGATCTTCAACGCACCGGTACCGAATTCGATATCAACGTAATCATCGGCGATGACGGGGATGTGGCGCCCGGCGACGGGAACGACGACCAGTTCACCGATAAGGTCGCTGTAACGAGGGTCGTTGGGGTTGACCGCGATGGCCACGTCGGCAAGGATGGTTTCAGGACGCACGGTCGCGATGGTGATCGACCGTTCCGGATCCTTTGCCAGCGGATAACTGACATAGACGAGTTTGTCCCGCCGGGATTTCATGATTACCTCTTCGTCAGACAGGGCCGTCTGGGAAACCGGGCACCAGTTGATGATCCTCGCGCCTCGGTAGATCAGGCCGTCACGGTATAGGGAGATGAACGAATTGATGACCGCCTCTGAGGCGCGTTCGTCCATGGTGAACAGGTTCCTGCGCCAGTCGCAGGAGATGCCGAGCTTTCGGAGCTGTTTGAGAATAAGCCCTCCGTACTCGTCACGCCACTCCCATACCTTGGCAAGGAAATCCTTGCGACCGAGGTCGTGCCTGGTGACCCCCTCCTGCCGGAGCTTGCGTTCGACCACCGTCTGGGTCGCAATGCCTGCGTGGTCCGTACCGGGAAGCCACAGGGCTTCACGACCTGCCATTCGGGCGTATCGGATGAAGATGTCCTGAAGCGTATGGTTCAGGACGTGACCGAGCGTCAGGCTGCCGGTCACGTTCGGCGGCGGCATCAGCACGGTGTAGGGGGAAACCCCCTTTTCAAGGACCCTTGAGCTTTCGGCGTGAAACACACCGAGCGCCTCCCAGTGCGCACTTTTCCAGCGTTCCTCTACGTCGTGGTGGTTATAGGTTTTCTCGAGATTCTGCGCAGCGGTATGATCGGTCATGGTTATGGTTACAGCAAGGTTCCTTGAAAAAACGCCGCTGCAAATCGGTCATGCGCGAATTGCGCAGAACGGTCCACAGCGGCACATATGCTCTCTGCTCCGGCGGTCAGTCGACTTTGGGAGGGGCGGGGCGTTTTTCGAATATCTGGTCGATGATACCGTACTCTTTCGCTTCACCGGCGTTCATCCAGCGATCCCTTTCGGAATCTTCACGAACCTTCGAGACATCCTGTCCGGTGTGCTTTGCGAGCAGCTCTTCGAGCAGGCGGCGGATCTTTTCGATCTCCCTAGCCTGAATGAGGATGTCGGTCTCCTGGCCCTGCGCACCGCCGGAAGGCTGGTGGATCATGATGCGGGAGTGCGGCAGCGAAGCGCGCTTTCCGGGAGTGCCGCTGGCAAGCAGAAACGCACCCATGCTTGCGGCCATGCCGACGCAGACCGTGGAGATGTCGGGGCGGATGTACTGCATCGTGTCATAGATGCCGAGTCCAGCAGACACGCTGCCTCCGGGAGAGTTGATATAGATATAGATGTCGCGCTCAGGATCCTCTGACTCAAGGAAGATGAGCTGGGCCATGATCAGGCCGGCCACATGTTCGTCGATCCCCGATCCGAGAAATATGATACGCTCCCTGAGCAGGCGGGAAAAGATGTCGAACGCGCGTTCGCCGCGTCCGGAGGTCTCGATGACCATCGGCACGAGCTGGTTGGTGATGCCCTGTTCGATTGCTCCGGAATAGAGCTTCTTCGCCTGATGTTCAAAGCCGAAATTGATATTTGCCATGTTAAAGCAGCCCTTTTGTGTTGTTCGAGCTCCGGCCGGACGATCCTTCCGGTTCGTCGGAGCATTGCAATTACCACCTAAAATACAGAGACAGAACAAGAATTCCAGAAATCCGGTTCCTGAATCCTTAAATAATTTAACCGCGTCAAGTTGCGCCCAGACTTTAAGACTTTATATTTATTGAACAACATCGTTCAAACCATACCAGACCATCATGCAGGTACGCCTCATCTCCGTCACGAACCCCCTGATCGAAGTAGACGAACGTCCGCTTACGCCCGAAGGGCTCATCGCATACTGCGCAAGGGTATCCAGTCCCCACCAGGAGACTCAGGACTACGAAAAGCTCCTCTCCTACTGCATCGTCAACAGGCACTGGAGCATTTTCGAAATGGTGGACATGACCGTCGAAATCGTTACGTCAAGGGCAATTTCACCCCAGATCCTGCGTCACAGAAGCTTCTGTTTTCAGGAATTCTCCCAAAGATATGCCAAAGCTTCGGCCATAGAGCACTACGAACCGAGGCGCCAGGACACCAAGAACCGGCAAAACTCCCTCGATGATCTTGACGAAGCCACCGTCCGCTGGTTCGACGAGGCACAGGAGAGCGTGGCGAAGCTGTCAATGGAAAAGTATGAGGAAGCCCTGGAGAAAGGAATCGCAAAGGAGTGTGCACGGGTACTGCTCCCTCTGGCGACCCAGACGAAGCTCTACATGAAAGGGTCGATACGCAGCTGGATACACTACCTCGAAGTCCGTACCGATCCGGGCACCCAGAAGGAGCACAGGGACATCGCTGTTGGAGTCATGGAGATTTTCAAGACACAGTTTCCCGTGACAAGCAGGGCGCTGGGATGGGGAAGACGTGACGCGTGACGCGTGACCTGTGACTCGTGACGCGTGACCTGTGACTCGTGACTCGTGACTAGTGACCCGTGACTAGTGACCCGTGACTAGTGACCCGTGGGACGTGACGCGTGACAAGGGGCACCGTGGCGGGTTTGCCAGGTATTTTTCATTCCCTGTCCATTCCGTCCATTCCGTCCATACAGTCCATGAATTTCCTCGCGCGTCACGCGTCACGTGTAACGCCCTCCTCTCACGCCATATGGCCAATCAACCTGATCAGCTGCTCCCTGAGATCTTTCCTGTGCACGATGAGGTCGACGAATCCATGCTCCTGCAGGAACTCGGCCCGCTGGAACCCTTCGGGCAGGTCGCGTTTAATGGTATCCCGGATGACTCGCGGACCGGCAAAACCGATCAGGGCGTTGGGTTCGCTGATATTGAGATCGCCCAGCATGGCGAAAGATGCGCTGATCCCTCCCGTGGTCGGGTCGGTCATCAGCGAAATGAAGGGAATGCCCCGCTCGCCCAGCCTGGTAAGACGAGCGGCCGTCTTTGCCATCTGCATGAGGCTGAAAGCGCCTTCCATCATGCGAGCGCCTCCGGATTTGGAGATAACGATAAGCGGCGCATTGAGCTCTACGCTCCTGTCGGCTGCGCGGGCTATCTTTTCGCCGACGACAGAACCCATGGAGCCCCCGATGAAACCGAAATCCATGGCAGAGATGACCGTCGTGGAACCACCCATCTTGCCCAGGGCGTTTCTGCACGCTTCGGTTTTGCCGGTCTTGGCCATGGTGTCCCGAACGCGATCCGGATACTTCTTCGTATCGACGAACGTCAGGGGATCGGCAGCCCTGAGCTGGCCGTCAAACTCCTCCCAACTGCCGTCGTCGAATAAAAAGGAGAAATACTGCTCCGGGGCGATACGGAAATGGAAACCGCATTCCGGGCATGTATACACATGGTCTTCAAGCTGTTTTTTATGAAGCGCCGCTCCGCACGAATCGCATTTAGACCAGAGACCCTCAGGGGTATCGCGTTTATCCGTCGTTCGGATCGAGGGCTTCGCCCGTTTGAACCAGACCATTTTTATTATTACCACTAAAGAGTTTACATTAAAACTGAAGATATGAACTCAGCACGAGATCTCAAAAACAGGCTGCGCCCGGATTCGCTTTGAACTGCAAACGCATACAGATCCATCTCCCGACAAGGCATGCCGCCCTGATGACGCTTGCCGTTCTCCTCATGATCACCGGCTTGCCTGTCTACCGTGGCAATACCGCTTCTGCCGCCACGATAGTCTACCCGGACACACTCGACACTCCATACAAGCGGTACGCAATCCTGCCCGCCATGAGGCCCCTGCGAAAGACCGTCGGGCTGGCCCTGTCGGGCGGAGGCGCCAACGGCGTTTCCCAGATCGGAGTGCTCAAGGCGCTCGAAGAGGAGGATATCCCGATCGACTTCATCGCCGGCACCAGCATGGGAGCTCTTGTCGGCGGCCTGTACAGTTCAGGATATACCGCGTCAGAGCTGGAATCCATAGCGCTGTCGCTCCCCTGGCAGAAACTGGTCTCGCTCGATGACGATGCACCCAGGGCCAACAGCTACCTCGAACAGAAAAATATCAGGGACAGGGCCTCGATCGCCATACGATTCGAAAATTTCCGGCTGATCGTACCCAAATCGATGAGCTCGGCACAAACACTGTCGAGAACCATCGACCTGCTCATCCTGAACGCACCCTACCATACCGGTTACGAATTTTCAGACCTTCCGGTAAGCTTCAGGGCGGTCACCACAGACCTGATCTCCGGCAGACGGGTAACCCTGACCTCCGGTCCCCTTTCGGAAGCCATGCGGGCCAGCAGCACCATTCCCATCCTCTACCAGCCGATCGAGCGTAACGGCCGGAAACTCGCTGACGGGGGACTGGTCGCCAACCTGCCGGTCGACGAACTCGACATCGTCGGAGCAGGGTACAAGGTTGCCGTCGACACGCACGGAAAGATGTATACCGACAGCGAAGATATCGATCTCCCATGGAAGGCCGCCGACCAGGCGATGACCATCCTGACACAGATCCAGTATCCACAGCAACTCGACCGCGCCGACATCGTCATCTCCCCGGAGATCGGAAACCACAAGGCGACCGATTTTTCAGACATTCGCCAGCTGATCGATGCCGGTTACGCAAAAGGCAAACTTCTCGCATCGACCGTCAAGAGAAACATCCAGGTGACCGGCAACCGGGATATCGATATCACCCGTTTCTCGAAAACGATAGAGGGGATACCGCAAACGCCCGGATATGTGGAACAGATGAGAACGGCAAAGGCGATCGTCCGCAATGAATCACACGTAAAAAAAGCGCTTCGCGAGCTGCTTGCCACAGACATGTTCACGCAGGCACGCGTAATTCTGGATGAACATGCGGGAACGGCTGTTTTCGTGCTTGTCCCGCTGCCCCGCATCAACATCGTCGAAGTTGTCGGCGGCCCGGAAAAACCGATACCTGCAAAAGAAATCGACAACGCGTTCAGACCGCTGACAGGCAAGCTCTACACCAATGCCGTTGCGACGAGATCGCTCGAAAAGCTGGTCATGCTCTACCGGGAAAAGGGATACAGCCTCGTGGAAATCGACAGGACATCGATCAACGGCGACAAGCTCACCGTGCGGCTCTCAGACGGAAAAGTCGACTCGATAAGCATCTCCCAGGACCGGAACATCACCGGGAAAATGCCGATCATGCGCGAAACGGTCGTCGACACCACCACTACATTCCGGCTGGCAGATGCTGAAAAAACGATCAACCAGCTCTATGGGACAGGTGTGTTCAACCGGGTATCATTGAGTACGGAAACCTTGACATCCCGGGAAGATCGGCACAAACGCAGCCTCAACATAAGGCTCGACGAAAAACCTCCCTCGGTGCTTCGCCTCGGAGTCAGGTACGACGAGACGCAGAATGCCCAGTTGCTCCTTGACTTCAGAAACGAAAACCTCGGCGGCACAGCCAACTCGATTGGAGGCTGGGCGAAGCTCAGCGACAGGAACAACAGGTTCAATCTGGAATTAAGCGTCCCCCGCTTCGGCAGCACGCCCCTGACCATGTTTTCAAAAGCGTTTTTCGACCAGCGCGATATCGAAACAAGACAACTCGCGCTTAAAGACCAGACCGGCATAAAAGCGACCGGCCTTCCGCGCTCTTTCGGCATACAGCGTTACGGGGTGACGACAGCCTTCGGCACAAGGATCCAGAAAAACGGCCGCCTCGTTGCAAACATCACGCTGCAGAACGCCCAGTCATTCATTCAGGACATGCTCCCTCAGCCCTTTGCGACCGGGAACAACAACATGGCGTCGTTCGGTGGCCAGTTTACCCTCGACACAAGGGACAGTTCGTTCCTCCCGACTGAAGGCCGGTATACGAACATCAGATACAGTTCGACGTCGAGCCTCTTCAACGACGTCGAACCGTTCTGGCAGATCGCAGGATCGCACGAAGAGAATTTTCTGCTCAACCCCAATACGACCATCCAGTTGACCGCCCTTGCCGGAACGAGCAGCAACGCGGTGCCCCTGTCGGAAAAGTTTTTCCTCGGAGGCATGGGCAACGCATACAGCTCCCGCTTTATCGGCTTGAAGGATAACGACCTGATCGGCAACAACATCGCCGTGCTGGGGGCTCTGCTGCGATACAAATCACCCCTGCAGATCATCTTTCCGACATCATTCATCTTTGCCTATAACATCGGTAATGTCTGGGAACAGCGAAGCAACATGACGACCACGCAGCTGGTGCAGGGTGCAGGGACGAGCCTCGTATGGGAAACTCCCCTCGGTCCGGCCAGGTTTACCGTAGCCAAGCCGTTCGCCTTCGAAAAAGAGCACTTTAACGATTCAGCCCAGATCAATTTTTCCGATACGGTTTTCTATTTCAGCCTTGGACATGATTTCTGAACATCACGTGAAACGAGGGAATAACAGTAAACATCATGGATACCTGAAGCGTGAATCCCCGAAGTAAACCACATATCCTCGTCTGTAACGACGACGGCATCGAAGGCCCCGGCCTGCATGCCCTGGCAGCATCGATGAAAAAACTGGGTTCAGTGACGGTCGTTGCCCCGGCCGAACCTCACAGCGGCATGAGCCATGCCATGACGCTCGGAGAACCCTTGCGCATAAGAAAGTATTCGAGAAACAACCGGTTTTTCGGCCATACCGTATCGGGGACTCCCGTCGACTGCATCAAGGTAGCATTGAGCCACATTCTCGAATGCAAACCGGACCTCATCGTCTCGGGCATCAATTACGGAAGCAACACAGCCATGAACACCCTCTATTCGGGGACTGTCGCCGCCGCCCTGGAGGGAGCGATCCAGAACATTCCGTCGCTGGCGTTTTCACTTACCACCTACGAAAACGCCGACTTCACCTATGCTGCGAAGTTTGCCAGAACCCTTGCAAGGGAGGTGCTTCGCCGGGGACTGCCGCCCGACACCATACTATCGGCCAACATCCCCAACGTTCCCGAAACGGAAATCAGGGGAATCCTGATCACAGGACAGGGACGGTCCCGATGGGAAGAAGCGGCCATCGAGCGGCACGACGTTTACGGCAACCCTTACTACTGGCTCAGCGGCACCCTCCTGCTTCAGGACAACGACCTTTCCGGCGACGAGTATGCGGTACGGCAGAATTATGTGGCGGTCACGCCGCTCTCCTGCGACCTGACCGATCGACGCTTCAAGGCTGAACTCGAAACCTGGGGACTGAACAAGTAACAGCGTGAATACCTTTCTCATAGACTACCAGCGGATACAGACGCCGAAAAAGGGGTTTCCCCGTCTGTTCTGCGACTATACATCCGAAGGAGAGGCGAGGAGCCGTCTCGTTTCCGGATGCTTCCACCTTGACTACCGCAAGGACGCCGACTACTATCGTCACCTCGGCATTCTCGCATCGAAGACTTTCCGTCGGCAGGAACTGGCAAACATCCTGTCGAGGCAGAACAGAATGTTCGGAGGATCGGAACGGCAGCAGCAGGAGATAGATAAGCTCCGCTCCCCGCGATGCATGGCGATCGTCACCGGCCAGCAGACGGGGCTCTTCACGGGACCGCTCTACACCATCTACAAGGCGCTGACGGCCGTGGTGATGGCGGGCAAGCAGAAAGAGCTTTTCCCCGAATATGATTTCGTGCCGATCTTCTGGATCGAAAGCGAAGACCATGATTTCGACGAAGCCGCCACGGCATCCATTTTCTCGGGCGGAGGACTCGAACGTGTGACGGCCGGGGGAGGACACCGGCTTACAGACCAGATGGTCGGTGCGACGATGCTCGGCTCTGGCATCACCGACACGGTACGGCATTTTCTTGACAGCCTGCCTGATTCGGATTTCAAGCAGGATATTGCCGATCTCCTGATCTCATGCTACGAACCGGACACCACCTTCGAGATCGCCTTTGCAAAAACGATGATGCGGCTGTTCAGGGAGCACCCGCTGATACTTCTTTCCACCCAGGATCCCGAGTTCAAAAAGCTGGCGGGTGAAATCCTCTGCCGGGAGATCGAAACCTGCCCTGCCACCTCATACGACGTGGTCGCACAGAGCTCTATCCTCGAATCGATGGGATATCCTGCCCAGACCAAGCCGAGAGCGGTCAATGCCTTCTTCCTCACCCAGCAGGGGCAGCGACTGAAAATCGAACAACCTGCATCCGACAACTTCGTCATCCTTCCCGACAGGCAACGGTACACACGTCACCAGCTGATCGAGATATGCCAGGACCATCCTGAAAAATTCAGCCCCAACGTCATTCTACGACCACTTGTGCAGGATGCCGTCCTGCCGACCTTCGCCTATGTCGGTGGCCCTGGAGAGATCAGCTACATGGCGCAGTTCCGGAAAGCCTACGAACATTTCGGCATGGTCATGCCGTTCATGATCCCGCGCGGCAGCTTCACTCTCGTCGAGCCGAAAATCGCGCGAACGATGGACAAGGTGCTCAAGGTAACAGGAAGACCGAGTTTTTCGAGAAAACAGGTGTATGATGCCGTATTCCAGGATCTTCAGCAGCTTCGCAAATCGATGGTCTCCGGCGCCGGGAACCACGACATCGACTCGCTGTTCGAGCAGGTCGAATCTGAAGTTGCAAAAGCCCTTTCGACGCTTGAACCGGCGCTCGTAAAAATGGACCCGACATTACAGCCTTTCCTGGCAGCATCTTCAGGACAGGTTGCCAAAATCATCGGAAGCATAAAGGAGAAGACCTATCGGGCGGGAAGAAGAAAACACGACGAACTGCTGCAACAGCTCGACAAGGCGGAACTGAACCTCTTCCCGGAAGGCAAACCCCAGGAAAGGACGATCAACATCTTCTATTACCTGAACAAATTCGGCCCCGGCCTGATCGACGAGCTGATCAAGGCGCTCCAGGGATATTCCACCGAAGAGCATCTGATCGTGGAGCTGTAAAAAAAGAAAAGGACCGGAAGGACTTAAAGGACCAAAAAGTGAAGAATCTTTTCTTCAGCATTGATGTCCTTTAAGTCCTTCCGGTCCTTTCTCACCTTCTGTCGGCTTCCTCTCAACCCGAGTAGGTATGCACGCTGTTCTGCGCTGAAGGCAGGTAATTCACGCCGAACCAGCAGACGAGCAGCACGATGAACGCCAGGCCGAGATACCACTGGAGAGACCTTGGATCGGTCTTCCTTGCAACGAGGTGCAGGTAACCGAGATAGGCGAGCCAGGATATGAACGCCCAGGTCTCCTTGGGATCCCAGGTCCAGTAATGGCCCCACGCCTCCTTGGCCCAGAGCGCTCCGAAAACCAGCCCGAAAGTCAACAGGACGAAACCGAGCAGTGCAAGGTAATGCGACATCGATTCGGAGAGCGTTGAGCGTTTGCCGCGGACATTGAGCAAAACGTTATGCCACCCTGACACCGATGAAGCTGCCAGCAGCACGTAGGAGACCAGATAAACCACGACATGCGGGATGAACCACACGCTCTGCAGGGCCGGCATCAGGGCTTTCTGAAACACATCCGGATACATGACGTTGATTCCAAGGAAGAACGAGGCAAGGCCGAGGCAGTAGTATTTCAGCCATTTGATCTTCCAGCGATACTCGACCAGGAATCCTACGACAGGAATCAGGGTGGCATACCACAGCCGGGTCTCTCCGAGGGTACGGAGGGGGGGGCGTTCGAGCGCGATCCAGTAAGAGACGAGGAACCAGACGAGCACCATGGTGCCGGAGACGAAAAACAACCAGGATATGCCGTCGAAGGCTTTCGACTTCCTTGCCGGAATCTGCAGTACGCTGCCAAGTGACCAGCAGGCAATGGTGGCGAGAGCGATCAGGGGAAACTCGTTCAGGGTCATACCTCCTCCATTTTTTTAACACCTTTCCAGAAATAGAGCAGATTACCCGCCATAATCATAAAAAACCCGCAATATACCGACGGTAGCCAGGGATCGTTGACCGCCTCGACAAGGCTCAGGCTCGACCACTTCCCTGCTTTTTCGTCATAACCCATCTGGTAAAGCTTCCATCCATGGAAGTCGATCGGTTTGTTCACTTCAAGCACTTCGGTCCTGCGTTCTCCGCTGGCCCCCTTTACCATCACATGCGACCGGAAGGCTTTGGGCTGCCCGTCCATCATTCCAAGAAAATACTTTCCTACTGGAACGAACCGCGGCCTGATTTCCGGACCTCCGGCACATATCCACTCTTCAGAACTCTTTTCCCCTTCGATAATCCTGACCCTGGCGAAGGACACGCCTTTCCTGTCAGGGGCAAAAACGGGTTTCCCGCTGCTGTCAGGAATCGCTGAAGGCAGGAATTCGAGCACGGTTACCGTTGCAATCCCCGGCCAGTCGGCTTTTACCCCTTTTTTAACCTCAGGCACGATTTTGGATTTATCGGCGATAACCCGATCGGTTTCCGGGTCATACAAGGCAAACTGGGGCACATACTCATCGATCTCGAACTCTTTCAGGTAAATGGAGTAGGGAATATGTACCGGCCTTTCGGTAGGCATTTCATAGGCCACGGAGCTCTCCTGTCCCTCGTAGAGCGGGATGATCAGGCGCTGAAGGTCGGAACTGCCCAGGAGCCCGCACGAAAGAGCGATCCAGAAGCCGCCATGGAACAGTATGAACTGCAGATTGGCCACCCGGAATGGTATGGTCTTCCAGACAAAGGAAAGACCGAGATTGAAAAGAAACAGGAGCGTAACGAAAGCGAACGGCCAGCTTGAAAACATTCCGTTAAGCCGGAGCATCGAGGCCAGTGAATCGGGTTTGGCCGGATCCTGGGGGACCACGCCTCCGATAAGCGAGAGCAGGGCAAGTCCGATGATCAGGCTGAGACCCAGGGGAATACCGCCAAGCCAGGAGACAAGGGGCCTGTCCCTGAATTTGAGGCCGACAATGGCAATAACAACTGCCAGAAAAACAAGGAAAAGGAAGTTTGCCGGCCAACCGGGCACCGCTAAGCCGCTTCCCGAGGTGAACCATTCCACGGCAAATCCGGCAAGGATCGCCGAAACGGTAAATACAGCAGGCATCCTGAACCCCTCGAAAGAGGAGCCCGCCTGCACAGGTTTATTACTGCTTTGCATTGTCATTATTTACTTGATCACCACAATTACCGCTCAACTCAACATCATCTTTCTTAAGGATCTGGCAGCAACGGCAAACCATGCCGTGCAGCTCTTCTCCAGCCACCCCCTCGCGAATCTTCTCCACTGCGTTCCTGATCTCCTCCCTGTATGGACGGGTTTTATTGGACTGTCCTCCCCTTTTCTTATGAAGGTACTGGGAGACCGCAGCCGGAGTGACCCCCAGCAATTTTGCGGCACGAGACTGGGTCATGCCGGTCTTGACCAGCTCCTTGGCCATATCCGCCCTGATTTGAGGCAGATAATACCATACGGCTTTTTCACAGGGAAAAATCATCGATAGTGATACCGCTTAAAGTGGTTGACGTTCACAGAAACATAACAGAAGAAGCCGCTTGCGCCTCACCACGACGCGAAAGCGCAGTGACGCAACAGGTCACCTTGCCGACATGAGTAGTGAAACGGTGATTCAGCTGAAAAGATTCATTTAACAATAAATATCATGTCGACAATAAGCCTGGACGGCATCAATCGACATAATTATATAAATTTCCATAATAAAGTCACCATACCGTCTTGTCCCTGAGCAACATGAACAAAAGAAACAGCAACATTGCCGGCTGGATGGTCATCGCCCTGATGCTGTGCCAGTTTGTTCCATTGAACCGTATGGCTCCTCCTCCCCGGAATCAGCCCCCCATACCAGCCGGAGTAAACGCAGTCGTCAGGAGGCACTGCTACGTCTGCCACTCCGGTGATGTTCGATTACCCAGGAGCGCCTACATTGCACCGCTCTCCTGGTATGTTGTCCGGGAAGTCCATCAAGCCCGAGTCGCCCTGGATTTCTCTAATTATCAGGAGAACCGACCAGACATCATGCAAAGGATCCACAACATCATCGACTCCGGCAATATCACCGGACACGCCTGCATTCCCGGCTTTCCGAAGTTAACCATGACGGAACAGGAGCGGTTATTGCTGCTTGAATGGTCGAATTAACAATCGTGAACCTAAAAAAAACACAAATCAATCCGCGAGGAGACTCGACAACCCAACGTTAAAAATTGATGCTGTAACCTTCCGGATAGTAACCCTGAATGATCTCAACGACTTTTGCTGGATCATCTTCCAGATAAATAAAGTCCATATCTGACTCACTGATGAAACCCTTCTCCTCAAGAGTCCGTTTCCGGATCCATCGATAAAGCTCCCCCCAGTACTCGGAATCCATCATGATGACTGGAAACTTCTGGCTCTTCCTTGTCTCGATCAGGTTGATGGCCTCAGTAAACTCATCGAGGGTCCCGAACCCCCCGGGAAGAACGATGAACGCCTGCGAATACTTCAGGAACATGACCTTGCGTACAAAAAAATACTGGAACGTAACCAGCTTGTCCGGATCGATGTAAGGGTTCGAATTCTGCTGGTTGGGCAACTTGATGTTGAATCCTATCGACTCGCCACCGACGCTTTGCGCGCCTTTATTGGCCGCGGCCATGACCCCGGGACCACCGCCGGTAATGACAGCCAGACCTGACTCGGCAAGGAGCCTGCCCATGGTCTCCGCAAGTCGGTATTCCGGATCTGACTCCCTTGATCTCGTCGACCCGAACACTGAAACAGCAGGCCCGATTCGAGACATGGTTTCGAAACCGTTGACAAATTCAGCCATAATCTTGAAAACCCTCCAACCATCGGCCATGAATTCACTTCCGGCCAGCGGTTGCCCCGCTGGCGGAGTGGCGGCAACGAGGCTCTTTGCCCATACCGGCTTTTTCTTTTCCTGACCTGCCATGAAGTTCTCAGATTTCGAGGAAGTTCCTGATGAGTTTATGCCCTTCGGTGGTCATGATCGATTCAGGATGAAACTGAACGCCGTAAAGACCGAGCTCACGGGAATCCATGGCCATGATCACGCCGTCCTCAGTCCATGCCCTTACCTCAAGGCATGAGGGCATGGTTTCACGCTCGACGATCAGGGAGTGGTACCTGGTGGCAGTGAACGGATTTGAAATCCCGGCGAAAATCCCCTTGCCGTCATGGTAAACCTGCGAGGTCTTGCCGTGCATGATCTGGGCGGCCCGGATAACCTTTCCGCCAAGAGCCTCTCCGATGGCCTGATGGCCAAGGCAGACACCAAACAAGGGGATCTTTCCCTTGACGGCCCTGATGAGCTCTACCGTGACGCCTGCATCGGCGGGCGTGCCGGGACCGGGTGAAATGACGATTTTTTCAGGTTCGAGGGCAAGAAGTTCCTCCACGCCCAGTTCGTCGTTCCGATGAACCACCGCTTCGGCGCCAAGTTCACCGATATACTGGACAAGGTTATAGGTAAACGAGTCGTAATTATCGACAACAAGAATCATGCGATTGCAAAAAAAAGATTGTTACTGTTTTGGGTTACGAGGCATCATACGCAGCACGCCGGAACATCTCCTCGTAGGCGGCGCTCATGGCTATTCGACGACGTTCCATAACCCGTCTTGCGGTTTCGAGCGCCTTTTCGATCATGTACGGTTCATACCCTGACTCACCGTTCCCCCACGAAAAAGAGGGCACATATTTCGAAGGCATGCCGCTTCCGAATATGTTGGCCGAAATGCCGACGACCGTACCGGTATTGAACGTGGTCCCGATAGAACATTTCGAATGCTCACCCATCAGGAGTCCGAGAAACTGGAGCCCGGTCTGCATCTGGACACCATCGACCAGAAGGTTCACGCTGCTGTAATTGTTCTTCAGGTCGGAGGTGTCGGTCCCGGCTCCGATGTTACACCAGCTGGAAATATAGGAATGTCCGAGAAACCCGTCATGCTGTTTGTTCGCAAACGGCTCGATGATCGAATCCTCGATTTCACCCCCGGCCTTTGAAGCACTGCCGATATAGACATTGCTGTAAATTTTTGCTCCGATCTTCACCCTGGCGCCTGCAGCGATCATCACATTCTGCATGAGAACCGCTTGCGGCTCAACAACCGCACCGTCACCGATGTGAACGAACCCCTCGGAGGCATCGAGTATGGCCCCGGCCATGACGACGGCCCCCCGCCCTATGGAAATGGCCTCCGGATTGACAAGTACCGCCGAAGGATGAACCAGGCCCTCGATGCGGCCTGATGCGATCGCATTTGCGTCAAGCTTCATCATCTTCGGATGGAAAGCCACAGGGTCCCAGAGATTTTCGAGCAGCATGAAGCCGGAAACTTCGACACACGACAGGGAACCTGCCAACGTCATGCCATCGACGACATTGGGCAAACCCTCCCTTCCCATCGGACAATCATCAGCTTTCAGGCGACAGAACAGAAGGCTCCCGTTCTGGACAAGCGCCTCACCTGGACGGACATCCCTGCTGGAAATTATCTGCATGACCCGTTCATCGCAGACAAGGCGGCCGTTGACCAGCATCAGGTCGTCATCCGTAATGGTGTTGACCACCGAGCCCGGATTGGATTCAAGGAACCACGGAGCGATCTGCTTCCGGAGATGCCACGACAATGCGACCTTGCCCATGGCTTCTGCAAGAAACCTGGATTTCAGGGATCGACAACCCGTGACGAGATCGTAAACCGGCTTGAGGTCGGTCAGCGGTTTGAACCGCAGGGTTTTTTCGTCTTCAAAGATAAGTACCTGCATGAAGCCCAGGACAATAAATAGAAACGCCTATTGAGGTTCACAAAGCATTTCAACGGCAAGAGGCACGGCAAGGATGCTGATGGCTCCACCGGCCCTGTCGATAACCTCTCCGTCCATATGCATAACATCACTCTCCGGCATGAAAATATCGAGTGACAAAGCCTTGCAGTATATGACTTCCGGATCATGGATCTGGGTCCCTTTGAGATACTTCAACACATAACCGGGAACCCGCCATTTAGGAATCGCCTTGAGAATGCAAACATCGAGAAGCCCGTCATACGGATCGGCACCGGGCGAAATCCTGAACTTTCCGCCTTCCACCCTTCCGTTGGAAACAGAAAAGGCGAAAACGTGCTCATCCAACTCGATGGACCCATCGGGAGTATTGATTTTAATATGCATTTTTACCGATGTATAACCTAAAAGCACACTGACGAGCGCATAGGCATACGAAAGCTCCCCCCTGAGCCATGGCGTTGCCTTTACCGTCCAGGCAATCCTTCCGGTAAAGCCGATGCCGATCGAATTGACGAAGTACCGTGAATCTCCCTTACCGAAATCGACCCTCCCGAGATCCACCTTGCGACTGTCGGCTCCGGCGAATCCCCGGATCTGCTCTTCATGATTCTTCTCCGATGGCTGAAAGGTTTTCAGGAAGTCGTTTGCCGAACCCACCGGGAGGACTCCGATCCTGACCGGCATGCCGGCCACAGCGTTGACGACCTCGTTGAGCGTCCCGTCGCCGCCGCAGGCGATGAGCGTCGCACCGTCCCTCGCTGCCGACAGGGCAATATCCCCAGCGTGACCGGAAAACCTTGTGGTTTCAAGGGAGGCCTTGTCAAAAACAGCGATGGAACGTCTGAGCATGCCGGCCTTTCCGGCCGCTCGCCCCTTGTCTGCCGCAGGGTTGAAAATAAATGTATAAGTACTGCCCATCGCCATAATCACCTCGTTAAACGTTGTTCCCCTCATCGGATGCGTTCATCTCTTCCGAAAGCATCCCATATTCATCCCGGATGACGGACAGAATACCTTCCGCGCTATGTAAAAGAAGCTTCATCGTCCTGTCGAACCCCTCTTCGCTACCGTAATATGGGTCCTCCACCTCCGCCCCTTGAGCGGAAACGGCAAAATCGGTCATCATGTGCAGACGTTCGCCTGAACCGCCCATCACCTCAAGAAGATCATTATAATTTTCGAGGTCCATGGCAAAAATCCTGTCAAATCCATCAAGATCGACGTCGTGGATGCATTTTGCCCTGATCGAAGCTATATCGATCGCATGTCTTCGCGCAGCCCTCACGGCCCTGGGGTCCGGACATGAGCCGGCCTGATAGCAGACGGTACCCGCAGATTCCACCTCAAAATATCGGTCCATTCCCCTGAGGGACGACAGATGGAGAAAAGCCCCTTCAGCCATGGGAGAGCGGCAGATATTCTCATAACAGACAAAAAGAAGTCGAACAGGCATAAAAATTCCTAAAAAACTTTTACATTCGCGTCTATACAGACTACTGATAAATTACCGTTATAGTTTACGCATATAAAAAAACCAATTCGTATATTTATTACGTAAATGATTTATTGAGTTTCCAATAACCGCTCAACATCGCCAGAACCCGGGGAGATGAGCGCAAAGCAAATGGAGCGTAAAAAGCGGGTTTCCTGGTGAACTCTCCAAACCATCAGATACTCAGAATCTTTTTTTCAGAGACCATGGTTCCCGACGCGGAGTGATCCCCAGGATACCGAGTACTTCCCCTTAAAGTAATCGGATCACGTAACAACAAACAGATGTCCACACAAAGACAACCTGTTGACAATAGCCCTCATCTTAATTCAAGGCTAAAATAATATCGTTATGAAACTTTGCCCTGTCTCCGGCCTCCCCATAAAGGAAAAAAATCACTGGTATTTTGAACACGGACAGAACGGTTATGCCCGGACGTTGAGCCTTATCGGCCCGGACATCATTCATTCAGACGAATACTGCAGTCAGGACCTTGTTATCGAAAATCTCCATCAGGCAGACTTTATAAACCTGCTCAAGGAAGAGAACCTATCAGACCGCCCGCTGTATCTGATGATCAATTGCGAACACATTGCCGATCACAACTATTCCGGCAAAAAGGCGATCACCAACCTCATCTACAACTGGGCGCCTGACTACAAGCTTGTAGTCCTCTACAACATCAGGCCGACTGTCAGGATTCAATACGAGATGTTCCAATGCATAGCCCCCCAGCATAGCCCGTTCATTCTGGCAGATACCTACAGTGAGGCGATAACGACCATTCTTGACTTCAAGGCAGGCAAAGAACAGGAAAATGTTGCTTTAGACCCGGCGGCCCAACAGGAAAAGGCCTTGCAGGAGGAGTTTCTTGCTACTTCAGCACGGATGCTATGGCTTAAAATGTTCGAACAGCATTTTACCATACCCCCCGAAACTCACCCTGCCCATCCCTATTTCAAGGTGCTCGAAATCATGCAGCGTGACCTTGGGGAAATGGAACTTGAGTACGAAAAAAGTAAAGAGCAGATTATAAAAGACTGTAAAACTCTCGTTACAAGCAGGACCACCCTGCTCAATGCCCAGATCGAACTGAACAAAAAGAACGCCAAACAGTTCAAGGAGGAAAAATCTGCGTTGATGTCACGAATTTCTGCCCTTGAGCTTGAATCAACGAGGATTTCCACAGCCACCGCAGAAAAAAACGCATCGCTCAAGTCTCTTTGCGATCTGCTTGAAGAGATCGATATCGATCCGAAAATCAAGCAGCGAGTCTCATCCTGCTGCTCCAACATCAATGAAATCGGTGAAAAAACAACACTGATAAAAACGGAACTGACCGAGACTGATTCCGTATTCATCTCCAGGCTCCAGAAAAGGCATCCCAACCTCAGCCAGCGTGAACTGAGAATCGGGCTCCTGATCAAACTTGACTATAATTCACGGGATATCTCCCGTACCATAGGCCTGACGACCAGGGGCATCGAAAGCATCCGTTACCGGTTACACAAAAAGATCGGCCTCGACAAACATCGCTCCCTTAAAACGTACCTTTCTGATCTTTCCTCTGAAACTGTCTGATCGACCGTTTTAACTGAAATGTTCCTGAAAGAGTGATAATTGAACATCACGAGGTGAGAAAACTCACATAAAGAATGATGGCACTATCGACGTAAGCAGAATGGCACATCTCCGCTTACGTCGATAAACCTCACCCCCCCCTCCGCTACGAAGTAATTCAATAGAGTATAAAAAATAGAATAAAAGTTAAGCGGCATTAACGTAGCCCTACGACAGACGCGCATCACAATACTTCGATTTACTTCACAAAGCGAATTTATATGAATTAGTATACTGTTTATTTTCGTATTATACGTTCACACCTGTATCATTACAGCTAATAATACTTCATGACGGGTGTATATTTTAACGCAATTACGAAATGTAACACCTATGAAAAATTGTCCTGTCTCCAAGCTTCCCATCACGTCGAAACCTAACTGGAAATCAGTGCAGACTGAAGCCGGTTACGTCAAACATCTCAGCCTCATCGGAACAAATATTCTGCATGCCTGCATCGAAGCAGATCATCAGGTCACCCTGTCGACATTGAACAACGACCTGGTAAAAACCGTGCTCAGCGAAAGCGGAACCCCAGCGCCCCCCCTATACCTTATCTGGGACATGCACAACGTCAAGGATGTTTCGTATGATTACAAGCAGGGAATCAACGACCTCCTGTTCCATTGGGAACTGCAGTTCTCGGTGATCGTATTCTACAATATCGAACCTGCCTGCAGAATCATCACTGAAACGTTCGCCGCGATGGTCCCCGATACCATAACCGTGCTGCTCAGGGATAATTACCAGGAGGCGATGAGCACGATCATGGACTTCCAGTCAGGTAAAGCGCCTGCCTGCCTGCCTGACCTGAATCTTGATGAAGAAACCTCAATGAAGAATGAGTTCCTGGCCACCATCGCCAGGATATCGTGGCTCAACATGCTCAACCAGAAGGTTTTCCTGCCCTCGCCCGACAACCACTACTACCCCTATTTCAAAGCAGTGGAGCTTATGCAGGAGGATCTGAAGGCCCGGGAGGCCCTCAATGAAAAGGAGTTGCAGCAACTGAAAACAGACAATGAGCAGAAACTCACCCAGAAAATCATTCAGCTCAACGCCCAGATAGAGCTGAATAAAAAAGAGCTTCAGCGATTCGAGCAGGAGAGAACGGCCCTCAAAGCCAGGGTAGCTGCCCAGGAGATGGAGATGACACGAATCTCGACGGCAATCGGCGAAAAAACCTCTGCCCTTCAATTGATCTGCGACCAGCTGACGATCCTCGACATCGACCCGCAGTTCAAGCAGCGCCTGCTCGACCAGTGCTATACCATGCTCGACACCGAACTGAAGCAGAAAAGGCTGAAAACCGAGCTCACCGCCGGAGACTCCGAATTCCTGTCGAAGCTTCAGAAGAAACACCCGAACCTCAACCAGAGGGAACTGAGGGTAAGCCTTATGGTCAAGCTGAATTACGACACAAGGGAAATCGCCCGTTCTATCGGCATCTCGACCCGAGGCATGGAGAGCATCCGATACCGCATGCACAGAAAGTTGGGGCTCGACAAGCACAAATCGATCAAGACCTACCTGTCCGAACTCGCTACCGGCCTGTAAAAACCTTCACGTTCAAAGAGTGCCGCAAATCATCCGTGGGCTATCTTGACGATGAAGTCATGAATGAGAAAGAGCTGCCTGAAAAAGCAGCTCTTTTTTTGTGCCCCTTCCCGGCCTCTTTCTGGCTTCCCCGGTTTACGGCCGCCTCCGGAAATGCGCCGAACTCCGGCTCGTCGCCTTTCCGGTTCTATCCACCCTGCGATACAAGAGTCGATTTCCGCCTGGCCGTGTGATTCATGGGCCATCGCCCATTCATTGGAAAACCGGGCTTGAGCCCGCAGGCTGCCTTACCTGGATTAAAGACAGCCTCGTGCGTTGACATGAGGTAACAGTAATGATGGTGCAACTGCGATATCGGCCTTTTGTAAAATACCTCAAGCGCAGAACGCGACCTGATCCGGAATCAGTCGCCCGGAATGAACAAGGTCTTGATATTGACGAACTCCCTTATGCCGTGATGCGACAGCTCGCGACCGAAGCCGGATTGCTTGACGCCGCCGAATGGCAGGCGAGGATCGGATTTGACCATTGAGTTGATAAAGCAGTTACCGGTTTCAAGCCTGTCGGCCATGGCCAGCGCACGCCCCTGGTCCCTCGAAAAGACCGCTGAACCAAGGCCGTAATCGGTGTCATTGGCCACTATTACCGCCTCATCGTCACTCTCGACTTCAATGATCGACGCAACCGGCCCGAAAATTTCCTCATCATACGCAGCCATCCCCCTGCCGACTCCGGCAAGCACCGTCGGAGGATAAAAACAACCCGCTCCCTTTGGCAGCACACCTCCGCAAAGCAACCTGGCGCCGGCAGCCACACTTCGTTCGACCTGGGCGTGAACCTGGTCGCGAAGATCGGCGCGGGCTATCGGCCCTACCTCGACACCTTCGGAAAAGGGATCGCCCATGACTGCGGACTGCATCTTCAGGACGAGCTCGCTGGTGAACTCTTCGATGACGGAGCTGTGCACGATGAAACGCTTTGCGGCGATACAGCTCTGACCGGCATTGAGCAGCCTTCCTGCAGCACACACGGCAACCGCCTGACTGACGTCGGCATCGTCAAGCACGATATAGGGATCGCTGCCGCCAAGTTCAAGCACGCAACGCTTGATCGCCCGACCTGCCTTGGAGGCTACTGCCCGCCCTGCGCCTGTACTGCCGGTCACCGACACTGCCTTGACGACCGGATGGTCGATCATGAAACCGCTCAGACGGTCGACCTCGTCGATATCGATGTGAACCGCACGATACAGGTGCTCCGGGAATCCTGCTTCACGGAACAGAGACTCGATGGCGATTGAGCACCCGGTTACGTTCGGGGCATGCTTGACGACGATTCCGTTACCTGCCATGATGGTAGGAGCCGCGAACCGAAGCACCTGCCAGTAGGGAAAGTTCCATGGCATAACCCCGAGAATCACACCGAGAGGCTCGAACTTCACAACACCCCTGGCTCCGTCGACAATGCTCTCTTCGGGACGAAGGAACGCCTCCGCATGATCGGCGAAGTAGTCGCAGACCCAGGCGCATTTGTTCACCTCGCCGACAGCCTGTCCGAAAGGCTTCCCCATTTCGAGGGAGATCAGGCGGGCATGCTCGTCAAGCTGCGACCTGAGCAGTTCCGCAACTTTTTTCATGAGAGCGCGGCGCTCGTCCATGCCTGTGTGCCGCCAGCGGCGATAATCCCCGTCCGCTTTCCGCAGAAGGGTATCGATGTCGCCGGCCAGCATGACGGGATATTCGGCGAGCGTTTCACCGGTCGCCGGATTGATGGTTACGATCATATGCTGTTGTCGATAATGTGTGACCTGATACTTATTGATAATTTACACAGGGCAGGAAACCGTCAAAACGCTCTCACCTGCGCATCTGATTAACCGTCATGAACCGACACATGGCAAACGACGGTAGACCAGATTGTCCGCCATGGCGCCGTACCGGGATCAGCATGGCGAACAGATCGCGCAGGAAGCTGATCGGGATGCCGTCAGGATTCATGTTCGAGCGAATCCAGCAGGGCCAGATAACTTTCATAACGCTCGATGTCGATCAAGCCCGACTCAACAGCCTTAAGGACTGCACAACCAGGTTCGACCGTATGGGAGCATGACGAAAAGCCGCATTCAGGCATATACTGCAGGAACTCCGTGAAATAGAATCGCAGGTTCTCTTTCGTGATGTCGGAAAGGTTGAATTCACGAATACCCGGCGTATCGATCACGTACCCGCCATCCGGCAGTCGGATCATGGTTGCGCTGCTCGTCGTATGAACACCTTTGCCTGTCTTGTAGCTCGTCCTGGCCGTTTTCAGCTCCTGCCTTCCGAGCAGACGGTTGATCAGGGTCGATTTACCGACGCCTGAATGGCCGCTGAATGCCGACAATCGCCCTACCAGAAGCTCCCTGAGCTCTTCAAGCCCTGTACGTCTGGATGCACTCACCAGGCATATCCGGCACCCGAGTTTCCGATAGGTTTCGAGCTCTGTTTCCAGCACCCCCTGACGGTCAAGATCGATTTTGTTGACGACGATAAGCAATGGAAGATGCTCCGATTCAGCAAAAACGACGTAGCGGTCAATCAGCCGCCTGTTCAGCGGAGGATCACTGAACGACGTGACGAGAACGAGCTGGTCGATATTGGCCGCAATCACCTGTGAGGTCTCCTTGCTGCGGTTGCGACGGATATCACGGCGCCTGACGAGCGCACTGTTTCTGCGTTCGACATGGGTGATGACCCCTTCGAGCCTGTCCGTCCCCGAAGCCTTCGCCCTGAAGGTCACCCGGTCGCCGACAGCCACGAGGCTCGCACCTTCGTTGTCGCTCACCGTCCCGGGCAGGGTCCTGCACCGGATCGTGCGCCCCTCTTCGTCCTCAACGATATAGGAAGCCCCGCCTGAGCGGACGACAATCCCCGAATGCAACTCCTTCATTGCGATCCTTTTCCCATCACGAGTTCCCTTTATATATATCGTTTTACCCAGGGAACATCAACCGATATCGGCCAGCGTCACCCTGCTCCTGAAATGGTTCAGATAGTAATCCTTGAGCCTGGCATGGTCAGGATGTCCAAGCGTTTCGTCTTTCGAGACCAGATCGAAGGCCACGACTCGCGCTGAGCGCATGATCTCGCCATCGGTGAGGAGATCGGCGATCCGCAACCCGCTTACAGCGCCTGACTGCTCCCTGCCGAGCATGTTTCCGGCTCCCCTGAGCTGAAGGTCGATCTCCGACAGGCGGAATCCGTCGGTGGTCGATTCAAGGGCTCGAAGCCGCTCGCCAGCATCTCCGGCAAGCTTTGAATATACGAGAAAACAGGATGACCTGTGCGCTCCCCGTCCTACCCGCCCCCTGAGCTGGTGAAGCTGGGATATGCCGAAGCGCTCGGCGTGCTCGATCACCATGACCGTGGCGTTGGGCACATCCACTCCGACCTCGATGACGGTAGTACCCACGAGAATATCGAGCTGCCCGCTCCTGAAAGCCTCCATGACCGACTCTTTCTCCACAGGAGGCAGCTGCCCGTGGATCAGTCCGAGCCGCAGATCCGGAAACACCTCGGAAGCCAGATGCCCGAAGCTCTCGGTCGCCGCCTTCAGGTCGATCTTTTCAGACTCCTCGACCAGAGGATAGACGATATAGGCTTGTCGCCCCTGGCCGATCTCTGCACGAATTGTCCTGTACAGGCCATCCTTGTCCTGCTCACGGCAGAGGCGGGTGCGAACAGGCGTCCGACCTGCTGGCATCTCTGAGATGACCGTCACGTCAAGGTCCCCGTATGCCCCCATGGTCAGGGTCCTGGGGATCGGCGTCGCCGTCATCAGCAGCACGTGAGGGTTGTCTGCCTTGTCCTGGAGAGCCTTGCGCTGCATGACCCCGAACCGGTGCTGTTCGTCGATGACCACCAGCCCAAGCCTGCGGAACTGCACCTCATTTTCTAAAATGGCGTGCGTACCGATCACGACATCGACTTCACCGTCGGCTATCGACGCAAGAGTCGCCTGACGCTCTTTTTTCGCCCTTTTGCCGGTCAGGAGTGCGACCTTGAGCCCGAGCGGCTCCAGCGCCCGCTTCATGCCGAGCGCGTGCTGGAACGCGAGGATTTCTGTCGGCGCCATGAAGGCCGCCTGCAATCCGTTGTCGACGGCAAGGGTCATGGCGAACAGGGCTACCAGGGTCTTGCCGGAACCGACGTCTCCCTGCAGCAGCCGATTCATCTGCCTGCCGCTTTTCAGGTCATGGTAGATCTCCCGCACCGCCTGTTTCTGGGCACCGGTCATCGAGAACGGGAGACGTTCGTGCAGGCCGGCGGTTTTCGCACCGGAATGGTCGAATCGAACGGCAACCTTGTGGCGCTCCCCGGTACGGCGAAGGGCAAAAAAAAGCTGGTAAAAAAACAGCTCGTTCCATTTCATCCGGTAGCGCGCCCGCTCAAGCTCGTCAGGTGAGGAAGGAAAATGGAGCTGGCGATACGCCTCTCCGATGGGCATCAACCCGGATGCAGCCAGCATCTCTCCGCTGAGATGTTCGGAGACTCTAAAGGGCTGGTCCCTGAACGCCCGGTGGACAATAGCGCGTATTGCGCCGGAATTGAGACCGGCCTGCTTCATGACCTCGCTCGTAGGATAGATCGGGATGATCGAGCCGGTATTATAAAGTTCGTCGTCTCCGGGTCCCTCCTGCCGCTCCTCTTCCCCGCGACGGTCGAGCCTGTCGTAATCGGGATGCTGCATCCCGGGACGGCGACCGAAAAAGGCCACACGGCCATGCACCGCGACCGTATCCCCGACGCCGATGCTCTTTGAAAAATAGTGGACGCCGCGGAACCAGGTCAGTTCAAGCATGCCCGAACCGTCGTTCACCTGTGCCTTGAACCGGGAGCTCCCCCGTCCGCCGTTTTCGAGACGGGTGTCGATAACGGTACCGACCACCGTAACCGTCTCTCCGTCGGTGAGGGAGCCGATTTTCTTGATCCGTGTCCGGTCAAGGTAACGTCGGGGAAAGTAGTCGTACAGGTCGACGATCGAACGGATGCCGGCTTCGGCCAATATCGCCGCCCGTTTCGGGCCGACTCCCCTGATACCCTGGAGTGAAGAAAAAGCCGCCATCCCGATTTACCGTATCCGCTTGTTTATTAGAGGAAAAAACAGTTTATTTCAGGTCATTTGATAATTGTCCATCAGACAACGTAATTCCAAAGGTCATGAAACCAGAGATTCACCCAAAGTATACGAAAGTTACGGTTAACTGCGCGAACTGCGGCACCAGCTTCGAAACCCGTTCCACCAGGAACAACATCAAAGTCGATATCTGCAGCAACTGCCATCCCTACTACACCGGCAAGCAGGTTCTCGTCGATACCGCTGGCCGCGTCGAACGCTTCAAGAAGCGCTTCGCGAAAGCTACGGCTCCAGCAAACAGCGCAGAGTGAGCTGTTACCTGAACCAACCAATCTGAAATCGTTATGACTGTCAGAGACGTTATCCAGAAATTTGAGCCGCGAATGAAAAAGGCAATCGAGGCGTTTCAACACGAAATAGCCTCGATCAGGACCGGCAAAGCCACCACATCCCTGCTCGACCGTGTAAAAGTGGATGCATACGGCCAACAGATGCCTCTCAAGCAGGTCGGCAACATCGGTGTACTTGATGTCCATACCCTGAGCGTTCAGGTTTGGGACAAGTCGATGGTATCGGCTACGGAGAAAGCTATCCGTGACGCCAACCTGGGACTCAATCCGGCTGCTGATGGACAGACCATCCGCGTAAGCATTCCCCCGCTCACCGAAGAGCGACGCAAAGAGTATGTGAAGCTGACCAAGAAGGTTGGCGAAGATTCCAAAATCGTATTGCGCAACCTTCGTCGCGATCTGATCCACGAAATCGAAAAGCTGGAAAAAGAGAAGCAGATTGCCGAGGATGAACGCAACAAGGGCAAAAAAGATGCCGACGAGTTGCTGCACAAATACGAAAAGCAGATCATCGAGCTCATCGCCCATAAGGAAAAAGAGATCATGGCAGTCTGAACCACAGTTCGACAGCCTTGCGAATTCAACGAAAAAACCGGGAATCTCCCGGTTTTTTTCGTTTCACACCTGAAAGATGATCTTGCCCCCGGAAACGCAGAACCTGCAGGGGCGGAACTGTGTGTCCGCCCCTCTTGCGCACTCAACTACCAGTCAATCAGAGTGAGTCGTTAATCGGCTGGGACAAAATATTCCTTCATCCGGCTGTATATCTCCCTTTTCTCGATGAGCCCTGCGATCATGCCGAGTACCGATGCAGCCCCGGAAGCGAAAAAAATGGGCCGGGCGGAGATGTTGTTCGTGTAGTAGATGGCCGGGATGCCCAACTCCTTGGCGAAGCTGTCGAGCGACGTCGTACCGATCACCAGATCCGGTCGATGCTTGAGTACGGCCTCCTGATCCTCTTCGAGAAACTTGCGATACCGAACCTCCGTACCAAGCATGGTCAGAAGGCGATGGTCTTCCTCGCCGAGCGAGGTCGGGGCTATGGATGTCGATGCATAGGGAACATCGAGCCCGGCCTCAAGCAGGAGCCTGACCAGCGGCAGTTCGTTGCCTTCGTACCCGGCAACGATCACCGAGCCATGCAGGCGGCTGCTGAAACCAGCGAGCACCTCTTTCGCTTTCTGGCGCTCCTCGTCGGCGACCTCCTTCACCCTGACGGGATCGAGGCCGAGCGCCTCCCCGATCCGCTCGATCCACTGCCCCGTCGCGTTCGCGCCTATAGGGTTGCCTTTGATGATCCTCCTGCCTGCCGATTCGAACAGCGAAGCCGTCCTCTCGTAAAACGGGTGCAGCACGGCGCAGGCTGAAGCCCTGCCTGCCTGGACATAATCGTCGAGATCGGCTCCAGGTAGCGTAATGACCGACTCCACGCCGATCTTCTGGAGTATTCCGCCGATCATCATGGCATCGACCGGGAAGATTTCGCCGAGCACGACCAGAGACTTCTCCCTGCGAGGTTCGTTGAACGCGCCAAACCTTCTGATGAGCGAAGAGACAGCGACGTCCTTGGCTTCAGGATGGGTCCTGATCTGGAACGCGGGAAGCCGTACGAGAAGCACTTCGGCATTGCCGATCCTTTTTGGGAGCAGCTCTTCGGCGATGCCTGCAGTTTCAGCCACGCAGGTGCTGATGACCGGAATGAATCGCACCGAAGGATCCGACGCGATGGATTCGATCGTGCGGCGCACATCGTCGATCATGCTTCCGCCTGAAATCTGGACGTTCATCAGTTCAGGAGAAACGATGGAACGACGGGCTGCATAAAAATGGGACACGAAGGTCAACCCATACAGGCAGCCCTGGTCTGCGGCCATGCAGACCTGCGCGCCATCGATGCGCATGAGCACGCGCAATCCACCGAAGGCCGGACACATCGATTGCGGATGCAGTTTATTACAGCCCGTTTTCTCCATACAAAACGACATTTTTTGGTGCTTGCTGAATATAGATGTTTTTGGACAGGCCCCTGGGCATCGTCTTCACGCTGTCGGACGCCGAACGTTGTGAATCAAAGTCCCCGATGACGAGCCTATAGTACTTCGTACCGGAATCGGTCACCGGCCAGATCCTTACCTTGTGGCCAAGCTCCGAAAGCCTCTGCAACTCCTGCCGGACAGTCTTCAGTGACGAAAAAGTCGCCGCGATGACTGTAAAACGGCCTTTGTCGAGCGTGACCGAATCGGGCTCGGCAGCGGCAATGTTCCGGGCAGGAACAACCGGAATCGAAACATTAGCCGCAGTCGGCGTTACAGGTGAGGAGACTGTGGTGACAACCGACGGGACGCTGCGTTCCGGAGAGTGCTGACGGGTCAGGAAATATCCCCCTCCCGCCAGAAGAACTGCGGCTATAATTGCCGCCGCAACCTTATTGAAGTTCCCGCTGCTTTTTTCCCCCCCCGAAACAGGCAAATCCTGCCGTTCCTGGATATCGATCGTCTTCAGTCCGTCATAGGCGCTGTTGAGGAGCTCTTCGAACGAAGGATCGGGCCGGAATCCATAGTGGCCGTCGATCATCGTAAAAGAGCCGAACCCGCTGAGCCTGAGTTCGATCGATTGCTTGCGGGAACGTTCAAACATATCGGTGAGCGACTTCGCAAATCGGCTGGCTTCATCGGCGTTCAAGTCGAGCCGTTCGGCAGCGATCCTTGCCGATTCACCCCTGGCTGTCGGACGGGGATCGAATATCACCCGGTTACAGGGAGGCAGGAAACGGGATCCGGAAGTGGTCGTTTCTCGTTTGGCATGCTCATGAATAACCGAAAAGGTACCCAGTCCGTCAACCGAAATGACTCCGCCAGCAAGCAGCTCTCCTGCCAGAGCACCGGAAAAACGGTCAAGCCGCCCCTGCATCGCCTGCTGTTCGTCAACGCCTGAGAGCCTGTTCTGATCCTCGGCAGGCGCAGGGTCAGAAAAATCAATTTTACTCATCGAATTGCTGAAATCGGGAACATGGCATGACTTTCCTGTCCGGTTGTCAGTAATCACAAGCGAATTTCGGCGATCGGAATCGGGCATGACCGTTGACTCGTTTTGATTGAGGAAATTGACATCCAATTTAGGGGTTCTTGCCGGCAGAGGATTACGGGACGACCGGCCGGCATATCGGTTACGTTCTGAGCCCCCATGACATTCCGGATAAGTTCCGGATTGATCATGGCCAGTAAACCCGATCCAAATATAACACTTCATAAGCTAATACTCTCCGCGGACACGCTGCCAACGGTACCATGATGTTCCAATCCGTCGGGAAGTGAGGCCGGAAAACCGTATTTTCATAAAAACAATGACGCATGAACGAAACCGCACAGAGTGTCAGTGAGCTGACGAGGGCAATCAAGAACGAACTTGAAAGCGTATTCCCGTTCGTCAGGGTAAAAGGGGAGTTGTCGAACTGCAAGCTTCACAGCTCCGGACACGTCTACCTGACCCTGAAGGACAGCGAGGCACAGATTCCGGCCGTAATCTGGAAAAGCGTGCGCAGCCGCTTTCCTCTTGAGCTCAAGGACGGCCTTGAGGTCATCGCCGAAGGACGGCTGGAGGTCTATCCTCCTGCCGGGCGGTACCAGCTCATCTGTACGGCCCTGTTCCAGACGGGAGAAGGGGCCCAGCAGCAGGCGCTCGCCCAACTGATCGCAAAACTCGCAAAAGCCGGCTATTTCGACCCGGAGCGCAAGAAACAGATACCTCGCATTCCCCGAAGGATCGGCATGATCACCTCCCCGACAGGCGCCGTCATCAAGGACATGAGCGACGTCTTCGCCAGGCGCTTCCCCGTTGCCGAACTGCTGCTCTACCCTGTGCAGGTCCAGGGCGAAAAGGCTGTGGAATCCATCCTCCGGGCCATCGACTATTTCAACGATCCCCCGAATCCTGACCACAGGCCTGACGTGCTGATCGTGGCCAGGGGAGGGGGTTCCGCCGAGGACCTTCAGGCGTTCAACGACGAAAGCGTGGCCGAAGCCATTTACAGGTCACGAATCCCGGTCATCAGCGCCATCGGGCACGAAACCGACCTTTCGGTCGCCGATATGGTGGCCGACCTGAGGGCGGGGACGCCATCGATTGCCGCCGAGCGCGCCGTACCGGACAGGGATGAGCTCATGAGGCATATCGACAGCCTTACCGGGAGGCAGTCCATATTGATGGAGGGAATGATTTCCGGCGCCCAGCTCCAGGTGGACTCCATCTGCGGCAGTTATGCATTCAACCGCCCGGTGCTGATGCTCGGCCAGTACGACGACCGGCTGGCAGCATCCGAAAAGGAGATGAGAAGGGCCGCAACGGAAAAGCTCCGTCAGAAAGAGCAGTATTTCGACGCCGCATCTGATCGGCTCGGCATGCTCGATGTCAGAAGGGTGCTTAAACGTGGATTTGCAATCGTATCACAAAATGGCGGCTATGTCACCTCTGCCGAGGCGCTCGTGCCAGGGGCCGAAATAGACATCGAGTTCCACGACGGAGGTCGCAGGGCGTCGGTCAAGGGATAAAGCGGCTCCTGAAGAGACGCCTGACCTCATCGAGCTCCTCCTGCGTGTTGACTCCTGGAGTGTCGGTGGCCGTTTCGATGCAGCGGATGCGGTAACCGTTCTCGAGCAGGCGAAGCTGTTCGAGCGATTCGGTGCGTTCGAGCATGGAGGGAGGCAATGAAACGAACGCTTTCAGCACCTCCGCCCTGAAGGCATAGAGACCGATATGGCGGTAAAACTTCGTGCCTGAAACGGTTTCACGGCAGTAGGGTATCGGGCTTCTCGAAAAGTACATTGCATTTCCCTGCCTGTCGAGCACCGCCTTGACGACGTGGGGATCGTCGATCAGGTGACGCTCGTCCGGCCCCATCGGAAAAACGAGCGTGGTGCAGTCGGGAGGCGGGTCCTGCGAGAAAAACGGTGCGACGGCCAGGTCTATCGTATCGGGATCGATAAGCGGCTCGTCCCCCTGAAGATTCACAAAAACATCACCGCCGACCATATCGGCAGCCTCGGCGATGCGATCGGTTCCGCAGGCGGCGTCAGGAGAGGTCATCACCACCTCGGCATCGACTTCACGGAGCGCAGCAGCGATCTTTTCGCTGTCGGTAGCGACGACGACCCTTGTTGTCAGTCGCGACTTCATCGCCTGCTCCCAGGTCCGCACGATCAGCGGCGCACCCTCCAGATCGGCCAGCATTTTCTCCTTCAATCGGCTGGAGCTGAGCCGGGCAGGAATGACGATAACGGCTTTCATTGGAACCTCATCACAGTTTCGGTGATTCAAGAATGATGGTTACCGGGCCATCGTTGAGCAGCGAAACCTTCATGTCCGCCCCGAAACTGCCCGTTTCTGTCCGACAGCCTGACTCCAGGCGAACGGCTTCGACGAAAGTATCGAACATCTCCCGTGCAATCTCGGGAGGGGCCGATTCCGAAAATCCCGGCCGGTTTCCACGACTGGCATCGGCATAGAGCGTGAACTGGGATACGACGAGGATCTGGCCGCCGATATCCCTGACCGAGAGGTTCATCTTGCCATCGCCGTCCTCGAAAATGCGGAGATACGGGATTTTCCGGCTCATCCACGAAAGATCGGCAGGGGTATCGTACCTTCCGATACCTGCGAAAACCAGCAGGCCCTGATCGATGCGCGAAAAGGATGCCCCGTCGATGGAGACGCCGGCATGCAGGACCCGTTGGACGACCGCCCTCATGGCTGCGGGCCGGATGGAGTGGACAGATGCGGCGCAAGCGCCTCCCCGGCTGCGGAAGCAGTGAGTCCTTCGACTTTAAGTACCTTGCTGCGGGAGCTTTTTCCGTTCATGACCGACACCCTGGAGCGCGGTACGCCAAGCACCTTGGCAAGCAGTTCGCAGCACTCTTTGTTGGCTGCATCGTCGACAGGTGCGGCTTTAAGGCAGATCCTTATGCTCTCTCCGTACATGCCGGAGATGACGCTTTTCGAGGAGCGGGGCTGGACGCGGACGGAGATGCAGACGCCGTCACCTTTTTGGCTGATGGCCGTCATGGAGTGATCAGCCGATCACCTTCGGCACCTTGAAGAACCTGTCCTGCCGGTCGGGAGCATTTTTCAGCGCCTCTTCGTTCGACAGCGACGGTCTTTCGACGTCCGCCCTGAGGACGTTGATCTGGTCATGAATGCTGCTGAGCGGCTCGACGCCCTCTGTATCGACCTCATTGAGCTTTTCGATGTAGTGCAGGATCATGTTGAGCTCACTGGTCATCTTCTCCTGCTCTGGTTCAGTGAACCTCAGTCGCGCAAGCTCGGCGATATAGGCGACATTTTCCCTTGTGACTGACATGTGATGAATGTGATGAATTGATGAAACCTTACTGCCCGGCAGGATCCTGCCGGGCAATGCGGGTCGGAATCGGCTTAAAGCCTGCAAATGCCGAACTTGAGTTCGTCGATAACCCTCTTCGGACGTTTCTCGATCGGCACGAAGTCCCTGGTATCCTCCCCGAGATAGATCTGACGCGGGCGGGCAATCTTCTGTTCCGGGTCCTTGACATGCTCGATCCACTGGGCGAGCCAGCCCGGCGTACGGCCGATGGCGAACAGCACCGGGAACATGTCGGTCGGGAAGCCCATGGCCTGATAGATGAGGCCGGAGTAAAAGTCGACGTTCGGGTAAAGCTTCCTCTTGACGAAATATTCGTCCTCGAGGGCTATTCTCTCGAGTTCGATGGCGATGTCGAGCAGTGGGTTCTTGCCGGTCTCCTCAAAGACCTGGAACGCGATCTCCTTGATGATCTTCGCCCTCGGATCGTAGTTTTTGTAAACCCTGTGGCCAAATCCCATCAGGCGACCTTCACCGCTCTTGACGGAATTGATGAATGCAGGAATCTTGTCGACCGAGCCGATCTCCTTGAGCATATGGATGACTGCTTCGTTGGCGCCTCCGTGCAGCGGGCCGTAAAGAGCCGCGCAACCTGCGGCGATGGCGGAGTAGGGATCGACCATTGAGCTGCCGACCGAGCGGACTGCATTGGTCGAACAGTTCTGCTCGTGGTCGGCATGAAGGATGAACAATACGTCGAGCGCTTTTTCGAGCACCGGGTTCGGCTTGTAGTTGCGCTCCATGGTACGGAACATCATGGAGAGGAAGTTGCCGGTGTAGCTGAGTTCGATGTCCGGATGAACGTATGGCAAGCCGAGACTGTGGCGGAAGCTCATTGCCGCCATGGTCGGAATCTTGCCGATCAGACGCCTGACCTGAAGTTTCCTGGACTCTTCGTTACCGATATCCTTCGCGTCCGGATAAAATGTCGAAAGCGCGCCCACCGTACCTACGAGAATACCCATGGGATGCGCATCGTAACGGAATCCCTCCATGAACTTGGTAACGTTCGAATGGGTCATGGTATTGCTGCGGATGTTGTGGGTCCAGACCGCAAGTCGCTCCTTGTCCGGCAATTCACCCTTGATGAGCAGGTAGGCAGTTTCAAGGAAGGTGCTCTTTTCAGCAAGCTGCTCGATCGGATAACCGCGATACCGCAGAATGCCCAGGTCGCCGTCGATATAGGTGATCGAGCTTTTACAGGAGGCGGTGTTCAGATACCCGGGATCGTAACCGAGAAGTCCGAAATCGCTGTCGGATTCCTTGATTTGTCGAAGATCCGTGCTGCGGATCGTACCGTTTTCAATAGGAAGCTCATACGATTTTCCTGTACGATTGTCGGTAATCGTAAGGGAGTTGCGAAGGTCGGAATCGGTCATGACATTTTAATCGTTTTGATTAAACAAGAGTAAAGCCGCCAACGAGTGGCATTGTCGCCAATATGGCGTGAAATTACAAAAACTCCCGGCATTATTCATACGCTATTAATGCATTCTCTCGATCCCCTGACCCTGCCTTCACAAAAAGAGTGACAAAAAATCAAAAAATAGTTTGGAAAGAAAAATGTGGTTTACTACCTTAGTCATCCATTCAGGAACGGAGCTGTAGCTCAGTTTGGTTAGAGCGCCTGCCTGTCACGCAGGAGGTCGCGGGTTCGAGCCCCGTCAGCTCCGCACGTTTCCGATAGAAAAAAGCCCTTGTAACCCAAGGGCTTTTTTCGTTTCAGGCCACAACGCCATCAACGCCGATTCCGCAGGAGCGAGCGTGGGTGGTCGCCCGTTTACGACGTTACGCGATTCAGTCGGCCACCTTGAACCCCTGCTCCTCTATCACCTTTTTAATGGCGTCGAGCCCCACAACGGCAGGATCGAAATCGACCTCCACGATCCCCGCCGAGTGGGAAGCATGAGCCTTCTCAACCCCGTTCATCTCTTCGAGAGCCTCACCGACAAGCAGCTCACAACCCGAACAGCGCATGCCGCTCACTTGAATTTCTGTTTTCATCCTGATTCACTTTTTAAAAGTTGGGCAAATACTCCCTCCGGAAAATTTGTGCAAAAAAACGAGCATCGGCAAAAATCCGCCATGGCCATGCCAATTGATCTTCAGCCCCAGAAAGGATAACCGCTGAAAACGTGCAGGAGTTAGCAGAAAAAAAAACCAGTCGCTATATTGAAGCATATGATCCACATGACAAAACCATACAGGTACCTGAGGACTCTCGTCCGTCCGCTTCTCGTTCTCCTCTTTATTTCCGGACTGTTCGCCTGTCAGGACAAGGGCGCCAGAATCCGGGAACTGCAACAGGAGGTCTGGAAGAACCCGGAAGATGCCAGGGGCTACCTGAACCTCGGCAAAGAGTATGCCGGGCATCAGCGATACAAAGAGGCCATAGAGTCCTATCAACGTGCAATTGCGATAGAACCGGGGCTCGACGAGGCCTATTCAGCCCTGGGGGCGGCATACTTCGACCAGAAGAACTTTGCTGCAGCCCTGCCTTGGATGGAGAAGAGGGTCAAGATTGCCCCGGACGATTCGCTCCGTAATTTCGATCTCGGAAACGTCTTTTTCCAGCTGAAGCGTTACGATGACGCCGTGGCATCATACCGTAAAGCCATAGACAACAGCTACTCGTTCCAGGAGGCCTACTACTCCATGGCGGTATGCTATATTAAAACCGGACGAATCGATGAGGCCAGGAAAATCCATACATGGCTTCAGAATAAAAACAATTATCTTGCCGTCGCTCTTGAACGGCACCTGCAAACGGATGTGCCTGAAAACGCAAAAAAATGAAGCACGATCACTCCGCGCCGCACCTCAAGGCCGGATGACAGGCGTTCAAGACGTTAACAGGACTCAAGACTGAACTGCACAACACCATGCCGGCGGACGACAGTACCCTTATGATGGAAAAGGCGCTTCACCTCCTTAAAGAATCGGTAAAGGCTGCGATCGGTCAGCCAGGGAAGGCCGCGGAAAGCGACAGGCCGGTACTGGAGAGCTTCTGCGTTCCGATCGACGTTGTAGACGGCCCCACATGGCTCTCCCGGCAGGATCTCTTTCCCAGGCTCTTCTGGATGAACCGCGAGAAAAGCGAATGGATCGCGGGAATCGGCGAAGCCGACCGGATAGAGATCGCCGAAGTAGGCCCGAACGACCAGAGCTTCATATTGCTTGAAAAGGCGATGCAGGAAAAAAATTCGCACGCGCATTACGTCGGAGGATTCTGTTTCAACAACCTCCAGAAACAGAACGAGCTGTGGACCGGCTTCAGCCCCACGCTTTTCATCCTGCCGCTCATCAGCATCGAATGCCGAAACGGTCAGACATCAATAACCTGCTCCGTATGGCTGAAACCGGGCCAGAACCGCACCGAGGCGCTCGAAAAACTGCTTGACGCCCTCGCGTCAGCGACCTCAGGCAGCAATCCGGCAGTCGAGGATATCCCCGAAGTCACCAAAGTCTCATACAGCCCTGACAGGGAGCACTGGATAAGTAACTGCGAGCAGGTCCTCAGCAAATTCGAAGAGGGGGGCATGGACAAGGTGATGCTCGCACGCCAGACCGAACTCGAGTTTTCAGGAGCCGTACCGGCGATCAGGTTCCTGCTCAATTACCCGTTCCCCGAGAACCCGACCTACCGCTTTTACTTCGAGCCAGTCGAAGGCCATGCCTTCGTCAGCTTCACTCCCGAGAGGCTCTACCGCCGCGACGGGGAGATGCTGTTGACCGAAGCCCTTGCCGGTACCGTAACGAAGGAAACGGTCAATGCCGACGACCATGCCGCATCGGAACTGCTGCTGAACTCCGAAAAAGATGTTCGGGAGCACCGTTTTGTCAAGGACACGATCTACAGTGAACTTCAACCGGTCTGCAGCGACATCGACATGGATGAGAAGGTCGACGTGCTTCAGCTCAACCGGCTCGCCCATCTCTACACGCGCTGCATCGCAAAGCTCAGGCCTGAGTTCTGCAACGACAGCACCGTGCTCCGTCAGCTCCACCCGACCCCGGCAGTGGGCGGAGTCCCGAGGGAGGCGTCGATGGAACTGATCCTCTCCATCGAGCCGTTCTGCAGGGGATGGTACGCCGCGCCGGTAGGTTGGCTCAGCCGCGAAGCCGCCGAGTTCGCCGTCGGCATCCGTTCGGCTCTCATCAATGAAGACAGGGTCTACCTCTACTCGGGAGCAGGGCTCGTAAAAGGCTCCGACCCTCACTCCGAATGGGAAGAGGTGGAGCAGAAAATCGGGGACATCCTGGCAATAACGCAACAGCCGACATGAACCACAAGCAGGTAGCCACCCTCTGGTGCGCAGTCATCGTGGAAGAACTGATCCGGCAAGGCGCCGGATTTTTCTGTATCTCCCCCGGTTCGCGCTCGACTCCGCTGACCCTTGCGGTGGCAAACAATCCGAACGCACGATTCAGGATGTTTCCGGACGAGCGCTCGGCAGGCTTTTACGCCCTCGGCTACGCGCGGGCCACGGGAATGCCGGCGGTGCTCATCTGCACATCGGGCACAGCCGTTGCGAACTATTTCCCGGCAGTTGTCGAAGCGTCGGCGGACGCCCGTCCGATGATCGTGCTCTCCGCAGACCGCCCCTTCGAGCTTCTTGAAGCGGGCTCAAACCAGACCATTCGCCAGCAGAACATCTTCGGCACCTACACCCGATGGAATTTCGAGCTACCCTCTCCCGGCGCCGACACTCCGCTCCGTTCCCTGCTGTCGACCATCGACCACGCCGTCAAAAAAAGCCTCGGATCCCCGGCAGGCCCGGTACATCTGAACGCACCGTTCCGAGAACCGCTTGAGCCGGAAAAACCGGAAACGGATGGCCCCTGGGCCTCGCCGATCAGTGAATGGATCGCCTCTTCCGAACCGTGGAACCGATTCCTGATCAACAGGAAAAACCCATCTGCAAGCGGCATCACGTCGCTCAGGACTATCCTGAAGGAGTCCGAACGCCCGCTTTTCGTAGCCGGATACATGGACAACAGCGCCGACGGAGAGGCTGTCGCCGAACTGGCCGCATCGCTCGACATCCCCCTGTTCACCGACCTCACCTCCGGCATGAGGCTATCGATACACTGCGTCCCCCTGCAACTCGCATTCCTGAGCGAAACCTTTACGGAGCAATTCAGGCCGGACGTCGTGATCCATTTCGGTGGAGCCGTGATCGGCAAGCAGCCCGCCCTGGCGATCAGGAAGCACCCCCCATCCCACTACATCGTGGTCAGGGAAAACCCTGAACGCTTCAGCCCGGACCATAACGTCACACTCAACGTCGAAGCCTCTCCGGCATCGGTAGCTACCGCACTTGCGGGCTGCCGCGAACCCCGCGCCGGTATCGACTGCAGCGCATTCTTTTCCAAAGTCGCACAGGCGATCGAATCAGAAGCCTGCGCTCCTGACCAGGCGGTCAACGAAGTATCGGCCGCACGGATTGTTTCGAGCCTCACCAGCGAAAACCATGCCCTGTTCATTTCGAACAGCATGCCGGCAAGAAACATGGACCTGTTCTCCGCACCTGCGACAGACAGACCGCTCCGCACAGCCATGAACCGGGGGGTCAGCGGAATCGACGGCATCATCTCCACGGCAGCAGGATTTTCCGCCGGGCTCAAGGCTCCAGCAACCCTGCTCATCGGCGACATCTCGTTCCTGCACGACCTGAACGCACTTTCGCTGCTCAACCACGAATGGAACCGACTGATCGTCATCGTGGTGAACAACCACGGCGGCGGCATATTCTCGTTCCTGCCCGTAGCGAAGGCAACTGACAGGTTTGAAGAGTGCTTCGCCACCCCGCAGAACTTCAGCATTGCATCGGCAGCCCGGACATTCGACCTGGACTATGCACATCCGCAAACGAACAGCGAATTCGCCGACACCTACGCCGAATCCCTCAAAAACGACAGAAGCATCGTCATCGAGATCGAAGGAACCCGTCAGGACAACCTCCTCCTGCACCGCACCATCCAGGCAAAAATCAAGGAGATCGGTACTGACTATTTTTCGTGAATGCTCACGCAAGCTTTCTGAAACAGCAGTACAAAAACTCCTGGGTGCCGCCGGACGGGGTTACATGCCTCTCTTTCTCGTGCTGTAAAAGCTCGAACGCATCACCGAATTCGGCATGCAGCCCTTCTGCGCAATATCGCATTGCAGGCAATCCGCTGCACCTTGTCGGCCCCTCGTCCGAAAACGTTGCGATAATCACGAAACCACCCGGCCTCAGCGCCTTCATCACCGCCCGGACATATTTTTGCCGATCCTCCTTTTCCGTGAGAAAATGAAACACTGCCCGGTCGTGCCAGACCTCCCAGGCATGGTCAGCAGGTTCGAAATCCCGAATATCGTCCACCAGCCACGTCACGCCCCTGCTGCGTTCAGGCCCAAGGCGCTTCATGGAGGCCTCAATGGCAGCAGAAGAGAGGTCCAGAACGGTAAGGTTCGAGTACCCCCCGGCGAGCAGGTCATCCACAAGCGTTGACGCACCGGCACCCACATCGATGATCGCCGCAGCAAATGCGACGCCAGTCCGCCTGATCAGTTTCAGCGAAAGCAGCGGATGCTCCTGGAACCAGCTGACCGAATCAGTCGGCCTCGTCTCATACACCTTCTCCCAATGCTCCCTGGATTGCATAAAGTCTTCGATTACCATATGATTTTTGAGTACACCGTCTCAGCTCCGGTCGGAGAGGGAAAACTCCTTCAGCAGGATAGCTGGAATCTCTTCCGGCCCGATCTTCGTTTCAACAGTGCTCCCTTTCGAAACCGACCTGAAATAATAGTTGGTAAGCACCTTCTTGCCAGATCCGGTCTGAAGGACGACCATCAGGTTCCGAACGAAAATCGACTCCGGATGGGTCGAATTCAGGAAGTTTGCCGGCTCGAAATCCACCCACTCCTGGGGATAGAGATTGAACTCATAGAGATTTTTCCAGACCCCGTCGGCAAGCGACTGCAACAGATACTCCCGCTCCGAGACCATGGTAAGTCTGAACGTGTCGAAATCCTGCCTGACCTCCCTGTCGAGCCAGCGAATGTTGATCGGCTCCCGGATTCCGAAACTCCCGAATCCAAGGTCGCACAACCATTGCTCCCCATCGATCGTCGCGACAATCGCCATATGCGTCCTGGGACGGCGGACAGGGTATGTCATCGGGCGTGCGGCGACAAATTGGTAAGGAATCCCTATCGCCTGCAGTACCATGGCGAACAGGCCATTGACCTCGTAACAATAGCCTCCCCGATTCAGAACGACGATCTTCTCATAAATCTCTTCCGGAACGAGAGACACGACCTTCCCGGCCTGGACGTCGAGGTTCTCGAAAGGTACCGACATCAGCTGGCAACGCATCAGGCTTTGCAGCGTTGCAAAGTCAGGAGATGCGACGCCATGAAACCCGGTTCTGGAGAGATATGACTGGAGATCGAAGTTTTCGGCGTTCATGGCAAGAAGCGATGTATTGAATGAGAGCCCTTACATAACGAATCAGTCGACACAAAACCATCCTTTGCGCCCATCGCGCAGACTACCCTAAATCCCTTCCGGCCATTTCGGTGTCGGCTTGTTCCCCCATACCCAGGCTATGAAATCGGTCATCGGCGGCTCCATGGAGAGCTCCCGAAGCCGGGCGACGACCTGCCCCCGGTGATAGGCGCTGTGTGCGAACACCTGGACGAGCGTCTGGGCAAGAGTCGGTTTGCTTATGTCGAACCCGAGATTTTTACTGACCATCCCGGACCAGGGCAGATCGACCATCCTGTCCAGCTCCGTCAGGTTGAGCGTTTCATGAAAGCGCCTCGTATTTCGATGCACATCCCTGGCAAACCCGGCCAATGCGGCCATATCGAGCGACTGGGTTTCAGCGGGGTTTATCGGCAAATCTTGCCAGACATCCAGGAACACTTTCTGAACGAGATGGTTATGCCGTAACCGAAGAAGAATCGATTCGTCCTGCTCCGCATCCTTATTGCCAATGATCGCAGAAAACACGACGGAATCGGCCCACTCCGTGTGCAATGAAAATTCGTTGAAAAGGGCCAGCGTATCCATGGGAGTTGAGTTAGCGTTGAAAAAACAGCATGAGACTGGTGAGGCGAGGTTCATCCTCATCCCGAAATCGGGTAAACCCGACCATTCGGGAATTTCTCTCAATGTCTGATGGAATTTTTACCGTCATTGGTTCGAATGCTGCACGCTCGTCACGCCTTGCTGCCCGGGCGTCTTGACTTTCTGGGTTTGGGTAACGGAAGTTCCCTGCCGGTAATACTGACGAGGTGCGATATCCACTCCCGGTCGTCCAGCTTTTCACCGACAAGGAAATGTGGCTTCGCACCCGGATATGGGGGCGCTTCATCAACCCGATCGACAAAAGAGCGCCCGGCGATGGTCGGCTTCACGAACAGTTGATTGTCGCAAACCAGTGCGACCACCTTGCCGTCGCAATAGATCGCATACTCCCCGAACATTTTCCGAAACGCGATCGAACCCGCTTCACGTATCTGATCGCAGATATAGTCGACGAACACAGGATCGGATGCCATTTGCCATGAAATTGATTCGGTAAAGCCGGAACTCCCCATCGATAAAATAATGTATCAACACGAATACGTTTTTCAATGACGCTTTGGCTGACCCATCTTCTCTGCCGATTGCTTGACATCGCCACCGCATTCCCACCCATCCGTCACAGCGTCACCAAAACCGAAATGATCACTTCTCCCCTTTGAACAACGCATACCCCAGTTTACCTGCCAATACGGCCTGGTAAAACACCCGCTCGTTTTTCATGACCGTGGTGACGCCCGCAAAGCCGTATTTCGAGAATATCCTTCCCATCGTTGTCAGTTTTTCCGATATGCTCATCGTGAAAAACCAATGCTTGACATCGCGATCCTTCCTGATCTTCCAGAACATTTCAGGCTTCGACCACTGTTCGAACTCATAAACGATACTCTTCACCCCCGCCGTTTCCAGCATGGAGAGCCACTCTGCAAGCTCCAGCGGAGTCGTGCCGTATCGCTCGGAGAACTCCCCTTTCTCATCGTTCGACAACTTCTTCCGCCAGGTCGATTCATGAATCAGGATCCTGCCTCCCGGCTTTGCCACACGAACCATCTCATTCAACACTTTCTGGGAGTCGTCAGGAATACCCACGGCACACTCGTTGATGACGACGTCAAACGAATTATCCTCAAACGGCAACGATTGCGAATCGCCTATCCGGAATTGCACCTTGTGATCCAATCCTGCCTTTTCGGCATTCGAAGCAGCAGTTTTCACCATGTCCGCCGAAATGTCGACGCCGACCACATCGACCCCGAACTCCCCGGCATAATAGATTGACTGGGTTCCCCTGCCGCTCGAAACGTCAAGGACTCTCAGCCCCTCCGTTAACTGTCCAAGTTCCGCAGTTCTTCTGGTCAGGGCAAAACCTCCCGGATGCAACGTTTCAATCCCACCGATTTCAATGGCATCCTCGACAGTCGGCCTGTATAATGCTTTTCTCTTCATGATTAGTTGCTCCCGCTTTACCAGATTTTTAATGAGTTTTCATGCCAGCACCAATTTCGAACATCTTGTTAATTTTAATACACGGTGTTCGATATAATAATAATGACTATCAGGAGTCCCGTCAACAATCAATGTTCGGTGAATTGTTCGCTACCGAACAAATCCGGCTGTTTTGTCAGGGGAAAACGAGGGCTTTTGAGGGAAATAATACAGATATGAAGATCAGCCATACCTAAAGCTGATGCATATGGCACTTGTAACTCTGATGGCCGTAAGGGTCACTGATGGCCGTAAGGGTCAACTGAACATCCTCATACAGGATAATTCGAATCAACCCGATGAATTTGGTTTACGAGGTCACTAACCTCCCCGTTTTACGACAAGCAGACATTGCAATGCAATTACAGCGTAATTTAACATTTCCCTGCCGAACGACCCATCGGGTTATTTGTGCGGTTCATATATTGAACTTCAATCAGTTCATTTTGCAGCCGGAATCGGGTCCGGCGATCAGTCACAATACCCAGTTATTATGACACGACAATCACAGGATAGTATCCCTCATCTTACGACAGTCGGCGATCCTTCCCTGCCAGGCATTCTTTTCCTGCACGGCTTCCTTGGTTCGGGGCGGGACTGGCTACCGATTGCGGAAGCTCTCAGCGACCGCTATCACTGCCTGATGCCCGACCTTCCCGGACACGGGGCGACCCGAAGCCGGGACCAGACGGGTCCGATGGCGTTCCATAACGCAGCCCTTGACCTGCTCGAGTCCGTTGCGAGCGTGCGTACTGGCCCGGTAAACCTTGTGGGGTACTCGATGGGTGGGCGCATGGCGCTCTATCTGGTCCTGAATTTCCCAAGGCGCTTCACTTCGGCTGCGATCATTTCGGCTTCACCGGGACTGCGGACGGAAGAGGAACGACGGGAGCGGCGCGTACACGACGAACTGCTCGCGGCTGAGCTCGAACAGGATCCCATAGGGTTCTTCGACCGTTGGTACCGGCTGCCGCTGTTTGCCACACTGAAGGCTCATCCTTCGTTCCCCGAAATCTTCGAAGCACGCCGTGCCGGAAACCCGAAAACCCTCGCATCCACCTTGCGGGCGCTCGGCACAGGGAACCAGCCTTCGTTGTGGGAAAAGCTTCCCGACAACAGGCTCCCGATCATGTTCTGCTCGGGGGAAAAAGACTCCAAATTCGTTGAGATTGACCGTCAAATGGTTAATTTGTGCCCTTGTTCCGTCCTCGAAATCTTCGAAGAATGCGGACACACGTTGCATCTCGAGAACCACACGCTGTTCCTCGATCGACTGACCCGTTTTATCAACAAACCATCGTCACTCCCGATATGAGCACTGTCAACTGGATCCAGGCCGGTGAGTTCACCGACATCCTTTACCATAAAGCCGAAGGCATCGCCAAGATCACCATCAACCGTCCTGAACGTCGCAACGCTTTCCGGCCCCAGACGGTTGACGAAATGATCGAGGCGCTGCAGGACGCCCGCAACGATGAGCAGATCGGCGTCGTCATCCTGACCGGCCAGGGCGATCTGGCCTTCTGTTCGGGCGGCGACCAGAAGATCCGCGGAAACGCGGGATATGCCGACAACAAGGGGGTCAACAAACTCAACGTGCTCGATTTCCAGCGCGATATCCGTACCTGCCCGAAACCGGTGATCGCCATGGTGGCCGGGTACTCGATCGGCGGCGGCCACGTGCTGCACATGCTCTGCGACCTGACCATCGCTGCGGAAAACGCCATTTTCGGCCAGACCGGCCCGCGGGTGGGTTCGTTCGACGGCGGATGGGGCGCAAGCTACATGGCCCGTCTTGTCGGCCAGAAAAAAGCCCGTGAAATCTGGTACCTGTGCCGCCAGTACAACGCTCAGGAAGCGCTCGACATGGGGTTGGTCAACACGGTCGTGCCGCTCGAACACCTCGAAGAGGAGACCGTTCAGTGGTGCCGCGAGATCCTGGCCAATTCGCCCCTTGCCATCCGCTGCCTCAAGGCCGCGCTCAATGCCGACTGTGATGGCCAGGCGGGCCTGCAGGAGCTGGCGGGCAACGCAACGCTGCTGTACTACATGAGTGAAGAGGGACAGGAGGGGCGCAACGCGTTCGTCGAAAAGCGTAAACCCGATTTCGGAAAATTCCCGAAACGCCCGTGAAGCCACTCCATGCCGACATCAGCCGGTATGGCATCCCTTTTACCGGACCAGTCAACGTCAGAGGCCTCATCCTCGAACAACGCGAGGGACTGGTCCTTTCCCTGAAGAGCGCAGGGGCATCCGCATACGGCGAGATCGCCCCTCTGCCCGGCCTCCATGACGAATCGCTTGATGAGGCCCAAAAAGCGATATCCGCCTTTTTACCGAAACTCTCCGGCCTCGTCCGAAATACCGCTGAAGAGCGCCGTGAACTGTTTGACGGCGCCGAACTCCCTCCATCGGTCGTCACCGGTCTCGAAATGGCCATGATCAATCTTGAAGCGGCAGAAAACGCATCACTTCCCTCGTTTCCCGAATCCTTCCCGCCTGCCCTCGAAGTGCCGGTCAACGCCTTACTCGATGGTGATGCCGTTGCGGTCATGGGTCGTGCCGGGTTGCGCTTCGTCCAGGGGTTTCGGGCGTTCAAGCTGAAGGTTCGGGCTGAGCGTATGGAGGAGATCGTTTCGTGCATCCGTGCGTTCCACGAACAGTTTGGCGGCAGGGCGGAACTCAGGCTCGACGCCAACCAGTCGCTTGAGCTGGAGCAGGCAATCGCTTTCGGCAAAGCGCTCCCGTCGGGCAGCGTATCCTATATCGAAGAGCCGTTGCGGGACGCTTCGCTGATTCCCGATTTCCATGCCCTCACCGGCATCCGTTCGGCACTCGACGAATCGCTCTGGCAGCAGCCCGGACTGCTCGACCAGTTGCCGCCAGCATCGCTCGGAGCCCTCATCCTGAAGCCGAACCGCATCGGGGGAATCATGAAGTCGCTCGACCTTGCGGCCAGGGCATATCGGATGGGCCTGCCTGCCGTCCTCAGCTCGGCGTTCGAAACCGGCATCAGCCTCGGCATGTATTCGATGATGGCCGCCGTCTCCGCCCCGTCGCCAGCCGCATGCGGGCTCGACACGGCAAGCTTTCTCGCCCACGACCTGCTCGAAACCCCGTTCGCCACGCCGACAGGCATGGCCGATCCCGTCGCCGTCTGGCAGAACAGCCGTTCGGTGAGGAATGAACTCCTCAAACCGCTCACATCATGGACATCGTAGCAGAAGCCGCGGAGAGGTTTGGCCGTGCCCCGGCGCTGATGACGTCAGAAGGGAGGCTCTCCTTCGTCGACATTGACGAGCAAAGCGCGCGGATAGCCTCGGCACTTTCGTCATCAGGCATACGTCATGGTGACTTCGTGGCCATAGTCGCCCAGAACAGTCCATCGATGTTTCTCCTCCTGGCAGCCCTGCTGCGCGTCGGCGCAGTGGCCGCGCCCATCAACAACCGGTTCCCTGCAGGCCATATCGAAGGGGTGCTTGAACGGCTGGCTCCAAAAATGACGATGGTCGACGACTCCGCAAAAAGGAGCGTCAAGGGAGAGGCTATCGAACTCGACCAGTTCGTCGCCGATGCGATCCCGAGTGCTTCTTCAATATTCCATGCAGCCATTGCAATGGAACGTCCGGTGTCGGTCATCCACACGTCGGCGAGTTCAGGCAAACCGAAGGCCGCCCTTCACTCATTCGCCAACCACTGGCACAACGCAATCGGTTCAGCCATGAACCTGCCGTTCGGACCGGGTGACTGCTGGCTGCTTTCCCTGCCCCTGTACCACGTGGGCGGGTATTCGATGATCTTCAAATGCCTTACCGGCGGCGGCGCCATGGCAATTCCGTCGCCCGACGCATCCCTTGCCGATTCTTTGTCTGAATTTCCCGTCACCCATCTCTCGCTTGTTCCCACGCAGCTCTACAGGATGCTTCGTACTCCCGGCGGCGGCGATCTCATGAGGGGACTTAAAGCGGTACTCATCGGCGGCAGCGCCGTGAGCCCTCCGCTGCTCGAAGAGGCGATCAGGGAAAGCATCCCGATCTATCTCTCTTATGGTTCGACGGAAATGTGCTCACAGATATCGACCTCCAATCGCCCCGTAACCGCCCAGCAGACCGATAGCGGAACCGTTCTCCCCTACCGCGAAGTGATGATCGCGCAGGACAGGGAAATCCTCGTGAAGGGGCCCTGCCTGTTCATAGGCTATCTCGATGAAGGGCGTCTACGCAGTTCAAGGGAGATCGACGGCTGGTTCCATACCGGCGACATGGGCCAGATTTCAGTAGACGGGAACCTCACGGTTCTGGGAAGAAAAGACAGCATGTTCGTTATCGGTGGGGAGAACGTTCACCCCGAAGAGATCGAGAAGGCGCTGACGAGCGTTCCCGGCATTGAGGAGGCTGTCGTCGTACCGGCCCCGGACATCGAGTATGGAATGCGTCCGACGGCATGGATCCGCACCACGGATGGTGCCGGTCCTGACGACGAATTGATAGCCAAAACCGTCGGCAGGATGCTCGGCAGGCTCAAGACGCCGATCTCGTTCAATCGTGTTCAGGAGTGGGTGACCATCGCCGGTTCAGCAAAGATCGACAAGGGCTGGTACAGGAACCTGGCTGCCGGAAAAGGCTGATGCAGCATGTCCCGGTTTGAGCAGCAAATCCGATGCTGTTTTGATGTTCGGGATACAAGCCCCATTACATCTTTCGTTCTCGCCTCTTTCCTTCCCGCCGAGTAACCGGGTGCATATCTGAATCCCTCTTCAATTGAATTTCCTGAATTACATCCAGTGAAGATTTTGGACTGAAGTCCATATTTTTTTTTGATCGGATACCCCGGACTGAAGTCCGGGGCAACTGAAGAGGGACAAGATCTGAATATCCGTCAGGCTCAAGCCTGACTGAATATGGGAGACCGAAGTCCGGGGCAACTGAAGAGGAATAAGATCTGAATGTCCGGCATGCTCAAGCCTGACTGAATATGGGAGAACGAAGTCCGGCTGTGAATGTAAGAGATTTTATGTTCGGTGGGTCGAAACCATCATGAGCAGAAAATACTAATGCCCAGAACGACGATAACACAACTTCTACTCCAAATTCCCCATCTTTTTTCAGTTGCCCCGGACTTCAGTCCGGGGTGGAGAAACATATACAATTATATATTATGGCTTTAGCCAAATATCCCCCATCCCGATAACAAATAACATATCTGAATCCCTCTTCAATTGAATTTCCTGAATTACATCCAGTGAAGATTTTGGACTGAAGTCCATAATTTTTTTTGATCGGATACCCCGGACTGAAGTCCGGGGCAACTGAAAAGGGACAAGATCTGAATATCCGTCAGGCTCAAGCCTGACTGAATATGGGAGACTGAAGTCCGGGGCAACTGAAGAGGGACAAGATCTGAACATCCGGCAGGCTCAAGCCTGACTGAATATGGGAGACCGAAGTCCGGGGCAACTAAGAGAAATAAGATCTGAATGTCCGTCAGGCTCAAGCCTGACTGAATATGGGAGACTGAAGTCCGGGGCAACTGAAGAGGAATAAGATCTGAATATCCGTCAGGCTCAAGCCTGACTGAATATGGGAGACTGAAGTCCGGGGCAACTGAAAAGGGACAAGAACTGAATGTCCGACAGGCTGAAGCCTGACTGAATATGGGAGACTGAAGTCCGGCTGTGAATGTAAGAGATTTTATGTTCGGTGGGTCGAAACCGTCATGAGCAGAAAATACTAATGCCCAGAAAGACGATAACACAACTTCTACTCCAAATTCCCCATCTTTTTTCAGTTG
>JAAXWO010000001.1:0-151828 GCA_013334965.1 Chlorobiaceae bacterium | reverse complement strand
GAAGTCCATATTTTTTTTTGATCGGATACCCCGGACTGAAGTCCGGGGCAACTGAAAAGGGATAAGATCTGAATATCCGTCAGGCTCAAGCCTGACTGAATATGGGAGACTGAAGTCCGGGGCAACTGAAAAGGGACAAGATCTGAATATCCGGCAGGCTCAAGCCTGACTGAATATGGGAGACTGAAGTCCGGGACAACTGAAAAGGGACAAGAACTGAATGTCCGACAGGCTGAACCTGCGGGAAACTCAGGTTGGGCTATTCTGCTGTGCCTGTTTTTTCAGGAGATAGACCGTCAGTCGGGATCCGAGACCGGCCAATGGACCCAGCAGCATGCCGATGAGAACGAAGCTTACGAGGAAGGAGACCGCCTTGACACCCATGGGGGCATTGATGATCTGTATAACCTGCTGGTAAAGGTCCGCGCTGTCGGACGGGATTCGTCCACCCCACTCTGAGAGCAGTTTATTGAACCCGTCGAGGGTGAGGTTCCTGGCCCTTTCGAGCATAAGGTATACCGCGAGCAGAAGAAAAGATCCTCCGGCGAAACCGGTCTGAAACCCAAGCACGAATGCCTCCCGATAGGTTAGGCAAACCTGGTGGCGGATAATGTATACCCATGTCGCCAGGGCTCCTGAAATGATGATCCCTGCAAACGGAAAGACATTGACGAGATTCAGGTAGGGCACGAAGGAGGTCAGGACTATCAGGATTGCACCCAACAGCACTTCGGGCAGTTTGCCGGGACGGCGTTCGATCGTATCCGCTACCATTGCTCAGGAGGAAAAGATGTCGTTCAGGAAGTCGTCCATCGTATAGAACCCAGGCGCAGCGGCATGGCGTCCGGCGAGCCATTCGGCTGCCTGGACGGCGCCCGAGGCGAATCCGGTCCGGTTCTTGGCAGTATGGGTCACCTCGATCGTGTCCGATTCCGAATCGATGATGGCGGAGTGGACTCCGAACACCGAGCCGAGACGGATAGACGCCACCTGAAGCTCGTCGCTCTTCAGTTTCCTGCCGTCTTCGAGTTCCCTTACGACGGTTCGCTTGCGGGGATTGGATCTGAGGATCTCCTCAGCCGCCTTGATGGCCGTCCCGCTCGGAAAATCGGCCTTGCCGGTATGGTGCTGCTCCGTGAGGGCGATATCGAACTGCTCGAACGGGGCGATAAGACGCGCGGCCTCGCGAAGCGTCCTGAAGAATATGTTGACCCCGAGCGAATAGTTTGCCGAATAGAACATCGACGACCCAGCCGAGGCGACCTCCTGCCTGACGCTCTCCATGGCGTCGTCCCATCCTGTGGTGCCGACGACGACCGGTAAGCCGGAGGCGGTCATGGCCTTGTAATTCGCCAGGAAAGCCTCCCTTACGGTAAAATCGATGATGACATCCGATCCTCTGAACGCATCAGCATTGATCGTGTCCTGGAAATCGAGAACCTTTTCTATGGAATGTGAGCCCGAACGGGCAACGATATCGGCTATCTGGCGGCCCATACGGCCATTGCCTACCAGTGTAATCTTCATGGGATCAATACGATTAAAAAATATTTCAAAGTTATTTCGTGAGCTGTCAGGGGGCCTGGCCGACGAATCACACAAACGGCAAGCGCTGAGTTGCGTGTCCGCCCTTATGGCGATCTGAGGAGATTCGCGTCACTCATTGTTCAGCAGGTCGAGAATCCTGTCCAGGTCATCGCCGGAAAAGTATTTGATGTGGATTTCACCCTGTCCCCCTTTCTTCTCGATGAGCTTCACCTTGGTGGCGAGCCGGTCCCTGAGCTGGCTCTCTATCTGCCCGAGATGGACCGAACGAGGCTCCTGCTGCTGCGACTCCTGCTTGGGAGGATCCTTGAACATGTTGTTGACCAGGGCCTCTGTCTGGCGCACGGATAGCTGGCGCGACATGATCTGGCGCCATACCTTGAGCTGAAGCTGCTCGTTCGGCAGATTGATCAGGGCGCGTGCATGGCCCGAGGAAATCTCCCTCGTCCGGATGCTGTCCTGTATCTGCCGGGGCAGTTTCAGGAGACGAAGGAAGTTGCTTACCGTTGAACGGTTTTTACCGACCTTCTGGGCTACCTCGTCCTGGGTAAGGTCGCACTTGGTGACGAGGCTTTTGAGGGCGAGCGCAATCTCGATGGCGTTGAGATCCTCCCTCTGGATATTCTCGATCAGGGCCAGTTCGAGTTTGCTGGCATCCTCGTGGGCCTCGATGACGTAGGCGGGAATGAACTTGAATCCGGCAGTCGTGACCGCACGTAGCCGTCGTTCGCCGCTGATGAGCTGGTAATCGTCGCCGTCACGGCAAACGGTCACCGGCTGGATCACGCCGTTTTCGATGATCGAGTTCCGGAGCTCCTCGAGAGCCGTTTCGTCAAATTCCTTGCGAGGCTGGAACGGATTGACCTTGATCCTCTCAATGGCCAGGCTGCCGATTGCTCCCTCCTTGAGCTTTTCGGTCTCTTCGGCTTTTTCTGCGGCCGCAAACCCCTCTTCGGAGATGAGAGCCTTCAGACCCCTTCCCAGTGCTTTTTTCGACATATGCTCACGGTTAACCGGCCAGCTACTGCCGTACTTTGAATTTCCTGATGTTGCCGTCACGCTCGAAAATCTCCTGTGCAAGATCCAGGTAATCTTTCGAACCGATGCTCTGCGCATCGTACAGAAGGGCCGGTTTGCCATGGCTCGGCGCTTCGGAAAGCCTGACGTTCCTGCGGATGTAGGTTTTGTATACCTTGTCCTTGAAAAACTTCTTGACCTCTTCGGCGACCTGCGATGCAAGACGGAGACGGGCATCGTACATGGTCACAAGGACCCCCTCGATCTCAAGCCGCGGATTCAGGTGCTTCCGGACGATACTGATGGTGTTCAGGAGCTTTCCGAGCCCTTCGAGGGCATAGTACTCGGCCTGTACCGGAATGAGCACGGAATCTGCAGCAGTGAGCGAATTGAGCGTGATGAGCCCGAGCGACGGAGGGCAGTCGATGATGATGTAGTCATACTTGTCGCGCACCTGTTTCAGCGCCTTCTGCATGACGTACTCCCGTTCGCGCATGTTGACCAGCTCGACCTCCATGCCGACAAGGTTGACATTGGACGGCAGCACATCGAGGTATTCAAGGCTCGACGGCTTGATGGCCTCACTGATCTCCCCCCCCTTCACCATGACGTGGTAAAAGGTGTTCTCGATCTCGTCCCCGGTTTCAAGACCGAAGCCTGAGGTGGCGTTAGCCTGGGGATCGATATCGATCAGAAGGGTTTTGAATTCGGATATCGCAATGGAGGCCGCAATATTTACCGCGGTGGTTGTTTTACCAACCCCACCTTTCTGGTTTGCAATCGCAATAACTCTACCCATGAGCAATAGCCAGGGAAATGGAAAATATTCAAGCGGTTGATCTTCTTCGGCGACTTGCTACATTATAATACTTACGAATGCTTTTGCAAATACAATTATCAAACGATGGAAAGGCTCGGATCCGATTTCTACGGGGTTCCGACCCTCACGCTTGCCGAACGGCTGCTTGGAAAGATATTTGTGCGTTACGAGAGGAGGGGCCTGCTGCTGAAAGGACGGATCGTCGAAACCGAGGCTTACCTTGGAGAAGATGACCAGGCAAGTCACGCATGGAAGGGCAAAACCCCCCGCAACGTCGCGATGTTCGGACCTCCGGGGACCCTGTATGTCTATTTCACCTACGGATGCCATTACATGGCCAACATCGTCTCGGAGCCGGAAGGCTCAGCTGGCGCAGTGCTTATAAGGGCCATGGAACCGATCGAAGGAGTCGAAGAGATGCGCCTGCGTCGGCAGACCGATGAGCTGACCTCGCTCATGAGCGGGCCCGGCAAACTCACCCGGGCACTCGGCATAGGCAAGGAGCTTTACGGAGAGTCGCTTACAGGCCAGAGCTGCTGGCTCGAAAACGCTCCGGAACTACCGGGCCATATGATCGGAACAAGCACGCGAATAGGCATCTCCAGAAGTACGGAGCTGCCATGGAGAAAATTTGTCCTGGGTTCGCCCCATTTGTCTCATACACCAGCAGGGACAAGAGTAAAAAAGGGGCCAATCGCGTTGGAAAGTCCATAAATTTTCCTTTTTTACGCAGAGTCGGGTCAATCGAGGGATATACAACCAGCCAACCTCAAGCCAATCATGATCGGCACTCCAATACTACCGGAAATACGCGAGCTGATCGAAAAAAGAAACTTCAGCGCCCTGCAGCGTCTGTTTAACGACTGGCTCCCTGTGGATCTGGCTGAACTGATTTCCGATCTTCCCGAACACGAACAGGCGATCCTCTTCCGGCTCCTTCCCAAGGATGTAGCCACGGAAACCTTCGAGTACCTGGAGTTCGACGCCCAGCAGAACCTGCTCAACGCCCTTACCCAGAAGGATGTCGCCCACATCCTGAACAGCATGTCTGCCGATGACCGTACGGCGCTGCTCGAAGAGCTTCCCGGGACGGTCGCGCAAGAGCTGATCAAGCTGCTTTCGTTCAAGGAGTTCAAGATCGCAAAGACCCTCCTGGCTTATGCCGAAGGCAGCGTCGGCAGGCTCATGTCTCCGGACTTCCTGAGTGTCAAGAAGGACTGGGATATCAACAGGGTGCTTGAATATATCCGCACCTTCGGACACGAGAGCGAAACGCTGAACGTCATCTATGCGGTCGACGACCACGGCAAGCTTGTCGGGGAAATGCTTGCGAGGGACCTCCTCCTCTCGGCGCTTGAGAAAAAGGTCGACGAGATCATCGACGAAGACAAGATCATCACGCTGACGGCGACGCAGGACCAGAAGGACGCACTCGAATCCTTCAAACGATACGACAAGGTCGCACTGCCTGTGGTCGATTCGAACGGCTACCTTATCGGCGTCGTGACCGTCGACGACATGCTCGACGTTGCTGAAGAGGAGGAGACCGAAGAGATCCAGAAGTTCGGCGGTATCGAAGCACTCGACGATCCGTACATCGACGTGCCGCTGCTCGAACTGGTGAGGAAACGCGCCGTCTGGCTGGTCGTGCTGTTTCTCGGCGAAATGCTCACCGCTTCGGCGATGACCTACTTCGAGGGGGAGCTGGCCAAAGCGATCGTTCTGGCCACATTCATTCCCCTGATCATATCGAGCGGCGGCAACTCCGGATCACAGGCGGCGACGCTGATCATCCGCTCGCTTTCGCTTGGTGAAATCACGATCCGGGACTGGTGGTCGGTCATGCGCAGGGAAATCCTTTCGGGCCTTATGCTCGGCAGCATTCTCGGCACGATCGGCGTGTTCAGGGTCGTTTTCTGGGCGATGATCCTTCATCGCTACACGACGGTGTGGCTGCTGATCGGCTTCACGGTAGGCATTTCGCTGGTCGGAATCGTGCTCTGGGGAACCATCGCAGGCTCAATGCTCCCGATGCTTCTCAAACGTCTCGGCCTCGATCCGGCGACCTCGTCGGCCCCCTTCGTCGCCACGCTTGTCGACGTCACGGGAATCGTCATCTATTTCAGCGTAGCGTCAATGTTGCTGAAAGGGATTCTGCTCTGAAGACAGCCCAGGAACGTCGTCTATTGTAACCAATTCATCGCATGAACGCACAGCAACACATAATCGTCGGACTTTCCGGAGGCGTCGATTCGGCCACGACGGCCTGCCTGCTCGTCAGGCAGGGGTTCAGGGTCACCGGCCTCAACATCAAGGTGCTGGACACCCCAGACCAGGAGCCGGTACTGGTACCTTCGGCGATGCGGGTAAGCGATCAGGATGAGTTTTCATTCCCCGTCTTCACCCTGAACCTGAGCGTCAAGTTCAGGAACGACGTGATCAGCTATTTCCACGACGACTACCTCGCAGGCAGGACCCCAAACCCATGCATGGTGTGTAACAAGACCATCAAATGGTTCGGTCTTTTCGAAGCCATGCGCCTGCTCGACGCCGACCTCGTCGCCACAGGACATTTCGCCCGCTCTGAGTTCCACGACGGCCGGTATCGCCTCTATAAAGGGGTCGATCCACAGAAAGACCAGAGCTACTTCCTCTGGCTCCTGACCAGGGAAGACCTCACGAAAACCCGGTTTCCCCTCGGCGGTTACACCAAGCCCGAGGTTCGTGAAATGGCCCGTTCCTTCGGAGTGCTTGCCGCTGAAAAAAAGGAGAGCCAGGAGATCTGCTTCGTACCGCATGACGATTATTGCGCCTACCTGGCAAGTGCAATCCCGGGCCTCGAATCACAGGTCGCCGGCGGGGAGATCGTCGACGAAGAGGGCAGGGTCATCGGCAAACATCGCGGTTACCCCTTCTACACGATCGGTCAGCGCCGGGGACTCGGCATCTCCACGGGAGAGCCGGTATACGTCACAGAGATCGACGCGGCACACAACCGCATCCATGTCGGCAGCAAGGAGCGCCTGAAAAACCGGACCATCATTGCCTCCGGCATCAACTGGACAGGCGCCGACAAACCGAATGCCCCTCTGGAGGCTTCCGCCAAAATCAGGTACCGCGACCGGGAGAGCCCCTGCACCATCGAGCCTCTCAACGACGACAGGGCAAAGGTCTCGTTCAGCGAGCCGAAAAACGCCGTCGCCACGGGACAGGCGGTCGTATTCTATCGTGACGACGAGGTGCTCGGCGGAGGCATCATTACCGAAGTCCTCCATTAACAGCAATTTTAAATGAACCCCCAGGATGCTGGAACGAAAACACGACACGTTCACCTATCTCGACTATACCGTCCGACCGGACGAAGAAACTCCTTTGCTGGTCATGCTCCACGGATACGGCAGCAACGAAAAGGACCTCATCAGCCTTGCTCCCGGCCTTGACAATCGTCTGCGCACCATCAGCGTCAGGGCTCCGCTGATGATGGGTGATGACATGTACGGCTGGTTCCCGATCGAGTTCACCCCATACGGCATCACCGTCGACCGTGAAGCCGCCGGCAGGGCCCTCGACCAGCTTACCGGATTCCTCCGCAACCTCATCGCCCGTTATCGTCCTCCGGGCGGCAAGGTGTTTCTCATGGGGTTCAGCCAGGGTGCGGTGATGAACTACCTGACGGCGTTCAAAGCCCCTGAGCTGCTGCACGGCGTCATCGCACTGAGCGGTCAGCTCCCCGATACGCAACCGGAGGAGTGCATGATGCCGCTTGGCCTGGAAAACCTGCCCTTCCTCGTGGTTCATGGCCTTTACGACGATGTGCTTCCTGTCGGCAAAGGCCGGAGTGCAGCACAATGGCTCAAGGAGAATCTCTCCGACATCACGTATCGTGAATATCCGATGGCACACCAGATCAACGATGAAGCCCTAGACCTGGTGGCGGGATGGCTCAAGGAGCGCATCGACAGTGCAAACCGCTGAAGCGACACTCTCCGCAGGGGGGATTTCCACGCTTTTTTGTTACCTTGAGAACTGATTTTCTTGCAGCCGCAAACTGGACACAACGGCTGTAAAAACATATAAACATTGAGCCGCTGCATGAAGGACAATCTGTATACCCTGCTTGAGCGCAGGATTCTTGTGCTCGACGGGGCCATGGGTACCATGATCCAGAAACATGGTCTTGACGAACATGATTTCAGGGGTGACCGGTTTACTTCACACACCGACCCACTCAAAGGCAACAACGACATTCTCGTGCTGACCAGGCCTGACGTCATCCGCTCCATTCACTGCGACTTCCTAGATGCGGGTGCAGACATCATCGAAACCAACACCTTCAACGCCAACCCGATATCCCAGTCAGACTACCAGATGCAGCACCTCACGAAGGAGCTGAACGTGGCAGCGGCTGCACTGGCAAGATCGGCTGCCGACGAATATACCGCCCGCACTCCGGACAAGCCGCGCTTCATCGCAGGCTCGATCGGGCCGACAAACAAGACCCTGTCGCTCTCCCCTGACGTGAACAACCCCGGGTTCAGGGCCGTCACCTTCCAGGAGGTGGCGGACAACTACACCGAACAGCTCGAAGGGCTTCACGAAGGGGGCGTCGACCTGCTTCTCGTCGAAACCGTGTTCGACACCCTGAACTGCAAGGCGGCGCTTTACTCCATCGAAGAGTATTTCAACAGGACAGGATGGCGCGTGCCGGTGATGGTTTCGGGAACGGTCGTGGACCAGAGCGGAAGAACCCTCTCGGGCCAGACCACCGAGGCGTTCTGGATATCGATCTCCCATATGCCCGACCTGATCTCCGTCGGCCTTAACTGCGCGCTCGGCTCCAAACAGATGCGTCCGTTCATCGAAGCGCTTTCCGGCATCGCCGAAAGTTACGTGAGCGTCTATCCCAATGCGGGCCTTCCGAACGAATTCGGCGAGTACGACGACTCTCCTGCCTACATGGCCGGCCAGATCGCAGGGTTTGCCAATTCCGGCTTCGTCAACATCGTCGGCGGGTGCTGCGGCACCACGCCCTCCCATATCCGCGCAATAGCAGAAGCGGTCAAAACGCTTCAGCCAAGAAAACGTCCGGCAAAAAGCCATGTGCTGAAGCTTTCCGGACTCGAACCGCTCAACGTCGACGAAACAACAGGATTCATCAACGTAGGCGAACGGACCAACGTGACCGGTTCACGCAAATTCGCCCGTCTCATCAAGGAGGGCAATTACGACGAAGCGCTCTCCATTGCACGCCACCAGGTAGAGAACGGGGCCCAGGTGATCGACGTAAACCTCGACGAAGGCATGCTCGACTCCGAAAAGGTGATCGTTGAATTCCTGAACCTCATCGCATCGGAACCGGAAATCGCCAAGGTTCCCGTCATGATCGACTCTTCGAAGTGGTCGGTCATCGAAAACGGGTTGCGCTGCGTGCAGGGCAAGGGTATCGTGAACTCAATCAGCCTCAAGGAGGGCGAAGAGGTTTTCAGGGAACGCGCCCGCAAAATCCTGCAATACGGAGCCGCCACGGTCGTCATGGCATTCGACGAACAGGGCCAGGCCGACAACCTCCAGCGCCGTATCGAAATTTGCAGCAGGGCCTATGAGATCCTGACCAAAGAGGTCGGCTTCCCTCCGGAAGACATTATTTTCGATCCGAACGTACTTACCGTTGCAACCGGAATCGAAGAGCACAACAACTACGCTGTCGATTTCATCGAAAGCGTACGCTGGATCAAGCACAACCTACCATACGCCAAGGTTTCGGGCGGCATCAGCAACGTCTCGTTCTCGTTCCGCGGCAACGAACCGGTGCGCGAAGCCATGCACACCTCGTTCCTCTACCATGCAATACAGGCGGGGCTTGACATGGGCATCGTCAATGCCGCCCAGCTAGGAATCTACGAAGAGATCGAGCCTGAGCTGCTCGCCCGTGTCGAGGACGTGCTCTTCAACCGGCGGCCCGATGCCACCGAACGTCTGGTAAGCTTCGCCGAAACCATCCGGGACGGCGGGGAAAAGAGTGAAGTCAAGGCTGCAGAATGGCGCAACCTGCCCGTCGAAGAGAGGCTGAAACACGCGCTTGTCAAGGGCATCGTCGAACATATCGAAGAGGATACCGAAGAGGCCCGCCAGCTTTATACGAGCCCGCTTTCAGTCATCGAAGGCCCGCTCATGGACGGCATGAACTTCATCGGCGACCTGTTCGCCGAAGGCAAGATGTTCCTGCCCCAGGTGGTCAAGAGCGCACGCGTCATGAAGCGTTCTGTCGCCTGCCTCATTCCGCACATCGAGGCCGAAAAGGCCAGAAGCAACGACACGAGCGCCAAGGCAAAGGTGCTGCTCGCGACCGTCAAGGGCGACGTGCACGACATAGGCAAGAACATCGTCTCGGTCGTACTCTCCTGCAACAACTTCGACGTGGTCGACATCGGCGTCCTCATGCCATGCGAAAAGATCCTTGAAGCCGTCGTCAGGGAAAAAGCTGACGTCCTCGGGCTCTCCGGCCTGATCACCCCGTCGCTCGAAGAGATGGCCCACGTGGCAAAAGAGATGGAGCGTGCCGGCATGAAAATCCCGCTCATCATCGGCGGAGCCACCACGTCCAAAATGCATACGGCCGTCAAGCTCGCGCCCAACTACTCCGGACCGGTCGTTCACGTCCTCGACGCTTCGCGCAGCGTACCGGTGGTCAGCAGCCTGGTCAACCCGGCGCTCTGCGGCAGCTATGTTGCGACGCTCAGGAATGAACAGGAAGGAATGCGCCGGAGCCATGCGGAAAGGACAGGATCGAAAAAGTATGTCTCCCTTGCCGACGCACGGGACAACAGGCTTGATATCGATTGGAGCAACGAGCCTCTCCCCAAACCTCTCAAGACAGGCATCACGACGCTCGAAGGGGTCACTGCCGGTGATCTTCGCCGATACATCGACTGGAGCCCCTTCTTCAGGAGCTGGGAACTGCACGGCCGCTATCCTCAGATTCTTGAAGACAGGACAGTCGGCGAAGAGGCGACAAAACTGTTCAACGACGCCAATACCCTCCTCGACAGGATCGAGAAGGAGCGACTGCCCGGAATCAGAGGCGTCGCAGGCATCTTCCCGGCAGCCGCCGTCGGGGACGACATCATGGTGTATACCGATGAGAGCCGTGACAAAATACAGACCGTCCTTCATACCCTTCGTCAGCAGCAGGAAAAAGCGTCAGCAGAGCCCAACCTCGCCCTGGCCGACTTCGTCGCCCCGCGTGAAAGCGGCAGGGAAGATTATGTGGGATGCTTCGCCGTAACGGCAGGCCTCGGCATCGACAAGCTGCTCAAAGAGTTCACAGAAAGCCTCGATGACTACAACCGCATACTGGCACAGGCCCTGGCTGACCGGCTTGCCGAAGCTTTCGCGGAAATGCTTCATGAAAAGGTCCGCCGTGAACTGTGGGGTTACGCTCCGGATGAACATCTTGGCAGCGAAGATCTCATCGCCGAAAAGTACTGCGGCATACGACCTGCGCCCGGCTACCCGGCCTGCCCTGATCACACCGAGAAAGCTACCATCTTCGACCTCCTCAACGCCGAAGCAGCCACAGGGATTACGCTTACCGAAACCTTTGCAATGAACCCGGCCGCCTCGGTCAGCGGTCTCTACTTCGCCAATCCGGCCGCGAAGTATTTCGTGCTCGGCAAAGTCGGCCGTGACCAGGTTGAAGAGTACGCCTTCCGTAAACAGATGAGCCTCTCCGAAACCGAAAAATGGCTCGCTCCCGTACTGAATTACGATCCTGAATAGGGCGATCCCCAGACGAAAAAAAAACAAAGCCCCGACTCATCCCGGGGCTTTGTTTTTGGCCATACCTTACACCCATAGCATAATCATACCCCTCATCACCAATACGCCGTTTCAGCATTCGATACAATCACCTGGGGTTGCCTGATGAATTGCGAACTGAATCAAGGCAACAAAGCTGTCGCACAAATGGCGCTATCCCCAGCGATCAGCAAGGATGATCTGCGAGCATAATTCATTGCGTCCACTTCAGGATATCATTATCCTTTGACTTTACGGGAATTCCGTCCTGCACTCTTTACACTTCAACGAATAATCACGATCGTTACCGCTATTTTCATTGATCGAATACAACTCTCCGCCACAATATGGACAACCGCCACTCCCGGCATATGTCTTGTAACTCCTCTTTTCTGAACCCGCACGGTACACGAAAAACATTATCAACGAAACAACAGACGCGTCAAAATACTTTCCCGCAGACAACGCGCCCAACGCGACAACGCCAAGGGCAACAAGTATAAACAACTTCATAATGGTTTATATTTTTCAGGAACGGGTTTTAAAGCCAAACGACAAGCATCCCATTTTCATCAACATCTTCCTTCACCTCCATGCCATTCACAAAAACAGATCTCACACTCTTTGGAACACCTGGAAATACGGCACACCCCTGATCATTCGTTATTACTGTCGAACTGTCCCAGGTCGTCTGGACCCTTGCCCCTTTTAGCGCCTCACCGTTCCGGTATACCTTTACCTGAATTGCCATGGTTTCTAAATTTGCATCCTTAACACGCCAGGCAATTCAAAACAGCCTGCCAGGCATGCACAGATTTATTTATTGATACCGACAAAAATTTCCACTGAAGCAACTGAGAACACCTACCATCGCAGCCAGACTGACATTCCTGTTGTAACAACACCAACCCCTCAATCACACGTCAAGTGACAAGACTGCAAGAATATCCGACTCCGCAAACGATCATACGCTACCACTCCTCGGCATAATCGTCACAAAACTCAACAGGTTTTTTGTACTCTTTTTTCCGGCAACGACAATACACTTTATCCATGTCGTTCCTCATTGCGAAATAACAGGTTTCGCAATTCGCGTTGATATCAGGAAGGAATTTGCTGCATCCATTATCCAGGCTCGCACGGGTCCCCAATACACACACAACCGAATCACCCTTAAACCCGTCATAATATTCACACCCGGAGCACTTGTTGTATTTCACACCCATATCAGTATCGTTTATTTATTGAAAAATAAAAGTCATACAGATATAAAGCCTTAGAGAGCAGTCGGAGACCCCTTCATCATGACATAAACGGCTCACAGGCATACTCATGGACAGTGCTTTCTTCAGGCTTGGACAGAATGCTGAACCATCGCCCTGAACTGAACACTCCTGAACCGCGTAGATGCTCTTTGACCAGTACCGGAGTGAATAACACGGATTAATACGTCTATTATACAATTTATACATCACTACTACAACTATTTTTACAACAAAACATACGCACCTGCCAGAATCAGCATTAAACTTGAGCCTCGCACCCGAGTTCCGCATCCAGGGAAAGTGAATCGAATGCGCATTTGAAACAATCGGCATGAACCAGCTCAGGGATTGCGTGATCGGCACAATCTGCGTTACTCAACCCGAAGAGCACAGGGAGCGTCAGCAGGCTGGAATCGCTTCTACCTGAACAGTATTCCTCCCCAGGCGGATGACAAGCGGACACTGCCTCCTGAAACTGCAAAGCCCCGTAACGATCATCCATGACCGTTACGGGGCTTTCGTTTTTCCTTTATGGCAGTTTTGCCGTCATTGCCTAAATTAGACATTCGGACAATCGTCCGGCATCACCTTCCCAAACTCCCTAACATTCAACGCCCATGCCAGGAAGCCGTATCATACGCAACACACTCCTGCTGTCAGTCATGCTTCTGCCTGGCTGCGGAGCCGCTTCATTCCCAGCAACCGCCAGAGCGGCAGAACAGGCAAGTGCCCCTGCGACGCAGGAATCGGATACCATTTACGCCCTGCATCACATGATCATCCCCGGCATCCTGTTTTCCGACAAAGGCCCGAGCCTTTTCAATGACCTCTTCTCGGGCAACAGCACTCCGTTCCGGGACATCGTCGAAGGACCGCTCGGCAAAAAATATGCATCTGATATAAAAATCACCCCCGTGCACCTTCAGGAGTTCGACATCGTCTTACTCTCATTCCCTGAGCCTTTGATCGAAAAGCTCTGCATCCATGCCGCACTGATCAGAAAGGGCGAAACGTACCGCTACGTCACCCTCGAAAAGGGCGGTGACGTTTCCAGCAACGGAACGAAGGGATTCTTCTGTGAATGGACAGCAGAATACGTCCATCAGAATTACGGCCAGAGAGAGTACACAGATGTAAGCGAATTCCGGTCCGAGCTCATAACCTTCCTGAATAAATAGCCTTTACAGTCAACGAGCGTTCAGCGATTCCTGCAGGTTAGTGACGTACCGGTCGATCTTCTGGGCAAACGCCATTTCGATCAGCGGCGCGAGCAGAAACTGCAGGAATCCTGGCATGTCGACCACAAGCTCACCCCGGGTCTTCAGATACACCCTGGTGCCGGATGAGAGAGGGTTGATCCTCCAGCCCCCCTCCACCCGTGCATTACCGACCCCCTCGAGGGGAACCCAGTCCACCTTCATCAGTTCATTGTCGCTGAGATAGGTACACGCGTAGATCGTTTGCTGGAGCGTGTGGTCGCCGATGCCTATTTTCTCCATGGTCCAGCGAAAAACGTTGCCGCCCATATCTTCCAGCTTCTCCACATCAGGAAAATGGGAGGCAGATCGGGGAACGTCGGCAAGGAGTGCGAAAACCTGTTCAGGCGATGCCTGCGTCTCGAAATCTTTCGAGACGCTGATGGTAACGGTGAATGACATGGCGGTAACGTTATGGAGTTGAACTACAGATCCGGCGCTCGTGTGCTACGCCGTACAGAGTAAACACGCCTATTACTGCGAAACGGAATCGACTTGCCAGCTGCTGGCTTTGCTGTTGAGTACCTTGAGCAGCCGTGGGTCCCGGTCGTAAACATCAGCCCGGAAGTGCACTCGATCACCGTCCGCAAAAGCTGTCTGGTAAAGGAAAAAGACCGGCACAGGAGCAGGGATGTTCACCGTACGCGTCTTTTCGGTATTCACGGCCTGCTCGATTTTCGAGATATTCCATTTAACGGGATCCTTCAGTAAAAACTCGGCGAGCTCATAAGGTTTGTCCACCCTGACGCATCCGTGACTGAAGCTCCGACGGCTTTTTTCGAACAGCTCTTTCGACGGAGTGTCGTGCATGTAGACCATGAAACGGTTCGGCATCATGAACTTGATCCTGCCGAGGGACCCTTCGTCACCCGAATCCTGGACAATCTTGTAGGGAAATCCTCCGTTGAGGTAATGCGACCAGTTGATTGTGTGGGAATCAACCGTTTTGCCGTCCTTATCCACGACGACCAGCTGTCTCTTGCTGAGGTAGGAGGGCTCCTTCACGATGCCGGGAATAACCTCCTTGATCAGGATGCCCGGCGGAATCACCCAATGAGGATTCAGGATGAGATACTGGATACTGGCCCTGAACACCGGCGTCTGGAGGTCAGGCTTCCCGACGATGACCCGGGAGTGCCAGAGCTGAACGTTGTTCTGGACCAGATCGACCGTGAACGAAGGAATGTTGACCATCACGTAGTTTGGGCCCCGCGTGTTCAGGTACCACCGGTAACGCTCAAGATTGAGGCGGATCTGCTCTATCCGGTCCCTGACCGGCACATTCATGGCGCTGATGGTTTCATTGCCGATGATGCCGTCAGGTGTGAGTCCATGCCGTCTCTGGAAAGACCTTACCGCATCGAAAAGCCCGGCAGTATAGACATGGGAAATATCAGGCTTAGGCGTTGAAAGGGCAGTCTTTTCAGCAGAAGATGCCGTCGCTGTCGAATCGGCTTCAGGTTTTGAGGCACTGGACTCTTCGGCATCCGACACATCGGCAGAAAGATCGCCCGAAATGACAAGCCGCTGGCGAATAGCGAGAATCCTGCGATCGCGGTCCCCCTCTTTTGCGATCATGGGTCCGAGAGGCACGTTAGCCCAACCACCTTCGTCAGCAATCTGCCGATAGCGGGCAAGTCCTTTGCGCAGAAGCATATATTCATGTGACGAAGGCCTGAGTCCATTGATCAGTTCAGGAAACCTGCTGCCCATGACCGCCGACATCAACGTCCGGTCATAATCGGACCCGGGCGTTGGAACAGAAATGTTCCAGTCAGGCTCGATCGACTGGGGGTAAACCTTTCCTGAACGCATGTGCGACATCAACGTGAAAACCGCATCGGTCATCAGCAGGTCTGCCCTGGCTTTCAGGGCCGGCGACTCCGGTGGATTTTCATAATATTTCCTGATGTCGTCGATATGGTAATCGGATGGCATGAGGCCGTCGCCTGCGCTCTCCTCGATAACCTCGACAAGACGGGCGACCGCCTGGCGATTGGTCCATGCGGTTCGGTAACCCATGGCACGATAAAAACGCTGCATATGGCCGGTTATCGACGCGCGGTCGGAGCCTGCCGAAGCGCCGAGCCGATCGAGGCGCCCAAGATAGTTCTGTAGGTACTCCTTTACTGCAGGATCAGGGGAATACTGCTGCGTCCTGACGACAGAACCTGCCGGAGCAGAAGAATCTGGATTCAGGAGAGGCAAGGTTGCAAACCAGAGCAATAAAATCGGGGTCATTGATACTGAATGATCACATTATGCCGGATTATCCGGACGCACATTCCTGAAAGCCGAGCCGGGATTAAGGACGCCTGATCTTGAGGCATAATCCCTTCCGTTATGGTAAATAAAAAGACAGGTGCCCTCCTTGATCAGGTCGATCACCTGCTGGTAACTCTCCATGGACAATGCCGGACACCCCTGGCTTCTGCCGAGCCGCCCATGCCTTCTAATATAGTCCTCGGAAACATAGTCTGCACCATGGATGACGATGCTTCTGTTCGCCGCCTTGTCGTTTATACCATGATCGAGACCCTTCAAGACCAGGGAATAACCGTTTTTGCCGATATAGGTGTTCTCGGTCAGATAGAAACCGACGCTGCTTTTGTTGGATCCGGGCTTATTGGAAAATCGTGTCGCGACATTCTCGCCGCTGCCCTTTCCGTGGGCAACGAGGGCCGAATGCAGAATTTTCCCTTTTACGATGTCGATAATATAAAAACGCTCGTTCACTGAAGGCCGGTCGAAATCGATGAGGGTGACGATTCCTTCCCGTCGAATCAGTCCCTGGCGTTTGAGGTTGTAGTATCCCTTCACGGCAAGATCGAGGGCTTTAGGATCGATCTGGTTTTTGAGTTCCGGGGAGAGCGTCTCCGGAGCCAGAAGATTTGTTTCAGGGAATTCAGTGATGGTTACGGAACGGCTGGTCAGGGGCATCGCCATAAACAACAGCAGTAAAACAAGTATTCCTTTTTTCATAAGCAGCTTCCTTGTTGCGGATACAATATTCGTACCCGGCATGGTAGTGATCGGTATGTTATTCCGGTGATCCGGCAACGGGTAACCAGTCTGGAGGGGTGGCAACCTGGCGCTCATCGGCTTGGCCGAACAGCACGGCTTGCCTTTTTTCACAAATTATGTCAAGATAACCCTTTTTTTCTTGAGGCAAAATGTTAAGGGCGTGACGCCAGCCGTTCAGGCTCGGAGATGACGGGCCGTTGCATGAAAAAGAACCGGTGCAGCGGCTATCCGGTAGTTCAGTCGAATCTGCTGCCGGAAGGGGCGCCACTCGACAAGAAGGGTGGCCAGCGATTCCCAGAGCGAAACCCAGGCTGCGATAGTCAACCCCTCAACCAGCACACTGCGCATGAACGGACTGTCAACCATTCCAGGCAGATAGCCTGCAAACCACAGTGAGAAAACCAGAAGGATTATGCCGAGCATGAAAAAAACCAGCGATTTCCTCACCATTTTTCTCATGAATGACATCTCGAGTTCACGCTGGTACATGAAAAACCTGTTGAGGCTGGTCCTCACCCGATCCTTGAGCTCTTCCGCCGGCATGGTGTCGAGAGTGAACCGGATAACGAAATCGACACGACCGATCTCACGGACGCATTCGGTCAGGTAATGAGTGAGATCCTCGTCGAGGTCTTTTTTATGGTATGGCGCTTTTTTGTCGAAGTCCTCGTAGAGCTCCTCTACCTTTGAAGCGGACACATCGATGACAAGCCGTCCGTCAGCCGTGCGCTCATACCGGTCATGAATATGCTTTTTCATCAGCCGCCATTTTCATGCGTGATACTGCATTCCGTTCGTCGAGGTGATGGCAGCCCCCCCCTCAGCACGTGGCTTATTTGCCGGTCGGGCCGATAAAACGCCAACGGGAGCGTACGGTCACCGAGACCTCCTCTTCTGCCGGGGCGATCTCCGTAGCCGGCGCAGCCATCGGAGCAGCCCTCAACATCATGGCATCCTGGCGCATGACCGGATAGGATTGCGCATCGGATGCGAGTTCCAGAAGGGTGCCGAGCCTTCCGCCTGCGGCATTCGCCATCACCTCGGCATCCGTGCGGGCCTTCCTTACGGCAAGGTCGAGGGCCTCACGCTTCAGGGCCTCCTGGCGTGACGATGAAAACTGTATCTCCTGGACATCACCGACCCCGGCCTGCACGGCAGCATCGACTGCAGCGCCGATCAGGCGAAGGTCACGGACCGTGACCCTGACAACATGGCGAGCGACATACCCCTTGAGCACATTCCTGCCGGAAGGCTTGTCCCATACCCATTCAGGGCTCACCGTATAACCTGCCGAGGGGGAGTCGTCGACAGGAATACCTGCCGAACGCAACGCCTTCTGGAGTTCAGCCCAGGTTTCGGCGGTCTTTGCCGATGCCTTTCTGGCGTCCTTGTCCGACGATTGTACCACAGCCCTGAACACAGCCATATCCGGCCGCACGTTGACCGAACCTGAGGCGTTCACCGAAATCCCCGGCTCTTCGGCATGCAGCTCCGGCATTAATAAAGGAGTGCAAAGCATCAGCGCAACGATGAGTACTTTTTTCATGGTATCGATAATGGGATAAATTGATCTGCCTGATTATGTGACGTCGCTTTTCAGGAAAACCATCGAAAAGCTGAATCGAACAGGAGCAAACCGGCGTTCCGGAATCAACGCGTCGATCGCGAAGCCGGCTCCGGCTTGACGGCTTCCACGAATTTCCGCTGGGTACTGAACCTGCAGAGAAACGCAACCATCGAACCGTCTGAACGTTCGACAAACAGGGCCCCGTCCTGCCAGGGACCGTTTTCCATGGCCCAGCGACTTGAAACTGGGTCACCCTGGTTCTGATGGATATTGTGAACCCCGTGAACCCCGTTCCGAAAAGGTTCGCCGAAGACGAAAAGCCGCCTGCAATGCCGGAGCAGGGCTTCGATGTCGGCAAACGCTTCCCGACCTGTGCCGTGCTTCCAGCTTCCGTCACCCTGAAATTCGGGACTCCTGTAATAATCGATGGCGCCGCCGGCCTGACTGCGGGAAAGAGGATGCCAACCGTCCCTCAGTGGAGAGAGCGCCGGACAACCGGGTTTGCCGAGTTCGACGATACGCCACTCGATCCCGTACTTGTTGGCCTTGCTGTCGAGATCGATAGCGCAGGGATATGGACCTCGCGGAGTCCTCACCATTACCGTACAATGGTAATAATGCTCATCGGAGTGTCCGACATCGCAGCTATAACCCTGAAGCGTTCCGGCAAGCACACCGTAACCGTCAGCAAGGGGCATGATGAAAAGGTCCAGTTGTTGGTCAAAAGAGTGATGCCCCCCGAAATGACTGGGCACGCTCACCTGTTGCCGTATGATCGATCCGTGAGCACGACGGATGAAGCATGGTGCTCCGTACGCCTTGCTATTGAGGGCTGTTCAAGAACCGCCCCTGTTTAAATTTACTGCCCGCGAACCCATTCCCCAAATCCACTCGTTGTGCGATGGCGACAGGATACGTATAATGAAAAGAGAGGCTCTCCTGCGAATATACACCACTGCTCCCATGTCACGCACAACCACTATCGTTGAAGCCGAGGCCATAACTACCGTGAGGTTGCTGGCCGTCGACATGGTCGAAAAGGCCAATTCAGGCCACCCCGGACTACCCCTCGGGGCGGCTCCGATGGCCTGCGCGCTCTTCACGAAGATCATGCGCCATAATCCGGCGAACCCTTCATGGCTCAATCGCGACCGTTTCGTACTCTCGGCCGGTCATGGCTCTGCGCTGCTTTACCCCCTCCTTCACCTTTGCGGGTACGACCTGGGACTCGACGAACTCAAGGCGTTCCGGCAACTCGGAAGCAGAACCCCCGGCCACCCGGAATACGGCCACACTCCAGGGGTCGAGATAACCACCGGACCGCTCGGCCAGGGTATCGCCGCTGCCGTGGGGATGGCGCTTGCAGAACGGCTTCTCGCCGCAAGGCTCAACACGGGCGACCTCACCCTCATCGACTATCACACCTACGTGATCTGCAGCGATGGCGACCTTATGGAGGGCCTCAGTTCAGAAGCGTCATCCCTTGCAGGACACCTTAAGCTCGGAAAACTCATCTGCCTTTACGATGATAACGGCATCTCGATCGAGGGATCGACGAAACTCACCTTCACGGAAAATGTCCGCCTGCGTTACGAAGCATATGGATGGCATGTCGACGAGGTCGACGGCAACGACCAGAATGCGATCGAAAAATGCGTACGCAATGCCAAAGCCCAGGGCGATCGCCCGTCGATGATCCTGGTGCACACCACAATCGGATACGGAAGCCCGAACAAGGCCGGTAAATCATCTGCCCACGGCGAACCGCTCGGCGCCTCCGAAACCAGGCTGCTCAAGCAACGTTTCGGGGTCCCGGAAGATCAGTCGTTCGTGGTTTCGGAAGCGGTTCGAGAGCACTTCCGGCAGGCTGCGACGAGAGGTGCGGCGCTCGAAGCCGATTGGCAGGCAAAATGGAGTCGGTTCAAGGCTGAACGTCCGGAATTCGCCGGCACGGTCGAAACCCTCCTGAACGGCGGCATGCCGCAGGAGTGGCTATCAGGCGTTGAGCCGTTCGAACCCGGCGAACCGCTTGCCACACGCCAGGCGTCGAAAACGTTTCTCGGCGCCCTTGCGGGAAAGGTGGCGTTCCTCATCGGCGGCTCGGCGGATCTCGGTCCCTCCACCGGCACCGGAATCGCAGGAGCCATCGACGTGACCGAAGATGGTTTCGAGGGATTCAACATTCATTTCGGGATCAGGGAACACGCCATGGCGGCCATGATGAACGGCATCGCCCTGTCGAAAATCATGGTGCCGTACGGAGGGACATTCCTCGTATTCGCAGATTACATGAAACCGGCGATCCGCATGGCCTGCCTGATGCAGCTTCACGTGGTCTACATCTTCACGCACGACAGCATCGGCGTCGGGGAAGATGGCCCAACCCATCAGCCGATCGAACAGCTCGCCATGCTGAGGGCAATACCGGGCCTTGATGTCATCCGTCCCGCCGACGCCAACGAAACCCTGGCTGCATGGAAGCTGGCGCTGTCGCGCAGGAAGCCCGTGGCGCTCGTCCTCTCCCGCCAGTCGCTCCCCCGGCTGGATGCGGCGCACATGCCTGTCCTGGAAGGCACGCCCAAAGGGGCCTATATCCTCTCAGACTGGGATGACAATGAGAACGAAAAGCGGGTGATCCTGATCGCCACCGGTTCGGAAGTACACCCGGCTCTTTCAGCGAAAGAGCTACTCGAAAACGAGGGGATCGCCGCCAGGATCGTCTCGATGCCTTGCAGGGAGCTGTTCCGGGAGATGCCGGATTCGTACAGGGAGGAGGTTCTCCCCTCATCCGTAAGGAAACGGGTGGTCATCGAAGCTGCTTCACCGTTCGGATGGGATGGCGTCGCAGGACCGGAGGGGTGTGTGACAGGCCTTGACCGTTTCGGGGTTTCCGCGCCCGGAGCTGCGGTTTTCGAACTCTTCGGATTCACTGGCAGCAGCATCGCCGAAGTCGCCAAAGGACTCTTTCAGGCAAAAGGAGATACGGCATAACCGACCGTAAAGTTATGAATCGCTGGACAACAGGAAACGATGAGGCGCTGATTGAAATGGCAGCGGCGTTCATCACGGCAAAGGCTTACCGTGCGGTAGCCGAACGGGGCAGGTTCACGCTGGTGCTCTCTGGCGGAAGCACCCCCCGGCGGTTGTACGAAAAACTCGGCAGAGGCGTCCATGAAGGGCTCATCGAGAGGTTCGGGGAGCGCCTGCATCAGGGTGTGCGCCGATCGGGGCATACTCCTGAAGCGGTTACCCTTCCCTGGGCGGAGACCTTCATTTTTCAGGGAGACGAGCGCTACGTCCCTGCGGGCCATCCCGACAGCAACTACGGCATGGTGCGGCAAACGCTCTTGAAATACGCCTGCATCCGCCCGAACAATCTCTTCAGGATGCCTGTCGAATCAGGGGATCCCGAAGCGGATGCCCTCCGGTATGAAAAGCTTCTCAGGACGTTTTTCCGTAAGACGTCGCCGGAAACATCCCGCGCGTTCCCGACCTTCGACCTCGTCATCCTCGGCCTCGGCGACGACGGCCATACCGCCTCGCTTTTTCCGGAACAGATCAGGGCGCTGAAAGAGCAGGAACGATGGGTCATTGCGGTTGACGCGCCTCTCGCATCTCCTGCCTGCTCCCGTCTGACCCTCACCCTGCCGGTCATCAACCACGCGGAATCGGTCATGTTTCTCGTACCCGCAGAGCGATATGGTCTGGCTCGGTCAATCCACGAAGGCAGAAGGCCGGAGTTGCCCGCCGGTATGGTCAGGCCCCTGAATGGCAACCCTCACTGGTTTGTCGCAGAACCATCCATGCAGGGCACTCAGCCGTAGATTCGCACCGACGATTCCGGGCCCCACGAGTTCACGGGATAGGGTTCGGGAGCCTCGTCGCCAATTGCCTCCCTGATGCTGTCGATGACGGTCCATGAGCGTTCGACGCTGTCGCGGCGGATGAAATTCATCTGGTCGCCTGCGATGGCATCGAGGAGCAGGCGATGGTACGGAGTCAATCCCTTCTCGGCGAACGAGGTTCGGTAATCGAACTTCATGAATACCGGATCGGTGACCATCTCTTCGCCGGGACGTTTGGTCCCGAACCTGATGGCCACGGTTTCGTCAGGCTGAATGCCGAGGATCACCTGGTTCGGAGTGCAGCTCGGCGCGCCGCTGATTGCGTAGAAATTCTGGGGAGGGCACTTGAAGGTGATCACGATTTCGGTCACCGTCCTGGAAAGGCTTTTGCCGGCTTTCATGTAAAAGGGAACGCCTGACCAGCGCCAGTTGTCGAGATGGAACTTGACGGAGGCACAGGTTTCAACCCTGGAATCGGCGGCGACCCCTTTTTCGAGCCGATACCCCTCGTACTGGCCGAGCACCACGGAGCCGTGCACCGATTCACTGCTGAAAAGCCGCACCGACCGGAGGACTTTCGCCTTTTCGTCCCTTATTGCCTCCGGGCTGAGCTCCACAGGAGGCTCCATGGCGATGGCAGCCAGAAGCTGTAGTCCGTGGTTCTGGATGATGTCGCCGAGAAGTCCGGCCTCCTCGTAATAGGCGCCCCGCCCCCTGATGCCGAACTCTTCGGCGATCGTTATCTGCACCTGTTCGATGTACTGGCGGTTCCAGAGGGGCTCGAACATGCCGTTGGAGAAGCGGAACACCATGATGTTCTGCACCGGCTCCTTGCCGAGGTAGTGGTCGATGCGGTAGATCTGGCGCTCTTCGAAGGCATCTTCAAGCAGTCCGTTCAATTCGACGGCGCTTTTCAGGTCATGTCCGAACGGTTTTTCGACGACGATCTTGCGCCACCCGGAACATGGCCGGTTACGACCGCCCAGTCCGGCAAGGACAAGGTTGTGAACGATGCCGGGTGCAAGGCTGGGAGGTGTCGAAAGGTAGAAGAGAAGGTTATTGCATACCCCCTCGCCCCTGGCGTTCATGATCTCGTCGTGCAGGGCATGATAACCTTCGACCTTGTCGAGATCGACATTGACATAGAACAGCCTGTTGCAGAACTCATCGAAACGGTCATGATCGTCGATCGATTCCGGTGAGAGCGCCATCACCCTCTCCTTCACGAAACTCCGGAACCCTTCGTGGCTCTGTCCCGCACGACCCACGCCGATCACGCGATATGCAGGGGGCAGGTGTCCCCACCGGGCGAGCTGGTAAACCGATGGAAAGAGCTTTCTCGACGCAAGGTCGCCTCCGGCCCCGAAAATAATGATCGTGAAATTGTCCAGGTGACCGCTCATGATGAGGCCTCCGTTCCGTCGGCAGGAGCATAGCCGTGCCCGCCGAACTCATTGCGAAGGGCGGCGACGACCCTGTCGGAAAAATTGTCGTGCCTGCGGGACGAGAATCGCCGGAACACCGACTCGGCGATGACCGGGATCGAAACCCCCAGTTCGAGAGCCGTTTCGACGGTCCATCTCCCCTCGCCCGAATCGGCGATAGCCCCTCCGAGATAGGACAACCGGCCGTCTTTTACCAACGCCTTTTCGGCAAGTTCCATCAGCCAGCCCCTGATGACCGAACCGTTCGACCAGACCCGGGCGACGGTCTCATGGTCGATGGAGTATCCGCTCGACTCGAGCAGGTCGAACCCTTCGCCGATCGCCTGCATCATTCCGTACTCTATGCCGTTATGCACCATTTTCACGAAGTGGCCCGCCCCGGACGCGCCCATGTAACCGCAACCGTTCTCGACGCACAACTCCCTGAGCAGCGGCTCGACGACATCATAGGCCTCACGGTTCCCGCCGACCATCATGCAGGCCCCGTGCCGGGCGCCCTCAAGGCCCCCGCTGGTGCCGACGTCGAGAAAATGGATGCCCTGCGCTGCCAGCCTTTCGGCGCGGACAACCGTATCGGTGTATCGGGAATTGCCTCCGTCCATGACGATATCCCCCCTGTTCAGGAACGGCGTGAGGCCGCTGAGCACCGCATCGACGGCAGCGCCTGCAGGCACCATCATCCAGACGATCCTCGGGTTTTCAAGTTCGCCGACCAGATGCTGCAGCGAACGCGCGGCATGCGCTCCTTTTGCGGAAATGGCCTCGACCGCCTCCTGTGACAGATCGTGCACCACAACGTGATGCCCAAGGTCGAGCAGGTGTTCGACCATATTGAACCCCATTTTTCCGAGACCGACAAATCCTGCGTTCATGGGCATTGCTCCATCAGGGTTGAAATAGTTGAGGATGCCATAACCGGAAGACGGGAGGAGACGGCCCCCCATCGTAACAGCGTCTCCGGGGTCCGGAGTTGATGTCAGTGCCGTATTGAGAACCTGTAACCAGAACAACCCAACCCGCGGCATCGTTCAATGATTCGCACGCCTCATTTCGGACATCTGCTGGTAACGGTTGATCAGTTCGCCGTTGATGGCCGTCCAGGACTTGTTTTCAGCGAATGAGAGTCCCCGGGACTTCATCACGCGCAACTCATCTTCATCGTTCAGAAGGCGCAGGCATGCACTGAAAAATTGATCAATGTCGCCGGCCCTGGCGACAATACCTGCCTGCGAACGCCTGACCAGCTCCATGCAGCCTCCTGCGTCGGAGACGACCGCAGGCAGACCGGATGCGAGCGCTTCGAGAACGACGTTGCAGAACGCTTCAGTAGTGGATGGAAACAGGAATACATCTCCGCTTGCATAGGCTTCCGGAAGGGCACTGCCTGTCAGGTAACCGGTAAAGACCGCATCGGGCATCCTCTTTCTCATCAGCTCCTCTTCGGGACCTGAGCCGATCATGACGAACCGGACCCTGTCGCCGTATCCTTCGTCCATGAATCGCTGGTAAAGATCCATCACGACCTCGATGTCTTTGTAAAACACGAATCTGCCGGTAAAGATGAAAACGGTCTTTCCCTTAGCCTGCCAGGCGTTCCGAAGCGCCTCGGAGCGATGGGAAGGGTCGAACAGCTCCTTGTCGACGCCTCTCGACCACACCTCGATATTGCGTATGCCCCGCGCTGAAAGTTTGGATCGCACGATTTCGTTGGGAGCAAGCACCACATCGCAGGAGTTGTAAAAACGTACGAGATGTCGCCAGAGAGCCTCACTGGCAAAGCCGAGATGATAGTAACTGAGATAAGAGGGGAAATCGGTGTGGAAAACCGATCCGACGGGAATCCCACGCTTTTTTGCATACCTGAGAAATTTCCCGCCAACGATGTCCGGCGTCGATATATGGACAATATCTGGGGCAAAGTCATCGAGCTCGCGTTCGTTTACGGCCAGATAAAAACCGATCCGGTAATCACGGTAAAGGGGTACCGGCAAGGAGGGTACCTTATGAACCGAAACCGTACCGTCCTCCTGCGCGGAAATGTCCGGCGACCATACGGCGACCTCGTGGCCGCTCCTGATCATGGAGGCTACCAGCTGGTATATCGACCGTACTGCCCCGTCCTTGTCCTTGACATAGGTTCCCGCATATAAGGCTATCTTCATATCGCAAGTCGGCGAAAGCTGAAAATCGTTTCGATGACCTGTTTCCATGGAGTTATGAGCGAGCGTCGGAAACCCGGCAAGTCGTTCGAATCCATTTGACAGGCGTTTGCACTGTCAAAGGTAATACATCCCACGTAAAAACCCTCACGAAGATCGAAGCGTCACAACTTCAGTGTGAGCATACCTATCAGGGGATTGACCAGCTTTTTGTAGTCTGCCCATGAAAGCTTGAGCAATTCGGTATGTACCCCTGCATTGAAAGTAATCTCATCGGCCTCGTCCAGTTCGGCGTCGGCGAACACATCCATGCCGTAGAGATTGCCGAACGGCGGCATGGCGCCGATTTCACATTCCGGAAACATGCCGCTGAACCCGTTCTCTTCAGCAAGCTTCACATCCTGGGTTCCGCAAAGTTCACGAAGCAACCCCAAATCGAGATGCATGGATGCCGGAATGACCACCATGGCCATTTTGCCGGAGACAGAGACCATCACGGTTTTGGCCATCGTCTTTCCCGGCACATGGGCTGCCTGGGCGATCTCCTGGGCCGTGTAGGCCGGAGTGTGGCTGATGACAAAATATCTGACATGACTGCTGTCGAGATAATCCCGTAATCTTCGAATAGGCATAAGAAGCTCCTTTGCATGTTGGGAAAATCGGCGGCCATAACGCCGCACGGGCCATCTCCTGCCCGTGCGGCGACTAACATCTGCAGAAAATGGCTCTATCGCGATCCTACTTTTTCAGATAGATGAAACTCGGATCGGGACGTCCGACATAACAGACAGAACTGAAGCCGTATTTTTTGATGATGGAAAAGGCTTGTTCCGCCTCATCCCTCTTTGAGCCGAAATCAAAAATCCAGTGGCTTCCGTCGACGATTTTCCAGCGGCCATCGAACTGCCTGACTTCGATCGTAGCCGGGTTGAACCTCACGGCATCCTCACCGGGGAAAGTCCCGGTCGGAGCGTCACCGGCAACGAGAAGGTATTTGAACGATGGGTCGGGACGGCCGACAAAACAGCTCTGGTTCATACCGTAATGCCTGATAATCCTGAAAGCCTGATCAGCCTCGCCCCTGTTTGAGCCGAAATCAAAAACCCAGTGGCTTCCGTCGACAATCTTCCAGCGGCCGTCGAACTGCCTGACTTCAATCGTAGCGGGATTGAACCTCACGCAATCTTCTGCGACAGGTGAAACGGAGCCCGTGGGCGGAAGCACCCTGAGCCTGCAGTAAGCGACGTTATTGTTTTCGTTGGTCTCGCCGTAACGGTTGCCTGCATCGACCACGGCAGCCAGGAAATAGTCCCCGGGAGGAGTATCTGCAGGAATGGGGTTCGAACCGTTAAGCTTGACAGGAACTGAACCGGGGCCGGCAAAAGAGATGTGCTCACGGCCGCCTTTCAGCAGCACGCCGTTCGTGTAATTCGGGCTGTAGACAGCGAATGGCGCCGGTACGGGATATGACGCAACCGAAGTCAGCACAAGGTCAACGGCCACACCGCCGATCGGCTTGGGAAAGGTACTGTTGGCGGTTACGGAGAATGACGCGCCAAGCTCCTGCCCCGGACGCACGGCCTGGGGGCACCCGGCAATGGACACCGACAAGTCGCTGGCGTTTTGCATCGATTGGCAACGAAGCCTTGCGATTTTTGCATTGTTCGCTTCATTTGACTCCCTGACCACGTTCCATATATCGACCTCGGCCTTGACGGCTGCGATACGGTTCACCTTGAGATTGCTGGTATAAACCGCCGTACCGCCCGGGGGCTGCAGGGCCCGGCCCGGATCGATCTTCCAGAGACTCGCTCCTCCCCATCTGGAACCGTTGATCGTCAGGTAGATCCCTGAGCTTTTAGGTGTGATTTTACTCCAGACCTCGTCAGGAAGCGCTCCGGGACCTGCGTTCCGGACCTTGACCACCACATTGCAGGCGGGATCCAGGTAGATATCGTCGATAACCAGGTCAGGCTGCAGAATGCGAGGTAGATGAGGCCTCATGCGGGCTTCAGGGTCGACTCTTATAATACCTGCGTCCGGTCTTGCAGGAGAAAGCGGTTCGGGACGAAGTGGGTCCGCAATAACTGTACCTGCATTCAGTGCGCTGAACATAAGAAGCGAACCTACAAACCCGGTGACTAAGCGTTTTGAGTTGTGTGCCATAATCGATTGTCCTGTTAATGTTGATCACCGTCGTGCAAGCTGAGACAAAACATCAGCCAGATAAAGCAAATCAGCAGCTTAAAACATTGAACATACATGGCCGGAGTTTTGCCCGGCTGACAAAAAAGGCCGGGAAGATCACCGGCTGTGGAGGAATCGGGAGAGAATACGTGGCACCAAAAGCGCACGATACAAAAAGAAAGGCTGCCAGACCTGTCCCACGTGTAACTACGTGTACATAACAGATTGAACAGAAAAGAGCATCTACAGTAAAATTTTACGAAAAAAGGGGATCAGGCGCAAACGTATTTCCACTCTTTACGCTTCGTTGAAATAAAACTGCCCCCAGACGGCACGCCACTTGAGTGCACTGGATTCAGAACATGAACCTCATGCCGATGAGAAGGTTATGGGTGCCTGAATCCAGCCGGACAGGTAATGCGTCCACCTGCATTAATCGATCAAACGGATGGATGTAACGGTAACGGGCATCAACGATGACGAGAGGCGACAGCTGTATGCCGACTCCTGCACCAAACTGCAGGATGAACGCTGTATCGTCGGCATCCATCCCCAGGCGCTCCACGTCGATCGTCGCGTAGCTCAACCCACTGGAGATGTAGGGCCGAAAAACGAGTCCGTCGGCGTTACGGCACTCAAGCATGCCATCCGCCGAGAGGGTAAACACGGAGAAGGTGCTCCCCTGAAAGTCAAGCCCGCTACCCTGGTATACGGCCCGGCCGACAAGGCTCCCCTTTTCTCCTTTGAGGGACACCTTCCCCCCTTTTGTCCGCGAGATGTCGTAATCGGCGTCACCAAGGCTTGGCCCGTTGATTTTCACTCCAGACTTACAGGGCCAGGCAATCCCTGTAAAGGATTCAGGCTGAGAACCGACCGCGACAGCGGAGGAGTGCCTGAACAGCAGCATGGCGATGACAAGGAAGGCGAGACGCACGTTCATTCGAGTTGCTCCTTCCAGGCCTTGAGCAAAGGATACGCCGCACGGTATCCGGTTTCGAGAATCTCCGGGACTGCAGACATATCGACGAGGCTGAAGCCGGAGAGATCCGGGCTGATAACCAGGTCGGCCCCCTGTATCTGAATCTGCGAAATGGCACGCATTGCGCTGTAAAACGCGTTGAGCAGCAGTGTGGCCATATGTTCCGGGCGCCTGAAGGTATGCATGCCAAGCAGGTCAACACAGATGATCCTCTCCGCACCCATGTCGACCAGGGGTGAAATCGGGACATTTTCGGTCAGCACCCCGTCGACCAGCAACATGCTGCGGCACTCGACAGGCCGGAAAATACCGGGGATCGAAGAGCTGGCCATGACGGCCATAGCCACATCCCCCCTTCGCATCACCACCTTTCTTCCCGTGCAGATATCGGTCGAGACGATCGCCAGGGGCAGCGGAGCGTCTTCGATCCGGCATGATCCGAGGAGGCGTTTGACGATATCGCCGAACTTCCTGTTCGACAGCAGGCCATATCCGGAGATCGTGAGGCCCGAGAGGTCCGACCAGTCAAGTTCCCTGGCCAACGTTTCGAGCTCGTCCCATCTTTTGCCGAACGCATACAGCGCCGCGATGAACGACCCGATGCTGGTGCCGGATACGAAATCCGGCCTGATATCCAGCTCATGCATCGCCTTCAGTACGCCGACATGCGCCGCCCCGAGCACGGCACCCCCACCCAACGCGAGGCCTATCCTTGATTCCGGCTCCTTCAACGAGCCCGCCGTTTGACCCTTCTGTATATCCATGCTACGAAAACATTGTGACGATTTTCCTGAGCAGGCTGAATTTGGCGGCGCCATATGGCGGGTAACGCAAATCCGGATCTGGAAAACCGGTCCGGTTCAGCACGCTCCTCGGAGAGGTAAAGGTCTCAAACCCGGCCCTGCCGTGATAGACTCCCATGCCGCTCAACCCCCTGCCGCCGAAAGGAAGGTCAGGAATGGATGCCTGAAAAAGAAGGTCGTTGCAGCATATGCCTCCGCTCCTGGTCTGCTCCCTTAACTGAATTAGCTCGCGGCGATCTCGGGAAAACAGGTAAACGGCGATCGGATCCGGTTGCCGACGGACGATCTCCAGGGCTTTTGACAGCGAAGGGAAAGAAATCACAGGAAGGACGGGCCCGAAGATCTCCTCCTGCATAAGCGGAGACTCCGGCTCGACGCCACGGACGATAGTGGGAGCGATATAGAGATCGGACTCGTCCGAACCGCCTCCGGCGATGAACGTACCTTGATGCTGAAGCTCCCTGAGGCGCAGGAAATTCCGGCCATCCACGATGCGCGAATAATCGGGGCTGGATTTCGGGTCGGGGCCATAGAAAAGATCCAGGGCATCCATCATCAACCCCGAAAGGCGCTCTTCGACGGATTCATGCACAAGAAGATAATCCGGCGCCACGCAGGTCTGTCCGGCATTAAGGAATTTGGCCCAGACGATTCTCCGGGCCGCAACGCGCAGATCCGCATGTTCCGTCACGATGCAGGGACATTTTCCTCCGAGTTCGAGAGTCACCGGGGTGAGATGACGCGCCGCGGCCAGCATCACCTCCTGGCCTTTCTGTCGGCTTCCGGTGAAAAAAATACGGTCGAACCTGTGGCGAAGAAGCACTTCGATCTGTTCGGCTCCCCCCTCAACCACTTTCACGGCTTCAGGATCGAGGTAGTTGTGCAGGGTTGACGCAAGCAGGTTCGAAGTGGCCGGAGCAAGCTCCGACGGTTTAAGGACAATGCAGTTGCCTGCTGCAAGCGCACCGATGAGCGGAGCCAGGCAAAGCTGAAGAGGATAGTTCCACGCGCCGATGACGAGCACGACGCCAAGCGGCTCGCGCTCAACGAAAGCCCTTGCTGGCAGGTAGTGCAGAGGCACTCCCACCCGTCGGGGCTTCATCCATCGATGGAGGTTTTTTATGGCATGCCTTGTTTCACCTGCAAGATAACCGGTCTCGGTCAGGAACATCTCGGCCTCCGGCTTGCCGAAATCGGCACGCACGGCCCGGGCGATCGCAGCCTCATTTCCATGAAGGAATGAGGCAACCCCCCGGAGCTGTGAAACTCTCCATTCGAGAGGCCGGGTCCTTCCGCTGTCGAAACACCGTTTCAGCCCGGAATGCACCCCTGGATCGTAAAAATCGGTCATAACTGTACCAGGCAGACTAATAGAGCCGCCCTTGATTAAATGTAGAATATTCGCATGAAAGAAAAGGGATTTTGCCAGTCATGTGCTTAGGGCGTACATTTCAACTTGAGAATACTCCTTTAACAACGTTTTCCTGACTCACCCCGCATGGAATGGATTTTTAGTCCTGAAGCATGGATCGCCCTGGCAACCCTGACATCCCTTGAGATCGTCCTGGGCATCGACAATATCATCTTCATCACCATCATCGTCAGCCGGATGCCTGCCGAACAGCGGAGTTCGGGGCGGGTTCTCGGCCTCGGGCTGGCCATGCTGACCCGTATCGCCCTGCTGCTCTCCATCACCTGGGTCATGGGGCTTGTCTCCCCGCTCTTTTCCGTATTCGGACACGCCGTGACCGGCCGGGACATGATCCTCCTCGGAGGCGGCCTGTTCCTTCTCGCAAAAAGCACCCACGAGATCCATCAGAGCCTTGAGGGCAGCGAAAATGAAGACGCAAAGGAGCGCTCCGCCTCGGGATTCGTTTCGACGCTCATCCAGATTGCCCTTATCGACATCGTCTTTTCACTCGACTCGGTCATCACTGCCGTAGGACTTGCAAAGGATATTCCGGTCATGATCATCTCCATAATGATCGCCGTCCTCATCATGATGGTAGCTTCCAAATCGATCGGAGATTTCGTCGAGCGCCACCCCACCATCAAGATGCTGGCGCTCAGCTTCCTGATCCTGGTGGGCGTCACCCTGTTCGCCGAGGGGGCCGGTTTTGAATTCCCGAAGGGGTACATCTATTTCGCCATGGCCTTCTCCGTTTGCGTTGAGATGCTCAACCTCAGGCTCAGGAAAAAGGATACTGAACCTGTTCACCTGCATAAAGCCATCGAAGAGCCAGATGAGGCCTGAAACCTTCGCCGGGAACCATTACAGGCAAACCGGCTGTTTCAGCATATGAGTTCGTCACCATGAATCGCGCACCTGTCGCAAGCCTGTCCGGGATTCATGGTGGCGGACATTGTGAATCGAACCGCTGATTCCGGCAGGGGCCGTTCGTACATCACCGGCCTCCACCCGACCTGAAAAAGGAGCACCCGACATGCAGGCACCTGAAAAACTTGCCGCTTCCCAGTTGTTCATCAGATGCGATCCCGGAGAGTTCGACTTCAAGACCACTGCCGACCTTGACGGCACGACCGAAATCGCAGGCCAGCAACGAGCCCTTGATGCCATAAGGTTAGGAATGAGCATAAGGCACGACGGATTCAACCTTTTTGCCCTCGGCCCATCCGGAACAGGCAAGCAGTCGACCGTACTTCAGTTCCTCAGCACCCTTACCCCCGAAGCTCCATGCCCGGACGACTGGTGCTACGTCTACAACTTCGAAAAAACGAGAACCCCGAAGGCACTGCGCCTGCCCCCCGGCAAGGCATGCATGCTCAGCAACGACCTGGATCACCTCGTCGACACCCTTTTCAACGTCATGCCCGCTGCCTTCAGCAGCGAAGAGTACCAGTCGAGGGAAAAGGAGATCCGGGAGTCGTTCCAGGAGAAGCAGGCCAGCGCTATCGACAAACTCGAACTGGATGCGAAGCAGCACGACGTCTCCCTGATCCGAACTCCCGGAGGCTTCGCGTTCGCGCCTACCCTGAAAGGCAAAGTGATCGAATCCGACGATTACATGCGCCTGAAGAAGGAGAAGCGCGACACCATCGAAATGGAGATCGAAAGGCTCAGGGACAGCCTCCAGTCGATCATGGCGCAGATACCCAAATGGAACCGTGAAACTCTTGAGAAACTCAATGCCCTCAACAGGGATGTCTCCGGTTTCACCATAAAACCCCTTTTCGCTGAGATCAGGACCAAATACCGGGACCTGGGCGACGTCGTCCGACACCTCGATGCCATTGAAAACGATATCGTCGAGAACTTCGAACAGTTCCTCGATCAGGAGCCTTCCGACGATGAGCCTCCCAGGACGCATACATTCCGGAAGCCGATGAACAGGAGCCGCTTCTTCATCCGCTACCGGGTCAACGTCATGATCGACAACAGCCGGATGAACGGCGCGCCGGTGATCATCGAAGACAAGCCGGGATGCCAGAACCTGATCGGCGACATCGAACACACGTCGCAGTTGGGCACACTGGTCACCGATTTCACCCTGATCAAACCGGGCGCGCTCCACCGGGCCAACGGCGGCTACCTCATCCTCGACGCACGACGGCTGCTCCTGGAACCATTCGCATGGGAAGCCCTGAAAAAAGCGCTCCGCACCCGGCAGGTAAGCATCGAATCGCTCGCGCAGCTCTACAGCCTGGTCAGCACGATCTCAATCGAACCGGAACCGATTCCCCTGGATGTCAAGGTCATCCTGCTCGGCGAACGAAGGCTCTATTACATGCTGAGCACCTATGATCCCGACTTCAACGAACTGTTCAAGGTGGCTGCCGATTTTGAAGATGAAATGGATCGGAACCATGAGACCCATCTTGCCTACGCACGCCTGATCGGCTCGATGGCTGTGCGCGAAAAACTCTGCCATTTCGACCGGGAAGCCGTTGCCAGGGTGATCGAGCAGGGATCCCGACTGACCGGCGACGCGACCAAGCTCACCACCAACCTGCAAAGCATCTGCGACCTCGTGCATGAGGCGAACCACCGCGCATCCGGATCCGGCAGGGATATCGTGACTGCCGAGGACATCCAGGCGGTGCTCGATGCCCAGCTCTACCGGGCCTCCCGCATGCAGGAGCGCCTCCGGGAGGCCATAATGCGCGGCACCATCCTGATCGACACCGACTCGGAAAAAATCGGCCAGATCAACGGCTTGTCCGTCTATTCGCTCGGAGACCGAAGCTTCGGCCTTCCATGCAGAATCACGGCAAGGGCAAGGCTTGGCGAAGGCGAGGTGATCGACATTGAACGTGAGGTCGACATGGGAGGACCCATCCATTCGAAAGGGGTGATGATCCTGTCGGGATTCCTCGGCGCACGCTATGCCGCCGACGAGCCGCTCTCGCTCTCTGCCACCCTGGTCTTCGAACAATCATACAGCGGAGTCGAGGGAGACAGCGCATCTTCGGCCGAGCTTTACGCATTGCTCTCCGCCATAGCAGCCATCCCCATCCGGCAATGGCTGGCCGTAACCGGTTCAGTGAACCAGTACGGCGAAGTACAGGCGATCGGGGGCGTCAATGAAAAAATCGAGGGCTATTTCGATCTATGCTCCCAGCGGGGGCTGACCGGACGACACGGAGTGCTGATTCCAGCATCAAACGTCTCGAACCTGATGCTCAGGAACGATATCGTCAAGGCTGTTGAATCTGGTCTCTTTGCCATCTACCCCGTCTCCCATATCGACCAGGGCATCGAGCTCCTTACCGGAATTCCGGCCGGTGAAGCCGGTCCCGATGGAGCATGGCCTCCCGGAACGGTCAACAGGAGAGTCGTGGAACGGCTCAAGGCGATGGCCGAAAAGCAGAAGTCGTACGAAGTCGATGCGAAGGAAAAACCGAAAAAGAGACGGTAACCGGAAGCGAAACTGCAATGCCGTCATCGATCAAAACCGGAGCAATCCGCTCGATAGCCGTCGCACTGGACTGTTCGCCACACAGCAGGGCTTCGCTCGACGCGGCCGCAGAGCTGGCGGCCAGGCTCAAGGCCGAACTCATCGGCATCTTTGTCGAAGACATCAACCTTCTGCATCTGGCAGGGCTACCGTTCTTCGAGGAGGTGAGGCTTTACAGTACGACGACTGAAAAACTCGATCCCGACCAGCTCGAACGCCTGCTCAGGCTCCAGGCTCGCCAGGCAGGGGAGATGCTGCAGCGCACCTCCGAAACGTTCCGGCTCCGGCATACATTCCGGGCACTTCGGGGCATTGTGCCGGAAATAATCATGTCGGCAGCAACAGACGCGGACATGATCGTGCTTGGACGCAGCGGAAGGTCTCCGTCGTGCCGCAAGGGACTCGGTTCGACTGCAATGGCTGCGTTCTGGGAAGGCAAAAAGAGTGTGATGCTTATGCGTCCGGGCGTTACAGCCGCCGACGGTCCCCTGATGGTGCTCTACGACGGATCGGAAAGTTCCAGGCACGCCCTTGAAACCGCCCTGGCTATCTCCGGACCGGAGAGTTCGCTCCATCTCATCGTCACCAACCCCGACCCTGACGCCGAAGAGCACTGCCGGCATGAGGTCGGCGCATTGGTGGAATCGTCAGGCATTGCCGCTGAGTACCACCATCTTGCGTTGACCGACCCCCATCAGTTTGCCCGTTATGTCAGGATGATCGACTCAGGGCTCCTTGTCCTGGGCAACCGCCTGAATATCCCCGAAGAGATCCTCAGGACTCTGGTCGACGAGATCGACTACCCGGTGCTGATGGTCAGGCCGGAGTAGGAGAAACCAATTAAACCGGAAGCGCCTGAAACCCGGCTATGCTTTCTGGAAAAGCCCTTTTTTATTAATCAGGAAGCAATCCATCCGGCGACTCTTTCCGCCGCGAGATAGGCGCCCCAGGCCGCCGTATCGAGCAACTCCCTGTCGCCGAGGCCGGTTTGCCTGAACGCAGCGACCTCCGCATCGTCCACGGCCCAGGACGCAATGGCCGACAGCAGGGCCATGCGGGCCTGCGGACGCTTCTGTTCCGGCAAAACGGATACCGCCCTGTCTACCCATCCCTTTCCGGGTCCCTGTGGCTCGCCTTTCCATCCCGCCACGCGATCTCTCACCAGCTCCTGCACTCCGGCATCGACAGAGTCCGCGGCGGCAGCAATGGCCGCAGCCGCAAACCTGTGCAACCCGCCGGAAACATCGGCATCGCCCGACGCCCAGCCGAACGCCTCCGGCAAAGGCGTATCCGGGGCTTCCGTCAGGAAAACACCTGGAGCGACTTCAACCGTGACGATCCGTCCGGAGACGACGCTGCTGAAGATCCTGAACGCCTGCTCGCCGATCACCGGCACCTTGCCGACAATGGGCATCATCGTATCGTCGAGAAAGATGTTGACCACCCTGTTGATGTAGTGGAACAGCACGGCGGTGGCCATGACCGCAGGAGCCTTTTCTTCTGAAAAAGGCAGAACGGACGGTTTTGGAAACGGCGTTCCTGTCGCGGCGGCCCAGGCGACGACCTCGCTGAAAGCCTCCGGCCCCTCCGAACTCCCTTCAGCCGCCCTGAGCGCCGACATGTCTCCTGATCCCCGAAGCATGGAGGTATGCGCCTGCACGCAGTAGGGACAACGGTTAGACCTGGAAACCGATACCGCCACCGCCTCCTTGAGCGCACGGTCCGGACCGGCGATCAGCGACTCCCGGCATGCGCTCCATACCCCCGCCATGAGTTGCGGGTTCAGATGGTGCATCGTGATGGGAGGAACCGCCTGGAACTCCTGTTCGAGCTGCCGGTAAACCGCCGCTGAAAGCCCTGTCGCCCTGCCGATATCGGGCGGCTGAAGATGCCGGATCGACAACGGGGTAAGGTTCCGGAAAATCATCTGTTCAAAAGCCTGAATCATGCGTTCTCCCTTTTGGCGGGCCGGTTTGGGGTTGGTTGTTAACCTCTCACATGCAGGAGTCCCGACAAATCGGGACGACGGTAATGGAGAACCATCAGACGAACGACAGACCGGCCATAAGGATGCCTGCCGAAACAGAGGCGTTCAGCGATTCAACAGCCGGTTCGCTTCCGGCATGGGGGATAAGGAGCAGGCGATCGGCCAGTTCGAGCACATCGGGGCTGATACCGTTCGCCTCGTTGCCTATGACCAGCGCCCTACGGAGAGGCCAATCATCGAAACTGCGGTAATCGCTGCCGTCAAGCGACGCAGCCGTCACCATGAACCCCTCGCCCTGCAGTCGCTGCAGCTCCTTCGCGATGCTCGGTACGGAAAGTATCCTGATGGCATGGATGCTGCCTGCGCTCGACCTGACCGACTTGGCGTTGTAGGGATCGGCGGTGCCCTCGCCGCAGATGACGGCATCCGCGCCGAACCAGGCGGCGGTGCGGATTATGGTGCCGACATTGCCGGGGTCCTGGACGTCGTCGAGCGCAACGACAAACGATCGGCCGGACGCCGGCTGGAATCTGGCGACCGACTGCTTCCTGAATGCCGCGCACACCCCCTGGGGCGTCGTGGTCTGAGCCAGGCGCGAAAAGGAGTCTGCATCGGCGATGAACACCTTCCCTTTGAAGCGTTTCAGGCCGCTCATGCGGGCGACGGCATGTTCTTCGAGAACGAGCGCCTGAAGCAGCCCAGGATCTGGCAACCCGTCGAGCAGCTCGCTCACCGTGCGAACTCCCTCTGCGAGGAACATCCCTTCGATATCGCGATGTTTTTTCTGGCCGAGCTTGACCAGGCGACTGAGCATCGCCTTGCTCAGCGGAGGATAAATCGGCCCTTTCATCGCCTGCCGCCCGGCCGGTTGATCCTGGAAAAGATCGCCTTCGGATCGTGGGAAAAATCGGTCGGCGGCTCCGACGGCAGACCGGACAGGCCTGCGGCATCGAGTCCGATGGAATAACCGACGCAATCGTCATCGTCGGGACAGGAGTCCCCTTCGTTCATCCCACGCCGGATGTAGTCATCGAAGGTTTCGCGGTCAATGGAAAGCTCCAGCGGAGGCCGGGAATGCTCATGTTCCGTTTGCCCGCCGGCAGCAAGCCCAGTCGCCACGGCAATCGCACGCTCCCTGGTTACGCCTGCAATCCCCGCCTTGCGGGCCATGGTCCTGAAAGAGGAGTCGTCCATCGATTCGAGCGTTTGTCGCAGCCCCTCCAAACCTCCGGCCATACCGGCATAAGCGATAATTGCCGACTTCAGGGCTTCGTCGTCAGGCGGCAGATCCCCTGCATCGGCGGATCGCCCGGCGGCCTTTGCCGACGTGGGCTTGCTTCCGCCCCGTCCACGGCCGAGGAACTCTTCGTCAACGTCATAACCCTGGAGAATAGAGCTCATGCCACGGTCCTGCATCGCCTTGGCCCTTCGTTCAGAAACGCTTTCGACTCCGCCGCTTCTTTCGTCCAGAAGGGTACGCATCGAAAACAGGAAGCCAACCGCCCCTGCATAGATCGAAAGGCAGAACAGGACTATTCCCGGCTGAAACCCGTATATGGAGACCAGCAGGGCTTCGGCGGTGATCAGCGCGCCGGATAGACCGGCAAGAAGGCCGGAGGCCAATCTTTCATTCATGGTGATGTCGGGGTGACTGATTATTTTTGCTCATATTATAACGAATAATTCGGTTTCCGCCGTTCTTGGCCGAACGCGGTGAAGTTTCTAACCGTTCACCCATTCCCTGCAGCTGTGTCGAAATTACGCAACAGACCTGAACTCATCTCTCCTGCCGGAAACTGGACCTCGATGCGGGCTGCGCTCGACGCCGGGGCCGACGCCGTCTATTTCGGGGCCGAAGGCTTCAACATGCGCTCTTCGAGCAAAGGGTTCGGGCCGGGCGACTTCGGAGGCGTCGCAAGGCTGTGCCGCAGCCACGGCGCAAAAAACTACCTTGCGCTGAATTCCATAGTCTACGATGAGGAGATCGAGGTCATCGACCAAATCGTATCGGCCGCGAAAAAGGGCGGAGTGGATGCCGTGATCTGCTGGGACCTGGCCGTCATAGCTGCCTGCAGGAGGCACGACATGCCGATCCACCTCTCGACGCAGGCATCGGTGAGCAATTTCGAGGCCGTCAGGTTCTACGCATCGCAGGGAGCGACGATGATCGTGCCGGCGCGGGAGCTCTCCCTCGAACAGGCGGCGTCGATCACGGCCCGCATCGATGAAGAGAAGCTGCCGGTCACCATGGAGTGTTTCGTACACGGCGCCATGTGCGTGGCCGTCTCGGGACGCTGCTTCATCTCGCAGGAGCTCTTCGGGCGCTCGGCCAACCGCGGGGAGTGCCTCCAACCCTGCCGCCGCTCCTACCTGATCACCGACGACGAGGAGGACCACCAGCTCGAAATCGGCACCGACTATGTCATGAGCCCGAAAGACCTCTGCACGATCACCTTCCTGGACCAGCTCTGCCACGCCGGTATCGGCGCATTCAAGATCGAAGGCAGGAACCGGAGCCCCGAATATGTGTCCACGACCACGGCGAGCTACCGCAAGGCGATCGACTTCATCGCGGCCCATCGCGACGAAGCAGGCTTCAGGAAATCGTACTGCGAGTTTTCGGCCGATCTTGAGAAAGAGCTCGCAAAGGTCTACAACAGGGGATTCTCCAACGGCTTCTACTTCGGGCGCCCGGCAAGCGAATGGACGAAATTCCCCGGCTCGGAGGCGACGGAAACAAAGGTCTACCTGGGCATAGTCAGAAAGTATTTCCCGAAGGCAGGCGTCGCGGAGATCCTGGTGCACGCCCCGCAGGGGTTTGAGGCCGGAGAGACCCTCTCGATCCAGGGGCCCGCGTCAGGGCTGGTCACCGTGGCAGATGCCGAGTTCTACATCGATAACGCACCGGTAGAACAGGTGGTGCAGGGAGATCTCTTCACGGTCAGATGTGGACGGGTCAGAAGGAACGACAAGGTCTATCTCCTGAAAAAAAATTGACGATCCGGCAATTCCGGGTCTCGAAAACATGGCGATTGATGCATTATTTTGGAGTGCATTTGCGTACATTTATAAAATTGTAAAATCGCAAAGGCGCCCTCCCGCCGCCGCGACGGTTCGATGACGCAGAATTACCGTCCCTCCACGACAGGAAAGCGCCCGTGCCTCAGGGCAGTTCCATCTATTGTCGTGAAACCGGAGGGATCCCATGATCTACAAGGTCATATCGAAAACCGAATTCAGGGCTTTCATCGACGCCATCGTCAAGGAGAACAGGGCTTACGGACCGCAGAAGGTCGACACAGGGAGCAACGGCAAACCGATCTACCAGTTCATGCCGGTAAAATCCGCCGCCGAAATCGATTTCGACTACACGGTCACCCACTCATCCGCCAAGCACTTCTTCCTGCCTTACCGCGACGAGCTCTCACACTTCAACTTCACCGATGGCAACTGGGAACAGGAGGTAAATTACGAAGCCCCCCCGACCATCCTTATCGGGCTCAGGCCCTGCGACATCAACGCGATCAACATCCTCGACGACGTGATGCTCCATGGTGCCTATCCCTCTCCCTACTACCTGGCCCGTCGCAAGAACAACTTCATCATCGGCATGGACCACCTGCCCCTGCCGGACTGCTTCTGCCATTCGATGAACAGGCACACGGTCAACCACGGCTTCAACCTCTTCTGTTCGGATATCGGCGAGAGCTACTACCTGTCGATCAACTCCTCGAAAGCCTACAGCTTCCTGAAAGAGTTCGAGCTCCAGGAGCCGACGTACGAAGACAACTGCCGCCTGATCGAACGGCGCAAGGATATCAAGCACAGTTTTGAAACCAAGATCGAGGTATCGGGACTGCCCTGCTTCCTCGACATCGAATTCGACTCCCCGATCTGGCAGAAATGGGGCGACAAGTGCCTCAGCTGCGGAACCTGTGCGATGGTCTGCCCCACCTGCTACTGCTACAGCGTCGAAGAGCGTTTCGATATCGACCTCGAAGGCTCGACACGGCAGAACCATCTCTACTCGTGCAACCTGGTCGATTTCGCGCAGGTCACCGGCGGCCACAACTTCAGGCCAAAGAACGGCGACAGGCTCAAGTACCGCTACTACCACCATTACCGTGGGTTCGCGGCCAACGACAACCAGCAGATCTGCGTAGGATGCAACCGCTGCGGGCGGGCATGCCTTGCAGACATCAACCCGAAAGACGTCATAAACGACCTCAGACTGGAGCGAGAATCATGCCTGACATGCGTTTTACCATCCCCGAGCAAAACCTGAACCTCGAGCCGTTCGCCGGCCGGATCCCGGACTTCCAGAAAAAGTCCGAGGTCATGATCACCGACAAGGGGTACAAGTGCCGGATAACGAACATCGTGCCGCTCTCAAGCCACGAAAGGGTGTTCCAGCTCCGAATCGTCGATCCGCTCGAACGTGAGGTGTTCAACTTCAGGCCGGGGCAGTTCCTCATGCTCGAAGTGCCGGGATATGGCGAAGCTCCGATCTCGATTTCGAGTTCGACCAGCAACCACGAGTTCATCGAGCTTTGCATCCGCAAGGCGGGCCATGTCACCTCAGCGCTCTTCGAAGCTCGCCAGGGAGCTTTCGTCTCCGTCAGGGGGCCGTTCGGAACCGCCTTCCCGATGGCCGAAATGCAGGGCAAGAACGTCCTCCTGATCGCCGGCGGACTCGGTATAGCCCCGATGCGCGCCCCCCTCTTCTGGATCAACGACCATCGCGACAGGTACAAGGAGGTTTTCCTGCTGTACGGTGCCAAAGAGCCGTCGCAGATGCTCTTCACCTACCAGTTCGAGGAGTGGCAGAAAGTGAGCCACGTACAGATGCGCACCATCGTCGAAAAACCAGATCAGTCATGGACAGGCCGGAGCGGCATGATCACCGCCCTGCTCGACGAATTCAGCTTCAACCCCAAGGAGACCTACGCCATCGTCTGCGGCCCGCCGGTCATGTTCAAGTTCGTCTGCAGCCACCTCGACCGCATGGGCATCCCGATGAACCGGATGTTCGTGTCGCTTGAGCGCAGGATGCACTGCGGCATGGGCAAGTGCTGCCGCTGCATGGTCGGCTCTACCTTCACCTGCCTGGACGGACCGGTGTTCGACTACTGGTCGGTCATGAACCTCAAGGAAGCGATATAGCAAAACACTCATGAACCATCTCGGCTTTAAAATGGATAAGGTGAAGGTCGGCTCGTTCGACTTCACCTGCTGCGAAGGGTGCCAGCTGCAACTGGCCAACAAAGAGTCGACCCTTCCGGACTTCCTCAACCTGCTCGACATCCGCAACTTCAGGGAGATCTCCTCGGAGCGGCACAACGACTATGACATCGCCCTGGTCGAAGGCAGCATCACCCGCAGCGACGAGATCGACCGGCTCAAGGCGATCCGGGCACAGGCAACGGTCCTCATCGCCTTCGGAAGCTGCGCCTGTTTCGGCGGAGTCAACAACCTCAAGAACCGTATTCCGCAGGATGAAGCGATCCGCGAGGTCTATGACGGCAAAACGATCGACACGATGCCCTCCATGAAGATCAGCGACATCGTCCAGGTCGATCTGTCGATCCCCGGCTGCCCGGTATCCAAAGAGGAGGTCGAAAGGATTGTGATCGGCGTGGTCACACGCTCGCAGGTCAGCCTGCCGAAATACCCGGTCTGCGTGGACTGCAAGCAGAAACTCAACACCTGCCTCTTCGACCTTGGCGAAATTTGCCTCGGGCCGATTTCGAGGGCCGGTTGCGATGCGGTATGTCCTACCGGAAAAACCCCCTGCCTCGGCTGCCGGGGTCCGGCAGATGACATCAACTTCGCCTCGTTCAAGCAGCTGGTCAAGGACAAACAGCTCAGCATTGCCGACATGAGGGAAAAACTTTCATTCTACAACGGGTTCGCAGAATACCTTGACACATGAACGTTGATTTCAACATCGATATCCGCCACCTGACCAGGGTCGAAGGGCATGGAAACATCCACATCGCGGTCAGGGAGGGACGGCTCACCGAAGCGAAATGGGCCGTAATCGAAACCCCGAGGTTCTTCGAAGCGATGATCAAGGGCATCAGCGCAGAAAGGGCGCCCTTCCTGACATCGAGGATCTGCGGCATCTGCTCCATCAGCCATACGCTGGCAAGCATCCGGGCGCTCGAACGCGCCATGGAGATCACTCCGCCTGAAACAGCAAGGATCATCAGGCTCCTTGCCATGCACGGGGAGACCCTGTCGAGCCATGCGCTTCACCTGTTCTTCCTTGCCGCCCCCGACTTCCTGAACGCACCGAGCGCATTGCCGATCATGCAATCGCACCCGGAGATCGTACAGGCAGGCCTCATGCTCAAGGAGCTCGGCAACGCGCTGAGCATCGCCACCTGTGGACGCTGCACCCACCCGGTCAGCCTCGTGCTCGGCGGTTTGAGCAAGGCGCCGTCGAAACAACGGCTTCTGGAGCTCAAGACGAAGATCGCCGAATGCAGGCCCGCACTCGAAAAAACGACGGCATTTTTCAGGACGCTCACCCTGCCGGACTTCGTGCGTGAAACCGAATTCATCTCGCTGCATGACGGCAAGAGCTACCCATACATCGGCGGAGATCTGGTTTCAACAGACGGCGTCGTCCGCGACGAAAACGATTACCTGGAGATGACCAACGAGTACCTGACCGATTTCTCGACCTCGAAGTTCACGAAACTGAGCAGGCAGTCTTCGGCAGCAGGCTCACTGGCGCGATTCAACAACAATTACGACCTTCTCCTTCCAGGCGCGAAAGCGGCTGCCGCAGCTTTCGGGCTGGAACCGGTCTGTCACAACCCCTTCATGAACAACGTCGCCCAGCTCGTGGAGTGCCACCAGATCATCGAGGAGGCCGATACGCTCATCAACTGGCTGCTCGATGACGAACTGCGCGACATCAGGGTTTCATACAAACCGAAAGCTGGATCGGCCACCGGAGCCGTGGAGGCCCCAAGGGGAATTCTCTACCACCACATGGAAACCGACGATGAGGGCAAGGTCATCAAGGCCGACTGCATCATCCCGACCACACAGAACAACGCCAACATCCACTACGACCTGCACGCCCTGGCCGAACAGGCGCTTGCGGAAGGCAAGAGCGAACAGGAGACAGAAAAACTCTGCGTGATGCTGGTGAGATCCTACGATCCCTGCATTTCGTGCTCGGTGCATTGAAGGCAATAACTCAAGGGACCAAAAGGACGAAAGGGACTTAAAGGACTCAAGGGCGAAGAGAAGAATATTTTCTCTTGTCCTTTTGGTCCTTTAAGTCCCTCTTATCTCGGGAACCTTGTACATATCATCAGCAAACCAAAAACTCAACCCCCCGAAAAGACACTCCTGCTCTTCGTCCTTTTGGTCCTTCATATCATGCTGAGTTCAAGCCGGTGCTTGACCTTTTGCCAACCAGGGATAACGGCATCGAGCAAATTATAGAAGTCGGAACTGTGATCCCGGCATAGCTGATGACACAACTCATGGGTAACAACATAGTCAATGCACTCCCGGGGTGCCCGGATCAAATCCCTGTTGAGCGTCATGGTTCCTTTGTCTGACAAACTTCCCCACCGTTTCTGCATTCGCTTTATCGATACATGAGGTCTGACAACCGGATATTCCTTCAACTTTACCAGGCAACGATCAAGGCTTTCCTTGAATTGCTCCTTTGCTTTTTCCAGATACCACTTTTCCATAAGCTTTCCTGCAACATCAGAACCCAGCATATCTTTTGTGGTCACAAGGAAATAACCACGGGTCAGTTTGACCGTATTCTCTGTACCTTGAACGATTTTCAAACGGTATTGCCGACCAAGGTACAAATGGGTCTCTCCTGAGACATAGCAACGCTCGGGCGTTTTGGGGTTAAACTGCCCGAAGTAGTTCATCTGCCGCACAATCCATCGCGCTCTCTTTGCCAACCTGCTTTCAATCAAATCCATACCGGCGTCAAGCGGAGCTTTCACGATGACTGAACAGTCAGGAAGAACTGCAATTTCCATGGTCTTTCTGTCGCAATACAACAGATTGTATTCGATAGTCCTCCCGCCGTATTTCAGTTGAAAGCCATCAATCTCATTCATACAACATGCCCGATTATCCATGACTTCTGTGCCTGGCCACCAGCATGACTTTGGCAATGATCTCGTCCATCTCATCAACAGACAAGGCGAACCCTCTGCTGATTTTCAGTTCATCGTAGAGGTAATCGTCAATTTCGTTTATAGCCTGGTTCTGAGCATCTTCGTCATCCCAGAAATGAACTTTCCTGTGTTTCACGAGAATCTCACATATCGCCACTGCCATACAGGAAGCAGCACTCTCAAGCACCTGTGCATCCTGATCCTGCTTTTCAAGAAAGGGCTTCAACACTCCGTAATAGGCCATGGCATCTTCATTTCCGGCAAGGGTATCGGGAACGTCGTCATGAACCTTGCCGACAACATTGTTCCGGATATCGACGACTTTATGCAGATATTCCAGGTCAGATATCCTTTTTGCCCTGAAATCCTCGATGGCTTGCTGGATCAATCGGGAAAACTTCTGGTAAAAAGCAGGATCTTCATCCATTCTTTCCGTTATCGCCTTTTTTGTGGCATGGGCAATCGTATCAGCACGGGAAGCCGTTGTTTTCCCCTTACGATATACACCCTGCTCCTCTTTGACCTGATTGAACATGTGGTCATCAAAAATGTTCACCGGCTCATTGAGCTGGATCACCTCGTCAGCCTGAATGTGGGTATCAAGCAGCTTCCTGATTTTAGGCTCGTATTCCCGGTAATCAACGGATTCGGCATAACGTAACTGGACGGATGCCCGGAGAGACTGAAACTTCCTGAGATCAGTTTTATATCGTGACAGCATTTGTTCAGCCGTCTCCTCCAGAAACTTCTCGGATGAGAGCGCAATAGCGAGACTCTTGCCAAATTCGGTAAGTCGCCTGTAAAACTCAGCCCTCAGTTCATCATCGGCAAGCAAAAGCTCATAAGCCTCCTCGTCGTAAGAGTTTTTAACGGTTTTAAAAAGGTCCCACAGGTCCGAATACCGAGTCGGCAGTTTTTCGATCTCGCTGTTGATGGAGGTAAGGGTTCCGGCAAGGTCGGCTTCATCGAACCCTTCAAACGCACTGTACATGGTCAGGGCTTTGTCCAACTCCCCGAGCACGTTCGCATAATCGACGATAAAGCCAAACTCCTTTCCCTCATGAATACGGTTCACCCGTGCGATAGCCTGCAACAGCGTATGCTCCTTGAGAACCCTGCATAAATAGAGAACAGCATTCCGGGGCGCATCGAAACCGGTCAGGAGTTTATCGACCACAATCAGGATTTCCGGATCGCTGCCATGCTTGAACTGGTTGATAAGCTGCTTGGTGTACTCCTCCTCGGAGCCATAGCGCTTCATCATCTTCTGCCAGAATTTCACCACCTCGTCGCGCGGCTCATCATCGGTTTCTTCAAAGCCTTCGCGCATATCCGGAGGAGAAATGAGGACTTCGGAACTGACCACCCCGATCTCGTTGAGACAGGCATGATATTTCAGCGCGGACGCCTTGTTTGGCGAAACCAGTTGGGCCTTGAACCCCGTTCCCTGCCAGTTGGCGCGGAAATGTTCGCTGATATCGAAAGCTCGCATGAAAATAACCTGATCCGTCTTGTTCAGCATTTCAGCACGAGCATACTTGCGTTTCAGGTCCGCCTGCTGCTCTCTGGTCAATCCCTGAGTATGACGCTCGAACCACAGATCCACTGCAGCCTTGTTCTGGGTCATCTCCACATGACGCCCCTCATAGAGCAGCGGAACGACCGCACCATCTTCAACCGCCTGTGAAATCGAATAATGGGGCTCGACAAGTTTCCCGAATCTGGTGAAGTTGTTTTTCTCCTTCTTCAGCAACGGAGTTCCCGTGAATCCAAGGTAGCAGGCATGCGGGAACATCTGGCGCATCCTGGCGGCAAACGAACCAAACTGGGTTCGATGGCTCTCATCAACAAGAATGAAAATATCGGGGGAATCATCACGGTACTTGCTGATGGAGAATGCCTTGTCAAACTTGTGAATAAGTGTGGTGACGATACCGGACCTCTTTTCGGACACCAGTTCAAGCAGGTTCCTGCCCGACGTTGCACGATTGGCTTCAAGACCGCAGGCCGCAAAGGTATTGCCAAGCTGCCGGTCCAGATCGTCGCGGTCTGTGACAAGAACGATACGGGGATTCTGTATTTCGGGATCGAGGGCAAGATTGCGGGCCAGCATCACCATGGTCAGGGATTTGCCCGACCCCTGCGTATGCCAGATAACCCCGCCTTTGCGAGTTCCGCTATTATTGTATTGCTTGACACGGTTCAACGTCGACTTGACGACGAAGTACTGCTGATACCGGGCAATTTTCCTGAATCCGCCATCAAAAACAGTAAACTTCCAGGCCAGTTCAAGAAGCCTTTCCGGTCGGCAAAGCGAATACAGGGCTTCATCCTGTGGGGTTACCAGTTGAGACTGGACTTCAGGCAATTGGCAATGAAAGGTATTCGAGATTTTCTTTCGCAGTTCATCAGACAAAGGCTTCTGCTTCAATGTGGTCAACATCTTACTCGGCACACCCGCCTGATCTTTTCCGAATTCTTTCCATACACTCCAGAACTTGACCGCTGTTCCCGTCGTAGCATACATGGAACTATTTTTGTTCAGAGCAAGAAGCAACTGGGTATAGACGAACAACTTCGGGATAAAGTCGTCGTTCTGGTTTCTGATGGACTGTGAAACCGCCTGATCGATTTCGGTTGTCGGAGACTTGCACTCGATCACGCAAAACGGGATGCCGTTGACGAAAAGAACGATATCCGGCCGGGTCGTCTCTGTGCTCCGGGAGCGCTCAACGCTGAACTCAACCGTGACATGAAAACTGTTCCGGTCCGGATTGCGCCAGTCGATGTAGTTCAGATTGAAGCTCTTGGAATCCCCCTCGATGGCCTGTTCCATGGCTGTTCCGAGCGTAATGAGATCATACACCGCCTCATTGGTTCTCAGCAACCCATCGTACTTGATGTTTTTCAGCTTCTGGATGGCAGACTGGATATTCTCCTCGCTGAAGAGATACTCACTCCCCTTGTACCTGATACGGTTGATCTCCTTGAGCTGGCTGCGCAGGATGTTCTCGAGCAAGACATTCGAAGTCCGCTGCTGCCGTTCACGGAGCGCCTCAGCCGGTGTAAGGTATTCATAGCCCAGCCCTGTCAGGAGCTGCAAAGCCGGAATCTGGGACAGATACTGTTCATTTGTCTGAAAATCACTCATTTCCCTTACCCGTTTGTTTACCTGGCTTAAGTTTCCTGAGATCCGTTTCCAACTCCCTCAGACTCTCTTCACGCTGCTGCTGCTTCTGATTCTCTCTATATTTTTCATACTCACGACTTGATTTCTCAATCGCCAGTTGATGACTGATCTTTCCTGCATGGGTAAGCAGCTCACGTCCGTTAAGCTGAATGATCGCATCCAGCCGCTGAATCCAGTTCTGCATCGACATGGGTGTTCGCTGCTGTGCCATGGCTTCAGCGAATGCCAGATACTGCTCCACCAGCAGCCCTAACAGTCTGATCTCATCATGATCGAGATAGTTCTTGGCAATCCCCGCATCGTCCTTGCGAACCGGAACACCTTTTTTATCGAACGACTGCATGCCCATCAATGGCAAATCCGCATTTGCTCGACGGTACACCAGTTCCGCGGCCGTCTGCTCGCTGATTGCCCAGAGCAATTTATTCTGGACGATCTTGAAGAACTCTATCGTCTTCTCGTCCTTTGGGTCGTAATCGATGCTGGTGGCATAGATATCCTTGATTTTCTGGTAGAATAACCGTTCGGAGAGCCTGATTTCGCGGATGCGCTCCTGCAACTCCGTGAAATAGTTCATTGAACTGCCGCTCTTGAAGCGCTCATCATTCAAGGCGAAACCTTTGACGATGTACTCTTTCAGGCGCTGGGTTGCCCAAATCCGGAACTGGGTACCCTGATGCGATTTAACCCGATACCCGACCGAAATAATCACGTCGAGATTGTAGTAACGAACGTCATAGGCTTTTCCATCAGAAGCAGTTGTTCGGAAATTCCGAACAACTGACGTTTCGACCAGTTCACCCTCGTCAAAAATGTGCTTGATATGCTCACTGATCGTCGGTTTCGATTTCTGGAACAGATCGCATAAATGCGCCTGCGTCAACCAGACAGTCTCATCCTCCAACCAGACATCAACGGTGATCTTACCGTCGGAAGCCTGATAAAGCAAAAATTCAGAATCGCTCATGAGTTAACTCCCAAGGCTTGCCAATATGGTTTGAATCCTTCTTCGACAACATCTCCATTCTGTGTCGTTCGAATTATAGGTCCATCGCAGAACAAGATATTGATGCAGATTGAACACCATCTCTGGAGGAAGCGGGAGGAACGAGTCAAGCCTTCGCTTGAGCTTGTCGAGCATATTGAAGTCAAGCATAATTATTCTGCATCTATTTCATCCCGAGAATCTTTGATCGTGCGTCAACCTTATCGATCATCGCCTTGACCGCCATATCAATTGTCTTGCCTTCACGATAATCAGCAGGAGCAATGAGCGTCACCCTTTTGTCGTTAAGCAATTGCTCAGCGGCTTTTTTCGCTCCGTTTTTATTAGACTTATAAACCGAAATCGAATGCCCTCCCTGATCCTTGACCAGCCTCATGCAGGGAATATCGGTTTCACCGTCACCGATGAAAATCATGTTTTCGAATGGAACTGGGCGTTGTTCATGCGGCACATATGAATTGATGACACTGTTGTCAGAGACGTCCAAACTGCCTTTGTTGATCCGGAAGAGATACTGGGTTTTCGTGGTGTAGTTAATGGCAAGTGCTGGCCAACAGGCAACGCCATGATGGTCATACATGAATCCGGAAGCATAGATCGCCTGAAACTCTTTGGATATCGGAGTCCCCTCAACCATCTCCCTGAGGCCTGACGACACGATGTAATGTTCGACCCGTATGTTCTTCTCCCTTCCATACTCATTGATACGCTGAAACCATTCGACCACTCCGGGAAACAGTTTTATCTGCTCACCGTATTTGTGAAAATCACTCTTCCTCACTTGAACCTCTGCGCTTTCAGCTTTTTTGAGCATCAGATGCATATAAGCCAGAATCTGATCAGCATTCTGTTCCCGAGCATGGCTGGATACATCATTCCAGAAGCCCTTCGATTTCATGCGGAGTTTCGGAATAAAATCATACTCCTGCATGTTACCCGGAGCCAACGTTCCATCGAAATCATAGGCAATCGCCATATTCACCAGTTTCTTACCCATAACAGTTTATCTTACTTTTGATCTTTTGGTGGGCAGGAATCCGGTCCATAGCTGTTGCCGGCCCTGATCCTGCCGTTCTCGCCATGAATTTTGGTATCCGAGTGCTGGTTTCTGGCGATATTCTGTGCGATCTGTATCGCTTCGGCCTGTGTTGGGGTTACTCTCGTTGCCTTGCTATTCCCTGCCCCTTTGACAGCCCATCCTTCCGGATGCTTCACCACATGTTGGTTCTTTCCGATTGCCATAATTACGCACCCCTATATTGGTTCTATATTGCAGGATTGAAAATATATGCGCTGCTCCAGGGCCAGTCAGTTTCTTTCCGGCACAGACCTGCTTTCACCGGGTTGTTGTGTATATAGTCAATGACCGACCGCAGGTGTTTTTCATCCCGGATATAACGATCCCAATAATCGGGCATCCAAAACCTGGGAGCGCGGAGCCCCAGCTCCGCACCATATTTCATCGCCCAACGGCCTGTAAATGATTTCCACGACTGAACTATTGCTGACAACGGAACCTTGGGCTCAATCAGCACATGCAGATGATTGGGCATGATGCACCACGCCAAAAGGTGGTATTTCTCCTGATCAAATTTCAGTAAGGTGTCTTGCATCACAGCAGCCATCTGCGGATGACGCAAAGCACAGCAACCCATTCCGGCATCAAGCCATGCTTCTATCCGTTTATGCTTTTCCGTTTCCAGGCTGGAAATGTGGTCTTTACCGGGAACGCGGAGCCCCAGCTCCGGACCGTTTTCACTGGGAACGCGGAGCCCCAGCTCCGCATCCCCCTTCATCTTCACCAACTCCTCATCCAGCTGCCGTAGCTTTTCTTGTGGCAAGCTGTCGGCTAAACGACAGGTGATGGATTGCAACAACCCGAAACAGTCTCGATGAGGAAGATACCCACGAGATCGCCATTCGTTGACGTCTTTGTTGCGGAGCTGGGGCTCCGCGTTCCCATGTGCTTCACTCATAACTTTTCACCACATCCGGCTTCACACGCCACTCCCCAGTCAGCATCTTCTGCATCAGACCACGCTTCTGGGTTTTATATTTTTCTGCAAGCTGTTTCAGTAGGTCGATTTCGTGCTGGGCTGAAGATAGTGTATCGTTAATTTTATGCTGGGCTTCAAGTGGTGGCAATGTAACTGTTACTCTGAAAAGCTCTTTCGGATGAAGTCGCTTTGAACCCGACCCACTCGCATATAGCTCTAATTTTTTATAAAAGTTTGGATCTGAAAAGAGAAACTGAAGCCAATTCTTATTGACGTGATCAGCTATATCGAACGTCGGTATGTCTTGAGTTGAGCTATAGCCATCTAATTCAAGGGGTACTATGCCTAAAGCCCCTCTAAACACATTTTGTTTACCGTAGATAAACTGACCTGCCTTACGGATAAAATATGCAGTTGCTCCATCAGCCTCAGTTCCTCGATATTCTCGAACCTCAACGCCCTTCAAATGCAGCCTTACACTTAGTCGCTTCTTGGGGTCATTAACACGATCTGGAATCCGACTCTCAGTCAGAAATGATCCAATTCTCACCTTTTTCCATCTCGTCTCTCTCTGTCTATTTCGTTGTTCTGACATTAACTCACACAACAGTCCATTAAACCGCTGTTCCTTCGCCCGAATCAGTCGTTCAGTGTTCTCGATAGCCTCATCCCAAGTAGAAAGTAAATCGGAAATCGCTTTTTGCTCGGAGAGGAAAGGATAGGATATTGAAATGGGGTAAATATAATTCCGATTTAAGGATGGCTGAGCCCCACCCGAGTTGTAAGAGGAAAAATCAAATGCATTTAAAAAATGAAATACAAATAGTGGATCATTACCCTTGAAATCGGTCACAAATAGCCCCGTATTGTGTGGCCAGTAATTCTCTTTTACGTAGAATGCTGTTCCAAAACCTGCACCACTCCGACCAATAACAACTCCAGGACCAATAGCTTTTGCTTCGGAATGGTAACCATTTGGGCCGCCTCCTCCAACAACTGGAATTTCTCCATTTTCCCGATTATGATCCGGAAGGTCATATCCTCGTTGCAAAGACACGAACTCGCCTAAAGTTGTTTCGTTCCAGTCTAAAGGGACAATCATCGCTGAATCTCCTTCAGCTTCTCTGCCATTTTCGCCCGAACTTCAACCAGCTCTTTTTCGAGCTGTTCGATCTCCCGCTGTACGGCATCGATGTCGATCTCCTCTTCCTCCTCGTAGGTATCGACGTAACGGGGGATATTGAGGTTGAAATCGTTTTCGCTGATCTCGGCTACATCCGCCAGATGGGCAAATCTGTAGACATCCCGTCTATCCCTGAAGGTCTGCATGATTTTCGCGATATGCTCGTCTGAAAGCGTGTTCTGGTTTTTGCTGGATACAAACTCCCGGCTCGCATCGACAAACAGGACATCCCTACAATCCTCACGCGAACCGCCTTTTTCACGCGAACGGTCGAATACGAGGATCGCCACGGGAATATTCGTTGTCTGGAACAGGTTCCCCGGCAATCCGATCACGGCATCGAGAAGGTTATCCTCAATCATTTTCTGGCGGATACGCCCTTCTGCGCTACCCCTGAACAGAACACCATGCGGCACAACGACAGCCACGCGCCCCGCCTTTTCAAGGGCAGTTTCAATCATATGGCTGATGAACGCCCAGTCACCCTTGCTTTTCGGAGGTACACCCCGCCAGTAGCGGTTATACCGGTCATCCTCGGCATGTTCGGCACCCCATTTATCGAGAGAAAACGGCGGATTTGCAACGACACAGTTGAATTTCATCAGGCGGTCGTTCTCCACCAGTAAGGGGCTGTTCAGGGTATCGCACCACTCAATTCTGGCGCTATCGAAACTGTGCAGGAACATATTCATGCGACACAGCGCCCAGGTACTTCCGTTTGACTCCTGCCCGAAGAGAGCGAAATTCCTGTCACCCACCTCTTTTGCCGCCTTGATCAGCAAACCACCCGAACCGCAGGCAGGATCACAAATTCGATCACCTGATTTCGGACCTGCGAGTTTTGCCACCAGTTCACTCACCTTGAACGGGGTAAAGAACTCTCCTGCCTTCTTGCCCGAATCCGAAGCGAATCGTTCGATCAGGTAGATGTAGGTATTGCCGATAACATCTTCGGAAACGCGACTTGGACGCAAATCGAGTTCAGCTTTATGAAAATCCTCAAGCAACTGCTTCAGGCGCCGGTTACGATCCTTGGTTTTTCCGAGATTTGATTCGCTGTTGAAATCGATATTGCGGAAAACCCCTTCGAGCTTGGCCTTGTTTTTTTCTTCGATGTGATCGAGTACGATATTGATCAGCTCACCGATGTTAGGTGTCGACCTTCGTTCATAAAGGCTGTAATAGGTGGCCTCAAACGTATCGAGTACCGTAATCGCGCCTGTCTCCGCACTCTTTTCCGTCAGCGTAACCACAGGAAGGACAAACCTTTCGCGCTCAAGCTTTCGGCGAATACGTTCATCATCATCCCCATACAGCTTCCGGTACTCCTCATAATGATCCTGCCAGACATCGGAGATGTATTTCAGAAACAGCATCACCAGGATGTAGTCCTTGTACTGAGCCGGATCGACTACCCCCCTGAAGGTGTCACATGCAGACCATGCGGCGTTATTGATATTTTTCTGGTCGATTAAACCGCTCATTCTTGTTCTCCTTTAGCTAACTCCATAAGTACTATTGAACTATACTGACCCCGTTTTTCAGCAAGCTCCTGAAGCAGGCACTGCTCACGAGCCGACAATAACGCCATTTCCACGATACATCTTTGCCGCTCAATGCCTGGCAGGATAACCTCAAGATCATCTATCGCCTCCTTGCCAATCATCTTTTGTGCTGTTCCTATCGCCCTGCTATCGAGGAATGCCTGAGCTTCCCGCTGATTGATGTACCAGTTCAGGTACTCAGGCAACACCTTGTCGGGTTGGCTGATTCTGATTCTCAATAAAGGGGCCGAAACAACGACATTCTCAGGCGCTTCAAGAAGTATCGCCGATGTTGTAACCAATCCTCGTGTCCTCAGCACCAAATCCCCATTGCGTACAAAATGATGCTCTTTAAGCTCCTTCATATCGACTCTCACCAGATCGTTGCAATCAACCGTATGGTCATCACGCAGGTCTTTCATCTGGATGACAGCCACATTGCCCGACGAGTCAGACTCAAGACGCACCCTGAAAGAGTATCCCGTCTGAACTGACGCTATTTCTCTTACCATTACCCTCAACAGCACTCCTCTAATATTACAGAAATGTCATTCGTGTATAATATACACAATCACCGCCAGAAAACAAGAACGATTTACATGAACATCATTACAGCATTTTGCTGAACGCGAGATTTAGTCCGTATTCTGACAATAAACAGCAAAGGCGCCACGAAGGCGCCTTTGAAAAAAGATCAAATCCAGTAGTTCAAACGATCTCAACCAGTTCCAGGTCGAAGTTCAGATCGAATCCTGCCATCGGGTGGTTCGCGTCGAGCGTGACGGTGGTTTCGGTGGCATCGACGATCAGCACCACAGCCTGTTCGCCATCGGCAAGGCCGACCTGAAGCTGCTGGCCGATTTCAATCTGAAGGTCTGGGGGAAGCCTGTCGCGGCCGATCTCTGCCACGAGCTCTTCGCTGCGGGGGCCGTATGCCTGATCGGCGGGAATGTTGACGACCTTCTTTTCACCCGGTTCCATGTCCATCATCGCCAGGTCGAAGCCTGCGATAACCTGGCCGGCTCCGACGGTGAACTCCAGGGGCTCGCGATCAGCCGACGTGTCGAACACGGTTCCGTCGTCGAAGGTGCCGGTGTAATGAACCTTGACGATATCTCCTGATTTTACCTTTGCCATAACTCTCCTTCTTGTTCAATAATAAATTCGGGAAGCCTGCGCATCTGACCTGCTCTGTTCACGAAAGGCCTGCCCATCTTAAAAAAACATGGCGCAAAGATAGCATCTTTTGCGTTACGATACACAAGGCAAAATATCATTGCTCCGTTTTAGTGCCGGTCAGCAGCACTCCCCGGCTTCACAGCAAGCCCGGCCAGGGTGAGCACGCAGAAGGCCGCACCCGCATGAAAGGTCGTCGAAGCGCCGTACTCCTGCCAGAGAAAGCCTGCCAAGGCGCTTGCAAGGAGCATGGCAAGGCCGCTGACCAGGTTGAAGAATCCGAATGCCGTGCCTCTCAGGTCGGCAGGCGCCGTGTCGGCAACCATCGTCGCAAGCAGTCCCTGGGTAATGCCGAGGTGCACTCCCCAGAGTGCCACGCCAGCAAGCATGGTGCCCCACCCGCCATCAAGCGCAAGCACCAGGTCGGCCGCGATCAGCACGACGAGCCCGATTCCCAGCAGGCTGGAGTGGTTCATGCGATCCGACAGTTTTCCGAAGGGATAGGCCGAAAGGGAGTAGATGATGTTCATGGCCACCATGATGAGCGGCACCATCGCGATTGCGACGCCAGCCTGACGTGCGCGCAGCACAAGAAAGGCCTCGCTGAAACGTGCGAGGGTAAATGCCGCACCGAGCCCGACCACCCACCAGTAGGCAGGACCCATCCGACGAATGTTCTCCCTACGTATCGGATTCACCCGCTTTGTTTCGTCGGGGTGCGCAGGTTCGCGGAGGCCGAAAACAAGCAGGGATGCCGACGCGATGCCCGGAATGACCGCTATCCAGAAGACACTCCGGAAATCGTTGGCCCAGAGTATCATCAGCCCGGCGCCAAGGAGCGGGCCGATAAAGGCCCCGACGGTATCGAGAGACTGACGAAGGCCGAAGGCGGCGCCGCGCATCTCCGGAGGTACGATGTCGGCGACCAGCGCATCGCGGGGTGCGCCGCGCACCCCTTTGCCGACCCTGTCGAGCAGGCGGGCAGCCAGCACGGTGCCGATCCCTGGAGCAATGGCGAAAAGCGGTTTGGTCATCGCGCCAAGGGCATACCCGAACACCGCGAGCCACTTTCGTTTTCCCAGATAGTCGCTGAGTACCCCGGAAAATACCTTGACGATGAGCGCAGTCGATTCAGCGAGTCCCTCGATCAGGCCGAGCGCAAGGGCGCTGGCTCCAAGGGTCGTCACCATGAACATCGGCAGCAAGCTGTGAATCATCTCGGATGAGATGTCCATCAGCATACTGACGACACCAAGCACCCAGACGCCGACAGGAATCTGCTTCAGCCCTATGTCAGCACCGCCTTTATCGGAACGGCCTCCCGGCTCTCGCCTCGTATCTCCCATTGAAGCGACTCCTCTTCCCTTAAGGGTTGCTCACCATCATGGAGTGCCGTCCCTGGCCGGAGCCTGCGACGTCAGTTCCGGGAATATCTCTTTGCCGAGTGTTCGAAGGTACCCTATCATCGACTCCCTGACGTAGCATCGAAGCGCCCAGAGGTCTGCCGGACTTGCCGCGCTGACCAGCGCCCGCAGCTCGACGAACCCGACAGCCGCATTGGTCACTTCGAGCCGGACCAGGCGCTTGTCCCAGAGCGGGCTTGAGGATATGATCTTTTCAAGCTCCGTGCGGATAAGTTCGATCGGCGCGCTGTAGCTCACGTTGAACAAGACCGCGCCGGTCAGCTCAAAAGATGAGCGCGTGAGGTTCTGGAAGGGTTTGTCGATAAACCAGGTGATGGGTACGATGATGTGCCGCTGGTCCCAGAGGCAAACCACGACATAGGTCAGCGTGATCTCCTCAACCTTTCCGGTTTCGTTTTCGACCACGACGATATCGTCCAGCCTGACGGGCTGGGCAATGGCGATCTGGATTCCTGCAATCAGGGTCTGCAGGCTGCGCTGGGCGGCGAAACCGATCACGATACCGGCAAGTCCGGCCGACGCGAGGATGCTCACGCCGATCTGACGGACCGTATCGAAGGTCATCAGCACCCCCGAAACGGCCAGCACGATGACCAGCACGTTCATGATCTTCCTGACGAGGCTCACGTTGGTTGCCACCCGCCGCGCTTCGATGTTGCCCTTGTCCGCCTCTTTGTAGCGCTGCTGGATCACCCCCTCCACGACGGCGAACATCCTGAGGATGAACCATGCGACCCCGACTATCGAAGCGATCGAAAGGACATGGATCATCAGCTCCTTCAGCTCGGCGGATACCCTGACGTAATGAACGATGCCGGCGACAGCTATCAGGAGAAACAGCAGCCTGATCGGCAGCACCAGCAGGCCCAGCGGGACGCCGCTGCCAATGATCGACCTGCGTATGCGGTCGAGATAGCTTTTGAGCAGTGAGTTGCCGAACAGGTAGAGCAGCAGCGCGATCATTGCAACGACCGCAGGCATGATCCAGAGTTCGGGAAGGAGGGCTCCGTTCATCGTTTTCAGTTGAAGGTTTTGCACCAGGGTTCTGGAGCTGTCTTCCTTAAAGGTACGACGAAGGAGGGGGAGTGCAAACGGAAACGTCCCGAAAGGAGTGGCCTTCCGGGACGTCATAAAAAGCGGCCGGGAAACCGGTCAGCGCATGCCTGCCAGGCGGTCGAACTCTTCACGCGACCTGCTGACGCAATCCTCGATGGCCATGCCGCCGAAGTAGTTGCCGGTCAGGAACAGGTTACGTGCCCCGCCGAGCAGGTCGTCCGCTTTTTTGGCCCACTCACGGTGTCCCTGTCGAAGTGACGGAACGACGTTCTGTTTGGTGAAGGTATGCTCGATCTTCGGCATGCCGACGCCGAGCACCTCGGTGATCCTCTTGAACTTCGTATTGTCGTCGATACCTGGACGGAAATGGAAGGCGAATCCCCTGAAGTTGTCGTCCTTGACCGTATCCCTCGACACCATCGAATAGAAAATATCGTTGGGGGAGATGATGGCCGCCAGCGGCTTGAGCGAGATGCTCCCCTTCCTGACCACCACGCCGACCGAATCGACATCGGCATACTTCAGCTTCGTGAGATGGTACGCAACCGCCTGGTTCACATTCTGCAGCAGCTTGGCCGCCGGGTCCGATGGCATGGCCAGTACGAGCACATCGCCGGAATAATCCTGGCCGTCCGTCGTCCTGACGACATATTTGCCTCCGGTGTTCGTTACCAGTTCGGCAGCAGCACCCGCCCGCACATCGATACCCTTGAGGGCGGCGATGGTATGGGCCACGCTCTGCAATCCGCCCTTGAACGTGTAGTTCTTCAGCACATCCTTCCGTTTCGGACGGCTCTTGAACATCATGTCGGCAGGGAAATCGTCAGTAAGCTGAGAGGGAACCGCGTTGAAGAAATGGCTCACCGTGTTGCGGTAGTTCTTCTCACCCACGATTTTCGAGTAGTAGGAGCGAACCGTCTGGTTATCCTTTTTAAGGAAAAACAGGTTCGGCACCGAGCGAACCAGCTCGAACAGGTCGAGACCGGCCATGATCGATTTCACCTCACCGTTCTTCAGAAGGGAGAATGGCACTTTTTCGCGAGGAATGATCGTATCGGCGATCCCGCAGGTTTCTACAATGCCGAGCAGGTTCTGGTAGGAGCTGTAACAGGTGTGGGCACCCATTTCCAGCCAGAAGCTGTCGCCGTTGCTCGAATACTGATGGGAAGCGAACGAGCCTCCGACCGTCTTGTCCTTTTCGATCAATGTGGTTTTCAGTCCGGCCTGCGAACAGTAGAACGCCATGCTGAGACCGCTGATGCCACCTCCGACAATGACCACCTCTTTTTGCGCCATGAGAGAATAAATGTTTCAAATGAAGAAAACCGATGCCTTCCGGGCCTAATGTTCACTCCTGATATGCCCTCACAAATTCAGAGGTAATGTAGTGAAATGATCACAAATCCAGCCGGGCAAAAAGTTCATCGGCCTTCGTATCCGTCCTGACGATAATGGGCGACATATCGCACGTAATTTTCCGGAGACTCAGCGATATTGGCCCGCTCTTCCTCGGTGATCGGGCGGATCACCTTCGCAGGCACCCCGGCGACAAGCATTCCCGAAGGCACCCTGAACCCCTGCTTCACCATCGCTCCCGCTGCCACGATCGACCACGGCTCGACCACACAGTGATCCAGAAGGATCGCCCCCATGCCGACCAGCACATTGTCCTCGACCGTACAGGCGTGCAGCACGGCCCCATGACCGATGGTCACGTTGCTGCCGATCTCAAGCGGCCCGGTATCGTGCGTCACATGCAGGGTCACATTATCCTGCACGCTGGTCTTCTCCCCGATCCTGATCGGGCACACGTCGCCCCTGACCACCGCGTTGAACCAGACGCTGGAATGAGCGCCTATCTTAACGTCCCCGATCACATACACCCCATCGGCGAGAAACACCGAATCATGAAGCTCCGGGTGCATCCCCCGGTATGGCATTACTTTTCTCATCGTCTCATTCATCTACAGGTTGAAAATCGTCAGTAACTTACTTTAGCTCTTTTTAGATCCACAAAAAAGCAGATCACGAATAAATGATCCTCAATTGGTTTTACGAAAGAATGTGCGCAAGGCTAACCATCACGCATCCCTGAACGAGCGAATGAGGTCAACAGATCGTAATTACCGGCATCTGCTGCTCTTATGGCTTTGAGGTAAATTCCCCTGATGTCACCATCATGAGTCAAATCTCCCCTACCCCAGTCGAAAACCGGCTGCCTGAATATTTTATTGATGATAATATCGGCCATCAATCGACTGTGACGACCATTTCCATTCGGAAAACAATGGATACTGACCAGGCGATGCTTGAATCGGACGGCTATATCATCAGGGACATAAATGCTCCCGCTTATCCAGAATAGTGCATCATCGCACAGTTTCCGCAGTTCAACACCTATCTCCCGCTTATCCACACCGATATTCTTGTTGGATTTTCTGAATTCACCGGCCCATGACCATGTCCTGCCATACATTCGCCGATGCAGTTCCCTGATGAATTTTTCTGAAAAAACATACTCCTGCCTAAAATTCCGTTTCATGGACCATAACATTGCCTGTTCGATATTCTGTTGCTCGAACTCGTCCAGTTCCTGCCTTGTCGATTTGGTCGGAAAAAGCAGCCCATCTTTTTCGTCTTCATCCAGAGGTGTCTTGCCTGATAGATAATCAAGATCTAATCCCATAGCATTTTGGGCATCTCTTTCCTGATATCGTAGGCTCTCTCCCTGACGGCTTCTGCGATTCGCTCTTTGGAATTTTCCTGGTTCTCCAGTTTCATGGTATTCGACGTACGCATGACTATTTCTGTAGCCAGCTCGACAGCCTTCCTGTCAATGAGTGCGTTGAGAGAACCGTCTACAGGCACAAAGCCATAGACAAGTTGCATGTCAAGGGCTTCGCCCAATTCTCTCAAAGCTTTGATGGTTATAGAACCCTCCTTTTCCCTCTTTTCGATGCTTTGAATACTTTGCTTTGTGATCGAAAGCCTGTCACCCAACTGTTTCATGGACATTCCAAGAGCAAGCCGAATGGCTTTAATCCAACCAGTCGAAGGAACAGGAACTTGACGCAGCGACTCAAACGAAAGCATTTTCTCGTTTAAGTGCCTTATCGACAGTGTCTTTTCACTCATACAGTAAAGCTTTTGTTTGACTATCACATAAAAATAGTAAAACTATTACTTGACTATCGAAAAGATTAAGTCACACTATTTACTGACCCGCCATATCTTTTCGATCGCTCATGAGCTTACTTGAAACATCCGCCCTCAGCATATGAAGAGCCTTGTATTCTGACCAACCCCATTCCCTGAAGCAGTGTCAGCTTGCACCGCCATGTTTCCGGCGCTTGGTACGGGAGAGTTTCGACGTCGAAACATCGTGATGATTGCTATATTTATTTACAACCGTCGTTCGGGAGAAGCAGTATGTTGCACGATAGGTTCCCATACGAACAAATGCTCAAGTTGAAAAGATCATGAACGAAACAACAACGAAAGGTCCGGACGAGAAGTTCTGTACGGAGTGCGGGGAAATTATCAGGGCTAAAGCTGAAATATGCCCGAAGTGCGGAGTCAGGCAAACGCCTCCGCCGTTTACCGTCAATCTCGGCGCTGTCGCCCCTAATGGACGAAACCGGCTTGCGGCCGCGCTCTTCGCCATTTTTCTGGGATCGCTGGGCATACACAAGTTCTATCTCGGCATGACCGGATGGGGTGTCGTCTACCTGCTGTTATGCTGGACAGGCATTCCGGCCATCGTGGGATTCATCGAGGGGATTTTCCTGCTGGTGATGAGCGATGAGGAGTTCATCAGCAAATACGGTTACACGTAAGCCTGACCGTTTGGACATTTCACCTGGAATTACCGACCGGCACCGATAACCATTTGAAGCCAAGGATATGAGTTCGATACTGAGCTGCACCAACCTGAAGAAGATCTACAACAAACGTGAGGTGGTCAAAAGCTCGACATTGCAAGTCAGGCAGGGTGAAATCGTTGGGTTGCTCGGCCCGAACGGCGCTGGCAAGACCACCACATTCTACATGATCGTCGGGCTCGTCAAGCCCGATGCAGGCGAGGTTCTGCTCGACAAGGAGAAGATCACCGCCCTGCCGATGTATAAAAGGGCGCGAAAAGGTATCGGATATCTGCCGCAGGAGGCCTCGGTATTCAGGAAGCTGACCGTCGAGGAGAACATCCTGGGTGTGCTGGAGTTCACTTCCATGTCAAAGTCCGAGCAAAGGGAGAAGACCGACCGGATGCTTGAGGACCTGAACATCACCAATATCCGCAAAAGCATGGGTTATGCCCTCTCGGGCGGCGAACGCCGCAGGACGGAGATCGCCCGTGCGCTCGCGCTCGACCCTAAGTTCATCCTGCTCGACGAGCCCTTCGCGGGCGTCGACCCGATCGCCGTGGAAGATATCCAGCAGATCGTCGAGGGACTCGTGAAACGAAACATCGGGGTGCTCATCACCGACCACAACGTACACGAAACGCTGTCGATAACCGATCATGCCTACCTGCTGTTCGACGGCAGCATCTTCATGCAGGGCACCCCCGAAGAGATCGCCGAAAACGCTGATGCGCGCAAGCTTTACCTCGGCGAAAAGTTTACCCTTGAACGGTATTGACCCACCCGCAGCCGCAATACGCAATTATTTGAATACGATTGATGTTTATAGTTATAGCTTTTAGATATATATTGATTAGGTGCCTAATCATTAGGGCGCCCAGCAGCTTTCAATACAATATCGAATATTCAGTTAAGTGAATTGCCGGAGGCAATGACACCATGAACATTCTTCTTCTCTATCCGGAGTTTCCGGACACCTTCTGGAGCTTCAAGCATGCGCTCAAATTCGTCAAAAAACAGGCATCTCTTCCTCCGCTCGGATTGATCACCGTGGCGGCGATGCTGCCGAAATCGTGGGAGCGCAGGCTCGTCGACCTCAACGTCAAGCCCCTGCAAGACGAAGACCTGGCCTGGGCTGACATTGCGTTCGTCAGCGCCATGGCGGTACAGCAGGACTCTGCACACCGGCTGATCGCGCGATGCAAGGAAGCGGAATTGCCTGTCGTTGCCGGAGGGCCGCTTTTCACGACTGGATACGAGCAGTTCCCTGAAGTCGATTATTTCGTACTGAACGAAGCTGAAATAACCCTGCCGAGATTCCTCGAAGATCTGGAACAGGGCATGCCTCAAAGGCATTACTCCTGCACCGAGTTTCCTGACATCACCAAAACGCCGGTCCCTGAATGGGAGCTGCTCGACATAAAGAAATATGCGTCGATGGCCCTCCAGTTTTCGAGGGGTTGCCCTTACCGTTGCGACTTCTGCAACATCACCACGCTCTTCGGCCACAAAATCCGCACCAAGACGAGCGCCCAGATCATCGCAGAGCTCGACGGAATCAAAAAGCGCGGCTGGCATGAGAACATCTTTTTCGTCGACGACAACTTCATCGCCCACAGGTCGTATCTCAAGAAGGAGCTGCTGCCTGCCCTGATAGCATGGCGCAAAAAGAACGGCGTCAAGAACGCCTTCTATACGGAATGCTCAATCAACCTGGCTGACGACGACGAACTGATGGCCCTGATGGTACAGGCCGGGTTCAACCAGGTGTTCATAGGCATCGAAACCCCTGAGGATTCGGCATTGCAGGCGTGCGGCAAACAGCACAACACCTCGCGGAACATGCTCGAAAACGTCCGTCGGATCCAGAATGCAGGCATGGAGGTTCAGGGTGGCTTCATCGTCGGATTCGACACCGACACTTCGTCGATTTTCCAGAAGCAGATCGAGTTCATTCAGAAAAGCGGTATCGTGACCGCCATGGTCGGCATCCTTCAGGCCCTGCCCGGCACGAAGCTTTACGAGCGCATGAAAACCGAAGGACGACTGCTGAGCATTTCCAGCGGCGACAACGCCGACAGCAATACCAACATCATCCCGATCATGGATCCTGAGGTGCTGCGGAAAGGGTATCGGGAGATGATGAACCATCTTTACGCGCCCAAACATTACTACCAGCGCATCAGGACTCTTCTGAAGGAGTTCCCTGCCCCGGAGTTCAAAACCCGGCTACGGATGAGCCAGCTCATGGCGTTCATGCGTTCGACCTTCATCCTCGGGGTAATCGGAAGGGAACGGGTCCACTATTGGAGAATGCTGGGCTGGACTGTTTTCAACCGGCAAAATTCACTGCCTATGGCCGTCACGCTGGCCATTTACGGCCACCATTTCAGGAAGGTCTGCGCGCTGCACCTCAAAGAGAGGCCAAGCGTCACCTGACCGGCCCGGGTTTTTTTACAGACAAGCACTAAACCCACTGTTTGCCGACTGAAGGTTTAGTGCTTATCTTGAAGTAAAATAACCCCATGATCGCAGAACAGTTTCTCTTCCGTTCAGAAGGCGGCTTCATCCGGATTCCCATCTGGGGCCATATCCCGCTGAGCACGCCCCTGAAAAAGATCCTTGCCCACCCGTCGTTCCTCAGGTTGAAGGGCATCCGTCAGCTTTCGTTTTCGCAGCAGGTCTATCCCGGCGCGACGCATACCCGTTTCGAACATTCGATCGGCGTCTATCACCTGATGAAGCTGATCCTTCAGCGTATGGTGACCAATCCCCTTGCCATGGAGCTGCAGAGCGACCGGTTCAGGTTCGACGACGATGCATGCAGGACGCTCCTCTCTACCTGCCTCCTGCATGATATCGGCCACTACCCGCACGCGCACGTCCTTGAAGAGATCGCTCCGGCGGGCGCTTCGGACAGCGTTTTTGCGCACCATGAGGCGCTGACCGGCATGTTCATCAACCAGACGCACCCCGGGACGGCGCCGATTGCAGCCATTCTGCACGACGACTGGAAAGTCGATCCCGATACCGTCATCGACATCATTTCAGGGAAATCGTCACACCGGCTGGGCAAGCTCATCAGCGGCACCCTCGACCCGGACAAGATGGATTACCTGATGCGCGACGCCCATCACTGCAACATCCCCTATGGCAGCATCGACATCGAGCGCCTTGTGGAGTCCTTCGTTCCGGATCCCGAACGGGAACGGTTCGCGATCACCGAAAAGGGTATCGCACCGCTCGAAAGCCTGCTGTTCGCCAAGTACATGATGATGCGCAACGTCTACTGGCACCATACGAGCAGGACCTTCTCGGCCATGCTCCGCAGGCTCCTGCAGGATATCGTCGACGAACGCGCCTTATCCACGGACGCACTGCGCCAACTGTTCTATTTCAACTCGGACGACCGGGTGCTCTTCGAGCTCGACCAGCTGATCGGCGGCATCGGGCTGCCCGCCCGCGACCTGCTCGAATCGATCCTTAACCGTAAAGTTTACAAGAGGGCCATGACGGTACGCCCATACATCGAGCCATCCATGGAGATCGCCCCGGAATGGTTCGCCTACAGCACCGATCACCGCAGGCGCAAGCTTAAGGAGCAGGAGATATGCGCCATGCTGGGCAGGAAAATCAGCAGACCGCTGCTGGGACATGAGGTGCTGATCGACGCTCCGGCCCCGAAGGATGTGTTCGATTATGACGATTTCAGGGAGTTGCGGGTCTACCCGACGAAAAACGAGCATCGTCAACTGCAGGACATTGAATCGGGCAGATACATCCGGTTCGATGATTTCCGTGAATCGGTCTTCAGGTCAGACTTCATCCTTTCGTTCGAACGCTACACGAAGAAATTCCGCGTGCTCTGCCGCCCTGATCTCGTCGAACCGCTTTCTGGCCTTGAGGATGAGGTCATGGAAATCTTGCTGCATTAATTTTTCATATATTGATAGTCAACTCAATCCCAATGACCATGGAAAATCAGGACAAATACTACAAGGGGCTGTTTTTCGGCGCAATGCTGGGAGCGGCCGTAGGCACCATCATGGGTCTGCTGTTCGCACCCCGCAAGGGAGCGGATACCCAGATGATCATTTCGGGCAAGGTGAAGCACGCCATCGACAAGGCTGCCGAGCTATATGAAGGCCAGGAGGAGGATGGTGTTTACAGCAACGAAGCCAAACACCGTTCGCAGGAGATCATCGACAGCGCCAGGGACGAAGCCCGCAAGATCCTCGACGAGGCGAACAACATCATCAGGGACATCCGCGGCCAGTCAAAAAGCCTTGAGAACTGATCCATGCTGACATTCTCAGGTACTGCCGGAGGCGATGCCGGCAACGTTGTCCTGTTACATGCTTTCCCTGTTTCGGGGGCGATGTGGGAGCCACAGGTCCCGGCGCTTCTTCAGGCAGGGTTCGGCGTCATCGCGCCTCACGTCTACGGATTCGACGGATCGCCCATGCGAATCGACTGGAACATGGCGGATTATGCCCATGCTCTGGCGAGGCTGCTTGATTCCCTCGGCGTCGAAAAGGCTACCATAGCCGGTCTGTCGATGGGAGGATACCAGGCGTTCGCTTTCTACAGGCTCTTTCCTGAAAGAACAGCTTCTATCGTACTCTGCGATACCCGTGCGAACGCCGATGCACCGGAAGCTTATGCCCAGCGCATGGAGTTCTGCAGGGCTGTCGAGGCTAATGGCCCGAAGGAGGCCGCTGACCGGATGGTGCCGAACTTTTTTGCCGCCCGAACCTACGACTCGAACCCCGGACTTGTCGCGAAAACCCGTGAGATGATCACCCGCCAACCGGCCGAGGCTATCAGCGACGCCATGAAGGCGATTGCAGGAAGAGCCGACGCCACAGGCCTGCTGCCGGAGATCAAATGCCCGGTGCTCATCCTGAACGGCGCTGAAGACCGCGTCACGACGCCGGAAACGGCAGCCTCGATGCACTCGCTTGTCCCCGGCTCGAAACTCGAAATCCTGCCCGATGCAGGTCACCTCTCGAACCTCGAACAGCCGGATCTCTTCAATCGCCTGCTGCTTGAACACCTGAAAAGCATTTAGAACCTGCGAGTGCCAGCGTCTGTCTTCCGTCCGCCATCCAAATCAGAGGCTCTCCCCTGATTCATCACAGGATGGCGGGTTTTCCTCCCCGCCATTACCCTCTTCGAGTATCGCAATATCAAATGGCGGACAGGAGTTTCCGCCCTCCGTTATTGAAAATTCGAAAACAAGAAGGTTGTCTCAGAAAACATACTGAGACGGCCTCCTGCATGAACAATGCTTTTGCGTGGAAGATCACGGGCAGGGGCCCGGCGTTCCCGGGGGCAGATACTGACTGAACACAAAAGAGGCCGTTTCATTTTGGATAATGAGACGGCCTCTTTTGTGTTTATATCCGCGAACTCTCCTTTACTGTCTCAGCGATTCGATGATGCTGAAGAAGTTGGGGAACGATACGCCGACGACGTGGCGGTCAGAAAGCACCAGGGATGCGCCTGCAGCTTCGGCTGCGATGGCGAAGCTCATGGCGATGCGGTGGTCGTCGAAGCATTCGATGACGGCTTCCTGCGGGATATTGCCAGTCCTGCCTTTCACGACAAAACCGTCAAGATACTGCTCGCAGTCGAATCCGAGACGCTGGAGATTGATGACGATGGCGTCGATACGGTCGCTCTCCTTTGTCCGCAGCTCGGCTGCGTTGTGGAGTTCGAACTCGCCCGAAGCGAAAGCGGAAAGCACGGCAAGCATGGGAATCTCGTCGATGACTCCGGCAACGACGGCATGATCGCTGATCCTGAGCGGTTTGAGCGAAGAGCAGCTCCTGACCACGATGTCGCCGATCATCTCACCACCGACCGAACGCGCGTTCTCCATGCCGAGACCTGCGCCTGCCTCCTGCAACAGGTCGATGTAGGCGACACGGGTAGGGTTGAGGCATACCTGCCTGAGCACGACCTCCGATTTCTCACCCAGTAGTCCGAGAGCGATCATGAAACATGCCGCAGAGGGATCTGCCGGAACATGGAACGGCCTTGCCGCAATCGGTTTGCGTCCGTCGATGATGATCTCCCTGACACCGTCCGGGCGGTCGATGGTCTCCAGGCCGAGCATGAGTTCGGTATGGTCGCGTGACCGGATCGGCTCGATGATCTTCGATTGTCCGTCGGCATGCATGGCGGCGAAAGCCACCAGCGATTTGACCTGGGCCGAGGGAACGGGAAGATGGTACTCAATGGGCGTCAACTCCCTGGTGCCCATGATAACCACCGGAGCCGTTCCTGAAGGAGAGAGCGAAATATCTGCGCCCATCTGCCGAAGCGGATCGGCGACCCTCTTCATCGGGCGTTTCATCAGGGAGGCGTCCCCGATCAGTTCGCTCCTGAAGGGCTGTGCGGCAAGAATACCGGCCAGCATCCTCATGGTGCTCCCTGAATTGTTGCACATCAACGGACCCGAAGGCTCCCTGAAGCTCCAGAGACCGCGGGACTCTATCACCACATTCCTGACAATACGTCCATCTTCAGCCGGCAATTCCTGCTGGGAGACGGAGATACCGGCATCTTTCAGCACCGACAGGGTCGACTGGTTGTCGTAACCTCCCGAAAAATTGGTGATCTCTGTGGTCCCTTCGGCCAGGGCTGCAATAAGCGCTGCGCGATGGGAAATCGATTTATCCGGCGGAAGGGTTGAAACCTCACCTTGAAACACGCTCATGGATGGCTGTTTATCGTTGACAAAAAAAAAGCAACTCCACGAGGAGCTGCTTTTTGAGTACCTGGCAATATATCAGGAATTGCGCTCTTCGTTGGCTCTCTGAGCCCGGCGCTTGCTTCTTGAACGTTTCAGGCGGCTATCGATCGAAGGCTTGACGAAGTAGGCCTTTTTACGAAACTCCTTAAGAACCCCGGCTCTCTCATACTTTTTCTTGAAACGCTTGAGAAGCTTGTCGATGGATTCGTTTTCATTTATCTGAACACTAACCAATGAAATTCACCCCCTTCCTTGAAGATCAACGTCTTAATTTTAGTTTAATAATATCGGACAGCGATTCAGAGCTTTTCTGTTTACCCTGATTGAGCTGCACATTTTCGAGAAGCTGCTTCCGCCCGCTCTTGCAGAATTCCACAATGATGACGTGGGCGCCGCTTCCTGTAGCCTGCTTTTCACGGACCACGCCGACCTCGCCGAGCGATTCATGAAAAACAGCATCCCCCTGGGCATAAATGCCGTGAGGGGTATAAACCTGGCAATCTTCAGGCTTGAGCTCTTCCGGGCTCAACTCCTTGTCGATCTGAATCTGCCACTCTTTGAGAAGATGGACCTGGTTGCAGGCCGAACACCGGATCCAGTACTGGTTCTCGGAGGCCGACATCGCCTGGCCGTGAGCAGATCTCTTTTCTTTCGACTTTTTCTCGGGCGATCCGAGCAGTAGATCGTCATCCTTCGGTTTGTCGCTGGGCTTCCACTCACCGACGAACGCCTGTTCGGTGATGCCTCCGCACCCATCGCAAAAACCGGGCTTGATTTTTCCTTCGAGAATATACTGCCTTTTTCTGGACTCTACCTTCATAAACTGTCGCTGTTATTGGAGACATTCATCATGTCCCGCTGTCATGCGCTAAAAAAAGATGGATTCAACGGAACCCCCTCCTGAACAGGCGACACTGGTCGATGGCTACTCCACAACGTTCCGGGCCATCGTTCCGCTTCATGTCAAACTAAAATGAAGATGGTAATGCGCTTCTGCGGGTACCGCTGGTCAGCAGAACCCCCTGGTGACGGCACCAGAAAGATGCATGTTCAGGACTGCTTAAATAAGTAAATCCACCCTAAAAAACAACCCCTTAATTCAGAGCCCTCTCACTTATGGGTAAGCGCATCGATAAGATCAGATTTCGTAATCAGTTGCAAACGCCCATCACTCAGGCTGATAAGCACGCCCGCAGCGTTTTTCTGCAATTTTTCCGACAGTTCGGATATCGTCGCGTCGGGCTGGCATACGGGAAACGGTTTCTCCATGAAGGCGACGACCTCGGCATTCATGGCGGCATCGTTCTCGATAAGGATGGACAGGATCTGGTTCTCGCTGATGCTGCCGATGGGAGCGCCGAAAGAGACGATCGGCATCTGTGAAACATCGTTCTGCTTCATCATTTCGAACACATCCGAGAGCGTCTGCTCGGGTACGGCAAATATCAGGTCCTTGCGAGCCTTGCGCTGAAGGATGTCGTCGGCGGTTATCTGGTCGAGCGCAGTTTTGGATTTGCGGTAGAAGCCGTTCCTGCGCATCCAGTCGTCGTTGTACATCCGTGACAGGTCGTAGGGCCCGAAATCGGTCATCATCACCACCACGACCGCGTCTTCTCCGAATTCCTCCCCCTCCCTGAGGGCTGCCGCCATGGCCGCACCTGAAGCTCCACCGGCAAACACAGCTTCGGAACGAAACAGTTCCCTGCCGCAGTTGAACGCATCGGCATCGCTGACCTGGACGATCTGGTCGATCACGGAGGTATCCCAGAAAGATGTAGCCTGAAGAGCCCCGATATCCTCAAGCTGGAACGGCTTGACAGTGCCGGTGGACTTTCCGCTGTGAAGGCCCTGATAGACCGACCCTTCGGGCTCGACGCCTATGATCCGGATCAATGGATTGACGGACTTCAGATAACGTCCGATCCCGGAAATCATGGCTCCGGAAGCCATGGGTACGAACACGTGCGTTACCTTGCCCCCCGTCTGGCTGAAAATCTCTGGCCCAGTACCGGACTCGTGGACCTGACTGCTGACGGGATTTTCATACAAATTGGCAAACCACGCATGCGGAAGGGTACGGACAAGGTTTTCCGCCACGGCGACGCAACTACGCGGTTCGTGAGGCCTTGCGTCCGATGAGGTGAATACCATTTCGGCGCCGAGGGCCCTGAGCACCTCCTGTTTTTCCAGGCAGATGCTGTCAGGCGCGACGAGAAGGAGCTTGTAGCCCCTGCTGACGCCTGCCATGGCCAGTGCGATCCCGCTGGTGCCGAACGTCCAGTCGACCAGCGTCATGCCGGGATGGATGATGCCCCGATCCTCGGCGTCCCTGATGATTGCAGCTGCGACCCGGCAATAGTGGGAAAAGCAGGGATTCATATACTCGAGCTTCGCCATGAACCGTGGACGCTTCAGCCTGGACAGCTGTTTCATGAGTACCAGGGGGGTATTGCCCGCAATTTCGAAAATGTCGTTGGTCATGGCTATCCGGTATAGAGTTTTGATTAATAATAAAACAATAATTGTTCATTTTCTGACATCGAGGCAAACCCTCTTGCTCATTGTCTTGAAAATCATGGGCAAAAAGTGTTTTTTACAGCATATCAGGGTTTCGGACAACTCATGCCCGCCAACCCGACCCAACAAGATTTTCCATCGATTTGAGCGCCGATCAAGAACACAGCACCTGCAGCGGAACGGCCCCTGACCTCCATCTTTCGGAAGCGTTCATCTCGCTCGGCAACCTCCGGCACAACCTGGCCACCATCCGGGCCGCAATAAAACCGACCTGCCGCATCATGGGAATCGTCAAAGCCAACGCTTACGGCCATGGCGCTCCGGAGATTACGGCTGCTCTCGAGCAGGAGGGGGTGAGGGATTTCGGCGTCGCCAACATCCAGGAAGCCATCGAGCTCAAGCAAAGCTATCGCATGCAGGCGGATTCACGGGTCCTGGCGTTCGCCTCCCCCCTGGTGCAGCAGATCGGGCTCTACCTGCGACACGACGTTGAAATGACCGTCTGCGACCATGAAACCGCCATTGCAGGTGAGGCGGAGGCCTCTGCCGCAGGGAAAAAACTGAGGGTACAGGTAAAGGTCGATACCGGCATGGGTCGGTTAGGCGTCACCCCTGAAGAGGCCGCATCGCTGCTCGAAACGATCGATCGCTCCCCGCACCTCGAACTGACGGGCATCTACACCCATTTTGCCGAAAGCCACATACCCGACGGCTTCACCGCCCTTCAGCTCGAGCGCTTCCTCCAGGTGACCGGAGCCTACGAGCGCGCTTCAGGAAAAAACGTCCTCAAGCATGCAGCCAACAGCGGCGCAATCATCTGCTTGCCCGACTCCGCGCTCGACATGGTACGCCCGGGAATACTGCTCTACGGCTGCCACCCGTTGGACAGCAAGCCGTCGACGCTGCCGGTAAGGCCTGTCATGCAGTTCCAGTGCAGGGTCATCTTCGTCAAGGAGGTGGCGGCGGGCACGACGATCAGCTACAACAGGACCTGGAGCGCACCTGACCGGAGGAGGATCGCGACGATATCGGCGGGGTATGCCGACGGCTTCCATCGAACGCTCTCCAACCGTGCGACGGTCTTCATCAACGGACGGACATACCACCAGGTCGGCACGGTCACAATGGATCAGACGATGGTCGATCTCGGTGACGACCTTTCGGTCAGCGTTGGCGATGCCGTGGTGCTTTTCGGATGGGAAGGCCCGACTGCAGGCCAGCAGGCCATCGCAGCCGGCACGATCAGCTACGAACTTCTCTGCGCAGTATCGAGAAGGGTCCGCAGGGTGTTCGTCTGAACACCTGCCCGATCGTAACAGATCGTTCCGTCTCATGATCTCATCAGGCCGGAATGATCTGCCATTACCTTGGCGAAAACATCTTCATGAAATCCTGGAAATCCGCCTCCGGACCGGCGCAATCAAAAATGAACTCCCCCGTATCGGTTTTATGAAGAAGGCCATAGAGCTTATGGCGCAGAAACGAATACTTGATCCGACGCAGAACACGATCCCCTGATTCGGGGCCCAATTTGATCCGTTTGTGAACCCAGTCGGAGGCCAACGTCGGGAGTGTGACTGAAGAGAACAATCCGTTCTGCAATGCTTCGAGCACTCCCTTGACATTGATCACGGCTTCGGGAAATCGTCTATTGTGGATGGAATCGGGAAAATACCGATCAATGATGGCTTCTGCGACGGTGTTGTTTCGTCCCTCTCCTGCAAGTGGATAGGAGTGAGCCTCAATGGATCCGCGAGAATTGAGCTCCAGAACGTAAACCTCCGTTTTTCCGCCCTGCCTCCTCTCGATCACATCGACACCGGCAAAAAGCATTCCGAACGCCTCGCAAGCCCGAATGGCGACCTCTTTCACTTCGCTGGAAACAGCGTCGGTGACTTCAATGATGTCACCCCCCTGATGGATCGAAAAGGAGTGAGAAAGAATCACCCTCTGCCCCGGCTCCGGTACGGACAGCGTCGTCAACTCCCCGGCGGCCAGATAGCTCACCATGTCGGGCGTGATCTTGAGCGGCAGGTAGCGAAATACCGGATTGGCAACCCGAGAGCGGTTCTTCTCCGCCACCAGCTCCTCGATCGTCCTGACACCATCGCCGATCACATGCGGCTGAAGGGCCTGGGTAATGGCAACAGCCTTTCCGTCGACCACGCTTACCCGATACTCATCACCCTTGATCTGCTCTTCTATAACCACCCGGGCGTCGGGATGCTCCTGCACGCACGAGAGAAGCTCGGCTGGCGGAACGCCAACCCGGACATCACGCGATAAAGAACCGTCAAAAGGCTTGACGACAAACTCCCTGGCCGAAGATATCCTGATGAACTTTTCGACCAGGGCCTGTTGCCCTTTATTCGCGACAATACCGACTGGAACCGGAATGCCGTGCTTTTGCAAGCGCTCTTTGGTTCTATGCTTGTCTGTCGTAATGACGCTCAACTCCGGCGGTGTCAGGTCGCCTATCGTACGATTGAAGTAATGCGTATGCCTGCCGTCCGTGACGCTGAAAAGCTCTGCGAGATAGCCTTCGTCTGACTTGAAATGGAACTCTTCGGTGCTGGTGAAACGGTGGAACGAAACACTCAGGCCCCGCTGAAAGGCGGCGAGGGCAATGAGGTAAGAATCGATGTTGGTGAGTCCAGCCGAAGTAAGCTGGCTCATCAGGACAGGATCGTGCATGTTGACCATCAGGAACTCGCCCGGTTTACGGTAATACAAAACTCAGAGAAATTGTTTCCTTTCATGATATTATAGGCAAAGCGGCATCATTTTACAGCAAATTACCGTGAGCCACAGGCGCACGCATTTCGCGCAGGACAGAAATACCTGGTCATTTTTTTATTACGAAGGGACCAGCCTCGCGAGGTTGGCCGAAACGAATCCATAACCAACTTATAATTATATATTCAGCGATACATCCCCAATAAACAGGACATTCACCCCTATGAATATTCTGAAGGATCTCTCCGTAAAGCTCGGAATCACCCGGGCTGAAATGACAGCAGTGACGCTCCTGATCCTGTTCCTCATTCTGGGAGGAGTGGTAAAGTATGGCAGGTCGGTCCAGGAGGCGGACCAGCTCATCAGGAAAGCGGAGGTGGCCCGGTACTCCGAAGCCGAAGTGGACAGCCTGCTCCGGCTCGCTTCGATCGTTGATTATGCCGCTGAAGAAAATGGCAGCCCGGAAGCCAGCGACGAAGCAGACGAGAAACAGGGCGAGCGTCATGGAAAACCCTCCCGTACTGCGAAGAAAATGTTCACCGGAACCGTTCGTTTCAACACTGCGTCAGCGTCGCAGCTGCAGCAGATCTCCGGTGTCGGCCCGGTAATGGCGAAGAAACTCATCACGTTTCGTGCAGAAAAGGGGGGAAAAGTGAAACAATTTGACGATTTTCTTGAAGTAAAGGGCATCGGCAAAAAAAAGCTTGAAGTACTCAAACAGCATCTTACCCTCGAATAATGAGCAGGAGCCAGATAGCGTGCGCGATCGACGCCAGCACGACGACCATCGTCAGAGTCAAATCGACGGGCGCCGCGTCTTTCTGCATGACCATGTGCCGCACCCTGAATACAGGTCTTGAGGCCATGAGCGGTCCAAAAGGGAAAAAAGCGGCCATGAAACTCTGCTCGATGCTCAGGGAGTGGAAGGACGAGCCGGTTGCGGTTTCGTACTCTCCTGCCGAGATCCTGACCCTGCCGGCATGGTTCCCGGCCTCCGCCACGAGGGACAGTCGCGACAGGCTCTGCAGAATCGAAGCCGGATACTTCCTGAAAAACATCGAACAGTGGTCATGGCATGTCATGTCCATGACAAAAACCCCTGACCATCCTGTCGGACTCGAAAGGCAAATGCTGATGTTCTACCCGGCCGAACCTTCCCGCTCCCTAGAAAAAGAGCTGAAGCAGGGTCACACGGTAGGCATGAGCGGGTTGCATATCGAACCGGTCGCAAGCCTTTCGGCAGGAACCACGGAACCCTTCTCCGTGCTCGAACTTGAAGAGCGCTACGCCGCGTATTACGTGTCGGTGAACGGAATAATAGGATACTTCAGATACTGGCCGGTCAAAAACGGCCACGAGAGGGACTATTTTGCCATTTCAGAGCTGACGTCATCGCCGGGTAACGGTGCACCTGTCTGGATAACAGGCACTGCTGCTGACGCACCGTCGCTGCAACGCATTCGCCGCGAAACCGCACGCACCGTCGAACCCCTTGGAATGCCGCCCAGGGTCACGTCAACAAAAGATGCCGGTACCGGCAAGTCCATGACCTCCATGGTCAGGGCCGTCAGCACGGCGCTCATGGCGCTGTCATAACCCCGCTGGAAGCCCCATTCCCCGGACTGAAGTCCGGGGCAACTGATGGGAATGTAAGATTTGATGTCCGTCGGGATAAATCCCTCCTGAATATGGGACTGATCCTGCGCGGCGCTTATCCCATCCAACCATCACCCCGGACTGATGCCCGGGGCAACTGATGAGAATGTAAGATCTGAATGTCCGTCGGGATAAACCCCTCCTGAGGATGGGTCTGATCCTGCGCGGCGCTTATCCCATCCAACCATCACCCCGGACTGATGCCTGGGGCAACTGATGGGAATGTAAGATCTGAATGTCCGTCGGGATAAATCCCTCCTGAATATGGGACTGATCCTGCGCAGAATCGGGTAATTGAAATCTACAGTTTCCCTACCAGAACCTCGGCGATCTGGACCGCGTTGGTTGCGGCGCCTTTGCGGAGGTTGTCCGCTACGATCCACATGTTCAGGGTACGGGGATTCCAGAAATCCGGACGCAGACGGCCGACAAACACCTCATCCTTCTCGTATGATGTGAGCGGCATCGGGTAGAGCCTTGCTGAAGGATCGTCCTGAAGCACGATGCCAGGTGACCCGGCAAGCAGCTTGCGGACATCGTCGATATCGAAATCGCTTTCGAGCTCGACGTTCACCGATTCGCCGTGGCCGCCGTAAACCGGGATGCGCACGGTGGTCGGCGATACCGACAAGGTCTGGTCGCCCATGATCTTTCTGGTCTCGTTCACCATTTTCATCTCTTCCTTCGTGTAGCCGTTGTCGGTAAACGAATCGATCTGGGGCACCGCGTTGAAGGCTATCTGGTGGAAGTGGGTGAACTGCTCGGGAACGTTGCCGGCCAGTTCGCTCTCGAGCGCATCGCGCCCGGCCTTGCCCTTGCCGGTTACCGACTGGTAAGTCGAAACCACGATGCGCCTGATGCCATAACGGTCAAAGAGCGGCTTGAGCACCACAACCATCTGGATGGTGGAGCAGTTGGGGTTGGCGATGATCTTTGCGGGTTTGCCCTCAATATCGAATATGGCTTCGGGATTGACCTCCGGCACGACCAGGGGAATCCCCTCATCCATGCGGAATGCCGATGAGTTGTCGATCACGACGGCTCCAGCCTCAGCGGCCACTGTCGCCCACTCCCTGCTGGCCGTAGCTCCGGCAGAAAAGAGCGCAATGTCGACACCCTTGAATATTTCTGCCGACGGCACCTCTGTACTGAACTCCCTGCCCTGGAAAGTGACGACCTGCCCCTTGCTGCGCGACGAGGCGAGCGGCACCAGTTCACTGACAGGAAAACGGCGCTCTTCAAGCACCTGGATCATGGTTCTGCCAACCAGGCCGGTTGCGCCGAGAACTGCTACACGATAGCCGGATTCTGCACTGCTCATACGAATGAAAATGGTTTGATAACGGATTAATAATTCAGGATAATTTTGGGCGAATGATCGTTCAGGAACTCTCCGGCCTCCTTCAAACGACCCTCTTTGTCGAGTGCCTCGCATTGGGCTTCAAACGCTTCGAGAAGTTCGACGATAACAACGGGATCGATTTCGCGGACAAGCTGGTTGCGCACGATCGAAACGCCCGGCAACCCTTTAAGATAGGTCGAGTAGTGGCGGCGCATTTCAAGTACGCCGTATTTCTCTCCCTTGTACTCTACCGACAGGCGCATATGGTCGATGGCGACACGGATGCGGTCGCGATAGGAGGGAGCGGACAATCGGACACCCTGACGGACGAGGCTCGTCGACTGTTCGAAAATGAACGGATTGCCTATCGAGCCGCGGCCGATCATGATGCCGTCGGCTCCGGTGTGGGCAAACATGGCGACGGCGTCGTCGGCGTTCCAGACGTCGCCGTTGGCGATAAGGGGAATGGCGCTGGCGGCCTTCGCCTCCGCGATGCGGTCCCAGTCGGCCTTACCCTTGTACATGTCGCTGCGCGTCCGCCCGTGGACCGCCACGGCCTGAATGCCGGCGTCTTCGAGGCGATGGACGATTTCGATGATGTTGATCGAGTCGTGATCCCAGCCGATCCTGGTCTTTGCCGTAACCGGGAGGCTGACGGCACGCACAACTGCAGCGGCGATATCGGAAAGTTTCTCCGGCTCTTTCAGCAGGGCGGCCCCTGCCCCCCGTCCTGCGACCTTCTTGACCGGACACCCGAAATTGATGTCGAGGTAATCGGGCTCGTAGGTTTCTGCGATCGCCGCGGCCTCGACCATCGACTCGACCGTGCTGCCGAAAATCTGGACGGCTACAGGCCGCTCATGTTCGTCTACGGTCAGCTTGCGGATCGATTTTTCCGCACCGCGCCTGAGCGCTTCGGCGCTGATGAATTCAGTATAGACGATATCGGCCCCATGGCGCTTGCAAAGCTGCCTGAACGCACGGTCGGTCACATCCTCCATGGGAGCGAGCATGACCGGGCGGTCGATATCGATCGTTCCAATACGCATGCGTTCAGCTTATTCCTTTACCGATGTTCTCATCAGTTCACGAACCTGTTCCCGGATCTTGTTTCGCAGGGCGTCATCCTCGCGAAGCAGTTTCTTTGCAGCTTCACGACCCTGGCCAAGCTTGTCGGTGCCGTAACTGAACCAGGCGCCGGCCTTCTTGATGACGCCGAACTCGACGGCAAGGTCGATCAGCTCACCGAGCATCGAAATGCCTTCACCGTAGAGAATATCGAACTCGGCGGTCTTGAACGGAGGGGCGACCTTGTTCTTGACCACCTTGACCTTGGTGCGGTTGCCGGTGATCTCCTCCCCGTCCTTGATCTGGGCAAGCCTCCTGATGTCGAGGCGGACTGACGAGTAGAATTTCAGGGCCTTGCCGCCGGTGGTGGTTTCGGGGCTTCCGTACATCACGCCGATCTTGTCCCTCAACTGGTTGATAAAAATGCAGACGGTGCTGGACTTGGAGATGGCTCCGGTCAGCTTGCGCAGGGCCTGGCTCATAAGCCTTGCCTGGAGCCCGACGACGCTGTCGCCCATCTCGCCTTCAAGCTCGGCCTGCGGCACGAGGGCGGCGACCGAATCGATGACGATGATATCGATCGCCCCGCTGCGAACCAGGGTCTCAACGATGGAAAGAGCCTGCTCACCCGATTCCGGCTGGCTGATCAGGAGCGCATTGATATCGACGCCGAGCTTACGGCCGTAGATCGGGTCGAATGCGTGTTCCGCATCGACGATGGCCGCTATGCCTCCCGCCTTCTGCGCCTCGGCGATCGCATGGAGGGCGAGCGTGGTCTTGCCGGACGATTCCGGGCCGTAAATCTCGGTCACCCTGCCCCGTGGAAATCCACCGACGCCAAGCGCGTAGTCGAGCGCCATCGAACCTGTCGAAATCGACTGGACGTGCATGACGGCAGAATCGTCACCCAGGCGCATGATCGAACCCTTGCCGAACTGCTTTTCAAGTGCATCTATGGCAAGGTTGAGCTGTTTGAGTCTTGCCGGGTCGACTGTTGGCTGTTGCTGCTGCTGGATCTCTTTTTCCATAGGGGTATTCGATATTGAAATGTTGGAATGCGTTGCTGAACGTTACGGAATAAAGCTCCTGAAGGTATCATCCAGGGAACGGTAGGTAATCCCGAGTTCCTGGAGCGACCGTTTGTTGCTGTAATGGGCTTTATGGGAAGCCTGCCTGATGCTTTCAAGGCTGATGAACGATGGGCGCCCGGTAAGAAGCGACCATATCTCCCCTCCGAAACCCGCGACAAGCCCCGCTGTTCCCGCAACCCGAAAAGGCTTTTTTGCTCTGCTGCCGGGCAGTGAGGCGAGGCGGTCGAAAAGCTCCATGAAGGAAAGGTTCTCCGCCACGATGATGTACCGCTCACCGGCATGGCCCTTCTGCCAGGCCGCGATATGGGCTTCAGCCACGTCACGGAGATCGACGAACCCCGTGGCGCCGTCGGGACAGAGCGGCAACCTGCCGCTGTAGATCATCTTGAGCACTTCGTTGGAAGAGCTGTCCGGTGCGCCCTTGAGTTCGCCTCTGCCGATCACCACACCCGGATTGACCATCACCACATCGAGACCTTCGGCAATTCCGCGGCGGCACTCGAGTTCGGCAAGGTGCTTCGACTCCATGTAGACGTTATGGCGCTGCCATTCGCTGAAAGATGAGTGCTCGTTCGACTCCCTGTCACCCTCGCCGACCCTGGCCGATCCGACCGCTGCGATGGAGCTGGTAGCCACAAGCCGCCGCACATTGGACGCAAGACAGGCGTTGACGACGTTCCTGGTACCAAGAACGTTGGTATCGTAGAGACGGTTCCGGAAATTCATGGTGTAGGCGATCAGCCCCGCGCAATGAAAAACGACCTCCGCGCCCTTGACAGCCTCGGAGACAGCGACCGGATCATGGATATCCGCCCTGACGATCTCAACCGGCAACCCCTTGAGAAAACCGGCATTCGAACCGTCCCTGACCGTGACACGGCACCGGACACCGTCGCCGAACCTGCGGATCAGGTCGAAGACGAGCTGAGCACCTATGTAACCCGTAGCACCTGTGATGAGTATAGGAATACCTGACATGAAAACCTGGCTTATAGGCCTCTCTGAAAACCTGTTCCGCGATTCGATTGCTGCGGGCTTCCAGCCGTCCGCCTTGCACTCGAACCGTCCACGACGGTTTTTAAAGGTGCCCTTATGTAATCCCCCCGAATCCGCACGGCAACGCGTGCGCTTCATGTACGGTATTTCCGGGAGATGACCCTTTGCGCAATACGGACCTGACGGCCCCGCGCCGATTTGTACATAATAATAAGAAGAATAAAACTTACATTGCACTCAAATCCATCCACAAGCGTGAGAAAAAATATCACATCGACATCCGGCGACACCTGCACTTCAGAACAGCGACTGTCTGCCGGCATTATCCAGACCGGCACCCTTACCAACGGCCTCCGCATCATCAGCAACCTGGTGCCCTATGTGCACAGCATAACGCTCGGCGTCTGGATCAATGCAGGTTCCAGGGAGGACCCCGGGGGCCGGGAGGGGCTGGCCCACTTTATCGAACATGCCGTGTTCAAGGGGACCATCCGGCGCGACTATGTGGAGATCGCCAGATGCATCGAGGAGACCGGCGGCTACATCGACGCATGGACCACCAAGGAGCAGACCTGCATCTACGTGAGGTGCCTGCGGGAGCATCTCGGCCTTGCCTTCGACCTCCTGGCCGACCTGGTCTGCAATCCGGTCTTTCCTCCTGAAGAGCTCGAAAAGGAAAAAGAGGTCGTGCTCGAAGAGATCAGCAGCGTGAACGATACGCCCGAAGAGCTTATCTTCGAAGATTTCGACCGCCGGTCGTTTCCCGGCCATCCTCTCGGCACGGCGATACTCGGCACTGAAGAGAGCGTCGGAGCAATCACGGAAGGAGACCTTCGAAACTTCATGCGCGAACATTACGTGCCGGAAAAGATGCTCATCACGGCAGTCGGCAACGTCGATCACGATGAGCTTGAAAGCCTTGCGTCGTCATATCTGGGCAACCTCTGCCGGGCCACGCCTGATGCTGCGGCACGCAACTTTTTCGACCTCGCAGGCTACAAACCGTTCACGGCGACGCTGAAAAAGAGCGTTTCCCAGGCCCAGATCCTTCTCGGTACCGTCATTCCCCGAGACGACGCCCATTTCTGGGGCCTCATGGTGCTGAACACCATGCTGAGCAGCGGAATGAGCTCCACCCTGAACCTGGAGCTGCGGGAAAAACGCGGACTGGTCTATCAGGCATACTCTTCGATGGCGTTTCTCGACGATGTCACGACGTTCAACATCTACGCCGGAACCGACAAGGGAAAAACAGCAAAGACCCTCGAAACCATCACGGACCTGTTCACAGGCGGAAGCCTGAAGAAACCCGATCAGGCGGAACTCGAAGCGGCAAAATCTAAAATGCTCGGTTCGCTGATCATGGGCATGGAAAAAATGACCCGCCGCATGTCCCATTTCGCGCAGGATATCTTCTATAACGGCCAGCATCAGACCCCCTCCGAAAAGGCTTGCCTCATTGAAGCGGTTACTGCCGACGATGTGGCCGTTGCTGCGGAAAAACTCGGCATACCCGCCCTGTTGTCGACACTGGTCTACAAACCATCACGATAAAAGCCTTTAACGAGGCGTTTTTTAAAAGCGTCGAAAAAATCGTATAATTCGAACTTTAATTTTTCAACTATTAACCGGTCACGAAAGCATTGCAAAAGAATATCAGGAATGTAAGCGACACCGAGCAGGAACTTGAAATCATATTGACTGCCGAAGAATTCACCCCCGAACTTGACCTTGAACTGGAAGAGGCTCGCAGATCCGTCAAAATCAAAGGGTTCAGGCAGGGTCATGTGCCCGCCGGAATGCTCAAGCGCTTTGTCGGACCATCCATAGAAGCTACCGTAGCAGAAAAAATGGCCTCGAAGCACTTTTCTGCCATCGCCGAAGAGGAGAACATCAACCCGGCCAGCCGTGCACAGATCGAAAGCTACAACTACGAAGGCGACAAGCTGACGATCCGCATGATCTACGAAATCCATCCGGAGTTCGAACTCAAGGATTTCAGCGACTTTACCTTCACGCAGGCAGAATACACCGTTACCGACGAAGATATCGACCGTGAAATCAACATGATCCTGAAAGGACACGGAACCCTGGTCAGCAGCACCGAACCTGCCGGTGAGGGCGATACGGTCATCGGAGACGTTTCGAAACTCGACGACGCAGGAGAACCACTCGAAGGCCAGCAGAACGAAAACCACCACTTCAACCTCGACTACCTGCCGGCAGACAACCCGTTCCGTCTGGCTCTGGAAGGCAAAAAGGCCGGCGATGTCGCCGAAGTGACCATCGAGCCCAAAGAAGAGGGTGGCGAAACGATCCGCTATCGCGTAGACGTCAAGGAGGTCAAAAGCCTCGAACTTCCCGAACTGAACGACGAACTGGTCAAGGAGCTGACCCATCAGCGCTTTGAAAACGTCGCCGACTTCAAGGCTGACGTCCGCATACAGCTCGAACAGCATTTCACCCACAAATCCGATCAGGACCTGCTCGAATCCATCTCGGAAAAGCTGATCGAAGCTCATGAGATCCCGACCCCGAAATCGATGGTCGCATCCTTCCAGAACATGCTCCTGGAAAATGCGAAGCGTCAGGTCGGCGGCAAACTGCCCAAAGGCCTCGACGAACGCGAGTTCCTCAACGCAATGAAGCCGAACGCCGAAAAGCACGCACGCTGGCTCCTCGTCAGCCAGAAGATCGCCCAGCTCAACGACCTGAAGGTCAGCGACGAGGACATCAGGGCCTACGCTGAAAAAGAGGCTGAGAAAGATACTTCACTGAACGTTGAGGAGCTGCTCAACACCTACATGTCGTCGGAATTCAGGGATTACATCGTCGATACGCTCATGAAAGACAAGATCTACGATGTCATCAAGTCAAAAGTGACCATCACCAAAGAGGCCACTCCGCTTCCGGCACACGAGATGTAATGTCGTCGATCGACAGAATCGTTATAGGGGCCCCTATCCAGGGCCCCTTTTTTTTATCCCCGGTAAAACATCATTTGTCCGTTGCTGTGTATTGCCATCTGCAGGAGGCGGTCTCATACGTCAAAATGATGCCGACTCATCCTCCCCCGGGAGCGCCAGGCACCAGCTTGGCATCTGTCTGGATAGGCAATGACCCTGTATCAACGTTACCAGACAATAATTCCATCCTTTCAATGCATAATTCGAAGTTCGGGTATGAATTACCGGGCTGGAGCCCGTCGCTCCCAGAGGGGTGGCGTTACTGATTTATCTGTTGAGACAGCCTCTTTGGGGTAAGGCGGATGAAAAACAGAAATTGTAAAAGCGGACCTGTGTGTCCACTCTCTCAGGAATTTCGATTCCGATGTGCAGGGATAAAAAGGCCCTCAGGCAGGTTCGACGAGGGCCATGGCTATGGCGGAGTGACGGTCGTGGGAGATGGAGATGCTGATCCTGCGAGGTGGATCAGGGCAATGCAGGGAAACCACCGGCTTGCCTGCATCATCGTTGAGCACTTCGATGGATCGCCATGAGAGGCTACGTGCGATGCCGCTTCCGAGAGCCTTGGATACCGCCTCCTTTGCCGCGAAACGTCCGGCAAGGCTGGCTACAGGATCCGGCTTGGACAGGCATTGATCGATTTCCGCCTCCGTCAGGATCTTCCTCATGAAAACCGCGCCGAACCTTTCATATATGGCGCGAATCCGGGATATCTCGACAATGTCGACACCAATCTCCATCAGCGCATCAGGCAAGTTCCACCTTCATGGAGAGATCCAGCGCCTTGACGCTGTGCGTCAGCTCCCCGACCGATATGAAGTCTACCCCTGTCATGGCCACCTCTGCGACGTTGTGCAGGCTGATATTGCCTGAAGCTTCGAGAAGGATCTCCGCGTAACCGCTTGCCTTCACCCAGCGCACCGCTTCGGCAAGCCCGTCGACCATGAAATTGTCGAGCAATATGATGTCGGGACGGCACGAGCAGGCCGTCTTGAGCTCTGAGATGCTCCGAACCTCCGTCTCTATTTTCACGTTGACGGAGCGCTCCGTGCAGTAGGCCCTGGCCCTGGATATTGCCTTTTCTACGCCGCCTGCGGCATCAATGTGGTTATCCTTGATGAGGATCATATCAAAAAGACCGAAGCGGTGGTTGATCCCGCCGCCGATCCTAACTGCGTCCTTATCGAAATAACGCAGCGAAGGGGCTGTTTTCCGGGTATCGAGTATGGAAACGTTCGTATGGCTTACCCGCTCGACAAACATGTTCGTCCTGGTTGCAATCCCGGACATCCGTTGCATGAAATTAAGCACCGTTCGCTCACTTGACAGAATGGAAGCTATGCGTCCCCTGACTTCGAGAATCTTCTCGCCAGGATAAACCCGCAAACCGTCCCTGGAGATAACCGTGACCTGGAGTTCTGCATCAGATGCCTGAAAAACCTGCTTTGCGACCTCAACCCCGGCAATGATCCCTTCGGCCTTTGCCTCGATATAGGCGACCCCAAGCTGCTCCTGGTCGATGGTCGCCAGGGTCGTAATGTCACCTTTGTAGAGGTCCTCTTCAAGAGCCTGTTGCACGGCCTTTATCCGGCATACCTCAAAAAAATCCCTGAACGCGTGGTTGGTCCTGTTGTCTACCATTAATGGAATAAAATGTGAACGTTTGCGGAAGCTGTAACCGTCGGAGCCTCAAGGCCTCGCTGAAAATGATCGTTGTCGCCGCCGTTGCGAAAATAACGCTGAAAATGGCCGGTTCGTAAACATTTCGCCGGATGGTTCGCCAAACCGGGAACCGAGAGCAATATAACCTTTTTCGTAACACCCTGTAAGCATGCTGCCTCTCAGCAACCCCCCAGCGAAGAGAGACTGAACCACGCTCCCCTCATGCATCCTCGCCCGATTTCTGCAGATACAGCCTTTCAATCAATGCTGATGGGGTTTTTTCGCCGATATCTTCAAGCTGACGACGGTGCTTCCGATGCGCTGCAGCTCACTCATCGGGATCCTCATTTTATTGACGATCTCTTTCATGAGAGAGTGTTCGGCAATCAGCTCAGCCGGGAAATGACTCTCTCCAAGGATCGACAGTTCATCGAATCCGGCCTGTTGTACAGCCTCAAGATACTCTTCCTTTCGAATGGCTCCCGAAATGCACCTGACATATGCTTCGACCGAACGCTCCAGATAACCGGGCAGCTCTTCAAGAAGGACCATATCTGAAACCATAAGCGTCCCCCCGGGTTTCATGACGCGCCAGGCCTCCTGAAAAACCTTCGGCTTGTCGGTCGACAGGTTGATCACGCAGTTTGAGATCACAACGTCAATGATCGAGTTCTCAACAGGAAGGTTCTCGATCTCTCCCAACCGGAACTCGACGTTACGGAACCCGCCCTTCATGGCGTTCATTCTTGCCCGGTCAATCATCCCCGGCGTCATATCCACTCCGATAACCAACCCCTTTTCGCCGACGATGTCAGCAGCAAGGAAACTGTCCATTCCGGCACCTGATCCGAGGTCAAGAACCCTGTCACCCTCCCTGATCGCCCCAAATGCGACGGGATTCCCGCAACCGAGGCCAAGATTGGATCCATCAGGAATGCGCTTCAGCTCCTGACCGGAATATCCGGCGAGCCTGCCTGCCGAATGGATAAACCGGGGGTCGAGACAGCTGCTCTTCTGGGATGGACCACTCGGACCGCTTTGCGCGACTATTGAGGCATAACGCTCTTTTACCATATCCCGTACTCTTCTTTCATCCATCATACACGCTCCTGCTTCTACTATTTAAAAGATATTTTATTCGATATCGAACACTGTGTTCATAAAAACAATACCTATATTTGATTGTTCAGTCAACAATCAATGTTGTGAACATTGTTCAGTAGCGAACAGAACCGCTGCTTATGTCACGCAATAAAGAGGGCATATGAAAGAAAAAAAGGAGGACCGGCGGATAAGCCGCACGCGAAAGCTGATGCATGAGGCACTCATGTCACTTATCGTGGAAAAGGGATATGAGGCTATTACCGTTCAGGATATCCTTGATCGCGCGGACGTGGGAAGATCGACCTTCTATGCACATTACCGGGACAAGGACGAACTGCTTCTCTCAAGCTTTGAGCATCTGCGCACACTTTTCGAACAGCAGCAGCAAGCCATCGTGGCATCGCGTGGCTCCGGCAGGGAACCGGAGGTCAATTTCGTTCTTGAACTCTTCCGTCACACAGGGCAGCATCATAAATTGTACCAGGCTATCGCAGGAAAGCAAAGCGGGGAGATGATCCTGAAATACCTCCACAAGTATCTCTACAACCTGTTGATCGTGCCCCACGCAGAGCTTGTCAGGAACCGGAATTCCCCACCGGTGCCCATCGAGATCACGACGCACGTTCTTGTCAGTTCGCTGCTCTCCCTTATGACCTGGTGGCTTGACAACCATATGCCGCACCCACCGGAAAAGATGGATGAGATATTCAGGATATTGGTTACCCCAACGATTGAAGCTGCATTCGGACGTAAAGTGATGAAGAGTGAGTATGAACGGCTTGTAAGCGAACATCCCAAAGGGAGCATAATGGCCTTCTACAGCCATTATATCGACGGCGGTTGTTGCCCCTAGATGGCGCCACATAGTCATGCCACTGCTGCCCCGCCCCAGTATCAGGGCTTTCTGCCTCCAGTCTTTTACGGTTTTGGTCGGCTTGGAAAGATGCTCGACTCAGCGGAAATCTCGTAGGGGAATGCTCTGGCAACGTGAGATAAAGCCTCAATTTCCGAATTTGGAGCCCCTGCAAAAGAGCCCTTTAAATGTTTATATTCTTCCGACTGTTATCTGAGGATAAACCGACGGATATCTGAGGATGAACCGACTGACCAGAATTGACTTGTGCCGTCCGTCAGGCGCTACTTCAAGGTCGTACAGTGAGCTGAAACCCTCGAACAATCCGGGCCAGCCTGTCCGAAAACAGAACTTTGCCAACTCGATCGTCATGAACCTTCGTCATCGCTCATGCATCAGGCTCGTGAATGCCATCTTTTATGCGCAGCACGGCGTCCACGCTGAAGAACAGCGCCTGGGTGGAAAATACGAGGTAGATGCCGAACTCATTTTCGACAGCTGTCCGGCGGCAGAAACCGACGATCTGTCAAAAACGGTGAATTACCAGCTTGCCTATGCATCCATCAGGACAATCATGACCGGCCAGCCGACCGCCCTGATCGAAACGCTTGCTTACCGGATTGCCGTCGGGCTGATGGAAGAGTTCCCCGTGCTCGACAGCGTCACCATAAGGGTGCGCAAAATCAACCTGCCGCTGGGAGGATTGTGCGATTACGCAGAAGCTGAACACCGGATCGAAAAGTCCTGACGATGCCTCTCATTACCGCATATATCGGCATAGGATCGAATGTCGGCGACCGGTTCGCCAACCTTCAGGGAGCGGTCGACCTGCTCGGAACGTTACCGGAAACAACGGTTGCCGGGGTATCGAGAGTCTATATGACTGAGCCCGTGGGGGATACCGAACAGGAGCGTTTTTTCAATGCTGTCGTATCCATTGCCACATCACTGGAGCCCGACGTGCTTCGGGCACACTGCAAATCGATTGAACACGACCTCGGAAGACCTGACCAATATCGCCGATGGAGCCCGAGAACGATCGATCTCGACATTCTGCTCTATGGCGACCAGTGCATCAAAAGCGATATCCTCTGCATCCCCCATATCGAACTTCACCACAGGAAATTCGTTATCATCCCTTTGCTCGATATCGATAACCCTGAGCATCCGGCGATGCACTGCACGATCGCCGACCTCCTGAAAACCTGCGGTGATCCATCCGTGCCGGTAAGGCTAACGGAACAACTCCTGATCAAAAAAAAGGCGGACTGCTGAAAACAGTCCGCCCAAGTACTTTATAGCCCGGATAAGAGTCAGTTGGTGAACGTGATGTTCAGCGTTCCCTGCTCGAAATCGGCGCCTTCTGTCTTTCGTCCTACCAGCACGTTCGGGAGAATAATGCTCTTGCGGAAATTGTTGATGTCGACAAGGAGTTCATCACCCTTGATGTTGACGGCCAGTTTTTCCACTTCGACGTTCGGGAGATAGAGGCTGAGCACATATTTGCCATTGATCTTTTCGAGCGTCTGGGTCTTGTCGTTCGAGTAGAGCACGTCGATAGGGTTCGCGCCGTTGAAAAGCTCCTTGCTCAGCTCATACAGGCTGTCGGGAGCAATAACCTCTTTTGAAGACTGCTTCGCCCTGAAAATCGGCACTGGATAGAAACAGTTCTCGATAACACGCAGATATTTGGCCTGCATGTCGATCAGGCTCTGGAGATACTGATCGTTGGAGCTGGAGGGCAGGATCTTGTTGACGACTGCAGCATCAAGCTTGTAACCGAAAAGGTTGAGATAGGTCTGGACACGCAGGGCCTCCTTGATAACCATGTTTTCGGGATTGAGCACAACCCTGAAAGTCGTGATGCTCTGATCCTGCAGCATGGCATGAAGCTCTTTCATGTGCTCGTTTACCTCAGGCATGAGCTTGAAGATGTTCTTCTTTGGCATGAACTTGCTCAGAAGCGGCGCCGCAAAGCCAATGGCTTTCGAGTGCCATCCTCCGATCTTCTCGGAATACCAGCCGTAGGATTCAGGCATACCGAGAAGGCGCATCGTTTCACCCGTCGGGGCCGCATCGACAACCACTGCGTCGTACAAGCCCGATTTGGCGGCCTTCCAGATATAACGGAGACTGATCATCTCCTCCATGCCAGGCACGATGGCCAGCTCTTCGGCGACAATTTCGTTAGCACCGTCGTGCATGAGAATTGAAGAGAAATAGGAGTACAGTTCAGTCCAGTTTTCCCTGATCTCTGCAAGGACGTTCACCTCCATCGCAAACAGATTCTTCTCAACTTCCAGCGGAGTTGAGCTCAATTCGGCGCCGAGAGCGTCGGCAAGGCTGTGGGCAACGTCGGTGCTCATGATCAATACACGTTTGCCGCCGCGTGCAATCGCTGTAGCGGTGGATGCCGAAACGGTGGTTTTGCCCACCCCGCCTTTGCCCAGGTAAAGAATGATTCTCATGGTGTTGAAAAACTATGGTGTAATCTTGACTGTGACTGAATGCTTGTCTCCATCCAACTCATCGCCCTTCTCCCTTTTGCCGTTCTTGCGGGGCGATGTCTCAGCCGTTGCCGCCACTCCTGCATTGCCGGACGGGTTCACGACTGGTTCCGGAGCTTTATCGATAATTGGTTTTTTTGCCGAATCGTCTGACTCAATTATCATGTACTCATTAACGCGATCATCGGCTTCAGGTTCGCCAAAAGCTGAAATAACGATATCCTCCAGCATGGCAATCTCTTCAACCTCAGGCTCTGCCTTGATCTGGATTTTTTTACGGGGCGTCTCCTGAATGTCCTCCGGCACAGGAATCTCCTGGGCAGGAGTCTCCGAAACCGGCTCAGGTTCAGCAGTAGCGACCCCATGTCGCGCAGCCTCGTCGTAACTCATCATCTTTCGTGCGATCTCCGCCTGAGCTCCGCTGCCTTCTTCAGCTTTTATTGAAAGCTTCTTCTTGCGAATCGGCGGCTCTTCAGCAACCGGCTGGCTGAAGGTGCTGTCAAGGATGGACCCTGTCGGCGCATCACGCTCAGACTCGTCGTAACTCATCAGTTTGCGTGCAATATCCTGATTGCCGTCATCATCCATCTTGATGGAGATCTTCTTTCTCGGAGCTACCGTATCGGCACCGAAATCGTCATCCATCGACGGCTTGCTGCGAGGAGCCTGCGGGCGGCTCTCCCGTGAAACGATCGGATCGTCGTTATCCTCGAACGGGCTGTAAGGCCTACGCGGCTCTTCGTCCCTGACGCTTATCTTTTTTCTGCGAATCGTCGTATCGTCATCCGAATCATCGTTACGTCCAGACTCATTTGACCGTTCGAACGGCTGATCATCATGAGACGGAGCAGATGCCGGCTTGGCCGGTTTCTTGCCTCCACCGGAAGTCAGCTTTATGATTTTGGTGAGCGAACCAAGGACTCCGTCGTTGACGACGGCCGTCTTTATGGCATTCATGACGAAACGCTCTGCCATCGGGTTGCCCGCAATATTCGAAAGGAGTTCGTTGAGTGCGGTCAGAACCGTGGCCACATCGCCCGGAACGTGCTGCAGGTCTTTCATTACCTGGTCACGAAGCTTGAATGGAGCATCGCCAACCATGTTCTTGATCTGATCTGCTATACGTTTGAGTGACGCAGGATCGGTCGGCAACATCGCCTCTATACCGCCGCGAATGGCATCCTGGGGACCCATACCGGAGGGTTGCCGTGCACCTCCAGGAGGCATACCGGCATATTGAGGTTCCTGATTCGGATTGTATCCGATTGATGCCTTGTACTGCTCAAGGAGGTCCTGGCCATAACCGATGCCTGCATCGGGAACCGGGATCTGGGGGGCTTCGAGAGGGATGGACAAATTCCTCGGGGGACAGTACTTCCTGGCACCCTGAAGAATCAGCGCAGCTGTGTCCGGCGGAATCTCCTGTCGGTAATTGACGCCGAGATAATCTTCGATTGTAGATTCGACGACCGTGTGAAGCTTGACAATGGTATCAGCCTCACGGATCTCGACCATGTCGAAAATCACGTAAACCGGCTCTTTATCTTCACGCCTGATCTTGAGGTTCAGCGTCGCGAACGCACTGTCCTTGTTGCGGCTGTTCACAGATACGGCCCCAAGATTGAAACGATCGAGGTAATCCTTCGATGAGCCCCGTGCCCAGAGGTAAAGCGCCTTATCGGTATAAATCAGGTAGTCCTGGTAGACGATATTGCCTACCCGTTCCTGATGGGACTCATAAAAAACACCGTCAAAAAAAGCTATGGGTGTTTCTCCTTCACCAATAAGCCGTTTCTGGAAAAACTCAGTGACATCACTCAGTTCTGTCTGTCCTGAGACATATAGAGAAATATTTGCCATTACCGCTTCGATCAGTTACCTGTAAAATCCGTTGATCATCAATTGAATGCTCAAACCATTAAAATATGAAAACTAAAATAAATTACGTAACAAAGAACCGGGATAGGAAGGCTGGAAGGCAAGAAGAGAGCGATTGCTGGATAGAAAGCTGAAAGATCTGCTGCGATCTTTGACAGAATGGCACAAAAAAAAAGCAGTGACGGTGTTTCACCTGTCACTGCTTCTTTTAATTGGCTGACCTGTTTGCTTATTTGGCAAACTTGGATTCAACTGCCTTGGTAGGTACGGCATAGCCGGAAACCTCAGGCGAAGAACCACGAAGGCTGGAACCGCCACCCATTGAGCCATAAGCATTGCGATTGATACGCATGGTGCCTTTGCCCAGTGAGTCAAAAAGCATGCCTACGGTTTCCCAGTGACCTTCGACCATAACTTCGAAAATACGGCCTGCGGCGGCTAAGATATCGGTAAATACGCCTCCTCCACTCATAACTCCTCCTTTTGGAATTTAATTGACAGAAAAAAACAACATTCGATAAGATTGCGACTTTAGGATAAAAATAAGCGAATAAACAAAAAAACACAAATAAAAGATTCCAGCGCTATCCGGCCTGCGTTTCAAGGCGGATGCGAGCCGAAAAAACCGGAATTACGGTTTGCCGGTGGTTTTCTGGAACGAACCTGCGATGTTCTTGACAGCCTCGGAAGCAGATACGCCTGCATCACCGACAGCCTTCGCTGCATTGCCGGTAGCGTTTTCGACGTTCTTGACTGCATCGCTGTAAAGTTCGCCTGCTGAACGTGAAACATCCTTGACGGTGATTGCAACACGGTCGATGGTTTCACCGACAACTCCGGTGGAGCCGCCGAGAATGTTGCCGATACCCGATGCATCGACGAGGGAGCCAACCGTACCCGCAACGGTCTCCACAACGCTGCCCGCGACTTCCAGTCCGCCGACGATGGCGCTCTGGCCGGTCAGGAGCACGCTTTCAGCAAGAAAGGTAAGCCTGTCGGTGAAATCAAGATCCTTAAAATCCTTGCGAAGCTTCTGGTAAGATTCTGACATTATGTCCTCCTTTAATACGGCTGCAATCACAGCCATCGTTTACTGTTTAGTGCACTGAAAACTACTATGATATCAAGCTAATAAATAAATATACCTTGATCAAGCATGGTCAGTCCGTCTTGTCACGCTTTGTGAAGTTCCCTGCTGCTGCGCGTATGCTGACCCTGACGCGCCAGATCGAACGGTATATGTAGCCACTTGTCCTTGAACACCGCATCTCCGGGCTCGAGGCCTGTAAGACTGATCGGCAGGGTGATGACTTTCCTCTGGTTGCCGATCTGGATATACAGTTCATCGCCGGTCACCCATACGTCGATATCGACAGGATTGGCAAACATGAGCTTGAGCTGCACTTCGTAAACGTCGCCGTTGCGGACGAACTTGATCGGCGGCTCGTCGTACATGAGTTTCGACGGATCGGTGTCGCCGTATATGTCATGGGCAAAGACCTCAAGTGACTTGACGCCCACGATCTCCTGATCGTACATTTTCATCTTCTTGACCGGCAGGGGCGAAAATCCCTCTTCGATCTCGCCGAGATATTTCTGCTGGATACCCTTCCACTTTTCAAGGTAACCGCTGTTTTCCTTCGTATCGAGCAGTTTGTTGACAAGCACCATGTCGACCTTGAATCCATAGAGGTTCAGGTAGGTCAGCGCACGCATCGTCTCCTTGATGGACATCTTCTCGGCGTTCATGACCAGCCTGACCGTGGATTTCACGTTATCTGTCAGGATCTCACGAATATCCTCGAGTTCGTCGAAAACCTGGTCGACCGATTCGATGGCGTCTTCCGGGGGAATGTAATAAGCAATCTTGTCCGACATCTTCGAAAGTGGCTTGCTGAGCGGCCGGACGATGTATTTGTTGACGTTCTTTACGGCTTTCATGCCCCATGAAAGGGTATCCGGAAGGGAGAGAAGCCTCAGCGTCTCGCCGGTCGGCGCCGTATCGAGAACGAGTGTATCGTAAAGGCCAGAAGCCTTATAGCGTTTGATGCGGAGCAGCGAGAACAGCTCTTCCATGCCAGGAAGGATGGTCATTTCATCAGCCATGACCCCTGAAACGCCCTGGGCCATGAAAATACGTGTATAATATTTCTGTACCGAATGCCAGTTCTGCTTGAGATCAACGTACGGGTTCACCTCAATAGCATGAAGGTTCTCCTTGATTTTTGTAGGCTCTGAGCCGAGGGGGAGATTGAAAGAATCGGAAAGGCTGTGGGCAGGATCGGTGGACAGAACCAGTGTACGATGACCCATTTCAGAAAGACGAACAGCCGTCGCGGCTGAAACGCTTGTCTTTCCTACACCACCCTTACCAGTAAAAGTTAATATACGCATGAACCAGGCATTGGATTTATTATACAGCCAAGACGTTAAAGATAGACATCTCCTGTTATTCTGCAAAAGAACAATCGCTGGGGCATGCCTGTCAACAACAGTGTTTCAGGTATGAGTCAACCTCCGACACATGCCCCAATACGCCCGTATATATTTATTATATTTGTTATTATAACCATTTAATACCACACGTGGGAACTGGGCTGATTTGCAAAATCGCTTCCGGCACTCTTAATTTAAAGCCTGACGATTTTCCGACCGCCGCTTACCGGCGGCTTAATTACAATCGTCGCGAACGATCCAGTGCCCGCGACAATCAATGTGTTCACCCATGCTTTCAACAAGCAGCATATCCGACATCAGAACCCAGATCACCGAAACCCGTCCTGCAGGTGCAGATGTTTCGATCATATCGATGGTTTGCCCTGAAATCGCGGCTACCGCACGACCCGGCAACTTCGTCAACATCAAGGTCAACAGTTCCGACCAGCCCCTGCTCAGGCGCCCGTTCTGCATCCATAACGTCAGGGGAAACACGATCGACGTCATGGTCAAGACTGTCGGACGCGGCACGTCGCTGCTCTGCGATTCAGCCTGCGGCACCCCCATCATGGTGCTTGGCCCCCTCGGCAACGCCTTCGGGACCGATACCGGAGATTTCGACACCGCGCTTCTCGTTTCTGGCGGCATAGGAACCGCCCCGATGCTGTTTCTTGAAAAGAGCCTCGCCGAGACCGGGCTGGCCTTCCATCACCTTGTCGGCGGCAGGACCCGATCCGATCTGCTGACGCGCGGCCTGTCGAACTGCAGCACGGCAACGGACGACGGTTCTGAAGGGTTCCACGGCAATGTCGTCGAGCTGCTGAGGGACCATCTTGCATCGCAGCCACCGTCCAGCAGGATCAAGGTATTCGCCTGCGGCCCGAACCCGATGCTCAAGGCGCTCGCCGGGTTCTGCCGGGATCGCGGGATCCCCTGCGAACTCTCCCTTGAATCGATCATGGGATGCGGCGTCGGCATCTGCTATGGATGTATGGTGGAACTGAACAATGCCGACGGAGAAAAAGAGAGCATCCTGCTCTGCCGCGAGGGGCCGATAGTCGACGGCAACCGCTTTACATCCTGACTCTTTGAACTTTGCGAAATCGCAATATTGGCGTAGTTTGTATTTAAGATTAAAATTTACCTCCTTTTCACCTGAACAGACATAATGCCTTGGCGGTGCTCTTTGTAACCATATCCAATCAAGAGCCGCGACGCCGGGCATACAACAAAAACCCCTGCAAATCATCATGGCAAAAGGTTTAAACAAAGTGATGCTCATCGGCCATCTGGGCAACGACCCTGAACGCAGGGAAACCGCTTCAGGCCAGACCGTCGTCAATTTCACCGTCGCAACCAGCGAAAGCTTCAAGGACAGCGGCGGAAATCTCCAGGAGCGCACCGAATGGCACCGTATCGTAGTCTGGGGCAAGCTTGCCGACATCTGCAGCCAATACCTGAAAAAGGGACGCCAGGTCTATATTGAAGGCCGTCTCCAGACCCGCTCATGGGACGACAGCAAATCCGGTGAAAAAAAATATACGACCGAGATCGTCTGCAGCGACATGCAGATGCTGGGCTCCGCAAAGGATTCCGGCGGCATGGGCGATCAGTCTTTTGCCAACCAGGAGCGTCCGGCGTTCAAGCAGTCCAGGAATGAGCCCGCTTCCGGGGGCTTCTCAGAGCGCCAATCGTCGGGCAGCGTGCCAGAGATTGAAAAAGACGACCTGCCGTTCTGAACACTGATGCCTGAAAAAAATTTGTCATGTCAGACCTGAAAAAACAGATCGCGTCCGGCCGCATAGCCCCGGTCTATTTCTTTCAGGGACCTGAAAGCTGGCTCAAGGAAGAGCTCGAAGCGCAATTGAAGGCGGCTCTGTTTCCATCGGAAAGCGAAGCCGCCCTCAATACGGTCGTGCTGTACGGACCGGACCTCAATCTTGCGGAAATCGTTTCCGCAGCATCCGAGTATCCGATGTTCACCGAAAAAAAACTGGTGATCGTCCGGCAGTTCGACAAACTGAAAAAAGGCGGTTCAAAGGATCAGGTCCAGAACCAGGAAGAGTCTTTCGCCCGCTACCTTTCAAACCCGGCCACATTTGCCGTGCTGGTGCTTGATGCTGAAGAGGTCGATAAAAAAGAGCTTGAAAAATCACCATACAAGTACCTGAAATCCGTCCGTCAGGACTTTCCGGCCATAAAACACGCAGACCTGTTCGCCTCTGAACGAGCTAAAGAGGCCGGATGGGATTTCGAACCCGAAGCGCTGAAGGCGTTCTCGAGCTATATCGAGCCTTCGTCAAGGCAGATCTGCCAGGAGCTGGAAAAACTGACGCTCTACGCCTCGGACAAACGCCCGGATCGACGCATCACCCTCGACGACGTCTGCGACTGCGTCGGCATTTCGCGGAAATACAACGTTTTCGAACTCGAGAAGGCGCTCGTCGGCAAAAACTTGCGGCTCTGCAGCGGCATCGCCCTGATGATCATGGACCAGGAAGGCCAGAAAGAGGGACTGATGAACATCGTGCGCTACCTGACCACCTTTTACATTCGAATCTGGAAACTGCAAGCCCCCGGAGCGCAGCAGAAAACCCTCACCGAGACTGCCGCAATGCTGGGCATGTACGGTCGCCAGGAATTTTTCGCAAAGAATTATATCGGGTACGCCAGACTCTTCAGCACCCCCGAAACCGAACGTGCAATCCTCGCCCTGAGGGAAGCTGACGCCGCGCTGAAAGGAATAGCCCCTGCCTCCGACGAAAAATTCATGCTTCTCCGCCTGATGCAGCAGATATTGGGGTGAAAAAAGGCGGGGGAATGTAAGAATGGACGTTATGGACTTGATGGACGAAGAATTATTTTTTTGCAACCTTTGTGTCCCTGATCATTCCCATATTCAGGAGGGTTTTAATCCGACGGACATTCAATTCATGAATCTTCCTGTTGCCCAGCAGTAACCGTCCCATATTCAGGAGAGGCTTTAGCCCGACGGACATTCAATGCATGAATCTTCCTGTTGCCCAGCAGTAACCGTCCCATATTCAGGAGAGGCTTTAGCCCGACGGACATTCAATCTTACATTCTCTTCAGTTGCCCCGGGTTTCAACCCGGGGGAAACATCAAATGATTAAAGCTCCCCCCCCCTACAGCCAGCCTTTTCTCTGATACCACTGCAGCGTCATGGCAATACCTTCGGTCAGCGTCGTCCTGGCGACAAAGCCCAGTTCGCTGTCAGCTTTTTCAGCGCAACAGACCCAGTAATCCTGTACGAGTTCGTTTGCCTTGTCCCTGTTGATCAGCGCCGGTTTGCCGGTCAGGCCTGCTGCTGCGCCGAAAACCGCACCGAGACCGAACACTACCGGCTCCGGGAGGCTGATGCGCAAAAGTCGGCCGAATCCGAGCACAGGCCTGGCTGCGGCAATGATCTCTTCCCACCCGTAGGCACGGGGAGCGGAAATGAAATAGGTGCCTCCGACAGCCACTTCAGACCTGAGGGCCAGGAGCATGCCCTCTATCAGGTCGTCGACATGAACCATGCTGAAACGTTGCCGTTTGCAGGAACCGGGCGAAACCAGGTATCCTTTTTTCATCATTCCGAAAAATTCGAGAATATCCCTGTCGCCGGGCCCGTATACGGCAGGTGGGCGAACTATGGTAACTGGAATGTTTCCGGCATGGCGCAATGCGGCTTCCTCTCCGAGCAACTTGCTGCGCCCGTATGCGCTGACGGGATTCGGCATGTCCGATTCCCTGACGCCGGGATAGGACGACGATGCAGGACCGGCGGCGGCCAGCGACGATACAAGGAGAAAACGTTCGAGACCAGGGTTATGTTGCCTGGCTGCCTTCAGAATATTTTCGACGGGAAGCACGTTGCCGTCGAAAAATCCGACCTCATCGACGGCTTTTGTCACTCCGGCAAGATGAATGATCGCACTGACTCCCGTAACCGCCCTGCCGAGTGCGTCGGCATCGCGATAGCCGGCCCTGCACTCCTCGACTCCGGGCCTTCCGGAATCAGGGAGCGCAGGAGCGCTCTCCGGCCGGAGCAGGACGCGGACCTTCACCCCCTGCCTGACGAGCGCATCGACCGTCCTCGACCCAATAAAACCGGTCGATCCGGTAACCAGAATCACCCCTTCCATAACTCCTTTCTCCCATTGTATTTCCGTTCAGCATCCGCCGGCAGGCTCCATGCAGAGCCCTGCAAACCCGCGGCAGTAAGGCTACCGTATAAAAAACGAATGTCTGTTTATCAAAAAAAGGAAAATTTTAATACATTTCTGTTTCATAGCAGAATCCGCAAACTTGTTGAAACTGCGCTGAATAAGAATCGCCGACGACATTATCTACTCAAATGCTCAGCGGGAAAATAGAAGTAAATCAGCAACCTGTGGAAAAAACGAAAGATCTTTTTAAAAAATGTGTTGACTTCACTCTTGCCGACGAAGTCAAGGCGCAGGGCGTTTACCCGTTTTTTCACCCAATAGATGACACTGAAGGGCCTGTAGTCTCATTTGGCGGCAGAAGAATGGTCATGGCGGGGTCGAATAACTATCTCGGGCTCACGGCCGACCCAAGGGTAAAACAGGCATCAATCGACGCCATTAAACGATATGGAACAAGCTGTTCCGGCTCACGCTACATGACCGGGACGGTGAACCTCCATAACGAACTTGAAGAAAAGCTCGCAGACTACTTCGAAAAAGAGCGCTGCCTGCTTTTCAGCACCGGCTACCAGACTGGCCAGGGTATCATACCGACGCTCGTCCAGCGAGGAGAATACATCGTATCCGACCGGGACAACCATGCCAGCCTCGTGGCGGCGTCGATCATGGCTCAGGGAGGCGGTGCAAATCTGGTTCGCTACAACCACAACAACATGGCCGACCTGGAGCGCGTGCTCCAGAAAATCCCCGATTCCGCAGGCAGGATGATCGTCTCCGACGGCGTTTTCTCGGTCTCGGGTGAAATAGTCGACCTTCCGGGGCTTGTCGCCATAGCGAAAAAATACAACGCCCGCATCCTTATCGACGATGCTCATGCCGTCGGAGTGATCGGCCGGAACGGACGGGGCACCCCCTCCGAATTCGACCTTGTCGACGATGTTGACCTCATCATGGGCACATTCTCCAAAACCTTCGGCTCCCTCGGCGGCTATGTCGTCGGTGACCGTTCGGTGATCAACTACATCAAGCATAACGCGGCGTCGCTGATCTTCAGCGCCTCGCCTACCCCTGCAAGCGTCGCTGCCGTACTGGCCTCCCTTGAAATCATCAAGTCGGAACCTGAACTTACCGAGCGACTGATCGCAAACACCGATTATGTGCGCCAGGGATTGCTCAAGGCCGGGTTCAGGCTTATGCCGTCACGAACGGCAATCGTCACCGTGCTGATCGCCGACCAGATGAAAACCCTCGTTTTCTGGAAGAAGCTGTTCGAAGCAGGCGTTTATGTCAACGCGTTCATCAGGCCAGGCGTCATGCCGGGCCACGAAGCCCTGAGAACCAGCTTCATGGCAACCCACGAGAAAACACACCTTGACAAGGTCATCATGGAGTTTGAAACGATAGGACGCGAACTGGGCGTCATCTGAGCAGATCACCCGCACTCATTTTCAAGGTCCCGCCTCAAAAGCGGGACTTTTTTTTCGCCCCGGGAAAATGATATGCCGAATCATTACTTGGACTTTCTTCTGATTTACCATAGATTTACAAAATGCTGAAAAGCATTGATGAGTGAATGATGTACACCTTCATACATACCGATGGCCACCCGCCTGTGCCCATGAGCAGCAAGGGAATGGCAACGTTGGAACGTTGCTGTTTAATGGATTTTTTTCTCTCGCTAAAGCACACACAACAAAAACAACACAACACCACACACATGGAACAGCAACAAGCAAAGGGATCTTTCCTGATGCGGCTTGTCCTGTCTGTATCTTTTCTTTCGACCACGCTCGCCCCGCTGACGATGTACGGCGCGGACGGCATGCTCAAGGGAAGGGTCACAGACAAGACTGACGGTGAAGGCGTCGTCGGTGCCTCTGTCGTAATCACAGGCACCAACATTGGAACCGCCACGGACATCAATGGCAACTTTGTCATCAAGAATGTCCCTGCAAAACAGCAGAAAGTTTCAGTCTCCATCGTAGGCTATGCTCCTGCCACCCAGATAGTAAACGTAGGTGACGGCCAGACCGCCAACGTAAACTTCACCCTCGGCCAGACCACCATTATGGCCTCTGAGGTTGTTGTCGGTGCAGCCCTCTACAAACAGGACAGGCTCTCCGTACCGGTTACCACAAACGTGGTATCCAAAGAGCAGATTCGCCAGGAACCAAACCCTTCACTTGATCAGGTTATCGAAAATGTGCCCGGTGTGACCATCAACCGTTCGTCCGGCTACAGCGCATCCGCATTGCAGATCCGCGGTTCGAATACGTTCCAGGGTGGAGGTATCGGTACCCGCGTCAACGCTTTCTATGATGGTTTCCCCATCAACACCCCTGAAACAGGCGGTGTTCTGTGGACCAACATCAATATGAACGCTGCTGAGCGCGTTGAGATCGTCAAAGGTGCTGCGTCTACCCTTTACGGCTCAGGTGCGATGGGTGGTGTCGTGAACGTTTATGGCAGCCTGCCCGACAAGTTTGAAGTTAAAGCCGGTGTAAGCGGCGGGTTCTATGATGCTCCACCGTCAGGCGACAACAGCCTGTACCGCAAGGACTACACTCCGTGGTTCTGGAACTCCTATGTCGGAGTCGGCAACAAGAACGGTGATGTAAACTACAGCCTGCTGTACACGCACAGCGACAACGACGGATACAGGAAAAACTCACAGACGCTCCTGAACGACGTCAAATTCAAGCTGCGTTACAACATCGATTCGAAACAGTACCTGCAGCTCACGTCCTTCTATAGTGAGACAACGGCTGGATATGTCAGCACATGGCCTTATGTCATTTCGTTCATTCCGCCGTCAACGATCAAGTACACGCCTGACCTGACGAGGGCTTACGATCTGGCAGACCCTGTTTACAATGACGATACCGTCACCAGAACAGACGCCCTTGTGGGCCTGAACTACGTAAACCTCCTCAGCGACAAGCTCAGCCTCGACGCAAGGGTTTACTATACCCGCAATCAGTACAGGATCGATTACAACCCAACCGCCTTGGGCCAGAACTTCCCGTCAACTCCAGGGCCTCTTTTTGGTTTCGTCTATCACAGGGCATCCGGAGCTTTCAACGAGAACAAAACCGACAGGTATGGCGCCGGTGTCAAACTGGATTGGCGTGTTAATGACTCGCACCGACTCCTTTTCGGTGTAGACGGCAACATTGTTGATCTTGCATCCACCCAGTATGCCCCCGTTGCCACAGCAGCAGGCGTATTCGGTAATGTCCAGGAAAAGAATGCCGCACTGTTCGTGCAGGACGAATGGACAATGGCTGACAAGCTGACCGCATTGCTGTCTGTTCGTTACGACTCAAGCAGCGTCGATGCCAGCAATGTCAGCTATATCGACTATTCGACCATGGCTAACCTGCCGAAAACTGAAGCGATCCTGAACAAATCGGTCGATGCAATCAGCCCCCGTATAGCCCTTAACTACAAGGCGGAGGATGACCTGTCGTTCCGTGGATCATGGGGCAAGAGCTTCCGTGCGCCGACACTTGCCGAACGCTTTGTGCGTGATGCAGGCCTGTTCATGGGCAACCCGAACCCGGCCCTCGACAAGGAGACCATGACCGCTTATGAAGTCGGCATGTTCAAGCAGTTCAGTGACAAGGTCTCTCTGGATGTCTCTGCATACCTCAACGACTACGACAACCTGATCGAGTCTGCAAATATCAGCAAGACGTTTGCACGACCAGTTGTTTTCCATTATGAGAACATCGCCAAGGCTCGCATCTGGGGTATCGAGACGAACCTGAACATTCGCCCGAACGATTCGTGGAGCTTCAATGTGGGCTATGCTTACATGAACGCGATAAACAAGAGCTACAAGGCCGGCAACGCCACACTGGATGCCAATCCTGATCCAAGATGGCTGACCTATCGCCCTGAGCATACCGGTTCAGCAAGCGCGACATGGAATGCAACCAAGGATCTCTCCCTGACCACGAATGCCAGGTATGTCAGCAAGTACAAATCTGTCAATACGTACACGAATCCTACCGGCACCAATTACCCAGGTGGTTTCATTGTCACCAATGCAATCGCCAAGTACAAGGTCAGCCAGAACGTTTCCGTCAGCCTGATCTGCAACAACATCGGCAATGTGCAGTATGAAGAAGCCGAATGGTTCCGTGCTCCAGGTCGCAGCTATCTTGCAGGTATTGACCTCAAGTACTGAGCGAAACCTTCTGCGCATCCCGCAACTTCACTCTTCAAGCCCCTCCAGTCGGAGGGGTTTGTTTTTTCCTGCTGATATTCAAAGCAGGATTTATTACATTAGGTAGCCTGAATACCTCATAACAAAGCACATACCTCAGTTATCATATGGGCGATAAAATCCGAATTGCCGCGGTTGTTGGAATGGAACAGTGCAACCAGCGCGTATGGCGGGAAGTGAAAGATATGCTCAGCCGTCATGCGGAGCTGACGCAATGGACCGATCAGGATCTCGAACACCAGAACCCGGAGGCAGGACAGGCCATCCGAGAAGCGGACTGCATCTTCACGACCCTGATCCAGTTCAAGGGGCAGGCTGACTGGCTGCAGGAGCAGATCGACCAGTCAAGGGTGAAGACCATCTTCGCCTATGAGTCGATGCCTGAAGTCATGCACATGACCAAGGTCGGAACCTATGTGGTGTCCGAGGATGGCAACGGCATGCCCGACATCGTCAAGAAAGTGGCCAAGATGCTCGTCAAGGGCCGTGACGAAGACGCACTCTACGGCTACATGAAACTGCTTAAGATCATGCGCACGATGCTGCCGCTGATCCCGAAAAAAGCGAAGGATTTCAAGAACTGGATGCAGGTGTACACCTACTGGATGCACCCGACGGCCGAGAACCTGGCCTCCATGTTCAACTATATCATGGCGGAATATTTCGATGTTCCGGTAAAGGTCGAAAAGGTTCAGGAAGTCCCGACCATGGGCTTCTACCATCCCGACGCTCCGGAATACATGAAAGACCTGCACCATTACGAAAAGTGGCTGCACAAGAAGAACAAGAATTCCGCAAAGCAGAACAATATCGCGATCCTCTTCTTCCGCAAGCATCTTCTGCAGGAGAAGGGTTACATCGACAACACCATCAGGGCCATTGAATCGAAGGGACTGAACCCCCTGCCGGTATTCGTGATGGGCGTCGAAGGTCATGTCGCTGCACGTGAATGGTTCACTCATGCGAAACCGGACATGCTCATCAACATGATGGGCTTCGGATTCGTCGGCGGTCCTGCCGGTGCGACCACACCTGGCGCATCGGCCGCGGCCCGCGAAGAGATCCTCGGGAAAATCAATGCCCCGTACGTCGTGGCCCAACCGCTCTTCATCCAGGATATCAATTCCTGGAAAACACAGGGTGTCGTACCGCTTCAGTCGGCAATGACCTTTGCCCTGCCTGAAATGGACGGCGCGGTCTGCCCCGTCGTGCTCGGAGCGATCAAGGACGGACGCCTCCAGACGGTACAGGACAGGCTCGATCGTCTTTCCGGCCTTGCCAAAAAGTTCTCGGACCTTCGCCATACGCCAAACAAGGAGAAAAAGGTAGCTTTCGTGGTATACGACTACCCGCCGGGCATGGGCAAGAAGGCAAGCGCCGCTCTCCTCGACGTTCCGAAAAGCATCTATAAAATGTTGCAGCGCCTCAAGAAAGAGGGCTACAACGTCGGTGAACTTCCTGATTCACCCGAGGCATTGCTCGCCATGCTCGACAGGTCTACTGACTACGAGATCCAGGCCCACGAGCCGGACTGCTTCGGCATCGAGCGTGAGACGTTCAACGCCATCACCTCCTCGACAGAGCGCGAACGTATCGAAGCCCGCTGGAGCGGTTTTCCCGGCGACATCGCACCGGTCGGAGTCAACAAGCTTTTCATCGGCGGCCTGACCCTTGGCAACGTATTCATCGGCGTGCAGCCGAGACTGGGCGTCCAGGGTGACCCGATGCGCCTGCTGTTCGACAAGGAGAACACGCCGCACCATCAGTACATAGGCTTCTATCGCTGGATCAGCCGCGAGTTCGGAGCCCATGCCCTTGTGCATGTCGGCATGCACGGCACAGCGGAGTGGATGCCCGGCCTTCAGCTCGGCGTTACCGGCGATTGCTGGTCAGACGCGCTGCTTGGCGAGGTTCCGCACTTCTATATCTACCCGGTCAACAACCCGAGCGAGGCGAACATCGCCAAACGCCGCGGTTATGCGACCATGATTTCGCACAACATCCCGCCGCTTTCACGCGCAGGACTGTACAAGGAGCTCCCCGCTTTCAAGGAGATGCTGAACGATTACCGTGAACGCGGTCTTGAAAAGATCGTGGACGTGGAAACCGAAATGGCGATCGTCGAAAAAGCCGAACAGCTCAACCTGACCGATGACTGCCCGAGAATCGAAGGCGAAGCGTTCAACGACTACATCAGCCGTCTTTACATCTATCTGCTCGAGCTTGAGAGCCGCCTGATTTCCAACGCCCTGCACATCTTCGGCGAAACACCGGAGCCCTCTTTCCAGGTCACCACGATATCGGAGTACCTGAAGGTTCGCGGCAACGAACGCTCCCTTCCCTCCGTGGTCATTGAGGCGCTCGGCGAAAAGAAGAGCTGGGGCGACTACGGTTCTCTGGCTACGAAAGCACGCAAAGGCGATCCTGTCGCGCTGAAGGTGAGGGAAAAGGTGGACGACATCACCAAGGAGTTCATCGAGCAGACGATTTTCGGCAACGGCAACCCCGGAACGATCTTCAGTGCCCTGACCGACAACGCCAAAGTCAACGAGGATATGGCGGCTGCCATCAACACCTCCCTGCAGGAAGGTATCGCCCTGAAAAAGGCCCTGCAGGACAACGGTGAAGAGATGAAGAGCTTTATCCGTGCGCTGAACGGCGAATACCTTTCATCCGGACCCGGCGGCGACCTGGTGCGCGACGGTGCGGCTATCCTGCCGACCGGCCGTAACATCCACGCCATCGATCCGTGGAGAATCCCTTCTGAGCTCGCCTTCAAGCGCGGCAAGCAGATTGCAGATACGATCATCCGGAAGCACCAGGAAGAGAACAACGGCGAATATCCGAACACCATCGCCCAGGTACTCTGGGGCCTTGACACCATCAAGAGCAAGGGTGAAGCCGTAGCGGTCATCATCCACCTGATGGGAGCTGAGCCTGCTTACGACGCACAGAACAAGATCAGCCATTACCGGCTTGTTCCGCTCGAAAAGCTCGGCCGCCCGAGAATCGATGTGCTGATCCAGATCAGCTCGATCTTCCGCGACACCTTCGGGGTGCTTGTCGATCACCTCGACAAACTGGTCAAGGACGCTGCGAGGGCTATCGAACCGGTCGAGATGAACCACATCAAGAAACATGTGGAAGAGTCCATGCGCCAGGGTAAGGATTTTGAGAGCGCAACCTCCCGCCTGTTCACCCAGGCTCCCGGCTCCTACGGCTCACAGGTCGAAGAGCTGGTCGAAGACTCTGCCTGGGAGACCGAAGAGGATCTTGACAGCATGTTCGTCAAACGTACGAGCTTTGCCTATGGAGGCAACCGTTACGGCGATCAGCAGTCCGACGTCCTGAATGACCTTCTCGGCACCGTCGATCGTGTCGTGCAGCAGGTCGACTCTGCTGAGTACGGCATTTCTGACATCGACCGTTACTTCTCATCGTCGGGCGCACTGCAGATGTCGGCACGCCGACGCAACCCGAAAGGAGACAACGTCAAGCTGAACTATGTCGAGACCTACACGGCCGACATCAAGGTTGACGATGCCGCCAAGGCGCTGAAGGTAGAGTTCCGCACCAAGCTGCTCAACCCGAAATGGTTTGAGGGCATGATTGCCCAGGGCCACAGCGGCGCAACCGAGATCAGCAACCGTTTCACCTACATGCTCGGCTGGGATGCCGTCACCAAGGGTGTCGACGACTGGGTCTACAAAGAGGCCGCGCAGACCTATGCATTCGACCCGGCCATGCGCGACAAGCTCATGAAGCTTAACCCGAAAGCGTTCAAGAACATCGTCGGAAGAATGCTTGAGGCAAGCGGTCGTGGCATGTGGGCGGCCGATCCGGATACCATCGAAAAGCTCCAGGAGATATACTCCGACCTCGAAGACCGCCTCGAAGGCATCGAAGTCTGAAGCTGGATAACACAATAAGGAAGGGCCTGCAGAACACTGGCCCTTCCTTATTTCCGAAATAAGCCGTTATTTCGGCCTTTATCACGGTTATTTTACCCTACGATCAGGAACCATGGGCCTTTCGTCCATATTGCAGCTTCATTTTCAATTTCAGGTTTGATATATTAGTTATTATTAAACCCTGTTTATGTATAGCCGCAAGTATAGCATAGGACGAAACATTCTTCGTATTTTCGAGATTGCATTTTTTTTTGCCATCTCGGTAGTGGGTTATGGCCTTCTTGGAAAGACCTCCTCGCTCAATGCTAAATCAAAAAGTCGCGAACATGCGAGCGGCCTCCAGCAAAGCCTTTCCATAAATGGACATCACCGGGAGCTCAAAGTGCTTTCGGGAACAGTTCGTCTTCCGGTCGAAAATCGCGTTACCAACCGAAGTAACGATCCTGCCTTCTGCCTCTCACATGTACATCCGACATTTTGCGTCCCCATAAAGCTTCCTGATTATCTCTTCGCCCTGCATGACAGTGCACCCCTTTTCGGCAATACCCCGCCATCCCTCGCCCTTCCCGGCAATCTTCTCCAGCAGAATCCTGTGCTTCTGATTTAGAGGTCGATACGGCTCTGTACCACAGACGCCATTGGTTGACTACGACAATTCCGGATACCTGGTATCCCGATATCGGTATGTTCGTTGTCGATTGCTTACTTCGCGTCGCCAGAGCGTTATCGAACGCATTTAAGCACGACCAGACCTGGTCTTTACCGATCAGGAATACATAACAAATGTCTGGCAACAGGATTATAATCATGCGATTTCTCTTCATCACCATGGAGCCCACGAACAACAGCGTGCTGAAATCGGCAGCCGCTGAATTGAATCGTGAGTTCGGTATCGATCTCGATGTTTCCATGTTCAATCTCGGGCTCAACCATGGGCCGCATGCATGGGAACGGCTCAGGAAAGAGATCCCGGCGGCTGACTTCATTTTCGGTTCAATGCTGTTCAGCGAAGAGATCGTACGCCCGCTGGAGCAACTCCTTGAAACTGCTTCATGCCCCGTCTGCATGATCACCAGCAACCCTGCGCTGATCAACCAGACCCGCGTCGGTAAATTTTCACTGCAGAAAACAGACGAAGAAGAAAAGCCCCAGGGGATCTTCAAGCAGCTCGCACAGAAGCTCCGGCCTGTCAGCAACGGGGAGAGCCAGCGCCAGCTTTCGCTTGTCCGGAACGTAGGGAAACTGATGAAACATATTCCCGGCAAGGCGCGGGATATCCATACATTCATCTCTGCCCACCAGTTCTGGCTTAACGGGTCCAAAGAGAACATGAAGCGGTTCCTGTGCGTTCTCGTAGACCGTTACATCCCCGGGTACAAAGGCGTTCTTCCGCAGAAAGATCCGATCTTCTATCCCGACACCGCACTCTACCACCCCGATGCGGGAAGTCCCTTTTCCACAACGGCGGAATTGCGGGCCTGGCAGGATAAAAACCGCCCCGGCAAAGGCAGCGGAAGGGTCGCAATCCTCGTCATGCGCGCCACGCTCCTCAGCGAAAACATGCTGCACATCGTCAATCTGCTGAGGGAGCTGGAGTCGCAGGATATCCGATGCTGCATAGCCTATAGCGGCGGGCTCGATTTCAGGCCTGCCCTTGAAGGATTTTTCGATCCCGCTGTCCCTGAAACACTGCCTGTGGACCTGCTCATCAATGCAACCGGCTTCTCGCTCGTCGGTGGGCCGGCAGAAACCCGCTCGGCTGAAGCGATCGGTGTCCTGAAGAAAATCGGGGTTCCCTGTTTCAACATCATTCCGCTCGCCTTCCAGCCGATCAGCCAGTGGCGACAGAACAGCCTTGGCCTGACTCCGTTGCAGACGGCACTCAGCGTCGCCGTTCCTGAACTGGACGGAACGATCGAACCTCACGTGTTCGCCGGACTCGAAGAGGGTAGCGATCGAACCATACCGCTCGACATCGAAACCAGGGCGCTGGCATCGAGAGTTTCCCGATGGATGCGGCTCAGAAGCAAACCGGTAGAAGAGAAAAAGATAGCCATCGTGCTCTTCAATTTCCCTCCGAACCTCGGGAATGCCGGAACTGCTGCGTTCCTCGATGTCTTCGAAAGCCTTTTCCGGCTGATGCAGAAACTGAAAGACGAGGGATACCGTATCGACTTGCCAACGTCCGTCGATGATCTCAGGGAGCGCCTTCTCGAAGGTAACCGGCTGGTCTTCGGCACCGACGGAAACGTTGCAGCCCATTACCCTGTTGAACTCTACAGAAAACAGTTTGCGGCCTATGAAAAGATTGAGCCTTTCTGGGGCGACGCTCCGGGTGAAATCCTGAACGACCGGAGTCGCTTCCACATTCTCGGAGCCTCATTCGGCAACATCTTCGTCGGCCAGCAACCTTCATTCGGCTATGAACGAGACCCCATGCGCCTGCTCATGGCCAAGGACGCCGCACCGAACCATGCCTTTGCCGCATATTATTCATGGCTTGACCATGAGTTCGGGGCTGATGCCGTCCTGCACTTCGGAACTCACGGCGCACTTGAATTCATGCCGGGCAAGCAGGTCGGCCTCTCGGCGGATTGCTGGCCCAAGCTGCTTATAGGTTCTTTGCCCCATTTCTACTGTTACTGCGTCAACAACCCAAGCGAAGGGGCCATCGCCAAAAGAAGAGGCCTTGCAACGCTTGTCAGCTACATGGCCCCTCCCCTCGAACACGCCGGGCTCTACAAGGGGATGCGGCAGCTTCGTGAACTGGTAAGCTCATGGCGAAGCCGCCCGTCGGCTGAAGCGTTGGCTGAAGTGAAGGAGCTCGCCGGAAGCATCGACATGCTGCATCCTTCACCGGAAGCTGGAGACGAGGAGTACATCACCTGGCTCAACAACGAACTCTACCTTGTAGAGGAGCGCATGATCCCCCTCGGCCTTCATGTGCTCGGACAGGCCGCCTCGCTGGAGAGCCTGACCGACAACCTTACCCTGCTGGTCAGCCATGCGCGCCCGGAACTGGACAACTGTTCCCTTCCTGAGCTTGTCTGCAACGGCCTTCACCTTGAGTACGAATCGATCGTCGAAAAGCATGAAGAGAACATGGCGTACCGCGAATCATGGCAGAAGGTCACCGGGATATGCCGGGAAGCGATACGGCGCTTCATCGGGTCCCTTCCTGAATCGCTTCCCGAAGGAGTAAGCACCACATCGCTTCTCGAAGGTACGCTTGCCTTCCGCATGAGCGAGGCCGGCGTCTGGCTGCAGAAATCGGCAGGAATAAAGCAGGCACAGCTCAGCAAGCTCTGGCACTTCCTCAACGGCATCCTCATCAGCATGATCGAGAACAGGGAGGTCGAGGCGGTCATCAGCGCCCTTTCGGGAGCCTATATCCCCCCCTCCCCAGGCAACGACCTGGTCAGGAACCCGGCAATCGTGCCGACTGGTCGAAACATCCACAGCCTCGATCCCTACAGCATCCCGACGCCTTTTGCACAAAAGGCGGGCGAACGATCAGCGGAAGAGCTGCTTGCCCAATACAGGAGAGAGACCGGCGAGCTTCCCGAATCGATCGCGCTCATCCTCTGGGGTACGGACAACCTGAAAAGCGACGGAGAGGGTGTGGCACAGGCGCTTGCGTTGCTCGGGGCAAAAACGAAAACCGACGAACTCGGCAAAATCGGCGATGTCGTACTCATCCCCCTCGAACAGCTCGGACGCCCGCGTATCGACATCGTAGTGACGGTGAGCGGCATCTTCAGGGACCTGCTTTCCCACCAGGTTCGGCTTCTTGACAAGGCCGTCCGGATGGCGGCTGTTGCCGACGAACCCGAGTCGATGAATTTCGTCCGGAAACATGTCCTCCAGCAGGCGCTCGAACTGCAGGTATCGGTTGAAGAGGCCGCCGGCAGGATCTACTCGAACGCGCCCGGAAACTACGGATCGAACGTCAACCATCTGATCGAAAGCAGTACCTGGGAAGAGGAGACCCAGCTTGCCGACGCATTTGTGAACCGCAAAAGCTTTTCGTTCACCCCTGACGGCGAGTGGCAGGAAAGCCCTGAAATCTTACGTTCCGCACTGAAAAATGTTACGTTGACCTTCCAGAATATCGACAGTTTTGAGATCGGATTGTCAGATATTGACCACTATTATGAGTATCTTGGCGGGGTTTCAAAATCGGTCGAAGTGCTCAGCCATTCGAAACCGAAAGTCATGGTCGGAGACACCGGCGGGTTCGGAAAAGGCCAGAAAATACGCTCACTGGAGAGCATGGTCTCCCTGGAAGCCCGCACGAAGCTTCTGAACCCCAAGTGGTACGAAGCCATGCTCGAACATGGTTACGAAGGGGTGAGGGAGATCGAGGCGCACCTGACGAACACCTACGGGTGGAGTGCTACAGCTTCAGCCGTCAAGAACTGGACCTACCAGCAGTTTACGGAAACCTTCCTGCAGGACCGGGAAATGCTGGAACGCATGACCGCACTGAACCCCAATGCGACCATGTCCATGACCCGTCGCCTTCTCGAAGCCAATTCCCGTGGATTCTGGCAGGCTGACGAAGGCACGATCGAAAAATTGCAGGAATTGTACGAAGAACTGGAAACAAGAATTGAGGGCGCTCACAGCAGCCAATCCTGACAGCGGCACTACTCGCTCATTATCATCAACGACGCATTAACAACATGAACAGCTCATTCAACGCCGAAGAACACAAGAAGATGCTCCAATCGTATTTCAATGGCCAGGGCTTCCAGCGCTGGGCATCGATCTACGGCAACGAAAAACTCTCCACTGTCAGGTCTACCGTAAGGCAGGGCCACGCAGTCATGATGGACAAGGCGTTCGAATGGTTGCAGAAAACCGGCCTGAAAAAGGGCTCCACCGTTCTCGACGCAGGATGCGGCACCGGTCTTTTCAGCATTCGCCTCGCGAAAAACGGATACCGTGTCAAGTCGGTGGACATCGCATCGCAGATGGTGGACAAAACGAAAAAAGATGCACAGAAAGCCGGTGTTGCCGACAAAATGGAGTTTGAAGTCAACTCGATCGAATCGGTAAAAGGCACCTACGACGCCGTCGTCTGCTTCGACGTGCTGATCCACTATCCCGCTGAAGGATTTGCCCATGCGTTCAGGAACCTGAGCCGGCTGACCACTGGCCCCATGATCTTCACTTACGCGCCCTACAACAATATCCTCGCGTTCCAGCACTGGATAGGCGGATTCTTCCCGAAAAAGGAGAGGCGCACGACCATCCAGATGATCAAGGACGAGGAGATGCAGCGGGTAATCGGGGAGCTCGGCCTCAAGGTCATCGCTCGCCAGAAAATCAGCTTCGGGTTCTACCATACGATGCTGATGCATGTGGACAGAGGTTGAGCGCAGGAAACAGGCTCAGGAATTTTGTTGAATATGTTGTAAATTAAAGGTCAATAGATTTTTTTGATGGACGCGGGCGTTACCACTAATGGAACGCAGCAAAAAATCGATTTTGTACAAATCAACCTATCCGGAGGGTGGAGATATATGAAAATTCTGATGATTCAGCCGAATTATCACTCAGGCGGAGCTGAGATTGCCGGTAACTGGACGCCAAGCTGGGTTGCCTATATCGGCGGAGCCCTGAAGCAGGCTGGCTTTACTCAGGTAAAATTTGTGGATGCGATGGCAGATGACCTGCCGGATGAAACGATCGAGGAGATCATCCGCAAAAACGAGCCTGACGTTGTGATGACGACCAATATCACCCCTTCGATTTTCAAGGCACAGGGGATCATGAAGCTCGCCAAGAAGGTCAATCCGAAAATCAGGACCATCATGGGCGGCATTCACTCCACATTCATGTACCCGCAGGTGCTGACAGAGGCACCCGAGACCGATTATGTCGTCCGCGGTGAAGGTGAAGAGGTGACCGTCAATCTCATGAAAGCGATCGCAGCCGGTACAGACAAGCAGGACCGCGGTGAAATCACCGGTATCGCCTATATCGACGAAAAGGGCGAGGTGTTTGCGACAGCAGCGCATCCCGTGATCGAGGACCTCGACACCCTGACGCCTGACTGGAGCCTCTACGACTGGGACAAGTATATCTATACTCCGCTGAACTGCCGCCTCGCCGTACCGAACTTCGCCCGAGGATGTCCGTTCACCTGCACCTTCTGCTCACAGTGGCAGTTCTGGCGCCGGTATCGCGCACGCAGTCCGAAGTTTTTCGTGGACGAGATCGAGATCCTCGTCAAAAAGTACAATGTCGGATTCTTCATCCTTGCCGACGAAGAGCCGACCATCAACAAGCAGAAGTTCGTCTCTCTCTGCCAGGAGCTTATCGACCGCAAACTGAACGTCACCTGGGGCATCAACACCCGCGTGACCGACATCATGCGTGACGAGGACCTGCTCCCGTTCTTCCGCAAGGCAGGCCTGGTCCATGTGTCGCTCGGCACCGAGGCGGCAAGCCAGATGAACCTGAACCGGTTCCGCAAGGAGACCACCATCGAAGAGAACAAGTACGCCATCAAGCTGCTCCAGAAGAACGGCATTGTGGCTGAAGCGCAGTTCGTGATGGGTCTTGAGCACGAAACCAACGAGAGCATCGAAGAGACCTACCAGCTCTGCAAGGACTGGGATCCCGACATGGCCAACTGGACCATCTATACTCCGTGGCCGTTCTCCGATCTGTTCAAGGAGCTTGGCGACCGTGTCGAAGTCCGTGACTACTCCCGTTACAACTTCGTCTCTCCGATCATCAAGCCGGACAACATGGAGCGTGAGGACGTACTGAAAGGGGTGCTGAAATCATATGCCCGTTTCTACGCGCGCAAAACCTTCTTCAGCTATCCCTGGATCAAGGATCCATATGTGCGCAAGTACATGCTCGGATGCCTGAAGGCTTTCGCCCAGACCACCATTACCAAGAGGTTCTATGACATCGACCGCGTCAAGACCAAGAACCGCAAGATCGAAATCGATCTCGGCTTTGACAAGTCAAGGATCCTGACCGAGGCAGAGGTGAAGAACCTGAAAGAGCTTCGTCCGGAGATGGTCGCCGACATGAGCTTCGGCCTCAAGGAAGCCGGATACCAGCGCGAGCACGACGAGCACAACTGGGACGAGTTCGACGAAACGACCATCAAGGACAGGACGTCGTCAACCGTTCGCAACTGCTGATCCCTGCGCAGTTATCGATACCAAAAGCAGAAACCCTCCGGAACACGGAGGGTTTCTGCTTTTATGGGCCAAAGGTCAACTGACAGGAATTTCCTTGCTCTTTTTCTCGACGACCTCTCTCTTCGGCACAACGACCTTAAGTACACCATTGTCGTACGATGCCTGAATATTCTCGCTGTCGATGTTGCTGCCTATGGTGAAGCTTCTCGACAGACTGCCCCATGAGCGTTCGACCCTGTGATAATTCTTGTTCTTCTCCTCCTCCTCCTGGTTCCTTTCGGCGGAGATGCATAGCACGTCCTCATCCATGGTCACCTTTACATCCTCCTTCTTCACGCCCGGAATATCCGCAGAAAGATAAAAAGCCTTGTCGTCTTCGCTGATATCCACCTTGAACGTCGGAGTGATCATCGAACCCATCGAGCTGAAGAATGGCGTAAGTCTCTCGTTGAAAACATCTTCGAACATCTTCAGGGTATCCCGTCCATACAATTTGAGTGTCATGGTTTTATCCAGCTTTAAATTGTAAGAAACATCGTTAAGCATCACACAAATGGAACAATCGGAACATAAAAATAATTCCTCGGTCAGCCGCCGTCCTGATCTCAGCCCCGGACGCTCATCCTGTCAGAACGTGCCGATACGAAGCAGGTCGGCGATATTTGCTTTCGCCTCTATCACCGGCCTGATGCCGGGAGTCGCGCAGGTCATGACGGTGGTCACCCCCGGGCCGTGGCCGGCTTCACGGCAGTCGCTATGCACCACGATGCCGATGGTGACGGCCCCTTTCCGGTATGCTCGTCCAAACCGGTTGTCCTGGTCCATGAGCGCGACAAAGTCTCCGAAACGGATCCTGTCGATACCGAACTCCCTGACCGCATCCCCATCGCTGGTCACGATATCGTAATCCCCTTTTGCCACATGTGCCGACCCGATACCCGAACCCATGCAGTAAGCAGGGACAATGGTCGTAACCGGCACCTCAAGCACACCGTCGGGAGCTTCCCTGATGCCCATGATTTTCAGGAGCGACGGATCAAGGTTGAATATCGTAATGTCGGGATAGTCGACCAGCTTCAACCCCTGCCCTTTTGAGCGGATCATGATGGTATCGCTGTAGGTCATCTTTTCCTTGGCTTCAGCAGGAAAATCGACGATGATATGCTCCGACCCGCCGTGATGGCCGATCACCACTCCGGTAGCACCTTTTGCCTCTCCGGAAACGATGGTGGCCGTATTGCCGACGCAGGTCAGCACCTGCACCGTCACGTTGGGATGTTCGAAGGGCTTGTGGGTATCGGCAGTGCAGCTCACTCCGGGCTCGATGTGGTCGCCTTCCCATCCGAACGCCGGATCGCCGACCTGGATGTTGGTGGTAATGCCGCCGATCGAAGGCAGGATGAACGGCGTTCCCTGATGATCCACCTCCCAGGTTCCACGAGTGCGTGGCTGGCCGGGCTGGCACTGAAGCAGAATCTCAACAAGGCGATTTTCATTTGTTGCAAACATGGCGTTTCCTTTGGTTATCGAAATAAGCTCATTTGATTGTATGCGCCTGACGGCCAATCCCGGAGGTTCCGTGCACATGAATACATTGAAACCGGAGAGCGCATTTCCTTTTATATAGCATAATGGGTGTGGAGAGCAAAACGGCGCACGAATCCGCCATCAGATGCCGGAATCACTGACACGACCCCTCAGGGACTTGATTTCGCTTCTCCTGGACTTTACTTCCAGCCGCTTCTTTCGGGAACTCTTCGTAGGCTTTGTGGCCCTGCGCGGAGCATCCGTCACCAGTCCGGCCGACAGGAGCTCGACCAGCCTTGCTACGGCATCTTCCCTGTTCTTTTCCTGCGACCTGAATCGCTGTGCCTTTATGACGACCACCCCCTCACGGGAAATCCTCCTGTCCCTGAGCGACATGATCCGCTCCTTCAGTTCCTGAGGAAGAGAGGAGGCTTCGATATTGAAACGGAGGTGTACCGCCGTTTCGACCTTGTTGACGTTCTGCCCCCCGGCACCCTGGGAGCGCATCGTCCGGATTTCGATCTCCTCTTCGTTGATCGAAATCATGTCACTGATCATGATCATGGTTCATGCTCCTTTGCGCAATAGAGTTACGCCTCCCTTGTATAAGGGCAGAAGTGAAAATTCCCCTTTACCTATCAATTGAGCAAGAGCAGGCTGGAAAAAGATAAGGAAACGGAGATGAGTCGGCAACAGCCATCGGGGCCGCCCTGGAATGGCACCTGAAAAAAGAGGAACTCTTTATCGGCGTTTTGCGTCAGACAATTGACGACCCCGTGAATCCCGACGGAGATTCCGGTCCGGAGGTATCTAATCCAAATAGAGGAACAGCATGGCCAACAACCAGAAGAAACATTCCGCCAACATTCCCGGCCCATATTACGTAACGAGTCCGGACGATCCCGGTGGTCAGGGTTGTATCGCCTGCACCATCTGCTTCAACGCCGCACCCGGCTTTTACAGCGAGGATGCCGAGGGTTACGCATATGTTTCGCAACAACCGGCCTCGGAAGCAGAGATTGCCCTCTGCCAAGGGCAGTTGGAAGCCTGCCCGGCGTCAGCGATCGGTAATGACGGCTGATCCGCTCCCACGTCCATGACCTGAGGATCCCGCCATAAACAGTCCTGCCGGGCTGAAAACCCGGCAGAGTGAATCTTTGCGTATGCTCAAGGCAGCAGAAAATTTCATCAATGGATTACCTGATGCCCCAGAGCTTGATCTTCCTGTCATCACTGCCGCTGGCGATGATGCGACCGTCGGGAGAAATGTCGACCGACTGCACTTCGAGAGTGTGCCCGCGGTAGCTGTGCAGCTGGGTTCCGGCCTTGACGTCCCAGAGACGCACGGACTCGTCGTTGGCGGCACTGCCGAGAATGCTGCCGTCCGGGCTGAAGCAGACGCTTCGAGCGGCGTCTTCATGACCTGCGAGCACCTTGAGGATTTTTCCGGAAACCGCGTCTATGATCTTGACTTTCGCATCGCGACCGCACAATGCGATCAGGCTGTCGTCAGGACTGAAGCAGATCGAATGCGACAGGGTATCGCCGGTCTCGTAGTTTGCGATGTTTTTGCCGCTCTCGACGTCCCATATCCTGAGTACCGGCTCTTCACCGCAACTGACCAGTTTTTTGCCGTCATGGCTCCATGCGAGGCATTCGATGTATGATTTATGGCCAAGAAGCTTAGCCTTCTCCCTGCCGCTTTCAACGTCCCAAAGGCGGATCGTGGTGTCCCTTGAGCAGGTCGCCAGAGTTTTGCTGTCAGGGCTGAAAGCAACCATCCTTACGGCAGTATCGTGACCCTTGCAGACATGCAGGCAAGCGCCTGTCGATGCGTCCCATATCCTGGCCGTACTGTCGGTGCTTCCGCTGGCAAGCCATTTTCCGTCACGGCTGTAGTCGATGCACTCCACCCAGGTGTCGTGTCCCTTCATGGTATAGATAGACTTTCCGCTTTCAACGTCCCAAAGCATGACCAGTTCGTCGAATCCGCCGCTGACCAGTTTTTTGCCGTCGGGACTGAACCTGACTCCAAGCACCCTGTCAAGATGCCCCTCCATGGTCTTGATGAGATTCACATCCTCCTTGACCGTAGGACGCTTGAGCTCTTCTTCCTTTTTCCCGAATATTTTTGACAAGAAACCCATGAGAGTATGATGGTTTGAATTAATGGTCGCGCCACAGCGCAAAAAGAATAAATCGCCGAAATTATAGACCTTTAATGTAAAAAAATTTATCCGGAACGCACAGCAGACAGTACATGCAGGTTTCAGGTCCGGATCAACGATTATCGGCTTGAAACCGGTAACTGCGTCCCTTCCATACCGGCCCCCTCCCGAATGTCGTTATCCGGAATGAATTGATGGCGATGAAGATCAGCATCACCTGGGAAGCGGCATGCAGCAGGGCAGGCCACATCGGTTGGCGGAACTTCACGGCGATGATGAAACGGATGCAGACCGCAATGGCGATCTGGGCCGCCGGCACCCAGAAAATCCCAGCGGAGCGGTCGCCCTGCATCAATGCCGAGAGAACGAATCCGTAAGGCGCCAGATAGAGAAGGACGACAAGAGCGACAAGGAGAAAAAGAACTGCTGCATTGTTTCCGAATCCGGCGAACAGGTTCTTCGAGAAGCCGCTCCACACCTCGCCGAACCCCCTGTACATCCTGCAGCTCACAGCATCTGCGCCGTTGAAGGCAACAACCCTGCCCCCCGATCGTTTCACCATTTTGCATAACCACACATCCTCGACAAGGTTGCTGCAGACCGAGCGGTGCCCGCCTATGCGGGCGTACGCCTCGCGACGGAAAAGGATAAACTGTCCGATGGCGTAACAGAAGGCCGGAGCGCGGCTCTTCCAGACCATGCCTATCGGCAGGTAGCTGAACAGTATATGATAGACCAGCGGTACGATCAGCTTTTCCCAGAACGATTCCGTATCCTGGGCGGGAGTGAGCGACATCATGTCGGCCCCGCTCGTTTCGATGGCCTCGACGGCCCGCCGAAGGGCATCGGGCCTGTGCCTCGTATCGGCATCGGTAAACAGGAGCAACCGGCCGGATGCGTTGTCGGCAAGCTGCTGGCAGGCCCATGCCTTACCGTGCCACCCGTCGGGAAGCGTGGCGCCGTCGAGAATGCGCAACCGATTGCCAGTCGGGCCTGCGGCCAGATCGAGAAGCAGGGCGCGGGTGCCGTCGGTCGACTGGTCGTCGAGCACGATGACCTCGAAATCCGGATACTCCTGGGCCAGCAAAGAGGAGACACAACCGACGATATTCAGCTCTTCGTTCCGGGCGGGCACAAGCATCGAGACCTTCGGCGCAGCCGTATCGGTGAGACGGCCTGAGGGAAGGTCAGGAAAATCCACAAGGTTCTTCAGGACAATGCCGAGAAAAACCACGAGTGAACCGAGAATGAATAACTGATAAAGAATCATGGCGATAATAAAAAAGGCCGCCACCCGGCGGCCTGGACATTCTAACTGAACCTGGCAACAATTTGTTGCATCAACCAAAAAAGAACGCAGGATTATATGCAAACGCCATCAGGGGGTCCCGTAGGGGCGGCCCCCTGTGGCCGCCCTCATGATGGATAACTGATTGAACCCGATCCTGATCAATCGATCAGCTTGTTGATATTGTACTCGAATATCCCCTCTGCACCGGCACGTTTCAGCTCGGGAATCAGCTTGCGCACGATCTTCTCTGCCACGATCACCTCGAGGGCCACCCATGCACCGTCGGCCAGATCGGAGACAGTCGGAAGCCTGAGTGCAGGAATAACCGACATGATCTTGTCGAGCGAAGACTTCGGGGCGTTCATCTTCAGGCCGACCTTGCCCTGTGCGTTGATGGCTCCCTGCAGGAGAAGTGCCATGCTCTCGATCTTCTCGCGCTTCCACGGATCTTCCCATGAAGCCTTGTTGGCAATGAGCTTGGTGTTCGATTCGAGAACCGTTTCGACGATCCTGAGTTTGTTTGCGCGCAGCGAAGAACCTGTCTCGGTCACTTCGACGATGGCGTCGGCAAGTTCCGGAGGCTTGACCTCGGTAGCTCCCCAGCTGAACTCTACCGATGCGTTGACGTTGTTCTTCGCGAGGTACTTTTTGGTGATATTGACCACCTCAGTGGCGATATGCTTGCCTTCGAGATCCTTTACCGATTTGATCGGCGAATCTTCCGGTACGGCCAGAACCCAGCGGACAGGCCTCATCGATGCCTTGGAATAGACCAGATCGGCGACTTCGACTACGTCGGCGTCGGTTTCGATGATCCAGTCCCTGCCGGTCAGGCCTGCATCGAACGCACCCTGTGAGACGTAACGAGCCATCTCCTGCGCACGGATCAGGATGGCTTCAAGTTCATCATCGTCGATCGACGGAAAATAGGAGCGGCTCTGAACGGAAAATTTGAACCCGGCGTTGGCAAACAGTTCGAGTGTCGAATCCTGCAGGCTCCCTTTCGGCAAACCCAGCTTCAATACATTATTGCTCATGATACGTGGATATGATAGTTGACTTAAACTTTTCTGATCTGAAAATTCCCCTGCTCGTAAACGCCATATGGATACTGACCTTCGATCCAGGTACCGAGATTGACATAGGTGCTCGATTCATTGATGGCCTGCACCCGCTCTGCATGGTTATGGCCGCAGACAAAATAATCAAAAACGCGATCATGAGCCAACGAGGTCGCAAAATCGATCAAACGGGTAGACTCCTCCCGAATATCACCTTTTTTGTGGTCACGGCTGAGACGCGACAGTTTTTTCATCAGCGCCGTGGCCAGATCAGGATGAAACCCGGTCAGCAAACCGAGATTAAAGGGAGTCCTGAGGAAACGGGCAAAAAACTTGTACCCCGGTTCCCCCTCCCCAAGCCCGTCACCGTGCGCCACCAGAAACAGTTTACCGTCGTGCCGCACCTCCTGCATGCCGTAAAACGTCCTGACGCCGAGTTCGTCGTTGAAATAGCTCCCGAGGTAGAAATCGTGGTTCCCAGCCAGCCAGGTCACCTCGATGCCGCTGCTGGTCAGCCCGGAAAGCATGCAGAGAAAGCGGGTGAAGCCTTTGGGGATCACATGGTTGTACTCCATCCAGTAATCGAGGATGTCACCAAGCAGATATAGCGCCCCGCCCTCCCTGCGGATCATCGCAAAAAGGGTATCGAGGCGCTCGAGCTTCTGATGTTCTGCCTGCGGCTCCTGCAGGCCAATATGAATGTCGCTTAAAAAATAGAGTCCCGGCATTGCGTCCTGTCGCAGGTTCAGTTCAGAGTACTGCGGCCAGTCCGATAACCACCGCTGGAATGAGAATATTGTCGACCTCTCTGGGGCTGACTCCCTCGACGATGGTCGCAGCGACGGCGATGATCAGAATCTTGATCGGATCGTATGCTTCGGGCACGATCAACCGTACGAAAAACAATCCGGCGAAGAGACTGCCGATAAGGAAGGCAAGGCTTCCTTCAACGCTCTTGTCGCTCAGCACCTTGTATTTCATCTTGCCCAACCGTGTCCCGACGATAGGCGCCAGACCGTCGCCCCAGCCGAGAACGGCCATGGCAAGCACACCGGCAAACTGCTTGTAATAGAGGGTTCCGCAGATCATGGCGACCACCACGAAGTAGAGGGTCCCCTTGAGAAGTTCCCGCTTGTCGCCAGTACGGGTCATGGTCTTGACCGCCTGGTCGTCTTCTGCCGCAAACAGTCCTTTCTGGATCAGCAGCAGCGTCCAGACTGCGAAAACCGTAATGTTCAGCAGGTGTGACCAGTCGCCGTCATGATAAAGAGGCAGGAAGACAATGGTGGAACCGGCGCAGATGTGGGTGATTTTTCGACTGATGTCCCGGGCAAGGCCGTGATTGGTTACAAGGTAATCCATCAGCGGCGGCACACTGAAGACATACACGAAGGTCAGCAGAGTGACCAAGGCGTTATGCCACACTACAGGCAGGGAGAAAAATGTCGGGGCAAGATTTGTCATGGCGCCTCCAGATGGTGAAGGTTATGTGAAAGATGACCAGAAAATCGAGTGATCGATCAATGAGTCGTCATCGTTTCGTCGTCCGGTATTCATTGGGATCAGTAAGCAGGAGCAGATGCTCCCGATACAAGCTTAACGAACATCACATGTATTTTGCGCCGACAAAAGCAGCGGCAAACATCTGGTTCGTCAGGAACAGCAGGTTGTTGGCCACCTGGAACCTGAGGAACGCCTTATGCTCCTGTACATCGCTTTTTCCGATGGCATTGCCAAATCCGTCGTCGACCGCGTGCTGCATGAACTTCACGCCAGTCTTGGGATCACGGTAAAGAGGAAACTGGATGAAAACGTTCACGGCAAGGGCCGCCAGGATAAACATGCTCAGGATATGGAATCCCCAGTTCCATGTGATCCATGAGAAGACGGAGAACACCAGATCGATGATGACGAATGCAACCAGGAATGTGTTTTTTGAGCCTATCAAAACGGTAAGGGATTTCATGCCACCCTTCGCATCACCCTCTTTCGACTTGAAATCGTTCATGATGATCAATGCGATGGCCATGAAACAGTTCAACCCACCGAGCCATATCACCTCAGGGCGAATGTCGCTGAAAAGGGCGTTGGCCGAAAGCCAGGTTATGAATCCATAAGAAAACCCGACCGCAGGCCCGGAAAAGAAAATGTTCTTTTTAAGCTTGAACGGGGGGGCGGAATAGAGGTAACCGACAACAAGACCGGCAAGAAGCGAACCGACGAAAACGATGCCGCGCTGCCCGCCGATATGCATGCCGATCCAGGTACTCAGGAGCGAAGCAAGAACCAGTACGATGCTCCAGTTCCAGATCGCCTCCTTTTCGGAAAGGCGCCCAGAAGGAATCGGACGGGTAGGCTCATTGACCCGGTCAAGTTCGAGATCGTAGTAGTCGTTGACCGACTGGCTGAAGCCTGTGCCGAGCGGTCCGTAAAGAAAAAACAGCGCAAAAAGCAGCAGGTAGTCGTGCACTGTGGGCTGCATGGCGCCAGATGCCATCACTCCGCCGGCCAGACAGGGGAATACGCTGATCCAGGTTACTGGATCCAGGAGTTCAATATGGGCCTTGACTTTATCGATTAATCCAGTGCGTGCGGCTGCTGACATGACTACTGCTTTGGGAAAACCGGCTACCGGCCGATTAATGTTTACTCAAATATGTACGATCAATTTACGAATCCCTTCTGATAAAACATCATATCGGGAACAATTAAGCGCCGGCGTCATCTCCTGCCCATTTCATGGAAGGGAGGCAGGGCGGTTTATGCCGGCTGACCGGTAAGCGTTGCAGAAGAGGCTCCGGTAATCCTGACAGAGACCATATCCCCCGGCTTGAAGTCGTTGCCACTGAATACCACGGCCCTGTTGGCCTCTGTCCTCCCCATGAGCTCGGAAGCTGAACGGCGGCTTTCCGATTCGGCAAGAACCTCGACCGTCCGCCCGATCTCCTGGCGGTACAGCCCGGACGAAATCGTGTTCTGCAGGTCGATAATCTCCTGGAGCCTCGCTTTCTTGAGCGCTTCCGGCACGTCGTCCTGAAGGTTTCTTGCCGCCCAGGTGCCGGGACGCACCGAGTAGTAGAACATGAAGGATGTATCGAAGCGGACCTCCTCCATGAGCGAGAGGGTCTGGCGATGATCATCTGCCGTTTCGGTGCAGAAACCCGCGATAAGGTCAGTGGTAATCGCGACGTCTGGAATGAGTTTCCTGATCATCCCGATCTTGTCAAGATACTGCTCCCTCGTATGGCCCCTGCGCATCAGGTCGAGGATCCTTGAGGAACCCGACTGTACCGGCAGATGGATATGGTTGCAGATGTTTGGCCTTTCGGCGATGACCCGAACCAGGGACTCGGATATATCCTTGGGATGCGACGTGGTGAACCTTATGCGCATTTCCGGCGCACTCCGGCTCACGGCATCGAGCAGCGCCGCAAAATCGCGCCCGCTTTCGGCGTCGAGGTAGGAGTTAACGTTCTGGCCGAGAAGGGTTACCTCGCGGAATCCGGATGCGGCAAGCTTTACCGCCTCATCGACGACCGACCCGAAGCTGACGCTTCGTTCACGTCCCCTGGTCACAGGCACAACGCAGAAGGCGCAACTGTTGTTGCAACCCCTCATGACAGGCAAGAAGGCGCTGATCCGACCTGAGCGGACAGGATCAATCCCTGCGTAGGTTTCCCGGTGGTCATACTCCAGGTTTGCAATCCGTGAAGTCTCCCGGGCATTGACGATCATGGAAGAGAGCGAACGGTAGGTGTCGGGACCTGCGATAAAATCGATAAAAGGAAAATCGGTGAACATCTGCTCACGCTCGAACTGGGGAACACAGCCCACTACGCCGACGACAAGGCCCTTCCGGCGCCTCTTCCTGCCTTTGAGCTGCTGCAGGAAATTACCGATCCGATCGACAGCGTTCTCCCTGACGGCACAGGAGTTGAGGAGAATGACCCCGGCCGAATCCTCGTCCACGGCCGGCAGGTGTCCTTCAGCCTGAAGAAGCGAACTCATGATCTCCGTGTCGGCCTGGTTCATCTGGCAACCGAAGGTATGGATATAAAACGACGGCAATGTAGTGTTCATCGTGCAGAGAAGTTGGAACGTCCGGACTTATTCATTGGAGAATCCTGCTTGCCTGCGCGCCATGAAGATCGCAGCCAGGCCGGTAACGGCGAGTTGCAGAAGCGGACCCAGCCCCACCATGAACAGCAGGGGCATGTCCGGGGTGTAGGACCATGCGCGCAGGAGATTGACCGAAATATATTCAACAGTCCATGCTGATACCAGACCGGCAAAAGAAAAAACCGCAATATTCCTGATATGGGGAGGCCAAAGGAGGGATCGTGCGCAAAACGAGGTGAACAGGTAAATCCCTGTTAATGAAAGGGCGTCGAGCAGGGCCATCTGGACCATCATGGGAACGTACTCCCTCGCGGCCAGCTCCTGATGGGCAGTATACAGCACCCCCTGCCCTGACTCCCACAAAAAATTGAGCAGAAACGAGCAAAGGTAAAAAAGCGAAAAAAAAACGATGCGTTGCTTTGTGTGTCCGTTCATGGCATCTGGAATCGAGCTGACAGGCCGCCCGCTCGAAAAAAAGGGAGGCCGTAAAGCCTCCCGGATTGAATGACCGGCTTCATGGGGATCTGACTGCGTCAGACGCCGAAATGGATATGCTTGAATTTTTCGAGCAACGATTCAGCTTCATCCTTGCACTGGCCGCAGACCGTGCCGAGCTTGGTCCGCTCCTGAAGTTCATAGTATGTACGGGCGCCCTCGAGAACGGCCTCCTCGATATCGTGGTCGGTAACGTTCATGCACTGGCAGACGATCTTGACCTGCTCTTTCTTGACGCGATCATCCATGCCGTTCCGGACATAGTAGTTGTTGATGGCAGCCCGCAATGCCTTGTCACCAAGCACCGAACAGTGGATCTTGTTGTCCGGCAGGCCGCCGAGCTCTCTGGCGACATCTTTCGGAGACACGTTGAACGCCTGATCCAGAGTCATCCCCTTCACCATCTCGGAAAGGATCGACGTGCTGGCAATGGCGCTCGCGCAACCGTATGTTTTCCACTTGCAATCGCTGATCACCTCTTTCTCCTTGTCGACCATGATTGCGACAAGCATCTGGTCGCCGCACTGGAGGTTTCCCTCCATACCGACTCCGTCAAAGTCGTCGGGATTGTTGCCCTGCATGATATTCTTGGGGCTCTCAAAATGCTCTTTGAGTTTATCTGTATATGCCCATTCACCTGGCTGCAGCATGAACTCCTCCTTTTATATAAGCTGTTGACATGTTTCTGATACGACTGATGACTCCCGGCAGCACCTCAAGCAGGTACTCTATATCCTCGACGGTGTTGCCGCGGCCCATACTGATCCTGATTGACCCGTGCGCCCGCTCGGCGTCGACGCCTGTGGCAAGCAGCACGTGTGACGGGTCGAGCGAACCGGAAGCGCAGGCAGAGCCTGTCGAAACGGCTATGCCGGCAAGGTCAAGGTAGAGAAGGATAGACTCCCCCTCAGCTCCGGGAAACGAAACATTGAGCGTATTGGCCAATGAATCGGTTGGGTGGCCGTTGAAAAGGGCGTCGTCGATACGCTCTTCTATACCCTTGCGAAGCATATCTTTAAGCCCCTGAAGCCGCGTCTCCTCCTGCGCCATTTCGGCTGACCTCATATCGACGGCCATGGCCAGTCCCATAATTCCAAGCGTGTTCTCGGTACCGGCCCTCCGTCCCTTCTCCTGATGACCGCCACGGATGAAGGGGCAATACGGAATGCCCTTCCGGACATACAGTGCCCCGATTCCCTTCGGGCCATAAATCTTGTGACCGGAAATGGTGAGGAAATCGACGCCGAGATCGTTGACGTTGACCGGCACCTTACCGAAAGCCTGAACCGCATCGGTGTGCATGAATGCCCCGTACTGACGGGCGATCCTGCTTATGGCCGCAATATCCTGCAGCGTGCCGATCTCGTTGTTGGCCATCATGACCGAAACCAGTCCTACGCCACCCTCCGCAAGCATCTCGTCAAGCTGCTGAAGATCGACCTTGCCATAACGGTCGACATCGAGAAACTTGACCTTTACGCCCCTGTGCGTCAGGCACTGCGAGGTTTCAAGCACGCAGGGATGTTCGATCCTGCTCGTTATGATCGTCGGGCTCATACCGGGAATGCACTGGTTGGAACCGCAGACAAAAAGAGAAAGCACCGTATTGTTGGCTTCGGAACCGCTGCCGGTAAAAACGATTTCGCTCTCGTCGGCACCCATGAAACCAGCCACCCTGCGGCGGGCATCTTCCACGTTAGCCCTTGCTTCCCGTCCGAATGCATGCATGCTGGAGGGATTTCCGAACATCTCCATCGCAGCGATCATCTCCTTCTTCACTTCCGGGTGAAGAGGGGTGGTAGCATTATTATCAAGGTATATCTGCCTTAATGACATAACTGGTTTATTAATTACGGTGAATTATGCTATCAGCAGCACGAATATAAGGTTATTCAAGCTCAACACCCACGCTGAATAAAAACGTTCCCTACTCGATACATCAAGGACTAAAGTAGTCTTATTTTAACTGAAAAGCAAATACAACCGGCAGGGTGATCGAAGAGAAGAGCGCAAATGAACAAAAAAGCAGTACGCCGGATGGTGGATGACGCGGATCTTAAAAGCTGGAAATGCTGAAGGAGTCGGTAAAGGCGGGATTCAGTGACGAGCGAAGAAATAGAGGATCGTTCCGATGATCACGATGGCCGCTACCGTCGCAATGACCATCACCTTTCGCCCCTTCCCTCCGATTGCGGGCCTGGAAGTGTCCGGGAGTTCCGGGGTAACCGATGCGGATGGCTTCGTTGAGAATTTCGCCCCTGGAATTCCGAGCTCCTCACGGCACTGCCTGAACATGGCCTCATCGCCGATGCCGAGTTCCGCTGCGTATTTCCTGATAAAGGAAAAAACATACAGCGGCGGAAGAAAGGAAAAGTCACCCTCTTCGAGTCTTTCTATATGTGTACTGGGCATCTTGACCAGTCTGCCTATTTCGTCGATCGACAGGTTCCGCTCCACCCGTGCGTTTTTCAAAGCCCGGACGAGCTGTTCAAGAGAACCGCTGCCAAGTGTCTCTTCCGCCATGGGATATAATCAGGTTGTTACTGATAACCAATGCCAACAGGCCTAACTCGATTTTACGAAAAACAAATCTTCAGGACAATAAATATCGATATAATACGTCAATTTCGATATCGTTCCATAAAAATTAAACGAAAAAAACATCAATCGATACCGTAGGAGCTGATCCAGAGCCATCCGCTCTTCGAGGTTGCCCCGGATGCTGAAGAGAGCCTGTTCAGAAAGGCTGAACCTGAATCATCTGTCTTTAACGCCCCAGACATCGACGTTTTCAGGTCGTTGAGCTCCTGGGCGTTCATCGGCTTCCAAAGCATAAAGACCCGGTCTGCCGGGTGAAACATCTTGTGGATTCCTGCCAGTTCAGGATTTGATGCATCGAAAAAGGCGACCCCGGGCACCTGGCCTTTGGCAGTCGACTGTCCCGCATAGATGACCGCTTCGTTCGATGAAACAAGAAATGAGATCTTCTTGTCCCGGCCGAGCATCCTCGAGCGACCGAGCAAATGATAGGGCACTGGCTGGTCCGATACGAAAACGAGGTGGCGATAACCGGACAGCTTGTCGGAAATCGACTGGAGCAGGGCATCGGTCAACCAAAGGCGCTGCGGGTCCCCGGCAAGGGTCGCCGACGCATCAACTCCGGATCCTGCAAGCGTTTTGCGGAAAGAGGCAAGTTGCTCCCGGACCTGGGCGCCGGGCGCCGGCAAGGCAACGATCTGCATCTCCCTGTTGCTGATCAGCAGCGCGGTCGAAAGAGTGTCCCGTATGAACATCTTGAGCAACGCCTGATCTGGTTTGAGGCTCTTCTGAATGGTCCTCAAGGTAACCGGTGAGGGCTGAAGCCGCGAAGAGACGGAGGGATCTATTTTTGCAGCTTCTGCCTCAAGCTCGATAAGACGCCCCCTTTTCTTCCGGATCGCCATATCGGCAGGGGCCGCAAGTTCGAAGCCGGTCCCCTCCTCAGTCATGGTGATCTTCCGCTGCAGGAGACCGGAGATCTCCCGGGTCAGCTCGATGATCTCGTTCTGGAGAGCTTCATGGCCGGCCGGCAGCTGAAACCCGGAAATATTGGCCTGTAATTCCCTCTGCAGTTCGAGAATACGCTCCTGCTCGCTAACCTCGAACAGCTCAAAATATCGCCCGTTTGCTATCAGAAGATCGTTCAGCTGATTTGCAGCCTCTTTCTCCATCTTGACATAGCTGGTCGCCGTAGCAGGAATTCCGTAATACTGACAAGCCGCAAGACCGCTTTTCAGGGCATCGATACGTTCGTCGGCAGTCAGTTCAGGACTCCGACCAAGCATGTAGAGTGCTGCGACTCGTGCATAGGGCATGTTTTTCTGCCCGTAATATTCGATCACGCCACGGTATGCATCCGGTTTCTGGACAATAATGGCATTGGATTCGTATTGAAGGATCTGGACGAGCCTCGGCAGATTGGCCTGCTGAGCGATGGCAAGTGCCCTGAACAGAAGAAAACTGGCGTTGGGTCGATCCTTTTCGAGTTGCTCAAGGCTTCTGGCCGCAATTCGAAGCGCCTTGATCCGAACTTCTGCAGGAGCCTCCAATTTCATGACCCTGCCCGAAATTGCAGCGATCCTGCCGGAATATTTTTCAGGAGGATCGAGCCCGAGCTCCGGACTGGCAAGCGAACAGTCAAGTAGGCCGGAAAGTGCGGCGATCCTGATCGCAGGATCTTCGCTGGCAGAAAGCTCACTGTAGATCTGCGAAGCCTGGCGGAAATCCCGTGCGTTCAGCCACAAGCCTGCCTGATCGATGCGTTGCCATGGATCGGGCCGCCGGAGTGACCCCATGACCGACGCCGCCTTGCCGAAAAAGCCCAGTTCTGAATACATCCTCGACCTGTTGAGCGCCAGGGCGGTATGCAGGGAATCAGGCAGCCCCGCTCCCGCATGCCTTTCAATGACCGTGAACGTATTGAACGCCTCACGGTACTCCCCGGTGAGAAACTCGATCCCGCTCTTGCGATATAAAGCATCTATCGCCCGTGGAGCAAAACCTTTGAGGGTATCGACAGCCAACCCTTTATTATAGTTTTCGAGTGCGGCGGAATATTTCTTCTGACGATAAAGACGCGATGCCTCGTCATACAGCGCCACAGGATCCTCTCCCTGCCTGGGAGTGCAGGATGAAAGCAGAAGAGGAATGCAGGCTGGAATAATAAGGAGATAACGCAGGACTCGAATTTGTTTCATGGCAAACCGGGACAGTGTTGATCTGGCCTGAACATGTATGTACATATAAAATCAGCTTTCAGCAAGGCTCCATACCTTTTTGGGGAGCAAAACAAGCTGTTTTCAAGCTATAACCCTGACCGGACAATGAACGTTCAGGGCTCACCTCCGGTTATTCCGCTATAATTAGGTATCTTGACGCGATTTGCATTTTTTTTATAAAAAAAAGATATCTCTTTTTATTGTTTCTGGCGTTTCGATTGCAAATGTACGGAGCGCAGAACAGATACATTGTAATGACATCAACGCATCAGGGCGTTTCAATTTTACGTATGAATCCCGACAGTACAACCGCTCTCGTCATCCTTCTCCTTATTCTCGCCAACGGAGTGTTATCCATGGCGGAATTCGCCGTTATTTCTTCCAGGCCGACACGGCTCCATGAACTCATGGAGGCCGGTTATCCGTCGGCAGCCCTGGTGCTCAGGCTTCTTGAAAATCCCGTCAAATTCCTCTCCTCCATCCAGGTAGGAGCCGCCCTGCTGTCCACCCTTGCCGGGGCATTGGGCGGCATCGCCTTTTCAGGACGGGTCGCAGGCCTGTTCTCCAGCATACCGTTGATGCAACCCTACAGCAATCCGATCGCCCTCGGCATCGTGATCATTGCGATTACCTATGTATCGCTGGTGATGGGAGAGCTCGTACCGAAAAAAATCGCCCTTCGGCATCCGGAATCAGTCGCGCTGAGAATCGCCGCGTTCATCGAACTCCTCTCCCGGATCAGCGCCCCGGCCGTCAACCTGATCAACGGTTCGAGCAGTATTGTACTCAGGGCCCTCGGTATCGACGCCGCCGAAAAACCGCTGGTCAGTGACGAGGACGTTATGCTCATGATCAAGCAGGGCGCCAAAAAGGGCGTTTTCGAATCGGTCGAGTACGAGATGATCTCCCGCATCTTCCGCATGAGCGACAAACGCGCCAGTTCGATCATGACGCCGCGCAACGAAATCGAATGGCTCGACCTTGAAAAGTCAGACGATGAACTGATCGCCTGCATCAAGGCCAGCGGACGTTCACGGTTCCCGGTGGCCGAAGGCAACCTGGACGAGCTCAGCGGAGTGGTCAGGGCGCTCGACCTGGTCAACCTGCAACTCTCCAAACCGGGAAGCGTCAGGAGCGCAATCAGGGAATCCATGAAACAGCCGCTGTTCGTCCCGGAATCCATACCCGCGTTCCAGGTGCTCGAAGTGTTCAAGAAAAACAGGGCGCACCTCGCACTGGTGATCGATGAGCATGGATCGGTCCAGGGCGCGATCACCCTTACCGATGTCCTGGAGAGCATCGTCGGCGACGTACCCGCCGACGATCTGGTAGTCAACCGGAAAATCGTGAGAAGAAGCCATCGCACCTGGATTGTCGACGGCATGCTGCCTGTGGACGAGTTCATCTCAAGCTTCAACCTCAACAAGGACAGCTTTCTCCAGGACGAAGAACCTCGCTATGAAACCATGGGCGGCTTCATGATGGACAAGCTCGGGCAGGTCCCGTCAACATCGGATCTCCTCAGATGGCAGAATATCCTTTTCAAGGTCATCAAGATGGAGGGACAGCGAGTCGCAAGGATCCTGGTCGAGCTGAACGATCATGATTCCGGGAAAATGACCTCAAACAAGCCTGCCGGCTGAGGCGGTCGACATTGCCGAACCATCGATCCTGGGACCCATCGCCGAAAAAAAACGGAATAGGGTGATGAAGCCGTCGCTTCCATAATAGATCGAGTTTGCGTATCTTCGCACCGACTTCGCTTTTTAAAACGCAAATAATCCTCCCCATGGAAAGAACTCTCACTATCCTGAAACCCGACTGCGTGCGCAAGCAGCTGATCGGCGCCGTCACCGACAAGATCGAACGCGCAGGTTTCCGCATCGTGGCAATGAAAAAAACACGCCTCACCAAAGAGACCGCAGGCGCGTTCTATGCCGTACACAGCGAACGCCCGTTCTACGGTGAACTGGTCGACTTCATGTCTTCCGGCCCTTGCGTCCCCATGATTCTTGAAAAAGAGAATGCCGTGGCCGACTTCAGGACCCTGATCGGCGCTACCGATCCGGCACAGGCTGACGCAGGCACCATCCGCCAGCTCTTTGCGGACAGCAAAGGCGAAAACATCGTCCATGGTTCCGACTCGGCAGAAAATGCAGCCATCGAAGGCGCGTTCTTCTTTGCCGCGGAAGATGTCGTCCGCGTCGACTGATCACAAACTCCCGTCAGGCCGGGCAGAGATGCCCGGCAAGGCGACCATTCCGAAGACAATGGCAAGAGACGCTTACCTTCCCTCAGGGAAGATCGTCAGCTGACTCATCTTCGCTCCTCCTCATCGCCCCCGGCACTCCAGCTCTCATATCGATGAGCGTATCCCTGAAGGTCTCACCGTAAATATCCCAGACCGTAACGAACAGCGCGGCGACGACAGGCCCGACGATGAAGCCGAAAGCCCCGAACATCCCGATGCCGCCGAGCGTCCCGAAGAAGATGAACAGTTCGTGCATCTGTGTGTCCCGACCGACGAGTATCGGCCTGAGAATATTGTCGATCTGACCGACCACAAGGCTGCAGAACAGAAACAGGCCTGCCGCAGGAACGTATTGACCGGAAACGGCAAGAAAAACGACCGCAGGAATCCAGACAAGCGTTGACCCGATAAGGGGCAGAACCGACAGAACGGCCATAACGGTACCCCAGAAAACGGCATTGTCGATTCCCGCCACCTGGAAGGCAAGCCCTGCCAGCGACCCCTGGACAACGCCGATCACAAGGGTTCCCTTCAACGTCGCCCGCGTGACCGAAAGAAACTTGTCCAACAGGCGTTTCTGGTCATTCTGGTTCAGGGGAAGGGAGTATTGGAGTCGCTCCAGGAACGCATGGCCGTCTTTCAGCAAAAAAAACATCGTATAAGTGAATACAAAGAAAAGGAATATGTCGTACACCGCCGTATAGGTGAAGGCGGAAAAGCTTTCGAACAGGACCGAACCCATACGCCCGAGAAACTCACCCGCCTTCTGGAGAATAAGATCGCTATAGGCCTCGAGGTCCTGATAAAAGGGGAGTTGCACGAACAATCCGTGAAACTGCTCCTGTGACTTGAGCTGCCCCCGGATGAGCGGAATGGCCGTGATGCTCAATGATAACGCCTGGGCTGCAACGACGACCAGCAAGCCGGCCAGGGGCAGGAATACTACCAGGAGAAAAATGAGAAGCGTCATCCCGGCGCTCATGCTGCTGCGCCCGCCGAACAGCTTCTGGAATCGGTTGAAAAGAGGAATCAGAAGACCGGCAAAAATTCCGGCAAGCAGAATCGTCAGCAGGAACTGGCGGATCATGGCTAAAAAAAGCGCCGAGATCAGCAGGGCCACAATGAGCACGACGATCTTGTTGAGCCGCGGTGTATTTATCTGGGGCATCGATCTGGACTTTTGTTCAGGCAACGTGAAGGCGGCATCATGAATGATGTAATGTAAGACGCGCCACGCTCTGCTGCAAAATACCTTCGATCTTACCGGAGGGATCGCCGAATGATCCGTGTCGCGGAAACGTTACCGTAAACGGGTTTAACAGACTCGCCTCAGAGCCACCCTGCAGGGTCTTCGACCATCAGCATCCGTGAACGGACAAGGGCGACGGCAAAAATACCTGCAGTTTCCGCCCTGAGAATCGTTGAGCCGAAGGAAACCGGCGTAAACCCGGCTGCGACAGCATCATCTACCTCTTTCGCGGTAAAGCCGCCTTCACCTCCGACGAGGAAAAGCACGCTCTTCCCGGCAGGTTCAAAATCCGTAAACCCCCGTTCAGACTCGTAAGGCATGAGCCTGATGTCGTAACCCTCCAGACGGAGCGCACCGGCAAAGGATACCGGTTCACTGATTTCGGGAAGGTAGTGGCGACGGCACTGACGGGCAGCCGAATGGACGATGCTCCTCCATCGTTCGACCTTGCGTTCGATCTTGTCAGAGGAGGGGGTCGATACCGTCCGGTGCGTGGTCATGGGAATGATCCTGTCAATGCCCAGTTCGGTCGCCTTTTCGAGGAAAAAATCGAAGCGTTGGGGAGCCTTGAGCAGCGAAATGGCAACGGCGACCCTGGTCGTAGGGCGCGGTATGATGGTACAGTTGCGAATCGCCCCTTCCAGCGAGCGCTTGCCAATGGATTCGATCGTCAGTTCAGCCGAAAGACCTGCGCCGTCGGTGACCGGTATGCTTTCGCCCTCACGTTTCCTGAGCACCCGGACCAGGTGATGAAACTCGTCGCCGTCGATCACCGCACGACCACGCACCAGATCGACCTGGCCCGGAGAGAGGTAAAAAAGGTCCATTGACGTTTACTCCTTTTCAGTAAATGCTACCACGGCAAAGGCTACCGATTCGGCGCCCGTTTCCAGCAGGGTTGTGGCTGCCGCGACCATGGTCGCTCCGGTGGTCAATACATCGTCGACAAGGAGCACCCGCCCTTTAATGGAGTTGCGGCCCGGACGAAACGCGCCATCCATGTTCTTCCTTCGGGCAGCAAGGGTCAGCCCGGTCTGCGAACCGGTGAAGATGCTCCGTTCAACACACATGGTCGACAGGGGCGAGCCGAGGACTTCAGCGACTCCTCCGGCAATCTTCTCTGACTGGTTGTAAGAGCGCTCGATACGCTTGAGGGAATGCAGGGGCACCGGCACGATCGAATCGAACGCCCCCTTGCCAGTGGATTGTATCAATTCGCCGAGCTTGCGACCGAACAGGGTCCCGAGGGGAAAAATACCCTCGTATTTCAGGGCATGCATCGCATCGTGCAGCTTTCCGTTGCGATGGTAAGGGTAGAGGCACCATGCCTCTGCAGGAACAGCCGACAGGCCGAAGTGGCTCAGGATGGTTTTCCTGAGTGCGTTGCCGCCAGCATCGGCCCGGGGATAGCGGTTGAAATCTCCAAAGCAGGTTGAACAGATCTGATGCTCCCCTTTTTCAAGCAGTTTGCGGCAGACGACGCAGACTTCAGGAAACAGGATGTGGCGAAGCCCCTCAATCATTCTGCCTCAAAGGTTGGCCGGAAGCGAAACAGAGCGCAGCCGCGCCGCATATGCCGGCCTTGTTGCCGAGCCGTGCAGGAACGATCTGAAGTCCTTCGTGCATCGAGGGAAGCGTGGAGCGATGAAGCTGCATCAGGGCCGGTTCGAAAATCAGGGGCCCTGCCGCAGCGATCCCCCCGCCGATCACGAACTTCCTGATATCCATCAGGGCGACGATGTTGGCGAGGCCTACGCCGAGGATGCTGCCCACGCGCTGCCATGTATGGAGAGCTGCGGCATCTCCCTCCTTTGCCGCCTGTTCGATGTACCGCGGAGAAAGGCGGGCAAGGTCGTGCGTGCAGAGCTCCATAAGGCGCGGAGAAGTTCCCTGCTCATGGATCATGCCGCAAGCCATTTCGACGATCCGCTCCTTGCCGATAAGGCCTTCAATCGTACCACGAACTCCGGCGTGGACGCTGTCGCCCTCGAAATCGATGATCATGAACCCTATCTCGCCGGCCGTGCCGTTCGGCCCGCGGTAAAGCTTTCTGTCGAGGATGATTCCACCGCCCACGCCGGTGCCGAGAGTGATCATCATGAAGTCGCGGAATGCGTTGCCGCCTCCAAAAACCGCCTCGCCGTATGCCGCCGCATTGGCGTCGTTTTCGATCAGGACGAACGACGTTATCCCATGGGCCTTTTCAAGCCGGAGCTGAAGTTGTTCACGCAACGCGTAACGCCCCCAGCCGGGAAGGTTCGGAGGGTAGGAGAGGGTCCCGCGAAGTGAATCGACCGCGCCGGGAGCCCCGACGCCTATGCCGGCGAAAGTGCCGGGGTCAAGAAGTTCGGAAGCTCGCTGGTAATGCTCGGTAGCGACAAGCGCCAACTGCCTTACGACTCCTTCGGGTCCTGAATCCAACTCTGTAGGCTGGGTATCCTCGAAAAGAATCCCCTCCGCTTCATCGACAACCGCAGTCTTGATGTTCGTTCCGCCCAGATCGATGCCGATGGCCCATGAAGGCATAATCGCCTGCTTTATGATTTGTAAGGCTTGAGAAACTTCCTGCCGTGCTGGTTAGACTCAAAGAAATGGAGGATTTCAAGCACTTCGGGAGTCTGGGGAAAATCGCTGCGTACAGCTTCAAGCGCGTTGGCAAGAAGCAGGCCCGACTGGAAGATCACCCGGTAAACGCTCCTGATGTTGCCCAGTTGCTCCGGAGTAAAGCCCCTGCGCTTCAGGCCGACCAGATTGAGCCCCTCGTACCTTAAGGAGGATGCGCCTCCGGCCATGACGAACGGCGGCACATCGAGAACCGCCCTGGAGAGGCCCCCGACCATCGCATACCTGCCGACCCTGACGAACTGGTGCACCCCCGTAATGCCACCGATCACCACATAATCCCCGACTTCGCAGTGCCCTCCGAACGAAACCGAGTTGGCGATCACCACATGGCTGCCGATGACACAGTCATGGCCGACGTGGACGTAGGCCATAAGCAGGTTGTCAGAGCCGATAACGGTTTTCCCGCTGGCCTTGGTCCCCCTGTTCAAGGTAACGCATTCACGGATGACCGTCCGGTCGCCTACATGGAGATAGGTCTTCTCCCCTGCATATTTCAGGTCCTGCGGTCCTGTCGAAAGCACCGCTCCCGAAAATATTTTGCACTCGCTTCCGATGCGTGCTCCATCTGCGATATGGGCATGGGGAGCGATGACCGTTCGGTCACCGATGACGACGTCATCCTCGATCACCACATATGGACCGATGACCACATCCTCGCCAAGAACGGCTCCGGAACCAATGACTGCCGTCGCATGAATACTGCTGCTCATAAAATAACTGCTATTGCTTAAGGGAATCCAGTTGTTTTCTCATCGCGGGAAGCGCCTTTTTCAGGCCCTCCATAACAACGGCCGCTTCCCGATCCCTGCCTGCCGAGCGGTATGCCCGGGCAAGGGTATAGAACAGTTCGGGATCCTGCCGCACGTCGCTCTCTGCCGCCACAAGTTCAAGATAGTGAATATAAGGATATGCTTTCTCCTTTGCACCAAGGCTGGAATAGATCGATACGGCCGATCCCGCCAGCTGGGGATTGACCGGATACCTCTGCAGCGGGAACAGCGCGCCGGAACGGTCGAGCACCTGAAGGGCCAGTTGGCCCCGCTGTTTTTCCACGGGTGCGCCGGAAGGAGCAGGGAGGCTCACCGTGTCTTCGGGAGACGATGAGAGCTCCATTGCCAGGCGAACGAAAAGGGGCGGATAGTTGCCGAGCATGTTCCTCGAGGTCTCCTCGATATTGACGCCGGGAGTGCTGCTGTTTCGATACCGGTAGGTCCTGAACAGGTTTCCGTAGAGCGTGGCCGGATCGACAAAACTCATGGGAGTCCTGCTCGTGAGCGGCACCACCTTGTAAACCAGGCCGTCAAGGCGCAGCTGCTTGTCGAGGCCGATCATCCCCTCCGGATCGACGGTGAGGGCGAAATAGATCGGTCGCTGTCCGTAATTGGCGGCAACGATCTCGAACACGGCGATGTCCTGGGGACGAAGATAGGTATCGCCCTTGTAGGTAATCCCCGGCCTGAGCCTCCATCGAAGCGAATCGGAAGGCGAAGAGGGCAGGGAAACCCCCGAGCGCCGGGCATCCTGCAACAGCTTGCGCTGCTCGATGCCCGCAGACACGGCGACATCGATGGAATCGACCGGCATATAGGTAACGCCTGCAAGGTCCGCATCGCTCATGGTGAAGGAGATCGGCTTCGCCCCCCTCGGGCTTTCGTGCTTAAGCTGGAGCAGATACCATCCGGTGTTCGCCAGGCTCAGGTTGACCACCCTGACATCGGTCCTGATTCGCTCCACCTCCTGCAGGTACCATAACGGAAAGGTGTCGTTGTCACCATTCGTAAAGAGGATCGCATCCTTCTCGCAGCTCTGCAGGATGTTCCATGCCCAGTCCCAGGGCACGTAATTCCCGGAACGGTCATGGGTCCTGTAGTTTGCCAGGAGCATGCGCCCGTCGATCAGAAAGAGTCCTGCCGCGACGACGCCGATGGCTACCCATGTGTTGCGGCGGAGGTCACCGGACTTCATCTTTTCGGCCAGGGAGGTAAACAGGCTCTCGATGCCGATCCCTATCCACAGGGCAAAAGCGAAAAAGCTGCCGACATAGCTGTAGTCGCGCTCACGTGGCTGGGGTTCTGTCTGGTTCAGGTAGAGAACCAGCACCAGCCCCGTCATGACAAAAAGTGCCGAAACCACCATGGCCGTCTTCCAGTGGCGCCTGAAATGCGCGGCCGCACCGGCTACCCCGACAAGGAACGGCAATCCCCACAACCTGCTCCAGTCTACAATGGCCCCCTCAATATCGGCGGAACGGCCGATGAACTGCCAGCCGAAGTAACGCAGGTACATATGGCTGAGCTGATAGCTGAAAAAATATTCCAGATCGCTCGAATACTTCTCGTAAAAGTACTGGTGAACCGGCTCGGGAGACCAGCGCCGGGGCCAGAGCGGCCACTCCCCGTACTGCTCGCGGTTGACGTAGGAGAAAAAGGCGTCCAGCGTCGAAGGATTGTTCTCGTTGATGGGCGGCCCGGCATGAGCCCTGACAAAGATCAGCATGTAGGAGGTGTAGCCGAGCACAAGCAGCAACACCGACATCAGCCCAAGGTTGAGCAGCACCTGACGGCTCCGGTGGGAATAATGGATGCCGATGACCAGCAGGATGACCAATGTCCCGACGCCCCACCACGATGTCCTGACCAGCAGGACCGGAAGCTCCTTGATAATCCCCCGGTAGATGAGGAAAAAGAGTGCGAGGCTGAACAGGACCATCAGGCTGAACGAGCGCAGGTTGACCTCGTATTTCTTGAAATAGTAGAGCAGCACCAGCGCGAACAGGGCCAGCAGGCAGAGGAGATGCACGCCGATGGAGAGACCGAACATGTACATCACGGCCAGGAGCCACCGTTCGCTGCCAGGGGCAGGATCCTCCTCGTACCAGCAGAGCATCATCCAGACGATCGTCGCCGTAATGAACGAGGATGCGGCCCACAGGCCGGTTTCGACCGCATTGAACCAGAAGCTGTCCGAAAATGCGAGGGCGAAGCCCCCGACCACGGCGCCGCCATAAGCCGAGATCATCTCGGGCACGCTCCATTTGTCTGGATCGGAGCCCCTGTAGATCGTAATAAGCCTGACGATGATCAGGTAAACCAGCATGACCGTCGCAGAACTCTCAAGAGTGCTGACGAGATTGATGCGGGCTCCGATATCATGAAACAGCGGAATCTGGGAAAAGAGGTGCCCTATCAGCAGGAAAAGCGGTGCCCCGGGAGGATGGGGAATGCCGAGCGTACGGGAGGTCGCGATCACCTCGCCGCAATCCCAGAACGAGAATGTCGGCGCCATGGTCGAGAAAAAGACAATTTCCGCAGCCAGAAACATGACTGCAGCGATGATCCTGTTGAGCTTTCTGTGATTCATGCAAATTCCAGGGTTCTTGGCGCTTTCAGGGCGAAACGACTGCATTCCCGTCCGTCATGGACCAGCCGGAGAAAATATAGGCAAAAGAAAAACAGAAAAAGAAAAGGAGCCCGCAAGAGCCCCTTTTACAGCACAACGCACGTTTATGAAAGAACATCCATCGAAAATCAGAACGAGGCGGAGAAAACCAGATTGGACTTCTGGGTATCGGGGTTGTAGACCAGCGATCCTGTAAAGCGATCCTTTGAAACCGAGACCCCGGTATTGACCAGCGCAATATTGTCGCCCTCCGCGTCGCCGTAATAGTTCTCATTGCCCGCTCCGGCGATCACCCTGGCGCTATAGCCGTCCTTCTCGTAAAATTTGTAACCTGCCTCGAAATACTTGGCATTCCTGTTGTCGGTACCTGCCACGTTGATTGCCGCCAGAAGGCTCAGGTTTCCTTTGCTGTAGCCGGCGCTTACCTCGACGACGTTCGGGCCGTCTTTGCTGAAGTCAAACGTCCTTGCCTTGTCGGGGGTGGTATCGGTGGCATTGTGATAATCGGTCAGCGTGAAGCTGAATGGGCCTGCCGGAACCGTGACGAACAGGTCGACCTCCTTGTAGTTCTCGCCTGAGGGCTGATAATCCGTCACCGCATAGGTCCCCCATGCGCCAAGCACGATGCCGCTGCCGGGTAAGGTGTAGGAGAGGTTCGGCTGGATGGCTGGCGAGTCGCCGATGTCGCTGCCGCGCCATACGAAACTGCTGACGAGGTCTACTCCGGTCTTGAAGCCTTCAGCCTGTGCCGTGCCGCCGATTCCGGCAAAGATCGCAATGGCGAGGGCGGCTGTTTTTACTCTCTTTTTCATAACGGTACTCCGAGGGATAGTTGCTTTTTGTTGTCGATACGTGTTTGAGAAATATATAATTACATGCTTCTGTCACTCTTGCGTCGAAGAGCGCTCGAACGCCTGTTCGATGTCCCAAAGCAGGTCTTCGATGTTTTCCGTGCCTACGGAGAACCTGATCTGCTCCGGCTTCACCCCTGCGAGTCGCTGCTCGGCCTCAGTGAGCTGGCCATGGGTCACCGTCGCAGGGTGGACCACCAGCGATTTCGAGTCGCCGACGTTGGCCAGGAACGAGAATACCTTCATGCTTTCGATGAACTTTTTGGCCCTCTCGAACCCACCGCGCACACCGAAGGCAAGGATCGCCCCCGGCCCTTTCGGCAGGTACTTCAGTGCAAGCTCATGGTACGGGCTGCTCTTCAGGCCGGGATAGTTGACCCATTCCACATCGGGATGCGATTCAAGGAACTCCGCAATACGCTGGGCGCTCTCCACCTGGCGGGAGATCCTGAACGAAAGGGTTTCAAGCCCCTGCAGGAACAGGAAGGCGTTGAAAGGGCTCATGCAGGCGCCGAGATCGCGCAGGTACTGGAGCCTCACCTTGATGATGTAGGCGATATTGCCCATGCCGGGGTAGTTCCCCCAGCGCTCCCAGTGGATGAAACCGTTGTATGCCGGGTCCGGAGTCGTGAAATCGGGAAACTTGCCGTTGGACCAGTCGAAATTGCCTCCGTCAACGATCAGGCCGCCGATACTGGTTCCATGACCTCCGATATACTTGGTCGCCGAATGTACGATGATGTTCGCGCCGTAATCGAACGGCCTGAACAGGTAGGGCGTGCCGAAGGTGTTGTCGACGATGAGCGGAATGCCGTTTTCCTCGGCAATACGCGCCACCTTCTCGAAATCGATGATGTTGATGTCGGGATTGCCGATGGTTTCGATGAACAGGGCCCTGGTGTTGTCGTTGATGGCCGCCCGGAAATTCCCGGGATCGATCGGGTCCACGAAGTGCGTGTTCACGCCATGTTTGGGCAGGGTGTTCCGGAACAGGTTGAAGCTGCCGCCGTAAAGCGTTTTGGCCGCAACGATCTCATGGCCTGCATGGGTGATGTTCAGGAGCGAACAGGCCGTCGCCGCAGATCCTGACGCAACGGACAATGCGCCGCTGCCGCCTTCGAGAATGGCGATCCGGTTCTCCAGCACCTCGTTGGTCGGGTTGGTAATGCGGGTATAGTCGAACCCGAACTCCTCGACCGAGCTGATCGCCCTGGCCTGCTCGAAGTTCCTGAAAACGAACGATGTCGTCTGGTAGATAGGCACCGCGCACGCCCCGGTCGTCGGATCGGGAACCTGTCCTGCGTGCACCTGCAGGGTATCGAAATGGTATGTTCTCTCGCTCATGACTGCTCCTTGCCGTTCTGGTAACGTGACGATCCCGCGAAAGCGATCTCCGGCCTGACGCGGTACTCTGCCAGGACGTCGTCGATATCTATGCGCAGGGCGTTGTTGAAGACGTTGTTGACGATCATCAGCGCGCCAAAGGCCGTCAGTTCGACGATCTGGGCTTCGGTCAGGTAGTCATGCAGTTTTGAGAACGCCTCGTCCGTGATCCTGTTGGGATCGTGTGCAAGCTGACGGCCAAAATCGATAATAATTTTATCGCGTTCCGAGAGGATCAGGTTTTCGGGATCCTCTCCACCTTCGATGATCCCCTTGCGCATGTAGGAAGAGCAGAGCTGGCAGGCGTTCTCACGAGAAATGGCGTCGCAGAACAGGATGGTCAACCTTTGGCCGAGCACCGGCTTGACCTTGCCGTACAGGCTGTACCATTCGAGCACGGCGTTGAGCGCCGTAGGGGAGTGCAGCAGCACTGCCTTCATGTTCGATACCGAACCATGTTTTTCGACGACATCGTCCCAAACCTGACGGATCTCCGGAGTCGCCTCTTCATAGACGACGTGGGATATTCTTGACATAACGGTTACTTGCTGATGAATGATGATTCTGTTGTTTTGTTGACCTCAGCTGCCGGTCACTTCGGCAATTGACTCGATGACGATCCCCGCGATGCGATCGATCTCCTCCTCGCTGACCACCAGCGGCGGAGCGAGGCAGATGGTTTCGTCGAGCACCCGGGTGAGCAAGCCGCGGGAAAAGAGCGCATCCCGCACACGCTTCCCTACCCCTGAACCTGACGGGTATCGCTCCCCGGTCGCCTTGTCGGCCACGAGCTCGATGCCAGCGAGCAGGCCGAGCACCCTTATCTCTCCGACGTGCGGGTGACTGCTTAAAGGCTGTAACTTCTCAAGAAGCCTCCGGCCGAGCGCGGCTGACCGCTCGACAAGCCCCTCCTCTTCGAGGATCCTTATGTTGGCGATCGCCACGGCACAGGCGACCGGATGGGCAGAGCAGGTGCAGCCGTGCATCCATCGAAGGTCGGGGGTCACAGAGTCCATGACCTCCTTGATGGCGCCGGAGACCCCGATGCCGCCGAGCGGGAAATATCCGCTCGTGATCCCCTTGGCGAACTGGAGGATGTCCGGCTGGACTCCCCAGTGATCGAGCGCGAACCACTTGCCGGTCCTTCCGAATCCGGTGATGACCTCGTCGCTGATCAGAAGCACGTCGTAACGGTCGCAGATCTCCCTGATGCGCTGGAAATAATCCTCCTGAGGCACGAGAACCCCGCCGCCGCCCCCCTGGATGGGCTCTGCGATGAACGCCGCAACCGTGTCCGCGCCCTCACGGAGGATCGCCTCTTCGAGGAGGTCTGCCGCAGCGACACCTGGAGATACATCTGTCCTGGCCGTGGTGAACCGGTAGGGATAGGGTGAATCGATCTGCAGGAAGCCGTTCGCCCTCGGCCCGAACACCCCTGAAAACTCTTCGACTCCGGTAGCCGCTGCGGCACCGATCGTCGAACCGTGGTAGCTGAGCTTCCTCGAGATGATCTTGAACTTTTCAGGACGCCCTTTTGACCCCCAGTAAAATCGTGCCGTCCTTACCGAAGTGTCCGTCGCATCGGAGCCTCCGAGGGTGAAATAGAACGCCTCGATGTTCGGGTAGACGAGCCGCTTCAGGGTTTCGGCCAGTTCGACGGCAGGCAGATGCGTCGATCCCGCATAAGCCGTTGCGAAAGCCAGGGTACCGAGTTGCCTGGATGCGGCGTCGACAAGCTCCTGACGGCCATGGCCGACATAAACGTTCCACATTCCGGCAAGTCCGTCGATGTACTGTTCCCCTTCCAGGTTCGTGAGCTTGACCCCCTCTCCCGAGACCCACACATGGGGATCCCTGTGTTCGCTCGGATGATGCTGCGGGTGGATCAGGTGCCTGTTGTCCTGCCGGACGATCGCACCCTTTTCCGGACCACGCTTCACCGCTGCATTGAGTACTGATGGTGCGTTCATGTCTACTACTTTTCAAATTTCTGTTACGAGTTACGAATTACGAGTCACGCGTCACGAATTACGAATTACGCGTCACGCGTCTCGTGTCACCCGTCACGAGTTACGGATTACGAGTCTCGCGTCTCGTGTCACCCGTCACGAGTTACGGATTACGAGTCTCGCGTCTCGTGTCACCCGTCACGAGTTACGGATTACGAGTCTCGCGTCTCGTGTCACCCGTCACGAGTTACGGATTACGAGTCACGCGTCACGGGTCACGAGTTACGGATTACGAGTCTCGCGTCACGGGTCACGAGTTACGGATTACGAGTCTCGCGTCTCGTGTCACGCGTCACGAGTTACGGATTACGCTCCTGCCCGCGATTCGGCAGAGAAACGAGAGCTGTTTGCGCTGGTCTCGCTGTGGATCTTGTCAACCACATGGGGATGGTAGTTGTGGATGACGGCGATCCAGGCCACTCCGCCGAGAAGCAGTACGAAGAACAGGTACGGCAGATAGTTGTACGGAGCCGGCGGAACCGGATAGATGTTGCCGAGGATCGCAAGCCCGAGAACGAAAACCGACAGGCCCGAGACCACGAGATTCTGGATTTTCAGCTCTCCCCTCTGCTTCAGGTAGATCGGCGCAGCGACCGAGATGATGATGTAGGTCACAATGAATCCGAGGGTAGCAACCGTCCCGACCCAGCCGTAGATGTCGAAATCGCCTACGCCGAGAACTGAAAGGATCGCAGCCGGGAAAAACGCGATAACCGAAGCTACAGTCACGGCCGTGTGCGGCGTGGAGTTCGTCTCATGGGCGCTTCCGGCGAACGAATGGAAAATACCGTGTCGGCTCATCAGGAACAGGATACGCGCTGCTGCGTTGATGCTCGCCAGGGTGCATGCGAAAAAGCTGACGACGGCGCCGATATCGATCAGAAGGCCGAGGGAGGAAAGGCCGGCGCGGTCGGCAAGGACGTTGAGGGGGGCCGAGCTTTTGTCGAGCGTTTCCGTATAACCCTGGAAGCCGATGACCTGGGCGTAGGAGGAGAACACGAAAATGGAACCGACGATGATGGCGCTCCTGACGATCGCCCTCGGGATGCTTGACAGCGGATTCTTCGCTTCTGTGCCAAGGGTAGCCGCACTTTCAAAACCGGCAAAGCTGAAAATGGCGAGAACGAGACCCCCTTTCAGCGCATCAAGCGAGGTGTTTTTCAGGAGAAGCTGCTCCCAGTCGAGCTTGAAACCGTAATTGAAAATCGTCACTCCTACGAGCACAAGGATGAGTGAAACCGATGCGAACTCCAGGCCCAGCATCAGACGGGCGGAAAGCTGGATATCCTTGTAGGCGACGTACCATGCAACGAGGACGCTGAGGGCGATGAAGATCGCCGCCGGGATCCTGAAACCGGCAAGGTGTTCGAGAAGCACGTTGGAGTAGTTGGAAAAACCGGTAGTTACTGCCGAAGCGCAACCGATGTATGCGATCAGGAGTGCCCAACCGGTGATGGAGCCCCAGAAAGAGCCGAGCCCTTCGACCGTGTAAGAGTAGAATGAACCCGGCGAGGCGGAACGCCTTGCGAACTGGTTGATGCTCGAAGAGACCAGCAGGATGCTGAGGGTTGCAATCAGGTAAGCCAGCCACGTACCTCCGCCCGAAACGGCGAAAACGAGAGGAATAACGACGGTCGGAGTCGCAGTCGGCGCAATGTTTGCAATCGACTGCCCGAGTGTCTCCAGAGGAGAAAGGGCCGCATGCTTCAATCCGTAAGAGTGATTGACAGCATCGGCGTTTCTGTCATGTTGTGTTTTAGTCATGGTATGCTCACTGTTCAGCTTGGGATGTAATTTGAAGGTTGCTGTTTTTACGCCTTCAATATCCATTGACAGAGGCAAACCAGAAATCCCGTTGATAGGGTAATTTGTATACCGCAAAACGTCTACACCGACGCACTTTGGACGTAAATTACCCAACAAGGGGCAAAGGACAGATCAAATCGTCCCCCCCGTCTTTCGTTATCACACGCCTGGAGTCTGACGAATGGCGCTCTCTATGTGCGGGATCAGACCGGAATGCGGGCACAGGATGAGGGAAGCGGAATAAAGGAGATCGAAGGACCGGGCGCCCGAAGAAATTCCGGAAACAGGGAAATGAGAAGAAAGGAGAGTTAACGACGAGGGTTCATGAACGAAGTGGATGGTTTTGAGCCAGACCTGAGGCGATCAGCTCAGCCGGGAAAGCAAGACAACGCCTTGCGCCCCCGGCAGCAGGCGTACCAACCATCGGCTTACCGGTCCTGATGATAATTCCGATAAAGCTGCAGGGCGTTACGCATGCACATGGCCACGGTCATGGGACCGACCCTGGGAATGAAACTGGCGGCGGCAGCTTTGGCATCGCTTTCAAAGTTCTGCACAGAGGAAAAATTCAGGCAGATCGCCCCCGGCTTCAACTCTTTCGCGCTGATCTTTTCGAACTGCCTGGAAGGAACTCCCGTTATCACGATATCCGAATCACGCAATGCCATCTCACGCGTAACCGTGACCGGTTCCGGGTCGGCACAGGTATTGTCGATCACGATGCCGCCGGTAACGTCAAACGAATAAATTTTCGCGCCGTCATTCGAGAGCATATAGGCAAGCGGCTTCCCCACGACTTCCGAGCGATTGAATACCGTAATTGTCTTCCCCTTGAATGGCAGGCCGTATGGCGTATAGGCTTCCGTCTCTTCCAGCAATTTTATGATCGCCAACGGTGTGCATGGAAGAATGGCCTTGAACTGCCGTTCCTCGCCGTCAAACCGTTCATTGGCATAAAGCTTACTGATCCAGTATGAGGTGAGTCCCTCAACATCCTTCTGCGGCGACACCATGTCCCTGATATCACCATCCCGGAGATCTCCCCAGATGGGATAGTAGATAAAGATGCCGTGGATGTTCTTGTCGCTGTTGACGTCGGACAGGATGGAGACGACGGAATCAGGGTCGGCGTTGAAGAGCTTGAAATTGATGCCGACATCTTCACAGCCGCTGCGGGCATAATTGCAATAGGTTATCGAAGCCGGGTCGGAGGATGCGAGAATACCCGCAATATTTATCTCCAGACCATCTTCGAGGATCTCCTTTTTTACGACATCCCGAAAATATGCTGCGGTATTGGCTGGATCGATTGTATTCATGATTCAACATCCTTTGTTAATCGCTCAAGATAAGACAACCTGAAAATAATTCCGCCTTGATCTCCGTCCAACAATGAAACGTTCATGCAATTCACCCCTACCTCTCTTTTTCTGCCATGAACACATGATGCGGATGCCGAACTCCCTGATGACCATCAGCCATGGATCAATCCGGTAGCGACCAGATCGGCAAAAAGGAACCCGGATTCCGTCAGGGTGACGATACCGTCGTCGATGGAGATCCACCCTTTTTCAAGGTACACGCCGATTGCAGCATCCAGTCGTTCAAGCCCGGATTGATGAGCTTTTCTCAATAACTCAACCGGCAATCCGCGGTTAATCCTCAGCGACAGGAAAACCTCTTCGTCAAATCGCTGCCCAGGAGTAAGCACCTCGCTGAAGTCGACTGCTCCGGCCGGATCGGCAAGGTACTTCGTCAGGCTGCATGCGTTCGAAAACCGCGTCTCCCCGTCTGCCGACACCATGAAACTGTGCGCTGAAGGCCCGAAGCCGAGATAAGGCTCACGCATCCAGCTCGCCAGGTTGTACCGGGAGTGATGGCCGGGCAACGCGTAATTCGAAACCTCGTAATGCAGGTACCCTTCGGCGCAAAGCATCCGGCGGGCATGGTCGTACATCGAGGCCTGGATATCCTCCGCCGGAAGCACGACCCTGCCACGGCGTACATCCCGCCACAGGCGGGTCTTCTCTTCGAGCGTCAGCATGTAGACCGACACATGTGGCGGGCGCAGCCCCATGGCCGCACGCAGGTCGGCCTCCCACTCGTCGGCCCCTTCGCCTTCTGCGCCGCACATGAGGTCGATGCTGACCGAATTGAAGCGCTCAAGGGCAAGGCGGACCGTACGGATGGAATCCCCGGCTGAATGGGCCCTGCCGAGGGCGCGAAGCTTCCTGTCGATGAACGACTGGACGCCGATGCTCAGTCGGTTGACTCCTGCCGCACGCAGGGCGTCAAGCGACCGCACATCAAGGTCTTCAGGGTTGGCTTCAAGGGTGATTTCGACATCCGGAGCGAGGTTGGCGATCCCGGCAACCTGCTCAAGCCAACCGGAGATACAGGAGACAGGAACGAACGACGGGGTGCCTCCCCCGAAATGGACAGCCTTGATCGTCTGCCCATGAAAAAGCTGCGATTTTGATCGCGTCTCTTCGGCGAGCGCCTCAAAAAAGCGACCGACATAATCACTTCGGGTAACGAGAAAGAAGTCGCAGTAGAGGCAGCGCTCACGGCAGAAGGGAATATGGACGTAAAGACTGAGCATCAAGGCTCCTCAGCGGGATGCCGGTGAAAGGATGTATCCCATGATGGCCTCATAAAGGTCGTCGGCGACATGTTCGGGCACAACCTGGCGCTCCTGGCATAGCGCCTCTTCGTTATGGCCTGTCCTGACAAGGATCGGTCTCACTCCGGCTCGCAGGCCGCATTCGACATCGATCACCTTGTCTCCGATAAAAAAGGAGGCCGCACGGTCGACCACCAGCCCCTCCTTCAGGAGATCGGCGACCGCCTGCTCCACCATCCGGGGAGATGGCTTTCGACAGTCAAGGTACTGGTCGTACTCAGGATGCGGATAACCGGGATGCGCAGGGCAGTAGTAACAGAGATCGAAAGCGGCCTGTTTCAGCGCGAGCAGCTCGTTGAGGTAATCGTTGATATCCTCGACCTGCCGGGGCGTCACGATTCCCCGTGCGATTCCGGCCTGGTTGGTGATGATCACAATACGGTATCCTGCCTTTCGGGCAGCGGCAATGGCTTCATCAGCCCGATCGATCAGGATAAACTCCTCACGCGAAGAGACGTAGCTGCCGATATCCTGGTTGATCGTTCCGTCCCTGTCGAGAAACAGAACCTTTACAGACTGTTCCATGTCGCCTCAACCAAGCAGGTTCCGATACAGCTCGCTATACTCTTCAGCCGAAGTTTTCCATGAAAAATCACGGCCCATGTCTTCGAGAACAAGTCGCGCCCAACGATCCTTGTCACCAAAGAGAGTTATCGCCTCCTGAATCTTCCCGAGCAGTGCTTCGGGGGTATATTCAGTGAAAATGAACCCTGTGCCCTGATCCTCTTTGACCTCTTCGATGGTCTCCACAATCCCGCCACCGGCAAAAGCGACCGGTACGGTGCCGTAATTCATGGCGAACATCTGGATCATGCCGCAAGCCTCGATTTTGGCGGGAAGCAGCATGATGTCGATACCGGCGATCATCTGATGGAAAAACGCGTCGGAGAACTCGTTCCTGACGGCCATCTTCTCCGGATTTTCAGCGGCGGCATCAACAAACACCTGCTCATACTCCTTGTCTCCCGATCCGAAAACAACCAGCTGGATGTCAAGCGCAAGCAGTTTGTCGAGGCTCTCCTTCAGAAGTTCAGCCCCCTGGCTTGCATGAACATTGGCCATAACGCCGACAAGTGGAATCTCCTCGGAGAAAGGCATGCCGAGCTCTTCGAGAAGCACTTTCTTGTTCTCAAGCTTGATTTCAGGCTGTTCGGTGCTGTAGCGTTTTTTGATCAGCTTGTCCGCCAAAGGGTTCCACTGACGGGTATCCATCCCGTTCAGGATGCCGTGGAAACGGTCCCCGCGACTGAGCAGCAACTTGTCGAGACCGAAAGAGAGCTCCGGATCGTGGCTGATATCTTTCGCATAGCTCTTGGAGGTGGTCGTCACCAGGTCGGCATACTTAATGCCGGTAGCGAGCAGGTTAACCTCTTCCCCCTGTATTTCGAGGCCTCCGAACACATCTTCAGGAAGATATTTCTGAAACACCTTGGACTGGAAGATGCCTTGACGGTGGACGTTATGGATCGTCTGGACGACCTTCACCTTCTTGAAGAAGTCGTGATGGGCATAACGGGTCTTGACCAGAAGCGGAACCAGGCCTGAATGCCAGTCGTGGCAATGGATGATGTCCGGCTGCCATCCGAGGCGGACGAGAGTCTCCATGACACCAATGCTGAAAAAGATCAGTTTTTCCGCACTGCCCTTGTGATCTCCGCCCATCGGGATATCTGAAAAAAGACCGGCTCGCTTGAAATATTTCTCGTTATAGAGGAAATAGGTCTGGATTTTGCTCGAAGGCAAGGCGGTAACCTTAACGTGGAGCATGTCGCTCTTCTCTTTGAGAGAGACTTCTATATCCGAAAGCCTCAGCACATCGTGCAGGCGGAACTTCCTGTCGTTGATAATACCGTACTTCGGCATCATTATGCGAGCTTCGAAGCCCTCCTCCTCAAGTGCCTGTGGAAAGGAGGCCATATAATCGGCCAGCGAACTGACCCTTATAAAAGGAGAAACTTCGCCAGAGACATAAAGAACCTTGAAATTTCTTCTGGCCATCTATTGCACGATAAATCTATATTATTTTCGCAAAACGCTTTCATAGTATAACATCAGTTTTTAATTTAAGAATTTTCACGCTGAGAAACAATTGAGCAGCTTTCAACTGTCTGAAGGGAGTGCCTACGTGAAAGAATTTCCCGGCCTGAAAATCCTGGCGATCCTTTTGATCTCAATATTTGCCGGAGGCTGCGCCACCGACAAAACCCCACCCGGAGGCCCTCCGGACCTATCACCGCTCAGCATCACAGCCTCATCTCCAGAGCCCGGCACGGTCAACGTATCCCCGAAAACGATCCGCCTCGGATTCAGCCATTACGTCAGCAGGAGCGCCCTGTCGAAATCGATATTTTTTTCTCCGATCATCCCCGATTATGAAATTACGGTTCACGGCAAGGAAGCCGATATCAGGCTCTACACCCCGTTAAAACCCGGCAGGACTTACACGCTCACACTGCAGAAGCCCCTGAAAGGAATTTACGGCAACCAGCTTGATCGCAGCTGGGCGCTTGCATTTTCCACCGGTCCGGCAATCGACAAGGGAACAATCGACGGAACGGTCTGGACAAACCGCATGGCCCCCGCATCGAACATCACGGTGATGGCCTATGCCCCGGGAGCGACAGAAACGCGCAAGTCCGACTCGGCGGCCCTCCTGCCGGACTATATCGCCCAGACCGGCCCGGGCGGTGAGTTCCATTTTGAAAGTCTCGGATCCGGCAGCTTCCGGCTGACAGCCGTCAACGACAAAAACGGCAACCTGCGTCCGGAACCGGACAAGGAAGAGTTCGGCGTCACACCGACCGCCAATGTTGAAAGCGGACAGAAGAGTGTAACGTTCCGCCTTTCACCCGGGGACTCTGCGCCGGCATCCCTGCTTTCATGCAGGACGATCAACAGCCGCGAGCTCGAGGCAACCTTCAGCGCAAGGATTCCGTCGCGGACATTCGATCTTTCAGGGATCAGCATCAGCGACACATCAACGGGAACCACACTGCCGGTTCTCGGTTTCTTCTCGCTGGGCCGGGCTGAAGAGGAATCGACATATCGGTTCCTGACCGGGCCGATGTCTCGCAGCGCCTTTTATCGTCTCTCTTACGTTCCGCATGGCAATACCGGCAAACCTTCGGAACTGACCTTTCCGGGCAATTCGCACGCAGAAATATATCCGCAACTATCGCTCAGGATCCTGCCCGCCGATAAAACGCTCAACTTCATTCCCGAAACCGTCAGGCCTGAAACGGGTTCGAGCCTTGAACTGCAATTCAACCTGCCGGTGATAGAATCATCGGTAAAATCTGCAGCAAAGTTCACCTCCATCCGGAACGCGACGGAAAGGAACGAGCCTTTTTCGATCGCAAGAATCGACAGCCGCACCTACACCATCCACCCTGTGGGCAGATTCGAACCCGGCCAGGAATATATCATGAAGGTAAACACCGGAGAGGTGATCGGCCTTGCGGGCGAGAAAAGCAAAGAGAGGTTCGTGGAGTCCAGATTCAGCGTCGCCGGTGCTGACCAGTACGGAGAAATCAACGGGACCGTTGCGGCTGGCGATGCCCCGTCCGTCATCATCGAAGTGTATCGACCTGGCACCACGGCCAGACTCCGTTCGCTCCTTCGCCCGTCCAGGAACCGGAGCTTCAGTTTTTCGTTCAAGGAGCTTCCTCCGGGAGACTATACGGTAAACGCTTTCATTCCATCAGATAAAGCGCCAGCTCAAACCTCGGAATGGAACGGGGGTTCCCTCGATCCATTCTCCCCGAGTGATCCTTTTGCTGCTACCACGGTCACCGTCCGCCCCGGCTGGGTGACAGAAAATATCAGGCTTGAGATACCGTCGACCTCACGGTCAGGCAAACAATAAATAGCTCAGTTCGCTCAAAAACATCAGTAACGCTTAACCAACGAAGAGACCATATTCAATGAGTACCCCATCCAGAATAGGACCGAACTCCATCATACAGACTGTCGGCTCCCTTGAGACCAAATACGGCAAAAAGCCCACGGAAGAGCTTCTCAAAAAAATGGGACAGGGCTATCTGATCAACAACCTCCCTTCCGAAATGGTGGAGGAATCGAAATTCCACTCACTGGTCATCGCGCTGCAGAAAGAGATCGGAGAAAAGGTCACCGCCGAAATCCTCAGGGAATCTGGTGAACGCACGGCAAAGTACCTGCTCAAAGTGCGCATTCCCGGACCGTTCCAGGCAATTGTGAAACTCCTTCCCGCAGGGCTGGCGTTCAAAGTATTCCTTTTCGCCATCAGCAAAAATGCGTGGACGTTTGCCGGCAGCGGTGAATTCACTTACGGGTCGAAACCATCTCCAAACATCAATGTCAAAGTCACCTTTCCATCACAGCCGGTGGTGGGAAACTTCTATCTCGGCACATTCAGCGCCCTGCTGAAAGAGCTGGTTAACCCCAACACGAGCGTCAAGGCAGATATACGCAAGGACAAGGGAGCCATTCTCTGCCGCTACGCCTGCAACATCTGAATCGTAAATAGATTTAATGGGGGGCGGGTTTTCCTACCCGCCATTTCCCCTTAGCTACAAGACATCAATATCGGATCTCGGATAGAGGCACTTGAATGGCGGGCAGGAATGTCCGCCTCCTTTTCAATCAAGCGGAAAGAATATTAATGGCGGGCAGGAACAGCAACGCTCATGATTGCTGTGTATGGACCGTTCGACAATTTGTCCCAATAACAGAAGAGGCTGTCTCAGTGTTGATCCCGAGACAGCCTCTTCTGTTTTAATGCCTTGATTTCAGGATATCGTCCTGTCGATCACTTTGCCGGAGCCTGGGGAGCAGCAGGAGCGTTCGGCTGCATGCAAGGCATCTGTGACATGCATGGCATAGGCATCTTCTGCATATTATCAATCCCCGTTTCAAGGGCTGCTATTTTTTTATCGATTTCTGCTACCATCTTCTTCTTCTCTGCTGAAGGTACTCCTGCAAGAACTTTTCCCTGCATCTTCATCACATCCACCATCGAACGCATCATGCTGTTCATCGGGCACTTCATGTCGGCCATGGTGCATTTTCCAGGAGCCATCTGGGACGTTGCATCACTCGCAGGGGGAGTCGCGGGCTTTGCCATCGGGCAGTTAGCACCCATGACGGCTGGGTCGCACATCATCATGTTCATCTTCGGCATCTGGTCTTTCTGGGCGGCAGGCGTTGCGCCCTGTTCTGCAAATGCAGAAATACTGAAAACCATAAGTCCAACCAGGGTCAGGAATATCTTCTTCATGGAATCTCCATTATGAATTAGGGTAAAACCGGGAACAAAAATTGAATACCGTAAATAGGTTAGCAATTGTTAATAAAGCACTCTTTAGTCAAGGCTCCAAATAGCAAATAGAGTCCCACTGACAATGAAAGAATATCGAAAGGGTGAAGAAGGTTCCTGGGTGAGTGGGAGAGGGGGGGAAGAGGTAGAAAAACAAAAAGCCCACGGAACTACTGTGGGCTTTTTGTATTAAAAACTCGGCGACGACCTACTCTCCCGCAATGAAGCAGTACCATCGGCTCTCCTGGGCTTAACTACTCTGTTCGGAATGGGAAGAGGTGATCACCAGGGAAATAGTCGCCGTAAAACCTGAAACATTAGCTACCGTTCTTGATCTGTTGCGGGATTCGATTGGTGCGTTGGTCGGTGCTCGAAATCCTCATGTACTTATGTACACTCCGGTTTCTGCGCTCCGTCCGCCATGCACTCAAACCGCTCACGACGATCATGAACAGGTATCTGTTCTCTGTAAACCTATAAACTTTCCTGGTATGTGAGTACCCAACAATAATAAAAAATGATTAAGCCAATCGACTTATTAGTACTACTCGGCTAAACACATTACTGTGCGTACACCTGTAGCCTAT